>NZ_SSMQ01000001.1 GCF_005144585.1 Polyangium fumosum | reverse complement strand
GCTCTTTTATTCTTTCGTGGAGAGCGCGAAGCTCTGCGGGCTCGATCCGAAAGCGTACCTGCGTACGGCCATCACCGCGGCGGTGCGCGGGGAGCGAATTCCCCTGCCTCATGAGATAGCCGCTCGGGGATAGAGCGCGAGCCGACGTCGCGTCCCCTCGGTCGTCCGCGTCGAACACCGGCGCGAAGAGAGCGGGCGTGTGTCCCCAGAAAATGTACGCGTATGACGAACGCTGCCTCGCACGAGCGCTTGCGCAGACGTCTGCGCGCGCTTGCTGTCGAAGCTCGATGCGCCCGGCGGCCGGACGAACGCGCGTGCGCGCGGCGCCTGCCACGGCAGCGGGCCGGCGTCCAGACGGGGGTGAGCGAGGTGATACGCTCCGCGCGGTCAGGGTAGGCGTCGGTCCATAACGTCACAACCTCTCGGGCCAACGAAATGGCCAGCCGAGTCATGACGCGTTTCCACGGGTCGGCATCGTGCGGGCCGGGCGCCTGCGCCAGCATAGCTTTTACCAACGGGCTCGCGAGAAGAGCGTCATCCTTTTAGACAGTCGAGTTCGCGTCATCGGCGCCCGCTCCGAAGAGCTCGAGCGCGCGTGCGACCACGACCGCCGCGAGCGCTTCCGGCAACACGTTTGATGTAGTCATCTGCGAACCTTGATCACGCCGCCGAACGCTCGGCTCACCCGCGTGCAACGGAGGGTGCCATCAGGCGCCACGGAGTTGACCGCCGTCGGGCGCAGCCGTGCGTTGGGCGGTTCATGCGGATGCAACCGGCAGAAGGCTTTCATGCGCGATCAACCCCCGAGGAATTCGCTCGTCACCCGCACAAGCTCGTCGGGATGCGTCCAGAGGAGCGCGTGGCCAGCGCCATCGATCATGACGAGCCGAGACCCGGTGATTCCGTCATGGAGCATCTTCGCGTGGTGGAATGGGACCGCGTCATCGTTCGAGGCGGCGACGACGAGCGTCGGACATCTGATCTGGGCCAGGCGGCGCC
Source organism: Polyangium fumosum (assembly GCF_005144585.1). Classification (GTDB taxonomy): domain Bacteria; phylum Myxococcota_A; class Polyangia; order Polyangiales; family Polyangiaceae; genus Polyangium; species Polyangium fumosum. Next base: position 502,687 of record NZ_SSMQ01000001.1, on the reverse strand, counting down.
TGCTGTCGAACGCCATCGCCTCCCTCCACGCGGATACCATCAACTTGTCGTCCTGGTTCGCCATGAGGCCGACAACCCAGTCGGCACGCTCCTTGGCAAGCTGCTTCAATCCTTGTGAGGCGACGAGCTTCGCAAACCGCCTCATGCCAAGGGCGAGGACGAGAAATGGCACGAGGTGGCCTTCGATCCTCTCGCGAAAGGTCGCCATGTTGAAGGCGTAGGTGCATGCGAGCACGAGGTGGTCGCATCGACGGGGGTGGTCGAGGACCAATTGTTGCGCAATTGCACCGCCCTGCGAATAGCCGAGCACCGCGGTAGAATCGATGCCCAAATGGTCGAGCAGGCGCGACAGGTCAGAGGCAAGCTGTGCCGCCGTATACGGCGGCGCAAGTCCCCGGCTCCGCCCGTGGCCACGCAGGTCTGGAACAATCACGCGATGCCGAGCTGCGAGATGTTCGATGACCGGCTCGAACATCTCCCCCGTGATCATCAGCCCATGTATGAGCAGGAGGGGCGGTCCCGATCCGCGCTCGGTGAAGTAGACGAGATCGGAGGGCATCGGAACAGGGCTCATGGCAGCACGTTTCTGGGCGAGAGCCGCCCAACGAATAGCCGTTCTGCCACGGTCCGGGCAGCCTCGCGGCGCTCGGCAGCCCGGACCGTGGTCAGCAACGGCTTGTTGGGCGGCATGCTCGTCTTCTCGTAGCACAGGACCTCGCACGCCGGCAGCGTGCCCCATCGTCCTGGTGGGTGACGAGCGCGATTTCATCCAACAAACTCCCCCCAGAAAGGAATGCGCTTCGCTGCCTTCCATTCCGCTTCGGTTACACTTCCAGCACCGCGCGGGTGGGGCACTTCGAGCAAATCGGCCAACTCGGCCAGTAGCAGGGTCCGAACATCCCGGGCGTAGATGATGATGTCTGACTGGTAGACGGAGAGCACAACATATCCACGCGGGGTGTCTGCCTCTACCAAGTAACGATGCCCCACCACGGGAACGAGGCAAGGCGCCCGGCCGAGCACATCGGCAAGTCGGTGCCGAGCCTCCGCTTCGTCCGAAGGATGCGGGCCCCATTCATCGCGCCACAGACTGTCGTTCAGGACATCAAACACCAAGCCTTCAAGCGGCCACTCGATCGCGTCCGCGATCTGTTCGTCATCCGCGAGCCAGTTGAAGAACGATGGTACCTCGTCTTCGACGAGGGTTTCGTCCGCGAAACCCTCATGGAACATATGGCGGTCTGGCGCGTGCAGGCTTCGCAGGAAGGTCCGGTAGTCACCGGGAAAGTGCAGATTATACTTCCGCTCGGCAGCGGCGATCTGAGCGTCCGTGAGCCCGCCCAGCCAGCGGGTCCCTGGCCACCACGCACAGCCGCCAACACGGGCGCGCTTGAAGGTCTCGAGCGACGGCTGAGGCCACGTCGCCCACGCGCGCTCGCTGCGAACGCGAACCCATTCCAAGAACGGATCGAGATCAACGGGCGGCGTAGATGTCTTCATCAAGCGTGTCCCGTCCGCCCAACGCCAGCTTCTGCCGCGGCGCAGAGCGCGGTTGGCAGTAGACGCTTGTTGGGCTGCGTCATGCTTCCGCCTCCGGTGGCGACAGCGGCTCGTACCGAAATCTTCCGCGCTCATGCACGGGGAGAACGTGCACCAGCATTTCTGCATCGCACGCGCCAATCTCGATAAAATTGGCTCTTGCTTGCCGCAGGGTCATCTTGTTGCAAAGGGAATATCCATCCAACTCATTGCCGATGAACGCGTCATCCTCCCAGAAGCATACCAGGCAAATCAGGCTCATGCCGCGCTCGGGTAGACTCACGTACCCGCAGCAAGGGCATTGCTCGCGCGGCATCGGATCCTTTGGTGCGTACCACGGCATGAATTTCTCCGCTCAAGCTTCGATGGTCATCAACCGAGTCCGCCGGATGGGCAACAAAGCTCAGGCTCAACCGTCGCCGATGACGATGGGGACGAGGCCGGAAAGGTCGATCTGCGTGACGGTGGCAAATCGGACGCTTGGGAAGCGGACAAGGCGTGCAGCGCGACGAAGAATGGGGGGCGCCTTGGGCTCTAGCAGAGGGCGTACGGGTGAGGCGTCGAGATGGTACACCGTCTGTCCCCCGTAGCCGGGGTCTGCATCAAAGGAGTAGAGGCCACAGGAAGCTTCGAGCGACGGGATTCTTGGACACGCCCCTGATTCGCGCCACCAAGCACTGAGGATAGCCTCCGTGACGGGGGGAGCGGATGCGAGGAACTCGTCGGCCGCGTCGACCGCTTGGTAGTCATCGAATACCGACCCAGGCCACGCCGCGTACGGGCCCGTGAAGACACCAAGATGGGAGTCCGCATCGACGGCAAACCAACGCGCCAGAGTACCTTCCACGTCCCTTCGGGTGGTCATGCCATCGTCTCCGTCCGCCTAACGGCGTCCCGGTGTGCGACGAACACGCTGCTCTGCGAGGCGATTCGGTGAACCAAGACGGTGGGCTTCATCAGCGGCATTGTGTTGTTAGGCTCTTGGCGCTGAGACGCGGCCGCCCAGCGCCCCGCGAAGTCTTTCGTAGAGCTGCTTTGCTAAACCGATAGCGGGTAGGCCGGCGACCTGCCCGTCGCCGAGCTCGATGACGGTCCAGCGACCATCCTCGCGGAGGGCGACATCCATGGTGAAGAAGCGACTCCGGACGCGGCTCGCCACGTGGTGCATCCAGTCGCTCGGCGGCGGCGCCGGTGGCGTAGCCAGGTCGCCCCAATAGGGGTGAGCCAGGAGCAGCTCACCATCGAACCAGAACGTGCGCACCTCGGCGGCCAGAGGCATCGCGCTCCGCGGATGACGACCGACGATCTGGAGCGGTACGTACTCCCTGAAGACGAGCCCCTCGTTCAGGTCTTCGCCCTGGAGCTCCATGAATCGCCGGACGACTCTCTCGACGGCGGGTCGGTCCTCGGCGTTCGGGATGAAGCAGGCCTCGTTCCAATCGTGCTTCTGGGATTTCACAAAGTCCTTGACGATGACCGGACCCGAGCCGAAAAGCTGGAGCCGCTCGAACACTTGGCTGAATTCGACCGATCCTTGCACCGGGAGCCACGTGGTCCGCGGGGTGTCACCCTCGAGCGCGGAGTAACTTTCTGGCAAGTGGTGGCAGAACCGATACGCGTCCGGGTCGTTCACCAGGGATACTCCCCGTGCGGTGAGCGCCGCATGGAACGCTGCATAGTGCTGGACACGCATCATCCAGCCCCGATAGACGGCCGTCGCCGGCTGGGTGGGCACATGACGTACCGCCCCGGAAGCGTCGCCTTCCGACACCCTGGTATGGTCGATGAAGGCCGTGGAGAAGCCCGCGTCCTTGGCCGCGGTGTGCTCCTCGGCAAAGTCGGCATCGACCTCGCGGGGATTGAACGGCTGACTGCAAAAGAGGATCATGGTTGTAGAATGAGCTTAACGCGCGGGTGTGCTGCGGGCGTGCTGCGCGCCCCTCTGGCGTGCTCTCGGGAGCACGCCGTCGCCATGCAGCCACTCTTCCACGCACACATTGGCTCATAGCAGCCGCGGCCCAACGCTGCGGTCTGCCGCGAGCGCGAAGCTCACGTCGGCAGCAGCGCTGGGTTGGGCTGCTATCCCGGGGTCACTTGAACCATTTCATCATATGTTCGAGTTGCTCCTTGGTAAACTGCTTTGCCAAGAAGTCGTTGAGTCTCCGAGGATCTGGCTCGGTTCGTACAGGATCGATGACCTCGTCCCATGTCGTGTAATCGTCTGGCTTGTCTGCCGTGATTACTCCGATACCGTGTTTCTTCGCCTCGGCAAAGACCTCGACCAACATGGTCTCAAGGTCTTTCGCGCGTTCGGAGGGCACGTGTGCGAGAACGTATGAGCGGGTTGCTGACCGAAGGTGGGCCAGAGCTTCGTATACGGCAGTTACATCAAGGCCGTCAGCGGTCTTGATCTCAAAGGTGATGACGTCGAAGTGCCGACCAGGAACGTACGGATAGGTCGAAAGTGTGGCAATTGCAACATCCGGGCGAGACCACTTTCCGCCGGTCATCTTGCTACCCTGTTGCGCCGTCACCTGGAGAACGTGGTTGTCAAATCCTGCATCCGCAACCCAGCTCTCGCGAATTACCTTTGCCATCGGCACATAAAGGCTCTTTTCTCGCTCCCATTCGTCTTGTGGAGCAACAGTGGGCTCTGGGATTGTTCCCGCCGCAGCCGCCGGTGCGCCTACGGTTGCATTCAATGCGCGACGAACGCTCCCCCCTTGGCCTCGTCCCAGTTCAAGAACACCACGTTCAGCGAGTCGATTGCGCACAGGCCAATACACGATCGGAGTCCACTGAAGCGTGCGCATTAGTGTAGTGTTGCCAATGGCGCTCCCGTCCTCGGGTACGTGCTTGAGCAGAGCGTGCTCTTGTTCTTCAGGTGTCATTGCGTCCATACCTATTTCGTCAATTACCAATAATTTCTTTGTCTAGCCTCGGCTGTACTGATGCGCCTGCCATTCGGCGTCGAAGGCTATCCAGCGGGCGGCATTCCTCTCAAAGATCGATGATCGACGCTGCGCGACAGCTTCGCGACGCACCTGCTGAGAATTCGCACCATCCAGACCTTGCCTGGGCACAGCGACCTGCGAACCACGATGATCTACACGCACATCGTCGATCGCGGCCCCCTGGGCGCCGTGAGCCCACTTGATCGATGAGAGGCGAAGAGGCGCTGCGCTGCGGATCGGCGCTACGGCTCGCCCCCCCGCGGCGCGAACGTGGCTCGTTGACCAGAAGCTCCCCGCATCACCCAGGCCCACAGAAGTATGGTTCTCACGATGCGAACCCACTCCGCAAGACAAATCCAGGACCCTTCGGCACCACACACCATGCCCCTCTGGCCCCTGCCGATGCTCCGCGCCCGTTCGCGCACCGCTCAAGGATAGCCGGGCGAGCTTCCTCCGGATCCGGCGAGCCGGGGGTAGCTCCTTGATCACGGCGTCGATTGCGTCGTTGATCTCTCCGACGAACCCAAGCGCGCCGAACGCGCGCAGGCACGCTGGAACCCGGGCGCGCCTTCCCCTTTCAAGCCCTGCGACGTGCGCGCCCTCCGCCTTCGCCTCCGCTCATCCGTCGCGCACTTTGACGGCAGGCACCATCCGCGCCTACCATCGCTCCCCGAGCATGCCGCTCCTGCGCTCCCAAGACGTCGATCTCCGCGACCTCGCGCGCGGCGCGCCCACGCTCTCGGACGCGTGGGGCAGCCCCACCGGCGCACGCCTCGCCAGGCTGCTCGGCGTGGGTGGCATGTCGAGCGTGTTCCTCGCCGAGGTCGATCCCGGAAGGCGATCGAGCGCGCTCTCGCCGCTCTGTCCGCCCCGCATCGCCGTGAAGGTCATGAAGCCGGCCATGGTGTCGGACCTCATGCAAGAGGGGATCTTCGCGGGTCAGCTCGCGGAGCGCGAAGCCACGGCACTGAGCCGCATCATGGACCGCACGCCGCCCACCGAGTTCGTCGTGGGCTTCTACGGCATGGGCGAGGCGCCCGTCGACGTGCGCGGTCGGACCGTGAAGCTGCCATGGCTCGCGCTCGAATACGTCGACGGCGGGCCCGATGGATCGTCGCTCGCCGATCGCGTCACGCGCGCGCCCGACGGCTGTGATCCGATCCGCGCCCTGCGCCTCTGCCGCGGCATCGTGGAGGGCGTGCTCGCGCTCCACGACGAGGGCATCATCCACCGCGATCTCAAGCCCGACAACGTGCTCATCGTCGGGCCCATCGGCGACGAGACGCCGAAGATCGCCGACTGCGGCATCGCCCGCGTCGCCGACGCGACCTACACGATCGCCGCGCTCACGCGCGAGTACGCGGGCACCGAGCAGTGGCTCTCGCGCCCCGGCGAGAAGAACCCGCTCATCGGCCCGTGGACCGACGTGCACGCGCTCGCCGCCGTCGTGTGGTTCGTCCTCGGAGGCGAGCACTGGTGCCGCGGGCCCTGGGACAACGGCTTTCTCGTCACCGGCGAGCGCCGATCGCTCGTGACAGCGCCGCGCCTGCATCCCGGCTTCGCCACCGATCGCGCGACGCTCACCGAGCTCGATCGCGTGCTCGGCAAGGGCGCTTCACCGGCCCTGCCCGAGCCGCTACGCAACGAGGAGGCCGCGCATGCGCTCGCCCCGCGCGAGGCGCCTTCCCGCTTCGACTCGGCCCGCGCTTTCGCCGACGCGCTCTTGCCCCTGCTCGAATCGGCGGCCTCGCGCTGGAAGGCCCGCGCCGCCCGCGAGGATCGCGCGACGACCGCGTTCCGCACGACGCAGGCGCTCGCGGCCCCCGCGGTGACGCTGGAGCCGACCGCGGAGATCGTCGAGCTCCAGCCCGTCGAGATCAAGGGTGTGCTGCTACCGCCGCTCCGGCCCGGTAACATCGCGTTCCAGCCCGACGGCCGCGCGCTCGCGCGCTTCGGCGGGCGGCTGATGTACCTCTGGGGTCCACGCGCCTTGCCCATCCCCGTCGGGCCCACGGACGCGCCGATCGTCGCCGCGACGACGTTCGTCGTGCGTGGTCCTCACGCGGGCTTCGCGCTCGTCGGCCCCTCGCACGTGCGGCTCGTGCGGCCCGGTCAGATCGTGCCGCTCGTGTTGCCTCCACGCGAGTGCCCGATCGAAGCCGCGCTCGGGGATGGGCAGACGTTCGCCGTCGTCACGGCAGCCGTCGAGGGCGACGAGGACAGCTTGCCCGAGCTCTGGTTGTGGAACGACGAGGCGTGGTCCAAGCCCGTCGCGCTGCCCCTCTCGGGCCACGTGATCGCGCTCTCCTCGGGCCCTTATGGCATGCTCGTCGTGGGCGCGAACGCGAAGGGCACGCGCGGGCGCGCGTTGTTCGCGAGCTACGACGGGCAGACGACGGTGTACGCGACGGGCGTGCAGGACAAACCCGCGCTGTTCGCGGCGCTTTGCAGCGGCGAGCGCCTCGCGTGGGCGGCGGGCGAAGGCTTCGTGCTCGGCCTGGATCGCGGCGCGGTGATGCCCGAGGAGGTCGAGGCCAAGGATCGGCCGGTGGCGATGGCGCTCGATCCGGTGGGCCTGCCGTGGCTCGTGACGATGTCCTCGGTGATGCGGCGGCAAGCGGGCTCGACGTCGCCGGTCTGGCGGACGATGTACGAGAAGGATGCGGGCGCGCCGCCGCTCGTCGGCATCACGTTCACGCACGAGGGGGCGCGTGTCATGGACGCGCGCGGCGGCGGGGCGAACCTCGTGCCGCGCGACATCGGAAGCTGGCAAAGCACGTCCGCGGTGCTCGATCAGGGCGCGTAGGCCCGATCGCTTGACCACCAACGAAACCTGTGGCTCGACTCGGGGTATGAAGCGCGCCCTCGCCGTCCCCGCCGCCCTCCTCACGCTCGGCCTCGCGTCCGAGGCGCATGCTGATTACGAAGTCTGGCTCTGGTCGGAGAACCGCGTGCCGATCGTCCGGACGGACAAGCCGACGTTCCCCCGCATCGACCTGCGCGTGTACGCCGAGTCGCGCATGAACGGTCGAAGCGGGGGGTTGCACCAGTCGTTCCTCCGGACGGGGCCGCTGTTTTTCTTGACGGACTTCCTGTTCGTGGGGGTCCACGGGACGATTTATGCCGATCGCTTGCCGACGGGTGCATTCGCGCAGGAGGCGCGCTTCGAGTTCGAGCCGAATTTCTTCGGGCGGATCGGCGATTTCACGTGGAACGACCGCAACCGCTTCGAGGCGAGGTTTCGCGATACGGAGACGAGGTATCGGTACCGCAACCAGCTCCGGATCAACTACGCGCCGAAGGGCGCCAAATGGATCCCGTTCGTCTGGGACGAGGTGCTCGTGGACCTCTCGGGGCTCGGCCTGAACCAAAACCGCGCGCTGATCGGCCTCGCGCGCATGCTCTCGCCCCAGACGCGCCTCGACGCGGGCTTCATGCTCCGGAGCCGGGAGGATGCTTCGGGATGGACGCACGACCGGGTGTTTTTCATGGCGCTCTTCTTCGACGTGCAGCCGCCGGGGAAGTGATGCGGGGAGCGCGTGTGCTCCCGGGAAAACGTTTTTCTTGACCGAACCATCGCCCCGGCGTACGCACGCGCTGGTGCCTTCCCTGCTGCACGAGGCGATCGTCGAGCTCTTCAGGAACCGGCCCGTGATGGCCGCGGAGCTGCTCCACGAGGCGCTCGGGGTGCCATTGCCACGCTTCACCGAAGCGCGCATCGCGCCCGCGGAGCTTTCGGACATCATCCCGCGGGAGCTTCGGGCCGATCTGCTCGTGCTCTTGCTCGACGATCGGCCGGTCCTGGTCATCATCGTCGAGGCGCAACTCCAATGGGACCCAGACAAACGATTTGCGTGGCCGGCCTACGTGGCGGGAGCGCGGGCTCGTTACCGCTGTCCTGCGTGCTTGCTGGTCATCACGCCGGACGCGGCGCTGGCGGCGCGTCTCTCGCAGCCGATCGTGCTCGGCCCTGGCGAGGCCTCCGTGACACCCCTCGTGCTCGGGCCGGACGGCGTTCCGGTGGTGAAAGACATCCCCGAAGCGCGGGCAAGGCCGGAGCTGTCCGTGCTCTCGGTGATGGCGCACGGGCGGAGCGAGGGAGGACTCGCCGTGGCCATAGCGGCGCTGGCCGCGAGCGTCGGGCTCGATCCGGAACGCGCCACACTGTACGAGGATCTCGTGCTAACCTCCCTGAGCGAGGCAGCCCGGACGGCCCTGGAGGAACTCATGACGATTCCGAACTATGAGTATCAGAGCGAGTTCGTCCGCAGGTATGTCCAGCAAGGTCGCGAGGAGGGACGCGAGGAGGGACGCGAGGAGGGACGCGAGGAGGGACGCGAGGAGGGCAAACTCGTCCCGCTCGTGCATCTGTTCGAGCGCCGTCTGCGCCGTCGCCTGAGCCCCGAGGAACGCGCGCGGCTGGCCACGCGGGTCCGCGAGGAGGGGGCGGACCGCGTCAGCGACCTCATCCTCGACCTGTCGGCGGAGGCGCTCGGCGCCTGGCTCGTGGTCGACGACGAGCGCTGACGACCCGCGAATGCAGCGCGGGCGGGCCCGCCGACGTCCCCACGCGAGCGTCGCCGTGACGATGCGTTTTACGCGGCAAACCCGAACGAGAACGGCCGATTGGTTGACCGCGGAGCTCAACCAGAATGGCAAGGTCACGACCCGCTTCGTCACGCGCACCGACGCAGAGGGCGCGTTCGTGATGCGCCATTACGCCTACACCAGCGGCGGCCTCTCCGGCGTGTTCGAGGTCCCCGTCACCGTGCGTATCGAGGGTGTGCTCACGAAGCTGTGATCATGCCCCGGTATTTCCAGGCGGCCGCACAGCACCCGACGGGCCCCGCGCGCTGGCTCTTCCGTCGCTCTCGTACGTCGTTTCGAGCTTACGTCGGCTCCATTTGACACGCCCCCCTGGCCTCGCGAGAATGTCCTCCCTGGCATGTCGAGCGCCCTGCCCGAAGCTGTCCGTCGGCTGACCGATCTCCCCGATGCCGAGCGGCGCATCGGGGCGTTCTGGCTCGTGCGACAGCTCGGTCGAGGTGGCTTCGCGCCGGTTTGGCTGGCCGAGGAGACCGCGGGCACGACGAAGCTCCGGCTCTCGGCGGTGAAGCTCTTCGCGCTCGACGCGGGCGGCGAGGCCGGAAGGCAAGCGATCATCGACGAGGCCGCGCGGCTCTGCCGCGTCGAGCACCCGAACGTCGTTCGCTTCTACCAGCTCCCCGTCGACGAGGCGCGTGGCGTCATCGGGCTCGCGATGGAGTACGTCGCGGGCGAGTCGCTCGGCGAACGGCTGCGCGACAAGCAAACGCTCTCGGTGCGCGAGACGATCGACGCCGGCATCGCGATCGCCTCCGCCCTCGTCGCGGTTCACGGCGCCGGGCTCGTGCACCGCGACATCTCGCCCGCGAACGTCGTCGTCGACGCCGCGCTGCTCGGGACCCCCGCGGCGTACAAGTTGATCGATTTCGGCATCTCGGCCGCGTCGCCGACGTCGACGCCCGGACAAACCATTCCCTCGATGCGATCGAAGATCCCGAGCGCGCCCGGTACGCCGGGTGATCGCCCGAGTGATCGGGGGTTTCGTTCGCCGCTCGAGGCGATCGGAGGCAAACGCGGGTTCGTCGATCCTGTCTGCTGGCGGGATCTCTCGCCCGCGACGAGCGCGAGTGACCTCTATGCGCTCGGCGCGGTGCTCTTCGTGTGCCTCGTCGGTCGGACGCCCGCGGCGGGCCGAGGCTCGCTCGACGAGGAGGTCCTCCACGGGCGAAAGCGGCCGCCGCGTCTCGCCGAGCTCGTGTCGGAGCTGCCGGCCTCGCTCGGGGATCTCGTGGAAGCGCTGCTCGCCCCCGCGCCGGAGGAGCGGCCCCGATCGGCCGAGATCGTGGCGATCGAGCTCGAACGTATTCGCAGCGCGCTCGTCGGTCGGAGGCGCGCGCTCCCGCCGGAGGAAGACGGGCCGTTTCGCGGGCTCGAACGTTTCGAGAAGGAGCACCGCGACGTGTTCTTCGGCCGCAGGGTCGAGGTCGCGGCGGCGCTCGAAGTCTTGCGCACACGCGGGCTCGCGGCGCTGCTCGGCCCGAGCGGGAGCGGCAAATCGAGCCTCGCGCGCGCCGGCATCCTGCCCGCGATCGCCGACGGCGCGCTCGGCGGTCCGCGGCAATGGGAGACCGTCCTGATCTCGCCGGGCACCGACCCGCGGCAGGTCCTCACGACGGCGCTCTTTCACATGGGCATCGATCCGCGGCGCTCGCCCGAGGAGGCGGCCGCGCAGGTCGAGGCGTGGCTCGCGCAGAGCAAGCGCGGGCTCGTGCTGCTCGTCGATCAGCTCGAAGAGATCGCCACGCTCGCGCAGGGCCCCGCCGGCAAGAGCCAGACGTGGACGCTCGACCTGCTCTCGCGCCTCGGCGAGCGCCCCTGGCCGGGCCTGCGCGTCGTGGTGACGGCGCGGCGCGACCTGCTCGATCCGATCCTCGCGCACGAGCAGGTCGGCCGCGTGATCACGCGCGGCGCGGTGCTCGTCTCGCCGCTCGGATCGGCCGCGTGGGGCGAGGTCGTCGACGCGGCGTTCGAGAGCTACGGATACTCGTTCGAGGATCCGCGGCTGCGCAAGGAGCTCATCGAAGCGCTGGAGACGACGGCCGGATCGATGCCGCTCGTCGAGTTCGCGCTGCGCGAGCTTTGGCGCAGCCGCGATCGCGCGAACAAGCTCGTCACGCGATCGTCGCTCCGCGCGATCGAGTTCTCCGGCGCGCTCTCGCGGCACGCGAACGAGACGCTGGATCGCGCAGTGAAGGAGGCGGGCACCGAGCGCGTGGTGCAACGCGTCCTGCTCTCGCTGACGACGCCCGCGGGGGCGCGCATGACGCGGCCGATCGGTGACCTCGTGCGCGAGATCGGCCCCGCCGCGCGCGCGGTCGTGCAGGTCTTCGCGGAGGCGCGGCTCGTCCTGCGCGAGACCGAGCGGCGCAAGGACGGCGAGGTCGAGCTCGTCACGCTCGCCCACGAGGCGCTGCTCGTGCACTGGGGCAGGCTCCGGGACTGGGTCGCGAGCGAGCGGGAGGAGCGGCTCGTCATCGAGGATTTCGAGGACGCGGCCAAGGTTTGGGACGACAAACCGGACCCCGAGCTGCTCTGGCGCAGGCGCCGCCTGCTGCTGCTCGAAGAGATCCTGCGCGTGCGGCAGCTTCGCCTCGAAGGCGCGGCGAAACGGTTTTACACGGCCAGCGTCGCGGCCGCGCAGCGGAGCCGCATCATCGTGGGCGTGGTCGGCATCCTCGCCGGCGCCATCGCGCTCGGGGCGGGGACGGTGTACGTCGACCTGGAGGCCAAGCGCGCGCAGGCCGAGGCGGACACGGCGATGGCGAAGGCCGAGGCGGCGCTCGCGCTCGCGCGGGAATCGAAGGCGCAAGCCGACCGGGAGCGGGCCGTCTCGGGGCAAAAAGAGGCCGAGAAACGCGAGGCCGAGGTGAAGGCGGCGCTCACGGCGCTGAAGCTCGTGCAGGGTTCGCTCGCGCTTCAGGCGAAAGCGTCGGCCTCCGAGCCGAAGGAGCCCACGGCGCTCGATTCGAGCGTCGTCCGCCAGCTCGACGAGTACATCGTCAAGCAGGAGCGCGACAACGCAAAGCTTCCCGAGCCGCTCGAAGATCTTTTGCGAGAAACCGAAAACATCCCGCCGCCCGTGGTGGAGCCCGGACTCACGGGGCCGGTGACGGTGCTGCCGCCGCAGCCGCGCGGCGGCCCCGTGGCGCGGTCGGTGGTGCCCGGCGAGGCGTACTCGAAGCTGTCACAGGCCAAGGTGGTCGCGTCGTCCTGCAAGCGCGAGGACGCGTCCGAGCCGAAGGGCAATGGCAAGGTCGCGCTCGTCCTCGACCCGAACGGCACGGTCTCGGCCGTCTCGCTCGACGAGCGTTTCGTGGGGACGAAGGTCGGGGCGTGCGTGGATCGGGCGTTCCGGCAGGTGAACGTGCAGCCGTTCGAGGGCAAGCCGTTCACGGTGATATGGTCGTTCGCCATTCCGTGATAGAAGCGATGGCATGAACCATCGACTTCACTTCGGCTCGATCGCGATTCTTTCCGTGCTGTTCGCCGCGTGTGGTCTCGGGAGTTATCAGCCGCCGACGGGGAACGGGGGCGAAGGGGGTGAGGGCGCGGGCGGTGGGGGCACAGGCAGCAACGGCAACGGGGGCAGCGGAACGGTCACCTCGAGCGGCGTCGGCGGCAGCGGAAACGGCGGCAATGGTGGCAGCGGGGGCAGCATGCCGACTTGCAATGACAGCAAGCCGGGCTGCGTGCAGCACTGCGAATCCGAGGTGGTCGCCGAGCCGTTCTGCAAGGGCTCGACGTGGGTTTGTCCCATGGGCACGATCCCTCGTGACGTCTGCAAATCCGCGGGCGGATGCTGTGCGAACACAGATCCGCAATGCCCGGAGGGGACCAGGTGCATCAATGACCGCTGCAAGGAGCGGCTGTCATTCCCGTCCTGCTTCATCGACAACGATTGCCCGACCTCGATGCCGTATTGCATCGGAGCCCAGGTATGCGCTTGCATGGCGGAGTGCCTCCTGCCGGACACGCCGGGGACATGCATGCCACAGTGACCCGAATCGCGGTCGATCCACCGGATGGGCCTGCCCCCGGTTCCGTGATACAATCGGGGGCATGGACCATCGACTTGACTTTGTTTCGATCGCGATCGTTTCGTTGGGGTTCGCCGCGTGCGGGCTCGGAAGTTACGAGCCGCCCTCGGGGAACGGCGGCGAAGGGGGTGAAGACACAGGGGAAGGCGGCAGCGCCGGCCAGGGCGGCAGCAGTTCCAGCAGCGGCGGCATGGGCGGCGTAGGCGGCGGCAATGGCGGCACGGGCGGCATCGGGGGTGGTCAAGGGGGCAGCAACGCGGGCAGCGGTGGCGCGGGCGGAGGCTCCATCCCGTGTGGCGTAGACAAGCCGAAGTGCGCGCCACACTGCCAATCCATGGAGACCACGGCTCCCCTCTGCGTGAGTGGCAAGTGGGAGTGTCCCCCGGGCACGATCGATACATCGACATGCCCGGGCGTGGACGGTTGTTGCATGAAGCAGTTGGATTGCCCGATCACGAATACGTGCGCCGGGACCCGCTGCAAGGAAAAGGTGCCGCTGCCGAAGTGCTGGGCCGACGTGGATTGCATCGGGGGCACGTGCGCGGGCGCGATCATCTGCCCCTGCGACCAGACCTGCTTCAGCCCGGACATGCCGGGGGAGTGCAAGTTCTGACCGTTCAACCGCCCGCGTGGTCCCGGAGCCACGCGACGACCTGATCTTCGAGCCCGCCCGGCCCGGGAAAACCGAGGTCGACGCGGGCCGGAAAACCGACGTGCCCGCCGCGATCGATCCAGCGCACATCGAGCGGCGGGCGCGCGCCGGAGAGAACGGGCAGCAGCGTGTGGGCAGGGACCATGGGATCATGCTCGGCGGCCACGACGAGCGAGGGGACGGCGAGCGTCGCGAGGCGCGGCGCGACGCTCGACTCCCCATAATAATGGTCGGCGCCGCGGAAGCCGAAGCGCGGCGCCACGATATGCTCGTCCCAGTCGCGGATCGTGGCGATGCGGCGCGCCTCGGCGAGCGGCAAGGGGACGGGGCGACGGCCGGCGACCTCAGTATAAATCTCTTTGATGGCCGACAGGACGTGGCGTCGATACAAGAGCCGCCCAGGCTCGTCGATGGCGCGCGCGCCGACGAAGAGGTCGAGCGGCGGGCAAACCGCGGCGACAGCGCGGACGCGGGCGTCGAGGGTCGATTCAGTCGCGGCGCGGAGGACGATGTGCCCGCCGAGCGAATATCCGAGGAGGAGAATGCGCGAATACCGGGCGAGGTCCGCGCTCGCGAGGGTCGCGTGGAGGTCCTGGGTGATGGCCGCGTGGTAAATGTCCTCGCCTGTGCGGTCGGAGCCCCGCAGATTCACGCGTAGGCTCGCGATCCCGGCCGCCTCGGCGGCGCGCGCGGCCGAGAGCACGTAATGGCTGCGGACGTCGCCCCCGAGGCCGTGGACGACGACGAGCAGCGTCTCGGAGGGCGCGTGGTGCAAGCGGCCCGAGAGGCGGATGTCGCCGTATTTCGCGTCCGGGACCGTCAGCCGGAACGGCACCGACGCGGAGACGCGGCGCGGCGCGAGCGTGTGCCGCGCGACCGGCGCGATGGTGAACCAATGACCGAGGAACGAAAACACCCGGTTTTTCCCGTCGCCCATGCCATTCACGAGATCGCGACCTCCTCACCGGCGCGATGGCAGCGTTTCCTCCCGTCGGGGCCGAAGGCGTACACACCATCGCCCGCGCCGACGCTCACGGCCCGGCGCGGCGCGAGGTCGAGCAGGAGGAGCGAGCGCTGGTTCAGGCCGACGCACGCATGATGGCGGAACCTCCGCGCGAGGTACGCGAGGTTGTCGGGGTCGTCCGTTTGAATGCGCTCCATGCAATGCGGGAAGATCTGGATGTCCTGCACGATGCCTAGGCCGCGGTCGTAGAGCTGGAAATCACGCGGGGTCTCGGCGAAATCGTCATACACGATGACACGCTCGCAGAGGACCATCGCGCCCGCAGAGACGGCGACGATCTGCGCGCCGCGCCGCAAGGCCTCGACGAAGACGTCGCGCAGGCGGAAGAACCGGAGCGCGCCGAGCAGGAGGTCGAGGCGGCCGCCGAAGAGGAAGATGTTGCTCGCGGAGAGGATGCGCGCTTCGAGCCGCTCCTTGGCGGCGCGAAACGCCGGGTGGTAGAGGGCGCCGGCGGCGTCGAAGGCGCGGCGCTCGATATCGCCGAAGAGCTCGAAGAGGTGGTCGTCGTTCGATTCGAGCGTGCGGAACGCGCGCCGGAGCTCGCGCGCGAGGGCGTGGCGGGCGAGCGCGCGCGGGCCCGTGGGGTGGGTCATGTCGGCGAGCAAGCTCTGGAGATCGGTGTCGGGTGCCTCGGATTTCGCCTCGCGCAGCGTGCGGCGGAAGAGGTCGATCGTATGTGCGTTGTGCTCGAGGTAAAACCTTCGCGCGGTGGCTTCGGCGCGGCGCAGCTCGCGAAACGCCTCGGCGAGCTCGGGCGCCTCGGCAAGGACGCCGTCGAGCTCGGACAGCAAGGAAAGGTTCTCGTGCGCGCGGTCGAAGCCCTCCTCGAAGACCGAGGGGAAGCCCGCGGTGTTGAGCGCGCGCTTGACGTGCGCCTCGTCGTACTCGTGCTCGGCCCAGCCGGCCGTCACGAGCAGGGTGCGGCGCGTGGCGGCGACGGCCGGATCCTTGTGGCGAGACGTCGCGAGGAATGGGGCCGCGGCCCGAACGAGCCATTCATCGGACTCGGCATTGCCGTTGAAGAGGATGGCGCCGCGCATGCGGGGCGGATTGTACACGAAAGCGGCGGCGAGGCGAAGCCCGTGCGCGCGAAGAGCGACCCGGTTCAGCGGGGAGGCCCGACCCACACCCCGTTCAGCATGACCCGACGGACGTCGCGCAGGGCGGAGAGGTCCTCGCCAGGGTTGCCGCGGACGAGGATCAAATCGGCGATTTTGCCGGGTTCGAGGGTCCCCAGCCGGTCCTGGATACGAAAAAATCTCGCGTTCTCCAGCGTGGCGGCCGAAAGGATCTCGCCCCGGGAGAGGCCAGCCTCGTAGAGGAGCTCCATTTCGCGGACGTAAGCATCTCCGCGCTCGGCGTGGGGTACCGCAGAATGGGAGCCGACCACGATACGCACGCCGGAGCCGTGCGCGCGGCGGACGAAGCCGAGCATGTTGGTGAAAGCGCGGGCCTCGACGTCGTTGCTCCCGGGGTCGCCCGGGCGGCGTTCGAAAATAGCGAGCGTGGGCGTGAAGAAGGTGCCCTCGGAGACGAGCAGGTCGAGGATCGCCCGAACGCGCGGGGAATCCAGGTCGACGTTGCTCCAGAGCGCATAACGAGTCGGGCCACGGGCGGCGTTGTCCGCGAGGACGGCCTGTCGAAAATCTTCTGCCTCACGGAGCGGCACGATCGCGGTGCCGAACGAGGTGACGTGCTCCACGCCATCGAGCCCGGCGCGCACGGCGTCGCCCGCGTCCGCGATTTCGAGGTGCGCCGTGGTGATGAGGCCCCGCTCGTGGGCAGCCTCGTTGACGGCGCGGATGGTGCCGAGGGGCAATCGATAATAAATCTTGATGGCCGACGCGCCCTGGTCCGCGAGGCGATGGACGGCGGCGCGCGCCTCGGCTGGATCGAGGACGATGAGCGCGTCCTTCGGGTGCGCGGGCGGGGGCGCGTCGAGGTGCGGCCCGGTCAAAAAGAGGCGTGGAATCGGGGCGGCGGAAGAGCGCACCGGGTCATACGCCTCGATCCATGCGCCCGGGTCGCGCAGGGAGGTCACGCCGCGCTGGAGAAACAGGGACGGCAGGGGAATGTCGCCGTCGAGGTGAAAATGGGCGTCGATGAGGCCGGGCATGACGGATTGTCCCGTGGCATCGACGATCTCCGCGCCCGCGGGGATGTCCACGGAATCGCGCGGGCCGACGGCGAGGATACGCCCCTCCCGGACGACGACGACCGCGTCGGGCACGGGCGGCGCGCCGCGCCCGTCGAAGAGCGTCGCGCCCGTGATGGCCAGGGTTCGGCCGGCGGGAGCTTCGGCGACGCGATTGATCTCCCGCGCAGGCGGCAGGAAATCCATCCGTCCGCCGATATCGTACTGCGCGATCGCCGGGGTCCCGACGCACCCGCCCGCGACGGCGGTGATGCACAACATCCTGGCAATCCGGGGCATGATGGACCTCCTGGGCCAACGCGCCACGATAGCGCGCTCGCCCAGGAAATCTAAGCCGGCGAGCCGGACCCGCGAGCCCACCGTCCGCGCTTCATGCGGAAAGCGCGAGCAAGGCAACTCCCCTGCCACGCCGGGCCGCGCCCCCTGGCACAGAATGGCCAAGGGGACAAAACCGTGCTCCTCGAACGGAAATTCTGCGCGGCGTGGGGGCGGGATCGGTTAGATTGGGTAATCGTGGGCGGATCATCGATTCGCTCCTCGAACAAGGAGCACCTGTATGACTTGGCATTATGATGCGGACGTGGTGATCGTCGGAGCTGGGGCCGCGGCGCTCGCGGCGGCGGTGGCGGCCGTGCACGAGGGCGTATCGGTGCTCTTGCTGGAGGCGGGCCCGCAGCCCGGAGGCACCGCCTCGATATCGGGTGGCGCATTCTGGATCCCCAACAACTCGCTGATGCGCGCGCAGGGCCTCATGGATCCGCGCCTCGACGCGCTGAAGCTCATGGCTCGCCTCTCTTATCCGTCGCTCTACGACCCGGCGGCGTCCCATCTCGGCCTGCCGAAGCGCGAGTACGATCTGCTCGCGGCGTTTTATGATCACGGCTCCGACGTGATCGACGAGCTCACCCAGCTCGGCGCCCTGTTCCCCATCATCTACCCGGGTTTTGGCTTCTCCCCGAGCCCGATCTCGGATCCGGACTACCACGCCGGCCTGCCCGAGAACGTATCACCGTATGGGCGCGTGCTCGGCAATGCGCCCCCGGGCCTGGTCGGATGGCCGGGCTACCTCCTGACGCAGTCGATGATCGATTGGCTCCAAGCGAGGCACGTCCCCATTCGCACGAACCATCGGGTCGTCGGCGCGATCCAGAAGAAGGACGGCGAGGTGGTCGGCGTGGAGATCGAACACCACGGCGCGCGCAAGCGGGCGCGGGCGCGGCGCGCGGTCGTGTTCGCGACGGGCGGCTTTTCGCACGCGCGCGGGAAGGTGCTCGGGTTGCAACGAGGACCGCTCTTCGGCACGGGCAGCGTGCCCACGGGCAAGGGCGACTTTTTGGATATCGCCGCGAGCCTCGGCGCCGCGATCGGGAACCTGTCGAATGGATTTTATTTTCAGCTCGCGATCGAGGAAGCCGCGGCGCAGAACGGCCACGTCACGAACGTCGGCGCGATCGCCTTTGGAGTCTATGGCGACAGCACGATCCTCGTCAACAAGTGCGGGCGCCGGTGCGTCAACGAGAAAATGCCTTATCACGTCCGGGCGCAGAGCCATTTCCTGGCGCTCGGGACCGACGAGCCGAACCTCGTTCAGTTCATGATCTGGGACGAGGCCGTGGCCCAGGAGCCAACGTCCTGGCCGTGGCGTGGCGTCGTGCCCGCCCCGGGGACGTTGCCTCCGTTCGTGATCAAGGCGAATACCCGCGCGGCGCTCGCCGCGGCGATCGACGCGCGTCTCGACGCGCTGCGCGGCCAGCGGTTCGCGGCGAGCGGCGTCGTGCCCTCCGTGAAGCTCGATCCGAATTTCGTGACGAATCTGGATGCCACGATCACACGCTTCAATGGCTTCGCGGCGACGGGCGTGGACCTCGATTTCCAGCGCGGCGCCACGTCGTTCGAGAATGCCTGGCAAGGGCCGTCGCGCAGCGTGACGGCGAACCGCACGATGCATCCGATGTCGGCGAGCGGGCCTTATTATGCGGTGATCCTCGGCGCCGGGACGCTCGATACCTGCGGCGGCCCGATCACCGGGACGGACGGGCGTGTGCTCCGGCCCGATGGCACGGGGATCCCGGGCCTCTTCGGCGCCGGCAATTGCATTGCATCCCCGGCCGGCCGCGGATACTGGGGCGCGGGCGGGACGATCGGCCCGGCCCTCGTCTTTGGCTTCCTCGCCGGAAAAAAGGCGGCGCACGAGCCCGTGCACCCGCTCTGAGAGGCCGAATACGTGCATACATTACCAATGTTCATGGAAGAGGCACCTGGATGACGCCTCGGGTTGTGCCTTTCTCCCTTCTCTGTTAGAGCCGCTCTCATGATCGGCGACATATACCGCCATCTCGGCGGAATGTTCGACGGGTGCCCGGATCCGCTGTTGCTCGTCGAAGGCGACGTGGTCGTGGCGCATAATGAAGCCGCGCGCCTGGCGCTCGGCGAGGCCTCGTCGCTGCTCACGCTCTTCGACGCGGCGGATCGGAGCGTCGTGTCGTCGGCCTGCGCGGCCGTGGCGAGCGGGCAATCGCAGAAATCGACGTTTTTCGCCCGTCTCGCGACAGGCACGGCGAACCGCTGGACCACATGGCCCACCGGTCATGGTGGGGTATGCGTCCGGATGGACGGCCCCGCGGAGCCTCGCGCGGACATTCCAGCGCCGCTTTCTCCCCTCGTCGAAAAAGACGAGCCCGTCCCGCTTCGGACCGTGCTCCTCGGCAAAATCTTCGATCGATTCGAGGGCATCCTCTGGGCGATCGCCAAGGATGGGACGATCCTGGTCTCTGAAGGGAAAGGGCTCGCCCATTTCGGACTCGCGCCGGGCGCGATCGTCGGCATGAATGCGCTCCAGATCTATCCCCCCGGATCGGTCGCCCGGGAGGAGACCGAACGCGCCCTCGCGGGGGAGGAGCTTTACGGGGACAGCATCGAGGGCATGTCCTACTGGATACGCCGCCTCACGCCCGTGCGAGACGCAGCCGGCAATGTCAGCGCGATCGTCGGATTCTCTCTCCGCGCCAATGAGAACTCGGAAGAGACCCTCCAGGCCAAGGCCTTGATCCGGGCGCTCGCGGAGCTGCCCCTCGCGATCTGGGCCATGGACGCGGACGGGACGTGCAAGATGTCCCTGGGCAATGGCCTCAAGGACCTCGGCATCATGCCAGGCGAACTCGTTGGGACAAACCTCTACGAGCTTTACAGCAACCGCGAGGATTTCAAGGCGGACATGAAGCGGGCGTTCGCCGGGGAGCAGTTCGTCTCCGGGACGTCCTTTGCCACGACGCACTGGCGTAACACGATCATCCCGGTGCGCGATACGTTTGGCGAGCGCGTGGTGCGTATCTACTCCGTGGCGGAGAACGTGACCGATCACGTAGAGAACCACCGTCGGCTCGAAGAACAGCTCGCGCTGATCCAATCGCAGCAGCAAGCCATCGTCGGACTGTCGAGCCCGGTGATCGAGGTTTGGCAGGGTGTGCTCGTCGTGCCGCTGATCGGATCGATCGACCAGGCCCGCGCGAGCATCCTGCTCGAACGGCTGCTCACCGAGGTCGTGGGTAGGCAATCGAGCGCGGTGATCCTCGACCTGACGGGCGTGGACACGGTCGACGCGGAGGCGGCGCAGCACCTCTCGAACGTGATGCGCAGCGTGGAGCTCGTCGGCGCGACGGGGCTGCTCTCTGGCATCGGGCCGAGCGTGGCGAAGACGATGGTGGACCTCGGCGTCGACATGCAATCACGCCGGACCTACCCGACGCTGGCCGAGGCGCTGCGGCGGCTGATCGGCGCGCGCAAGAGGTGAAGGCGCTTCAGCGGTTCTCGCCGTGCAATTCGAGCACGGCCCGCTCGTGCAGCTTCTTCAGGAAGGCATTTCGATCCGGCGCGTGGACGAGCTCCCGCAAATCCGCCTTGTTGATGAGAAGGACGAGGTAATCATCCCGGCGCTCGCCGTGCAGATCGCTGCGGAGGGGCGCGGAAAACCCGCCCGGCGCGATGAAAAGGCCGAGGCGCGAGCGATTGAACTTGCGCGAGAGCTTCCACAGAAAGCTACGAATCTCCGTGGCGCCCGCGGGCCTCGTCCAGTTCTTGCATTCGGCGAGGATGTACGACGTGCGTTCGTTCACCCAGAAAGGATCGGTGGATTCGTTGCGGATGACGAGGTCGATCTCCTCCTCCTCGTTGCGGCGACGGGCCGAGGCGTGGCGAAAACCGGGGATCGTCTTGAAGACGAGGACCATGAGGTCTTCGAGCAGCTTGCCCTTGCGGTTCGGGTCCGTCTCGCTCTCGGCCGCGACCCAGGTGTCGCGAATCGCCGCCTCGGCCTCGTCCGAGGAGAGCTCGCCGAAATGGTGCGCCCGCACGGCTTCGAGCGCATTGCGCAGTTTTGCCAGCAAGAGGACCCGGAAGATCGGGCCTTTTTCGAGGTAATCATAGGCGCCGTCCTGGAAAGCCCGCGTGACCGCGGCCTCCGTGGCATACCCCGTGACGAGGATGGTCTTCGCGAGCGGCGCGCGACGGGAAACCTCGGAGACGAGGTCGAGGCCGGTGTCCGGGCCCGTCTTGCCGTCGAGCTTCTGATCGACGAGCACGACGTCCCAGCCGCCCTGGTCGAGCCGCGCGAGCGCCTTTTCGATCTCGTCCGCAGTCTCGACGAGATACCCCTCGGCGCCGAGCCGAGCGCGATAGAGCTGCAAAAAGCTCGGGTCGTCGTCGATGATCAAGATGCGGCCCATCGGTCTCACGCGGCGCTCCTTCCGGCGTCCACCGGCAGGCGAAGGACGAATCGAGCCCCGCCGAGCGGGCTCTCCTCGCAATACGCCTCGCCGCCGAGCTCCGCCCGCGCGACCTCACGCACGAGCGCGAGCCCCTGCCCCGTCCCGCCCGGCCGCAAGGAAAATCCGGGCGCAAAAATCGCTTTTCGATACTCGGGCGGGACGCCCGGCCCGTCATCGTCGACGGTGACGACGATGGCGCCATCCGCGTCGAGCGTGGCGGCGACGCGAATTTCAGCCGGTCGGTCGTCGCGGGCGCGCGCCGCATTGCGGAGCAAATCGACGATGGCCAGGACGAACCGGTCGCGGCGTCCACGGACGGGCGGGAGGAAGCGGGGCCGATCGAAAAGGGCCACGCGGCCGAGCTCCTCGGCGAGGGCGGCGAGCGCGTCCTCGATGGCCGCCGCGACGTCGAAAGGCTCGGGCGGCGGGCCGGCGCGCTCGACGACCTGCGCCATTTCGGTCATGAACCGGAAAATGCGGTCGACGCCGCCCGTGATGGTGGCGCCGTGCCGATCGACGAGCGGCCCGCGGCCATCCCGCTGGAGCGCGGCGAAGAGGTCGTCGATGGCCTCGCGCACGGGGACCAGGGCATTGCGGATCTCGTGCGCGACCATACGCGCATGGCGGGTCATGGCGAAGGCGGCGCTCTCGCGCTGGATCAATGCGGTGGCCGCGCGAATGCGGTCGAGGACGGCGGCCGTCTCGTCCTGAATGAGCGCACCGGCGAGCAGGACCATCGGCGTATCGCCGGACGCGACCTCGGCGAGCAGCTCGGCGCCATTCTCGGTGAGCTCGTATGTGGTGAGCGCCTCCTCGGCCTCGTCCTCGAACGAAAGGAGGCCGAGCGCGGCGAGGCGATCGAGCGATTGGGGATGCGCGGCTACCTCGCTGCCATACCAGAAGACGCGGAGCCTGCGGGCCGCGACGAGGCGCGCCGCCGCCGCGCGCGAGAGGCGCCACGGATCCGAGGGCCCGCGGGATTGCGCGACTTCGACCGCGAGCAGCCAGCGGACGGCGTCCCGCTCGGGCAGGCTGAGGACGAGCCGGCCAATGGGCGTGAGGAGCGTCTCGCCCTCGGCGCGACGTAATGCCCGGACTTCGAGCGCATATCGCTCGGGCCAGAGGCTCGGGGTGCGCTCGGGGCGCTGGATGGAGAAGAGGACTTCGCTGGAGAGGCGATCGAGCTCGCGATCGCGGGTGCGCGAGCCGGCCGAGTCGGACAAACCGAGCCGGCGGCGGAGCGCGACGTCGATGAGCGCGTGGAGCTCCGCGGCGCTCGCGCCAAACGCGAGGCCGCCTTCGAGCCATCGCTGCATTTCCTGGACGAACGCCCCGAGCTTGTCGGACCAGACGTCGTGCAGGCGCTCGATTTTCTCCTCGGGCTCGCCGCGCGCTTCGAGCGCTTCGAGGGCGTCGAGCAGCGTCTTTCGATGCGCGCCGAGCCCCGAGAGCGCCCACGAAGAACCCTCCGGGCGGTCGAGAGTGCGGCGCACGTCGTCGAGGAAAGACACGCCGGAAGGTGATGCCGGGCGCCCGGGTTTGTCAAGTCCGTTGCACGGTTTGTCCCCGGCCGGTGTTTGTCCCCGGCGGGGACGTTATCGGGAGAGCAGCACGACCGCCCCGAGCACCGCCGCGCATACCGTCTCGGCGCGGAGCGTGAGCGGGCCGAACGAGACACGCGCGAGGCCAGCCGAGGTGCAGGCCTCGATCTCGGCCGGCGACAAACCTCCCTCGGGGCCCACGACGAACGCGAGCTCGACCTCCGGGCCGAGGCGCCGGAGCGCCGGGCCGAGCGGCGCGTCGGCCGCTGGATCCAGGCAGAAGCCGTTCACGCCCTCGCCCGACGCGAAGAGCTGCACGGCCTCCACGAGCTCCATCGGCGACGAGATCGCAGGCGCATCGCCGCGTCCGCATTGCCGCGCGGCCTCGACCGCGATGCGCCGCCACCGCGCAGCACGGCCGTCCGCAGGGCGGCCCACGGATCGCTCGGCGTTGATCGGGACCACGCGGCTCGCGCCGAGCTCGGTCGCGTCGCGCACGATGGCGTCGAACTTATCGCTCTTGCACGTGGCCTGGAGGAGCGTCACGCGGCGCGCCGGGAGGAACGTGGCCGCGCGCGGCGCTTCGACGACGACGGCGACGCTCGCGCGATCGATCGCGGTGATCTCGGCGTCAGCCTCGATCGCACGGTCGGGATCGAAGAGCACCACGCGATCCCCGAGGCGCTTTCGATGCACACGCGCGACGTAGCGGGAGGCGTCCTCGTCGAGGATCGAAGAGCCCGCTTCGACGCGGGCGACGGGGACACGCAGCGGGCCTCTCATGACGCAGCAAACGCGATCGCGACCCAGTCGTCACCCGTACCGTCACCGCGGCGGCGCGTCTCGAGGTGGCGGAGCGGGCGCGCGAGCGAGGTGTACCGCGCGACGATCTCGTCGTGCTCGGCCGCGAGGATGCCCGAGAGGATCAAGAGGCCCGAAGGCGAAACCGCGCGCGCAAGATCCTCCGCGATCGGACGGAGCACGCGCGTCTCGATGTTCGCGAGCACCACGGGGAACGGCTCGGTCACGCTCTCGATCGTCTGCTCGCGCACGACGATGCGATCGGCGAGGTGGTTGCGCTCGGCGTTCTCGCGCACGACGTCGATCACCTCGGCGTCATTGTCGATCGCGAGCGCGCTCGCGGCGCCGTAGATCAGCGCGACGAGCGCGAGGATCCCGCTGCCCGTGCCGACGTCGAGCACACGCGCGCCGGAGAGCGAACTCTTACGATCGTGAAGCATCTCGGCGACGAGCGCGGTCGTCGCATGCAAGCCCGTGCCGAAGGCGCGGCCCGGTTCGAGCTCGAGCACGTGCTCGTCCGCGTGCTTCTTCTCGTACGCGACCCACGGCGGCACCACGATCACGTCGGGCGTGAACTGAAACGGCTCGAAGTGCTGCTTCCAGGCGTCGCGCCAGGCGTCGCCCACGATCTCTTCGATGCGCGGCGCGAGCGAGGCATCCTCCTCGACGAGCGCCGCGATCGCCTGGTCGGCTTCCTCTCGCGTGGAGAAGCTCGCGACGAGGGTCACCTTCCCGGAGCCCGCGCCTTTCGCGAGCGTCTGCTCGTCGCGCTCCTCGACGCCCATGGCGCCGAGATCGAAGAGGGTTGCGCCGAGCTCTTCAACTCGATCGCGAGGGACGTCGACGGCGACGAACGGATAAACGGGCTCGGTCATGGGTGAGGCAGGTTTGGCGCGGATCGGGCCTCTTGGCCACTCGGGATCGGCTACTCCGTCACGCGAATCGTCACGGTCGAGGTCCTCTGGTTGAGGAGGATGTACGTCGCGGCCACGCCGCCGCCCACGACCGCGAGGCCGACGGGCACCCAGAACCACGGGCTCGTCAGCACGCCGCCCTTCTGCGCCGCAGGCACGGCGATGCGCAGCGGCGTGGCCGCGTCGCCGCGCGAGGTGAGCGGCAAGCCGCCCTTGTCGATCGCCTGCAGGTAGTACTCGACGAGCGGAGGTTTGACCGCGTCGCTCGGGATCTGCGCGCGAAACTCGCCGAGCGTGTAGCTCGCCGGCACGAGGATGAACTTGCCCTCCGCGCCCGCGCGATACGCGAGCTGCATCGCGCGCACGCGGCCGTCCGGATCTTCGACGCGGCCCGTGAGCTTGATCAACGTGCCCGGCGGGACCTGCGCGGGCGAGGTGTGCATGATGCGGATCGGCTTTTCGGCCGCAGGCGAGTCGACCTTCTCGCGGCCCGGCTTGCCCTCGGACTCCCACTTCTCGCGCGTCGCCTTGAAGAAGTCCTTGAAGCGCGGCGACTCGGTCGGCGGCAAGCTGTACGTCTCGTCGAGCACGAGCAGCCCGCGCACGGCGGCGTCCGCCTCGTCCGCGCGCTTGAGCACGATGTAGTTGTAGGCGAGCAGGCGGTAGATCTCGATCTTCTCCTGCTTGCTCGTGCCGGGGCGCAGGAGCGCGGCCGAGAGGGTCTGGATCGACTCTTCGTACTCGGCGTCGTCGAAGAGCGCGCTGCCGCGCTGGATGAGCGAGGTGACGCTGGCCTTGTCGCCTTTGGCAGCGGCTTGCGCGAACGCGAGGGAGGGCGTCGCGACGACGAACGCAGAATGGCAAGCAGCCGTGAGGGCGAGCATCGCGGCGAGGCGAGGCCAGACGGAGCGCATGGGCGAGAGGGTAGCCGGAAACGCGCGCCGTTGGCGAGAGCCGGTTTGATCGCTCTTCAGCGCGGGTAGTAGGTCCTTCGCGCCGGCACGCTCACGAGCACGCTCCGGCGATCCTCGGGCGGCGGCGGGTGTTCACCCGCGCGCAGCACCATCGCCGTGAGGCGGCCGCCGTACACGCAACCCGTGTCGATGCCTGTCGCGTGACGGTGGATCTGCGGCTGCTCGAGGGCGTTGTGCCCGAAGACGAGGTGCGGCGGCCCCACGTACCGCTCGCCCCACAAGATGGCGCCGCGCCGCTCCTCGGGCGTGCCGCCGACGTTGAGCGAACGCACGTACATCAACGTGCGCGGGCTCTGTTGTTCGATCGGCAGCGTCGGATCGACGCCGGCGTGCACGACGCGCAGGCCGTGCTCCGGCAGGTCGAGCCAGAGCGGCAACGACGCGAGGTACTCCCAGTGCCGGCGGCGCAGCGCGCGCACGACCTCGCGTTGCAGGCTCCCGAGCTGCGGGCCGATGCCCGGCGGCGCTTGCCGGTAACGCAGGAGCCGATCCTCGTGGTTGCCGCGCACGGCGCGCGCCTGGAGCTTGCGGAGCAGCTCGATCGTGCCTGCTGGATCGGGGCCGCGCACGACGAGGTCGCCGACGGAGATCAGACGATCGTCCGCGCAGAACCCGACGTGGCCGAGCAAATCTTCGAGTTCACCCCTGCATCCGTGCAGGTCGCCGACCACGACCGTTCGACCCATCTCTCCCGTTCAGCCGATCTTGGCGCGCTTGGGGATGACGACGATTCCGCCCTCGCTCACGTACCAGCGCTTCCTGTCTTCCTCGAGGTTGTAGCCGATCTCGGCCCCCGACGGGACCTCGACGTCCTTGTCGATGATCGCGCGGCGGATCTTGGCGTGCCGACCGATCACCACGTTCTCGAAGAGCACGCTCTCCTCCACGTGGCTGAACGAGTTCACGCGGCAGCGGTTCGAAAGGACGCTCCGATGGATGCGACCGCCGGAGATGATGCAGCCGAGCGAGACGAGGCTCTCGGTCGCGATGCCGACGCGCGCGTTCCACTCGTCGCGGAAGACGAACTTCGCCGGCGGATCATGGCTCATCGCGGTGCGGATCGGCCAGCGCTGGTTGTAGAGGTTGAAGGCGGGCTGGACGCTGATGAGATCCATCTGCGCGGCCCAGTACGCGTCGATCGTACCGATGTCGCGCCAGTACGCGTTCGAGCCTTCGTCCTCGCCGGGCACGCGGTTCGTCTGGAAATCGTAGACGAACGCGCGCTTTCCGTTCTTGACCAGGTACGGGATGATGTCGCGCCCGAAGTCGTGCGCGCTCTGCTCGTTCTTCGCGTCCTGCTCGAGCGCGTCGAGGAGGTTGCCCGTGTTGAAGATGTAGTTGCCCATCGACGCGAGGGCGAGGTCGGGGTGACCGGGCATCGGCGGCGGATCGGCGACCTTCTCGTGGAAGGCGATGATCCGGCCGTTCGCGTCGGCCTCGATCACGCCGAACTCCCGGGCCTCCTTGCGCGGCACGGGGATGGCCGCGACGGTCACCTCGGCGTTGCGCTCGAGGTGCTCGTCGAGCATCTGGCGCATGTCCATCTTGTAGACGTGGTCGCCGCCGAAGATGCAGACGTGCGTGGGCGACTCGTCCGTGATGACGTGCTGGGTCTGGTAGACGGCGTCGGCCGAGCCCTTGAACCAGCTCTTGCCCGTGCGCTGCTGCGCCGGGATCGTCTCGATGAAGTTGTCGAGCATCGGCGACAGGCGCCAGGCCCGTGCGATGTGCTCGTCGAGCGACGCGCTCTTGTACTGCGTGAGGATTTTGATCTTGTGCAGCCCCGAGTTGACGAAGTTCGAGAGCACGATGTCGATGATCCGGTAGCGCCCGCCGAACGGAACCGCCGGCTTGGCGCGATCCGAGGTGAGAGGGCCGAGTCTCCGGCCTTCCCCACCCGCCAGGATCATGACGAGGACACTTGAGGTCTCGAACGGGGCGCGCAGCTTCGTCTCGCGCATGGTTCGTGGAGACTACCCTACCTTCGTGGCCTACGCGACGCTCACGACGCCGACGGGTTTGGACGGGCCTGTTGGGCCGCTCGAGCGCCTCGTTATGAGGGGTCGAGGCTCCCGCGCCCCTCTCCTTCGGCGAATCTCTTTACGCGCCGTGCGCCATCGTGTTAGCCCTTTCCAGCCCAATCCCCCTACCCAGGGCGGCTGCCTGTGCCCGAGGGCGTGCCCTCGAGCGGCCCGGAGAGACCCATGAACGTCCGACATGCACTCGTTTTCGCCCTCGCCTCCCTGACAGGCTCGGCCGTGCTCGGCTGCGGACCGTCGGAGGAGCCGTACAAGGCCAAGCCCGCCGTGAGCGGCAAGAAGGCCGCGCTGCCCGCCGTGCCGACGCTCCCGCAGAAGCAGAAGAAGACGCCGGACGGCGCGTTCACGATCTGGGGCATCACGCACGATCTCCGCAGCCGCGTGCACTTCGAGGACGTCAACGCGAAGCAGGTGTCGATCGTCGGCTACATCGTCAAGACGAACTACGCCGACGCGCCGGCGTGCTCGATCCACAAGACGGGCAAGGGGGATGCGCCGGACTGCAAGGCGCCGATCCCGACCTTCGCGATCGCGGACGAGAAGGGCGAGACGAAGGACATGATCGACGTCATGGGCTGGGCGTCGAACTTCGCGCAGGTCTTCACGTTGATCGAGGCGATCGACAAGCAGCCGAAGGGCAAGGAAGGCGAGGCGAAGCTCGCCGACGAGTTCTGGGGCGCGGACCTGCCGAACCCGATCCCCAACATCGGGGCGAAGGTCAAGGTGACGGGCACCTATTCGGTGACGTTCACGAAGGCGAGCTCGGGCGCCGCCGCGAACCCGAAGTACGGGATCATGACGGCCGAGAAGATCGAGTTCCTCGAGCAGGCGCCCGAAAAAGCCTACCTGCCCGGGATGAAGAAGAAGCCCTGACGCTTTTTTTCTGCCGTGCGCTCCCCGCGCCCCAGGATCCGGCGGCGAAGGTGGGGGGGGCGAGACCCGAAATACTTGCGGACGCCGGCTGGCATCTGACACGCTCGGATTTGCGCATGGTCAACCGCACCTTCAAAGCAATCGCCCCCCTCGCTCTTCTCCTCGTCGCCGCGGCCTGCGGAGGGAACCAACCCGAACCCAACGACCCGTCGAAGACGGGCGGTGAGACGGACGAAGTGAAGCCCCCGCCGCCTCCTCCGAAGTGCGAGGCGCTCGACGAGAAGTGCGCCGCCAAGAAGGACACGACGGCGAAGGTCAAGAGCGCCAAGGTCCTGTTCCAGCCCGCAGAAAAGTGGGTGTACGCGCAGGGTGAGTCGCAGACGATCGCGCAGGCCTCGGAAGAGGGCGCGGTTGTCGTGTTCGGCTCGTACACGCCGGACAAGGACGCGAAGAAGGACCTGGCGGCGCGCGAAACGGCGCTGGCGGAGCTCGTCAAGACGACCACCGTCACCTTGCCGAAGGGCTACAAGGTCAACTGGAAGAAGCCCGACAACGTGCAAGAGGTCAACGGCGTCAAGCTCAACGTCTGGACGGCGGCGGGCTCGGAGCGCGGCAAGAAGAAGGGCACGCTGCTCGTGCTGCAAGCGCCGCTCAAGGACGGCGAACCGGCGCTGCTCGGCCTGGGCTTCGCAGCCGATGATGACGAGGCCGGCATGGGCGCGGTGAGCAAAGCGATCGAGTCCATCAAGGCCGAATAAGGAACGTCGTGACCGCGCCCCAGCTCTCCACCGGCTACGTCATCGCGCAGAAATACTCGGTCCAGGCTCTCCTGGGCAACGGTGGCTCCTCGGCCACCTACCGCGTCGTCGATGCGACGGGGCGCGCGATGGCGGTGCGTATCTACGCGCCGACCATCGCGCAGCGCCCCGAAGTGATGACGATGATCGAGCAGATCTACACGGCGACGAACGGGCTGCCGCCCGACGCCGTGCTGCCGGTCCTCGACGCGGGCTACGATCCGCAGACCGCCGCGCCCTTCACGGTGACGGAGCTCTCGCCGACGCCGTCGCTCGCGCAGCTCGTCTCGCAGCGCCCGCTCTCGCCGCAAGAGGTCTCGCAGATCGCGCAGAACATGGCGCGCACGCTGGACAACGCCCACGTGCGGCAGCTCATGCACCACGCGCTCAAGCCGACGAACGTGTTCGTCGCGCCGCAAGGCTTCGCCGTGCGCATCATGGACTTCGGCGCGGGCCTCGCGCGGAGCTACGTGCAGACGAACGAGGGCTACGGGATCGCGGCGCCCTGGGTCGCGCCCGAGCAGATGCAAGGCGGCGCGCCCGCGGGCCCCGCGGCCGACGTGTTCGCGATGGGGCTCGTGCTCTTCTACGCGCTCACGGGCCGGCCATATTGGCGCTCGTGCCAGGGCGCGCAGCCCGACCTCGCGTCGTGGCAACACGAGCTCGTCGGCCCGCGTCAGCCCGCGTCCCAGCGCGCCCAGGAGCTCGGCGCGCTGGTCTCGCCGGTGCTCGACGCCGTGTTCAACCGCGCGCTCGCGATCGATCCGAACGAGCGCTTCCGCCAGGCCAGCGAGCTCGCGGTGGCCTTCTCGGCCGCGGCGAACATGCCCGAGATGGCCACGAACGCGACCATCGCGTTCCCCGCGATCGGCGGCGCCGATCCGATGGGCCCGACGGCCGCCGTGCCGGTCTACCAGCCGGTGGGCCAGAATGATGGCTCGGGCTACCCGCCGCCGCCTCCGCCCGCAGGCATGGGCATGGGCGGGGCGGGCATGGGTGGTCAGGGCGCTGGCGCGCCGGCGAACGCGGACATGGGCATGGGCATGGGCATGGGCCCCGGCCCGATGGCGCCGACGACGGCGGCGCCGCGCCTGCCGATGGATGGCGGCGGCGGCTCGAAGAAGCTGCCGATCATCATCGGCGTCGCGGCGGTGCTGCTCATCGGCGGCGCGGTGGGCGCGTTCATCGTGATGGGCGGCAAGGACAAGACAGAGGGCGACGACCCGAACGCGCCGATTGCCATCACGCCGACGGGCGCGCCCACCACGAGCAGCGAGAGCGGCGCGCCCACGGGCACGGGCGAGGCGCCGCCGCCGACGCCGCCTCCCGCGGCCGAGGAGGTCGAGGTCGCGATCAAGTGCAGCCCGGGCTGCGACACGATCAAGGTCGACGACAAGGCGATCGAGGATCCGTCGAAGCTCAAGCTCGCGCCGGGCGCGCACAAGATCGAGCTCTCGAAGGCCGGGTACGTCACGCAGAGCGAAGAGATCACGATCGAGGCCGGCAAGAAGTTCGAGAAGGAATTCAAGCTCGCCGAGGCCCCGAAAGAGACGGCGCAGACCGCGAGCACCGCGAAGTCGAGCGGCAGCGGCGGCGGCAGCACGGCGAAGACGACCCCCACGGCGACGACGAAGCCGACCAGCACGGCGAAGACCGGCCAAAAATGCACGGGCGTCGGTCTCTTCAAGAAGTGCAAGTAATCGTTCCGCGCGCGTTTTCCCCTCCCACGGCCCGCGGCGTTTTGCCTTCGTAGCGGGCCGTTTTCGCGTCCGAGCCGTCCGTCCGTCCCCATCTGGCCAAAGCACGGCGCGGGCCCCATGCTCGCCTCGGAGCACGTGGCGGTTCGTCCGCCATGTCGTGAATCGCGCGCGGAGACACGTTACCCGCGCGGGAAAAGGGGGGGACATCATGGCCATGGCGAAACTTCTCCAGACCAGCTCGCGTCTCGCGGGCGCGGTGCTCGGAGTCCTGTCGTTCGTTTCCCCGAGCGCTTCCGCGCATGCGAAGGCCGAGGCGAAGAGCAGCGGCGCCGGGGCGCATGAGGGCGCGAAGGGGCAGACGAGCATCGTCCTGCAAGAGCAGCTCACGGAGCTCATCACGACGAGCGGCCAGGGCCAGATCGTGGCGAAGCCCGACGCGATGCGCGCCGAGCTCGGGGTCGAGGTCCGGGCGAAGACGCTGGAGCAGGCGCAGGCCGAGCTCGCCCGCAAGATGGCGCACGTGACGAGCGCGATCGAGAAGCTCGGCCTCGACGGCCTCACGCTGCAAACGGCGGCGCTGCAGATCCAGCCGCTCCACGACGAGCCCAAGGCCGGCCGCGCGGCGAAGATCGTCGGCTATCGCGCGCAGAACACGCTGTCGATCACGCTGCGCCCCGCGGAGGTGACGGAGCTCGGGACGCAGGCGGCAAAGCTCGTGGACGCGGGCGTCAGCGCGGGCGCGAACGTGGTGCAGGGGATCTCGTTTTTCCTCGCGCGCCCGGAGGAAGCGCAGGCCAAGGCGCTGCACCTCGCGGCCGTGGACGCGGAGCGGAACGCGAAGATCCTCGCGGCCACGTCGGGCGTGCGTCTGCTCGGGCTGCACAGCCTGGATGGATCCCAGGGCCGCCTGTCGCCGATCTTCCTCGACGCGGGCATCGCAGCGGCCTCGCTCAAGATCGAGACGACGATCGAGCCCGGCGAGCTCACGATCACGGCGAGCGTGACCGCCCGGTACCACTTCTCGAACCACTGACGGATCCCGCGTCCGCGCGAGGTTTTGGCGCAGGCTTCGGCCGGCCGGCCTCGCGCGGCGCTTCTTTCGAGGGGGTTCGCCTTGCCAAGCGCGGCGCCCGTCACGACAATGCGCCGCCCGTGGCCGTCTCGATCCATCCGCTCGCGCATGTCGATCCCGGGGCGAAGCTCGGCGTGGACGTCGTCGTGGGCCCCTTCGCCGTGATCGAGGGCGACTGCGAGATCGGCGATGGCTGCCGCGTCGAGGCGCACGCGGTGATCGCGGCGGGCAGCCGGATCGGGCGCCGCAACGTGGTCCATTCGTTCGCCGTGATCGGGGGCGCGCCGCAGGATCGGCGGTATGCGGGCGAGCCCACGACGCTCGTCGTGGGCGACGACAACCTATTTCGCGAGCACGTGACGGCGCATCGCGGCACCGGGCACGGCGGCGGCGTGACCCGCATCGGGAGCGCGGGGCTCTTCATGGTCGGCGTGCACGTCGCGCACGACGTGGTCGTCGGGGATCGCGTCACGCTCGCGAACGGCACGTTGCTCGCGGGGCACGTCGTGCTCGGGGATCACGTGGTGACGGGTGGTCACGTCGCGGTGGCGCCCTTCGTCCGCGTGGGCGCGCGCGCGTTCCTCGCGGGCGGGTCGATGGTGGAGCGTGACGTGCCGCCGTTCGTGATCGCCGAGGGAAACCGGGCGCGCGTGCGCGCGTTGAACCGTGTGGGGCTCGAACGGACGGGCGTTCCGCTCGAATCACGCGTCGCGCTGAAGCGGGCGTTTCGGGCGCTCTTCGTGGGGGAGCTTCCGCGCGCCGAGGCCCTCGCGCGGCTCGAATCCGTCTCGGATCCGTTTGTCCGCGAGCTCGTCGCCTTCCTCCGCGCGCTGCCCCGCCGTTAAGGTAAACGGCGGCTTGCCGAAACGAGCGCGCAGGCGGTTGCACGTACGGAGCACCGCTGGAATCGCCACGATCCGCCGCTCGATCGCGCGTTTGCCGGGGACGTCCAGGAGGACGAGGCCGATGAAGATCGTGAGCAACCCTTGTCCCGGCACGCCGGGCAGGGACATCAGGATCCCGAGAATGACCAGGAAAAACCCGAGCAGGTTCTTGCCGGCGATCCCGAGGGCGCGCTGCCATGCCGGACGGCCGGCGAGGAAGCGCCCTGGGCCCCGCGCCTCTTCGAAGTGCGCGGCGTCGAGCCGCACGACCACGAGCGCCACCGCGGCCAGGCTGAGCGCAAGGCTCAACCCGAAGACACCCATGCCCACGAAGATCTCGGACGCATGGATTTCCAGCGTGTGGAGCAAATTCATCCGGCCGCGCACCCTGCCCCAACCAACAACCGCGCCTTGTCCAGATTCCCTGTCATGTAGCGCACGCCATCACGCGGGCAAGGCGCGCGGAGGGCTCGTCAATCCGTGCGTTTTGGACGAAGCTCCGCGCATGATCGAGGCGGCGAAGACGCACCTCCGGGCGCGGGAAGAAGCGGCGCTCTTGCTGCTCGAAGCGCTCGTCGGCGTGAACTCGTTCACGGACAACGTGCCGGGCGGGTCGCGCGTGGGCGAGATGCTCGCGGCGGAGCTTCGCGGGATCGAGGGCGTGAGCTCGGTGCGCGCGCGCGCGAGCGATCGGTATGCGCCGCACTGGGTCGCGCGGACGGAGGCGGCGGAGCGCTCGGCCGCGGGGTGCGTGGCGATCGTGGGGCACCTCGATACGGTGTTTCCGCCGGGGACCTTCGAGGGGTTCCGGCGCGAGGGGCCGATCGCGCGTGGGCCCGGCGTGCTCGACATGAAGGGCGGGCTCGTCGTGGTGCTCGAAGCGATGCGCGCGCTCGCGCACGTGGGCGTGCTCGCGCGTGTGCCGATGCGCGTGGTGATCGTGTCGGACGAGGAGGTTGGTTCTCCCGAGGGACAACGTGTGATCGCCGAGGAGCTCGCCGGCGCGCGCGCGGCGCTCGTGTTCGAGGCGGGGCGCGCGAAGGACCTCGTGATCACGTCGCGCAAGGGCACGGGCAGCGCGCGTGTCGTCGCCGCGGGGAAAGCCGCGCATGCGGGCAATGCGCACGCGGACGGCGCGAATGCGATCTGGGCGCTCGCGCGCTTCATCGATCACGCGCAACAGCTCACCGACGCCACGCGCGGCGTGACCGTGAACGTCGGAACGATCCGCGGCGGACAGTCGAAAAACACCGTGCCCGATCACGCCGAGGCCGAGCTCGATTTCCGCTACGAGCGGCGCGCCGACGGAGAGGCGCTCCTCGCAGCGCTCGCGAACGTGGCGAAGGAAACGGCAATCGCGGGGACGACGTTGACGGTGATGGGCGGCATCGCGCGATCGTCGCTCGAACGTACAGCGGCTTCTGCAGCGCTCTACGAAGCGTATGCCGCGTGCGCGCGCGCAGCAGGACTCGGCGACGGCGAGGCGCCGCTCGTGGGCGGTGGCTCGGACGCGGCGACGACAGCGGCGCTCGGCATCCCGTCGATCGACGGCCTCGGGCCGCGTGGCGCGGGCTTTCACACGCACGACGAGCACATCGAGGTGGCGACACTCGTGCCGAAGGCAGAGGCGATCGTGCGGTTTTTGCTGGGCTGCGCGGAGAGTTTCGACCCGGACGGCTTGTTGCGATCTTCTTGAGGCTTGGCCGTCCTTCTGCGATCCTGACGGACGACATCGTGCAGGGTCCGGCGAGGTACGAGCTGCGAGACCGGGCGAGGAGCTTGGACGGCCGCGTTTTGTGCGCGCGCGGGGCTTTGAGGGGGGACGCATGAGCTCGCTCGGGGACGTGGGGGCGGGGCATACGCTGGGGCGCTACGAGCTGCTCGTGCCGATTGCGCAGGGCGGCATGGCCGTCGTGTGGGCCGCGCGCATGAAGGGCACGCGCGGCTTTCAGAAGATCGTCGCGGTCAAGACGATGCTGCCCGAGCTGTCGCAGGATCCGCAGTTCGAGGACATGTTCCTCGCGGAGGCGGGCCTCGCCTCGCGCATCCGCCACCCGCACGTCTGCGAGATCCTCGATCTCGGCGAGCAGGACGGGCTGATCTACATCGTGATGGAGTGGATCGACGGCGAGCCGCTCAGCCAGCTCGCGCGCGCGGCCCGGCAGAAGGGCGGCGTCCCGATGCTCATCGCGCTCCGCGTCTGCCTCAACGCCGCGCTCGGCCTGCATGCCGCGCACGAGCTGCAGAACGAAGCCGGCGAGCTCGTGGGGCTCGTGCACCGCGACGTCTCGCCGCAGAACATCCTCGTCACGTACGACGGCGTCGTGAAGATCGTGGACTTCGGCGTGGCCAAGGCCACGGCGGTCTCGGATACGGGCGCGACGAAGGACGGCCAGCTCAAGGGCAAGGTGCCGTTCATGTCGCCCGAACAAGCGCTCGGAAGGGCCGTGGATCGCCGCACGGACGTCTTCGCGCTCGGCATCGTGCTCTACCAGCTCCTCGCCTCGAAGCACCCGTTCCGCGGGGACAACGACATGATCACGCTGCGACGGATCTGCGACAAAGAGCCGGCGCCGTCGTTGCTCTCGGCGATGCCGAACTGCCCGACGCTCCTGAACGAGATCGTCATGAAGGCGCTCGAGAAGGAGGCCGACAAACGCTACCCGTCGATGGCCGAGTTCGCGCGCGCGCTCGATCGTGGGATCGCGGAGCTCAAGCTCGCAGGGCAGCCCGACGAGGACGTGGTCGCGTTCGTCAGGTCCATGCTCGGCGAGCGCGCCGACAAGCGCCGCGCGGCGATTCGGGATGGCCTCAAGGTCGCCGACGAGCGCGCCGAGCAACGCGAGCAGCTCAAGGCGCAACGCGCCGCGCTCCTCGCGCAGGCGCGGGCGAACGGAGGGACGATCCCGCCGGGGCTGCTCGGCAATCGTATGCCCACGATCCCGCCGGGCCTGCAGTCGATCCCGCCGCCGCCCGGATCGATGCCCGACATCGCCACGATCGCGCACGGCCGCGCGAGCCTCGTGCCCGGCACGCTCCACGCGCAAGGCGCGCCCTCGTCGCCGACGGCGGCCGCGATCGTCGCCGACGTCGACGACGACATCGCGGCCTTTACGGGAGGCGGAAAGAAGAAGCTCGCCGTGGTGTTCGGCGCGATCGGCGTGCTCGCGATCGGCGGCGCGGTCCTCGCCTTCTCGCAAGGCTCGACGACGCCCGAGCCCGCGACGCAACCTTCCGTCACCACGATGGCGCCCGCGGCGACCACACCTGCGCCCACGCCGACCCCCCTCCCCTCGCCCGTCACGAGCGCCGCGCCCTCGACGAGCGCCGCCGTGCCCCCCGCGACGCACAACCAGGGCGGCGCGACGACGAAGGCCACGACCACGACCACCGGGGCCGGCACCACGAAATCGCCGAGCACGAAGAGCACCGGCACCCCGAAGCCGGGCGGCCAGGACAACCTGCCCAGCGTGCGTGACCCCGGCTTCTGATCGGCGCGCCTGATCGTTTCACGCCCAACGGGTTCGCGCGGACGAACCCTCAGGCGAGGACGGCGAACTTCAAGTACCGGCCTTCGAACCACGCAGGCAGCGTCGGGTGATCGGGCGGCTGTCCGTGCATGGCCACGAGCGAGAGATCGTCGCGACCGAGCGCGGCGTCGTCGAGCGTGTCGAGGAAGTCCTCGGCCGACACGTGGCTCGAACACGACGCCGCGCAGAGCAGCCCGCCCGGGGCGAGCACCTTCGCGAGCGCGCCGTGGAGCTTGCGGTACGCGGTGAGCGCGCGCGGCTTCGTCCGCTCGTTCGGCGCGAAGCTCGGCGGATCCGACACGATGAGGTCGAACTTGTCGCCGCGTCGCGCTGCCGCTTCGAGGAAGGCGAAGGCGTCCGCCGTGACGAACGCGTGTTTCGCCGGGTCGAGCCCGTTCGCGCGGAACGAGCGTTGCGCGGTCGCGTGCGCGGCGGCGGCGACGTCGACCGAGGTCACGTGCGCGGCGCCGCCGAGCGCGGCCGCGACCGAGAAGCCGCCCGCGTAGCTGTAGAGGTTCAGCGCGCGGGCGCGGCGCGAGCCGAACGCGCGGACGCGGGCGCGGTTGTCGCGTTGATCGAGGAACGCGCCCGTCTTCTGCCCGTGCGCGAGGTCGACCTCCATCGCCATCCCGTTCTCGCGCACGATCACGCGGTCCTCGGGCTCCTCGCCTGCGAGCGGGCGGATGCGACGATCGCCGGCCTCGTCGCGGGCGCGGCGGAGCGCGACGCTGCGCACGCCGCGCCCGGCGAGGACGCGCGCGATCTTCGGCGCGAGCTTTTCGATCCAGGGGTCGAGGTGATCGCCGTCGAGGCGGACGATCGCGACGTGCGCGTACCTGTCGATCACGAGGCCGGGCACGTGGTCGCCTTCGCCGTTGCAGAGGCGGTAGGCGTCGGTGTCAGGCCCGACGAACGCCTCGCGGCGGGCGAAGGCGCGTTCGATCCGCTCGAGCAACGCGCGCTCGTCGAGGCGCCCGCTCTTGCCGAAGACGCGCACGGCGATGGGGGAGGACTCGTCCCAGAGGCCCACGCCGAGCGGCTCGCCCTCCTCGCTCGCGAGCGAGACGGCCGTGCCCGAGTCGAGCTTCGGCGGCCGGGCGAGGCCTTCTCGAAACACCCAGGGATGACCTCGACGAACGGAGGCGGCGGCGGAACGGGTGAGGCGGAGCGTCTTCGAATCACGTGCGGTCACGGGGCTTTGGGAAGCCTACTTCCGGGCCCCTCGTGATAGAAGGGCGCATGCGTTTTTCCTGGCCTCGCCTCGCGTTTCCGTGGGTCCTCGCGCTCTCTGCCTCGTGCGGCGGCGCGCCGCCGGCCGTCTCGCCGGACGGGGTCTGGCTGGCCACGTTCGATGCGGTGCCTCGCGCGGACTTCAATCGTGCTGCGGTCGCCCTCGATCTACCGCTCTTCTGGACCGAGGATGCCGATCGCGACGGCACGCTCGATCCGAGCGAGCTCGCGGTGCTCTGGGCCGCCGCGCCCACGGAGGAGTCCTCCTGGGTCTCGTCCGGCGCCTTCAACCCGACGTTCGGCAGCGCGTACGCCTCGATCGTGGACTTCGTGAAGAACGGTCCGAAGTTCGCGGGCCTCGCGCCCGGCGAGGTCGAGCGCCGCAAGGCCGTCCTGCGCGAGCTCGACGCGGGCCGGCCCACGCTCGTCGCCTCGGATTTCCGCGGCAGCGCTGCGACCGACGAGGATCGGGCGATCGTGAACCACGTGCTCGCGGCGGCGCGGCTCGTCGAGAAGCTCTACCAGAAGCAGACAGGCACGCTCTCGCTCGCGTCGAAGGTCCCCGCAGACGATCCGGCGAGCCGGCGGCTCTTCTACCGGAACCAGGGCCCGCAATGCGAGGCGCCGCCCACGAAGGGCGACGTCAATTGTTACGCGATCCCGCGGGCGCCGGGCGAAGAGAAGCGCGTCCCCTCGGGGCTTTATCCCGCCGAATTGCAATCGAAGCCCGATTTCTGCAAAACGCTCGCCGCGCGCCCGGATGCCCGCGCGCTCATGAATCCGTTCGTCGTGGTGACGGGCGAGGGCGACGCGCTCAAGCCCGTGCCGTACCAGCGGGCCTACGAGAACGACATGCAGGCCGTGGCGCGTGAGCTCGACGCGGCGGCCGAGGCGATCACGAATCCGGACGAGGCCTCGTTCCAGGCGTATCTGCGTGCTGCCGCGAAGGCGTTCCGGGACGGGAGCTGGTTCGAGGCGGACGAGGCCTGGGCGCGGATGAGCACGTTCAACTCGAAATGGTACCTGCGCATCGGCCCGGACGAGACGTATTTCGAGCCGTGCAGCGAGAAGGCGGGCTTCCACGTGAGCTTCGCGCGGATCGACCAGGGATCGATCGAATGGAAGGAGAAGCTCGATCCGCTGAAGCAGGACATGGAGCAGGCGCTCGCGGCGCTCGCCGGGCCGCCGTATACGGCGCAGAAGGTGTCCTTCAAGCTGCCCGATTTCATCACGGTCATCTTGAACGCGGGCGATTCGCGGGACGCGTTTGGCGCGACGATCGGCCAGAGCCTGCCGAACTTCGGCCCCGTGGGCAACGAGGGGCGCGGCCGCACGGTCGCGATGACGAATTTTTATACCGACCCGGACAGCATCGCCTCGCAGCGGGGGCTCGCGGCGTCGTTGTTCTGCGGCGCGACGATGGCCTCGTACACGGACGACCCGGGGCCGCAGCTCATGAGCACGGTCCTGCACGAGGCTGCGCACAACCTCGGGCCTTCGCACCAGTATGCGGTGAACGGCAAGATCGACAGCGAGATCTTCGGCGGGCCGCTCGCGAGCACGCTGGAGGAGCTGAAGGCGCAATCGGCGGCGCTTTATTTCACGGATTGGCTCGTCGAGCGGGGCACGATCGACAAGAACAAGGCGAACTTCGCGCACGTGCGGGACATCGCCTGGGCCTTCGGCCACATCTCGCGCGGGATGTACGACGAGGCCAAGCACCCGCTGAACTACAGCCAACTCGCGGCGATCCAGGTGGGCTTTTTGCTCGACGAGGGCGTCCTCACCTGGAACGCAGGCGAAAAAGCGCAAAATGGCACGGACGCGGGCTGCTTCGCGGTCAAGCTCGACGCGTTCCCGGCCGCGAGCAAGAAGCTCATGGGGATCGTGGCGAAAATCAAGGGCAGCGGCGACAAACCCGGCGCCGAGGCGCTCGTCGCGAAATACGTGGATGCGCCCGGCGCGTACGCGGATCTCAAGAAGACGATCACCGAGCGATGGCTCCGGCAGCCCAAGGCGAGCTTCGTCTACTCGATCCGACGCTGAATCCCCCGGCGCGCGCTAAACTCGGCGCATGACCGCCCTTCCTCGCCAGACAAAGATCCTCCTCGCCGCCCTCGTGCCCCTCGTGTTTGGCCTCGAAGCAGGCTGCGCCGAGGGCACGGACGCCCCGCTCCCGCCCACGACGAGCGCCTCTTCGAGCGCGTCGTCGTCGAGCGGCGCGGGCGGCGGCGGCGCGGGCGGCGCGGGCGGCGGCGAGGTCGTGCCCGAGCCCGATGCGCCGCCCGTGCTCACGATCGTCAATGGCGTGAACGATCACGAGGCGATCCGGCTCTGCTTCGTCCCCTACCCCGACGGCGGGGATCCCGCGCCTTATCCGGCCGACCCGGCAGGGCTCGCGTTTGCGGCGGCCGCGCGGGTGGATCCGGCGATGCTCTTGCCCGCGGACGAGGACGTGTATCTGTACGTCATCGCCGGGGATCTCACGAAAACCAAGGATCTCGGGTGCGCGACGCTCACCGAGGGCAATACGCCGGCGGGCGTCGTGGTCGCGCCGGTCGCCGTGATCCCGGCGTCGGCGTTCGTCGCCAAGCGGAGCCTCCTGCTCGTGCCGACGGGCTGCGTCGGCGGGCCGGGCCATACCGATCCGCTCGAACGAGAAGCCTGTGGCCCGACGTATTCGGCGAACGCACCGAATCCGGGCCTCCTCGCGGCGGCCATGTCGCGCGTGACGGCGGAGGGCCATCTCTCGCTCCAGGCTGCGCATGCAGCGCAGCCGATGCCTTCCGTCGACGTGCGGCTCGTGCCCGGGACCGAGGGCGGAATGCCGCAGCAGGTCGCGCCCTCGCTCACGGCGGGCGCCGTCGGGCCGTTTCCGCCGTTCCGGCAGGTCGCGCGGTTCGAATTGGGATCGATCGCGCAGACGGAGATCCTCACGTTCGTGCCGGGGCAGTTCGTGAAGACCTCGGCGTCGCCGCTCGATGCGGCCCTCGCGCGGGGCGGCCTCACGCAGGCCGATTTCGAGGACGGGCGGGCGTTCACGTTCGTCGCGGTGGGCGCGCAGCCGGGCATTGCGGCGGGCGCGTTCTGGCACGCGCTCACGTGGACCGTGGTACGGTCGGATCCCTAGAATGGCAGGGTGAGGGCGTCATGGCCGTATCGCTGAACGTGGACCTCGGGGAGCTACCGGGCGAGCCCGAGGAGCTTTATTCGATCGCGACGATGGTCAACGTCGCATGCGGCGGGCACGCGGGCGACGAGGCCTCGATGGAGCGGGCGTGCGCGCTCGCGCGCCAGGCAGGCGCCCGGCTCGCCGCGCATCCCTCGTACCCAGACCGCGCCGGGTTTGGCCGGACGAGCGTGGGGATGCCGAGCGCGGAGCTCGCGGCGTCGGTGCGGACGCAGGTCGAGGCGCTCGCCCGGGTGGCGCGGCGGGTGGGCATTCCGGTCGAGGCCGTGAAGCCACACGGCGCGCTTTATCACGACGCGGCGCGGGATCCGGCGATCGCGGCGGCCGTGCTCGAGGGAATCGACGCGGCGCTCGGTATTCCGGTCGCGCTCGTGGGTCCGCCCGAGGGCGCGCTCGCCCGGCTCGCGGCGGCGCAGGGGCGCGCTTATGTGCGGGAGGGGTTCGCCGATCGGGCGTACGGGCCGGATGGGAAGCTCGTGCCACGCACGCAAGAAGGCGCGTTGATCACGGATCCGGCGGCGGCGCGGGCGCAGGCCTGCCGCCTCGCGGGCGCGGGCACGTTCGAGACGCTTTGCGTGCACGGCGATACGCCCGGCGCGCTCACGATTGCGCGGGCGGTGCGCGACGCGCTCGTGTCGGCGGGACACCTCGAATCGCAGGGGCGCGCGTGAGCGGCGAAGCGGCGGTCCTGCCGTACGGGGAATCGGCGGTGTACGTCGACCTCGGCGTGGAGAATGCCCCGGATCGCGCCGCGCGAACGCACGCGGCGGCAGCGGCCCTGCGCGAGGTGTTTCCGGGGAGCGACGTGGTGGTGGGCGGCGGCGTGGTCGTCGTGGCAAACGTCGCGTGGTCGGACGAGGTTGTCCAGGCGATCGCGGCCGCGACGTCC
Source organism: Polyangium fumosum (assembly GCF_005144585.1). Taxonomy (GTDB): domain Bacteria; phylum Myxococcota_A; class Polyangia; order Polyangiales; family Polyangiaceae; genus Polyangium; species Polyangium fumosum. The sequence continues at coordinate 460,524 of NZ_SSMQ01000001.1, read as the reverse complement.
GGCGCGGCGCGCGCGCACGTGCCCGGACGCACGCACGTGGTCCCCGTGGTGTACGACGGGCCGGATCTGGAAGCGGTCGCGGCCGCGCTCGGCGTCTCGAAAGAAGCGGTCATGCGCCTCCATGCAGCGCGCGAAGTGACGGTCGAGCTCGTCGGGTTCTTGCCGGGATTCGGGTATTGCGGGCCCATCGATCCGCGGCTGGTGTTGCCGCGCCGCGCCTCCCCTCGCCCCCGCGTGCCGGCGGGCAGCGTCGGCATCGCGGGGAGTTTCACAGGAATCTATCCTTTTGATTCGCCCGGAGGCTGGAACCTGCTCGGCCGCGCGCACGGGGTGGCGCTCTTTGATCCCAGCCGTGATCCGCCGATGTTGCTCGCGCCGGGGGATCGGCTGCGGTTCGAGCCGGTGGCGGCAGGGGAAGTGGGGCCCGCGCGGAAAGAGGTTGTCCCCAAGGAACCATCGACGCGGGCCCTCGTCATCGAAGCCGCGCCGGCGTGCGCGACGGTGCAGGACGGGGGACGCGCGGGGCAACTCGCGCGGGGTCTCCCGCCTTCGGGGCCGCTCGATCCGGAGACACACGCGGCCGCGAACGAGGCCGTCGGCAATACGCCCGATGCAGCGGCGATCGAGGTGCCGCTCGGCGCGCTGCTCGTGCGGGCCCGGGGCGACGTGTGGATTTCGGTGGACGGCGCGGCGCCCGTTCATCTCGCAGATGGAGATTCGTTCCGTGTCGAGGAAGGCCCGCGCGCCGTCCGGTACCTCGCGGCGCGCGGCGGAATGGACGTGCCGCCGGCGCTCGGCGCGCGGGCGACCTTGCTCGTGGCGCGGCTCGGCGGCGCGAATGGACGCGCGCTCCGGCGGCGGGACATCGTGCCCGTGGGTGATTCCGATCGAGCCACCGCGCAGCCTTCGCGCCCTTCCGCTCCGCCCGCGGACGACGCAATGGCCACGATTGCAATCGACGAAGGCCCGCACCGGAGCCGTTTTCCCGCGGACGCGCTCGACGTGCTCCTCGCGTCCACGTTCACCGTCTCGCGGCTCGGCGATCGCGTCGGGCAAAGGCTCGAAGGCGCGAGCATCCCGCGGGATCGACCCGATCTCGCGCTGCCCATTCCCATGCTCCGGGGCGCCGTGCAGGTCACGACAGACGGCACGCCCATCGTGCTCGGGCCGGATCATCCGACGACGGGTGGTTATCCGGTCCTCGCCGTCGTTCGCCGCGCGTCGCTCGGCGCGCTCGCGCGGCTTCGACCGGGGAAAACATTGCGTTTCGTGCGTGGCGCCTGACGCCTCGCGATTGCCATCGTCGCCTGGGTCGGGTAAGGATTCCTCCTTCGATGGCGGGCCCCTGCCAAGCACACCCCGGGACGAACGCGACGCACGAATGCACGTTATGCGGCGCGCTCCATTGCACGCCTTGCCTCGAGCTCCTCGTCACGGACCATGACGCGCGGCCCATGACGAAGTGCCCGCGCTGCGGCGCCTTCGCGCGGCCCCTGCCCGCGCCCGAGCGCCCGGAGCGCGAGGACCTCATGCTCGCCTTGCGCCGCCCCTTCGACGAGGAGGGCATGCTCCTCCTCGCGGCGCTCGCCGCGCCTTACTGGCTCACCGCGCTCCCCGTGCCCCAGATCTCCACGTTTTTCAACGTGATCTACCTGGGCACGCTCTCCACCGTGTATTTCCAGATCGTCGAGCACGTGGGCCGCGACGCCCCCGGGCTGCCCTTCTCGGCGCGTTCTACCTCGCGCTGGGATCTCTTTCTCTCGTTCTTGCGGGGGTTCGTCTGCGTGCTCGGCGGCTTCTGGCCGGCGATCCTCTCGGAGATCTTCCTGCCGGGGAACGTGTGGCTCACGCTGGCGCTCGTGCTCATCGGGGTCGCGATGACGCCCGCGGTCATTCTTGCGATCTCGTTGACGGGGCACACGCTCAATGGCCTCTGGCCCGTCGTCTGGTACAAGATCGTCGCGCACGATCCGCGGGCCTACGGCAGGCTCCTCGGGCAGTTCGTCGCGTCGACCGCGGCAGGCGTGATGGCCGCCCTGCTCGCGGCCTATACGGTGGGGTTCATCCCATTCTTCGGGGCGTATTTCGTGGGGCTCGTGATCACGACCGCGGCGGTCGTGCAAGCTTCGCTCTTCGGCACGTGGGTCCGGCGCCACGCGTGGGCGCCTCTGGAGGATTGAGGCCGCTCATTCCGGCGGCTTGATCTGCGTCTCGCAGCCGAAGAGCACCTCGAGCTTCCCGCCCGCGTCGCCCTGCAAGGCCGCGCAGGTGTTCTGGCAAATCGAGATCTTCGTCGGGGCGTTGGGGACGTCGTAGTACCAGCCGCCCGTATTGCCGCAACCCCCCTGGCCCGCGGGGACGTTGTAAATGGTCGTCTTCGTGCCATTGCTGTTCGTGTAGACGACGTTGACCTTCGTCGGGTCGATTGTCGTGCCATCGGGCGGCACGGGGATCGGGTAATCGCAGGAGATCTTCGACTCCGAGACGACGGCGGTCGCCATGTCGTTGAAGACCGCGTCGAAGTTCTGGATGCAGAGGTTTCCGAGCACGCCGCCGGTCTGCTGCACGAGCTGCTTGTAGACCTTGCCCTCCGACGCCGAGATCGGCTCGCAAAAGGGCGACTGCTTGTCGCAGCAGGTGAATGGACAGGCCCCGCAGTTGAAGGCGCACTGGAAAACGCATTGATCGCCCCCTTCGAAGGAGACGATCGCGTCGAACTTGTAGCCCTGGAACGTCGGGTCGAGCGCGAGGAGCTGGTTCGTGAACGTGTTCGCGGCCATGTCCGAGTCGTCGTCCGACACGACGGCGATCGTCTTCACCGCGTTCGGGCGGAGCACGTCCTTCCATTGCGGATATGTGCTCAGGATCTGCTGGAACGCGTCCGTGCTGGCGACGGTCTGCACGACGTGCCGGTAGTTCGGCAGCTTCTCGTCCATCCCATTGCAGCTCCCGCTGCCGAGCGGCGCGGGGATGCACATCGTGGCGTCCGCGATCATCACGACGTGCACGTCGATCCCGCTCGCCGTGATGAGCTGCGCGAACTTGTTCAGGTTCGCCTGCACCTGGGCGATCTCCTCGGACATGCTGCCCGAGGTGTCGACGGCGATGATGATATCCGCCGGTTGCTTGCCCGCCGTCGCCTCGGACGAGACGCTCGCACACGTATCCGCGTCCGGGAGCGCGCCGCCCACGCCGCTGCTCGACCCGACGAAGATGTCGCCGCCGCTCCCGCTCGCGCCGGGACCATTGCCACCCGATGCGCCCGCGCCGCCTTGCCCCGAAGCGCCGGAGGCGCCCGCGCCCTCACTCGCGCCGCTCCCGCTCCCGCTCCCGCCCGACGCCGAGCACGCCCCCACGAGCGCGAGCCCGAGCGACAAACCACCTACCGCCATCCCAAGCCAATGCTTTTTCCGTACTCGCATGGATCCTTCCTATCACGAGTCGGAGCGACGGTGAACAATGCGCGCGAATCGTGCGGACGACACAGAATCTCTTCCACCCGGGCCGCGGTTCCGCGCTATCGTCGGTGCCTGCGGACTCCATGAGCGACGCACCGGACAACTTGCGAGACGGTCGATACGCGGTCGTGCGCCTCCTCGGCGAGGGCGGGCAAGGGGCGACGTTCGAGGCCGTCGACAAGAAGGAAGGCCAGCCGGTCGCGGTCAAACGATTCCGCGTGCGCGGCGCGAAGAGCTGGAAAGAGGTGGAGCTCGCCGAGCGCGAGGCGCGCGTGCTCGCGAGCCTCTCGCATCCGGGCCTGCCCCGCTACGTCGAGCACTTCGAGGAGGGCGGCGAGCTCTTCCTCGTCACGCAGAAAATCGAGGGCGAGAGCCTCGCCGCGATGCAGAAGCGCGGCGCGACGCTCAGCGAAGCCGACGTGCTCCGCTTCCTGCACGACGCGTCGGCGATCCTCGACTACCTGCACGGCCGCGCGCCGCCCGTCGTGCACCGCGACATCAAGCCGAGCAACGTGCTCCGGAGGCCCGACGGATCGTTTGCCCTGATCGATTTCGGCGCCGTGCGCGACAAGATGAAGCCCGAGGGCGGGAGCACGGTCGTCGGCACGTTCGGGTTCATGGCGCCCGAGCAGTTCCAGGGCCGCGCGATGCCCGCCTCCGACGTGTACGCGATCGGCGCGACGGCCGTCTCGATGCTCACGGGCCGGCAGCCCGAGGATTTGCCGCACAAAGGCCTCGCCATCGACGTCGAGGCCGCGCTCGGTCGATCGGCGCGCCCCGCGCTCGTGGCCACGCTCGTGGCCATGCTCGAACCCGACCCGGACAAGCGCGCGGGCCGGCTCGCGCCGCTCCTCCAGAAGCTCGGCGAGGCGCCCTCGAAGAAAGCGGACCCGCACGCCACGAAGAGCGAGGCGAAGGCCGAGCGCAAAGCCGACAAGCAAGAGCGCAGAGCGGAGCGGCGCGCCGAGCGCTGGGAGAGGCGACAAGAGCGCTGGGAAGAGCGGCAAGAGCGCTGGGCGCGTGAATACGAGTCGCACCCGGGCTCGGACATGATTCCCGGTCCGATCGCGGGGCTCATCCAGTTCGGGCTCATGTTCGCGCAGCTCGCGGTCTTCGTGGGCGTGCGCGTGGTCGCGCCTTTCGTGCTGCAAATCTTGTCGCTCTTCTTCGGCAAGGCGTTGCGCGAGGCGGCGGCCAACGTGAGCGAGGCGGGCAGGAAGGCGCACGACGCGCTCGAACGCGCGAAGGGCGTGATCCGCAGACGCGCCGAGGCGCTGGGGCACGAAGACGCCCGGATCGAAGTGCAGGACGGAAAGGATCCGAACGCGTCGAAGCGCGTCCGCGTGGACGTGCGCGACACGACGGACGCGCCCGACGACGAGCGCCTCGCCGAGGAAGAGGCCGCGGAGGCGGAGCGCGAGGGGCGCCAAAGGAAGCGACGCTGACGCGGCGGGCCGTTGCCTTTGCGGAGCCACACGTCCACACTCCCGCGCTTCGTTTGCGGATTCGGGAGGCGGTAGGTCATGACGAACGCTCGTTCCTTGGGTGATCGTGTTCGCGGGTCGGGGCTCTTGTTCCCGACGCTCGTCGCGCTCGCGGCGCTGATCGTCGGCTGCGGGGACGGAGGGAATGGCGGAGGCACGGGAGGATCCGGGCAAGGCGGCGGCGGCCTCGGAGGCGCGGGCGGCGGCGGCGCGGGCGGGACGGGCGGCGCGGGGCAAGGCGGTTCGAGCGCGACGAGCCTCGACGGCCTGCTCGCCGAGCTCCGCGCGGACCTCGAAGGCACGATGGACAAATACGCCGGGAGCGACGGATGGCCCGTGGGGGTGGAGGGCGGGCATCTCTTCGTGTCGACGGACCCGAGCCTGGACCTCGTCGCGGGGGATCATGACGGCTGGGTGGGCAGCCCGATGCAAATCGACAATGCGGGCTTTCGCTGGCTGCATGTGAAAGACGTGGCGGCGGGGAGCCGCTACAAGTTCACGAACAAGACGCTATGGGAGGCCGACCCGTGGGCGCGCTCGTACACGTACGACGACAACGGGGAAATCAGCCTCGTCGCGCCCACGGCGGCGCACCTCGATCGTTTCTTCCGGATCGGCGACGCGCAAATGCCGGAGCGCACGGTGAACGTGTGGCTGCCGGAGGGCACGGCGACGCACGTACTTTATGTGCACGACGGGCAAAACCTGTTCGATCCGGAGGCGGCCTGGGGCGGCTGGAGGCTCCTGGACAGCGCGCCGGCGGGGATGATGCTCGTGGGGATCGACAACACGGGCATCGGTCGCATGGACGAGTACACGCATGTGCCCGACGTCATCGATCTCGACGAAAATGGCACGGTCGAGCCCTGGGGCGGCAAGGGCGACGCGTATGCGGACTTCGTGAACGGCGCGGTCCGCAAGCTCGTCGCGGACCGCTACGGCGAGCCGCCGAAGGTGGGCACGATGGGCTCGTCGCTCGGCGGGCTCATTTCATTCCACATCGCGGACCGGTTCCCGGGCGAATACGCGTACGCGGCGAGCCTGTCGGGCACGATGGGCTGGGGCAAGATGGGCGAGACGTCGACGAACGAGACGATGATCGAGCGGTACGAGTCACACGGCCATCGTACGACGGTGCTCTACCTCGATTCGGGCGGCGGGGACCCGGCGCTGGGCCAGTCCGAAAATGAGGCCAAGTGCAAGGACACGGACGGCGACGGGATCGAGGACGACGTCGGGCTCGGGGACAACGCCTGCGAGAATGCGCAGATGCGGGACGTCCTGATCTCGGTGGGCTACACGCTGCAATCGGACGTGTACCACTGGTGGGAGGCGGGAGCGCCGCACAACGAGGCGGCGTGGCGGGCGCGGGTGTTCCGGCCGATGGATCTGTTCAAGGGGCTTTGAGCGTCCTCACCCCGAGAGCGCGGGAGGCGTCAGGTCTCCGAATTGCGCTTTTCGGTCGCCGCGCATCATCCAGGCTTCCACATCGCCGATGATCGCGCGGTACTTCTCGCCCCGACCGAGGCGCGTTCGTATCAGCGGGACGAGGCATTGCTCCAGCACCTCGGGGTGCCATTTGACGACGGGCGCGAAGAACGCAGGCTCGCCGGGGGGAGCGCCGTCGATGCGCGTGTAGACGTTCGGGATGAAGATCTGCCGATTGTCGTCCGACATGTGCTCGTACGTCACCGCGTGGGGGCGACCATCGGCGCCCTCGATCATGGTGATCTCCTTGGACCTTTGCGAGGCGCCCATGCCGCGGAACGCCATGACGGCGCCCCGGAGCTGCGTCGCATAAAGGTACTTCATCTGGCTCCCCCACTCGCCGAGGACCTCGCTGTACTTGCGGGCATAATCGCGGATCCCGAGCTCCGAGCCCCCGCGCACGCCGGGCATTCCCTGCTGCGTGGGCTCCACGCGCAAGAGGATACGAAAGAGGCCCTCCCGGCCGCTCCACCAGCCCCCTTTGTGCCCGCCCGCGTCGCCGAACCGATAAAGCGTCTCGCCGATGTTGAGCCGAACCGCCTGAAGCCCGGCCGCCTGCATGCCCCCCGTCGCCGCCCGCGGGATGTTGCCAAAGCCCCCGCTCGGGATCGGTTTGTCGACGAGGGTCAGCTCGTCCCGAGGGCTCTCGCCGCGCGCGCGGGCCGCGAGTGATTCGGCGGTGGGAAAGATCCCCCCGAGCGCGTGCTGCCGGCTCAGGCCGTAGTTCAAGGTGCCCTGATACGCCGTCGGATACACGTCGAACGTGACGTTCCGCGTATCCTTCCACTTCTTCGGCCACGGCCCGATCAACGTCATCGCGCTCCTCTTTCGCAGGTACCCGCGCTCACATGGTAGACCCAAAACGCTCGGGAAAGGCAAGTCGGTCGCGCGGGCGTGGATGATTGGCCAAGGTGCACACCGCGCGGGTTCCGGCGTGAAGGGACGGGCGAGATGCTCCAAAACGGAGCGCTGGGTGCTCCAAAATGGAGCGGGAACGCCCCAAAGACAGGTCCGATCGGTCGGGATCGGTCATGGGGACGCCCCAAAGACAGGTCCCGTCGGTCGGGATCGGTCATGGGGACGCCCCAAAGACAGGTCCCGTCCGTTGGAATCGGTCATGGGGAGGCCCCAAAGCCAGGTCCGGGTGGCCGGCGTGGTCCTTGGGGAGGCCCCAACGCCAGGTCCGGGTGGCCGGCGTGATCCTTGGGGAGGCCCCAAAGGCGGGTCCGGGCGGTTGGGAGCGGTCATGGGCAAGCCCCAAATGCAGGTCCCATCGGCCGGAAGGGTCTTTGGGGAGGCCCCAACGCCAAGGTCCGGGTGGCCGGCGTGGTCTTTGGGGAGGCCCCAACGCCAGGTCCGATCGGCCGGCAGGGTTTTTGGGCGCCCCTGGGCGTCCTCCCCTCAATGCTTCAGCGAAATGTCCGCCAGCTCCATCCGCGCGTCGTTCAGGAACGGGCTGTCCGGGAAGCGGCGGATGAAGGCGCGCAGCGTGGTCTTCGCGTCGTTCCAGGCCTGGATGTCGACGAGGCACTCGCAGAGCAGGAACATCGCGTCGTCGGTGATCTCCTTGTCCGCCGAGGCCTCGGAGAGCTGCATCAACATCGGGATCGCGTCGCGCTGCCGGTTCAGCTTCCGGTAGGCGCGCGCGAGGTTCAGCCGCGCCGAGGGCGTGTGCGCCGCGTTCTCCTTCATCCGGATCGCGTCCTCGAACGCGACGGCCGCCTCGTGCCAGCGGCCCGTGCGCAAGTGATCGAGCCCGAGCTGGTAGCTCTTGATGCCGAGCTCGGCCCGCGCCGTGTCCACCGCGTCCGTGAAGAAGGCGAGCTCGGCCCGCGAGAGCGGCTCCTTCCGCAGCGCCTCGAAGCCGTCGATGATCTCCTGCCGCCGGCCCGCTCGTACGAGCTCGTAAAAGGCCGCCGCCGCCGACTCCGCCCGCGTCCGGTCGTCCGCGCGCCGCTGCATCTCCTTCACGTCGGTGTCGAGCTTCAGGATCTTGTCCTGCGCCTGCTTGGTCTCGGCTTGCACCGAGTCGATGCGCGCATCCCAGGCGAGCTTCACCACGCCGATCACGACCAGGACGAAGAGCAAGTTGGCGCTGGCGCTGTTCCAGAACGCCCGCCGCTCGAAGCCGAGCTGACGCTTGGAGATCGTCTTGAGGTCGGCCGCCAGGGCGTTCGTGAGGTTGTTCGTCTTGATGATGAGCCCGCGGGACTCGACGATCTCACGCTTGATCTCCCGTAACTCGTCGTCGAATTGATCCATGATCTTGCGTAGGCAGGGTGGGGTCGTCGCCTCGCCCCTTGTGCGTCACCCCCATGCCTGTGCTAAGGGGGGCGCCCAAGTCAAGCTACCAGGAAGCGCCCCGCATGGACACGAGCGACATCCGTAAAGGCCTCAAGATGATGCTCGATGGGAGCAAGGATCCCTTCTCCGTCATCGAGTTCCAGTTCGTTAAGCCTGGCAAAGGTCAGGCCTTCACCCGGGTGAAGCTGAAGAACATGGCAAACGGCAACGTGCTGGAGCGGACGTTCAAGTCCGGCGAGAAGCTCGAGCCGGCGAACGTCGAGACGCGCACGTACCAGTACATCTACCCGGAAGGCTCCGACTTCGTGTTCATGGACCAGAACACGGGCGAGCAGATCAACGTCCCCGGCGACAAGATCGGCGAGGATGCCCAGTGGCTCTCCGACGGCATGAACGTCGACGTCACGCTCTTCAACGAGCAGCCGATCGGCATCGAAATTCCGCCGAGCGTCGTCCTCCAGATCACGACCTGCGAGCCGGGCGTGAAGGGCGACACCGCGAGCGGCGCCACCAAGCCCGCCACGCTCTCGACCGGCGCGATCATCAACGTCCCGCTCTTCGTCAAGGAAGGCGAGTGGGTCAAGGTCGACACCGAGGGCGGCAAGTACCTCGAGCGTGTGAACCGCTGAAAAGGTCCTTCCCCGCGGAAGAGACCGGGCTTTCGACAGAGCTACCGCAGCGTCGTCGTTCGTGCTTTGATCGAACGAGCGACGTGGATCCGTGAGGCGGTGGCTTTGTCGAAAGCACTCCCCAAGTTCAGCCAGCTCCTCGAAGGCGTGGACTTCTACAAGGAAGCCCAGAAGGTCGTCTTCACGTCGGTCTACCACCTGAAGCGCGGCTACTGCTGCCACTCGAAGTGCAGGCACTGCCCTTACGGGCTCGGCGTGGCGCAGAAGGTCTCGGTGGAGATCCAGGGCCTCGAGTGCCTCGCGTGCACGCCCGAGGGCGCCGCGGACAAGGGAGAAACCAAACCTTAGGTCCGCGTTTTTCGGGTTTCCCGTCCAGGACGCGACACGCCGCACGGCGGTTTGGCCCTGTTGCAACGCTTCGTCCCCCGAAAAACAGCGAATTCCGGCGACATCTGCTTCGCTCCCATCACGAGTTCGGCTATAGGCGAACGAGTGGCGCACGCTCGGGTCGTCTGCCGACCACGCGTTTGCCCGGCCCGCACTCGCGGCCAACCCCCAGGTCTCTCGTGACCCGGCGACGTCCGTTGTCGGTGAAGTAGGAGCTTTTCGGATGCGATCGATCGGATTCCTCGTGATGGCGGGCTTTGGTGCCCTGTCCATGTGGGCCTGTACTGTCGAGACGAACCCCGGGGGCAACACCGGCGGGAGCGGGGGCATGGGCGGCGCGGGCTCTTCGGTGTCGTCGAGCTCGTCGAGCTCGGTCGCGCAGAGCTCGTCGTCGGGCGGGATGTGCGACCCGAGCTTCGACCCGACCTGCAGCGGCCTGCTCAACCCGAACGAGTGCGGCACGTGCATCGAGGCGAAATGCTGTGATCAGCTCGCCGAGTGCGCCAACAGCGAGTGCGCCGCAGGTTGCTTCGACTGTCTCACGGGCGACAACGCCTCGTGCGAGGAGATGGACCCGAAGTACTACGACAACCTGTTCATGTGTCTGGAGACGTCCTGCCAGACGGAGTGCTTCCCGCCTCCGCCGGACTGGACGTGCAACCCGCCGGCCGCGGCCCCCTCGGGCGGGTCCTGCATCAAGCTCGACGCGACGTTCAAGTGCAACCCCATCACGAACGAGCCCTGCAACACGGCCGCGGGCGAGGCCTGCGACATCAACAGCGGCGGCGGCTACCAGTGCTGGCCGGCCCCCAACACGGCCACGCTCTGCGGTGACTGCGACGGCAATAGCGGTCCGTACTGCGAGAATGGCAAGACGTGCAGCGGCGGCAAGTGCGCGCGGTACTGCTGCACCGACGAGGACTGCGGCGGCAACGGCGCGACGTGCGACACGTCGGTGGATGTCCCCGGCGACGCCGGCCTCTGCATCGGCCAGGTCGGTAGCAGCGGCCAGGGCGGCATGGGCGGCATGGGTGGCGCAGGCGGCCAGGGCGGCATGGGCGGCTCGGGCGGCATGGGCGGCATGGGCGGCTCGGGCGGCATGGGCGGTGCCGGTGGTGCCGGTGGCGCGGGCGGCATGGGCGGCATGGGCGGCATGGGCGGCCGGGGTGGTGCCGGCGGCGCCGGTGGTGCCGGCGGCGCGGCCACGGGCGGCATGGGCGGCATGGGCGGCATGGGCGGCATGCCCTGATTCGTCGGGAGAACCCGCTCTGATCGAAGGATCGGCCTCCGGGCGCCTCGCGCGTTCGGAGGCCGATGCGTTTTTCCAGCAGCACGAACCGCGCTAGGCTGCCGTGGTGATGACGCTCCGCGCGGGGGTGCTCGCCGTCGTGCTCGGGCTCGCCTCCGTGGCCTCCGCCGAGCCGGCCGCACCGGACGAGCGCGCGAGGGCCAAGGCGACGTACGAGCAAGCCGAACGAGCCGCCGCCGAGCTCAGGTTCGGCGAGGCGCTCGCGGGGTACGAGGCGGTCCTGGCGATCGATCCCTCCGCGCCGTTCGCCCGGATGGCCCGCACGCGCGCCGCCGATCTTCGCGCCCACGCCGAAGGGGACTTCGCGCCCCTCGCGCGCCTCGAAGCCGTGCGCAGGACGCCGAGCCCGGACCGCGCCACGATCGAAGCCCTCGCGCGCGACGCCGCGACCTTCCCGCCCGGCCGCGTGCGCGCCGAGGCACGGCTCATCGTGGCCGAGGCGTTCTGGCATCGCTTCGACGATCCGAACCGGGCCGCAGCCGCGCTCGGCGAGGCGATCGCGGATCCCGCAGCCGACAAGCTCACGCGCGCGCTCGCGCTGAACGAGCTCGCGGCGCTCGAGCGTGAACGGGGGGATCTCGCGGCGGCCTACCGCGCGGTGTCGCAGGCTCCGGACCTCGTTCCGAGCTTGTACGCCGAGATCGGGCGGCTCGTGCGTCGCGCCAAGATCGCGCGGGTCGCGTCGGGCGTGCTCGGCGCGCTCGGGCTCATCGGCGCGCTGTCGATCGTGCGTCTCTTCCGGAAGCCGGGGCGTGATCCCGAGGCGATCGTGCGCGCCGTGATCCGCCCTTCGTCGGTGGCCTTCGCGCTTTACCTCGGGGGCGCGGCGGCGATCCTGGTCCGGCATCACGGCGAGGGCGACGTGCGGCCGTTCTTGTGGCTCGGGTTTGGCGTGCTCGGCGTGGACATCGTGGCGCGGGCGTGGCGGCTCGGGTCGCGGGACGGGCGCACGGCCGCGCGGATCGGTCGCGCGGTCGTGTGCATGATCGGCGTGCTCGCTGCGGCGTTCCTGTCGCTCGAAGGCGCGAACGCGGGCTACCTGGAGAGCTTCGGGTTGTGAGAGACGAGCGGGACGACGGGGACGAGGCGCGCCGTGATCCGGAGGGCGCCGTGGAGATCGGGCCGGGGCCGATCGCGGCGGACGAGATCCTCGTGGTGCGCAGGGGCCCCGGGGCGAACTGCTCGTCGGTGGGGAGCGCGCTCGATCTCTTGTTTCTCTCGGCCGTCACCGCGGGCGTGGTGATGGCGGGGATCGCGGCGGCGTTCGGGGGCGACGCGGAGGAGCGCAAGGACAAGGCGCGCGGCGAGCGCGACGGGAAACACGACGAGGGAGGCGATGCGGGCGCGCGTTGAACCGTTCGGCGCGTGGGTGCGGCTCGACGACGGCACGCTCGTGGCGATCGATCGCAGCGCGGCCGAGCGGCTCGGGCTCGCGGGCGGCGTGGTCTGGCGAGACGCGGAGACGGCGCGCCGAGCGAGGCCCCTCGAAGCACACGTGGCGGTCACGTCGCGATGCGGGGCCGGGTGCAAGGGGTGTTACCTCGACGCGCGGCCCGACGGCGAGAGCCCGCCGTTCGAGGTGATCACGGCGCGGCTCGCGGCGCTCGCGGCGGCGGGCGTGTTCACGGTGGCGTTCGGAGGCGGCGAGCCGCTCACGAGGCCCGACCTCGGCGAGCTCGGCCGCGCCGCCCGGCGCCTCGGGCTCGTCCCCGTGCTCACCACGAGTGGCATCGGCATGACGAACGAGCGGGCGCAGGAGCTCGCGAGCTTCGCGCAGGTGAACGTGAGCTACGACGGCGAGGGCGCGGCGTACGGCGAGGTGCGCGGCTGGGAAGGCGCGCGCATCGCGGAGCGGGCGATGCGGCTGCTCGCGGAGGCCGGCGTGCCGTTCGGGATCAACGTGGTGCTCACGCAGAAGACGTTCGACGCGCTCCCCGAGACGGCGCGGCGGGCGGCGTCGCTCGGCGCGCGCGAGCTTCAGCTCCTTCGGTACAAACCCGCAGGACGCGCGGCGGACGTCTCGTACCTGGCGACGCGGCTCTCGCCGGCGCAGGTCGACGCGCTCGGGCCCACGCTCGAAGCGCTCTTCGCCACGACGAACCTCGCGATCCGCGTCGACTGCTCGCTCGTGCCGCTCCTCTCGGGCCACGTGCGGGACGCGGCGGCGCTCGCGCGGTTCGGCGTGCTCGGCTGCGAGGCGGGGCGTTACCTCGCGGCCGTGCGGATCGACGGAGCGCTCGCGCCGTGCAGCTTCGCGCCGGCCGCGGACGCGCGGGCCGAGGACGCGTGGCAAGGCGGCGCGCGCGCGGCGTGGGCGACGGACACGACGCTCGAAGCCTGGCGCGCGCCGCACGACGCCGAGCCTTGCCGGTCCTGCGAGATCCGCTCGGTGTGCCGGGGCGGATGCCGCGTGGTCGCGACGCACCTCGGCGGCGCGCTCGGCCCGGATCCGGAGTGCCCGCGTGTCCGCGCCCATCACGCGCGGACGCAAAGCGCAGAGGAGCGCGCACGTGCCGGCGACGCGTAGACGGCTCTTCGTGGCGCTCGCGTTCGGCTTCGCGGGGGCGGCGCTCGCCTACGTCGTGCTTCGGCTGATCGAGTCCCGGTGGTTCCCCGAGCCCGATCCGGCGATCGTCGTCTGGTCGGATCGCAGCCGCTTCGTGTGGCGCGCGCTCCTCGCCGCGTATGCCGGCGGCGCGGCGGTCTTCGGCGGCCACGCGCTCGCCTCCCGATCGATCGAGGCCGCCGCCGTCTGGCTCGTGCGTTTCACCTTTGCCGCCGCGATCGCGCTGGCCCTCCAGGGAGCGCTCGTCCCATGACGTCCGAGCTCCTCCGCCGCGTCGCGCTCGTCCACGCCGTCGTCGCCTGGATCTCGGCCCTCGCCCTCGTCGCGCTCGCCGTCGCCCTCGTACGCCTCCGCAAGGACGCGCCGCTCGCGCGCTGGATCCGCCTCGCATCCGCGGCGACGACCTCCCTCGTCGTGGCCTCCTTCGCGACGGGCGCCTTCCTCGATCTCCCGTACCGCGTCCACCTCCGCCAGCGCCTCTTCCTCGCCTCGCGCGCGCTCGGCTGGCTCTTCGAGCGCAAGCTGCACCTCTCCTTCGGCGCGCTCGTCTTTGCCTGCCTCGCGCTCCTGGCCCTCCTCGCGGCCGACCCCGCGCGCCACGACGCTTCCTCGCGCGCCTTCTGCCGCGCCGCGCGCCTCGGGTACGTGGCCGCTGCGATCTTCGCGCTCGCCGCGTGCGTGATCGGCACCCTCGTCGCCATGCGCGCTCGGTTCTGATCAGTTCAGCTTCAACAAGCTGAGCAGGATCTCGAACACGATGAGCGCCACGATCGAGCCTTCGAGGAAGAGCATGCGGCGCGTCTGGCTGAACTCGATCAGCGTCCCCAGGCTCTCGCGGATCGTCGACAGCTTGAACTCCAGCGCCTTGTAGCGCTCCTGGATCTCGAGCGTGTGCCGCAGCTTGTCGTGCAGGCGATCGGCGGCCTCGTTCTCCCAGGTGAGGTCGGGTTTGTCGAGCAGCGAGATCGCCGAGATGATCTCGACCTGCGAGGCCATCGCCGTGCCCACGAACCGCACGAAATCGCGTGTCCTGCCGAGCGGTCGCCCTTGCCGAGCGACCTCGCCGGCCACGGCGCCCACGCGATCCAGGATCGCCTGCACGTCCTCGTCGTAGTAGTCGATCGCCACGGACTGCGCGATCACGGTGGCGATGACGTCCATGGTCGTCGCGGCGATGTCCGGCACGACCACCCGATCGAAGCCGACCTCCATGGCGGAGCCGGGACGCACCTCGATGAGGAAGCTCTCGCGCAGCGGCGGATGCGGCTCTTGCTGGAGCTTGTTGTTGAACGTCTCGACGATGCCCTCGCGCTCGGCGTCGGGGACGTTCACGAACACGATCGCCCCGAAGTCGAAGAGGTAGGCGAGCCGATCGCCGTCGAGCGACACGATGAGCTGCGTCTTCGTCGAGCGCATGCCGCGGTCGGGCGGCAACCAGGCCTCGACCTCGCGCAGGTTGAAGCGCGACGCATACGAGTAGGCTTCGACCGGATAGATGCGGGACATGGCGGTTTCGGGCCCGCGCCGCGCGTGCCCGCCTGCCTCAGTGTCCCCGCCCGGGAGCGCCCGCGCAACGTGCCTCCGCGGCACGCCCCGGGCGCTCTGTCGTTCTCAAAAGCTCGCCTGAAAGACCGGGATTTTCACCTCGCGCGCCTGCGCGACCCCGAACTTCGCCATCTCTTCCTGCGTGTACACCGGGCGAATCTCCACCGCGGGCACGCCGAGCGCGAGCCGCCCTTCGTGCACGTCCACAAACGACATCGGCACGTGCACCGGACGCTTGCTCGTCCGCGGCAAGGCCGGCTCCCCCGCCGGCTGGTTCTGCACAGGCTCGTTCGGGTAGCTCTCCGGCGCCTTGTAGAGCGTGGCGTTCAACGTGACGATGATCGTCGGGATCACGAGCGCCATGCCGCCTGCCAGCATGTAGAGCGGCACCTCGGCCGGCGGCGCCGCCTGCTCGATGAAGTAACCGCCGATCCCGCCGCCGACTGCGGCGAGCGGGGGGAACACGAGGTACGGCCAGCCCTTGCTCACGCCGAACGCGCCCATCCCGATCGCGACGATCTCGCCGCCGAGCAGGGCGCCGCCCACGATCCCCTTTGCCGTGCCGACGACCGGCTCGGCCGCGGCTTTGCTCGGCTGTCCCGTGAGCGTCGCGACGCCGAGCGCCGCCGCCGTCACCCACGTGCCGATCCTGGTCCGACCGTGGGGCAAAGACCCCACTCCCGTTCGTGCCGTTCGACCCAAAGCCATGCTCTCCCGCGCCCGTCCGCCGGAGGCCGGGCAGCTAGCTCATCCGGTGCGCGAGCCTAGCATGGTATTCGAAATGCTCGTGCTGCCTCGTTAGTTCAGCAGCTTCCGCGAGAGCTGACGCACGGCCTCGCGGGCGGCCCGCTGCATCGCGCGCTCGACCTGCTTCGACGTCGCGTCCCCTCGCACGACGATCGCGCACGCGTCGCCTTCCATCTCGAACCTCGCAGCCGGCTCTGCCGAGGAAGCCTCCCCAGCCGCGCGGATCGGGATCTCGACCTTCAGCGAGCCCACCTGGAGCTCGACATATCCCATCAGAGCTTTGTCCATCAGCGACTGCATGGTCGGAACGTGGGTCCTTGTGTTGCCCTTGGCAAGGTCGCGTCCGCGCCCCTTGCGTGCTCGATCCGGCGCGCGATCCGGCGCAGCATCCGCTTCCCTGCCCGTATTTCTCCGCGTTCCTCCGTCCGTCCTCATCACGACGTGCGGCCGGGGCCGCGGAAACTTGACGTGCCTCGCGAAGGCATCCAAGGTCGCGCGCAGATGCAAACCCTCACGTTCTCAGGCACGTTTACCGCGCTCGTCACGCCGTTCACCACGGATGGCGACGCTGTTGATCTCGTCGCGCTCGACGCGCTCGTCGAGGCGCAGATCGCGGGGGGCGTCTCGGGCCTCGTGCCTTGTGGCACCACGGGCGAATCGCCGACGCTCTCGGACGAAGAGCAGGTCCTCGTGATCAAGCGTGTCGTCGAGGTCGCGAAGGGACGCGTGCCCGTCGTGGCCGGGACGGGATCGTTCTCCACGAAGAAGACGATCAGCGCGTCGAAGGCGGCGCTCGCGGCGGGCGCCGACGCCGTCATGGTCGTGATGCCGTACTACAACAAGCCCTCGCAGGACGGCATGCGCGAGCACGTCCTCTCGATCGCGCGCGCGGTCCCCGCCCCGATCGTCCTCTACAACATCCCGGGCCGCTGCGTGGTGGACCTCTCGGCGGAGACGACGGCGCAGATCTGCGAGCGCGCGCCGAACGTGGTCGCGTTGAAGGACGCGACGGGCAACGTGCTCCGTTGCCAGGAGCTCAAGCGCAAGCTCGGCGACAGGCTCACGGTCCTCTCGGGCGACGACGCGCTCACGCTGGCGTTCGGCGCCGTGGGCGCGAGCGGGGTCATCAGCGTCACGTCGAACGTGCGACCGCGCGAGGTCAGCGAGGTGACGCGCGCGCTCCAGGCGAACGATTTCGCGCGGGCGCGGGCCTGCCATTTCGCGCTCGTCGAGCTGCACAACACGATGTTCCTCGAACCCAACCCGGCGCCTGCGAAGGCGGCGCTCGCGGCGATGGGCCGCATGACGCCCGCGGTGCGGCAGCCGCTTTTGCCGGCGAGCGACGCCACGCAACGCAAGGTGGCCGAGGCGCTCGCGCAGCTCGACGCGAGCTTCCCGAAGGCCGCGTCGTGAAGCTCGCGATCGCGGGCGCCACGGGGCGCATGGGGCAAAGCATCGTGCGCCTCGCCGCGCAGGAGGGTTTTTCGATCGTCGGGGCCCTTGCCTCCCCGCAATCCCCCCACCTCGGGCGGGACGTGGGCGAAGTGGCCGGCGCGGGCATCCTCGGCGTGGCGATCGGCGACGACGTGGCCTCGGCGCTCCTCGGGGCGGACGTGGTGATCGATTTCTCGCGCCCCGAGGCGCTCTCGCGCGTGCTCACGGTGGCGCGGCGGAAGAACGTCGCGGTCGTGAGCGGAACGACGCGGCTCGACGCGGACACCGAAAAGAAGCTCGACGAGGCGTCCGCGACGATCCCCGTGCTCTGGGCGCCGAACACGAGCCTCGGCGTGCAGGTGCTCGCCGAGATCGTGGCCGAAGCGGTGCGCCGGCTCGGCCTCGGGTTCGACGTGGAGATCGTCGAGACGCACCACAAGGCGAAGGTGGATTCGCCGAGCGGCACGGCGACGCGGCTCGCGGACGCGGCGCGCGACGCCCGAAAAGGATTGCGCACGGTCACGGGGCGCGAGGGCAACGTGGGGCCCCGCGCGGCGGATGAAATCGGCGTCTTTGCGGTGCGGGGCGGCGACGTGATCGGCGATCACACGGTGCACCTCCTCGGCCCGGGCGAGCGGCTCGAATTGACGCACCGGGCGACGAACCGGGACCTGTTTGCCCGCGGGGCCTTGCGCGCGGCGCGCTATCTGTTCGGAAAACCGGCGGGCCGGTATTCGATGGCCGACGTGCTCGGGTAACCGGCGTCGCGCCCCCTTCCACGAGAGCCCTCCCTCCCTTGGCTCGTGCTCGGACATTGTTCATCCCCTCCGGGGTGAACAATGCCTTGATGCTGCGGGCGAATTTCCTATCCTCTGCCCCCGACAAAGGAGCTCTCATGAACGGTCTTCGAACGGTCGCCGCTTGCCTCACGGCCTTCTTCCTCGCCGGCTGCGGAGCCAATGGCGGTGAGGAGCAAACGCAGGAGGAGGACCTCGCCGAGTTCGAGGCCCTGCGCGAGGAGCTCGAAGGGAGACGCGACGTCTTCATCGAGACGCCGGCGCAGGACTTCTTCGCCACCGGCAATACCCTCTACTGGGTCGAGGTCGGGAGCGGAAACCCGCTCCTCCGCAGCTTCGACGACAGCAAGAAGCAACGCACCGATTATACCTTCAAGCCCTACCTCACGGGCGTCTCGAGCCCGAACCCGGTGGACAACATCAATTTCGCGGCGTCGAGCACCATGGTCGCCTCGATGAACGAGCTCGACGGCGCGAACACCTATGCCGCCGGCACCCCCGAAATGGCACGCGGCAAGCTCGTCCTGCCCGCGCCGCCCTTCGGCCAGAAATGGTGGGCCTATTCGGTGACGGGCGACGATCTCTACGTCACGGTGATCCACGGCGACACCGGCAAGTACGTCCTTCAAAAGTGGACACCCGGTCAGGCGAACCCGACGGACGTGCTCGCGCTCGACGACCTCATCGCGCCCAACGTGATGGGCGAATTCACCAACTTCGCCGTCAACGGTACGACGCTCATGTTCAGCGAAGGGGGCCGCCTCTGGCTCGCGGAGCTCACCGACATGAAGGCGAAATGGGTGCAGAACGACAAGCGCGTCGGCGGCGCGGATTTTTATCCCGGCGGGGCCGTCTACTCGCAGGACCGTGAGTTCTTCCGCTACGACAAGGCCTCGGACACGCGCGAGAACATCACGGAGAAGATCAAGGCCAGCTATTCGATGAACAAGACGTTCGTCGAGGCGCATCACCCGGGCCACGACATGACGTGGTGCAAATTCAAGAACAAGATCGTCTACGAGGGCAACTTCGGGCTCTTCGCCTACGACCTCGAAAACGAAACCACGACGCCGCTCTTGCTCGACGCGCGTGACAACAGCGTCGTCTACAAGTACCCGGTGGCGGTCGGTACCGGGACGCTTTTCGTCAAAGGCCTGGAGAGCCAGAGCGGCGCGACCGGCGCGGACGGCCCGATGTTCTCGCTCGCGGCGGCGAATCTGCTCTGAGCGGCCCGCGGACGACACGAACGCCCCTCGGTGCTCATCTCCGCACGACGCGGACGGCTCGAACGGCCTTCGAGCACACTCCCCGCACGCCGCGGACGACACGAACGGCCCTCGGTGCACGTCCCTGCACGCCGCGGACGACACGAACGGCCCTCGGTACACGTCCCTGCACGACGCGGAAGCTTCCAAGGCCCCTCTGCGCCGTCCTCGACGTGCGGAGCCTTGCACTGAAGAAGCGAGCCAACGTACTCTGCACGGATGGACGACCCTCGGGAGGACGCGCCCACGGACCCATACCGCACGCGCGGCGCGTTCGCCCTCTCCGCCTTCCGGCGCGAGCGGGCGAGCGGTGGGCGGTTTGCGTGGGCAGCGCTCCTGGCTACATGCGTAGCTGTGTGCGTGGCGCCGATGGGGTGCGGGTCGAGCGAGGAACATGCGGTCGCGCCCGAGCGGACGCAGGGTTCGCTCCCTGCGCGTACGGTCCGTGCATTGCAAGCGTGCGCGGAAGAGGGTACCGGGCGGCTTCGGCGCCAGGCGTACGAGATCGGTTTCAAGGTCGAGCTCACGGACGACCGGGTGCAGGCGGTGGCGCCCAAGGGCCCGCGGCTCGACGACGCCGGGCTCGAACGGTGCATGATGAATGCGCTGCGGACGATGGCGGACGCGGGGTTCTCGACGGATAGGACCGAGCTGGTCTCCTACGGCGGCCACCTGCCCGCGCGAGGCGTGCTGGCGAACGTCACGGTTCTACCCGAGATCGTCAAGCTGGCCGAGGTGGTCGTCGCGGGCCCCGGGGGGGTGACGATCGTCGTGGTCGTGGTCGTCGTGGTCATCGCGGCCGTCGTGTTGTCGGAGGACAAGCCGCAGGAGGAGGTGGTCGAGGCGATCAAGAGGTGGCCCAGGAAGGTCCTGGAAAAGTGCCAGCCCCGGTTCGACGAGTGTCTCGGAAATCAATATCAGCCGGATTGGAACCAGGAAATGTTCGGAGAAAAGAAGGACTGTCGTTCATGTTTTGACGAGTGCAAAAAGGACAAGGGCCAATGGCCAAACTACAAATGTCCGCCGCCGGGTTGGAAACCGAACTGAATCCGATGCAGGAGGGAGACGACATGCCGTCCGTCGACGAACCCCATCCGCTCTGCTGGTTTTGCCGGAAGAAGCCCGCGACCGAACTTTACATCCAGCCCAAGTCTACCAAAAGGGTGTGCGCGACCTGCCTCGACCGGCTGCAGGTGCAAGATGCCTACGAGCACGCATGGCTCCATTTCCTGGTGTTGGAGGACGAGGAGCGATACGAGGAAGTGCTCGCGGGTATCGGTGCCTTCCTGGAGGCGAACCGCCACCGCGATCACGACCAGTGGCTGGCTCGAAGCATCACCCGAGATCGATCCTCGGTCCTGTTCGAGGCGGGCCGTTACGCAGAGGCCGACGAGGCGTGTGATGCGTGGGGGCGGTTCCCCTTTGATAACGTCACGGATCGATGGTTCCACGGGAGCGCAAAAGCACAAATCGTGCAAGCGCTCGGGAGGCCTCAGGAAGCCCTGGCGATCTTCGAGGAGGCGTTCAGCCATCAGGATCCGCGGTATGCCTCGGCCATTCCCTATTACCTGCATTGGCTGGTCGATTTTTCAGACGCCGTCGGCCAGCCGGTCGACGAGAAATGGCGGCGCGTCGCGGAGGCGGGAGCGGAGGACTTTGCCGTCGAGATGCCCGTCCGGGATTCGCTCGGCGAGAGCATGCTCGCGCTCGCGGAGATGACCCGAGAAATGCCGTCGAAGAGGCAGCGGGAGTGGGAAGCAACCCACGGCGGTGGAACCGGCGAAGACAAACCGTGAACCATGCCGAGCGGGCCGCGACGTGCGGAGCCTTGCACTGAAAAAGCGAGCCAACGTACTCTGCACGGATGGACGACCCTCGGGAGGACGCGCCCACGGACCCATACCGCACGCGCGGCGCGTTCGCCCTCTCCGCCTTCCGGCGCGAGCGGGCGAGCGGTGGGCGGTTTGCGTGGGCAGCGCTCCTGGCTACATGCGTAGCTGTGTGCGTGGCGCCGATGGGGTGCGGGTCGAGCGAGGAACATGCGGTCGCGCCCGAGCGGACGCAGGGTTCGCTCCCTGCGCGTACGGTCCGTGCATTGCAAGCGTGCGCGGAAGAGGGTACCGGGCGGCTTCGGCGCCAGGCGTACGAGATCGGTTTCAAGGTCGAGCTCACGGACGACCGGGTGCAGGCGGTGGCGCCCAAGGGCCCGCGGCTCGACGACGCCGGGCTCGAACGGTGCATGATGAATGCGCTGCGGACGATGGCGGACGCGGGGTTCTCGACGGATAGGACCGAGCTGGTCTCCTACGGCAGCCACCTGCCCGCGCGAGGCGTGCTGGCGAACGTCACGGTGCTGCCCGAACTCGTGAAGTTGGCCGAGGTGGTCGTCGCGGGCCCCGGGGGGGTGACGATTGTCATCGTCGTGGTCGTCGTGGTCATCGCGGCTGTGGTGTTGGCGGAGGACGAGCCGAAGGAGGAGGTGGTCGAGGCGATCAAGAGGTGGCCGAAGAAGGTGCGGGAAAAGTGCGCTGACCGGCTGGTCGAGTGCATCAACGATCCATACCAACCGTGGTGGAACCGCCGGGTATTCGGGGACAAAAAGCAATGCGAGGCGTGCAATATCGCCTGCTTGAACGATGGCGGAGCTTGGCCCATGCGGAAGTGTCCGCCGCCTGGATATATTCCACCTGATCTTCCACAGGAGTGAATATCATGCAATCACCCGCGGATATGCCCCAACTCTGCACAATTTGCGAAAAAGATCCCGCCATCCAGAGGTACACGCGCGGAAACTTTCATGGGATGCTCTGTGCAAGGTGCCTCGACCGCTGGGCCGTGCAGGACGCGTCCGAGGATCAACTCCTGCACAGGCTCGATTTGGTGGAGCGTGGGCAGTACGAGGAGGCCTTCGCTTGCCTGGATGCCCTCTGGGAAGCGAACCGCCATCGCGATCATACGGGATGGCTGGCTCGAAACATCGCCATGGGGCGTACGTTCATCCTTGATGAGGCTGGCCGGTACGAAGAGGCGCTGGAGGCGGCCGAAGCCTGGGCGCAGCTCGGCTTCGAGAACGTCACGGATCGATGGTTCGTCGGCATGATCAAAGCGACCATCTTGCAGGCGCTCGGGAGGGACCGGGAGGCCCTCTCGGTGTACGAAGAGGCGTTCGGCCATCAGGATCCGCTGTATGCAGCGAGCATCCCCTCTCACCTGCCCAGGCTGGTCGAGCTCTCCGAGAAGGTGGGCCAGCCGGTCGACGAGAAATGGCGGCGCGTCGCGGAGGCGGGAGCGGAGGACTTTGCCGTCGAGATGCCCGTCCGGGATTCGCTCGGCGAGAGCATGCTCGCGCTCGCGGAGATGACCCGAGACATGCCTTCGAAGAGGGAGCGGGAGTGGAAAGCAAAACACGGCGGCGGAACCAGCGAAGGTGAGCCGTGAACCACACCGAGCACACCAACGGTCTTGCCCTCGCGTCGTGGGCGGACGTACTCTGCACGGATGGACAACCCTCGTGAGGACACCCCCACCGACCAGTACCGCACGCGCGGCGCCTTCACCCTCTCCGCCATCCGCGCGGACGCCGAGACGCAAGGGATGGAGGCCGGCTTCGCGGCCGTCCACGCCGAGCTGAAGACCAAACATCGCGAGCAAGAGGACCTGGAGGAGCAGGTCCAGGTGCACGAGGCCGTGATCTCCGGCTGCGACCGCGTCGTCGATCGGCTCGTCCGCTCCTTCGACCTGCGCCTCTTCGACCTCTGCAACAAGAACCGGGACGACCCGCGTTATCGTCGATATTTCCCCGAAGGTCTCCGCTCCGTGACGGAGGCCGACGCGCGCGAGGTCGAGCCCAAGAGGGTCCGCGCCCTCCTCAAGGCCCTCGACGAGGACAAGGACAAGCCCGGCTTCACGCCGCTCCACGGCGAATACTCCGCCCGGCTCCTCGGCGCCGTGGAGGCCGTCGAGGCCGCGGACGCCGCGTGCACGAAGGTCGAGGAAGAGCTCGCGTTCTTGAAAGAGAAGACGATCGCGGACGTGAAGCGCCGCTGGGTGGAGGAGCGAATCAAGCTGCACGCGGACCTGACGAAGAAGTTTCCGAACGACGCCGCGCGGGTGGAGTCGTACTTCAGCCGATTCGCGAAGCCGCGAAAGAAGAAGGGCGCCACGAGCGAGGGGTGATCCATGAAAACGCTTGCAACTTCGATCCTGGCCCTGTGTCTCGTCGCCTGCGGTCCCGATTGGAATGGCACCTTCGTCGGGGACCTCTCGCAGAGCGGCCATTGCTCCGATGGTTCGTCCGTCCCCGAAACGGAAGAGACCCTCGAACTGACCTTGTACGACAATGGCGATACCGTGGCGTGGGACGCCGCGTGCGGCGCCACGGTCATCGCCGACGTGGAGGGGGATGTCGCGCAGGTGCGTCAAGCCAGTTGCCCCGCCGAGACGATCGACGGGACGACACGAAGCCTGACCATCAAAAGCGGTACCCTCACGCTGACCGACACGTCGCTGCGGGTGAAGCTCGAGTTGACGGCGACGCTCTCGGGCGCCTTGACGGCGACCTGCGCGCTGAACGCCGAGGGCAGGCTCGCGCGTCTGGAGGACTAGGCACCTCGCGCCTGGGACGTACCCACCCACGCCCCACCGTCCCCCACGCTTCCCCTGCCCCAAGCCGCCCGTTTGCGCTACCTTGCGCGCCCCATGTCCCAGACCCGCGACCTCCTGCTCGAAATCGGCTGCGAGGAGCTGCCCGCTTCGTTCGTCGACGCCGCGCTCCGCGCGCTCCCCGATCTCCTGAAGAAACGCCTCTCGGATCTGCGCCTCGTGCACGGCGCGATCCACGCGCTCGGCACGCCGCGCAGGCTCGCCGTGCTCGTCTCCGGCGTCGCCGAGCGCCAGCCGGATCTCGAAGAAGAGGTCACGGGTCCGCCCGTCAAAGCCGCGTTCAAGGACGGCGTGCCCACGAAGGCGGCCGAGGCGTTCGCGTCGAAGATCGGCGGCGCCGTGGCCGATCTGCGCCGCGTCGAGACGCCGAAAGGCGAGTACCTCGTCGGCACGCGGCGCGAAGCCGGCAAGGCCGCCGCCGCGCTCCTGCCCGAGGCCCTCGCGCAGATCGCGACGTCGATCCCCTTCCGCAAATCGATGCGCTGGGGCGCGGGGGACTTCGCGTTCGGCAGGCCGATCCACTGGATCATCGCGCTCTTCGGCGAGGACGTGCTCGACGTCGAGGTCGCCGGCGTGAAGAGCGGGCGCGTCACCTACGGCCACCGCTTCCTCGCGCCGGGCATGATCTCGATCGGCTCGGCCGGCGCATACGTGGACGCGCTCCGCACCGCGCACGTGCTCGTCGATCCCGAAGAGCGCGCGCGGAGGATGCGCGAACGCCTGCTCGAAGCCGCGAAGTCGGCGGGCGGCACGCTCATCGAGGACGACTTCCTCATCGAGGAGAACCTCTCGCTCGTCGAGGAGCCGCACGTGATCGTGGGCGGCTACGGCGACGAGTTCCTGGAGCTGCCCGAGCGCGTGATCCTCGCGGTCGCCAAGGGCCACCAGCGGTACTTCGGCCTGCGAGGGCAGGATGGCAAGCTCCTGCCGAAGTACCTCTCGGTCGTGAACACCGCCGAGAACCCGGGGAACATCCGGCGCGGCAACGACAGCGTGATGCGGGCGCGGCTCTCGGACGCGCGCTTCTTCTATCGCGAAGACGTCAAGGTGCCCCTCGCCGAGCGGCGCACGAAGCTCGCCGGCATCGTCTTCCAGAAGCGGCTCGGCACGATGCTCGGCAAGGCCGAGCGCGTCGAGCGGCTCGCGCGTGAGCTCGGCCTTTTGCTCCAGCTCCCCGAGCCTACGATCATGGCCGCGGTGAGCGGCGCGCACATCGCGAAGTGTGACCTCGTCTCGCTCATGGTCGGCGAGTTCCCCGAGCTCGAAGGCGAGATGGGGCGCTCCTACGCGCTCGCGCAAGGCACGAGCCCCGAGGTCGCCGACGTGATCCGCGAGCATTACCAGCCGAAGGGCGCGCAGGAAGCGACGCCGCCGTCGGACGCGGGCGCGCTCGTGTCGATCGCGGATCGGCTCGACACCATCGTCGGCTGCTTCGCCATCGGCCTCACGCCGACGGGCGCGGCCGATCCCTACGGCCTGCGGCGCGCGTGCCTCGGCATCCTGCGCACCGTGCTCGATCGTGGGTTCGACCTGCGCCTCTCGGACGCGTTCCGCGCGGCGTACGACGGCTACGGCGGCGTCTCGCTCGACCTCGGGCCCGGCGAGCTCGGCGACAAACTCGGCGACTTCTTCACCGAGCGCCTGCGCGGCCTGCTCGAAGCGAAGCTGCCGAGCGACGCGGTCGCGGCGGCGTTGCCCGTTGCTTCGGATCGACCGCTCGACGCGCGGGCGCGGGCGACGGCGCTCGCGGGCCTCGACGCGGACACGCGTGCGCGGGTCGGCGAGGTCTTCAAGCGCGCCACCAACATCGCGAGCGGCGCGTCGGCCGGCACGCCGACCCCGCCGCGGGCCGAGGATCATGCGAGCGAGAAGGCCGTTCACGACGGCTACCAGTTGCTCGCGGCCAAGCTCGTCGATCTGCGCCGCGTGGGCGATTATGCGGGCGCGCTGCGCGAGGTCGCGAGCTTCGCGCCGCTGCTTCACCGCTACTTCCTCGACGTGTTCGTCATGACGGACGACCTGCCCGTCCGCGAGAATCGCCTGCGCCTCATGCGGGCCATCAGCGAGACGTGCGCGACGATCGCGCGGCTGGAGCTGCTCGGCGAACGGAAAGAAGCCTGACGGAAGGCTGTCCTCTCCTCTGCTAAGGTCTCGGGGCAGCGACACCTCCCGCATGAACCCCGACCTCGTCCGACTCGGATTCACCCCCTCTTTCGCCGGCCATTTCACCGCGCACGCCGCGGAGCATGCGGCCCCGCGGCTGCCTGCCCGCGTCGTCACCGAGCACCGGGGCGCCTACCGCGTGCACGACGGGACGAGCGAGCGCTGGGCCGTCATCACGGGCCGGCTGCGGCATGAAGCCGAGAGCGCGCTCGACATGCCGGCCGTCGGCGATTGG
Source organism: Polyangium fumosum (assembly GCF_005144585.1). Classification (GTDB taxonomy): domain Bacteria; phylum Myxococcota_A; class Polyangia; order Polyangiales; family Polyangiaceae; genus Polyangium; species Polyangium fumosum. Next base: position 434,051 of record NZ_SSMQ01000001.1, on the reverse strand, counting down.
GTCGTCCTCGACGAGACGCCGGACACCGAAGGACGCGCCGTCATCCAGGCGATCTTGCCGCGTCGCACGGCCTTCGTTCGGCGCGCGGCGGGCCTCGACAAGAAGCCGCAGGTCGTCGCGGCCAACGTCGATCACGTCTTCCTCGTGAGCTCGCTCAACCGCGACTTCAGCCCGCGAAGGCTCGAGCGTTACCTCGCGCTCGCCCGCGAAAGCGGCGCCGAGCCCGTCATCCTCCTGAGCAAAGCCGACCTCGTCGATCCCGGCCCTGCGCTCGAAGCGGCCGCGGCGATTGCGCGCGGCGTGCCCATTCATGCGTCGAGCTCGCTGACGGGCGAGGGCATCGAGATCGTGCACGGCTACCTGCGCGACAACACGACCGGCGTGCTGCTCGGCTCCTCCGGCGTCGGCAAATCCACGCTGATCAATCGCTTGCTCGGCGAGGATCGCCTCGCCACCTCGCCGGTCCGCGACGACGACGACAAGGGCCGCCACACGACCGTGCGGCGCGAGCTCGTGGTGCTCCCGACGGGTGGCATCGTGATCGACACGCCGGGCATGCGCGAGATCGGCCTCTGGGACACGGGTTCGGGGCTCGACGAGGCCTTCGACGACGTCGCGGCTCTCGCGGCCCATTGCCGCTTCAGCGATTGCCGTCACGAAAAAGAGCCTGGATGCGCCGTGCAGAAAGCCGTCGCGGAGGGCGCGCTCTCGGCCGATCGGCTCGCGAGTTACAAGAATCTTCAAAAAGAAGGCGATCGGCTCGAAATGGCCTCGGACCCGCGGGCGCGTACCGAGGAGATTCGCAAAAACCGCGTGCAGGCGCGCGCATTGCGGGCGCACCTCCAGAAAAAGCGCGGCTGACCCGCATTCGCTGCCCCTTGCGCTCGCCCCACGATCGAGGCGACCATACCGCCCATGCACGTTGCCTTCGTGGTGCACATGGTGAAGGGCGCAGACGCCGATACGCTCCTCTCGGAAGAGACCAAGCGTGATACGCAGGCCGTCGTGATGTCGCTCGACGACGCCGGCAAGATGGGCTTCTCCACGTCCGGAATCACGGCGAAGCCCGGCCAGGAGGTGAACATCATCATCGTCGCCCGCCGCGACGCGCCCTGGGTCCGCCGTCAGATCGAAGCCCACGATCACGTCGCGGGCTTCCACGAGGTCGACGTCAACCTCGCCTGAAGCGCTCCTACGCGAGGAACGACGAAAGCAAGTCGGTGACACGCGCCGCGCCTTCGATGTGCGGCGTGTGCCCGAGCCCCGGCAACATCACGAGCCGCGCGTGTGGCATCGCGGCCGCGGCGCCGATCGCGATCGGCGCGGGCAAGAACGGATCACGCTCGCCCCACACGAGGAGCGTGTCGGCGTCGATCCGTTGGAGCTCCGACGATCGTTCGTACGCAGGGCCGACGATCGGCAAGAGCGCATCGAACGCCCGCACCGGCGGCGCCTTGCCGCCGAGCACGGAGAAGAGCTCGACTTCGAGGCGCGCGAGGCGTTCGCTCCACGCATCTCCCTGCGCGGCACGCGGCAACGCCAGGGCGCCGAGGGTCCGCGCGATGCGCTCCGGCCCGAGGCGAAAGAGCGCGCGCGACCGCAGGCTCGCAAAGGGACCAAGCCCCATCGAAGCGACGAGCGCGAGCTTCGGCGGCCGCACATGCCCGCCGAGCACGAGCTCCAGCGCGACGAGCCCGCCGAGCGAGTGCCCGACGAGCGACGCCTCCGCGAGGCCGAGCTCACGCACGAGCGCGGCGATGGGCTCGACGAAAAAACGCGCTGCCGCGTCGCGATCCTCGCCGCGAAACGGCAGCGACGACGAGTGACCGAACCCGGGCAAATCCACGGCGATCACGCGATGCGAGCGCGCGACCTCCACGAGCGCCGGCGCCCAGATCGTCCCCGCATCCCCTCGCCCGTGCAGGAAGAGCACCGGCGCGCCTTGCCCGCCTTCCAGCGTCCGCAACGTCACCGGCGGCAGGGCCCTTCGCTTGACCTCAAACGAATCGCCGAGCGACGCGAGGATCGCGGCCTCGACCGGGCCCGGCCGTGACACCACCGCGTGGATGTCCGTCACCGCTCGTCCCTCTTCCGCGCGAGCACACGCGTATAGAGCTCGCGCCGCGGACGGCCTGACACGAGCGCGAGCTCGTCGGCGATGTCCTTCGGCCGACGACCGCGCGCGAGGTGCTCGTCGATGAGCCGATCGAGTTCTTCCTCGCCGACGAGCGGGCCTTTCGGCGCCTCGCCCGGCCCGATCACGATCGTCACCTCGCCGAGCGTCTCGCGCGCGGCAGCGATACGCGCAAGCTCGGGGAGCGGGCCACGCAGGATCTCCTCGTGCATCTTCGTCAGCTCGCGCGCGACCGCGCCGGACCGGTTCGGCAGGCTCGTCGCGAGATCGGCGAGCGTCTCGGCTGTGCGCTCCGGCGACTCGAAGAGCACGACCGACTCGGGCGTCGCGCGCACGAGCTCGAGCGCGTCGCGCCGCTCGGGCCCCTTGCGCGGCAAAAAGCCGAGGAACCGAAATGCGCCCGTGCACAGGCCCGACGCCGAGAGCGCCGCCATCACCGCGCTCGGGCCCGGGATCGGCACGACACGCACGCCGGCCTCGGCCGCCGCGCGCACGAGGTCCGTGCCCGGATCACTCACGACGGGCGTGCCCGCATCCGTCACGAGCGCGACGTCTTCCCCCGCCAGCAATCGCTCGACCACGCGCGCCACGTCGTGCGCCGAGGCATGCGCGTCGAGCCTGTCGATCGGCTTGCCCGTGATGCCGAGGTGCGTGAGCAGCCCGCGCGTCCTGCGCGTATCCTCGGCGGCCACGCGGGCCGCATTGCGGAGCGTCTCCGCCGCACGTGGCGACAGATCACCGAGGTGGCCGATCGGCGTGGCCACCACGGAGAGCACCCCTCGCTCGGGCGCGCCGCTCACGGCCTAACTCGCGCCGCCGACAGCGTCGCCGAGCTCCTCGCGCAGGTACTCGCGTAGCTTCGTGGTCAGCCGCGCTTCGAGCTGCCGCACGCGCTCGCGCGAGATGCCGAACTCATCGCCGAGCTCCTGGAGCGTGAGCGGATCCTCGGCGGCCATGCGTTTGTCGAAGATGATGACGTCCTTGCCCTTCAACGTCTCGCGGAACTTCGCAAGACGCTCGCGCACCATCTCGGCCATCTCCTGCGACTCGAACGCGGCGTCCGGGCCCGTCGTGTACGAGGGCATGAGATCGATCCGCGACACGGAGCGACCTTCGCTGTCGCCGACAGGCGCGTCGAGCGAAGCCTCGCCGCTCGACAGGCGCCGATCCATGTCGACGACCTCGCTCTCGTCCACGGAGAGCCGCCGCGCGATTTCGCCGGCCGTGGGCTCGATGCCCATCGCCGAGAGCCGCGCCTTCTCTTTGTTCAGGTTGAAGAAGAGCTTGCGCTGGGCCTGCGTCGTCCCGAGCTTCACGAGCCGCCAGTTGTTCAGGATGAAGCGGAGGATGTACGCGCGGATCCACCACGCCGCGTACGAGGAGAGCTTCACGCCGCGATACGGATCGTAGCGCTTCACGGCCTGCATCAGGCCGATGTTGCCCTCCTGGATCAGGTCCATGATGTTCTTGTAGGCGCGGCGATACTCGTACGCGAGCTTCACCACGAGCCGGAGGTTCGCCGTCACGAGGCGCGCGGCCGTCTTCACGTCCTGCGTCTCGGCGTAGTGCCGCGTGAGCTTCTGCTCGTCCTCGGGCGTGAGCAGCGGATGGCGTTGCACCTCGCGCAGGTAGGCCTGGAGCGGATCGGTGCGCGAGAGCGCGGCGTCGCTCTTCTGCGAGCCCTTGCGCTCCACGAGGGGCATCTTGCCGAACGAACCCGCATCCGCATCGTCGTCGACGATCTCGAAGTCGGCCTCGACCACCTCGCCGTCCGCGCCCTCGGGCTCGGCCGCGCGATCCTCGTCGTCCCCCGCGCCATCGGCGCCATCGGCGCCATCGGCCGGCTCGGCGCTCGTGGCGGAGGCTTCGCGTTCGGCTTTCGCCGCGGCGGATGCGTCGCTCCGCTTGCCTCGCTTGGTCGCCCCGCCCGCCGAGGCGTTCGTCGTCTTTTTACCCGGCTCGGTCTTCTTGGTGGCCACCCAGTACCTCTTGCGGGCATTTTCTTAGTACACGTGGGCGGCGGCGCGCCACCTGTGGTTCGCGGCATGGCAGGAACGTGCTAGAGCCCCCCCTGCGTGAGCACTTCCGCGCCGCCTCCGCCCCCGTCCTCGTCCGCGCGCAGGCGCACGCTTCGGCCCTGGTACCTCGTCGCCGCGATGATCCTCGCATGGCTCATCGGCGTGCAGGGCCTCTCCGAAGCGTTCGCGACGCTCGTGTACCTGCGCGAGGGCAACCTGCCCGACGTCGCGAGCTTGACGTCGAACCTGAAGGACGCCGCCGAGCCGATCGAGTCGCTCATGGCCCTGCAGGAAGCCGCGCGTTTGCGGACGCTCGGCGAGATGAGCCACCTCGCCTTCCCGCTCTCCGTGGGCCGCTTCCTGCTCTCCGTGCTCCTCGTCATCGCGAGCGGCATGGCCATGAGCGGCAGGCCCGGGGCGCGCATGCTCGCCATCCAGGCGCTCCTCGCGAACGCCGCGCTCGCGACCGTGACGTTCTGGCTCCTCCGGGACGCGCGGTATGCGTGGGTCGACTCCGTCATGCGCGTCGGTGACGTCTTGCCGGCGCTCCCCTCGAGCGCGCCTGCGGATCAACGCGAGGCGTGGCCGCTCCTGCTCGACCGGCGCCTCTGGCTCTGGCTGCCGCGCGCGCGGCTGATCTTGTTCGACGTGGGGGCGCTCGTCCTCGCGACGATCACACTCACGAGCCCGCGCACGAAGGCGTTTTTCGAAGCGGTCGCGGCCGCGCAAGAGCAGACCGAGGACTCGTGACGCAGCCGCTCGGGCGTGTCCACGTTCTTCCGGACGACCTCGCCAACCAGATCGCCGCCGGCGAGGTCGTCGAGCGCCCCGCGAGCGTGGTGAAGGAGCTCGTCGAGAACGCGCTCGACGCCCGCGCGCGCAGGATCCGCGTCGACATCGAGGGCGGCGGCGTCACGCTCGTGCGCGTCACCGACGACGGCAGCGGCATGGACCGCAAGGACGCCACGCTCGCCGTCCTCCGTCACGCCACGAGCAAGATCGGATCGATCGACGACCTGCGCCGCATCCAGAGCTTCGGCTTCCGCGGCGAGGCGCTTCCCTCGATCGCCAGCGTCAGCCGCTTCTCGTTGCGCACACGCAAGCCCGAGGACGACGAGGGCACGCTCGTCCGGATCGAGGGCGGGAGCCCCGCGGACGTCGGCCCGTGTGGCGTCGCGGCGGGCACGAGCATCGAGGTGCGCGACCTCTTCTTCAACGTCCCGGCGCGGCGCAAGTTCCTGCGCGCCGTCAGCACGGAGAGCGCGCACGTCACCGAGGTCGTCGAGGCGGCGGCGCTGTGCCGGCCCGACGTCACGCTCGTCCTCGCGCGGGACGGACGTGTGGCGCGCGAGTGGCTCCGCACGCAGAGCCGCGAAGAGCGCGCGCTCGACGTCTTCGACGACGAGCCCCTCGCGGCGTGCCGGGGCGAGCGCGGCCCGCTCGCGGTCGAAGCGTTCCTCTCGCGGCCCGAGCGCGCGCGCGCGGGCGCGACGCGGCTCCTGTTTTTCGTGAATGGCCGTCCGGTCAAGGACCGCACGCTCGCGCGTATGGTCGCCAATGCCTATGGCAGCGTGCTCGAGCCGGGCCGTTATCCGGTCGGCGTCGTCCACCTCGACCTGCCGCCCGAGCTCGTCGACGTGAACGTGCACCCGCAGAAGGCCGAGGTCCGATTCGCCGACGGCCGCGCGATCCAGGACGCGCTCTACAAGATCATCGCCGCCCCACTGGCGCGCGCCTTTGGTTTGCCCGCGCCCGGCGCCTCGCCGTGGGCGCATTACCACAAGAATCGCGCGGAAGAGCGCAGCCTCCCGCCCGAGCCCGCCACGCCCCCGCCGCCGGCGACGGCATTTTTGCCCGGGCTCTTCGGCAAGGGCCCCGCATCGGCCCCTGCCGATGCTTCCGGCCCTGCTCCCTTCGGCCAGCGAAAACAAAAGCCGGTGGACGAGGCCACGCCGCCGGTCACGACCTGGAATGGCTCGGGGGAGCTGCCGCTGCCGGAACCTCGGAATGGTCCTTCGGGACAAACCATTCCTTCCGCGCCCGAGCCGGACCCGTGGGGCCTCGCCGCGGATACGCCGCCGCCTCTGCCGGTTCCGACCCCGACGCCGCCGCCGATCGCCGCCCCTCCCCGCTCGATGCCGTATCCGACGGCCGAGGAGCGCGCGCAGACGGCCGACCGACCGGGCGCGTTCGGCTCGCTCTCGTTCGTCGCGCAGGTCCGCCGCACGTTCCTCGTCTGCGAGGGGCAAGACGGCCTCTTCGTCCTCGACCAGCACGCGGCAGCCGAACGCGTCACCTTCGAACGCCTGCGCCGCTCGTACGAAACACGCGCCGTCGCCTCGCAAAGGCTCCTGATCCCCGAAATGGTCACGGTCACGGCCGAAGAGGCGGCGATCATCGAGGAAGCGCAGGACGCGATCACCCGCACGGGCCTCGACGTCTCGTTGCGGGGCATCCGCGACGCGGCGATCACGGCCGTCCCGCAGATCCTCGCCGCTCGCGCGACGCCCGCCGTCCTCTTGCGCGATCTGCTCTCGGAGCTCTCGCGCGTCGGCGAGCGCGCGTTCTCCGGCGCGATCGACCTCGCCCTCGCCACGATGGCCTGCCACGGCTCGATCCGGGCCGGCGACGCCGTCTCCAAGGAAGAAGCCGAGGCGCTCTTCCGCGCGCTCGACGAGGTCGATTTCGCCGGCCATTGCCCGCACGGCCGCCCCGTCGTGATGCGGATCCGGTGGGCCGAGCTCGAACAGAAGGTCGGGCGGCGCTGACCGGCCGGACGAAGAACCAAGCTCTTTCGCGCATGTAGCGCCTGCCCGAATTTTTTCTGTTGTCCCCGGCCGCCCTCCGTCGCCCATGGAGGGGAGGGCAACCGATGACACACGTGATCGCTGCAGGACGGGCCCACGGGTGGGGGGCGGTGGACGACGCGCCTCGGAAGCTCGGCCCGGACGAACGCGCCCAGGAGGCGCTCGCGTGCGGGGATCGCCGCGGCGCGCTCGTCCTTCTCATGCAGGAATACGGCGCCGCCATCCACCGGTATTGCCATAAGGTGCTCCGGAGCCGCCCTCTCGCAGACGACGTGCACCAGCTCGTCTTCATTCAGGCCTTCGAGGACCTCGGCACGTTCTCTGGCTCGAACGGATTTCGGCCGTGGCTCTATGCCATTGCGAACCACCGATGCCTCGACGCCTTGAAGGCGAACCGCAGGTGGTTCGCGCGCTTCGTCTTCGGCGAAGAGCCGCCCGAAGAAATGGACGCGGCGCCGTCGGCCGAGACGCAGGTGGCCGCGCGCGACCTGCCCGAGGCCCTGGAAGCGTGCCTCGGCAAGCTCAAGCCACACGTGCGCATCGCCGTCGTGCTCCGGTATCAGGAAGGTTTTTCGTACGAGGAGATGGCGCGCATCTGCCGCGAGAGACCCGCCACGCTCCAGGCGCGCGTCGCGCGCGCCATGCCCTTGCTCCGTCAATGCCTCGAAAACAAAGGGGTCGATCCGCGATGAACACCATGGCCATGTGCGACCGCTTCGAGCGTGATGGAATCCTCCAGATCGAGCGGGGACAACCCCTCGACCCGCATTTCGCCGATTGCGCCGCCTGCGCGACCGCGCAGCGCAAATACGAGCGTATCCTCGCGGCGTTGCCCCACGCCGAGCCCGAGGTGCAGCCGCCGATCGGGTGGCAGGCGCGCGTGCTCCGCGCGAGCGATACGAATGCGGAGCCTGCCCCGCGAAAGGCGCCCGCGTCGCGCCCCCTCGCGCCGGAGATCGCCTTTTCCCTTGGCATCGCGGCGCTGCTCCTTGCGGGTGGCCTCGGCGTGGGCAGCCGCGATGTGGCCGTGGACGTGACGGGCGAGCCTGTCGTCGAGCCGAGGGTCACGGTCCTCGAAAACGAGCCGGACACCCTTTTGCCCACGCCCGAGCCCCTCGCGCTCGCCGTGCCGACCGGAGACGGGAGCGAAAACGCGGAGCCCCCGCGCGCCCCGAGGCCCGTCGCGCCCGCGCCTCCCAGGGCGCCGTCGCGGCAGGACGAGCCCGCGCCGCCGCCGGCGCCCGAGACCCGCGCCGAGTCCGAGGCGCGCAACGAGGCAAAGGCGCCCGCTCCGGAGCCCGCGACGAACGCCGAGCCGATCCAGGCGCCGAGCCGTGCGCGCAGCTATGCCCCGAAGATCGTTCGTCCTGCCAAGCTCTACGGATTCGATTTGAAGTACCCGCGCATGGCGGCGTATGAGCGTGTCCAGGGTGAGGTCAGCGTCCAGTGCACGATCCGCGCGGACGGCAGGAACACGAATTGCAGAATCCTGCGGGGCCTGCCTTTCCTGGACGAGCCGATCCTCCAGGCCTTGAGCGCGAGCCGGTCCGATCCGATCACGGTCGACGGCCGGCCCGTCGACAACAGCGATCACATCTGGCGCATCTCGATCACCCTGCGCGAAGGAAACGACCAACCGGCGACGGCCCGCGGCGTGCCCCTCGTGCGCTGGAAGAACGGGATTTGACGCCGCTGCTCTGACGCCGCTAACGCCGGTTTGGCACGAGGAACCCTTGTGCGTCGATCGAGACGGCACGCTCCTTCAAGAGGTGCCCCACGGCCCGCTTGAAGGCCTTCTTGCTGAGCTGAAAAAGGGACCGGATTTGCTCCGGGCTCGACCGATCGCCGACGCGCGGCGCGCCTGGGCGCCCGAGCACCGCGAGCACGCGCGCCGCGTCGTTTTCGATTTCCTCGTGCGCATGTCCCCGCAACGAGAGCTCGAGCTTCCCGTCGGGGAGGATGTTCGCCACGCGGAAACGCGCCGCCTCCCCGCGGGAAAGCCCGTGCGGCTCGTACGCCGGGACCAATCCGACGACCCGCCGTTCCAGAATGACGAACAGGCCGATGTCGGGATCATTCCGCCACGCCTCCCCGTCGATCCATGCGTCGAGATCGTACTCGCCCTGATCGCGCAAGAGCTCGCTCACGCGCATCGTCCCGGCGAGCCGCCCCCGACCGTCGAGGAACAATCCAATCGGATGCCGCTCGCCCACGCGCACATCGCGCGTCTGCTCGCCGTACGGCACGAGCAGCTCCTTCACCAGGCCCCAATCGAAAAACGCCCCGTACCGATTGACGTCCGTCACCTGCAGGAAGGCGACCTCGTCGAGCGTCACCTTCGGCGTGCGTAACGTCGCGATGGGCCGGTCGTCCGAATCGAGATACACGAAGACGTGGAGCTCGTCCCCTTCCTTCGTGCCTTCGGGGACCTCGCTGCGCGGCAGGAGCAAGACCGGCGCATTCGGGCGCAGGTCCTTCGAATCGACGGCGAGGAATACACCCGGCGGCCCCAGGCGCCGCACGGGCAGGGTCACGAATCGGCCGAGGAGATCGTCGTAAGGCATGCGGTTTGTCGCGAACGGCCTTTACTTGGCCGGCTTCGCCTCCTTCGGGAGCGGCGCCACGGTGCCGAGGTCCCATTCCTCTTGGATCGGCGACTCGTTGTCCTTGAAGGCCAGCACATACGCGAGGCCACCGTCGAACACCTTCTTGACCGTGCAGGCCCCGAAGCGCACGACGTCCTCGGTGAGGCACGGCGCGCCCACCGCCAGGGGCTTCGAGACGTCGATGGGCGTCAGGTTCGACGCCCTGACCTTGTGCACGCGCCGCCCCTCGCGCGCCCCGTATCCATTGCCGAACTGCGTCTCGACCGTGACCCAGGCGTCCTCGCCGCTCACCAAGAAGACCTGCGCGGCATACGACGTATCGGTGTCCGGGCCGCCCTCGAAGCGCACCATCGCGTAACTCCCCATGCCGAGCGGCGCCTCGAACGCGAGCACCTCCTCCAGCGGGAGCTTCTCCTTGCGCAGCTTCTTCATGAACCGGAGCGCGCACGTCGCCGATTTCGCGTCCACGGCCTCGATACGCCCGACCCAGTGGCTTTGCCCGAAGTTGCAAATCGCGAATGCGCCCTTCTTGAGCCCCTTCGGCGGCGCCGCGGGCCGCGCGAGCGCCGCCGGCACCGCGTACTTGTTCCCCCGCTCCTCGTAGACGACCTCGTTCGCGTCGGCCTTCGCGACGGTGACGAGCTTGATCCGGACCGCGCCGAACGAATCCTTCGTCTCCTTGAGGCTGCCCATATTGGGCGCGACGACCCACGCCTTCGGCGTCGTGATGGCCGCGCCGGTCTTCGGCCCATCCCAGAGCGCCCAGCGACGAACCCCATCCGGGCCATCCGCGTCGTGCACGAGCCCCTTGGGCTTCTCGGGCTCGGCCGCTGGTTTGGCCTCGGGCGCAGCGGTCGGCGTCGCCGTCGGAGCGGCCGAGGGAGCGGCGCTCGGCGTGGTCGACGTGGCCATCGCCGGGTCCGCCGGGGGCGGGTTTTCCGCGGCGGACCCGCCGCAGGCGGCGACCGAGAGGGCGAGGGACGCGACAATCGCGGGAGAAACGAGCTTGCGGTAGGACATCTCGCCCGCGGACCCTAGTCGAGGGGGCTGCGCATCGCAATGGTCCCCGAGGGGCCGTCCTCGACCTAGTCTTTCGGCCAGACGACCCCGCGCTCGCGCAGGTCCTTCACGGTGTCGGAGAGCGTCTCGATCGCATCCCGCGGCGAAAAGCCGAGCTCCCGCGTCGCCTTCTTCGCGTCGAGGTACCAGTAATGCTGGCTCATCTCCGCGCTCACCCGGTCGATCGGGCTCTCGGTGTTCATCCGCTTGGCGATCCGCTCCATGATCTCGGCGCCCGCCTGCGCCAGGAGCAAGCTCTTCGGCGCCTTCACGCTCGGGCCCTTCACGCCCGTCACGCGCTCGAGCATCCCGAAGAACGCCTCGAACGTCAGGTTTTTCGCGCCAAGCAGGTATTTTTCGCCCGCCCGGCCCTTCTCCATCGCCGCCACCATCGTCGCCGCGGCGTCGCGCGCGTCCACGAATGAGAGGCCGCCGCTCGGGATCATCGGCACGCGCTTCTCCATGAACTTCACGACGTCGCCGGTCGACGAGCCGAGCACGTCCCCAGGCCCGAGCAGGAGCGAGGGATTGACCGACACGACCTCGAACCCGGGCCCGCTGCGGTCGAGCCCCGCGCGCTCGGCATAAAGCTTCGACCGGTAATACGGCCAGCGCGCGATCACGTCCTGCGGCGCGAGCGCCGTCTCGTCGATGACCTTCGCCTCGCGGCTCACGGCCATCGTGCCGCTCGTGCTCGCCAGGACGACACGCCGCACGCCCGCAGCCCGCGCCGCGTCGAGCGTGATCTTCGTGCCCTCGACGTGCACCCGGAAGAGCGCCTCCGCGTCCTCCGGCCGCCGCGAGACCCGGCCCGCGCAATGGAAGAGCCCTTCGCAGCCTTCGGCCGCGCGCTTGACGCTCGCGGCGTCGAGCACGTCGCCGCGCGCCACGGAAAAACCCTCTTTTCCGGCGAAGCCCGCGGGCTCCTTGCGGCAAAGCGCCACCACCTGGTGACCGCCCGAGAGCAGCACCGAGACGAGGTGACGTCCGAGAAACCCCGTGGCACCCGTGACGAGATAGCGGCTCATACGAGATCGAATACCTTCTGGAAGGTCAAGAGCAGCGAGATGTCGTTCGATTTCACGGCGCCCGACATGAACTCCATCGGGCTCGGCGTGTAGCCCTCACGCACGATCTTGAGGAAGATCTCCGGCGACGTCTTGAGCACGCAATCGGCCGCGGCGCCCTCGGGCTTGCCGATCTTCGCCTCGCACTTGTTCGGCTCGACGCGCAGCGTCCACTTGGCCTCGTTCTCGTTGCCGAGCGTGAAGTAATACGTGACCGGCGCGGTCACGCGGTTCGGGACGAACTTCGTCTCGAGGTCGCGGAACAGGAGCACGAGCGGGTGCTCCTGCTTCGGCGTCGCCTCCTCGATCCGGTCGATGTGCCGGATGTCGAGCACCTTGCCCTCCTTGAGGAGGACCACCGCCTGCCGCGTCAGCTCCGCGACCTTGCGACACGCCACGGTCGTCTTCATGCCGGCCGTGAGGCGCTTCAGCTCACGCACCTCGAGCGGCGGCCCGACGCGCGCCACGAGGTCGCGCTTCTTCAGGAAATTCGCACCCTTGGGCAGCGCCTCGTAGGTTCCGCCCAGCCAAACCGGCAGGATGTCCACCTCGTGGTGCAGCGCGAGGTGGCCGATCGCCGCGCCAAACTCGTGAATCTGGCCGTCGGTGCTCCGCGTGCCCTCCGGGAAGATCAGGATCGTGTTGCCCTGATCGAGCAGGTCGCCCGCCTGGCGGAGCGCCTGCCGGAGGCCGCCCTTGCGATCGAAGGGCGCGAGGTTCGTCAGGTTCTCGAAATACGCACGGCGCCATTTCCCCGACTCGAAGAAATAGTCCTGCGCCGCGAGCGAGACGAGCTCGTCGCCGTACGCGCCGAGGGCGTACTTGACGAACCCCATGTCGAGGTGGCTCGCGTGGTTCGAGGCGACGATCGTGTTCCGGTTGTGCGGGATGTAGGCCCTTCCGTAGACCTTGGGGTGCATCACCCGGTCGTAGAAGTTCATCTGGGCCTTCCCGAGGAGCTGCTTGGCCATGTCGGCGAGCGGCTTCGGGAACTTGATCGGCTCGTCCTCGCCTTCGTCGACCTTCGCGAGCTCGACCTCGTGCGCCGCCTCGCCGCCGATCTCGACGACGAGCGCCTCCACGTCGCCCACCGTGTCGCAACGCGAGAGCCGGTCGGTGTCGATCGCCCGGCCCGTCTGCGCTTCGAGCGCCGCCGCGAGCTCCATCGCCATGAGCGAGTCGAACCGGAGATCGCCCCGGAGGCTCATCCCCGGCGTGAGATCAGCCGACTTTTTGTTCGCGATCGTAGCGATCGCGTGGCGCGCCGACGCGCTCGTCGCCTGCCCCGCGCCCTCGCCCGCGGGCATGGCCGACGCGCTCGCGAGCTTCGCGAGCACGCTCTTCACCTCGCTGCGCTTGACCTTGCGGGTCGCGGTGCGCGGCAGGTCGTGATCCCACAGGTGCACGACCGACGGCTGCGCGACCTTCGGCAGCTTCTGGAACGCCTCGCGCAGCGCCTTCATCGCGCGCTCGTGGCGCTCGGCGCGGGAAGGACGCTTCTCGCCTTCCGCGGGCTCGCCCTCGTCCCGCTCGGGCACGGCGAGGCACGCGACGCGCTCGCCGCCCTGCCCGTCGTCGATGCCCACGATCGCGATCTCGCGGACGTGCGGGGTGCCGCCGAGGAGGTTCTCGACGTCGTCCGGGTACACGTTCTCGCCGCTCGCCGTGACGATGACGTCCTTCTTGCGGCCGACGATGACGAGGCGGCCCTTCTTGTCGAGCTTGCCGAGATCGCCCGTGTGCAGCCACCCGGCTTCGTCGATCGCGGCGCTCGTCGCCTCCTCGTTGCCTGCGTACCCGAGCATCACGTTCGGGCCGCGCGCGAGCACCTCGCCGACGCCGCCCGCGTCGGGTTTGTCGATCTTGATCTCGACGTTCGGGATGGGCTTTCCGACCGTGCCCGGGCGCAGGCCCGGCGCGGCCTTGGCCACGGTGAGCACGGGCGCCGCCTCGGTCAAACCGTAGCCCTCGCTGAGCGGCAAACCGAGGCCCCGGAAGACGTTCGCCGTGTCCTTGGGCAACGCCGCGCCGCCCGAGATCAGGAAACGCACGTTGCCGCCGAGCGCCTTGTGCACCGTGCCGAAGAAGAGGCGGCCGAGGTTCAGGCCGGCCTTCTCGCCGAGCAAGCGGTTCAGCTCCAGGGCCCAGTCGAAGGCCGCCGCGGCCGCGGGCCCCTGCTCCTTCACGCGCGCGGTCACGCGGCGCTCGAGCATCTGCCAGAGCGCGGGCACGCCGACCATCGCCGTGATGCGTCCCTCCGCGAGGCCCTTCGAGACACGCTCACCGCTGAGCTCGCCGATGTAGATGATGCGCGTGCCGCGCGAGATCGGGAGGAGCAAGCCACACGTGAACTCGAACGTGTGGTGCAGCGGCAAGACGCTCAGGATGCGGTCGTGCTGGGCGAGCGGGAAGATCGGCGCGAGCGAGGCGAGCAGCGCCGTGAAGTTGTCGTGCGAGAGCATGACGCCCTTCGGATCGCCCGTCGTGCCGCTCGTGTAGATGATGCTCGCGATGTGCTCGCCCTTGATCGTGACCTCGGGCGGGGGCAGTTGTTCGTGCCCATCGGGGTCCGCGAAGCTCGGGAGATCGTAGACGCGGAGCTCGGGGAACGAGGCGCGCGCGCCCTTGCCGCCCTTGCCCTCGACGAACGGATCCCAGAGCGCGATGCGCGCCCCCGAGGAGCGGAGGATGTTCGCGAGCTGGCGCTCCTCCAGCGCAGGATCCACGGGCACCGCGACCGCGCCGGCGCGCAGGATGCCGAAGTACGCGACGGGCCACGCAGGCTGGTTCTCGCCCGCGAGCAGCACGCGATCCCCCGGCTGAACCCCGACCGCCGCGAGGCGCGCAGCCGTGGCGAGCATGCCGTCCCGCAGCTCGCGAAACGTGGTGCGCGTGAGGCCCTCGTCCGTGAGGAGCTGCAGCGCGACGGCGTGGTCGTGCCGCTCGGCCATCTCCTCGATGAGATCGATGAGCTGGTCGTACTTGCGCAGGGCCTTGAGCTGTTTGTTCTGCTTCTCGTCGATGAGCGGGAAGACCCACTTTTCGAGGCCCGGAATGTGGATCTCCCACATGAACCAGCGCCAATCGAGCTTCTCGGGCTCCCAGTAGAACTTCGCGCGCTCCTCCTCGGGCATGCGCGCCATCGCCGCGCGCGTGTTCGCGCAGGAGAACACCCAGTCCGCCTCCGCGACGAACGGGAGGAAGATGTCCATCACGCCGGCCATCTTCTCCTCGGCCTTCGCCGCGCTGAGGAGCATGTCCGACGCAGGCTTGAGCAGCGGCCGCACTGGCCCGCCCGCGAGCTTGCCGAGCACGCCGCCGAGCGTGTTCATCGCCTTCGCGATCTGGTGCGAGCCGTGCTGCTCGTATTGCTTCTTCGTGAGGCCGACGGGCTCGAAGTACGCCTTGACCCAGTCGAAGAGCGCGCTCCGCTTGCCCTCATACGCGAGCTTGCGCTTGTAGAGGCCCATGAGCTCGTAGTACCGCGTCATGCGGCAGCCGTTCGTGTCCGTCGTGCCGTACTGGTACACGGCCGGCGCCTTGCCTTCGAGCAGCTCGCAAAGCGAGGCGATCATGCCGCTCGTGACCATGTCGCAGGGGATGATGTCGAGGTGGACCCGGTGATCGCCGGGCATCTGCACCTGGCCCTGCATGGCCATGTAGATGAACGGCGCGCTCGTGTTGATGCCCTCGTTCCAGCCGGGGAACGGATAGACGCACGAGGACTCGATGACGGCCGGACGTACGATCGTGTACGGCACGCCGCTCGCCGCAAGGACCTGCTCGCCGATGCTCTTCGTGTACGTGTAGATGTTCGTCCAGCCCCAGAACTGCGCGCGCTCGGTGCCGGCCTCGGTGAGGTGGTTCTCCGTGAAGCGGCGCTTCACCTTGGCGAGCTCGGCGTCGAGCGCCGTGCCGCGGCAAGGCTCGCCGCGCGCCTGGAGGTTCTCCTTGGCCTCGTCGAGGAACGCGCTCTGCCGAAACGCATCCTCGCAGCGGTGGCGCGCCTGCTTGATGAGGTCGAGGCACTCGTCGATCTCGCGCTGCGGATCCCAGTGCGAGCGTTCGAGCGTGCGCTCGGCGATGCCCGCGCCGAACCAGGTCTCACCCTCGGCGCGCGGGAAGGGCACCTCGCGCGGGTCGACCTCCTCGATGAGGCCGGAGCGGTAGCCCGCGACGTAACACGTGCTCGTGTGCAGGACGGGCGCCCCGAGGCGGCGGGCGAGCGAGACGAGGTTCGTCACGCCGAACGCGTTGACCTCCAGCGCCTCGTCGAGCGGCGGGTTGAAGTCGACGACGCCCGCGACGTTGACGACCGCGTCGATCGTGCCGTCGATGCGCGCGAGCAGGTCCTTGTCGAGCCCGCACTCGTGGTGGACGATGTCGCCCGCGATCGCCGTGATCTTCTGGGCCACCCAGGCCTCGAACTCGGCGCCCGGGTGCGCTTCGCGGATCGGGTCGAACGCGGCGGAGGTGGCGATCTGCGACCAGAACCGCTCCTCGGCGGACTGGCCCGCCTTGGGCCGGACGAGCAGGTAGAGATGGCCGATCTCGGGGAACCGATGCAGCAGCATCGAGACCCAGACCTTGCCGAGGAAGCCCGTCCCGCCGACGACCACCAGCCGCTTGCCGGAGAGGACACGCGAAGGGAGCAGCGGGGTGCTCTGTGCAGCTCCGTTCACCGCTTGGGGGCTATGCCCGGCGGTGCCGGGCTGCGCCGCCCCCAAACCCCCAGTCGTCTCCGTCTCGCTCATGGAATTCGCCTCGTTTCCCCCCCGTGAGAGGGAGAGGATTTCGGGTCCCGCGCCGATCAAGTCAAGCTCGACGTGGCGCGAAGATCGATTCGCACTCGATTCACACCACGTTCACGGCTTCCGGATGCCGAGCACGTGAAATAGAAATGTGTAGACGTCCACGGCTTCGAGCACCGCGTGGTCGAGCGGCGTGCCGACGCCGCGGCCCGTGTCGCCGCTCGAACGCAGGAGGATCGGCGCCTTCGCGCTCGTCGCCGCGAGCAGGCGCGCGGCCATCTTGCGGGCGTGTGAAGGATCGCCGCGTGGGTCGTTTTCACCGGTGAGCAGGAGCGTCGCGGGGTAGGGCTTGCCGTCCTCGACGCGGTGGTACGGCGAGTAGCCGTAGAGCGCCTTGAACTGCTTCTCGTCGGCGATCGAGCCGTACTCGGGGACGTCGTACGCGCCGTTCGGCGTGCCTTCGAGCCGGAGCATGTCGTAGATGCCGCCGCGCGCGACGATGGCGCGGAACATGTCGGGCCGCTGCGTGAGCGCCGCGCCCATGAGCAAGGGCGACTGCGGCGCGCCGAGGAGCGCGAGCTTGTCGCTCTTCGTCACTTTGAGCTCGAACAATCGCTCGGCGCAGGCGAAGAAATCGTCGAACACGGTCTGCTTCTGCGTGAGCATGCCGGCCTTGTGCCAGCCGTCGCCGCCCTCGCCGCCGCCGCGCAGGTTCGCGACCGCGACGATCCCGCCGACGTCGAGCCAGGCGCGCCGCGTGGGGTCGTAGTCCGGCGAGACGACCACGCCGAAGCCGCCCTGCCCCGTGAGGATCGTGGGGTTCTGCCCGTCGAACTTCGCGTCCTTGCGGCGCAGGATGCTGAGCGGGATCTTCGTGCCGTCCTTCGAGGTGCACGTCTCGCGCACCACGGTCGCGTCGCCGAAATCGGCCGTCGCGGGCTGGGCCATCGCGGTCTTCTCGACCTTGCCGCTCGACGCGCGGAAGCGATACCAGGCCGAGGCCTCGGTGAAGCTCTCGTTCTCGAAGTAGAGGTCGTCCTCCTGGAGCAGCACGACCTCGTGCACCGCGGAGACGGGCAAGGTTGGGACGACGCCGCCGGGCTTGCCCTTGAGGTCGAACCAGCGCATTTCGGAGGGCCCGCCCGCGCTGCTGCGCACATAGATGCGCTGGAGCGTGGGGAGCACGTCGAGCAGGACCGACTCGCCCTCGGGCACGACGACCGTGGCCTTCGCGAGCTGCGGCTTCCACGCCGAGGTGCGCAGGAGCTTGCCGCGCGGCGCGTCCTTCTTCGAGATGATGTAGAGGTCGCCGTCGGGCCCCGCGACCGTGCGCTCGACCTCGTCGGCGGCGTCCGCGACCTTGGAAAAACCCCCGCCCTGGCGGAAGACGTGGTGCTCTTTCGGCCCGCCGTAGCCGCTCTCGGCGCGCGCCGTGACGAATTTGCCGTCGCCGCTCGTCTCGAGGTCGATCTGCGCGAGGCGCGGCAGCTTGTCGATGGCGGGCGCGTCGTCCTTCACGGGCGTGTGGAGCTTGTGGAAATAGACCTTCTGGAAAAACCCGCGATCCTCGGGTTTGCCCTCGCCCTCCGCGGGATACCGCGTGTAGAAAAACCCGGTGCCGCCCGCATTCCAGGCAATGCTCTTGCCCTTGTAACGGCCGGCGCCCTGCGGGACGACCTCGGCGATCTCGCGGCCCGAGCCCACGTCGAAGACGTGGATCGAGCCGCCTGCGCGGTCGCCCTTCGAGAGCGAGACCGCGACCTTCCCGCCGTCGGGCGAGGCGACGTAATAATCGATCGAGGTATTGCCCGAAGGATCGACCGTGTTCGGATCGAGGAGGACCTTCTCGGCGTTCGGCTTGTCGACGGGCGTGAGCGTGACCAGGAACGGCTGCTGCTTCGGCGGGCGCCAGCGCATCGAAAAGAGGACGCCGCCCTTGTGCTGGAACGCGTAAAACGCGGGCGTGCCGTATTCGACGAACTTGCGCACGCTCGTGTAGAGCGCCTGACGGCCGGGGAGGATGTCCAGGAAGGCCCGCGTCCGCCGGTTGTGGTCGCCGACCCAGCTCTTGACGTCGGAGCTCGTGCCGTCTTCGAGCCACTGGTAATCGTCGGCGACGCTCTCGCCGTGGTATTCTTTGAACACGGCCTTTTTGGGCGTGGGCGGGGGCGCGTCGAGCTCGGGTCCCGGCGCCTCGACGGACGCCGAGGCCGACGGGGACGGGCCAGCCTTGTCCTTCGGGCCGGTGACCGGCGAGGTGCCGGGGCAGGCGAGGAGGAGGAGCGCGAGGGGCGCGAGCGCCGCGAACGAACGGACCAAGGTCATGTCGGGGCGCAGGTTACGACGATCCGGACGATCTGTCAGGTCCGGATGTCGCCCCGCACGCGACACACCCCTGGGCGCGGAGCCACGCCCGTGCGCTCGGCTCGTCGTCGAAAAAGCCAAGGTCGAACCTGGTCCGCGCGAGCACGCGCGCGGCCGTCGCGACGAGCTGCGCGAGCACACGGGCGCCGAAGCTCGCGCCGACGACGGCGTCGACGAAGCGAGGCACGCCGTGCAACGCCGCGATGAACGCCTTCCGGCTCGTCGAGCTCATCGCGATCTCGCCCTCGACGATGCTGAGAATGAAGCCGGTCCCGGCCCGGAGATGCGACTTCATGGCCGTGCCGAAGGCCTCCGCATCCGCGGGAAAGATCTCCCCGCGGATACGAAGAACCACGAGATCCGGCTTTTCTATGTCGATGTCGTGCGCCCCCGCCCTCACGACGCCCTCAGCCTCTCGCCCGGTGTGGCACCCGGACGCCCTTTTCCTCGGCGACGTGCAGCGCCGTCTCGTACCCCGCGTCCGCGTGGCGAATCACGCCCATTCCAGGGTCGATCGTCAATACCCGTTCGAGCCGCCGCGCCGCCGCGTCCGTTCCATCCGCGACGATGACCATGCCCGCGTGCAGCGAATTGCCGATGCCCACGCCGCCGCCGTGGTGGAAGCTCACCCAGGACGCGCCGCCCGCCGTGGTCGCCAGCGCGTTCAGGATCGCCCAGTCCGCAATCGCGTCCGAGCCGTCCTTCATGGCCTCCGTCTCGCGGAACGGGCTCGCCACCGACCCGCAATCGAGGTGGTCGCGGCCGATCACGATCGGCGCCTTCACTTTGCCCTGACGAACCAGCTCGTTGAACGCGAGGCCGACCTTGGCGCGATCGCCATACCCGAGCCAGCAGATGCGCGCGGGCAAACCCTGGAACTTGACGCGCTCCTGGGCGAGCTTGATCCACCGCGCGAGGTCGGGGTCGTTCGGCACGGCTTCGAGCACCGCGCGGTCCGTGACCAGGATGTCCTCCGGATCCCCCGAGAGCGCGACCCAGCGGAACGGGCCCTTGCCCTGGCAAAAGAGCTCGCGGATGTACGCGGGCACGAAGCCCGGGATGTCGAAGGCGCGCTCGCAGCCGGCCTCCTGCGCACACGTGCGGATGTTGTTGCCGTAGTCGAAGACCTCCGACCCGCATTGCGCCATCTCCAGCATGGCCTCGACTTCGATCCGCATGGAGCGCTTCGCCCGCGTCACGTACTCCTTCGGGTTCGAGGCCCGGAGCGCGGCCGCCTCCGCGAGCGAGAGGCCGTCGGGGATGTAGCCGATCAGCGGATCGTGCGCGGCCGTCTGCTCGGTGACGAGGTCCGGCACCACGCCGCGCCGCACGAGCTCGGGGAAGATGTCGGCCGCGTTCGCGCAGATCGCGATCGACGTGGGCTGGTTCTTCTCGACGGCCGCCTCGATCGCGGCGAGCGCCTTGCCGAGGTCGTCGATGCGCTGATCGACGTACTTCGTCTCCAGGCGGCGCTCGATGCGGTGCGGATCGATCTCGACCGCGAGGCAGGACATGCCGGCCATCGTCGCGGCGAGCGGCTGCGCGCCGCCCATGCCGCCGAGCCCCGCCGTGAGCACCCAGCGCCCGCCCTCGCGGCCCGAGCGCGCCTCGTGCGCCTTGCGCGCCGCGACAAACGTCTCGTACGTGCCCTGCAAGATGCCCTGCGTGCCGATGTAGATCCACGAGCCCGCCGTCATCTGGCCGTACATCGTCAGGCCGAGCTGCTCGAGCTTGCGGAACTCGTCCCAGTTCGCCCAGCGGCCGACGAGGTTCGAGTTCGCGATGAGCACGCGCGGCGCGTCCGGATGTGTGCGAAACCGACCCACGGCCTTGCCCGACTGCACGAGGAGCGTCTCGTCGTCCGCGAGATCCCGAAGCTCGCGCGCGAGGACATCGAACGCCTCCCACGAGCGCGCCGCCTTGCCCGTGCCGCCGTACACGACGAGATCGTCCGGCCGCTCTGCGACCTCGGCGTCGAGGTTGTTGTGCAGCATGCGCAGCGCGGCCTCCTGCACCCAGCCCTTGCAAGAAAGGGTGGAACCGCGGGGCGCGCGGACCGGACGGGGACCTGATTGGCGGGTCGACATGCCCCCGCTTTACCACGACAGCCGGAGAATGGGGACCGCTCGGCGCTACGGGATCAAGAGGAGCTTGCCCGTCGTCTCGCGGCCTTCGAGGCGGCGGTGGGCCTCGGCGGCGTCCGCGAGCGGAAGCTCGGCATGGATGCGGACGGAAAGCACGCCCTCGACGATCCGCGCGAAGAGCTGCGCGGCGCGAGAAGCGAGCTCCTCGCGCGTGGCCGTATAGTCGTTGAGGCTCGGCCGCGTCAGGAACACCGAACCCGCCGTGGAGAGGCGCGTCGGATCGAAGGGCGGGACCATGCCGCTCGATTGCCCGTAAAGCACGAGCATGCCGCGCCGCTTGAGCGCCAGCAGGCTGCGATCGAAGGTGTCTTTGCCGACGGAGTCGTACACGACGTCGACGCCCGCGCCATCCGTGTGACGCCGGGCTTCTGCGGCGAAATCGACCTCGCGGTAAAGGATCACCTCGTCGGCGCCCGCGGCGCGCGCGAGAGCGGCCTTCTCCGCGGTCGAGACCGTGCCGAACACGAATGCGCCCGCGTGATCGGCGAGCTGGCACAAAAGCAGGCCCACGCCGCCCGCGGCCGCGTGCACGATGCACGTATCGCCCGGGCCGAGCGCGTACGTCGAGGTCACGAGGTATTGCGCGGTCATGCCTTGCAGCATCACGGCCGCGGCCGTCTTCGTGTCGACGCCGTCGGGCACGACGACGAGCTTGTCCGCGGGTGCGATCACGTGGCTCGCATAGGAGCCGGGCACGCTCGACCAGGCGACGCGCTGGCCGGGCACGAGCGACGTGACGTCGGGGCCCACGAGCTCGACCACACCGGCGCCTTCGAGGCCGATCCGCCCAGGAAGGGGCATCTTGTAGAGACCGGTGCGCTGATAGACGTCAATGTAGTTTACGCCCGCGGCCTCGACGCGGACGCGCACTTGACCTGGTCCTGGGGTGGGGGTGTCGATCTCGGCGAGGGAGAGAACCTCCCGGCCGCCCGGCGTGGAAACGGCGATGGCGCGCATGCGGTGCAATTCGCCGAGGTGGCCCCGAGCGTCAAGGGCTCGATGGGTGGCCGAGAACGAGCGGCCACATTCCAAAGCCGATCGGATTCTGGTATTGCGGGGGAGCCATGGCCTTCGATCGCCCGACCCCCGTGAGCTTCCATGCCCCGACGGTCCTCGCCGTGGGTCTGCCGCCTGACACCCTCACGCGGGCGGGCGTGGTGCTCGAGCCCTCCGGCGTGGGCCTGCGCGAGTCGAACCTGCTCGATCTGCGCAGCGACTCGGCGCAGTATCGGCCGCTCGTGCTCCTCGTGGACGCCGAGCTCTACGACTTCGACCCCGAGGCATTCGACATGGTGGCGAAGGACGTGGGCGCGAAGCTCGGGGTCGCGGGCAGCCCCCGCGAGGCCGAGGTGACGCTCGGGCAGCTCCTCGCCGCCGTCGCCCGGAAGAGCGCGTTCCCGCCGCCGCCGCCGAGCAGCGCGGACGCCGCGACCGACAAGTGGGATTTTTCGGAGGTGGTCGCCGCCGTCGCCGCCGCCGAGAGGCGCAAGTAGCCGGACGACAATCGTAGGGCGGGACAAACGCGCTGTTCGTCCGGGCAATTCGATCAGCCCCGACGAACGCGGCGACCTCACTTCTTGTCGCGGAACATCGTCACGAGCAGCACGAGCGCGGGTTTTCCTTCCACCTCGTGCACGACGTGGGCGTCGAGCGGCACGACGACGCCCGGCGACATCGGGAACACCTCCTCGCCCACGCGGAGCTCGCCCTGGCCTTCGAGGCAATGGATGGTGATCGGGTGGATCGCGTGGTGCGCCGCGAGCACCGCGCCCTCGCGCAGCGCGATGAGCACGAGCTTGCGGCGCTCGTCGGCGAGGACGGTGCGGACCTCGCGATCGCCCTCGCCGCGGAGCGCGTCGCCGAGCCGGATCGGGGTGATCGTCATGGCGTGCTCGTCAATGCGACGCCTCGGGCTCGACGAGCTCGACGAGCACGCCGCCCGTCGCGCGCGGGTGCACGAACGCCACCTTGTGCCCGCGCGCGCCGATGCGCGGGGTCTCGTCGATCAGCGGGACGTGGAGCGATTTCAAGAACGCGAGCGCGGCCTCGATGCCCTCGACCTCGACGGCGATGTGGTGCAGGCCGGGGCCGCGCTTCTCCAGAAACTTCTGGAGCCCCTCGTTGCCCTTCGGCTCGATGAGCTCGACGTTGCTTTCGCCCACGGGCAGCAGCACGGCTTCGGTCTTCTGCGAGGAGACGAGCTCCCGCACGGTGGGCTCGAGGCCGAGCGCCTGCTGCCACTTCACGAGCGCGTGATCGATGTTGTCGACGGCGATGGCGACGTGATCGATGCGCTTGATCTTGATCATGATGCTCTCCGGGCCGGTGAATGAATGCAATTCACGTGCGACGCCGCACGAGGAGCGTGCGGGTGATCTCGACGGCCTTCTCGGGCACGCGGCCGGCCGTCTTGCCGAGCTCGGGCGAAAACAGATCCGCGCCGCGCTCGAGCAGGATCCGCGCCGGCGTGTTCTTGAGCCCGATCACGCGCAGGACCACGACCCCCGTGTCCTTGCCGCGTTCTTCCTTCGCGACGACCGACGACGCGGCGTAGAGCGTATCGCCGGCGAGCACGCCGCTCGGGTGCGCGCCGTCGTCGAGGCCGAGGTCCCACACGGCATTGCCCGCGGTGTCGCGGCTCGACAACGAGAGCACCCAGGCGAGCACGAGGCCACCGAAGACGACGCGCGTCTTGGCGAACGAGCTTTTCTGGCAATACCGCTCGTCCACGTGCATCGGATGCGAGTTCCGAAAGAGCGTCGTGAGCTGCATGTGCTCGGCCTCGCTCACGGTGCGTCCGCCCTCGTGCGCGAACACGTCGCCGACCTCGAAATCGTCCCAGAACGTGGGAAACACCGCCCGGCGCGGCGCCGGCAGATCCCCGAGGAGCGCGGCGGGCGCGCGGAGCTTGGGCGACACGGCGGCGCGCTCGTCGACCGGGCTTTGCGGGACGATCGCGGCCCGCCCGGCCACCTTGCCCACGCGCACGAGCACTTTGCGTTCAAACGAACAGACGACCTCGCCGTCCTGGTTCGAGACCTCGGTGCGCACGTGGACCACGCCTTTGTCGCCGGTCGAGACGGGCCGCGTGGCGATGACCCGCGACGCGGCGACCACGGTATCGCCCGGGTAACAGGCGTTCGGAAAGCGCACATCCATGTACGCGAGGTGGGCGATCGCCTGCTCGCTCACGTCGTGCACGCTGAAGGAAAGGCCGAGGTTGAGCAGCAAGAGCGGGTGGACGGGCCTGTCGCGGAGGCCGAGCTCCTCCGCCGCGCGCCGGCTCGCGTAGGTCGGCATCGCGTCCTGGAAGGAGGCGGCGAAGAAGGCGAGCATGCCTTCGTCGACCGTCACTTCCCAGGGATGCGCGTAGATCGACCCGGGAACGAAATCGTCGAAGAGCCTGCCGTAACGGATCGTGTGGAGCATTCGGGACGTGGGGGCGCCAGGGACGGAGCGGCGCGAGCATGGCACGAGTTGCGGGCGGATGCGAAGGCCGAGCGTGCTCTGTCGCTTGCTTGACGCCCTCGGGGCCTTCGTGCAGAAGTCCGCGTCGGAGGATCTCTCGACGCATGTCTCGACGTGAAACCTGGCTCGCGGTGATCGATCGTTTCGATCCGGAGCTTTCGCCACGAAACCCCGCGTGGCGCGCGCCGCGGAGCCGGAGCCCTGCGCGGATGGTCTGCGAGTGGCTGGAGATCGCCCGCGGCGTCCCGCGGCTGCTCGTGACAGGCACGATCGGGACGGGCAAGACCACGGAGCTCCAGCGCATCGCGGAGGAGCGGTCGGGCAAGGAGTTCGTGGTCTTCGTCGACCTCGAGCGCCATTGCGCCGACGTCGTGCACGACGCGCAGGCGATCGAACGCGTGAGCCCGTGGGAGGTTTGTTTCCTCATGGGCGTCGCGCTCCTTCGCGCGGCCGAGGAGCGGCTCGACTTCGAGCTCCCCAAGAAGCACCGCGAGGACCTGGCGAACCGCTGGGCCACGCTCGCGAAGCGGACGAACCCGGATACGCCGCCACAGATCGACATCGGCTCCCTCGCGAAATCGATGGTCGTGCTGGCCTCCTCGGCCGCCACGGGGGCGCCCGGGGCCGTGGGCGCGGGGCTCCAGCTCCTCAAGGCTGGCGCCGAGGCCGTGAAATGGACGGCGCCTTTTGGCAAGACGCGGGAAGCGCTCGCCGACCAGGAGTCCGATGTCCAGGCCCTGCTCGATTGCGTCAACACGCTGATCGGCCTGGTACAGCAGCGGGGGTCACGCATTCTCTTTATCATCGACGGGCTCGATCGGATCCGCGACTTCGACCGCGCGAAGGCGCTGTTCATCGATTCGGTGCTCATCTCCCAGCTCGCATGCCCCCTCGTGATCTGCGGGCCGTTCGCGCTGCGGCACCACCCGGCGACGGCGTCGATCCGGGGGTTTCACGACGTCCCCTCGCTCGTCAACGAGCCGGTCCTCCTGAAGTCCAAGCCCAAGCAAAGGGGGCCCGGCATCGAGTTCTTCCGCGAACTTTATGCGAGGCGCGTGTCCGACTTGCCGGGCGGGCCCGCGCTCTTCACGGCGGAGCAGATCGACGAGCTCGCTTACTATTCGGGCGGGCGGGCGCGGGAGTTCGTCGCATTCATCTTCCGCATCGCCGGGCTCGCCTCGCTGAATGACCTCCCGCAAGCGACGGACGACCTCGTGAAGCGTGTGCTCGACGAGTTCCGGCGCAAGCGGGAGACGGGGCTGCACAAGGGCCACATCCAGACCCTGGAGGAGATCGCGCGGGACCCGGATCATCGGCTCCCCCAGGGCCCGCTGGCGCAGGAGCTCCTCAGCTACGGGACGCTCTTGCCGTACCCGAACGACTCGGAGTGGTATTTCCCGCATCCGCTCCTCCTCCGCCACATGATCAAATTGTGAGCGACTGGATCGCAGAGATCCGCCAGGGCCTTCGGCTGAGCCCGCGAGGCGTCCTCATCCTGGTGGACGACGCGGTCCTTGAGCGGCTCGGCGGGCTCGTGCGCGCGCTGCTCGCGGATCATCCCGATCTCGAAGTGCTGGCGAAGCCGAGCGGGCTCGTCGATCTGCCCGACGGCTCGGTCGTGGTGCTTGTCCTCGAGGGGGAGGACGCGGGGTGGCTCAACATCAACCGGCCGGTGTTCGCGCGAAAATTGCTGAAGGTCGTGCTCTTCTGCCGGCGCGAGGTGACGGAGGTGCTCGCCCGGGAGGCGCCGGATTTTTACGATTGGATCGCGCAGCGGCACGAGTGTCCGCCGGGCGTGGCGGAGCATGCCGTGTTCGGGATCCGGCAGGCGCTTCGGTGTCGGGCGCCGGGGATTTTGTTTGTTTATGGGGATGAGTACACGAGCGATCGGCAGGCGCGGATCGAGCGGGTCGAGCGGACCTTTCGAGAGGCTTTGCCGGGACGAGCGATCCGGTGGATCAATGCCAATAATCATTATGCCAGGATCGTGTACGACATCACGACGGCGGGCCGGGCTTGGGTCGCTTGCGACACCGTGAGTTCCTCGCAAGTCGAGCGGTTCCGTTGGGCGCTCGCGCAAGCACGGCGCAAGACCAGGGCGATCCTGCTCGTCCCGCACTTCTATGAAGATCGCTACTGGAACATCTCCGATGATGTTTGGATTCATCTCCAAAGCGCGATGGAATGCCTCGCAGACGCGGGCGCCAGGCACCCGGGAAGGCTCGCAGCGGTCTCCGGGCTGGAGGGGATGGTCATCCGATACCTCATCGAGCTCCTACAGAGGGACTATCCCGAGGAGGGACTCCTCGCATCCATGTTACGCTCTGCGGATCCGGGTGCGGGGCTTTGTGAGAAAATTCTGAGCGCGGGCCTCGCGCGTAATCCGATTCAGGGTCTTTTCATTCCTCCGCCCGTCCAGCGCTACCTCGGCAAACGTATCGGCCTATGGCGATGGTCGCGCCGCCCCACCCGAGAGGCCGAGAGATGGCTTGAATTGGATGACGACGGCGAATCTCCTCTGCTCCAAGGTCACGCACCCCGGATCGAATTTCTCCTCGGCCGAGGCCAACGGACAGCGGAGCGCTGGAGCGAACTCTCAAAGCTCGCATACGAGCATGCACACTTGGACATCGCGCAGGCGTGGGCGGGGCAGGCGCTGACGCTGAAGAAGCACTCGGCCAACCATGACGCGATGGAAGGCGCGAGCTGGGTGATGAAGCAGGTCCAACAACTTCGATGGCTCGACGGCGTTCGCGGGTTCGCCCAAATGCTCAACCAGACCGGCCGCGCCGCGGATGCCGAAGTCTTCCTTCGCAGAGTCCTCGGGCTCCCCATCGAGGGAAAGCTCGAATCTCAATTCCTCGGCCTCACGTCCCGCGAAGCCCTGCTCGCCTTCGTGCGAGGCACCGAGGTTATCGAGCTCGACCCCCAGGTTCGCAAAGACCTCTGGACCGAACTCGCCAAAGCCCTCCGCTCCCAGGGTCGCCACCTCGAAGCCGCCGAGGTCGAAGCGCAACGCGACCAGGAACTCGGCAAATCCCCGCCCACTTCGTGAGCTTGACACCACCCCGAACCCGTGCCTTGTCCCCCGGGACACGCACGGCCCTCCCTCGACGCCTCCGCACCCCCTCGTGCCTCACGCACGACCCCTCCTCGACGTGAGGATCCACCCCCGCGCGCCACGCAAGATGCTCACTCGCCGCCCCGAGGGACCTCCGTGCGTCACGCACGCCCCTCTCACCCCCGCGCCGGGCACCCCACGTGCGCCACGCAAGATCCCTCCTCCCCGCGTCGATCCCCCCTCTCGCGTGCGCCACGTCGCTCGCTCCCCCCTTCGAGCGACGCCCTCTCGCCGTCCGTCAGCCTTCGCTGCCCGACGGCCCCTCGTCTCCGTCGTCGTTTCGCTTGCGGCGCGGCTTCGTCGCCGCGAGGAACGACGCGACGCGCTTCGGCTGCCCAGGGAAGTGCTGGAGCAACGCGCCCTCCAGCTTATCGATCTCCACGTTGATCTCCCCGATGTAAAGCAGCTCCGACGTCCCTTGCAGCGCGAGCGCGGACATCGCCGCCTCACGCTCCTTGCTGTTCGTCTCCAGCGTGTCCGTCGCGTTCGAAAGGCGCGGCGTCCACTTCGTCGCGAGCGCCACGTCCGGCTCGCGCCCGAGCTCCTCGATCCACGCGCGCCCTTGCTTCACCTCCCGATCGACCCCGAATGCCTGCGCGTCCGACGGGGTCACGCCCACGAAAAACCGCGTGTAGGGCGGACGATCACGCCGCCCATCCGATTCGTTGACGACATCTCGACCGAAGCTCGCCGTCTCCGCGTCCCAGCGCGCGTCGGCCACGGACAGCCGCGCCCTCGCCCGCCCGAGCGCGCGCTCCAGCGCGCGGCGCTGCGCGGCGAGCCCGTCCCCCTTCTGCGCCAGCGCGTCCCATAACGGTGCGAGCGGTCGCGTGATCGGATCGCTGTCGAGCGCGCTCGTGATCGCGGCGCAGATGTCCGCGGCGGTCTGGGCCGCCATGTCTTCGCGGAGATGTGTGGCCATAGGCTCCTCCCTGCGGGGTCGAAGCTACCATGCACGGGCGCCGCGCCGTCAACCGTCCGCCGGAATATCGACCCGCGGACTTCCGTTTGGTAACGTTCACGTTCCGCCAGGGGTGCGGGGGAAAAGCGCATGTCGAGCACGCACAAGGACCTGAAGGTCCGTATGGTCCAGCAGCTCGCGGACGTCTTCGGTCGTGTCGTCGGCCTGAAGCGGACGGGACGGCTCGACGAGGCGGTGGAGCTCGTCCACACGACGGCGCTCCATCTGTTTGGCCCGATGTGGGACACGCTCTCGCGGCACGACGCTTCGAGCGCGGCGATGATGCTCGGCAGCCGCGAGAAGGTCTCGGCGTGCGCAATGCTCACCCAGCATCGGGCCGAGCTCGACGATTTGCGCGGCGACGTGTGGAAGGCGCAGACGGGCTACAAGCGCGCGCTCGAGCTGCACCTCGAAGCGGCGCGGCTCGGCGCCGACGTCGACGTGCCGACGCGATCGGCGCTGAAGGCGCTCCGGCCGCGGGTCGACGAGTCGAAGCTCTCGAAATCGTACCAGATGCAGCTCGAACGAATCGCCGGCCTCCGCTGAGCCGCGGAAGCGCTTGACAGCGCCGAGGAACTTCCGTGTCCTCGCGTCACTCCTGCCGCCATGCTGAGCGCTCGCCTCCTCCCGCTCCTTTGCCTCGTCTCTCTCGCCGCGTGCCGCACGCCCGACAGCGCTTCGCCTCCGCCGCCCGCGACGGCCACCGCCGCGGCGACCCCGAGCGCCATGCCCGCCCCGATCGCGAGCGCCGCTCCGCCCCCTTCCGCGAGCGCGGCGCCCGTTCCTGCGGCTCCGCCCGAGCCTTGTGGCGAGATGGGGTGCCTGCTCTACGACACGCCCCAGGCCGCGTTTGCCGCGATCCTCGCGGAAAACCCGCTCATCCTCGGCATCGGCGAGTCGCACGCGCAGAAGGGCAAGGAGGGCATCCCGACGGCCACGAAGCGCTTCACCGACACGTTTTTGCTCATGCTCGCCGGCAAGGCGAGCGACATCGTGCTCGAGATCTGGGTGTCCGAAGGCAAATGCGGGAAGGAAAAAGAGGCGCAGGTCGCGGAGCAGCAGAAGCCCGTCACGCAAGGCCAGGCCAAGACGAACCAGAACGAGTTCGTCACGCTCGGCGACGCGGCGTACGCGCTCGGCGTGAAGCCCCATATCCTGCGGGCGAGCTGCGCCGATTACGACGCGATCGTGAAGGCCGGGCCGGATTCGGTCATCGTGATGCTGGAGATGATCACGCGGCTCATGGATGAAAAGGCCAAGGCCCTCGCCTCCCGCAACGCGAACGCCGGCGCGGGCAAGATGGTCCTCACGTACGGCGGCGCCATTCACAACGACCTCACCGCGCGCCCCGGGCGCGAGAAGTGGACGTTCGGGCCGGATCTCGCGGCCGCGACCGCGGACCGGTACGTCGAGCTCGACCTCGTGGTGCCCGAGTTCATTCAGGACAACGACGCGTGGAAGGCGCTCCCCTGGATGCCGCATTTCAAGCGGGACGCCCATCCCACGAAGACCACGGTCTTTCGGCCCGCAAAGGGCTCGTTCGTGCTGATCTTCCCGACGACGGCTCAGTAACGCCGACCACATCTCCAAATTTGCCGCGGCGCGCATTTCTTGCCTGACCTATTGTGCGCGGGCCCCAATTTCGTAGATGATGCGCTGCATTTGGCTTCGCAGCCCGTTCCATTCCGGAGGTTCGTTCCATGTTGCATCGGCGTCATCTTGCTTCGTTCACACTTTCGTCCCTCGCGCTGGTCCTCGGCGCGGGACTCGCGGGCTGCGGCGGCGACGAGCCGCTTCCGAACATCACGGGGTCGAGCAGCTCGTCGAGCGGCACCGGTGGGCAGGGCGGCGGCGGCACCGGCGGCGTGGGCGGGGAGGGCGGCGTGGGCGGCCAGGGCGGCGGCGGCATGGGCGGCGGCGGCATGGGCGGCGGCGGCGGAATGGCGTGTGTCCCCACGCCCGAGGTCTGCGGCGACAACAAGGACAACAACTGCGACGGCGAGGTCGACGAGGGCTGCTGCACGCCGGGCAGCACGCAGGCCTGCTACACGGGCCCCGACGGCACGATGGGCGTCGGCGCCTGCATGGCGGGCGTGAAGACCTGCAACCCCGACGGCCTCAGCTACGGCCCGTGCGTGGGCGAGGTCGTCCCGGGGACCCAGTCGTGCGGCCTGACCGACGAGGACTGCAATGGCGTGGTCGGCGACGGCGCGAACTGCGCGTGCTCGCCGGGCGCTTCGATGCCCTGCTACACGGGCCCGAACGGCACGGAAAACGTCGGCATTTGCAAGGGCGGCACCGCGACGTGCGCGCCCGACGGCCTCTCGTACGGCGCGTGCGTGGGCCAGGTCCTGCCGCAGGCCGAGACCTGCAATGCCATCGACGACGATTGCGACATGTTCGTGGACGACGGCGCGAACTGCGCGTGCGCGCCGAACTCGACGAAGGCCTGCTACACGGGGCCGAATGGCACGGCGGGCGTGGGCCTGTGCAAGATGGGCATCGAGACGTGCACGCCGAACGGCTCCGGGTACGGGCCGTGCACGGGCGAGGTCGTGCCGACGCCGGAGAACTGCGCGACGGCCGGCGACGACGATTGCAATGGCCAGGCGCCTGCGTGCACCGGCGACACGAGCTGGGTGCGGACCTTCGGCAACAACCAGGCTCAGATCGTGCTGGCCTCTGCGACCGATACGCAGGGCAATGGCGTCGTCGTCGGCAGGTTCTCGGGGGCGATCACCCTCCCCGCGCCGATCGGCACGCTGACCAGCACGGGCAACGAAAACATCTTCGTCATCAAGTACAATTCGGCGGGCACCGTCGTGTGGGCGAAGAAGTACGGCGATGCGGCCGGGCAGGACGTGACCAGCGTCGCCATCGACAGCGCGGGCGACGTGCTCATCACGGGCGAGTTCCTCGGCAGCATCGATTTCGGCGACGGGGCGCTCACGAGCAACATGGGCTCGCGTGATATCTTCGTGGCGAAGCTCGCCGCCGCCACGGGGAACCAGGTCTGGAGCCAGGCCATCGCGAACGCGTACACGCAGGAGGAGCCAAGCGTCGCGGTCGACGCGGCGGACAACGTCTACGTCTCCGGCACGTTCTCGGCCAACCTCACGATCGGCGCGCACGTCATCAGCCCGAGCGCGGGTGGTGGGCTCGAATTGTTCGTCACGAAGATGGACAAGAATGGCACGGCGCTCTGGGCGAAGGCGTACACCGGGCCGGGGACGCAATACATTTACGACCTCGCGGTCTCGCCCGCAGGCGACATCGCGCTCGCCGGCGCGTTCCAGAGCAGCCTCGATTTCGGCGGCGGCCAGACGCTCACGAGCGCCGGCGGTTATGACATCTTCGTCGCGAAGCTCGACACCATGGGCAACCCCCTCTTCGTGCTCGGCGCGGGCGACGCGGAGCTCCAGCGCGCGAACGCCGTGACGATCGACAGCGCGGGCAACGTGCTCGTGACCGGCGAGTTCAACGGCTCGATGGACATCGGCAATGGCACGGTCACGAGCGGCGGCGCGGAGGACGTGTTCATCGCGAAGTACAGCCCCTCCGGCTTCCACATGTGGAGCAAGACCATGGGCGGCATCAGCACGCAGCGGGGCAAGGACATCGCGGTCGACGCGTTCAACAACGTGCTCGTGACGGGCCAATTCTGGGCCACCACCAATTTCGGCAAGGGCGACGTCTCGTCGAACGGCGAGCACGACATCTTCGTCGCGAAGTACAACCCCACCGGCACCGCGGCCTGGACCAAGAAGTTCGGCGGCGGCATGACCGAGTCGGGCGAGACCATCGCCGCGGACAGCTCGGCCAACGTGTGGGTCGGCGGCAGCTACCGGAGCAACAACGTCCTCTTCGGCGACGGCACCTTCACGACGAACGCGGGCGGCGAGGACGCGGTCGTCATGAAGCTCGCGCAGTGATCCGAATGTAACGGAAGGACACACCCTTCTCCGCACGCCCGCGGCTCGCAGAGGGCCACGGGCGTGCGCGCCTCGCTCATCCGTTCACGCGTTCACTCGCTCGACGCCTCGTCGCCGGGGCGCGAGAGCATCGGCTCCGAGGTGCAGTCGCGCTCCTCCGTGACGTGGCTGAAGACCACACGCCGCGTGGTCTCCGGCCGCTGAAATCGTACGAGCACGTATGGATTCGTGAGCGCCTGCGTCACGAAGCAATGGGGGCCCGGTTCGAAGAGCCGGGTCTCGATCGTGAGCGTACGCCCGTCCGTGGATTGCCCGATGTACGAGATGTCGGCCTCGTAGCCGCCGGTCGGCATCGTGCCGGGCGCGTACAGGATCACCCATTCACGCTGGAAATCGAGGTCTTCCGGCGGCCGGCTGCCGACGAAAGCCTGGTACATCCGCGGCGACGTCAAGAGGGTCCGCAGCTCGCCGCGCGGCCGGCCGGAGGCGCGCACTTCCAGCTCCGTGAAAGGCACGGCGATCTCGCCCGGGTTCGGAGCCCGCGGCGCACGTCTGCTTCCTTCCCTGGCCGAGGCGTCACCGAGGGCCGTGCACGAAACGATCGCCACGAGAGCCCAGCCGAGCACGTTCTTCCGGGAAAACGTCTTCATGATTCCCCCGGGGCGAGGTGCCCGGCAAGAGCTGGGCCGACCAGGCTGGACCACGCATTCCGCTTTTCCAGCTCCCCGAAGGTGGAATCACTCGGCATTCCGAATTCGAAGAAAGCCCAGGTTCGGGGCGGGGGGCGCGGCGCTGGGCCGTGGACGGGCGGCGGGCCGCGCGCTAGGTTCAGCCTGCTCGTTGCCTGGTCTGGAGAGCACGATGACGATTTCGCAAGGCAAGCGCCTTTCCCTTGGCCTGCCGGCTGCGCTCATGGGTCTTTGGCTCGGATGTGGCACCCCTATCGTGCCCACGAAGAGCGAGCCGGTCCCCGCGCCCACGACGCCCGAGCCGGACCAGGGCCCCACGCCGTCGGTCCCGGGGGCCGAGGCGCCGCCCGCCTCGTGCGCGCACGGGCTCGAGGCGCGCGCCTCGGTGGACGTCGCCCGCGGCGCGTCCGCGTTTTTCTACGAGGACCGGCCCTCGCTCGGCAGGCTGGATGCGGGCGCGGGGTACGTGTACCTCGATCACGACAACCAGGGAGCATTCGTCGCGCGGCTCGAAGCCTCGGGCGCGGCGAAGAGCGTGCGCGAAATCGTATTCCCGGACAAACACGAGCGCTCGCACGTCGTGGGGGCCTTCCGCGGGAGCGACGTCGTGGTCGCGTCGGTCGTGTATCACGCGCAGCAGGAGGCCGATATCGAGCTCGTGCGGCTCGACGCGCAGGATCGCCCGCTCTGGTCGGCGCGCGTCGATCCTTCGCCGCGGCTCGACGGCACGCCCGCGATCGCGTGGGGCAAGGACGAGATCGCCGTCGCCTGGACACGCGGCCCCTATCCCATGCACGAGTCGGTGCGTGTCGCGCTCGTCGACGCGAATACGGGCAAGGTCAAGCGCACCTTCGAGCTCTCCACGGGCGAGAATCCCGGCGTCCCCTCGATCGTGTGGGACGGCGAGGCGTACTGGGTCGGCTGGCATTCGCGCGAGACGCGCGGCACGATCGAGATCCGGCGCCTCACGGAGAATGGGCTCTCGGGCGTGGGCGCGACGCTCCAGGGCGGGGTCAATCCTTTCCTCTTGCCCACGCCTACGGGCCTCGCCGTCGCCTGGGATCAGGACCACAAGATATGGCTCGCGGTCCTCGACGCCGCGGGCCATCCCAAGCTCGCGCCGCGGGTCGTCGCGACACACCCCGACCCCATTGCGTCGCCGCGCAAGCCCGTCCTCGCCTGGGACGGCGTGCGGTTCGCGGTGGCCTACGAGGCGCATTTCCACGCGTCGGTCATCGTCGCGCGGGATCCGGAGGCGCTTATCGCGGTCGTGGATCCGAATGGCGGCGCGGCGCCGCCGCTGCCCCTGCACGACAAGGATTCGTCCGGAGAAATGCCCGCCGTCCTCTGGACCGGGAAAGAATGGCTCGTCGTGTACAACCGGGATCGATTGCAGAAAGGGAAAAAGCCCGAGGTCGTGGCCGCCCGCCTCGCCTGCCGTGAAGCCCCGGCGCCGAGCGAGACGACCCCGGCGGGCCCGTGTGATGCGCGCACGCGCCCCGCGCCCGAAGCCTTGCGCCTGCAACCAAACACGGGCGCGGCGTCCGTCCTTTCGCTCGACGACGGCGGTTGGGCTGCGCTCCGCCTCGAAAAGGAGGAGATGATTTTCGTGCGCGTCGATCGCGAAGGAAAAACCACGACGCGCGCCGTCCTTCCCGCGGCGGCAGGCCGACGCGAGCCAACGCTCGCGCGCGTGCCCGGGGGATTCGCGGCCGCGTGGATCGACGAACAGGGCGGCGTCGAGGTCGGGAGAATCGACGAGGCCGGCGCCATGCGGAAAACGACGCGCCTGCCCGGAGACCCCATGACGAGCCGGCCTGGCCTCGCCTGGACGAGCAAGGGCCTCGTGGTCGCCTACGCGCGCGGGGGCGCGGTCGTGACGGCGCTGCTCGACGGCGCCGCGCGTATCGTCTCGCAGCCCGCCCCGGCGGCGCGATTCCCCTTCCAGCCCGGCGATTGCGCGCTCGGCCATGGCCCGAAGGGGCTGCTCGTCGCGTGCGTGACCGGCACCGAGCGGACCGAGACGAGCGTGATCCGCGTGGCGCGCCTCGACGACACGGGAAAGGCGATCGGCGCCCCGTCGCTCGCATCCGGGCCCTACGCCTTGCTGCGGAATCCGTCCGTGATCGGCACGGCCGACGGCTTCTTGATTGCCGCGACCGGGCCTTTCGCGCGGGAAGTCATCACCATCGAACTCGGGCCGAACGGCGAGGTGCGCCGGCCCGAGCGGAAGCTCCTGTCGAGTTATGGGTATGGCGCGTTCGGCGCCGCGGTGACCGGCAAAGACATCGTGGTCTTCGGGATCGACGGGCAGACGCTCGCGGAGCGGACAGTTTGTCCTGAATGAACGTCAGGCCGAAGCGCTGACGCGGAGGGGGAACTGGTCCATGGTGCGCATGATCGGGTGCATCCCATAGACCGGCTCGCCCGCGATCTCGATCTTCGGATACCGCGCGAACAGGCTCTGGAGCGCGATCTCGGCCTCCATGCGGGCGAGCGAGGCGCCGAGGCAGAAATGGGGACCCAGGCCGAACCAGTGGGTCCCCGTGTGCTGGCGGCGAATGTCGTACGTGTTCGCATCGGCCAGATACTCCGGATCCCGGAACGCCGACATCAGGAACAGGAAGACGGGCCGGCCCCGCTCCAGGTGGATGTCCCCGTATGCGAACGACTCCGTTGCATACCGAACCATCGGCACCCGGCCGAAAATGTTGAACCGGAGGGTCTCGTCGAAGGCATTCCGCGCGAGGCTCGGGTCATCTCGCAAGATCGCGAGCTGCTCGGGGTGCTGGAGCAACGTCAGGATCGCCTGATTCGTCCCGTGGTACGTGGTGTCGGTGCCGCCGACGAGCAGACCCGCGACGAGCGAGACGAGCTCGGCGTCGGAGAGCCGATCCTGCTCATCACACGCGTTGATGAGCTCGGTCGTCAGG
This sequence comes from Polyangium fumosum, assembly GCF_005144585.1. Classification (GTDB taxonomy): domain Bacteria; phylum Myxococcota_A; class Polyangia; order Polyangiales; family Polyangiaceae; genus Polyangium; species Polyangium fumosum. The sequence goes on along the minus strand of NZ_SSMQ01000001.1, from coordinate 397,997 downwards.
TCGTTTGGCATCGGGTTTGCCCGGCGATCGGCGATGACGGCGCGCACGATCCCCATGCCGCGCGAGATGATCGGCATGCACGCCGCGAATTGCTCGGGCGAGAGCCCCGGCATGATCGTGGAGATAAGGGCCTCGGCGAAAGCCACGAACTCCGGCACGTGGTCCGAGGGGATGTTCAGGATGCTGGCGATCACCCGCACGGGATATTGCCGGGTGAATTCGGTGGAGATGTCGACCTCGCCCTCCTTCGGAAGCTTGTCGAGCAGCGCGGCGATGATCGCCTTCACCTTCGGGCGATGCGCCTCGACCGCGCGGGGGCCGAACGTTGGGTTCAGGAGCTTGCGCAGCCGCGCGTGCGCCGCCGGGGGGACCATGAAGAGGTCATTTTCGCGCAGCGCTGCGAATTCGGGGAAGGCGGCCTTCAATTCGGGAGGAAAGCCGGCACCGAGGGTGGGATCGACTCCGAGCCTCGACTCTCGCAGGAGCGCCATGCAATCCCGGTAGCGGAAGAAGATGTACCCGCCTCCCTGTTCCCAGTGGTAGACAGGCGACTCTTCACGAAAGCGAGCGAGCAAGGGGTGCGGATCCTTGGTGAACGAAGGATCCATCGGATCGTAACGCAGAGGTGCGGGCGTCGTCATGAGCGTATGCATAGCACGCCATGACGACGCCCGCCGGACGTGGAAAATTACTGCACGAGAATCATCGAGCTGCGCGGCGGCAAGTTTACGGTGGGTCCACTCACGGCCTGACCCGTGAGCAAGTTCGTGAGGTTGCCGCTCGGCAGGTTTCCGACGGAACCCTGCGTGTCGCCGCGGTTGATGGCAACGTAAACCGTCTCGGTCGAGTGCACCATCTTGTAGGCCATCGTGTCGTTCGAGGCCCATAACGACGAGCGCTTGCCCCGCCGGAGCGCGACGTGATCCTTGCGGATCTGCCCGAGCTTTTCGAGGTGCGTGCGAAGCAGGGTCTGGCCGGCGGAGTACCCGCTCCATTGCATGAACCGCCGGTTGTCCGGGTCACCCGCGCCGGGCAGGCCGATCTCGTCGCCGTAATAGATGAGCGGGACGCCGCGCGTGGTCATGATGAGTGTGAACCCGTTCGCCATGCGCTCGAATGCGTCCTGCCCGGCGGGCAGACCCGGCTGGTTTTGCCAGTTCATGTTCTTGCCGCCGTCCCAGGAATCGCTCCAGAGCGGGTTTTGCTGGGCCAGGTGAATGACACGGGGCAGGTCGTGGTTGCCGATGAACGTGCTCATGACGCCGTTCCCGTAGGCGTCGTCATTGCCATTCAAGAAGCCTTCGAGCTGCTGCATCGTGCCCTGGCGCATGAGGACCTTCGAGCAGATCTCGGCGCGGAGCGGGAAATCGAACTGGCCGTCGAGCATGGTCGACGGATTGACGTACTTCTTGATGAGCGCTTTGTCGCCCGTATACGTCTCGCCGACCATGTAGAAATGCTTGCCCGTGACGGAGTCGATCTCGGCCGTGACGCGCGAGCGGAGATCGGTGAGCCACGACATGTGCATGTGTTTCAGCGCATCGAGGCGGAAGCCGTCGATGCCTGTCTGCTGCCACCACCAGACCATGTTGTCGATGCTGTACTTGCGCGCCGCCGCGTTCTCGTAATTGAAATCAGGCAGGTAGGGCGTGAACCAGCATTTTTCGGTGGTTGCGCCGTCCCAGGAGCAGCCCTCGCCGCAAACGCAGTTGCCGCCGCTGCCGTTCGTGTTCGGCCAGAACCAGCTCGTGTTGTCCTTGTAGACCTGCGCCGAGTCGTGCGCGTGGTTCGCCGCATAATCGATGAGGACGGTGATGTTCACCTTGTGCGCCTCGTCGACGAGCTCCTTCAACTTCGCCATCGTGCCGAAGCGCTCCTCGGCCTTGTAAAAATCCTTCGGCCAGTAGCCGTGGTAAGCGCTGTAGTTCTTGCCGTCGTTGCCGAAGCCGGCGAGCTCGGTGTTGTCGATCGGGACCGTGAGCCAGAGGGAGTTCACGCCGAGCTTCGTGAAATACCCGTCCTTGATCTTGTTGATGACGCCCTGCCAGTCGCCGCCCTGGTAATTGGACGCCGTCGGGACGTTCGGCACGGCCGCGCCGTTGTTCGAGGGGTCGCCGTCGAGGAAGCGGTCCACGAAGACGAAATAAAGGACCGCGTCGCGCCAGGCTTCGACGGGGCTGTCCTCCGGCGGATCGTCGCACGTCCAGGGGTCACAGGTCGTCGGCGAGACGAGGCTGTTTTTCCCACCAAACCCGTCGTCGATCGTGTTCGGGTTGCCCGGGTCATTGATCCAGTTGTTCCCGTCGATGACGAACTTGTACTGGACGGGCTGGTTGTAGGGAATCGGGACGGTGGCTTCCCATTGCCCGTTCGCCTTCGTCATGGGGACGCCCACGTCCCAACCGTCAGCGGCGAAATTGCCGCGCACGACCACGCTGGTCTGGCCCATGTCGGCGAGCGTGAAGATGTAATCGCAGCGCTTCAAGCTATCGTCACACATGGGCGGGCCCGGAGGCTCGCCGCCGCCCGCGCCGCCCTGGCCCGTGGGGCCGCCCGCGCCGACGCCGGAGCCGGAGCCGCTGAGCACCGGGGGTTTTTCCCCGGGATCGTAGCCGCCCAATCCATCGGGCGGCTGATACCCATTGAGGTCGTCGCTCGAACAGGACGCCGCGCCGAGCAGTGGCGCGACGAGGAGGCCCGAGAGGGCGAGCGCTGTGAACGTATTCATCGAAATTTTCATTCGGAGGCCCGTCAAGGTGAGGGGTTGCGGCAAGGGCTCCCCGCGCGCACGAGCACGCGGAAGGAGTGGGCTTCGAGCGGAACGGCGCCGCCGGCGGTGATCTCGATCGTCTCGCCGGAGAGGACGTCGATGTAGCTGCCGAGCGGCACGGCGCCGGTCGGCACGGAGACGAGCGCCGTCTTGCGCGCGAAAAACACGAGCACGGGATCCCCATCCCCCGTGTCCCGCAAATAAGCATATTCGTCCTTGGTCGCCACGATGGGCCTGCGCGTGCCCGTACGGAGCGCAGGCGAGCAGCGGCGCAAATGGCCGAGCCTTCGGACGAGATCCCGCACCTCCGATTGCAAAGACCCGATCGCCGCGAGATCCGGCATCACCCGGCGCGCGTCCGGATCCCCCGCGCCCGCGAGCGCGAGCTCGTCGCCATAATAGAGGACGGGCAGGCCGTGGAGCGTCAGGATGAACGCGAGCGCCATCTTCGCCCGCGCATACACGATGGGATCCGTCGGCTGCGCGGGTTTGTCGTACCAGGGGTCGTTCGCGCCGTCGCCCGTCACCTCGGAGACGAACCGCGACGTGTCGTGGTTGTCGATCATGCGGCCGAGCACCGCGCCCGAGCCAACAATAGCGGCGTCGGTCGAGACGAGGATGTCTTCGAGCTCGGAGAGGCTTCCGCGGTCGAGGCCAAAGACCTCACGGAGCTTCCACATGAGCGGGAAATCGAAGGCACCGGAGAGGCTATGCGGGCCCAGGAAATACCGAATGCTCTCGATGCCGACCGCGCCGGGGCCGGTGAAGACCTCGCCGATCGAAAAGAGAGCGTCCTTGCCGGCCGCAAGGCGGCCGAAGGCGTGCGTGATCCGGCGCGTGGCCGCGCGCGGCATCATGGGGACCGCGTCGATACGCACGCCGTCCGCGTCGAACTCCTTCATCCAGAAGACGGCGTCGTCGACCTGGGCCCGCATCGAATCGGGGTGCTCGAATCGCACGTCGGGCATGTACGAGGTGAACCAGCACGTGGAGAGCTTCTCGCCCCAGCCGCAGCCGGGCGAGCCACACACGCATTTGTCGAGGCCGTCGTTGAACCAGCCCTTGTTCCGGTTCGCGAGATATCGCTCGTTGTGCTCGTAGACGTGGTTCGGCACGAGGTCGAAGATCACGCGGATCCCATGCCGATGCGCTTCGTCGACCATGGCGTGCAGGGCGTCCTCGCCGCCGATGCGCGGCTCGACCCCGCGTGATTCGAGCGGCCAGTAGCCGTGATATCCCTCATAAGGCCGGCCGTCGCCGCGCCCCTCGCGGATCTCGATGGGATTCGTGTAGACCGGCGAGATCCACAGCGCCGTGACGCCGAGCTCGTCGAAGGTGCCGCGCTCGATTTCCGTACGCACGCCGTCGAGCGTCCCGCCCGCGCGCGAGCCGGATTTGTCCGGAGGCAACGGCGCGAGCGGCGCGCCCCCGTCCCCGCGGAAACGGTCGATCATGAGGTGATACAGGAGCCCCTCGTGCCAGGCGTTCTGCGCTGGATCGACCCACGCGACGGCGATCTTCGGGCTCGCCTCGGCCCCGGATTCGTCGGCGCCGCGAAGGGTGAACGTATGCTTGCCACGGCCGAGCCCGCGCGCGACGAACGTGAATCGCCCGTCTGCCGCCTGGGCATTCCAGGGCAATATCTCGCCGCCGCCCCGATGCTCGGCCCGCAGCGACGCAGGGTCGAGCGCAGATCCCTCGGGCGACGCCAGAAAGACGCCGCTCACGGTGACCTCGTCGCCGGAGACATCCACGGCGTCGACACGAATCTCCGGCGCGCCGCAGCTCTCGGCGATCGCGAGCGAGACCTCCTCCTCGCCCTTCCACGTGGTCAGCGGATTGAGCCTGTCGATCGAGCGCTTGCCCCCCTGGACCATGCGGTATCCGTACTCCCCGGGGGAAAGATTCAATGGGAGCAGAAACCATCCGTCGTCGCGTTGCTCCAGGGGCTTCGCCTCGGCCCAGCCGTCCCAGCTCCCCTCGACGCGGATGTCGTCTCCCGAGCCGGGTTCGGCCCAGATCACGGTCGCGCAATCACGCCGCGGGAATTCGGGTCCGCCGCAGCCCGCGGAGGCAAGCCCGAGCACCAAACCCCATGCGTGAAGGAAGGACGTCGTTCGCATGGCTCCTCGTTATGCATTACCACACCGGACGGCCGTTCGTCATGCATGGAGCACGAAGCGACGCCCGAGCGCGGGGACGGATCGGCGGGGTTCCTGGTTCGAATCGATTTTAGCGCCGACAGCGGGAAAGAGCATACGCAATCCCCGCCTGGAGCGTGCTCCGCGTGGGGACCTTCGCGCCGAAGTCGATGTCGAGCTTCACGAGCGCCTGCGCGACGTCGCCCCGGATACCGGTGATCACGACCTCGGCGCCGAGCAATTCGACCGCGCGGACCGTGTCGAGCAGGCGGCTCGCGACGTGGGTGTCGACCACACGGACGCCCGTGATGTCGATGATGAGCGCGCGCAAGGGCCGCTTGCTCGCGCCTTCGAGCGCGACGCGCAGGAGATCCTCGGCGCGCCCGGCGTCCATCGCGCCGATGAGCGGGATCACCATGACCTTGTCGGTGATCGGAACGAGCGGCGCAGAAAGCTCGGCGAGGCGCGCGCGCTGCATTTCGATCATCGCCTGCTCGAACGAGGCGCGCTCCGCCTCGGCCTTGGCGCGGCGCAGAAGCTCGGCCTGAAGCCCGTCGTTCGCCCGCGCGAGGTCGTCCGTCCGGCGCCGCACGTCTGCGAGGAGGAGCGCATTCTCGAGGGCGATCGCCGCCTGCGACGCGAGGAGCGAGAGCAGCTCGACGCGGTCCTCCGAGAATGCGTCCTCGACGAGGCGATTTTCGAGATAGAGGACGCCCGAGAGGGCGTCGCGGTGGACGAGCGGCAATCCGAGGAAGGAGCGGGGCGCGGCGAGGCCGAGGTGCGGATCGGCCTCGAACGGCGTGCCGGCCGCGCCGCGACCCATGACGACCGGCGAGCGCGTGCGCGCGACGTATTGCACGACGCTCGGCGCGACGCCGGAGGCTCCGGCGAGCGGACGCATCGCGCCGACCTCCGCGCCGTCGACGGTCAAGCTGGCGCCGATGAAAAGCTCTCCTTCACGCGCGAGGACAAGCACGGCGCGGTCGGCGCCCGCGACCTCGAGCACCGTGCGGAGGAGGCGCTCGAGCAGGCGATCGAGGTCCATTTCGCCGGCAATGGCCTGCGCCGCCCGCACGATGGCCATCGCGTCGAGCGACCTGCCGCCGCGCGAGGGGCGATCGGTGACGCGCGCCGGTTTGTCCGCGCGACCGCTCCCTCCCTGTCCGGACGATGTTCCTCCGAAGACGTCGGGGTGCCGCGCTTCGAGGTCACGCACCTTCGCAGTCGCGCCCCAGCGCGCATACGCGCGCATCGCAGCTTCGAGGTAGGGGCGCGAGAGCTCGTGCCGCCCGCGGCTGGCGTAATAATGCGCCGCACGCTCGGAGGCGAGCGCCTCATGGTGAACGAAGCCGCTTGTCCGGGATGATTCGATCGCCTCGTCGTAAAGCTCGCGGGCCTCGCCATGATGCCCATCTGCCGCGTGAATCTCCGCGGAGATGAGGCGATGCAACGGGAGACAGTTGTCCGGAAAAAGCCCGAGCCAGGCGCCGAGCTTCGCGTGGTACGGCGCGAGGCGTTCTTTCAAGCGCGCGCGCTCGGCCTCGTCCGCGCCGGCGAGGCGCACCGCGAATGTGAGGGCGACGAGGAAGGTGGCGAAGGTCTCCAGATAAAGCCACATGCCCGCGGCCATCTGCCCCTCGGTGCGCTCGGCCCATACGAGCGCGCCGTCGAGATCGCCGTGGAACAGGCAGAGCTGCGTCCGCAGGGCGTGGTGCATACACGCCGCAAATCCGAAGTTGCGTTCGATTGTCGCGACGAACGACGTATCATCGAACGTCTCGCCGTCGAACGAGGCCGGCGCCCGGGTGCGCCCTTCGAGGGCGGCGAGCATCCGACCGAACGCGGCGAGCGTGTATGTGGCGAGCGGATCCCGCACGTCCGGCAGGATCACCGTGGCCTTGGCCCAGGCCTCGCGCACCGAGGCGATGGGCTCGCCCGCCCAGTACCGCAGGGCGACGCCGAGGTAGAGCGAATACGAGACGTACGGGACGTCGCCCATTCTGAGGCTATGGACGAGCGCGCGCTCGACGAACGGGAGCGCGCGCCGGACGGGCAAGAAAGGCGTGGAGCACGCGCCGAGGGTCCAGGATGTCCTGCCGCGGAGCGCCGGGTTTTCGATGCGATCTTCGAGCAGCACCGCGAGGTCGAAAAACGCCCGCGAGGCTGGCCCGTCGCCGAGGATCATCGCCAGCATGAGCGCGTAACTGGCATACGCATACGACGCGACGTCGGCATGGCCGTGCTCGACACAAGCGGCGACGAGCCGCACGATGACGACGAGGTAAAGCGCCTGATCCGCGATGTACGTGGGCGGGACGAGCGCCGTGAGCAGATCGAGCTGCGTGACGACACGCGGATCCGCGATGCGCGGGGCGCGGGCGAGGTCTACCGGCGTGCGCCCGCCGACGAGGCGCGCGATATCGGCGAGCGCCGCAGGGAGCGAAGCAGCCTCGGCCCCTCGCTCAGGCAAAAGGACGCCGAGCTCGGACAAACCTTCTCGCCCGGCGGCAATGGCATCCATGTACCGGCCGCGCGAGACCTGGAGGGCGAGGCGCTGCCCGTGCACGCGTGCGCGTTCGAGCGGCGTTCGAGCGTGCGAGAGCGCCTCGGAAAAAAGCGCCTCGGCGCGCTCGGCGTGTCCCTCGATGTACACGCATTCGGCCCACGAGGAAAAAAGCACGAGGGCAAACGCGGGATCGGTGGCGAGCGCGGACGCCGAGAGGAGCGCGGCCGAGGCGTCGTAGAAATCGACGGCGACGCGGAACGCAGCCTGCGATTGCGCCTTGCGGCCCGCATCGAAGAGCAGGTGCGCGACGGAGAGGCGTTCGTCCCCGTCGTCGAGCAGGGAGGCGCCTTCACGAAAATGGTGGGCGATCTCGAAGAGACGATCGCCTTCGGCGCCCGTCTCGGCGCGCATCCCGCGGCCGATGGCGAGGTGCACGCGCGCACGCGCGTCCTCTTCGAGCAGCGCTCGGGCCGCCTCACGCACCTTTTCATGCACAAAATGGTACGTGCCGGTCCCCGGGACGATCATCCCCAGATCGATCGCCTCGGCGAGCGGCTCGGAGAGGTCGGCCTCGGGTGCGCCGAGGATCGGCAGGAGTTTGTCCTGCTCGAATCCCTGTCCCAGCACGGCCGCGGCGGCGAGGACGCGGCGCGCCCTGGGCGAGAGCTTGCTCAGCCGGTCGGCCACGAAACGGGCGGCGTCGTCGGGAATGGGCACATCGAGGATACGCCGTTCGTCCCAGCAAACGGCGTTCGTCGTGGGATCCCGATCGACGAGGCCTTCGGAGAAGAGGGCGTCGAGCACATGCAGGACGAGAAATGGATTGCCGCGTGCTTTGCGGTGCAAGAGGCGCGCGAGCGCCGCGACCTCGTGCTCGGCCACGGAGAGGACGTCCGCAATGATACGCCCGACGTCCTCGGGTTCGAGCGGGCCGAGGACGATTTTTTGAAGGGAGACGCCACGCGAGGTGATGGATTCGAGGAAGGCGCCGAGCGGCCGCGCGGGTGCCGTGTCCTCCTCGTGCGCTGCGCCGAGGACGAGCAGGCGCGAGAGGCCCTCGTCGGCGAGGACATCGGCGAGAATGGCGAGCGTGTCGGCGTCGGCGTGATCGAGGTCGTCGAAAAAGACGGCGACGAGGGGCCAGTGCTCGCAGAAGACCCGAAGGAAAAGGCAAACCGCACGCCCCACGCGGCGGCGCGCCTCGGCGGCCCCGAGATCCGGCAGCGATGGAGATGGCCCGAGGACGAGGGCCACGACGGACGCGAGGTCTTCGAGCAGCGCGCCCTGACCGTCGAGGGCCTCGAGGAGGCGCGCGCGGATCGCATCGAGGCGTGCTTCCGGCTCGGCGAGGGCGCGGCGCGCGAGGGCCGTGACGACCTCGGCGAGGGGCGCGCGGGGCGCGGCTCCTTCCTTGGGCTTCGTCGCGACAAACAGGCCGCCCTGGTGGATGATTTGCTCACGCGCCTCGGCGACGAGCGTGGATTTGCCAGAGCCGGCCGGGCCCACGACGAGCACGAGCTCGGGCGCGCCCGCCATGGCCCGCCGCGCGCATGCAGCAATCGCGCGGGCCTCGGCCTCGCGGCCGAAGGTTTTGTCCCAGATACGCCGATCGTCGGGGCCGTCGCGGGTACCGAGGGGAAACGGCGCGGCGACGGGGCCTTCGCGCAAGAATCGTTCGAGGTCGAGCGCGAGCGCGCGGCCCGTCTGGTATCGCGCCGCGGGCGCCTTCGCGAGGAGCTTCTGCGTGATGTCGGAGAGCACGCGCGGGACAGCCGCATCCCGCTCGTGTGCGGGCACGGGGACGCGCGCGAGGTGCGCGTGGGCGAGCGCCAAGGGATCGGCGGAGACGAACGGCGGCGCGCCCGTGAGCATTTCATAAAGAATGGCGCCGAGGGAATAGAGATCGGCGCGCCCATCGAAGCCACGGCTCGTGCGCCGCGTGCGCTCCGGGGCTGCATACGCGAGCGAGGACTCGCGGACCGGGCCACGCCCATCGGCGCCGCTGCGAGGGCCGGCGTCGGCGAGGAATGCGTCGTCCGACGCGGGCTCGACGAGGATGGTCGCGGGCGAGAGATCACCGTGCGCGCGGCCTGCGCGATGAAGCTCGTCGAGCACGAGGGCGAGCGCGAGGGTGACGCGCGCGGCCACCTCGGGGGTTTGCATTCCAGACGCGAGGAGGGCGGCGAGGGTCGATTGTCCACGCTCGTCTCCTTTCCCCAAGCGGCTCATGCCGAGTCGTCCCTCCGATGTCGTTCGAGTCGCAACACGAGATCCCCGACGAGGCCCGTCCAGCCGGTCTGGTGCGAGGCCCCGAGCCCCTCGCCGGTGTCTCCGTGGAAGTATTCGTAAAAGAGGAGGTTGTCCCGGAAATGCGGGTCGAACTGGAAGATGTCGGAATCGCCATACACGGGGCGCTTGCCGTCGGGTCCGCGCTCGAAGAGGGCGACGAGGCGCGTCGCGATCTCGTCGGCCGCCTCGCGGAGCGTGCGGGGCCCATGCGTGCGCGTGGCGGGAATACACAAAACATCGCCGAAGCCGTGGTCGAGGCGGAGGAGCGAGCGATAAATCATGTATGCCGTGGGCATCCAGACGGGGCCACGCCAGTTCGAGTTCCCGCCTTTCATGCGGCTCTTCGATTCCCCCGGCTCGTAGCTCACCTCCAGCCGGCGTTCGCCCTGCCAAAGGACGACAGGCCGTTTCTGGTGCTCCTTCGAGAGCGAGCGCGGGCCGAACGGCGAGAGGAACTCGTCCTCGTTGAAGAGGTGGCCGAGGACGCGTTCGAGCTTGCCGGGCGGGACGGCCGTGAGGACATACCGGCCGTCGGGGCGCTTGACGAGGGCCTCGGCGAGGTGGGGGTTTTTCCCGAGGAACCACTCCATGCGGCGACGGAAGTTGTCGAGCTTGCGATAGACCTCGGGGCCGATGACGTGCACGGCGAAGAGGGGAATGAGGCCGACCATGGAGCGCACGGGCAGGTGGTGGGGCTCGCCGTGGACCGTGAGGATGTCGAAGTAAAACCCCTCGGCGTCGTCCCAGAGCGGGATCTCGGGGGGCTCGGCGTGGTGGAAGGTGTAGGCGATGCGGAGGAAATGCTCGAAGAACTTGCTCGCCGCGTCCTCGTATGCGGAATTTTCCATCGCGAGCTCGAGCGCGATCCGCATGAGGTCGATGCAATACATCGCCATCCACGCGGTCGCGTCGGCCTGTTCGAGCTTCATGCCGGGCGGCGGCGGCTCGCTGCGGTCGAAGACGGAGATGTTGTCGAGGCCGAGGAAGCCGCCCTCGAAGACGTTGTTTCCCTCGGCGTCGCGCTTGTTCACCCACCAGGCGAAGTTGATGAGCAGCTTGTGGAACATGCGTTCGAGGAAGAGCCGATCGCCCTTCCCGCGCTGCTTGCGCTCGATCTTGTAGAGCTGGTAGGCGGCCCAAGCGAGGATCGGGGGATTGAGGTCGCCGAACTCCCATTCGTAGGCCGGAACCTGGCCGTTCGGGTGCTGGTACCACTCCTTGACCATCAGCTTGAGCTGGTTTTTCGCGAGGTCCATGTCGATCGGCGCGAGCGCGAGCGCATGGAAGGCGAGGTCCCAGGCCGCGAACCAGGGGTATTCCCATTTGTCGGGCATGGAGATGACGTCGGCGACCGAGAGATGCCGGAAGTCCTTGTTCCGGCCGCGGAGCCGCTCGGCCGGCGGCGCGATCGCGTCGCCGCGGAGCCAGACGTCGACGTCGTAATGGTAAAGCTGCATGGACCAGAGCAAACCCGCGGAGGCCTGGCGCTGGATCGCCCGGCGCTCGTCGGACATGTGCGGGCCTTGCATGGCCAGGTAAAACGCGTCCGCCTCGGCCTTGCGTTTCGCGAGGAGCTCATCCGAGCCCTCGAACGGAGCCCGCTCGGGCTCGGGGCAAAGCCGCGCGCGGAGAACGACACGGCCCCCGGCGGGTACATTGAACACGCGCCACGCCGCCGCCTTCGAGCCACGCCCGGCGGGGTTTGTCTTGGATTCGTCGCCGTGGACGACGCGCGCGTGGAAGGCATCCTTGACGTAGGGCGTGCGCGAGGGCGAGCCGAAGAGGCGCTCGGTGTTGGTCTCGTTGTTCGTGAAAAGGAGGGTCGTGTCGTCGCCCTCGATGTACAGATGGAAGGCGCCGAGGTCGTGGTGGGTGCAGCGGAGGGAGGCGAAGCCCTCGCCGCGTTCGCCTTCGTGGATCTCGGGCGGCGCGACGACGATTTCATCCCACGACCAGGTGTTGCGGAACCAGAGGTGCGGCAGGACGTGAATCGGGGCGTCCTCGGGGCCGCGGTTCTCGACGGTGATGACCATCAAGATGTCCTGGGGCGCGCGTTTCGCGTATTCGACGGTGACGTCGAAGTATCGACCCTCGTCGTAGAGGCCGAGGTCCCAGGTCTCGAGCTCGGGTTCGTCGCCGCCGCGCATTCGATTCCCCGCGACGAGCTCCTCGTACGGATAACGGCGCTGGGGATATTTGTAGAGGAAACGGAGGTAACTCGACGTCGGGGTCGCGTCCTCGTAATGGTAGACCTCCTTGACGTCCTCGCCGTGATTGCCCTCGGGGCCGGTGACGCCGAAGAGGCGCTCTTTCAGAATGGCATCGCGGCCGTTCCACAGGGCAAGCGCGAGGCAGAGGATCTGCGCGCGATCACAGATCCCCGCGAGGCCGTCCTCGTTCCAGCGATAGGCGCGGCTCCGCGCGTGATCGTGCGGGAAATACCCCCAGGCATCCCCGCTCGCGCTGTAGTCCTCCCGGACGGTGCCCCAGGCGCGATCCGCGACGTAGGGTCCCCAGTCCTTCCAGCGAAGAACACGCTCGCGCGCCTGGGCGAGTCGATGGTGCTCCTCGGTTTTCCACGCCTGCATGCCTCGAACATATCAGGGTTCGAGGCACCCCCAAGCGCCCGAGGCACGATCATTCGGTGCGCTGGATGATGTGAAATCCGTAAGCGGTCTCGACAACCTCACTGATCTCGTTGACCTGGAGCTCGAACGCGGCGTCCGAAAAGGCCTTGACCATGGCGCCACGCTCGAACTGGCCGAGATCCCCGCCGCGATCGCCCGCTCCAGGCTCGTCGGAGCACTCGGTGACGACCGACGCCCACGCCGCGCCCGACCGCAACGCGCGCAGGCACTCCTGCGCCTTCTGCTTCGCCTCGTCGCGGGTGCGGGTGACGTCCTCGGGGCGCTGCTGGGAGCGCTGGTGCATGACGAGGATGTGGCGCGCGCCAATACGGGTCGGCAGGCGGGCGAGCCGCTGCCGCTCGCGCTCCTCGACGGCCTCGCGCTCGGCCGCCCGCGCAGGGCCGATCGTTTCGAGCCCACCCCCCGTCCAGTCCGGCCCCGTGGCGAGCGAGGTGCACGCGGGACAGACGAACGCGAGCGCGAGGAGAACAGAAACTCGGCCAGCGAGGGCTGCCATGGGGCGGGAACGTGGACCAGGGGCCGCGAGCGCGCAAGGGGGTTCGGGGCGTAGCTCGGCTTGTCCGCGCGTAGCCCCGAGCGTCGAAAGGCTCGGGGCGTCGTCTGGTACGATGACGGGGTGCCGCTGCTCGATGTGGTCCTCGGCTACGACTGCAACCTCGCGTGTACCTACTGCACGATCACCGAGGAGATGCGGCGTCGCGCGCTGTCGACGGAGCAGGTGGCGCAGGAGATCGATCGGGCCGCTACACGAGGCTTCCGCGATGTCGCGTTCACCGGCGGCGAGCCGACGATCCGGAGCGATCTGCCGGCGCTCGTGCGGTACGCGAAGAAGCGCGGGTTCGAGCACGTGAAGGTCGCGTCGAACGGCCTCAGGTACGCGCACGCGCCGTACCTCGCGCTGCTCGCCGAAGCGGGCGTGGATCAGTTCCACGTGTCGATGCACGCGCCGAGCGACGCGGCCTACGAGGAGACGGTGCAGCGCGAAGGGACGGCGGAGCTGCGGCGAAAGGCGATCGAGAACCTCGTCGCGCGGGGGCTCGATCCGATCGCGGATCTGATCCTGAAGGAGGACACGTACCGGGACGTGCGCGCCTGGGTCGAGAGGCTTTTCGCGCAGGGGATCCGGCATCTTCGGTTGTGGCTCGTGTCGTTGACGGATGGAAACCGCGCGAACGTGGACCAGCTCCCGCGGCTCTCGGACGTGGCCGCGAAGGCGCGCGAGGCGTTCGAGGCGGCGCGGGAAGGTGGCTACGAGGTGCACGCGCTGCACATCCCGCGGTGTTTTTTGCCGGGGTACGAGGATCACGTGCGGCACCCGGGCGCGGACGTCGTGCGGGTCGTGACGCCGGACGAGGTGTTCGACCTGAAAAACTCGCGCCTCACGGGCGGCGTGAAGCCCGCGGGGTGCGAGGGCTGTCGGCACTTCGAGACGTGCCCGGGGCTGCGCCCGGACTACGTGGAGCGGCACGGCGCAGACGAGGTGCGCGCCGTTCCTGCGTGATCAGCCCTTGGGGTCGTGGCCTTCGCCGTGGTGCGTGCCGCCGCCGGGCAGGTCGAGGTCGTCGAGGCCCGCGAGGACGGAGAGCGAGACGGGGTGATACGGCGGCCGCGGGGTGATGGGCTTGTCGACATCACCGCCGCGCTCGTGTACGAGCCGCGCGCAGAGCGCGAGGCACCACTTGCCCTGGCACCAGCCGGTCCCGAAGCCCGTGTACCGCTTGACCGACTCGATGTCGCGGTAGCCACGATCGAGGGCCGCTTCGAGCTCGTGGAGCGTCACGTCCTCACAGCGGCAAACCAGGGTTTTCATGCACGAACCTCTCGCGGGATGGTAGCGCCCCCCCGGGGGGATCGGCTATATGGGGCGCATGCCTCAGAAACCGCAGGTTCGTGCCAAAGAGAAGGTCCGCCAGACGCGCAGGCTCGCCCGCTGGCGCGCGAAGAAGGCTGCCGAAGCCCAGACGCAGGCGCAGCAGAGCCCCGCGCCGAAGTCGGCGTCCTGAAGTCACGTCCGTGCCGTGCGTCCCGCGCGCACGGCACCGGACGGACATTTTCGACGGCACGATCCACGAAGCGCGCGTGATCACGCCGCGCGCCGGAGTTTCATTCCATCTCGCCGCTGTCCACCTCGACCTCAGCCTCGGTCGTTTCGGACGCGTCGGGCAGCGCTTTGCCCTTCTTCCGCTCGGCACGGAGCGTGGCCATTTCCGCGCGCGACGGGTTGATCACGAGGAAGCCGTGATCCGCGTCGAGCAGCGCGACGTCGCCGGGGGACGCCCACTGGAAGAGGCCCTCGACCTGCGTGATCGACGGCAAGCCGAGCAGCCGCAAGAGCACCGGCGTGCGGGGATCCGAGGCGCGCTCGCTGAGCACGACGCCCACAGGATGCGTGCGCGCCGAGACGACGAGGTCGAAGACGGTGAGCCGATCACCGATGAGCACCGCCTTCGTCGGAAGCTCGGCGCGCGCGTCGGGCGACGCGAGCATGACGAGCGCATCGCAGAGGTCCTCCATGTCGCGCGCGCGCTCTTGCAGGAAGGGATCTCCAACGATGCCATTCGCCGCGCGCACGCCCTCGCGCGCGACGAGGCCGAGCGCCTGCGCGACGCCGTGGCCCTCGGCGACGAGCTCGGACGCGCGCTGACGAAGCCGCAGGTCGCCGATCATGAGCTCGTACGTGGAGAGGAACGCCGCCTCGCGCGAAAGCCCGAGCTTGCCCGCGCGGGCGACGAGCGCCGAGAGCGCCTTCTCGGCCGCGCTCCACGCACCACGGAGGAGCTTCGGATCCTCGCCCGTGGCCTTGCGGTGCGGCGAGGTGGCCGGGCGGCGCAAGGCCGCGACGGCGCCGAGCGATCGTCCCGGGACCGAAGGGACGCCGGGGAGCGTGACCTTGCGCGTGCCGCCGCCCGTACGGCGAAGCTTCTTGTCGCGTAACTCGCGGAGAACCTCGGCATGCCGGATCGCCGAGGCGATCGGCGCGGTGAGCGCGACAAGGAGTCGGACGTCGCTCGGGCGGTAAGGCTTGTCGCCCGAGCGCTGCACGACGATCGCGCCGAGCACGCGGTCGTGGCCGAGGATGGGGACGGCAAGGAAGACGGGGTAACGGTCCTCGTCGATGAACGGAAACGCGCGCCAGCGCTGATCGCCGGGCGCCTTCACGACGGCGACGGGCCGCCGGGTCGCGACGGCCGTCCCCGTGAGGCCCTCGCCGACGGACATGCGCACGGTGCCGCGCGCGCCCACGGGAAACCCGACGTTGCCGCGAAGGACGAGCGCGTCGCCGTCACCTTCGAGCAGGTAGAGCGAGACGATCTCGGCCTGGACGATGGCAGCGATGCGCTTCGGGGCCTCGTCGAGGAGGACCGAGAGCGGCATCGGTTTGGCCACGAACGAAACGAAGTCGAGGACGCGGTCGAGGCGAACCTCGCGGCGCACTGGGTTCTGCGACTCCGGCGGCGGGGGCAAGGTCGAGACGACCGGCGTCACCGCGGGGTCGTGGGCGAGGACTTCGTCGGAGGGACGCGACGGCATTCGGGCCGTACCATACCAGGAGGGACGGTCTTGGAAAGCGGTCGCAAGAGGTCCCGATCATGCGCGGGACGGGCGCAAGTCCACAGGCCCATCGAGGGGCGGGCGCTGCATCGCGCCGAGCGGCGAGCAGCGCGCAAACGGTGCACGTTCGAGGACGGCGCGCGCAAGAGCACCGTCGTCCCACGCGCCGACGGCCGTGACGAACGGGGCCCATGGGGCAAGGAGCTTCGGCGCTTGTTCGGGCGCGAGCGCGACGACGTGAACGACGCGCGCAGCCGGCGGCAAGACGAGCGCCCGTGGGGAAGGGTCGAAGCCGACGGCGTGCGAGGGGCGCGCGAGGAAGAGGCCGACGGCCTCCATCGAGGCGCCATACAGCGTGATTTCGGCAGCGAGCGCGGGGTCGAGGGGGCCGCGCGGGACACGCTCGGCGGCGCGGGCAAGGGCAGCGTCGAGCGCTTGGACAAACCGTTCAACGTGCGGTTCTCCTCCCTCGACGAGGACGAAGCGCGGGGACAAACAGCCGCGTTGATCGAAGGGGACGACGTCCCACGCGAGGGCCTCGGCAGCGGCGTCGAGCGCGGCGTCGGCACCCACGATCGCGAGACCGATGCCGGTGCCATGTCCCCGCACGCAGACACCTGCCGGAAGGCCTCGTGTGACGGCTTCGATCGAGGCGTCCGAGCCATAGACGTGTAGCTCGTCGCCCGGCGCGGGTGCGATGGTGGAGGCGCGCGTGAGGGAGGCGTGGTGCGTCTGGACGAACGCTTCGTCGGCGGAGAGCGCGCGGACGAGGAGGTCGGTGACGACGGGATCACGGCGCGAGGGACGCACGACGATGTCAGGTGAGGTCGCGGCGGCGAGCACGAGCGCGCGGAGCGGCGCGGTGCAAACGTTGGCCGCGAGGACGACGTGGCAGCGGGGCGCGCGGCCCGTGCGCGCGAGCAGCGTGTCGATCTCGGCGTCCGTCGGCTGCGTCTCCAGGTGCGCGGAGAGCGCGAGCTCGACGCCCCTCGGATCGAGGCCGGTGACCTCGGGCAAACGCGCCCGCGCCTCGGCGCCGAGCGGATCGTTCGGATCCTGAATGCGCCTGCCCGCGGCGATCACGCGGAGGACACGCGCCCTCGCCTCGGCCTCGGCGCTCATGACGAACCGCGCGAGAGAACCTCGTCGATCGCGAGCGAGCATCCGCGCGGCGTGGCGCCCGGCGCGCGGCCGAAGAGCTCGACCCCCTCGTCGGTCACGCGCCCGAGGTCCGACGTCTGGATCGCCACGGACGAGTCGACGTTCGCGAGATCGACGAACCGCAGGATGCCCGTCTCGCCCAGCGAGAGCGGCGCGAGCGTCGTGGGCTCGCAGGCGGTCACGCGCATCCACGGCGGCGGCGCGTACACGCCATGCCGCGCCGGGGAACGAGCGCCGAGCGCGGCGGCGAGCGTGCCTTCATAGAGCTGGCTCGAAAGCTCGGTCATGCCGTACTCGCCCACGATGTGAGCCTCGGGGACGGCGAACAGGGAGGCCATCGCGCGCCGGAGCTCGGTCGGCTCGACTTCGCGCGAGCGACCTTTGAAGCCGCCGGTCTGCATGACGCGGCTGCCCGGCGGGAGCGAGAGATCCCGCGCCCCGGCGCCGTCGAGCAGGTGCACGAACGCGAACGATGCGCCGAGCACGAGCGCGGGCCTGCCTGCGGCGCGTGCTTCGGCCGCGGCGCGCGCCACGCCGTCGATGTCGAGCACGCCGCCGCGCACGTGGAAGCTCACAGGGCCGCCGAGCTCGCGGGTGAAGAGATCGAGCATGAAGCCGAGCGACGAGTCGGCGACCTCCTCGACGGACGGCGCGAGCACGAGGACGCCGAGGTCTTGACGATCGGGCCAAAGCATCCGTTCGCCCCAACGAAGTGCGACGAGCTCGTACGTGGCGGTTGTGCGGAACGGGTGCTCCCCGCGCGCTTCCTTGCCCTGGGACGTGCCGCTCGTCCGAAACACGAGCGTGTCTTCGTCGGGCGCGTGCGCGGCGATGCGCGCGAGCCGGAAGACGTCACAAGGCAGCGCGGGGATCACGGCAGCGTCGCGCGCGCTCGCGAGGTCGATGCCTCGCGCGCGGACGAGGCGCCCGAGGGCAGGCACGTGCGCGGCCTGGAAACGCGCGAGCGCGAGCGCGAGGTCGTCGAAGGGCTCGGGCGGCGCGCCGCGCAAGATCCCCTCGACGAACGCCCGCACGCGCCCATGCAGCGCTTCGCTCGTAGGCCGGACCGTCACGCGGCGATTCCTAGCAGGAGCGAGGCAAGGCCGCCAAGCGAGCGGCCTTCGTGCGAGCCGTCAGGCGAGCGACGCCTTCATCGCGTTCGCCGCCGCCGTGAGCTGCTCCTCGGCGATCGTGAGCGGCGGCGTCCAGGTGATCACCTCGCCCTTCTGACCGCCCGTGATCACCACGTACCCGGCTTCGAGCATGCGCCGCATCGTCTGCAAAGCGAGCGCCCCGCTCTCGAACGCGACGCCGAGCATCAAGCCCTCGCCGCGCACCTCGACGACGCCCGGCGCGCCCGCGAGCACCGCCGTGAGGTACTCCTTCGTTCGCGCGCCGATCTCACGCGTCTTGTTGACGAGCTGCCGGAACCGGAGCGAGTCGAGCGTGGCGATCGCCGTCGCGCACGCGAGCGGCGCACCCGCGTGCGTGGACGTGTGCACGACTTCGCCCTCGCGCGCCCACGCCTGCATGACCTCGTCGGCCGCGATGCACGCCGCGATCGGCAAGCCTCCGCCGAGGCCCTTGCCGAACACGAGCACGTCGATCGCAGCGCCCGTGGCCGTCGATCGCACCATCGAGCCCGAACGACCGAGACCGGTCCAGATCTCGTCGGCGATGACGAGCGCGCCGTGCCGATGCGCGAGCTCGCAAAGGTCCCGCAAGAACCGCTCGGGCGGCACGATGATGCCGCCGCGGCCGAGGATCGGCTCGACCAGCACCGCGCCGACGTTGCCGGCCGCGAGCGCCTTCTCCACGGCGCCGAGGGAGCGATCGAGATCGCCCTCCGCCACGGGATACGGCGCAAACGAGACGTGCGGGTTGAGCTGGTGGTGGAACGGCTCGCGATAACTCTCGCGCAGCCCGAGCGCGGCGAGCGGCCCGTATCCGAGGCCGTGGTACGCGCCCTCGAAGGCGACGACGCCGGGTTTGCCCGTGGCGAGCGTCACTGTCTTCAGCGCGGCCGTGATGGCGTCACTGCCGCTCTGGCAGAGCAGGACGCGCGGCGACACGCCTGGATGCAACGACGCGAGCCGTTCGAGCAGCGCGACCTTGATGTCGGCGGCGTACACGTCGCCGAGCGCCTGGATGAGCCGATCGGACTGCGCCTCGATCGCGCGCGTCACGCTCGTCGCGCCGTGCCCGAGCAGGAGCGATCCGAAGCCGGCCACGAGGTCGACGTAGCGGTTGCCATCGACGTCGAACAGGTTCGCGCCCTTCCCCGAGGCGAGCACGATCGGCGCCATCTCTGCGCCGCTCGTCTCCTCGCGGGTCTTGCGCCGCGTGCCGAACGCCGGGCACTCGACGCGTTCGAGCCTGCCGAGGAGGCTACGCGACGCAGGGCCCGGAGGCGGCACACGGATCTCGGGGAGCTGATCACCCGTCAGTTCCTCTGCGGGGGCGGGAAACTCGCTCAGGGGCATGACGTTTCAACTAGCACGCACGAGCGCGGCGAGCAGCGGTGGACTGGACACGAGCGTCCCCTCGGAACCAAGGACCTCGGGGTTACGAGCACAGCCTGTTTCGGCCGGTCCTCTTCGCCATGTAGAGCTTCTCGTCGGCGCGCTTGATGAGGTCCTGCGCCGAGCGATCGCTCTCCTGCAGGAGCGCGGCCCCGAGGCTGATCGTCACCTTGATGCTGTCGGCTTGAAAAACGAACGCGTTGTCCGCGACCTTCTGTCGCAGCGTCTCACCGAGCGCGACGGCGCCTTCGAGCGAGGTCTCGGGCAGGACGATCGAGAACTCCTCGCCGCCGTACCGCGCGAAGACCTCGTCGCGGCGGATGCGCGACTGCACGACACGCGCGACCTCCTTCAGCACGTAGTCGCCCGCGAGGTGGCCGTGCACGTCGTTGATGCGCTTGAAGTGGTCGATGTCGAACATCAGGATCGACAGATCCCGATCGTGCCTGCGGCCGCGGATGATCTCGCGCTCGAGGGCCTCGTAGAGGTAGCGCTTGTTGTAGATCTGCGTGAGACCATCGATGATGGTCATCCGGTAGATCTCTTCGTGGTACTGCGCCTCGACGTCGGCCCCGGAGAGGAACTTGAAGATCGTCGGGCCAATCTTCACGCGGTCGCCGTTCTTCAGGACGACTTCGCGCGAGATCTGCTCGTCGTTGCAGTACGTGCCGTTCGTGCTGCCGTCGTCGACGACGACCCAGTAGCCGCCCTGCTGGCGGAACTGCGCGTGGCGCCGCGACACCGAGTCGCCGTCGAGGACCACCTGGTTGTCCGCGCCGCGACCGACCCGCGTCGGGTTGTGCTCGAGCACGAAGCGCTTGCCGAGCAGCGTCGGCTCCTTCGTGTAAATGACGACGAGGCAGTCGGTCCCGAGCCGAGGCGCCTCACCCCCACCCGGCGGGGGCTGCACCACCGTGGTAACGCGAGTCTTTTCGTCGAAGTCGTTCACGCGGTTTCAGCCCGGTCTGCCTGCTACTTCGGTTACGTCGGGAAGCAATCGAAGGGGGGCCCCTCGGAAGCGGCCCGTTCCAAGCTCAATCACCCGGATCCAGCCGATCTTCCAGCTTCAGCGTATCCATCCCCCCGCACAGGCGTCAAGGTGAATTCGATTACTGGGTTTCGTCCTTGCCGTGTCTCGTCTCCGGGGCCTGGTTGCCGAGGCTCCACGGCGAGGTTTGCGACATTGTTGTGCGGCGATTGTACGAATGCAAGGCGCGTGGCCCGGACAGCAGCGACGGACCCGTGCGCCCATACGACGCGAAGAAGCCGCTCAAGCCGTGAGGTCTCGCGCCGCGCTCGCGCGTAGCTCGCGTTCGGCCCGCGCGGGCCGCCGATCCGGCGTGCCCGACGGCAACGTCGCGAGCAGCCGGCCGTGGTCGAAGACCCACAATTCCCCGGGTTTGCCCTGCGTCCACGTCTCGTTCTTCGTGAGCGGCGCCGTCGCCACGACCGCCACGCGATCACGCGGCGTGGTCACGGCCGAGAAGTCGACCGCGAGGTCGTCGTCCGCGAGGTGCGCGAGGCCAAACGGCGCCTTTCGGATGATGTAGCAGAGCCGCGTGCCGCAACGGGCAAACAGGTGCCGCCCATCCCCGAGCAGAAAGTTGAACGTGCCGTCTTTCGCGATACGCGCGCCGGCGTCCGCCACGACCCGCCAGAGCTCGCTCGGCCTGCGCGGATAATCGTCGAACGTGCGGCGCAGCTCTTCGAGCAGGACGCAGAAGGCGTACTCGCTGTCGGTCGTGCCGATCGGGGTGAAGCGGCCGAGCTTGCGCTGGCGCACGCGCGGCAGCGTGCCGTTGTGCGCGAAGACCCAGTGCCGGCCCCAAAGCTCACGCACGAACGGGTGCGTGTTCGCGAGGCTCGTGGGCCCGCGCGTCCGCTTGCGGACGTGGCCGATCGCCAGCATCGTCTTGATCGGGTTTTGCCCGAGGAACCGCGCGAGCGGGCTCGCGCACGCCGACGTCGGTTCGAGGAACACACGCGCGGCGTACCCCTCGTAAAACGACAGGCCCCAGCCGTCCGCATGCGGGCCCGTCTTCCCGCCTCGCTGGCACAAGCCAGAGAACGAGAAGACGATGTCCGTGGGGACGTTGCACTCCATCCCGAGTAACTCGCACATCTCCGCGTGCCCGGAAGTATAGGCGAAACTCAGCGCGCCGCGACGGCCGCCGCCGCCTCGTTCGCCTGCCGCACACAGTCGGGGATGCCGACGCCGTCGAACGCAGCGCCCGCGAAGTGGAGGCCGGGGAACCTGCGCGCGATGTCGCGGATCCGCCACACCCGCGCCGCGTGCCCCACGATCGGCTGCGCGTTCGCCTGCTCGTAGCGGAAAACGCGCGCGAGCATGGGCGCGGCGCGGATACCGAGGAGCGAGCCGAGCTCCTCACGCGCGAGCGACACGAGCGCCTCGTCGCTCGACGCGAGCGCGCCGGGATCCCGGTGCCCACCCACGAACACGCGCACGAGCGCCGCATCCTGCGGGGCGCGTCCCGCCCACTTGCTGGAGATGAACGTCGCCGCGAGGATACGACGCCGCTCGTCCTTCGGGATGACCATGCCCACCGCGTCGAGCGGGTGCGGGACGTCGGGCCGCGCGTACGCGAGGACGACGGTGCCCGTCGAGACGTACGGGATGCCGCGGAGGAGCGCGCCGAGCTCCGCGTCGATCTCGCCGAGCGCGCTCGCCGCCGCGTGCGCGGGCGCCGCCATCACCACGTCGTCGGCCTCGATCGACTCGGTCTGCCCGTCCCGCGCGCCGTACCGCACGACCCAGCGCGGAGGGGCGTTCGCCTCCGCGCCGCTCGAACGCTCGACCGACACGACGGGCGCGCCCACGCGGATGTCGCCGCCCGCCTTCTCGATGCGCCGGGCGAGCGCCTCGATGAGCTCGCCCATGCCCCCGAGGAGCGAATGGAACGGGCTCGGCGGTGGTCCCTTCGTCGCCGGCTTTTTCCGGCGCTCGGCGAGCGCGCCGCGGATCAGGCTGCCGTAGCGATCTTCGAGGTCGGCGAGCTGCGGGAAGGTGCTGCGAATGCTGAGCAGGTCGACGTCGCCCGCGTAGATGCCGCCGAGCAGCGGCTCACCGAGCACGTCGAGCGCCTCCGCGCCGAGGCGCCTGCGCAAAAAACTTCCGATCGACTCGTCGCCTTTTTCCCTCGGGCGCTGCGGCAAGACGAGGTCGAGCGCCATCCGGGCCTTGCCCGGCAGGCTGAAGAGCGGCGTCCGCGCGAACGGCAAGAAGCGCGTGGGCACCGCGAGCACGAGCCCCTCGGGCATCGTGTGCAGCGCGCCGCGGCGCGGGATGTACACGCGACGGTTCTTCGGCGTCGTCCCGATGAGCCGCTCGCCGAGGCCGAGCTCCTTGCAGAGATCCGTGGCGAAGGGCTTGGCGGCGACGAACGAGTCGGGCCCGCCGTCGATCACGAACCCGCCTTCGCGCTCGGTCTGGATGTTGCCGCCGAGCCGCGCCCGCGATTCGAGCAGCGTGACCTCGCATCGCGGACCTTTTTGCGCGGAGAGCAAGCGGTAGGCGACGACGAGCCCGGTCACGCCGCCGCCGACCACGACGACGCGGCGAGCCGTCACGCCGCGCCCTCGTGCCGGTAGGCGTGGATCACGTCGACGAGCGCCTTCACGTGATCGACCGGTGTCTGCGGCACGATCCCATGCCCCAGGTTGAAGATGTGCCCCGGCCTGCCGGCGGCCTCCGCGAGCACGGCCCGCGCGCGCGCCGCGGCCACGTCGGGCGGAGCGCAAAGCAGGAGCGGATCGAGGTTGCCCTGGATCGCGTGATCGTAGCCGATGCGCTTCCACGCCTCGCCGAGCGGCAAACGCCAGTCCACGCCGATCACCGTGCCTCCGCAATCGCGCTGCGCTTCGAGCAGCGTCGACGTGTTCGTGCCGAAGTGGATCACCGGCACGCCCGTCGTCTCGATGCTCTGCAGGATGTTCTTCACGTGCGGCGCGACGTGCGTCCGGTAGTCTTCGGGCGAGAGCGCGCCGATCCACGAGTCGAAGAGCTGCACGGCCTGCGCGCCGGCCTCGACCTGCGCGTGCAGGTAACGCCGCACGACCTCGGAGATCTTGCTCATGAGCAACGAGAACGACGCGGGGTCGCCCCACATGAGCTGCTTCGTGCGGAAGTAGTCCGACGATTTGCCGCCCTCGACGAGGTAACTCGCCATCGTGAACGGCGCGCCCGCGAAGCCGATGAGCGGCGTCTTGCCGTCGAGCTCGCGCCGGATCAGGCGAATCGCTTCGAGCACGTAGCCGAGCCCTTCTTCCGGCTCGAAGACGCGCATCCGATCGATGTCCGCGCGGTCGCGCACCGGCGCGTGGATCACGGGGCCCTCGCCCTTCTCGAACGAGAACGGCGCGCCCATCGGTTCGAGCGGCAGGAGGATGTCCGCGAACAGGATGGCGGCGTCGACACCGAGCCGCAGCGGCTGCAGCGTGACCTCGAGCGCGAGCTCCGGCGTCTTGCAGATCTCGAGCAGCGTGTGTTTTTCGCGAAGCGCGCGGTACTCCGCCATGTAGCGGCCGGCCTGTCGCATGAACCAGACGGGCGTGACGTCCGTCTTCTCGCGACGGCAGGCGCGCAAAAACCGATCGAACATGGCCCAAACAGTGACCTCGGGCCCCGCCCGTGGCAACGACGAAGCGCGGCCCGCCGAAGCTCAGCGCGGCTGCTGTCCCGCGGCCTCGTATCGCTCCAGCAGGACCACGAGCCGCGCCGCGCCGAGGACGCCGGCCGGCAGCACGATGAGCAGCGTGCACGGCAGGAACGAGAGCAACGCGAGCCCGAAGCCGAAGCCCATCACGGCGCCGATGTTCCGGCGCACGAAGTCGATGCGCGCGCCCACGGGCACGCCGCGAATCGAGAGCGGGCAATCGCAGAGATCCCACGCTCCCCCGAGCGCCGCCACCGCGAGCTGGAGCGGGAACGCGACGACGCTCATCGGCGCGAAGAAGAAGCTCAGGAGGCCGAGCATGATGAGGATCGGCGCGGTGACCGCGAGCGCCACGAGCGACGACTGCAGCGCGCGCCACATGTCGTCGAGGAGCCCGACCTCGGGCCACGTGGGTGCGCCCATATCGGCTTCGGCGCGCCGCACCATCCGCTCGAGCGCGGGCCCCGAGAGCGGCTTCGCGACCGCGAACGAGGTCGCGAGCGCGGCCACGAGCATCACCACGACCGAGAGAACTTGCAGCACGAAGCCGAGCACCGTCCACAGCGCGCCTGTCCCGGGCTCCTTCACGATCAGCGCGACGAGCGCAGGCGCGAGCTTCACGCCGGAGATGCCGAGCACGATCGAGAGCACGAGCGCGATGCCCGTGGGGACGAGCGCGAGCGGCCAGAGATCCGGCGTGCGGAAGAGGTAGCCGTATCCGCCGAGCACCGCCTTGAGGCCCGCGCCGAAGCCAGGGCGTTCGAACGGGACGAGCGCTGCGGACGGGCCCTGGACGGGCGCGGCGGGGACGCCGGATGCATCGGGGGTGATCATTCGGCTACGAACGTCCCAGCGCGCGGGCATCTGGTCAACGGCTTCCGCGCGAGGCGCGCGCTAGGATGCCTCCCCTCGCCCATGGCCCCTGCCCCGACACGCGCGGCACCGATCGTCGTCCCTCTCCGCGAGGGCGGGCGCGTCGCCGTCGTCTCCGATCTGCAACGCACGGCCCTCGTCGAGCGCCTCTTCCGGCGCGCCGAGCAGAACGACGCCGAGCGGACGGGCATCCTCGCGGCGCTCACCGCGGCGCGCCCCGACGCCACGCTCCTGCTCGGCGATCACGTCTTCCTCGGCGCCTCGTCCCGGGCCTGGGCGTTTTTCGATCGGCTGGTCGAGCCGCTCCGCGCCGCGGGCGTCGAGCTCTTGCCGATCCTCGGCAACCACGATTGCTGGTCGATCGGGCCGCGGGGGCTCCGCCATTATTTTTCGCGTTTCCCCCGGCTCGAAGGAAGCCGGTTCTACACGGCGCGCCTCGGGCCCCTCGGCATCGTCGCGCTCGATTCGAACCGGCTCTTCATGCCCTCACGGCAATGGGACGAACAATCGCTCTTTTATAACGAAATGCTCGCCCGCCTCGACGCCGATCCGGACGTGCGGGGCATTCTCGTGCTCGTCCACCACCCGCCGTTCACGAATGGCACCGTCACCGGTCCATCGGCGCGCACCCAGCGCGCGTTCGTCCCCGCATTTTTCCGTTCCCGCAAGGCCGTCTTGATGCTCTCGGGGCACGTGCACGCCTACGAGCATTTCGTCCGGGAGGGCCGCCATTTCGTCGTCTGTGGCGGCGGCGGAGGCCCGCGGCATCGGCTGCGCCCGAAGGAGCGGCAGATGTTCCGCGACCTCTTCGACGGCCCCTCGATTCGCCCTTTTCACTTCCTGACCCTCGCGCCGGACGACACCGGCCTCGACGTGCGCGCCCTCGGCCTGGCCAAGGGCGCGACCCGTGTTTCGCCGATGGATCAGTTCCGGATCGATTGGCCGGGCTGATCAGGGCTTCTGCACGTAGATCCGCGGCGCGCCGCCGAGCGTGAGCGAGATCTTGCCTCCGTCGGGGCTCAGCGTCTCCACGGCGCCGGTGTCGCCAAAATCGAGCCCGTACGACTCGTACGAACCCTCTGCGGCGAGCGAATACGACGCGCTCGCGGTCTCGCTGCCGCCCTTCGTGCGCGCCCACAACACGAACGCGCGGCGCATGTCGGGCAAGCGGAAGGCCGCGCCCCCGACCGTATCGGGCAAACCGAGCGCCGTCGTGCCCGTCTTGTCGAACAGCGCGCCTTCGAGGAGCTTGCCGAGCGTCCGGTACGCGCGACCCGCCTCCGTGCGCACAGCCTCGCTCGTTTGTCCGAGCTTCGACACGTCCACGTAAAGACCCATGTAATCGAACGAATTCGTGCTTGCCCCGACGTCCTTTCCATCGGACAGGCAGAACCAATCGATCCGCTCGATCCCCACCGTTTGCGCGGCCGTCATCACCTTCACCAGGTAATTCGGCGCGTATTCGGCTCCACCCGGCGCGCCGCCCACGGCCACGTGCGGCGCGCCGGTCTCCGTCACGATCCACCCCTTGCCCGTCACGCCCGCGTCCGTGAGCTTCTTGTCGAGGTCCGACTTCAGCTTCAAGAAGCCCGTCACGCCCTCGTCCGAGCTGCCCGGCCCGAAGACCGGATAATAATGGAAGCTCACGACGTCGAAATACGAGCTACCCGTCTTCGGATAGTCGTTCGTCACGGCCCCGCCGGAGGGGTTGTCCGTGTAGCGCAGCACGGCCGAGAGGAAGTTCGGATACCCGATCCCGCCGAGCGCGATCCGCGCCTCGGGATCGGCCTTCTTCGCCGCCTCGAAGCTCACGCGCAGCATGCGCACGTAATCGTAGATCGACCCGCCGAACCGCACGAGCTGCTCCTTCGTCGGCGGCTCCGTCTCCCACGTCTGCGTGACCTGCCAATCGGGGACCCAGTCCGGCTCGTTCCACACCTCCCACACGCGCACCCAGGGCTTGTACGTGGTCACGGTCTGGTACACGTACGCGCCCCAGTAATTGTTCGGGTTGATCGACCCGTCTCCATTGAAGACAGGCTCGTAGAGGTTCTTCGGAATGTAATGCTCGAGCTCCCAGTTCGGGGTGCCCGCCGGCGCCGTGGCGTGCTCGGGCGTGGGCACGCCGAGGAACGCCACGTGCTCGCCCATGCCGAGCTCCGCGTACCCTTTCATGTCCCCGACCTCGATGTCGTAGCCCCAGGTATCGAGGTGCTGCTCGGAAAGCTTCAGGCGCGCGCTGTTCGAGCCCGCCTCGTGCGACAGGAAGGCGAGGTTCTGGTCGTTCCAGCCAGGGTTCGGAAATCCATAATTAACGCCATACCGGAACGGTCCGCCGAGCGCGCCCCCGGCCCCGGATCCACCCGATCCACCGCCGCCCGAGGACGACCCCGAGCCGCCGGACGCACCGGCGCCGCCCGAGCCCCCAGATGCGCCGGACGCACCGGCGCCGTCGTCACCACTCCCGCCGCCCGAGCAGGCGGCGAGAGTGCAAAAAATAAACGCTGTCGCAAATGCAGGGCGAATCAATTGAAGCATGGAAAGTCCTCCTCGGACGCGGGAAGGACGCATGGTATACGAATTCGCCCGGCTTGGCTCGGCTCACGAACGCCGTCGCGCGTCACGCCGCCAGTGCCGGCAGACCGGCTTGACCCCGCACCCCTCGCATGCCTCCGGGTCCCGCTTCGACGGACAGGTCTGGAGCATGCCCATATGGCACAACGAAAAATCGTATTTCACCGGATCCTCGGGGTCGAGCCGCGCGAGAGCGGCCGTGATCTCCTCGGCCGCCCGGAAATCGGCCGAGGTTCGCTCCGTGAGCCCGAGGTTTCGCGAGAGCTTGTGAATGTGCGTGTCCACGGGAATGATGAGCCGCGAGGTCGGCACGTCCCATAACCCGAGATCCACCCCGTCCGCCGGCCGCGCCATCCACCGGACGAGGAGCAAGATTCGCTTCACCGCGCTGCCTTTGCTCGGATCCGGCAAAATATGCTCCGCGCCCCGACGCCCGCCTGCGCCGGCGCCGAGCTCGCCCCGCTCCCGGATCTCGCGAACCCACGCCCCGAGCGCCTCCCGTAGATTGCCCGACGCCGCGAGTTTGTCCGTGAGCGCTTGGCCGAGCGAGCCATGGGCGCGCTGCACCGCCCGCGTGCCAATCACGAGCCCCGCGAGATCCTCGTCCCGGTAGACGCGATGCCGGAACCCCGCCAGCCGTGCGCGCACCGCCGCCGGATCGTCGGCGATCTCGGCGACGCGCGGACCGAGCCGCGCGAGCGCGTCCTCGATCTTCGCGCAGAGCGCCTTCACGTTGCCAAAGGCCAGCGACGACGCGATCATCGCGACGATCTCCTGGTCGTCGCGGCGGGCATAACGATGCACGAAATGCACTGGATCGGCAGCTTTGCGCGCCTCCACGTCGCAACGCGCCCGCACGTCGTCGAGCGCGCGCCGGAGCGCCTCGTCTGCCCCTCGCAAAGACGATCCGCCGCGGCTCATGCGCCTACGCCTCGTACACATGCGCCGCCGCGATTGCGCCCGCGGCGTCGGCTGGCCCAGACGAACTCGGCTGGATTGACGGTGCTCATGTAGGACCCATACGACATCGTACCCCGAGCGCTCGACCGCGAGCGTGCCGGAGGTGTTGGGGGAAAGGAACCATGGAGCCGCTGGAAAACGCGAACGGCGACGCGACAACCTGCGCGATCACGGACGTGGCCGTCATCGGCGGAGGCGCGGGCAGCCTGGGCGTCATCGAAGCTTGCCTGCTCGCCGGTCTGTCCGCCACGATGATTCGAACCACGCCCGGCAGCGCCTCCGAGGCGCGCAAGCGATTGGCCTGCGCGCTCGAGGACAAACGCCGCGCCGGCCGGCTCGACCCGGAGGCCGTCACGCGCGCGCTCCGCCTGTTCCGCGCGACCGGCGACATCGGGGCCGCGGCGAGCGCCGACCTCGTCCTGGAATCGACCGATTTGTCCTGGAAAACGCGACAAACCCTGCTCGCGCAGGCCGAGCGCGCCACGAACGGACACGCCATTCTGGCCACGACGGCCCCGACCGCGCTGCTCCGGGCGCTCGCGACGCGCCTCGACGTACGTGAAAACTTCGTGGGACTGCATTTCTTCGCCCCCGCGGTGCTGGCCGGGTTTTGCGAGGTGTCCGTGACGAACCGGACGCAGCCTACCGTGGTCGAGACGGCCGTGCAATTCGTGAAGGCGCTCGGCAAGCATGCGGTGATCGTCCGCGACACGCCCGCCTGCCTCCTCCTTCAGTCGCGAGGGGCCAAGCGCGGCGCGGCCCACGCCGAGCTCCCTCGCCCCCTGCGGGCGCGGCCCGGCAGCTTTTGCGGGCTCTGACGGGCGCCCCTCAAGCCGAGAGCACGCGCTCGACGAGCGCCTCGATGGCCTCGACGGGCGCGCCAGGCGCGAGCGCAGCCGAGAACGCCGCATGCACGGGCGCGTCCTCCGCCGCGAGCCTGCGGAAGCTCTCTTTGGGCCCGAGGAAATGGCGGCCCCGAAACACGAAATAGAGCTCCAGCAGATCAAAGAGCAGCCACGCGCGCCGGTAATGCGCCTCCACGTCCGCGGGCCCGCCGCGGCGGATGCGCCCGAGCATCTTGCGGCACCAGGCCCGCCGCGCCGCGATCTCCGCCTCGGGCAAACCTTTCGGCGGCAGGGCGAGCGCGGCCGCGGCGTCCTCGACGAGGCGCGCGCCGAGCCCGCGCGGGTCGAGCACGGGAATGCCCCCGCGCACGTGCAGATAATTCGCCCCCGCGTCCACGACGTCCTTCTCGGGCACGATGAATGCGTCGAAAAACACCCCGTCCACGAGCCGCGCGTCCCGCGTCGCCTCGCCCTCCGCGCGGATCCCGAGCATGTCCCAGTCGCTCTCCGCCGTCGCCGCTCCGAGCGCGCGCGAGCCATAAAGAACGACCGTGTGGCAGCCGTGCCGCGTGACCAATTCGTTCACGAGCCGGGCGAGGATCGGATCGTTCACGAGCGCCTCGGAGCGGTCTTTCATGACGCGGGTGAGGCTACGGACAGCCGCGCGGGCCGTCAACTCCACGGCGGGCTTGACCTCCGCGGGCCTTTCGTGATGCCTAGGGCTCACGCATCCCATGGCCGAAATCCCGCCTCCGCCCCCTGCCCTCGTCACCGTCCCCGCCCGCGAGGCGCCCGCGCTTCGCCTCTTCGTCTTCCCGCACGCGGGGAGCGGCGCATTTCCCTACCGCGCGCTCGCCGCTGGTTTGCCCCCCTGGGTCGAACTCCATGCCGTGCAGCTCCCCGGTCGCGAGGCAATGTTCACGGCGACACCTTACCGGTCGATGCTCCCGCTCACTTCGGCGCTCGTCTCCGTGCTCGCGCCGAAGCTCGACCTCCCGTTCGTGTTTCTCGGCCATAGCTTCGGCGGACACGTCGCATTCGCGGTGGCGCGGGCGCTCCGCGCGCGAGGATCCGCGGTGCCTCGGGCCCTCGTCGTCTCCGGCAGCCGCGCGCCGCACCTCCCGCTCGGGCGCAATCCCTTGCACGACCTTCCGAGGCCGCGGCTCATCGACGAGCTTCGCCGTTATGGCGGCACCCCGGAGGCCGTCTTGTCGAACGACGAGCTCATGGACCTCTTCCTGCCGCCGCTCCGCGCAGACCTCACGATCTACGAGACAAACACCTTCGGCCCCGAAGCGCCGCTCGCGCTCCCCATCGTGGCCCTCGGCGGGAACCGAGATCACGCGACGCGCACCGAGCAAATCGAGCCGTGGCGCGAGCACACGAGCGCCGCCTTCACGTCGCGGTTTTTTGAAGGCGGACATTTTTATCTGTTCGAGCAGTCGAAGGCGGCGTTCACGGAGGCGCTGCGCGAGATGATCGAGGGTCTCGCGGGCTCCGGGATTTGACCTTGAAAAAGTAGCTCCCGTCACGAACGGAGGCCTTTGCCGAGGGTCTCGCGGCTCCGAGAGCTCGCCCTGCGCGGCGCGTGGTGGTAAAGCCCCGGTCTCGGAACATTCCGAACAACGGGGGAAACCATGAATTCATTCGTCGACGGTGCGGTTCGTCCGTGCTGCTTGTCGTTCGTCCTCGTCGCTGCGCTGTCGGGCGGCTGCTCGTCCACGAAGCACCCTACCGAGGAATGGATCTCGGCTCCGTCCCGCTCGCTCTTCGCCCCGAGCGGCGGCGTCGCCTCGTTCCAGGATGTGGACGAGCTGCCCGGCGGCGTGGCGTTCGACGGGTCGCATTACCGAGTCGTCTGGACCCAGCGCCCCGATCCCCAATTTGGCATCTGGAGCCATCGGATCGCGACCGACGGCACCGTAGATCCCGCCGGCCCGCAGTTGATCGATGCGCCCGTGATAGCCGAGGATCCGGCCCTCGCGTTCGACGGGACGAACCACCTCCTCGTGTGGGTGGATCGTTCGACGAGCATGGAAGAGGGGAACGTCTACGCCGCGCGCGTGACGGTGGACGGGACGACCCTCGATCCGGGCGGATTTCCCATTGCCACGGGCGTGGCCAACCAGGTCGAGCCTTCCGTGAGCTACGGGGACGGGCAGTTCCTTGTCGCGTGGGTGGAGCGCGGGAGCGTGGATACCATTCGCGCCGCGCGCGTGACGACGGATGGGGTGGTGTCCGACCCCGGCGGTTTCGTCGTGGCGCAAGCGGCCGCTCCGGTGTGGTTCGGCGAGCTCGCCTTCGGTGCGAATACGTTTTGCGCCGTCTACAGCGACACGGGGGGCACGCTGCGTGGGGCCTTCATCGGTCCGGGGGCGGACATCGTCGCATTCGGCCTCCCCAAGGAGAACGCAGCATACTGGAGCCGTCCAGCCGTCGGCTCGAACGGCACAGAATTCCTTCTGGCCTGGGTCGACGGGAACGACGACGACAGGATGAAAGGGATGCGCATGGGCCCGTCCGGGGCCATCGGCGTCCCGTTCGTCATCTACCACGACCCCGAGAACCTTGGCGGGTTCAACACGCCCATGATCGTGCACAACCACGAAAAATACGTCGTCGCCTGGCTCGACCAGTGGACCTTCAAATCTGGATACGTGAGCGCGGCGTCCGTGAGTGACGACGGGGCGCCCTCCGCTCGGATCTTCCTCGGACAGGCCGTCGATTCCCGACGGCTGCGAGGCGCAGCGGGGATCACCGGGCAAGCCCTGTTCGTCCATGCCAGCCGGGGCAGCGACGGGGATCTGGAGATGCTTCGTAGCTTCCTCAATGCCACACCAGGTGAGGGCGACGGGGGAGCCGGAGGCGACGGGGGCATAGGCGGAATGGGAGACGCTGGGGGCGCCGGGGGCGCTGTCGGAACAGGAGGCGTTGGAGGCGCTGGGGACGCCGTCGGAACGGGAGGCGCTGGAAGCGCCGGGGGCGCCGTCGGAATGGGAGGCGCTGGACAAGGCGCAGGCGACATCGATCCGAGCCATGCCGAAAGCAGCATGTCCTCTGGCGGCGGAAGGGGCGCAACACCGGGCGTCGAGGGCGCGTGTCGAGCGGCGACGCCAGGCGCCCCTTCCGGCTCCTCGGCGTTCGCCCTCGTCCTGCTCGGTCTGCTCCTGCGCAGACGTGCGTCGCGGGGGGCGCGTCGTCAGGGCACGTCGTAATAGAAATGGACCTCGTCGATCGTGCCCTGGTGCTCGACCCTCACGTGGACGTCCCAGCGGCCCGGCATGGAGAGGGCAAGACCTCGTACGGCGTAGGCGCCGTCTCCCGCCTCCTCGATCGCAGGCGCGAACGTCGCCTCGTGCCCCATCGCCGGCATGATCGCGGTCACTTCGATCAAGGCCCCCTCCACCACCGCGCCGGTCTCCGCGTCGCGCAAGGTCAATCGTAGGTCGTTTTCGCCCTGCACGAGCGGCGCCTCGGGGACGAGCTTGAATTGCATCGCGCCGCGCAGGCCAATCGATTCCTGGTCCGGGCTCGCGGAGCTCCCCTCCCCGCCGCATGCGGCGAGCCACGAAAAGGCGAGCGAGCAGAGGAGGACCCTCGAAAACCGGGCGCGGGAGATGCGGTTCGTGTCATTCATAACGCGGAAATGATCTCCGTAGGCCGATGGCGAATGCCACGGCCGATGGTTCGTTCTTGCCGAGGGAGGAGACCGGCAGGTCCACCTCCAGCGAGGCGAGCGCCGTGAAGCGCTCGGAGATATCGTATCCAGCAAAGAGCAGCGCAGCCGTACGCCGCCGATCCGCGTCGGGCGTGGTCGCGCCGCCGATGGCAGGCGCCGATTCGTACTCGTGCACGAGCCCCGCCGAGAGCGACCAGCCCGTGGAAAACACCGGCCCCGCCGCCGCGACGAGCCGCAAGCGCGGGCCAAGCTCGATGCGCTCGCCGCGCGCCCCCGTCATCGGCGTGCGAAAGCCCATCGACGCGCTGAAGACGGCCGTGGCCTCGTTGGCCCAGTTTTTCTCGACGAACACGCCCGGACGAACCTCGGCGGCGCCGAGGCCCGTGGCGTCCGTGGCGAGCGGGTCTTTCGCGTCCGCCGCGGATCGGCCCGTCGGGAGGCTCACGCCAGCCGTGAGGGCGATCGCGGGCCAGGCGCTCGTCGTGGTGAGCGAGACGATGTCGAAGCGCGCCGAGAACGAGAGGTCGCCGAAACCACCGCCGACGTCCGTGTCGTCGCGCGAGCCGCGGATGTTCAAGAACACGGGCGCGACGAGGCCGAGCTGAAGGCGCGGGATCGGCGCGAAGAGGCAGCCGAGCTCGGCGCGTCCTTCGGCGTCGCGTGTGCCGGGCGGCGCGAGCGTGAACGCACCCGCGTGTCCGTGCGAGCCGAACCGATCCGAGAAACGAAACGAGAGCCCGATCGCCCCGCGTTCGAGCGGGCCGAGCCGCTGGCCGAGGCCGTGACCACTGCCGCAACAAGCCGACGCCGAGGCGTCACGCGTGGCGAGGAAAAGCACGCAACCGAGCAGAGCCGAAGCGAAGGTTTTGCAGGCGCCGAGCACGGTGCATCCATGGAGCCGCGCGGCGCAAAGATCCATGAGACACGTTGTCGCATCACGCAGGCGTCCGAGCGGGATGGTGCGACGATCCGACGCACCCCGCCGCGCCCCGCGGTTGCTACGCTCGCGCCTCATGTCAGGCTCCCCCCTCGGCCTGCCCGCGGCCCACGAGGAAGACGACGCGATCGGGGTCGTCGAGCGTGGCCTCTCCGGGCTGCGGATCGCGGTCTCCGGCCTCCTGCTCGCGACGCTGCCCTTCAGCGCACACGTCCTCGGCTTTCACGTCCGCTACGAGATCGCCGTGCCCGCGACGCTGCTCGTCGCCGCGGCGAATGCCCTCGTGGCTTCCCGCGCGGGGCGGGGCCGCCCGCCGCCCTCGCGCCGCGCGCTCGCAGCCGGGCTCGCGCTCGATCTCGCCGGGATCTTCGTGGTCCTCGCGTGCTCGGGCGGCGCGGCGAATCCCTGGAGCGCGCTCTTTTTGATCCACGTCGCGCTCGCCGCCGCGGTCTTGCCGCTCGGCACGACGCTCGCGCTCTCGGGCTTCGCTGCGTGCCTCTTCCTCGCGCTCTTCAGCGTGCCTTCCGGGGCTTGCTGCCCGAGCCACCCGGAGAACGGGGCGTTCTCGACGCACCTCTACGGGATGTGGTTTGCCTTTGCGATCTCGGCGGGGATCATCGCCACGTTCGTCACGCACGTGCGCAGCGCGCTCGCGGCGCGCGGCCGCGAGATCGCGCGCCTCCGCCGCGAGGCCGAGGTGAACGCGCGGTTCCGCGCGCTCGCGACGCTCGCGGCAGGTACAGCGCACGAGCTCAACACGCCGCTCGGGACGATCGCGGTCCTCGCTTACGAGATCGGCGACGGATGCGAGCCTGAAGCGGCGCAGCGGCACGGCGCGGCGATCGGCGCGCAGGTCGAGCGATGCCGACAGGTGATCACGCGCCTCTCGGCGGGCAGCACGCGCTCGGCCGAGGGCGAACACGCGAGCATCACGGACGCCGCGACGCGCGCGGTCGAGGCCTGGCGCGCGGCGCACCCCGACGCGAAGGTCACGATTTCCGTGTCGTGTGATCCGGGGGCGCGCGTGGGTTTGTCCGCGGCCGAGCTGGAGGGCGCGCTCGGGGCCTTGCTCGACAACGCGCTCTTCGCGTGTCGGGCCGGGGCGGTGACGGCGCCGATCGGCGTGCACGTGCGGCGCGAGGGCGAGCGGATCCTCGTGGCGGTGGAGGACGAAGGCGCGGGCGTGCCGGCGGATCTCCGCGAGCGGCTCGGCGAGCCGTTCTTGACGACGAAGGAGCCGGGCGAGGGAATGGGCCTCGGGCTCTGGCTCGTGCGGCGCGTCGTGGAGATCGCCGGAGGGACGCTCGATATCGGGCCGCGAGAGCCGCGGGGGACACGCGTGACGATCCGGCTCGCGGAGGCGCGGGCGTGACGGGGGCCGAGGGAAAACCCACGCTGCTCGTGGTGGACGACGACGACGCGTTCCGGGCCGCGCTCGGAGAAGCCCTCGAACGGCGCGGTTTTTCCGTTTCGCTCGCCGAGGGGCCCCCGGCGGCGCTGTCGCTCGCCGAGCGGCAGGTCTTCGAATATGCGCTCGTCGACGTGCGAATGCCGGGCGGCAGCGGGATCGACCTCGTGCGCTCCCTCCGATCCCTCGACGAGGGGACACGAATCGTGGTGCTCACCGGATACGGCACGATCGCGAATGCGGTGGAGGCGATGCGCGCGGGAGCCTTCGATTACCTGACGAAGCCGGTGAACGCGGCAGCGTGTGAGCGTGCCCTCGCGGGCCGCCCCTCCACGGAGAGCGCGCCGGACGATGTGCCTTCGCTCGATCGTGTGGAGTGGGAGTATCTGCATCGCGTGCTCGGCGATTGCGGCGGCAATATCTCCGAGGCGGCGCGGCGGCTGCGGATGCACCGGCGTTCGCTCCAGCGCAAGATTGCCAAAATGCCACCTGCGCGCTGAGCGCAGGAATTGCGGGGGCGCCCGGGGCGGCGCGGCGCCCGGCCGGAGCGTGCTTCCGGGTTTGCAAGGTCCAGGCGCTGCCGGTAGACTGATTCGTTACGGATGAGGGAAGGCACGGTCTTCGCCGAGCGGTATGAGATCCTGCACCTGGCAGGGACCGGCGGCATGGCCGAGGTGCACCGGGCGCTGGATCGGCAAAACGCGACGCCGGTCGCGGTGAAGCTCGTCTCGGATGCGAGCCCCGTGGACGACGCGCGCTTCGACCGCGAGATCGAGGCGCTCGGATCGCTCGATCACCCGGGCATCGTCCGCTACCTCGGGCACGGCACGCTCGCGAACGGCACGCGGTACCTCGTGATGGAATGGCTCGAAGGCGAGGAGCTCGCGCGCACGCTCGCGCGCGGGCGGCTCTCGGTCGAGGACACCATCGCCCTCGCGCGCAAGGTCGCCGAGGCGCTCGCGTCGGCCCACGAAAAGCTCATCGTTCACCGCGATCTCAAGCCCGAGAACGTCTTCCTCGTGGGAGCCCGGCCCGACCAGCCGAAGCTGCTCGACTTCGGCATCGCCAAGCTCGGCCGGCACACGCGCATCACCGGAACGGACAGCATCGTCGGCACGCCGGGTTTCATGGCGCCCGAGCAAGTGCGCGGCGAGGCCGAGGTGGACGCGCGGGCCGACGTCTTCGCGCTCGGCTGCGTCCTCTTCGAATGCCTCGCCGGCGCGCCCGCGTTCCCCGGTGATCACCTGCACGCGATCCTCGCGAAGGTGCTCTTCGCCGAACCGCCGTCGCTCGTGGAGCTCCGGCCCGATATTCCGTACGAGCTCGAAGCACTCGTGATGCGCATGCTCGCGAAGGACCCGGCGGACCGGCCTCGGGATGGGCGCGCGGTGGTGGAGGAGCTTCAAATGCTCGAGAGCGGCGCGGCCACGGTGCGCGCCGTCGCGCCCCCCTCGCTCCGCCCGCCCTCGCTCACGACCACCGAGCGCCGGCCCGTCGCGGCGCTGCTCATCGGGCGATCGAAGCACTCGCTGCCGCCGCCGGCGCTCGGCCAATCGTTCGAGAGCCGCGAGCGGCGCGCGTCGGAGCTCGATCGATCGTTGCAAGCCGAGGCCGAAGCGCGCGGGGTGCCGTGTGAGATCCTACGCGACGGATCCCTCGCGCTCTGGACCGCGGGCGCGGGGGCGAAGGATCTGGCGGCGCGGGCGGCGCGCATCGCGATGGAGCTGCGGGCGCTCGGCGGCGGCCGGCCGTTTGCCCTCGCAGTCGGCTGGGGGTCCCTCGCGGGGCCGAGCCCGCTCGGAGACGCGATCGATCGGGCGGCGCACGCGCTCTCGGAGCACCGCGGCGCGAGCGACGTGGAGTGCCCGATCGCGCTCGACGAGCTCACGGCGGGCCTGCTCGACGCGCGCTTCGAGGTGCAAAAGGATGGCGCAGGGTTCTCGCTCCACGGCGAGCGTGCGGCGCTGCTCGGCACACGCACGCTCCTCGGCAATCCCACGCCGTGCGTCGGGCGTGACCGCGAGCTGCGCACGCTCGCAGGCCTATTCGAGGACTGCATCGAGGAGCCGGCCGCGCAGGCCGCGCTCGTGACGGCGGCCGCGGGCCTCGGCAAATCGAGGCTCGCGCAGGAGTTCGTGCAGACCGCGCTGCGCGACGCGCCGCTCGCGAACGCGTGGATCTCGGGCGGAGACGCGCGCCGGGCCGGCTCGGCGTTCCGGCTCGTGTCGCAGGCGCTCTGCATGGCGCTCGGCATCGCCGCCGGCGATGGTCCGAATGTGCGTCGTGACAAACTCGTGACGCGCGTGTCGGCGCGCTTCGCGGCGTCGGAGGCGCGGCGCGTGGCGCGGTTCCTCGGCGAAATCGTGGATGCGCCGTTCCCGGACGAGGACGACCTGCCGCTCCGCGCGGCGCGCGCGGACGTCCAGCTCATGGTCGACCAGATCCGCGCGGCGTTCCTCGATTTCCTGGGAGCGGAGTGCGACGCGGCGCCGGTGCTCCTCGTGCTCGAGGATGTGCAATGGGGCGACCTGCCGAGCGTCCGGCTCGTGGACGCGGCGCTGCGCACGCTCTCCGACAAACCATTTTTCGTCCTCGCCACAGCGCGCCCCGACGTGCGCGAGCGATTCCCGCGGCTCTGGGAAGGGCGCCGGCTGCAGGAGATCAGCCTCACGGAGCTCGGCAAGCGGGCGAGCGAGAAGCTCGTGCGCGGGGCGCTCGGCGAGGCCGCGTCGCAAGAGGTCGTCGATCGGATCGTCCAGCGTGCGCAAGGAAATGCGTTTTACCTGGAAGAACTCATCCGCGCCGCGGCGGAAGGGCGGGACGCGGAGCTGCCGGAGACGGTGGTGGCGATGGTGCAATCACGCCTCGCTTCGCTCGACGACGAGGATCGGCGGCTGCTCCGCGCGGCGAGCGTCTTCGGGGACGTGTTCTGGGCAGGCGGCGCGCGGGCGTTGCTCGGCGAGGGCGTCAGCAAGAATGTCGTCCGCGAGCGGCTCGTGGCGCTCGAAGAGCGGGAGCTTTTGTCGTTCCGCGGCGAGAGTCGCCTCCCCGGGGAGGAGGAGGTCGCCTTCCGGCACGCGCTCGTGCGCGAGGGCGCCTATACGATGCTGACCGAGGAGGATCGCGAGCTCGGCCATCGGCTCGCGGCGACGTGGCTCGAATCCCACGGCGAGACGGACCCGCTCGTCCTGGCGACCCATTTCGAGCGCGGCCAGAAGCCGAGCCGCGCGGTGCGCCACCTCCTGCGCGCGGCCGAGCAGGCGCATCGCGCAGGCGACGACGAGGACGCCGTTCGCCGCGCCGAGCGTGCCCTCGCCCTCGGCCCCGATCCTGAGACCGAAATCGGGCTGCTCGGCATCGTCTCGGAGGCGCGCATGTGGCAAAACCACCTCGAAGAGGCGGCGACGCACGGCGCGCGGCTCACGCGCAGGGCCCCGCCCGGCAGCGCGCCCTGGGTGCGCGGCGCGCTGGCGCAATTCACCTAT
This sequence comes from Polyangium fumosum, assembly GCF_005144585.1. Classification (GTDB taxonomy): domain Bacteria; phylum Myxococcota_A; class Polyangia; order Polyangiales; family Polyangiaceae; genus Polyangium; species Polyangium fumosum. The sequence continues at coordinate 358,974 of NZ_SSMQ01000001.1, read as the reverse complement.
GCGCTCCGCATGAAGCACGTCGAGGAGTCGATCGGGATCCTCGACGCGATCGCCTCGATCGAGCCCGCGCCCGAGGTCCTCGGCACCGTGTCGCTCGCGCTCGCGATGGCCACGGTCCTGCTCCTGACGGAGGGGCGGATCGATATCGTCGAACCCATTCAACGGAGGCTCGACGCGCTCGTCGGGCCCGCGGCCGATCGCGACCCGATGGCCCGGGCCTTCTGGCACCTCTCCTATCCGCGCTGGGAGGCGTGGATCAAAGAAAACCCGTGGGAGAGTTTGTCACGGTCGCGCGCGGCGCTCCAGGCCTTCAACGAGGCGGGTTCGCGGCGCGGCGGGGTGCTCGCGCGGGTGTTCGTCGGGATGAACGAGTGGATGCTCGGGGCGAACACGCGCGCGGCCGAGACGCTCTGCCCAGAGGCGCGGCACGACGAGGATTTCGCGATCGTGGCCTCGCTTCGGGCGCTCTTCCGGGTGCTCGCGCTCTCGGACGGAGGACGGCTCGACGAGGCGCGCGACGAGGCGACGCGGCTCTTCGCGGCCGCGAAGATGAACGGCAACGAGGCGGACGAGGCGCGCGGGCGCTGGGCGCTCGGCGAGGTGGCGCGGCGCGCGGGCCAGCACCAGGAGGCAGCGCGGCACGCGCAGGCGGCCATGGAGCTTGGCGGGGTGCTGCCGCTCGATCACGCCGCAGCGGGCGCGGTGCTCGCGAGCGCCCTCCGCGCGATGGGGCGCGTGGACGAGGCGCTCGCGGAGGCGCGCGCGTCGCATACGCGGTACGAGGCCGTGCGCGGATTCGGGTATCGAGGCGGGTTCTTGCTTGTCACGCTCGCCCAATGCCTCGACGCGGCGGGCGCGCGAGGCGAGGCGCGGGCGGTGCTCCGGGTGGCGCGCGAGCGTCTCTATCGGATTGCGGAACGGACGCCGAACCCCGAGTACCGGCGGAGCTTCCTCGAAGACGTGCCCGAGAACGCGCGGACGCTGGAGCTCGCCCAGGCCTGGCTCGGCCCAGGCGAATAGGTAGGGTGGGTTTGGCGGGAGAGACCCTTTTCAGGGCATGACGTCGACGTAGAACACGCCGCGGAGCTCCTCGGTGTTCGAGATCGGGCCGGATATGCCCGGAAGAGGCACCGTGCACAGGGCTGCGTGGGGGAGCTACGAGGCAGCCCGGGCGCGGCTCGGGGATTACGTGAAGCAGGGGCTCTATCTCCACACGCCGATGGTGGTGACCGAGACGCTCACGCTGGGATTCGAGGAGATGTTCCGGGAGGAAGGGCCCGGTATGCGGTTGACGAGCCGCCCGTGGCGCTTCATGATTGCGGCTGCCTCGCAACAGCGAGCCCCACGGAGGAGGCTGCGAATATGACTGTCCCGAGCTGCACCGAGCGCGTCTCCCTGCCCGTCGTCGCCGCCGCGAGCCACGCAAGTTAGGTCACTGGTCACCGGTCACCGGTCACCGGTCACCGGTCACGATGGGGCCGCAAGCGGTCCCATTCCCCACGCCGGCTTTGCCGGCGTTGGGGTCGGTACGGAACCGGATGAGCCGGTCTCCTCATCGCTGACCAGGCGATTGCGTGTTGATCCAGCGGGCGCCGGACGGGCTTCCGTCCTCGGCAAGAGCCGAGGCTCCGTTCGGACTGGCCGGCCTGTGCGCCGTCCGCTCCGTGGCCGTGACCCGCCGCGCCTCGCCTCGCGAGCCCGCGGCGCTCCGGAGCTCGCACCACAATGGATCTCGACTCGAATCGTCTCGTCTCTCATTCGCTCGATAGTCTCGGTTGGAACTCCTTCTTCGAACGGCAGCGCGCCGCGCTCGCCGAGCCCTTCGAGCCCGCCCGCGTGTCCGCCGGCGGGCGGGGCGTACTGCAAGTGTTCACCGCCGCGGGCCCGCGCCGCGCGAAGGTGAGCGGCCGCCTGCTCCACGAGAGCGACGGCGCGGCGTTGCCGGCGGTCGGCGACTGGGTCGGCGTCCGGCCCGACGCCGCCGATCCGGCGGTGATCACGCATGTGTTCGCGCGCCGCACGGCGCTCTTGCGCAAGGCCGCCGGGCGGCGCTTCGAGGCGCAGGTGCTGGCCGCCAACGTGAATACGGTGATGATCGTCAGCTCGCTCAACGCCGACTTCAACCCGCGGCGCCTGGAGCGGTATCTGGAGGTCGCGATCGAGGGCGGGGCGCGGCCGGTCTTCGTGCTCAACAAGGCCGATCTCTGCGACACGCCCGAGCGCTTCGTGGAGGCGGCGCGCGCGCTCGCGCCGTCGGCGCCGGTGATCGCGGTGAGCGCGACCGAAGGGGCCGGGCTCGACGCGCTCGCGGCGCACGTGCGCGCGGGCGAGACGTTGGTGCTCCTGGGATCGTCAGGCGTAGGGAAATCGACGATCGCCAACCGGCTCCTGGGCAATGACGCGCAGCGCGCGGGGGAGATCCGGGCGCACGACGATCGCGGCAAGCACACGACCACGCACCGCGAGCTGTTCGTGCTGCCAAACGGCGGCCTCCTGGTCGACACGCCGGGGCTGCGCGAGCTGGAACCGTGGGATCTCGATGAAGGCGGGCCGGCGGGGTTCGGCGATGTGGAGGAGCTGGCCGCCGGATGCCGCTTCCGTGACTGCGCGCACGAGGGCGAGCCGGGGTGCGCGGTGGCGGAGGCGGTGGAGCGCGGAGCGCTCGAGGAAGGGAGGCTCGCGGGGTTCCGCAAGCTGGCGGCGGAGGGTCGGCACCTGCGCGAGAAGCACGACGCGCGGGCGCGGGCAGAGGCCCGGCGGCGGGGGAAGATGATTGCGCAGATCACGAAGATGAGCCCGAAGAGCTGAGTCCCGGGAGAGGGCTCGCGCAGCTTCCCGCCGGCGATCGGCGTCCTTCGCCCCAAACCCCGTGACCGCATTCCGTTACCGGAGGCGGTTACCGCATTCCATTACCTGATCCAGAGCAGCGCCACGCCGCCGACGGCCACGAGCGCGCCGAGGATCGCGCGCAGGCTGACGGGTTCCTTGTGAACCAAGATGACGGCCGGAATGACGAGGACGGGGGTCGTTGCCATGATCGTGGCCGCGACGCCCGTCTCCGTGTGCTGAATGGAGAGGAGCGAGAGCGATACCCCGACGAACGGGCCCGCGATCGCGCCGAGCGACGCGAATCCGAGCGCCGCGCGGTCCCGGACCGCCACGGCCGCGCGCCCCCACCAGCCGATGGACGTGAACAGGAGGGAAAAACCGACAATGCCCGCAAGAACGCGAATTTGCGTCGCGGCGAACGGGTCGTAGGTCTTCATGCCGATCTTGCTCAGCACGAGCCCCACGGCCTGGCCCACGGCGCCGCCGAACGCGAGCAGGATTCCTTTGCCCGATTCCCCCTTTGGTCCAGCGCCCGCCGCATTCGTATCGCCCGCTCGTTCCAGCACGACGACCGCGATGCCGACGAGCGTCACGCCCATTCCCACGATACCGAGATCGGAGATCCGCTCGCCCAGGACGATCCACCCGAGGACGGCAGCGATCGGTGGCGCGAGCGACATGATCAGCATCGCGACGCGCGGACCAATGAGCAGGAAGGCCCGAAAGAGGCACATGTCGCCCAAGACGAACCCCACGAGGCCGCTCACGAAGAGCCAGGCCCACGCCTCGGCGGAGGCGTCGAGCGGCAATGGAAGGCCGCGACGGACGAAATTGTACACGCCGAGAAAAACGAACGCGAGGACGAGGCGGACGAGGTTGAGCGACAAGGAGCCCATGCGGCGCCCTGCAGCCGAGAACGCGAGCGAGCTCGCGGTCCAGCAAAGGGCCGTGCCGAGGGCCGCGAGTTCTCCGAGCGGGATGGACATGGGGAAAAGAGCGCGCAAGATAACCGGTCGCGAAAGACCGGGAAAGAAGCAGCGCAGCCGAACTGCCTTCTTGGAGTCCACGCGTGACGTGCGACAATGTTGGAGATGCGGGTAGGTGTGTCGGTTGGCGAGCGCTTCGAGCTCGTACGTCTCGCAGGCCAAGGCGGCATGGGCGCCGTCTTCGAGGCCCGCGATCGCGAGACCGGCGATAAGGTCGCGATCAAGATCATGAACGGCGCGAGCGTCGAGGAGCGCGCGCGGTTCGATCGCGAGGCGCGTGTGCTCGCAGCGCTCTCGCACCCGGCCATCGTGCGTTACCTCGGCTACGGCAATCTCGACTCCGGCGAGCCGTACCTCGTGATGGAGTGGCTCTCGGGCGAGGGCCTCGACACGCGCATCATGCGGGAGCGGCTGAGCGTCGAGGAGACGATGGCGCTCGCCGAGCGCATCGCAGGCGCGCTCGCGATCGCGCACCGGCACGGGATCGTCCACCGCGACATCAAGCCGAGCAACATCTTCCTGCGCGACGGGGACGTGCGGCGCGCGATGCTGCTCGACTTCGGGATCGCGCGGCGCGCCTCGGACCCGCACGTCGTGACGAGGACGGGCGTGTTCATGGGGACGCCCGGCTACGTGGCGCCCGAGCAAGCGCGCGGAGATCGCGCGGTGAACGCGCGCGCCGACGTGTTCGCCCTCGGCTGCGTGCTCTTCGAGAGCCTCGCAGGAAAACCTGCGTTCACCGGGCAACACGTGGTGGCGGTGCTGGCGAAGGTGCTCTTCGAGGACGTGCCGAAGGTCTCGGCACTTCGGCCCGGCGTGCCGCTCGCGCTCGACCTGCTCATCGCGCGGATGGTCGCGAAGCAGCCGGAAGAAAGGCTCGCGGACGGCGACGCGGTGATGGGCGCGCTCGCGCGGGTGGCGAACGACGAGTACACGAGCGAGCCGCCGCATACGCTGCGATCGAAGGGCGCGCTCGGCAGCGGCGAGCAGCGCCTCGTGAGCGTGATCCTGCTCTCGGCGCCGAAGGAGGGCCTGCCCGTCGATCCGCTGGGCGGCACGATGGACTCGGCCGGCATCGCGCCGCTCGCGGCGCTGCGCGCGGTGGCGCGATCGTACGGGGCGCGCGTGGAGGCGCTGGTGGACGGGTCGGCGGCGCTCGTGCTCTCGGGCGCGGGCATGGCGACGGACCAGGCGACCCAAGCCGCGCGGTGCGCGCTCGCGCTGCAGGCGATGGTGCCGGAGGCGCCCATGGTGCTCGTGACGGGACGAGGGGTGATCTCGCACGCGCTGCCCGTCGGAGAAGGCATCGATCGCGCGGCAAAGCTCTTGCGCGAGGAGGAGCAGTGCACGGCGAAACGCGACGATTCGGAGAGCGGGGCGCGGCGGCCGGTGCGGCTCGACGAGCTGACGGCGGAGCTGCTCGAAGGGCGCTTCGTGATCGACGGGAGCGAGGAGGTGCGGTCGCTCCTCGGGGAGGCGCAAGCGCAGGAAGGATCGCGGCTCTTGCTCGGGCGGGTGACGCCGTGCGTAGGCCGCGAGCGTGAGCTCTCGACGTTGCTCGCGCTCTACGAGGAGTGCGTGAGTGAGCCCGCGGGGCGCGCGGTGCTCGTGACGGGTGTGGCCGGCATCGGAAAGTCGCGCATCCGGCATGAGCTCTTGCAGAAGCTCGCCGAGTCCGAGCCTCGCCCCGATATCTGGCTCGCGCAGGGGGATCCGACGCGCACGGGCGCGCCCTTCGGCATGGCCGGCGAGCTCTTGCGGCGGGCCTCGTCGCTGCACGAGGAGGATCCGATCGAGGTGCGGCGGGAGAAGATCCGCGGCGCGGTGACGCGGCACCTTGGCGCGGACGCGGGGCGCGTCATGGAGCTCTACGGCGAGCTCGTGGGCGCGCCGTGGGCGGCCGAGGAGGCGAGCACGTTCCTGCGCGCGGCGCGAAAAGATCCCGTGCTGATGGGGGATCAGATCCGCCGCGGTTTTGAGGACTTCGTGAGCGCGGCGAGCGCGACCCGGCCGGTGGTGCTGGTGCTCGAGGATCTGCACTGGGCCGACACGCCGACGGTGCAGCTCATCGACGCGGCGCTCCGTGTGTCGCGCGAACGCTCGCTCTTCGTCCTCGCGCTCGCGCGGCCCGACGTGCACGACAGGTTCCCGGGGCTCTGGGCGGACCGCGGCATGCAGGAGATCCGGCTCGGCGAGCTGTCGCGGCGCGCGAGCGAGCGGCTCGCACGGCACGTGCTCGGCGATGAGGCGCCGCCGTCCTTGCTCACGCGTGTCGTGGCGCAGGCCGCGGGCAACCCGTTTTACCTCGAAGAGCTTTTGCGCGCGGTGGCCGAGGGCCAGGAGACCGCGCTGCCGAAGACGGTGCTCGCCATGCTGCAGGCGCGGCTCGAAGCGCTGCCGAGCGAGGCGCGCTGGCTGCTCCGCGCGGGCAGCATCTTCGGCGAAACGTTCTGGAGCGGCGGCGTGCGCGCGCTCCTCGGCGGCGAGAGCAGCGTCGTCGACGCAGGCCGCTGGATCGAGACGCTCGTCCACCGCGAGCTCCTCATGCGTCGCCGCGAGAGCCGTTTTCCCGGCGAGGAGGAGCTCGCGTTCCGGCACGACCTCCTGCGCGAGGTCGCCTATGCGGCGCTCACGGAGGTCGATCGAGCGCTCGGCCACCGGCTCGCGGCGGAGTGGCTCGAGACCGCGGGCGAGCGCGACGCGATGGCCCTCGCCGAGCACTGCGAGCGCGGCGAGGATCGCGAGAAAGCCGCGGTGTGGTTCGTGCGCGCGGCGACGCAGGCCCTCAGCGCGAACGACTTCGAGGCGGTGCTCGAACGCAGCGAGCGCGCCGAGGCGTGCGGCGCGGACGGCGGGCTGCTCGGCGAGGTACGGCAAGCGCAGGCCGAGGCGCATTTCTACCGCGGCGAGCTCGCGGAGGCGGCGCGGCGGGCGCGCGAGGCGATGCAGCATCTTTCGCCCGACAGCCCGCTCTGGTTCGGCGCGGCGAGCGCGGCGGCGTGGGCCGAGAGCTCGCGCGGCGAGCGCCGCCAGCTCCTCGGGATCGCGGAGTCGATGCTCGAGCGCGCCGATCGTGAGGCCTCGCCGTTCACGCGCAGGCTCGCGGCGATGGGCTGGATCGCGCGCATGCTCCTGCGCTCCGGGCAACGGAAAGCGGCCGAGACGCTCACCGAGCGGTTCACGCAGGCGCCCGAGGAAGCGCGGCGCGAGCCCATCGTGCGGGCCGAGTGGGCGGCCGTCTCGGCGACGCGCGCGCTCGTCGAGGGCGACCTCGAACCCTCGTACGAATTTTTCCTCGAAGCCGCGCAGTGCTTCGAGGAGGCGAAGGTCGATCGCTTCGGCATCTCGATGCGCATCTACGCGGCGCTCGTGCTCTGCGACCTCGGCGATCATGCCCGCGCCGAGGAGGGGCTCGCCACGCTCGTCGCGCGCGCCGAGGCGCAGTGCTTGCCGATGCTCGCGGCGAGCGCACGGCATGGGCTCGCGGAGGCGCTCGCGGCGCGCGGGGCGCTCGCGGAGGCGCGCGCGCTGCTCGAAGACATCCTGGAGACGCTCACGAACGCTGGCCTCGTGCTCTCGGCGCACGACGTGCGGCAGTTCCTCGCGCTCGTGCTCGTGCGGCAGGGCGACAGCGAGGCCGCCGAGCGCGCTGCGATCGAGGCCGTGGCGCTCGTCGATGCGCCCCCGAACCGCCGCTGCTCGTACCTCGCGACGCTGGCGCGTGTGCTGCTCGCGTGTGGCCGCCCTGCGGAGGCGCTCTCGGCGGCGGAGGAGGGCAAACAGCTCCTCGAACAGATCGGCGCGCTCCTCTCGGACGAGCCGCTCGTGCGGCTCGTGTATGCCGAGGCGCTCCACGCGAACGGCGAGCACGCGCGCGCGAAGGAAGCGCTCTCCGCCGCGCGCGCGCATCTCCTCGGCCGGGCCGAGAAGATCGGCGATCCGTCGCGGCGGGAGCGATTCTTGCGTGCCGTTCCGGACAACGCCCGCACGCTGGAGCTCGCGGCGGCATGGCTCGCTGCGTCACCGGGCACGGCTTGACGCCGCCCGCCCGGAGCGGGCATCCTCCGGAAAGAACTTTCTTCTGCAACGTTCGGGGTGGGGCCATGGAACGACGTGATTTTTTGAAGGTCGGCGTGATCGGTGGGGCGGGGACCGCGGCGGCAGGCAGCGTGGGTTGCGTGGGCACGACGGGCGCGGCGGCGTCGCCGGTGACGCTGGTCAGCCCCGAGGAAATGGATCGGTTTCTCGCGCGCCTCGATAGGGGTCTCGATTCGCTGAAGACCGGCGACAGCCCCATCACGTCGCTCTTCCCGAAGCTCGATGCTACGGATTCGAAGGTTCAGAAGCAGGACCTGCTCGTCCGCAAGACGCTCCGCTCGCTCCTCCTCGTGGGCTCGTTCAACGATCTTCCCGAAGAGGGGCGCGCACATCCCGGCATGCAAGCGCGCATGTGGAATGGGATGGACGAGATGGACGAAGCGATGCTCGGCATGACGAGCGAGCTCGAAGCTTTGACGCCCACCGAACGCGCGGACATCGGCCTCCGGATGCGCAAGGATCCGGGGCTCGGGATGCGGATCGTCGAGGCGATCGACGAGGACGCGGCCAGGGCCGGGATCTCGATGGAGCGGCGGCTGCATTTGCGCTCGATCGCGGTCGAGGCGTGCGCCCGCATGAAACAATCGACGCCGCTGCTCATCGACGAATACGTGACGAAGGTGAACAAAGTGGCGGCTCGGCCGGTGACGGTCGCCGACTTCGAGCGCCGCCTCGTCGCGCAAATGGGCGAGGAGGCATTTTTCCAGCTCCGGGAGCGCACCGAGGCCCACGCGCGGCGCTGGAACGTGGCCAGCACGGGCGCGACCGCGAATGACGGCGCGCAGCAGGGCCCTCCCGCTGCGAACCCGCATGGCCGCAGCAACACGGTGCTCGCGGTGGGCGGCATTCTCCTCGGCGTCGGCGTGCTCGCCATGGTGATCGGCGGCATCTTCGCGTCCGGCGGCGGCGTCTTCGCGGTGACCATCGGCGCGATCCTCGGCATTGCAGGGCTCATCACGCTCATCGTCGGCGCGGTCCTCCGGGCGACCGAGGACTGATCTCGCCCCGCTACATGCTCCAGCGACCGACCGCCGAACCCCCGGAATCGGGCTCTCCGATTGCCATCACGGGAATGGGCGCCGTCTCGGCGCTCGGCGAAAGTACGTCCGCCTTGTGGTCCGCCATCGAGGAGGGCCGCGATGGGATTCGCCCGATCGAGCGATTCTCGACCGAAGGTTTTTCCGTGTCGCTCGGCGGGATGGTGCCCGGCGCAGGAACCGGGGATCGTTGCGTCGAATTCGCCACGGCCGCCGCGCGCGAAGCTCTCGCGCATGCAGCCTTGCAGATCGGGCCGGGCGGCGTCGCGGGGCGGCGTGTCGCCCTGATCCTCGGCACGAGCCTCGGCATGCACGTGGACGGCCTGCACCGCGTCGCAGCGGAGGTCGCGCGCGCCCTCGGCATCGAGGGCCCGACGCTCACCCTTTCGACGGCCTGCTCCTCCTCGACGAATGCCATCGGGCTCGGCCGGGATCTGCTCGAAGCGGGGCTCTGCGACATAGCCCTTGCCGGCGGCACGGACGAGCTCACGCCGGAGATTTTTGCCGGTTTTCACGCGCTCGGGCTGCTTTGTCTCTCGAAATGCGCGCCGTTCAGCGAGCCCGTGGGGACCACGCTTGGCGAGGGCGCGGGTTTTCTGGTGCTCGAACGCGGCGATACCGCCCGCGCCCGCGGCGCGCAGGTGCTCGCGACGGTGCTCGGGTATGGTCTTTCGGCCGACGCCTACCATCCGACCACGCCCGATCCCACGGGCGCCGGCGTCGCGCGGGCGCTGCGCGGCGCGCTGCTCGATGCGGGGATGGAGGCTGACAGGATCGATTACTTCAATGCGCATGGCACGGGCACGATGACCAACGACGCCGCCGAGTTCCGCGCGCTCGAACAGGTCTTCGGCGAGCGCGTGGCGCGTTTGCCCGTGAGCTCCACGAAGAGCTTTCTCGGTCACGCGCAGGGCGCCGCGGGCGTGCTCGAGCTCATCGCGACCCTCTGCGGCATGGAGCAGGGCAAGATTCCTCCCACCCTGCATTACGACAAAGCGCGGCCGCGCTCTCCGCCCGATCCGGTGGCCGGCGACCGGCCTCGCGTGGCCCGCGTCGAGCGCGCGCTTTGCAACAACTCGGCATTTGGAGGCGCGAATGCTGCCGTCATCGTGGGCAAAGCACCGCACGTTTCGGCCGGAAAAACCCCCGCCGAATGGCTGGTCCTCGGCGCCTCCGCCGTGGGGCCGCACGGGATGGATCTCGACGCGCTTGGGGAGGCGCTCGCCGCGAAGGTCCCGCTCCGCCGACGCGCGCCCGCCTTCCGCATCGAGAGCCTCATTCCCACGGCGGACGGGCGCGGGATGGATCCTGCGTCGCGGTATCTCTCGGCCGCCGCGGCGCTCGCCCTCGCCGACGCGGGGATCACGCTGCGCGGCGTAAAACGCGACCGGGCGGGGCTTTTCGTCGGCACGACACGCGCATCGACCGAAAGCGAGCGTGAATTCAGGGACAGCATTCGCGAGCGTGGCCTCGCGCGCCTCTCGGCCACGGCGTTCACGCGGATGGTCCTCAATGCGTCCGCGGGGACTTGCACGAAGCTCTGCGCGCTCAAGGGCCCGACCACGACGCTCACCACGGGCGACGGCAGCGGCCTCGTCGCGCTCATTTATGCGGCCTTGCACCTCTCGACGCGATCCGACGTCGACCTGATCCTCGCCGCCGGCGTCGACGAGCGCGTCTCCCTCGAATCCGAGGCGCACGAGGGAGAAGGGGCGGCGTGCCTCGTGCTCGGCAAGGGTCCGGCCCCGGACACATCCAAAGCCGTGCGTCTCTCGGGATTCGGCCTCGCCGGCCCGGGCGACGTGGAGGAGGCCACGCGCCTCGCAATTCGAATGGCCGGGCTCGACGCGAGCGACGTTGTCGTGGCGCCAAACGTCACGCCCGTCCTCGGCCCCGCGCCCGCAGCCGAGGCGATGTTCGCCTGCGCGTTCGCCGTCGCCTCGATTTTGCGAGGGACCTGGGAGCACGTGCTGGTCCCCGATGTGGGCGGCACCGCCGCGGCCGCCGTGGTCTTCAGCCGAAAAGGAGCCGCATGAACCCCGAGCTTGCCCGGTACATCCAGCGTCGCGAGCGTATCCTCGACAAGGTGCGCACGCTCCTCGTTGAGCGCCTGCACGTGAGCCGCGCGCCCGACGAGATCGACCCCGACGCGCCGCTCTTTGGCACGGGGCTCGGCCTGGATTCGGTGGACGCGGTCGAGCTCCTGGTCAGCATGGAATCCGAGCTCGGCGTGAGGCTGCCACACGAGGGTTTGTCACGACCGGCCATGCGCACCGTCAATACGCTGGTCGACCTGGCCCTCGCCCACGGGAGGACGGACGATGTCGATGGATGACGAGATCCGCGCCTTGCGCACGAGCGTGGCGCTCGCCAAAGGTGATCACATCACGTGCCTGCGCATCGAGGGCGAAGGCGCGTACGAAGCGCTCGACTACGTCGTCGCCTGTGATCTTTTCTTGCAGGATGGTCAGATGCGCCCGAGCCTCTTGCTCGACGAGGAGGCCCGACCGTTCGCGGACATTCACGTGGCCCGGGACGACGAATCGTTCTTTTTGCTTGCCGAGGGGCCGTCGCCCGAGGAGCTCGTCGCGTTCCTGGAGAAACGTTTTCCCGCGGGCGTCGTGGTGACGGTCGAGCGATGCAACGGGACGCTCCTCTCGCTCCACGGGCCTTATGCCTGGGAGCTCTGCACGACCGTGTTTGGGCCCGACGTCGGGAGCCTTCCGTATCTCGCGTTTTACCGCACCGACGACGCCGTGTTTTTTCGGTCGGGCAAGACCGGCGAGTTTGGGTATGATTTGCTGATTCCCACGGACGAGGTCGCGACCGTGCGCGAGGCGCTCCTCCGGGAGGGGGCGGCGTTCGACCTCGCCCTCGCGAGCCTGTCCGCGCTGGATCAATGCGCGCTCGAAAATGGCTTCTTCAACATTCGCCGCGAGGGACGCGCCGGCCTCTCGCCGCTGGAGCTCGGCCTGCAATGGCGCGTCTCGTACCGCAAGGACTACGTGGGATCTGCCGCGCTGCAGGCCCGGCGCGAGGCGAACGCGACGGCGCGGGTCGTATGGGCCGTCGCCGGCGCACCCGTGGCCGAGGGGGACGAGGTGTTTCTGGACGATCAACGGATCGGGCATGTCCTCGTGTCCGGCTTTTCCGTGATCCGCGGCGAATGGGTTGTGCTTTTGCTCCTCGATCGACCGTATGCGTACGCCGGCATCGATCGGTACGAGGCCCGTCACGCGGGCGAGCGCCGGCCGATTCGCACCCTCTCGGCGCCGCTCCTCAACAACCGCAGCCTGTACGTGAGCCCCCAGCGGCATAGCTACCGGACGCGAGACGAATCCAAGCTGCCGCCGTTCGTGTTGCCTTTATGAGTGCTCGATTCGACGACAGCACGGTGATCGTGACCGGCGCCTCACGCGGGCTCGGCCGGAGCATTGCAACGGCGTTCGGCGCCGAGGGGGCGTTTGTCTTCGTCGGATACCGGACGCGCGAGGACGAGGCGAAGGAGACGCTCCGAGCGTTGGAAGAGGCGGGCGGGCGCGGTGCATTGCTCGTGATGGACGTCGCGAGCGCGGCGTCCATGAACGCGGCCGTGGAACAGGTGCTCGTCGCGCGGGGCGCGATCGACGTGCTCGTGAACAATGCCGGCGTTGCGGCGGATGAGCTCTTCCCGCTCATGGCCGAGGAGAGCTGGGACGAGGTGATGCGCGTCAATGCGGGCGGCGCCTTTCACGGCTGCCGCGCGGTGGTGCGGCCGATGATGGCGAAGCGGCGGGGCGCCATCGTCAACGTCGCCTCGGTCGCGGGCCAGCACGCGAGCCCGGGGCAATCGAATTACGCCGCCTCGAAGGGCGCGATCCTCGCGTTCACGCGCACGCTCGCGGCCGAGCTCGCCCCGCGCGGGATCCGGGTCAACGCCGTGGTGCCGGGGCTGCTCGGCACGGGAATGGCGAAGCGCCTGGACAAACGGATCGCAGAGAAGGCGCGCGCGCAGATTCCGCTCGGGCGCTTCGGGACCGGCGACGAGGTCGCGCGGGCTGTCTTGTTTCTGGCCTCGGACGAGGCGTCGTACGTGATCGGGCAGGCGCTCGTGGTGGACGGGGGACTCACGTTGTGACCGTCGCGTTTCTGTTTCCCGGGCAGGGTGCGAAAGGGCTCGTCGCGGCCGTGCAATTCGCGGAGAGCGCGCCGCGGGGCAAGGAAATGCTCGAACGGGCGGCGGCGGCGGCCGACTTCGCGCCGAGCGAACTCCTGGTGAAGGGCGGGCGCGCGCTCGAACGTACGGAAATCCAGCAACCGGTGCTCACGGCGGTCGCGCTCTTCGTGCACGCGGAGCTTCTCGCCGCGGGAATCAAGCCCGACGTCGTGGCAGGTCATTCGCTCGGAGAGCTCCCGGCCTGGGCGGCGACGGGCGCCATCACGCCCGAGGATGCGATTGCGATCGCGGCGCTGCGTGGGCGGCTGATGGCGCGGGAAGCAGAGCGGCACCCGGGAGCCATGTTCGTGTTCTCCGAACCTTCGACAGAGCGTTCGGAGGTCTTCCTCAAGGGGACGCTCCAGCGCGCGGCCACGCGGCCCGGAATCCACGTGGCCGCATCGAATGCGCCCGGGGAAGTGGTGTTGAGCGGCGATGAGAACGCCATCCGCAGCATGATCCGTACCCTCGGTGATGCGCTCGGTATCGACCTCTGGCGCCACGCGCGACGGTTGCCTGTCTCCGGCGCCTGGCACAGCGAATCCATGAAAGATGCCGTCCCCGAGCTCGAAGCGGCGCTCAAGCTCGCGCGTCGGGGGACCATGCAAGTCCCCATGGTGCTCAATGCAACGGGAAAACGCGCCGAGGAGGAGGCGCTCGTCCCGCGCCTCCTCGCCGGCCAGCTCGTCCATACCGTTCGCTGGACCGACGTCATGGCCACGCTCAAGGACGAGGGCGTGACGGATTTCGTGACCATGGCCCCGGGCGCGGTGCTGCGATCGCTCGTCCGGACGAACCTCGGCACCGAAGCGCGGGTCCACGCGACCGAAAACGCGAATGACATGCAGCGCACCGTGGACGCGCTGCGGTGGAGCCTCTCATGAAAACGAGCTCCCGGTTGTCCCTCGGCGCGGACGTCATCAACCTCCTGATTCCGCATCGTCGCCCCTTCTCGATGGTCGACGTGATCGAATCGTACGAGCGCGGACCTCGGCCGACCCTGCGCGCCGCGCGCCACGTATCCGCGAACGAGCCCGTGTTCGAGGGCCATTTTCCGGGCCTGCACCTCTGGCCCGGCGTGTACACGATCGAGGGGCTCGGCCAGAGCTCGAACCTGCTCGGCATCGTCGCCGCCTACCAGGATGCCTGGGAGGCGAAGGGGCACGATCCGAACGAGGTGATCGAAGCCCTGCAAAACCTGGCGCTCGGATATCGCCTGCAACCGGGATACAAGCCCGAGGTCTCGGCGGCGCTCGTCGAATCGCTGAAGTCGCATTCCCATCTGCACGTCGGAATGAGCGCGTCGGTGGACGTGAAGCTGCTCCAGCCGGTCTTCGCCGGGCAGCGGATCGAGTACATCGTCGCGCAATCGCATCTCATGGAAAACCTCGCGCGGTACGAGGTCGAGGCCCGCGTGGAGGGGCGCACGGTGGCGAAGGGCGTGATGACCAGCACGCGCAGCATCCCGCCGCTGCCAGCGCCAATCTTCGGATGAAGGCGCGTTTCCTCGGGCTCGCCTTGCTCGTTTCGGCGGGCTGCGGGCCTTCCGTGGTTTGGCTGGGCCATAGCCCCGATCGAAGCCATCACATCGAGGTGCTGGAGAGCGCCGGCAAGCAGCGGGTGCGCGTCGACGGCGTGGACGGGGCCGCATATCTGGGCATCGGAATCGAATCCCTCGTCTGGAGCGCGGACGGCCGCCGCCTCGCCTACCCCGCGCGCCGCGAAAAAGGCTGGTCGCTCGTGGTGGACGGCCGCGCAGGCCCGACGTTCGACGGCGTGGGCGAGGTCGTCCTGAGCGCGGACGGCGCGCACGTGGCGTATGCCGCGCACCGAAGAGGCGTGTGGTTCGTGGTGCTGGATGAAACACCCGGGCCCGCCTTCGATGCCATTCTGGAGGGCACGATGCTCTTCGGGCAGGGTGGGCGTTTCGCTTATGTGGGGAAAACCGGAGGCTCCGTGCGCGCGGTCGTCGACGGCGTCCCCGGACCACGCTACGACGGCATCGGCGCCTTACGATTCAGCGAGGACGGGGCCGCTGTGGCGCACGTGGGGCGGCGCGGCGAGGAGGCGTTTTTCTGGATGAACGGGCGTGAATCGCCGCCTGCGGAGGCGATCGCGCACCATGCACTCGGGCCGCGCGGAGGGCGTCATGCCTACGTGGCGAAGCGCAATGGGCAATGGCGCGTGACGGTCGATGGAATCGAATCCGCGCCTTATGCTCGTATCTCGGAGGTGCTCTTCAGCAAAGGCGGCGCGCACGTGGCGTATGCGGGCCGTCGGGCGGACGGAGAGGTCCTCGTCCTCGATGCCGTGGAGGGCCCGCCGTACGAGGAAATCGCGCCCGGGAGCCTGGTCTTCGGCGCCGAGAGCGGGCCCGTGGCGTATGCGGCGCGGCGTGGGCGCGGCTGGCACATCGTCGTGAATGGGGAGGAGGGCTCGGCCTACGACGCAGTGGATCGGCCGGTGTTCGCGCGGCGCGGGACGAAATTCGGTTATGTGGCCGCGAGCCGCGGCGCGCGATTCGTGGTGATCGATGGGCGCGAGGAGAGGCCGTTTGCCTGGGCGGGAGATCTGACGTTCAGCGCTGATGGTCGATATCACGCCTATCTGGCGGATGACGGCGAGCGAATGCGAGTCGTGCACGATGGCGCGTCGACGTCGTTCGACAGCGTGATCGCCGGGACGCTCGTCCACGCGGAGGAAGGGCCAGGCTGGGCGTGCCTCGTCGTCGACAAGGCGGCGAGGAAGTTGTTCATCGTGATCGACGGCGCGAAAAAGAGGCCGCTCGACGCGGAGGAGCTGGCGGCGGCCATGACCCAGCCGAAGTTCGAGGCGCGGTTTGCGCGGGCAGAAGACGCGGAGCTTCTGCGGCGGTGGGTAGCGGCGGAGCTCGTGTTGTCGAGGCGGCCGCCGGCCCCCGCGCGTTGAGGCCGTCCGGCGTTTCCGTGCGTCCCCACCGCCACGCGAGCTTTCGCGCTGCTCTCGCGCGCCGCGTCTCCCCTCGCCCGCCCGCTGACACACGCGCCGTGTCGGTGCTAATCGTACGTTCGCCATGACGTCCCCCACCGCGAACACGCCCTCGCCGAGCACGCCTGCGGATGGCGCTGCGGCTGCGCAGGAGCCCGCTCGTTACGTTCACGCCGAGGCCGAGCCCCGCTGGCAGCGCTTCTGGGAGGAGACCGGCGTCTTCCGCGCCGTTCGCCACGAGGGTCGGCCGAAGCGTTACGTGCTCGACATGTTCCCGTATCCCTCGGGCGCGGGCCTCCACGTCGGGCACCCCGAGGGCTACACGGCCACCGACATCTTCTGCCGCTACAGCCGCATGAAGGGGTTCGACGTCCTGCATCCGATGGGCTGGGACGCCTTCGGTCTGCCCGCCGAGCAGTACGCGATCCAGACCGGCACCCACCCCGCCGAGACCACGCGCAAGAACATCGACACGTTCCGGCGCCAGCTCAAGATGCTCGGCTTCAGCTACGACTGGGAGCGCGAGTTCGGCACGATCGACGAGAACTACGTCCGCTGGACCCAGTGGATCTTCGTCAAGCTCTTCGAACGCGGCCTCGCCTACCAGGACAAGATCCTCGTCAACTGGTGCCCCGCCCTCGGCACCGTCCTCGCCAACGAGGAGGTCAAGGACGGCAAGAGCGAACGCGGCAATCACCCCGTGATCCGCACCCCGCTGCGCCAGTGGATGCTCCGCATCACCGCGTACGCCGATCGCCTCGCCGACGACCTCGCCCTCGTCGACTGGCCCGAAGGCACGCTCGTCGCGCAGCGCAACTGGATCGGGAGGTCCGAGGGCGCGACCATCTCGTTCGACGTCCAAGGATTCGAGGGCGCGAAGATCGACGTGTTCACCACGCGCCCCGACACGCTCCTCGGGTGTACCTACGTCGTGCTCGCGCCCGAGCACGCGCTCGTCGAGAAGATCACGTCGGCCGAAAAACTCGACGCGGTGCGCGCCTACGTGCAGGCCGCCGCGAGCAAGAGCGACCTCGACCGCACCTCGGAGAAGACGAAGACCGGCGTGCCCACCGGGGCGATGGCGATCCACCCGCTCACCGGAAAGGCCGTGCCGATCTGGGTCGGCGACTACGTCATCGGCGGCTACGGCACGGGCGCGGTCATGGCCGTCCCGGCCCACGACGAGCGCGACTTCGCGTTCGCCAAGGCGTTCGAGCTCCCGATCATCGAGGTCGTGAGCCCCGATGGAAAGCTCCACGATTCGCTCGACGCGGCCTACGTCGACGAGGGCGTCCTCGTGCGGAGCGGCAAGTTCGACGGGATCAAGTCGACCGAGGGCAAACGCGCCATCGTGGACGCGCTCGTCGCCTCGGGCAAAGGCGCGCCGAAGATCACGTACAAGCTGCGCGACTGGGTGTTTTCGCGGCAGCGGTACTGGGGCGAGCCGATCCCGGTCTACTTCCCTGTCGAGATGAAGAATCCGGCCGGCGACCCGCGCAAGGGCGACGAGCATGTGATCCGCTACGACAAACCCATCGCCGTCGCCGAGAGCGAGCTGCCCCTGCGCCTGCCGAACCTCGTCGATTTCCGCCCCGGTGACGACCCGCAGGGCCCGCTCGCCCGCGCCGTCGATTGGAGGTTCTTCCAGAAAGACGGGCAGTGGTACGCGCGCGAGACGAACACGATGCCGCAATGGGCGGGCTCGTGCTGGTACTACCTGCGCTTCATCGATCCGAAAAACGACGCCGAGCCGTGGAGCCAGAAGGCCTACGACGATTGGATGCCCGTCGACCTCTACATCGGCGGCAACGAGCACGCGGTGCTGCACCTGCTTTACGCGCGCTTCTGGCACAAGGTGCTGTTCGACATCGGCAAGGTGAAACACCCCGAGCCGTTCCTGAAGCTCGTCCACCAGGGCCTCATCCTGGGCGAGGACGGCGAGAAGATGTCGAAATCGGCCGGCAACGTGGTGAACCCCGACGACATCGTGAAAGGCTACGGCGCCGATTGCCTGCGCCTCTACGAGATGTTCATGGGCCCACTCGAAGCGGTCAAACCCTGGCAATCCGCGCAGATCCAGGGCGTCGTCCGCTTCCGCGACCGCGTCTTCTCGATCCTCACGGGCCGGCAGCTCGTCGACGGCATCGACGACGCCACGAAGCGCCTCGTCCACAAGACCATCAAGAAGGTCACGGAGGACATCGAGACGCTCTCGTTCAACACGGCGATCTCGGCGATGATGGTCCTCCTGAACCACCTCGGCTCCCTGAAGGATCTGCCGCGGGAGGCTGCACGGGGTCTTTTGATCTGCGTCTCGCCGTTCGCGCCGCACGTGGCCGAGGAGGTTTGGCGCATGTGGGGCAACGAGCGTTCGATCGCGCTCGAAGCCTGGCCGACCTTCGATCCGACGCTCTGCGTCGACGACGTGATCGAGATGGCCGTGCAAGTGAACGGCAAGGTCCGCGGCCGCGTGACGCTGCCCATCAAGGCCAGCGAAGACGAGGCCCGTAACGCCGCGCTCACAGCCGAGGGTGTCTCGGCGTTCACGGCCGGCAAGACCTTGAAGAAGTTTATCTACGTACCCGGCAAGATCGTGAATCTCGTCGTCGCCTGAGCGTCACATCCCCACAGATGAAAACTGCACCCTTCCTTCGCCTCGTCCCCGCTGTCGCTTTCCTGCTCGCGCCGCTCGCCGCCGGCTGCTCGAGCGACCCCGTGTTCGTCCGCGGCTCGGAGGTCGAGGGGCTCGACGACCCGCCGATGAGCACCGGCATCGACAAACGCGACATGGAGCAGCTCCTCCACGAGAACATGAAGCACCTCGTGGCCTCGCCCCTCGCCAAGGCCTGGGCCGACGCGGGCGACAAGCCGACGCTCGCGATCTTCCCGATGCTCAACGAGACGAGCCAGCACATCGACAGCCAGCTCCAGGCGGTGCTCTCCGACGCCGAGACGTTCATGGTGAACTCGCAGCTCGTGACGGTCGTGAGCCGCGAGCGGCAGAACCAGATGATCGCCGAGGTCGAGCGGCAGAACGGCGGCCAGTTCGATCCGAACCACGCGGCCCAGTACGGCCGTCAGCTCGGCGCGAAGTACTACATGACCGGCAAGGTCTACACCTCGGACGAGCGCACGGCCGGCGGGCGGCGCGTGCAATACTTCATGTTCATGCAGGTCATCGAGACCGAGACGAGCGCGGTGCGCTGGCAAAACAAGGCGGCCTTCACGAAGGCCCTGCTGAACCAGGATTGACGTGCGCCCGCTCCTTGGCCTCCGGCGCGCGGCCTGTGTGATCACGTTCGCGCTTGGCGCGCTCGCGAACGCGGGCTGCGCCGGGCACGAGGTGCGCGTGCGCGACTCGCTCGCCGCGCTCGATCGCGGCTCGATGGATCAAGCCGTCGTCGCGCTCGATCGAGAGCTCGGCGTGAAGTCGCCGGGCGAGCTCCCGCCCGTCACGCGTGACGAGGCCCTGCTCCTGCTCGACCGCGGCAGCATCCACCTCGCGATGGGCCAGTACGAGCGCGCCTCGCGCGACTTCGGCGCCGCGGATCAGGCCATCGAGGTGCTCGACCTCTCGACGAGCAAAGCGGCGGACCTCGGCCGCTACGTGTTCTCGGACGACGCGGGGCCGTACAAGGCGCCTGCGTACGAAAAGCTCCTGCTGAACACGCTCAACATGCTGAGTTACCTCGCGCGACACGACCTCAACGGGGCGCGCGTGGAGGCGCGGCGGCTCGTCGTGATGCAGAAGTACATCGAGAGCCAAGGCGACGAGGGCGCGCTGCTCGGGCTCGGGAGTTACCTCGCGGGGTTCACGTTCGAGAAGTCGAAGCAACGCGACGAGGCGCTCCTGCACTACGACGAGGCGCTCGACTACGCGCGGTACAAGTCGCTGCGGGATCCGCTCCGCGCGCTGACGCGCGGGGAGAAGACGACACACGAGGCCGTCGACGCGCTCGTGGAGGGCGCCGAGCCGCTCCCGCCCGTGGAGGAGACGGGCGAGGCGGAGCTCTTGGTCGTCGTGGGCTTCGGGCGGGTGCCGCAGAAGACGCCGGTGCGGATCCCGATCGGGATGGCGATGCAGATCGTGGGGAACGAGCTGTCGCCGATGGAGCGCAGGGAGGTCGATTCGCTCGTGCTCCAGGGCGCGGTCGCGTGGATCAACTACCCCACGCTGGGCCAGGGCCGCGGGGGGTACGAGGTGCCTAAGGCGTCGATCGGCGAGGAGATCTTGCCGCTGGAGCAGGCGCTCGACGTGGAAGGCGAGGTGCGGTCGGCCTGGCACAAGCGCGAGGGGACGCTGGTGCTCGCGGCGATCACGCGTCTGCTCGCGCGCACGGCGGCGAGCGTGGCCGTGGCGGGCGCGACGGCGGCGGGGATCAACGCAGCACAGGACGATCGGCAGCGCCGTGATGGAAGCGCGGAGGCCGTGGGCATGCTGCTCGGCTTCGCCACGAGCCTGACGATGTCGGCGCTCGACACGCCCGACACGCGCTCATGGTCGACCCTGCCGGCGCGAATCGCGATCGCACGGACGCGTGTCCCCGCGGGGAAACATGCGATCACGCTCGAAGTGCGCGGGCAACGGAGAACGTTTGACGTCAAAGTAGACGCGGGCGGCTGGGCGCTCGTGCCGTTCTTCGTGCTGCGCTGAGCCGCGGACTACTCGAAGCGACGCCCGCTCGCGCAGCCGATGTTGACCGTCAGCTCGAAGGCGCCCTCGGACCAGTACTTCGTGATCGCGTCGCTCACGTAGCGGAAGCCGGCCTCGACGGCGCCCGGGTCGGCTTCGAGCAGCGCGCGCATGTCGGGGAAGACGATCATCTGCGCGATCGGATCTTCCAGAAACTCCTTGCCGCTGTTGAATGCGACGCCGATGAGCTGCACGTCGACGTCGACCTCGCCGAGCCCGACCTTCTCGAGCTCCTCCGAGAGCGATTCGATCGTCGGGCGGCTCGCCGCCGCGACCTCCACGGCCTTGCCGAAATCCGCGAGGTCCTGCCGCAACGCGTACTCGCGCAGCATGTCGTAGATCTCGGGGAACGAGCCGCGCACGGGCAGCGCGACGAGGCCCTGCCCGCCGAGGACGAGGATACGTCGGAGCTCCGCGAGCAGCGCATACCGCGCCTGCGCGCTCACGACCGGATGCACGAGCAGGCCGTGCGTGAAGCTCGCATCAGGCAGCGGCAAGGGCATGCCCGTCGCGAGTTCGAGGCTCACGTGCACGCCCGAAAGCTCCGACGCCTTCGCGCGCGCGAGCGTGAGCGCCTGGGGCGAAGGATCGACGCCGACGATATTCGCGCCCGGCAGCTTGTCAGCGAGCATGGGCTCGACGTACCCCGTGCGGCAGCCGATGTCGGCCACGGCCGCCGAGGAGTACGGGATGACCATCTCCACCGCGGACGTGCCGAAATACGTGAGATATCGCGGGATGATCGACGTATCGAAGACCGCGACCTCCGCCCCCGTGAGCGGGGTCCCGAGGCTCACGAAGCTCTCCCGTTCCCGCCGTTTCCTTCGTCCTCGCCAACAGCTTCGAGCATCTCGAGCGCCTCTTCGGCGAGCTCGCCGATCGTGACCTCGGTCGTCGCGTCCGAGCCGTCCTCTTCGAGCTCGACCGTGCGCGTGTCGTCGACGAGCGGCTCGATGAGCCGGGCCGACGCCGGGTCGCCGATCTGCACGAGCGCCTCGATCGCAGCCGCGACCGCGTCGGCGTCGCCGTGCTTCAAGAACTGCCCGATCACCTTGGGGACGCCGGGCTCGGGGACCTCCGCGAGGATGTACGGGAGCTCGGGCAGCGCGGGCGAGCCGACGGGCAAACGCCTGAGCGCACGCTCGACGCCCAGCGCGACCTCCTTGAACCGCTCGAAGCTGAGCTCCTCGAGCTGCTCGCCCGCGGCGCGGCGCGCCTCCGGATGTTCGGACGAGAGGACGTCGATCATCGCGTCGACGACCCGCGGCCCCTGGAGCTCGCCGAGCAGCGCTGCGATCCGCACGAGCCGCAACGCGGACTCGTCCTCGTCGCTCTCCTTGAGGGCGGTCGTGATCGCGTCGGTGAGCACATCGAGGAGCACGCCTTCGGTTTTGTCGGCGAGCTCGTCATGCACGCGGCGAACGGTGCGTTCGGCGTCGAAGAGCGCGTTCAGAGACTTTTCGATCGAGGAGCGGTCTTGCACGAAGACAGGAGCTATCAACAGCCTCGTGCCGACGCAAGCCGCGGCGCCCACGGACGCGCTGCAGGGACCCCCTGAACGTTCGTAGGGCCCCGTCCCCGACGGTGGCGCGGGTCCCCGGCTCGAACGGCGCTTCGGCCTGGGCTATACCGAAGGGCGATGCAGCCGCTCGTCCGGGCCGCCGCTTTTGCCGCCCTGTTCGCGGCCCTCGGCGCGCTCGGGAAAACCCCCCGGGCGAAGGCGCCCGAGCCCGCGAAAGCGCCCTCCACGGTCGCCCCGGGCGTGGCCGCGTCCTGTGGTCCGCGCACGTTGCCCGAGGGCGACGTGTGCATCCCCCTGCCCCCGCCGGGTCGGGCGCCGCAGCCGGACGGCCGCGAAGAGTTCCCCGAGGACATCCCGACCGCGGCGGAGCGGAGCCCGCTCGTCCCGCGCCGGCCGGAGCGCCCCGTCGCGGTCGCGGCCTACCGCTTCCCGCTCACGGCCGAGGCAGCACCGTCGGTGCTCGCGGGGCTCGATCGGCCCTTCGACCTCTCGCTCGAAGCGGGAGAGGTTTCGCCTGGGCCCGGCGCCGTGCTGCTCGACGCGTCGAGCGGGGATGCGGTCGTGTCGCTGTCCCTCGAAGGACAGGAGGGGCCGGCGGAGGTCGCGTTTGTCGGGGACATGCTCGGCGAGACGGTCGTCACGGCGCACCTCGTGCGCGACGGGGGCCGGCTGCGGCAGGTCTTGCTCGTGCACGGAAACCTCGATCGGCCGAGTGAACGTGCGGTCGTCGGCGCGCCGCTCGAAGCGGGCGACGAGATCGGCTTCGTCGGCGACAGCGCCTTCCGCGGCCGCCCCGGCCTCTACCTCGAAGCGCGCCAGCTCCGCGAAGGCACGAGCCTCGGCGGCCTCGACGCCGCGCGGCTCCGGCACGACATCGTCAGCGTCCCGATCGACGTGCGCAACGTCGTCCCGCTACGTTGACCTGCGGGGGTGGGGGCAGAGGAAGGACGGCAACGCCGTCCGACCGGAGCCCCCCACCTCAAGGCGCCAGCTTGTAGCCGTGCCCGTACACCGTCAGGATGTGCTGCGGTTTGTCCGGGGACTTCTCGACCTTCTTGCGCAGCTTGACGATGAAGTTGTCGACGGTGCGGTTCGTGGGAGACCCCTCGACGCCCCAGACCTTCTGCAGGATCTCCTCGCGCGAGACGGGCTGGCCTACGCGCTCGTAGAGCAGGCGCAGGAGCTCGACCTCGTAGAACGAGAGCGGGCTCGACTTCGAGCCGCGCGCGACCGTGTGGGTCGTCATGTTGATCTTGGCCTGCCCGATCGTGAAGACCTCAGGCGTCGGATCGCCGGGCCCGCGCGTGGTGCGCCGGAAGATGGCGCGCATGCGAGCGATGAGCTCGCCCACGCTGAAGGGCTTCGTGACGTAGTCGTCGGCGCCCGCGTCGAGGCCGCGGATCTTGTCGAGCTCCTGGCCACGCGCCGTCAGGATGATGATCGGGATGAACGCATCCCAGCGACGCAGCTCCTCGCAGACCTTGAACCCGTTCGTGTCGGGGAGCATCAGGTCGAGCAGGATCGCCTGCGGCTTCTCCTGCCGCGCGAGCTGCACGCCGGCGTTGCCCGTGCCCGCCGAGACGACGGAAAAACCCTCGAACTCGAGCGCGTCGGTCAGGCCGAGGACGATGTGCGGCTCGTCCTCGATGATCAGGATCTTCTTTTTCGACGTCACCTCGGGGCGCCGTCTTACCACAAAACGCGACGAGGCCCGATGTCGGGCCTCGTCACGTTTCTATCTCAGGAGGTCAGCTACGGTCGAGTTCAGCCGCCGGTGTCACCCGAGCAGGTGATGAACAGCGTCGAACCCGGCTGCGCCTCGCCCGCGCCGACGAAGCGGATGATGCGCTGCTCGTTCGCCGGGCAGTCCTTGACGATCTCGACGTTGCCCGTCGGCGGCGTGGTCGTGCCGTCGACGTAGCACCAGCCGTTGACCGGCTGGCCGTTGAGCTGCGGCTCCGCGCTCGAGTCGTCCTGGCAGGCCGTACGCTCCGCGTCCTTCGACTGCGTGATCTCGCAGAAGCAGTCCCAGCCAGCCTTCGCCGCCGCCGGATCTTCCTTCGCGAGCTGGACCGCCTTCGCCTTCGGACCCTCGGCCGGGATCTCGGCGCGGGCCTTGGCCGGGTCGCAGACGCAGCCGGCGCCCTGCGTGTTGCGCGCCTCGAGGATGAGGCACGGGATGTTGCCCGAGCCGTCGGGCGTGAGCGTGCGGGGCAGGCACTGGCCCTTGAGCGCGCTCTTCAGGCGGTCGATGATCGAGCCGATGGCCGGGCGATACCCGAAGTCCGGCTTGTCGAGGTCGGCGGCCTCGATCTTCGACGGGCACACGGAGGCGACGATGCCCTGATCGCCGAGGTCACGCATGACCTCGAGCGGGCGGACGCCGGGGTACGCCTTCGCGCGGACCTGGAGCGTCGGCTGGTTGCCGTTGTTCGGGTCCTGCTGGCAGAGCGGGTTGTCGTTGCCCACCTCGAAGCAGTCGCAGGCCGTGAGGTTCGTGTTCGTGCAGTCGCGCTGATCCGCGACGGGCAGCGGGAAGACGCACGCGTACTGGAGGTCGTCGTTCGCGATCGTCCACTCGTGGCCGTTCAGCGGGTTCGCGTTCGGCGTCGAGGAGTCGACGAGCACGTCGCCCGTGATCGGGTTCGTACCCGTGCGCTTCTGGACCGACTCGATCATGAGCGGATCGAGGGGCTTGCCGTCCTGCGTCTTCGAGCTGCCGAGGATGACGTCCCAGGTCGAGAAGCCGCTCGCGTCGATCGGCGCGTTCATCTCGTTCGCGTTCTTGAAGCCCTTCGACAGGTCGGTCTTGTCGCGGGCGATGTCCTGCCAGGGCACGCCGACGATGCCGGCGAAGAACACGAGGCCGGCGTCGCGGATGTTCGTGATGTTGTCCTGGGGGTTCAGGTCCGAGAAGATCGGGTTCGGGACGAGCTCACCCGCGCGGTTCTGGATCTCCGCGGCCGAGAACGCTTGGACGTAACGGTCCGTCGGGTAGAGGAAGTCGATGCCGAAGCGGCGCTTCTGATCCCAGCAGCGCAGGTTGATGTCGTCCTCTTCGACGTTGAGCAGCGCCGGGCCGCCCTGCGGGTTCGTGCAGCTCGCGTCGGCGGGGCAACTCCCCGGATCCTGGCCGCACGACTTGCAGCACGGGTCGTCCGGATTGGTGGCGCACTCCTGACGCGCGCGCGGCATGCGGACGTTCGTCGCGCCGATGCGGAGCTGGCCGACGTAGTAGAACTGGCCGTACTCCTTGATGGAGCAGTCGTTCTCGTCGGTGAGCATGACGATCGCGAGCAGCGAGTCGGGCCGCATGAACTCGGCGCGCTGCTGCAGGAGGATCGTGTCCGTGCCGTCGGGCGTCGCGCGGTTGTTGACGACGGAGATCGTGTCGTAGGGCTCGGGGTCCGCGAGGAAGCGGTAGATGCTCTCGAGCTGGGACTCGTACCCGCAGCCGATCTGGCCCGTGCCGATGACCATGTCGCGCAGGTTCGCCTGCAGGTTCGGGATGTCCTTCTCACCGAGCGGCGAGAGCTTCTGCTCCGGATCCCACGCGAGGAAGCCCTTGTCCGTGCTGCCCGTGCCGTACGGATAGGTGTCGACCGAGGCGCCGCCGCACTGGTCGAGGCGCGAGAGCAGGTGACCCTTGTCGTTGTTCGTCGTGTTCGGCTGCGGCGAGCACTCCTTGCTGTTCGCGTCGGAGTTCGGGCACGAGTCCGCGCCGTGGCCGCCGATGCTGGAGCTGGTGACGCCGATGTGAATGTCGTACACCGGCTGGAACTCGCGCTTCGTGCCGGCCGGGCAGTCATCGGTCGGGTAGCTCGGCTGCGTCATCGCAGGAGCGCCGTTGTCGTCGATGCAGCGCGGGTTCACGAGGCCCGCGACGAGGTCGGGGACCGCGAGCGCGAGGATGTTCTGCTTGTCGGCCATCGACCGCGAGTTGTCGATGGCGAGCAGGATGTCGATCTTGTCGACCGAGCTCTGGGTGAGCCGCTCGACGATCGTCGCCGTGATACGGGGCTCGACGGTCTCGACGGGCCGGTCGAGGCAGCCTGCGGCGCCAGCCGCCGTGGTGGCTACGACCATCGAGAGGGCCGCTTTGGCCGCGCGCTTCCCCAGGAAGCTTTTCTGACGCTGTAAGCCTTTCATGCTGAGCTCCTTAGCCGACCTTACGCTGGGCTCGTCCCAGAAACGGAGTTGCCGCGACGAACGGGACCCATGCTGCCGGGACCGTCCGTGATCGATGGCCTCGATGCTAGGGACCTCCCGGGAAGGCTGTCAATTCGAGATCCGGCCTGGGAACGGCCCATTTGCAGAAAAGTCCGCGATCAAGGCATGTGCCACGCAACAGGCGTGCCGACCCGAGCCCTCGTCCTCCGTGGAGATCCTGCTCTCCCATTTGCCAACTTAGTTGGCGTCATGGACAACGGGCGAGCCGGTCCAGGGCCGGGGACGGGAGGCCCAGAGAGGGCCCGGACCGGGCACCCCCGCGCATCGCCGTGCCCCCCGCGATCCCGCTTGCGGGCGCGCGGCTCCTCTGGCTGATTGGCGCCCGATGATGCGAGTCGCCGTCGCGATGCTGCCCGAGGTGCGAGAGCTCCTCGCCGAGGATCCCGCGCAGATCGGCGCCTTGCTCGAGGAGATCCACGACGAGGACCTCGCCGACCTGCTCGGCATGCTCGAAGAGCACGAGGCGGCCCTCATCCTCAAGACGCTGAAGCCCGAGGAGGCCGCGCCGATCTTCGAGCGCCTCGACGAGGATCAGCAGGAGGCGCTCGTCGAGGAGCTCGGCGTCGAGAACGCCGCGCCGATCGTCTCGGAGATGGCCGCCGACGAGCGGACCGACCTCATCGAAGCCCTGCCCGAGGAGGTCGGCGACAACCTGCTCGAGACGCTGGAGAAGGTCGATCCCGAGGCCGCCGCCGAGGTCGAAGAGCTCGCGAAGTGGCCCGAGGACAGCGCCGGCGGCCTGATGACCACCGACTACGTCTCGGTGCCGCCCACGATCACGGTCGCCGAGGCGATCGAGCGCATCCGCCAATCCTCCCAGGATGCCGAGACGATTTATTACGTCTACGTACTTTCCGACGACGACCGCCTGCTCGGCATCGTGTCCTTGCGTGACCTTTTGCTCGCCGCGCCCACGGACCGGATCACGGACGTGATGACGGAGAACATCTTCGCGCTCAGCCCCGAGACCGATCAGGAAGAGGTCGCGCGGAAGATGGCGAAGTACGACTTCGCGGCGATGCCCGTGGTCGGCCCGGATCGAAAGCTGCTCGGCGTGATCACGGTCGACGACGTGATGGACGTGCTCACGCAGGAGCAGAACGAAGACTTGCAGCGCCTCGCCGCCGTCGAGCCGATGGCGGAGGGCTACTTCCAGACGGGGTTCTGGACGTTCATCCAGAAGCGCGCGCCGTGGCTCGCGGCGCTGCTCGTGAGCGAATTCATCACGGGCACGGTGCTGCGGCACTACGACGAGATCATCGAGGCCGTCTCGAAGCTCGCCTACTACGTGCCGATGCTCATCTCGACGGGCGGCAACACCGGCTCGCAGTCGTCGTCGCTCATCATCCGCGGCCTCGCCGTGGGCGACGTGAAGCCGATCGACTGGAAGCGCGTCATGGTGCGCGAGGTCGGCCAGGGCGTGGTGCTCGGCCTGATGCTCGCGACCATCGGCATGACGCGCATCTACCTCTGGGGCGACGGCTTTCCGTTGATGTTCACCGTCGGCTTCACGTTGTTCTTCATCGTGATCATGGGCTGCACCGTGGGCTCGATGCTGCCGCTGCTCCTGCGCAAGCTCGGCCTCGATCCGGCGACGAGCTCGACGCCGTTCATCGCCACGCTGATCGACGTGCTCGGGATCCTGATCTATCTGAACGTGGCGAAGCTCCTGCTCGCCGAGGTGATCGCGCAAGCCGCGAAGACCGTGCACTGACGAACGCCGCACGGACGAACGAGCCGAACGGGAGCCGAGAAACGAACAATCTGAAGAGGGACGCCTCTCCCTTGACGCTCGACGCGGAACAAGGGAGACCGGAGTCCGCACGCGGTCTGTGTCGCAAGGGTTGTAAGGAAGGACAAGTCGATGGCGGAAGGCTTCAATCGCGTCATGTTGCTCGGAAATCTGGGCTCAGATCCCGAGCTTCGGTTCACCCAGGGTGGCCAAGCCGTGCTCAACCTTCGCCTCGCCACGACCGAGAGCTACCTCGACAAAGACAAGGTCCGCCGCGAGCGCACCGACTGGCACAACGTCGTCGTGTGGGGCAAGCGCGGCGAGGCGCTGGCGAAGATCCTCGGCAAAGGTTCGTCGCTCTTCATCGAGGGCTCGCTGCGCACGTCGAGCTACGACGATCGCGACGGCAACAAGCGCTACAAGACCGAGGTCATCGCGAACAACGTGATCCTCGCCGGCCGTGGTCGCGGCGCGCCCGCCGGCGATGACATGGGCCCGCCCGCCGACTTCTCCGGCCCGCCCGCGCGCGGCGGTGGTGGCGGCGGCGGCGACTACGGCGACTTCAGCGGTGGTGGTGGGGGTGGCAGCGGCGGCGGCAGCCGCGGCGGTGGTGGTTACGGCGGCTCGCGCGGCGGTGGTGGGGGTGGTGGCGGCGGCACCAACCGCGGCGGCGGCGGTGGCGGCGGCGGCGCCGGTCGTCCCGCGCCGGATCCCGGGCCTCCGCCGGATGATTTCGGCGGCTACGACGGCGGCGACGACATCCCGTTCTGAGTCTCAGGGCGAAGGTCGCGGTCGCCGCGCGAGCAGCACCGCGACCAAGAGCACGCCGATCCCCAGGCCGAGCAAGGCCGCCTCCCGCGGCCGCTCGGCTGCCATCAAGATCGTACGCACCAGCAAACTCGGCGGCGGCGGCGGCACGAGCGACGTGAGCTCGGCGTTCGCCACGAGCGCGGCGCAACGCTCGCCCGCGCGTGGCTCCTCGCAGACGAACGTGCACAACACCGCTTCGCTCGCGGCGCCCTCGAAGCCGAGGACGTGCCAACCTCGAAGCGTGACGGGCCTCTCGCCACGCGTCCCCTGCCCCGTGAGCGCTTGCTCGAAGCGGCCCTCGTGCCGCGTGATCCCCTCGGCATCCCAGCGGTCGAGCGTGATCCCGTCCGACGCCGCGCCCCGCGCGATCGACGTCGCCATGCCGAGCACGATCTCCTCCACGCCCGGCGCGAACCGGTCCGACGGCGCTTCCACGCACGCGACGCGCAGCCGCAAACCCGCCTCGTCCACGAAGCCAGCCCGCAGCCCCACGCGCGCGCCTTTCAGGCTCGACACCTCGATCCGCGGCAGCGCCTCGGCGCGCTCTTCCACTGCGCCCGCGGGCACGCCGAAGCGCACGATGGCCCCGCCGGAGAGCGCCTCCTCGCGCCGCTCGGTCATCGCGCGCCGCTCTAGCTCTTCTTGCCCGTGGCCTTGGGCTCGTCGAGCTCACGCATCATCGCGACGAGCTCGCTCCGGATGTCGAGCAGCGCCTCGCGCATCCTTCGCGCTTGCTCCACGCTCGGATCGTCCTCGCCGGGCGGCTCGATGCCGCCCTCGCGCAGCTTGCGACGCGCGCCCGCGATCGTGAAGCGGTGCGCGTAGAGCAGGTCCTTCACCTTGAGCAGCGTCTCCACGTCGCGGCGCGAGTAGACACGTTGCCCTTTGGCGGACTTCTGCGGCCGGATGGAGCGGAACTCGCTCTCCCAGTAACGCAGCACGTGCGTCTCGACGCCGACGATCCCGGCGACCTCTCCGATGCGGTAGTAGAGCTTCGCAGGAAGCTCTCGGCGCCCGGACAAGCCGCTCACTCCTCCGCGACGGCGGAAGCCGTGGCGCCGCTCGCCCCGGAGACACGCGGGTTCAGCGCGTGCTTCAGGATCTGGCTCGCCTTGAAGGAGAGGACACGGCGCTCGGTGATCACGATCGGATCGCCCGTCTGCGGATTCCGGCCCTGGCGCTGGCGTTTGTCGCGCAGAACGAAGTTGCCGAAGCCCGAGATCTTGATCTTCTCACCGCGGCCGAGGGTCTCCTTCATCGTCTCGAACACGAGGTCGACGAGGTCTGCCGACTCCTTCTTCGAGAACCCCCCGAGCCGACCGTAGACGGCTTGTACGATTTCGGCCTTGGTCATAGACGAAAGTCCCGCCCTTGCGACGCCGAGAATAAGAGCCCGGGCCCGGAATTTCCAGGGGGGAGTGATGTGGAGAAGCGTGGAGGGGCGAGGAGGGGCGCCGCGGCGGCGCGTGACGGGAGGGAGAGGCGATCAGGCAGCGAGCTTGCCGACGGGCTGCTCGGCGGCGGCCGTGGGCTCGCTCGGGCGCTCGCTCGACGCGGCGAGGAGCATGGGCGCGGCCTCGCGGCGGCGCGTCGACTGCTCGTGCGCCACGAGCATCGCCACGTAGCCATAGCCGATCGTGAAGAGCGCCGCGAACGGCGTGGCGAAGTAGTGGCCCGTCTGGATCGAGGCGACCGTCGAGCCGAAGGAGAGCAGGCACAGGCCCGTCTCGAGGAGCGGCAGGTCGGCGCGGGCGCGGTAGCGGCCCTTGTTGACGCCGTGCTTCGGGGTCCGGACGAACTCACCGGCCATGTGGCGTAGGCCCTCGAAGACCGCCTTCGAGAGGTGCGGCGCGAGGCCCGTGCCGAGGGCGATGAGCATCGGCAGCCGCGTGAGCACGTTCGCGCGGCTCCGGCCCTGGGCCGCCTCGGCGAACATGTAGAACGCCGCGAGCGAGCCCGTCGTCGCCACGCAGAGCGGCAGATCGACGATGAGCATCGTGAGCGTGTCCGTGGCCGGCAGGAGCACGAGCGCCGGCAGGAGCAGCACGCTCAAGGTCACCATGAGCGGGTAGGCGAAGTGCGGCGTGAGGTGGAAGAGCGCCTCGATGCGCTGCGCCAGGCTGATGTTCGAGGAGAGCACGCGCTTGAGGAGCTTGCGGGCCGTCTGCACGGTGCCCTTCGCCCAGCGGTACTGCTGCGCGCGGAGCGCCGAG
This sequence comes from Polyangium fumosum, assembly GCF_005144585.1. Classification (GTDB taxonomy): domain Bacteria; phylum Myxococcota_A; class Polyangia; order Polyangiales; family Polyangiaceae; genus Polyangium; species Polyangium fumosum. Next base: position 327,662 of record NZ_SSMQ01000001.1, on the reverse strand, counting down.
ACGTCCTCGGGCAGCTCCGACGGCGAGACCACGTCCTCGCGGTAGACGAATTTCCAGCCCGCGAGCTGCGCGCGGTACGAGAGGTCGAGGTCCTCGGTGAGCGTGTCGTGCTGCCAGCCGCCGGCCTCGTGGATCGCGTTCTTGCGCCACATGCCGCCGGTGCCGGAGAAGTTGAAGAGCAGGCCGGCGCCGTAACGCGCGCGGTTCTCGACGAGGTGGTGGCCGTCGAGCATGAGCGCCTGCACCTTCGTGAGCACCGAGTGCTCGCGGTTCAGGTGGCCCCAGCGCGTCTGGACCATGCCGATCTTCGGGTCCGCGAAGTGACCCACGATGCTGCGGACGAACGAGGGCTGCGGGATGAAGTCCGCGTCGAAGATGGCGACGAGGTCACCCTTCGCGACCTTGAGCCCCTCGTCGAGCGCGCCCGCCTTGTAGCCGACGCGGTTCGTCCGGTGCAGGTAGACGGCGTCGACGCCGCGCTCGCGCAGGCGGTCGACGTGCGCACGTACGAGCGCTTGCGTCTCGTCGGTCGAGTCGTCGAGGACCTGGATCTCCAGCTTGTCCGCCGGGTAGTCCATGCGCGCGGTCGCCTCGAGCAGGCGCGCGGCCACCGTGGACTCGTTGAACAGCGGGAGCTGGATCGTCACGCGAGGCAGGTCTTCTTCGGCCACGTGAGGCATTTGCTTCGCGCGCTCGATCGCGCGGCGATGCCGAAGGCACAGGACCACGAGGTGCAGCCGGTGCAGACCATACGCGCTGAGAGCGAGGAGGACGGCGAAGTACAGGACGACGAGCATCGTGTGGAGCATCGGGCGCGCCTCCCTCGGGCGCAAAAAAACAGCAGACAACGAGGGAGTACCAGAGCCCGGCCGTCATAGTTGTCATGGACTTGTAAAACGTTGTCTCGGTTTGTCTCTGCTCGTCACATCCTGCCGCGCCTCCCCCGCCCCCCGTGACAAGTCCTGACGAACCTCGACACTTCCAAGCCGCGCCGGAGGACCCGCGCGCCCTCGGCGCCTCGCGCTGCAAAGGCACGCGGGTTACCTTCGGCAGGTGAACGATCGATCCGTGCAGACGACCCGCGCCGCGCTCGATGACCTCAAGACGCGGCACATCGCCTTCCTGAAAGCGCGGCTCACCTCGCCCGCCGCGCGCGCCGAGTGGCAAAAGACCGTGGCCGACGTGCTCGACGAGCTTCGCTTCGCGCCGCTCGGTCAGCTCGTCGAGCCTGGCTCGCTCGCTTTGGCGCTCGATGCGGCGATCACGAAGCAGACCGTGGACGGCGCGCTGCGCCCCGCGATCGAGCGGCTCGCGCGCGAGGTGCACGCGCAGCTCGTGAAGGAGCGCGCGACGATCGGATCGTTCGTGCCGGAGCACGCGCAAAAAGGCCTCGCCGAGCTCGTCGCGCGGCCCGACGTGCTCCCGCCGAAGCTCGTGCGCGAGATCGCCGAGAGCGAGGCCGCGCGCGAGGTCATGCGCGAGGTCATGCACGACGGGCTGAAGCAGTTCTCGGAGCGCGTGAACCCGTTCGTCGCGGAGTGGGGGTTGCCCTCGCTGATGAAAAAGCTCGGGCCCTTCGGCCTCGGCGGCGTGGGCAAGTCGATCGACGGGCTGCGCGTGGACTTCGAGAAGCGGCTCGATCCAGAGATCCGGAAGTTCTTGCTCGGCTTCTCGCAGAAGGCCGTGAAGAACGCCGCGGAGTCGATCCTCGCGCGCGGCAACGAGCCGCCGTTCGTGGCGCTGCGGCAGAGGCTCGCGCGGTTCCTCCTGGAGCAACGCTTCGCCGAGGTGCTGCTCGATGTCGACGCGACGAAACAAGGCGCGCGCATCGGCGTCGACGTGGCGGCGCACCTCGCGGCGAACGAGGAGCTCGCGGCGCGGCGGCGCGCCTTCGTGACGGCGTGGGTGAAGGAGAACGAGGCGAAGCCCGTGTCCGAGGTGTTCGCGTCGCTCGGGCTGCCGGACAAACCGCCGCGCGAGATCGTCCGCGCCCTCGCGGACGCGACATTCCCCGCGCTCGCGGCGACGATCACGACGCCGGCCGCGCAAGCGTGGCTCGCGTCGATCGTGACCGAGTTCTACGACGGGCTCGTGGCTTCGGATGAGGTGGGATGAACCCCTCTCCCGCAGCGGCGGGAGAGGGGTGACGGGGCGGGCGCTCAGGCCGCGCGGCGGCGGCGCGTCGCGAAGAGGAGACCCGCGACGAGCGTGAGCGTGATGGGCAGCGCGCCGCCTTGCGCAGGCGCGGTGCGGCAGCCGCAACCCTCGGGGGTCTCCGGCGTCTCCGGGGTGGTGTCCGGCGGCGGCTCGGCCTTGCACAGGCCGGGCGCGTCCGACGTCGACGAGCACACCTGACCTTCGGGGCAGCCGTTGCCGCCGGCGCCGCGGCAGCCGGGGACGCAGCGCTGCTCCTGGCAGATCGTGCCGCTCGACGCACCGCCGCAGTCCGCGTCCGCCGTGCACTCGGGCTGCGTGATGTCGTCGCCGGCGAAGAGCGGGTTCGTCTCGCCCGCGTCGAGCTTGCCGTTCAGGTTCGTGTCCTCGGCGCCGTCGCTCTTCGAGCCGCCGTCCGTGTCCGCGACGAGCACGAGCGTCTTCGTCGCGCCGTTATCCGCGTCCGCGGTGCACTTCTGCGCGGCCGCGTCCGTCCCCTCGCCGTCGCACGGGCGGCCCGCCTCCGTGCCGTCGGCGAGACCGTCGTTGTCCGCGTCCGCGTCCTTCACGTTGCGCCCGCCGTCGCCGTCGGTGTCGTCGCTCGGGTTCGGCTCGTCGCCGTCGGCGAGGCCGTCGTCGTCCGTGTCCGCGTCGTTCGCGCCCGTGCCGAGCGCCTTCTCCAGCGCGTCGCTCAGGCCGTCGCCGTCGGTGTCGACGACATTCGCGTCGTCGGACTCGTTGTTCGGGTTGCCCTCGCCCGAGTCGATCACGCCGTTGAGGTTGCCGTCCTCGGAGCCGTCGCTCTTCGAGCCGCCGTCGGTGTCGCGCGCGACGGGCGAGGTCTTCGTGCCGCCGAGATCGCCGTCGGCGCGGCAATGACCGGCCGTGGCGTTCGTCGCCGGGTGCTGGCAGCCCTTGCCCGCCTCGGTGCCGTCGAAGAGCGCGTCGTTGTCGCTGTCGACGTCACGCACGTTGATGAGCCCGTCGCCGTCCGTGTCGTCGCTCGGGTTCCGCTCGTCGCCGTCGAGCAGGCCGTCGTCGTCCGAGTCCGCGTCCTTCTCGTCCGTGCCGAGCGTCTTCTCCAGCGCGTCGCCGAGGCCGTCGCCGTCGAAGTCCTTCGTCGTGTTCGCGTCGCCGGGGTTCTCGGGGTTGCCCTCGCCCGGGTCGACGGCGCCGTTCAGGTTCGGGTCCTCCGAGCCGTCGCTCTTGCCGTCGTCGTCGCTGTCGGGGTTCAGCGGATCGGTCCCCGTCTGGCCGGCGTCGGCGTCGGGCCGGCAGTGGCCGAGATGCGCGGCCGTGTCGGGATCGTTGCAGGACTTGCCGAGCTCGGTGCCGTCGAACAGGCCGTCGTCATCGCTGTCGGGATCGAGCGCGTTGATGAGCCCGTCGCCGTCGGAGTCCTCGTCCCATTGGGGCTCCTCGCCGTCGAGCACGCCGTCGTCGTCGCTGTCGGCGTCGTCCGGCTTCGTGCCGGTTTGCTCTTCGAGGGCGTCGTACAGGCCGTCGCCGTCCATGTCGCCGCAGCCGTTTTCGTTGTTGCCGTCGCAGTCGGTGTCCTTGTCGTCGCCGCAGATCTCGAGGGTCGGCGTCCCGAGCACCGCGTTGCAGACCACGCCGGTGCCATCGGGTTTGCAGACGTTCACGCCGCTCGCCACGCACTCGCCGAGGCCCTCCATGCAGGACGTGCCGACGTCGAAGCCGTCATCAGGCACGCCGTCGCAGTCGTTGTCCGCGCCGTCGCACATCTCCGTCGTGGGAACGCCGGGGACCGCGTCGCAGGTCGTGGCATCCGGCCCGTCGCAGACGATCTTGCCGACCGCCTCGCACACGCCGTCGCCCACGATGCAGGACACGCCGAGGCCGTAGCCCTCGTCGGTCGTGCCGTCGCAATCGTCGTCGACCCCGTTGCAGGTCTCGACGATGCTGCCGGGCGCGACGTCGGGCACGCACTCGAGCACGCCTGCGTTGCAGTCGTTCACGCCCGCGCCGCACACCGGAGGCAGGCCCGTCGTGCAGGGCGTGCCGGACTCGGGGTTGTTGTCGTCGATCGTGTCGTTGCAGTCGTCATCGATGCCGTTGCAGACCTCGGGCATCGGAGCCTTCGCCACGGCGGTGCAAATCACGTCGGGCCCGAGGCACTGCTCGATACCCGTACCCAAACAGGCGCCGATGCCGGTCGAGCAGGGTGTGCCGTACACGGCGCACTCCGGCACCGTCACCGTGAGCGTGCAGTAGCCGCTGACGTTGAGCTGGTTCGTGTACACGATCGCGAGGACGTGTGTCCCCTCCTCGCCGGGGCCGGGCGTCCAGGTGAGGTTCGTCGTGAAGGGGCTCGGCTTGGTCGTGCCGGGGATGGGGTTCAGGAGGCCGACCGAGCCGATCGACGTCATCTTGAGGAACGAGTTCGACGCCCCCGTGAAGTTCGTGTCGAGCTTCTGGCCCATGTCGACGACGAAGCTGTCGCTGCCCGTGCACGTCGGCACGGGCGACTGGACCATCTCGATTATGAAGTCGAGCACGGCGCTGCTCTTGAGCGTCAGGTCGTTCTCGTTCGGCGACTCGAGCACCACCTGAACCGCATACGATTGGCCCGCGACGGCGCCGTTCGTGTCCCACGTGAGCGTGCAGCCCGGCGGGTTCGTGCTCGGGGCGAGCGTCGGGGCGTTGTTGTTGGCCGGAATCTTCGGGGGATTGACCGTGGCCGCGTCGCCGATCTCCGCCGCGTTGGAGAAGCGGCAGGTGACCGGTGTCCCATCGGGATCGGTCGCGGGGATCTGGATCGTGCGGATCCCGTTCACCTGCATCTGGATGAGCGCGGGCACCACCGAGACGGCGTTGCCCGTGTTGCCCGGCGTCAAGTCGACCTTGGCCTCGACGCGGAAGTTATCGTCGGCGCCGTTGACGAGCTCCGAGATGCGGCAGCACGAACCGAAATACGCGATGTACTGGCCGGCCGCGGCGTAGGTGTGCGTCGCGGCGTATCGGGTGACCTTGTACTCGAGGCCCGCGGCATCGACCCCGCTCCCGATGACCGCGCCTGTCGTCGTGGCGTGGTAGGTCCCGTCGCCGAAGAAGAGCGTCGTGGAATCGACGAACGTGGCGCGCCAACCGGTCGTGACCTCGAAGCGCACGGTGCGTGGAGCCGAGACCGGGTCGGGGATGCTCCAGGTGATGTTGGCGTAACGTAAATGCGTCGCCTCGGCGCGCCCTGCGAACACGAAGACGCAAAGCGCCGCAAGGACGGCGAGGAAGCCCTTGAATTTCGACATCGGTCCTCCGGGAAGGGCGCGAACGAGGCGGGAGCCTCGGCGAGGGCGCGCCGGGGAACGTGGGCGCGCCTCAGTCCTTGGTCGATCCTTCGACCAGGGGGGCGAATGGTCGCCTTTCCTGCTGCGCCGCGCAAGCGTGGTGCAGGGACACGCACATGTGTCCATCGAGCCACGACGAACGCGGCGCCCTCCGGGGAGGTCGGCTTGCAGGACGTCAGGAAAAGTGCGCTGCAGCTTCGACGGCCGACTCGATGTGGCCAAAGCCGCGCGAAGGGGACGCCGGAACCGCGGGGGCGAACGCCTCGACGTCGAGCAGAAGCTCCTGGCCCGCCTCCGCCGTCAGCAGCACGAGCGGCAGCCGAGGATACACCTTCCGCACCTCCTCGACCTCGGCGTGCGGATGGTCCTTCGTCGCGAGCACGAGCACGTGCGGCCTGCGCGACGAGACCACATCCCGGGCCCCGTCCAAGGCAGAGCAGGTCGCCACATCGTAATGATGCGCGGAGAGGAACGTCGCGAGGTTACCGGCGCTCGTGGGGTTCTCGTCGATGACCAGGACGCGTATCGCAGCAGCAGATTCCATGATGGTTCGCCCTTAGCAAAAGACGCGCCCGTGGGCCCAGGAACCGGCGAACGCGCGGAGAGCGGGTTCGGCGCGGCGACGCGGGCTGCGCAGCGCGATCCGTGCGTCCGCGTTTGCACACCACGTGCCGCGTCATTTCGCAGCGCGAGCGAGGTCAGGGAGCGCTAGCCGCCGAGGTACGCCGCGCGGACCTCTTCATTCGCCGCGAGCGCCTTCGAATCGTCGGTCATCGCGATCTCGCCGGTACGGAGCACATACGCCCGCATGCTGTATTTCAGCGCCAGGCGCGTGTTCTGCTCGACGAGCAGGATGGTCGTCCCGGCCTGCGCGACCCGGGCGATCGCCTCGAAGATGTCCGCGACGAGGCGCGGCGCGATGCCGAGCGAGGGCTCGTCGAGCAGGAGCATGGAGGGCCGGGCCATCAGCGCGCGGCCAATCGCGAGCATCTGCTGCTCACCGCCCGAGAGCGTGCCGCCCTCCTGCTTCATGCGCTCGCCGAGCCTCGGGAAGAGGCGCACCACGTCCTCGAGCGTCTCGTCCATCGTCGCGCGGTTCTTGTGGTTCCAGGCGCCGATCTCCAGGTTCTCGCGCACCGTCAGGTTCGGGAAAATCGCGCGGCCCTCGGGCACGAGGGAGATGCCGAAGCTCACCATCTCCTCGGCCGGGACCCCGGCGAGATCCTTGCCGTCGTAGACGACCTTGCCCGTGGTGATCGGCAAGAGCCGCACGATCGTCTTCAACGTCGTCGTCTTGCCCGCGCCGTTCGCGCCGATCATCGCGACGATCTCGCCGCGGCGCACCTCCAGGCTCACGCCCTTCAGCGCCTTGATGCCGCCATACGAGACGGCGAGCTTCTCCACGACGAGCAGCGGCTTGCCCACCTCGGCCGTGGGGGCCTTTCGCGTCGGGTGCGCGGTCTTCACGTCGCGGCCTCCTCCTCGGCCGCTGCGGCAGCCGCGGCCTCGTCCGGCGTCTCTTCGCCGAGGTACGCGGCGAGCACCTTGGGATCCTTGCGGACCTCCTCGGGCGTGCCGTGGGCGATGGTCTCGCCGTGGTCGAGCACGTGGATCTCCTCGCACACGCCCATGACCACCTGCATGTTGTGCTCGACGAGGATGACCGTCAGATCGAAGCGGTCGCGCAGCCAGCGGATCTGCTTCTTCAGGCCCTCGGCCTCGCCGTAGTTCATGCCCGCGGCCGGCTCGTCGAGCAGCAGGATCTTCGGCTCGAGCATCATCGCGCGCGCGATCTCCAGCCGGCGCTGGTTGCCGTAGGAGAGCGAGGTCGAGGTCTCGTCCGCGAGTCCATCGAGGTCGAAGATCGCGAGCAGCTCGATCGCGCGACGCTGCATCTCGGCCTCGTCGCGGAAAAACGAGGGCGAGCGGAGCAGGGCCGAGAGCAGGCCCGAGCGCCTGCGGTTCTCGCAGGCGACGAGCACGTTCTCCAGCACGGTGAGCTGGCCGAAGAGGCGGATGTTCTGGAACGTGCGCGCGACGCCGCGGCGCGCGATCTGCGCGGGCTTGAGCTGCGAGAGCTCCTCGCCGGCGAAGCGGATCGAGCCCGTATCCGGCTTGTAAACGCCAGTCACGAGGTTGAAGACCGTCGTCTTGCCCGCGCCGTTCGGACCGATGAGGCCGAAGATGGAGCGCTCGGGCACCTTGAAGGTCACACCCCCGACGGCGCGCAGGCCGCCGAAGGTCTTCGTCACGCCCTGGAGGTCGAGCGCGCTCACTTCTCCCCCTTCCCCGTGAGGGGCCCGGTCTCGCTCTTCGGATCCGCCTCCGCCTCGGTGCGCGCAGGCAAGGGCTCGGGCGGAGCGTGGCTGACGCGCTGGCGGGGCTTGCGCCGGAAGAGCTCACGCTCGCCGAAGATGCCCTCGGGGCGCAAGATCATGAGGCCGATCAGCACGGACGCGTAGACGACCATGCGCAGCGCGTTGAGGTCGAGCGCGGGGTAGGCTGCCTGGAGCGCCTGCACCGACTCGAAGCGCTGGAGCTGCTCGATCATCTTCACGGTGAACGTGACGAACACGCCGCCCACGATCGCGCCGGACACGCTGCCCGAGCCGCCGAGGATCACCATGGTGATCGCGTCGAACGAGTAGGCGAACGTGAACTGATCGGGCTGGACGGTGGGGTTGCCGTTGCGCATCGACGCGAGCATCGCGCCCGCGACGCCGGCCCCGGTCGCCGCGATGACGAACGAGGTCACCTTGTACCGCGTCGGATCGACGCCCACGCTGGCCGTCGCGATCTCGTCCTCGCGCAGCGCGCGGAGCGCGCGCCCCCAGCCCGAGAACTTGAGCCGCCACGCGATGATCACAGCGACCACGGCCGCGCCGAAGATCCAGAACGGGCCGGCGTACTGAGGCACGCCGTTGCGATCGGGCCCCGCATACCCGTTTTGCCCGCCGAGGTAGGCGAGGAACTGCGCGATCGGCCCCTCGACGTCGCCGCCCGTCTGCGCGGTCGCGATGACCAACCGGAAGATCTCGGCGAAGCCGAGCGTGACGATCGCGAGGTAGTCGCCGCGGAGCCTCAGGCTCGGCAGGCCCACGACGAAGCCGAAGAGCGCGGCCACCACGCCCGAAGCGAGGATCGCCGCGGGCATGACGAGGAACGAGTTCGAGAAGAGGATGTCGTCGACGCCGAGCGCCTTGTGGATGTGCCCCGCGACGATCGCGGCCGTGTACGCGCCGATCCCGACGAAGCCCGCGTGGCCGATCGAGAACTGCCCCGCCATCCCGTTGATGACGTTCAGCGAGAGGGCGACGACGACGTTGACCAGGGCGAACAGCACGAGCTGTTGCAGGGCCGCGTCGGGCACGAGCGTGTCGAACGCGAATTCGAGCCCCACGACGGCGCCGATGAGGGCCAACGTGACCAGGATGCGGCGCAGGAGGGGGTTGGTCGACGTGGCTCGGCTCGTCCGAGCGCCGTCTCCCAGCGTCGAGGGGGACATGGGCGGTGGAAAACTCGCGCGGTCAGCTCCTACGGTCAAGCAGGAGCGACGCGGGTTCTTACTTCACCACCCGCAGGTAGGGCGGCAGCTCGCGGCGCGGCTTGCGCCCCGGGAGCTGCGCGGGCGCCGCCTGCGGGCGCGGAGACTCCGTCGCTTCCACGGTCTTCGGCTCTTCGGCGATGCTCTCCGCGGCCGCGGCCGCTTCGCCCGAGGCATCTTCCTTCGCGGCGGCCTCCTCGGGAGGCGGGGCCGACGCCGGGGCCGAATCCGGATCCTCGGCGAGCGCCTTCTCCTCGGGCTCCGGCGGCGCGTCGCCGACGGCGGCGAGCCTGGGGCGCGGCCTCTTCGGCACGGGCTTTTGCGCGTCCTTCGCCTGCTGCGGCGGGGCCTGCATCTGCGCCACCACCTCGGGCGGGATGTCGGTCGGCCACATCATCCCCCGGCCGTCTTCACCGACGAGCGCGTAGATCGCGTTCCAGGGCATGCGGCACCAGAAGGGGGCCCGATCGAACGAGAGCGTGCAGGAGATGCCCTCGTCGTCGACCTTGAGGTCGGGGATCGGGATGAACATGTTGAGCCCGATTTGCAGGACGAGCTGCGGCTTGTCGAGGAAGCGCTTCGGCACCAGCACGCCCGAACGTCGCGGGTCGAGGTGCACGTACATGCTGGGCCCCTCGAGCAGGGCGAGCGCGACCTCCTTTTTGGGCGGGAGCTTCTGGTGACCGTCGGACATCCTCTCTCCGATACCCTGTAAGCGCGCATCTCGCCAAGCCCGGAATGCGCGAGCCGAGCGCCGCGCGCGCCCGCTCGGAGGCCGGCGCGGGCGCGTCGAGACCAAGCAGCCTCAGGCGAGGCGCAAGACCTCGGCGTACAGGGTCTCGTAGGCGGAGAGCATCTTTTTCATCCCGTAACGTTCCTCCACGAGCGCGCGGCCGGCGGCGCCCATGCGCGCGCGATCGGGGCGCGCCCAGACGCTCCCGATCGCGTCGGCGAGCGCGGCGGGCTGTCCAGCCGGGACGAGGAGGCCGGTCTCGCCGTCGGTCACGACCTCGGGGTTTCCGCCGACCCGCGTGGCCACGATCGGCAGGCCCGCGGCCGCGGCTTCGAGGAGCGTGAGGCTCGTGCCCTCCGTGCGCGAGGCGAGCGCGAAGAGGTCGAAGCCGGGCAGGAGCGCGGCCACGTCGTCGCGGTGGCCGAGGAAGCTCACCGCGCCGTGCAGGCCGAACGTCTTGACCAGCGCTTCGAGCGAAGCGCGCTCGGCCCCCTCGCCGACGAGCGTCAGCCGCGCGCCGGGGTGGCTCGTGCGCACGCGCGCGAAGGCCGTGATCAGCGTGGCGTGGTCCTTCTCGGCCGAGAGGCGCGCCACGCAGCCCACGTGGAGCACGCCCGCGGGCACGTCGAGCACCCGCCTCGCGCGCGGGGCGTCGCCGGGCTTGTAGGCGCGCGTGTCAACGCCGTTGCGGATCGTCACGAGCCGCCGCGCGCTGCCGCGCTCGATCTCCAAGGCCACGCGCCGCGCGTCGTCGCTCACGGCCACGATCCGGTCGGAGAGCGCCGAGGCCATGCGGTTCGCGATCACGCGCCCGAGGTCGTCCGGGTAGTTGCGCCCGTGCTTCGTGTGGACCACGCGCGGCCGCTTGCCCGTCACGCGCCGCGCGGCGAGGGCTGCGAGCGCGCCGTGCACGTGCGGGCGCGGGTTGTGCGTGTGCACGAGGTCGATCCCTTCACGACCGAACAGATCCGAGAGCTCGCCGATCACGCTCGGATCGAACCCCTGCCCCCGCTTGAGCAGCAGCCGCAGCGGCACGTCCATCGTCGCGAGCTGCGGCGCGAGCTCGCCCGGCTCGTCGAGCGCGATCACCATCGGATCGAAGCGCGCGCGATCGATCCCTTGCACGAGGTCGAGCACCACGCGCTCGAGCCCGCCTGCCCGAAGGCCGAGCACCACGTGCGCGACGCGCGTGCGCGGCTTCGGCGCGGCGACGCGCGCGGCGGGCTTGTCCTCGTTCGCCTTCTCGATCGTCACGCTGCCGAGATCCACGGGCACGTCCGAGACCGTGACCCGATGTTTGCCCGCGGCGGTGAGCGGGATGTCGCGCACGAGCTCCACGGTGAGCGGCGCGTTCGCGCCGAGCACGAGCCGCAGGCGCTCGTCGACGAGCTTCGTCACCTCGGGCCCGTAGCTCGGCCCGGGGACGATGCGCAGCGTCACCGTGCGATCGGCGCGCTGGTGGACCTGGTAGCGCTCGACCGGCAGGTCCTTGAACAGGAAGGGGATCATCTCGCCGGCGACGATGCGGCTGTCCTCGCCGATGAGCAGATCGAGCACGCGGCCCTCGACCGAGGCGAGCCGCGGCAGCCCGCGACCACACGCGCAGGCGCCGGCCTTGGCGACGGCCACGTCCTCGTTGCGGTAGCGGAGGAGGGGCATCGCGCGGTTGTAGAGATCGGTGAGGAGCACCTCGCCGGGCGTGCCCACGGGGACCGGGCGGCCATCGCTGCAAAGCTCGACGAACACGCCCTCGGCGTGCACGTGCAGGCCTTCGTGCCGCTCGCATTCGGCGCCGATCAGCATCATCTCGCGGCAGCCGTAGCGATCGAAGACGGGCGCGCCGAACGCGCGCTCGATGACCTCGCGTTGCGCCTCGAAGAGCTTCTCCGCGGAGGTGATGATGCCCCGCGGCGGCGGGATCGTGATGCCGTGCTCCAGCGCGGCGCGCGCGAGGAGGAAGAGCGGCGTCGTGTAACCGATCACCACGCGCGGCGCGTAATCGACGATCTCGCGGACCGTGTCGGCGAGCCGATCGGCGCGCAGGTGGAAGGTCGAGATGTACCTGCGCCGCCAGATCGCCTCGTGCACCGCGCGCTTCGTCGTGTCGAACCCCTTCTTCTCGCCGGGCGGGCGACCCCAGACGTGCAGCTCCTTCTCGCCCATCACGGCGCCGGCCCAGCCGTCGGCGCGCAGCGCGGCGGCGACACGACGCTCGTACGTCGGATGATCGTACATGAAGCGCACCGGCACGCCGGTCGAGCCTCCGGTCGCGCCCTGGTGGAGCGTGCCCACGTGGGACTCGGCGACGAGCTCCTTGCTGGAGAGGCGCACGTCTTCCTTCGTCAGGATCGGGAAGGCCGCGAGATCCGCGGGCGCCTTCACCTGGCTCGCGCGCACGCCGTACTCCGCGAAGCGACGCCGGTAAAACGGCACGTGTTTCTCGGCGTGGTGCAGCGCTTCGAGCAGCCTTCGGAACGAGTCCTCGGCGACCTCTTCGGGCGTGCGCCACTGCGACTGTTCGAGCTCGGCGAGCGCGCGCAACGTGTCGCGCTTGCGGAGGTGGGTCTCGTACAGAGGGAACAGCACGGACTGGAACAGGCTCGCGTACATCGCACGCGAGCGTCCCCTCGAAGAGGCCTGAGTCAAGCGCGCGGATGTGCTGGATCCAGCGCTAAATCCGCCTCGATCACGCCCCGGGCGCTTTGCGTGCGTCCGGGTCTTCCGCGACGCGCGGCGCGTCCGTCCGGGGCTCGGGTCCGAGGATCGCGACGAGCACGCCTGCGAGGATGATGGCCGCGCCGAGGAGCTCCATCCCCGTGGGTTTGGCGCCGAGGAACGCCGCGCCGAGCACGAGACCGCCGAGCGTCTCGCCCGGCGACACGAGCGCCACGATCGCCGGCGGCAGCGTGCGCGCCGCGGCCTGCACCGAGGTGTGGCCGATGATCGTCGGGACGACGGCGATCGTCGCGAGGGCCACGAACGACTTTGCGGGCAAGCTCGTCACGCCGTCGAGCGCGCCGAGCGGCGGCAAGACCACGAAGACCACGAGCGCGGCGACGCCATAGATCAACGAGCCCGCGTGCCGCGCCGGCAAGGCGTCCTTGATCGCGCGCGCCGCCGCCACGTAGAGACCGTAGAGCGAGACCGCGCCGAGCACGTAGAGATCGCCCGCCAGCTTGTGCTCGCCCGTGCCCGCCGCGCGCCCGATCACCACGGCGCCCGCTGTCGCGAGCAGCACGCCGACCTGCTCGCGCCGCGTCGGCCGCACGCCGTGCACGAGGAACGCAAAGACGACCACGCTGAGCGGTTCGAGCGAGATGAGCGAGACCGCCGCCGGGAGCGAGGTCGCGAAGAGGCCCACCTGGAACAACGCGAAGTGCGCGCCGAGCATCGCCCCGCACGCGAGGATCCGAAGGCGCACCGACGAAGGCAGCGCGCGCGCGTGCCGCACGACGCCCGCCGGATCGAACGCGAAGAGCAGGAGCGACGCGAGGAAGACTCGCCCGAACGCGATGAACAGCGGGTGCGCGGGCTTCGCCACCACCGCCATCGGCGCGCTCACGGCGAAGCAGAACCCCGCGAGCGTGACGAACAAGGCCGCGCGACCGCGCCCCCCGAGCGCTGTGTTCGCTCCGCTCACACGCTGATCTCGCCGGCCCACGACGCCGCGAACGCCGCGCGCGCCGCCGCGGTGCGGCCCTCGCTCGCGCCCTCCGCGCGACCGAGCACGATCATGAGCTTCGTCAACGCGGCCTCCGTCGTCATGTCCCCGCCGCCGATCGCCCCCGCCCGCGCGGCCGCGACGCCGCCGTGGTACCGCGTCAGATCCACGGCGCCGCGCGTCGACTGGCTGACGATCACCACGGGCACGTCCGCCGCGCGCGCCGCTTCCAGCACGGGCACGAGCGAGTTCTCCAGCCGCGGCACGTTCCCCGCGCCGAACGCCTCGATCACCATGCCGCGCACGCCCGTCGCGAGCGCGCCGTGCAAGAGCCGCGGATCGAGCCCCGGGAACGTGCGCACCGCGAGCACGTGCGGCTCGAGCCGGCCGTCGAACGACGACCTCGGCCGCGGCGCGAGCACGTGCGGCGCGATGTTCACGCCGAGGCCGAGCTCCGCGAGCGGCGGGCACGCGGGCGAGCCGAAGGCCTTCATCCCCCACGCGTCGAGCTTCGTCGCGCGGCAGCCGCGGAGCAGCTCCGAGTAGAACGCGATGCCCACCTCGGGGACCCGCGTCGTCGCCAGATGACAGGCGTCGACGAGGTTCGTCCGCGCGTCGGTGCGCACGTCCGCGAGCGGCTTCTGCGCGCCCGTGAGGATCACGGGACGATCGAGGCCGGACAGGAGGAACGCGAGCGCGCTCGCGGTGTAGGCCATCGTGTCGGTGCCGTGCACGATGACGAAGCCGTCGTACCGATCGAGCGAAGCGTGCACGGTCTTTGCCAGCTCGACCCAGTGGTGGGGCTGGAAGTCGGCCGAGTCGAGATTGTAGAGGATCTTCGTCTCGATCTCGGCGAGCTTGCGAAGGACGGGCAGCTCCGCGACGAGGTCGCGTGTGTACACGTCGGGTTCGAGCGGCGTCGGATCGCCGCCGCGCATCATGAGCGTCCCCCCCGTGTGGATCAGCAAGAGCCGCACGGGCGCGAGCCTAGCAAAGGTTCGGCGTTTGGCTCATCCGCCCGGCGAGAACAGCATGGGATAGACCACCGTCACGATTCCGCCTTCGGGCTGCGGAAAGCTCAGCCCGTGGAAGGCGCGCACGATGCACGCGACCACGCCGCCGTCGGGCATGTCCGATCCGCCGTTGCCGACGTTCGACACCGCGCCGTCGGCCCCGATCACGAAGCGCACCGAGACGCGCCCCTGGAGGTTCGGATTGTTCCGCAGGCCGTTCTCGTAACAGAGCCGGAAGCGCCCGAAGTTCTGCCGGATGATGCGCCGCACGACCTCCGGCGGCAGCCGACCGCTCAGAGCCATGGCGCCCGGGCGCGCTTGCGCTTGTGTCGCCTTGGAGGAGGCGCGGTCATCGAAAGCAACCGGGGCCACGGTCGGTGCGGGCCGCGGGGGGCGATCGTAGAGCAGCCCGATCATGCCGGTGTCGCGGGCGTCCTCGGGCTCACCCGCGCGCGCACGCGCGAACTCCTCCGCGCTCCAGCGCTCGCCCGCCGCCTGGAGCGAGCGCATCCACGCCGCTTCGAGGTCCATCTCCGCGCGGTCGCGCCGTTGCCGCCGCCGCGCCCGGCGCTCGAACCCTGCGATCTCCTCGGCGTAAAGCCCTTCCATCTCCTTCTCGTCGGCGCGGCGGAGCATCTGATGGATGAAGAACTTGTCATCGTCCGTGATGCCGTCGAAGTCGTCGTCGAGGATGGGCTGGAACCGCGAGGCCACGACGGCGAAGACGAGTAGATGGAGCAGCACCGAAGCGAGGTGCGAGAGCCCGAGGCGACGCGAGAGCACGGGCGCGCGCGGCGCGCGGGGAGCGGCGTCGCTGCCGGTGATCTCGATCGTGAAAGGACCGAGGCGCACGGCGATCGTCCGGCCCGGCCCGAGCGGAACCTCGGCGGCGTCGCGGTAGATACGCGAGGCCTCCGCGAGCCCACGCGCGACGGCGCGGGCGGGCGTCATCGGCTTGCCCTCGCCGTCGAAGACGACACGCGCGCCCTTCGGCACGACGGCGCGCACGTCGCCGTCCCACCGCGCGAGCAGCACGGGCGCGCGGGATGCGCCCACGATCTCGGCGGGCAACACGACGTCGCAGCCCTCGTCTTCGCCCACGAAGAACGAGCGCGGCGGGGAGAGCTCCACGGCGGCAAGCACGCAGTCGCTCCCCCACCGCACGACGACGTCGATGGCGCGCGCAGCGGCGCTCACCCTTGCATCCCGAAGCGGCGGATCGGAGGCCACGGAGACAGAGACCACGTCACCCTCCCGATCGTTCCAGCCGAGGACCCGCGTCGAGAGTACATGAGGCCGGGCATCTCAGAAAGAGATGCTCACGCGCCGCACAGGCGCCGTACGCGTCCTCGATCGACGACGCACACACGTCACAGCCGGCGAACGAGACCTGCCGCGCCGACGTGACGGACGTGCCTGTCCCCCGAGGAGGTCGGGATGCGCGGCCTACACACGTGTCCGTCGACGTAAGGAGATCGCCACGGCCACCTCCCACAGGTGCCAGGTGCCCAAGGCAGGTCGGCGTCGCCGACGCACACACATCACAGCCGACGAACGAGATCGCCGAGGCCACCTCCCACAGGTGCAGGACGACAAAAGGAAACCGCCGAGGCCACCTTCCAGGTGTGGAAGGTGGCCCCGGCGGTCAGAGAGGGGCGTTGTTTCGCGGGATCAGCCTTCAGCTCCCGGGCTGGAACATGATCGGGTACGTCACGGTGACGATGCCGTCCTCCGGAGCCGGGAAGCTCATCCCGTAGAACGAGCGGACCACGCAGGAGACCGCGTTCTGGTCGGGCAGATCCGACCCGCCGTTCGACACCTGCGAGACGCTGCCGTCGCGACCGATCACGAACCGCACGGCCACGCGGCCCTGGAGGTTCGGGTTCGTCCGCAGGCCCTGCTCGTAGCAGAACCGGAAGCGGCCGAAGTTCTGCCGCACGGTCCGCTGGATGATCTCGGCCGGGAGACGACCGGTCGTCGTGACGCCCTGCGGACGCATGATCGGCGCGCTCGTCTTGTGATCCTTCGGCTTGAGCTGGCGGTTGAAGCCGCCGGGGCCGCCGAGGTTCACGCCGTAGGTCCCGATGCGATCGATCCCGATGCCTTCACCCTTGCCACCACCACCCTCCTCGTGGCCCGACACGCCGAGACCACCCGAACCCGCGGCCTCGTCGATCGACGAACCCCACATGTTGCCGAGGGCGCTTCGATCGTCGCTGCCGAACGAGGTGTCGCCGCCCCACTTCGCCGTGACGGCGTTCGGGTCGCCGCCGTTCATCACGTTGAGCAGCCCGATCATGCCGAAGTTGCGCGCCTCGTCGACCGCCGCCTGACGCGCGATCTGCGGGTCCGTGTTGTTCTTGTCCCCGGAGAGCGCGAACCGGCCGTCGGTCTTGTGGCTCGTCGTGCTGCCCATCTTGCCTTCGCTGTCCTGCGCACGCGCGCCGGAGCTGCCGCCGGGGGCCTTCTCGTTGTTCTCGGCGAGCTCGGGCGTCTCCTTCTTCTCCTCCTCACGCTCCGCGCTCACGTCGAGCGCGTGCTGGATGAAGTACTTGTCCTCGTCCGAGATCGCGTCCTCGTCCGTCACGCCGAGGGGCGGGAGGAAAAACGCGGCCGCTGCGAGCAACCCCGCGTGCACCGCGAGGGAGACGCCGTGCCAGGAGAGACCCTTGCCCTGCATCGCCACCGCGCCGCCCTTGACCTTGCGGCCCGCCTTCACGCTCGCGACCTGGATCACGAGCCCGCCGATCTCCACCTTCACCCGCGCGCCGAGCGAGAGCGCGACCTCGACGCTGCCCGCGAGCGCCGCGCACGGCATCGCGTTCGTCGCGTCGACCGGAGCGCGACGGCCCTCGGTCTCGATCGTCGCCTTCGCCGTCGCCGGAACCACGACGCTCGCCTTGCCATCCGCGCCCACGAGCACCACCGGGAGCCGCGAGGCGCCGAGCGTGCCGGCGGGGATCACGAAGTCCGCGCTCTCCTCGCCGACGTGGAACGGACGAACCGGCGAGAGGTGCGCGACGTGGAGGATCGAGTCGCCCCACAGGATCATGATCTCGACCGCCTCGTCCGCGCGCTCGCACTCCTCGGCGGGGACCTCGGGGCCGCTCTTCAAGAGCGCGTACGTGTACGAACCCTCGGGCGCGTCGGCGGCCACCGTCTCGGGCTCGCTCGCCTTGTCGGCGAAGAGGGCGCGGGGATCGAAGGGGCGCGCCGGGGTCGCGCCGAAAAGATCCACGGGCGCCTTGGCGACGAACGGGTTGTTCGAGTCGAGTGCCTGCTTCTTCTCGTTGCGATACTCCATGACAAACCTCTCCTGATTTCCTCCGCGCGCGGCGGGGATCGCTCTCGTGTTTCCGTGAAGCTCTGCTACGCGGGCGACTCGTCGGACGCCCTCTCCAGGGCGTCCTCGCGTCTCATCCGGCGTTCAGCATCGCGTCCACGTACCTAACGACAGCAAGATCCGGGGCGGGTTCCAGAAAAGCGACATGGACCCGAAACAGCGAGGATTGAAGGGAATTCGGGGCCGCGGCGGCTCAGCCGGCCCGCGTCTCGGCCGGCGCGGGCGTCCGGCCGAGGAGCGCCCGGGACGACTCGATGAGGAGCGCGATCGCGAGGCCGACGAGCAGGACGCCGACGACGCCGTTCATCGTCGCCGTATTCAACGAAAAGCCACCCTGGCGGATGGCTCCGAAGGCGTGGCGGATCTGCGCGATGAGCGCCCACAAGGTCACGGTCATGACGCAGACCATGGGCACGGCCGTGTACCAGATGCGGCGCTTCTCGCGGTGGAGCCACACGGTGACGGCGAGGAGCGTGAGCGCGGCGAGGAGCTGGTTGCTCGTGCCGAAGAGTGTCCAGAAATCGAGGTAGGCGGGGCGCACGCCGGGCGCGGGCGGGCGCGCCGTGGCGACGAAGTACGCGGGCGGGAGCAAGGTGAGCGCCGCGGCGAGCGCGCCGGCCTTGCGCTTCTTGCTCCAGCCGAAGAGCTCCTCGAGGACGTACCGGCCGAGGCGCGTGGAGACGTCGAGCGTGTCGAAGACGAAGGTGGAGAAGGCCATCGCGCCGAAGGTGGCCGCAAAGAGGAAGTGCTCCTTGCCGAGGATCACGGTCATGAAGCGGCCGACGCCGTCGCCGTAGATCTTGCCGGGGCCCGGGAGCTTTCCTTCCGGCGCGAGGGTGATGACCGTGGTCAGCGCGATGATGGCGACGAAGGCTTCGAGCAGCATCGCGCCATAGCCCACGGGATGCGTGTGTGACTCCTTGGCGATCTGCTTCGAGGTCGTGCCCGAGCAGACGAGGCCGTGAAAGCCCGAGCAGGCGCCACACGCGATGGTCACGAAGAGGAACGGGAAGAGCCCGCCGAAGGGGCCGCCGGCGTCGAAGGTCTTGAACGCCGGCATGCGGATGTCGAACTCGCCGGGATACCGCAGGCCGCCGAAGAAGAGGCCGATCACGCCGGCCGCGAGCGCGAGGTAGAGGACGAATCCGCCGAGGTAGCCCCGCGGCTGCAGGAGCAGCCACACGGGCAGGAGCGAGGCGATGAAGCAGTAGACGAGGATGCCGAGGCCCCACGCGCGCTGCGGGTTCTCGAAGGGGAGCACGAACGAGGTGGAGACCTTCGTCCCGAGCCAGACGACGCCGAGCGTCGCGGGCACGAAGATCAACGTGGTGAGCCAGAGCGGGGGCTTCCATCGCCGGTCGACGAGGCCCATCACGATGGAGAGGCCGAGGTACATGAGGCTCGCCGCCGCGACGGCGCCGCCCGGGTTGAAGCTGAAGGTGCCGCCCTCGAACTCCTCGGTCTTGCCCACGAACGTGCTCGCCGTGATGTCGGCGAAGGCGACGATCACGTAGATGAGCGCGAGCCAGATGAACGTGAGGATGAGCAGCCACGCGCGGCGGCCGAGCTGCCGCCGAACGATCTCGGCCACGCTCTCGCCGTCGTGGCGCACGCTCGCCACGAGCGCGGAGAAGTCGTGCACGGCGCCGATGAAGATCACGCCGAAGCCGATCCAGAGCACACACGGCACCCAGCCGAACATCTGCGCGGCGAGGATCGGCCCCGCGATGGGGCCGGCCGCGGCGATGGCGCTGAAGTGCTGTCCGAGCAGGTAAAAGGGCTTCGTCGGCACGAAGTCCTCGCCGTCCGCGCGCCGCACCGCGGGCGTCTCGGAGGCGTCATTGAGCGCGTAGTTCCTCGCGATGAGGCGGCCGTAGGAGAAGTAGCCGACGGTGAGGACGACGATGACGCCAAGCGCGAGCAGGGGCAGCACGCGGCGAGTATAAGGCCACGCCGCCGAGGTCGATGCCGCGTTACGTGCTTCGCGCGAGGCTCGCGAGCGCTCGCTCCGCGGCGCGGCGGCGCGTGTCGGCCTCGTCCCGGAGCCGCCGCATCTCCGCTTCCATCGGATTGATGCGTTGCTGCATGGCGTCGAGCTCGCTGACGTACCGCGCCCGCAGCGCCCCCTCCGGGCCCGCGTCACGCAGCACCGCGAGCTGCTCGGCGATCTTTCCGTGCCGGGTGAAGATGTCGACGAGATCGCGGTCGAGCCGCACCCGCTCGGCCTCGAACCGGCTCGCTTCCTCGACATTGCGGGAAAGCTCGGAGAGGATGTCGAGCTGCGCTGCGTCGACCCGCCCGGACGCACGCCAGGTCTCGATCTGCCCAGGCTCGATCGACTCGTAGGCGAGGCGCGTCGTCTCGGTCCACGCCTCGCACACCTCGATCTTCGCCTCGCCGCGCGGCGGGACCTCGACGCGGAAGCGCGTGGCGCGCGGCGTCTCCACGATGGGCGTGATGCCCTCGCCGGTGAGCGTGCGGCCGTCCTTGCGCGGGACCTCGACGACGACGTCCACGGCGGTCGAATGATCGCTGCGCACGCAGTACACGTGGCGCTCCTCGACGCGCCGCTGCTCGATGAGGCCGCCCGCCTCGAAGGCGAGGCCCGCGAAGGTCGTGTCCTTGCGGCTCGTGCGGTGGCAACGAACGCCGGGGTCCTTCGTGAACGAGACGCGCACGGGCGCGCCGCGCGTCGCAGCGCCGATCGCAGACTCGCCGACGTAGCGGCCCTCGTCGTAGACCGCGCACCGGCCCTCTTCGAGGCGAACGCCGGTGTCGTTGTCGAAGCAGAGCACGAGGTCGGGGCTCGGCCCTGCGCCCTCGCGGAAGATGCGCTCCTTGCGCACGCGGACGCTCGTCGCGAGCACGGGGACCATCGCGGCGCCGCGGCGCGGGATGGAGACGGGACCCTCGGCGGCCCACTCCCGCGGCTCGGCGGCGGCCGCGGCGGCGAGCTCGGCCGCGGCCTGCTCGGTGTCCATCGTGTCGGCTTCGTCGATGCGCTCCGGCGCGCGCCCGGCGAGCGCGACGAGCGTGCCGAGCGGCGCGGCGGCGCGAATCGTGGCCGGATGGCCGTGCGCCCTGCGCGTGCGCTCGAGCTTCGTGGCGTTCTCGGTCTCGTCGTCGCGTTGCCGATCTGCACGCGCGTACGAGTCGCTCGACGCCGCGCCGGCCTGCGCGGACGAGAGCACGAGCTCCACGTCTTCGAGGTCCTCTTCGAGCGGGTTCTGCACGAGCGCGAACGCGAAGAGCCGCGCCTCCGCGCCCGCGAGCGCGAGCCGATACGAGAGCTGGAAGGGCGCCGCGGGCACGACGTAGAGCACGCGCACATCCTCCACGCGGCCGGCGAGGACCACACGCACGGCGCGACCGTCTCCGCCCGCGGACGTACGGCCGCGGTTCACGAGCACGTCGAGGCTGCCTTGCAGCGCGGGATCGGCGAGCTCGAGCTGCCGGACGGACGCCATGTCGACGACCTCGATCTGCCCCGCGCCCGTGCGCAGGAGCAGCCACCTGCGTGGGCCTTGCCCACCCGTCGACTCCTCGAAGCCGAGCACCTCGCCCTCGATCGGCCCGTCGCTGCCCGCGACCCGCACGCGCCGACCTCGCGCGGCGTGCACGATGCCGCGCAGCGTCGTTCCGGGTTCGAAGCGCAGCTTCTTCTCGGCGAGCACGGCGTCCGGGTCTTCGGGCGCGTCGAAGGCGAGCGCGGTCGTTCGACCCTCGCCGCGCTCGACCCAGACGACGAGCGACCGGAGCACCTCGCCGAGCTCGGCGCGGCCGAAGGGCAGTTCGAAGCTGCCGTCTGCGCTGCCGCGCCGCTCGACGTGGGCGAGGCCCTCCTTGGAGAGGACCACGCGGCGGATGCGGGGCCCAAGGTTTCGTCCCATGCGAAGCGCAGGCTATCGCCGAAGCGCACCCCGAGAAAAGCGCGGGCGCTTGACCTCCCGCATCGGCTCGGAAACGATGCATCCATGCGTCCCTTCCTCGTCGCTCTCGTCGTGCTCTCGGCCCTCCTCGCCGGCTGCTCGCACCGGGCGCCGCCCCCCGCGGCCGATCCGGGCTGCGGCTGCGCGGTGCGGCAAAACCCGCCGCCGTCGCGCTAGAACATCGATCGGTTCAAGAACCGCTCGATGTTCTAGGCTTCTTTCGTCCCGAGGGGGACGCCTCGCGTCCCCCTCTCGCCCGGGCAAAGCCCGGTCGATTCACCCCCCGAGGCGAGTTCGCTTCGCGATCTCGCAGAGCATCGAACCGTTCGATGCTCTAGCCAATGGCTGAACGCGCCGCGCCGTCGCCCATTTCGACCCCGGGCCGTGGGTCGGCGGCGATGCGGACAACCCCTGCCTCGCCGAGGCGGTCGGGGACCATTCCGAGGAGACGAGCGCGCTCGGATCGAAGCGCGAGGCGCAGCGCCGCCCCCCGGTAATGGTCCTCGCCAAGGCCCCCTGAGCCGGCTACATCCCCCGCCAGAGCCATGCACATTCTGCCCGACGTCTCGGCGCGCCTCGCGCGCTTCGTGCCCACGCCCATCGACGCCGACCTCGACGCGCTCACGCCGGACGAACGCGAGGTTCTCCTGCACCTCGTCCGCGCGTCCCTGCCCATCGACGTGATCTTCCTGCGGCAATCGTTCGCGGAGGCGCCGGAGATGCGCGCGGAGCTGGCCCGCGAGACGTCACCGCTCGCGAAGGACGCGCTCGCTTATTTCGATCTGTCGGCCGGTCCCTGGGATCGGCTCGATCAGGAGCCGTTCGTGGGCGATTTGCCGAGGCCGCCCGGCGCCGGGTATTACCCGGTCGACATGACGAAGGACGAGTTCGAGGCGTGGATCGCCGCGCATCCGGCCGAGGCCGACGCGCTCCGGAGCCTCTACACGCTCGTTCGGCGTGGAGAAAATGGGCTCGTCACGATTCCGTATTCGACGGCGTTCCGATCCTTCCTCGGGCCCATCGTCGCGGAGCTTCAGAAGGCCGCGGCGGCGGCAAAAGACGCCGGGCTCGCGCGGTACCTCGGCGCTGTCGTGAAAGCGCTCGGGGCGGACGAGTATTACGAGAGTGACCTCGCCTGGATGGACATGGAGAGCCGCGTGGAGGTCACGATCGGCCCGTATGAGACCTACGAGGACCGGCTCTTCGGGTACAAGGCCGCGTTCACCTCGTTCGTGACCGTGATCGACCCCTCGGCGAGCGGCACGCTCGCGCGATTGAAGTCGGAGCTGCCCGCGATGGAGCAGAACCTGCCGATCCCGGACGAGCACAAGAACCCGAACCGCGGCACCGATTCACCGATCCGCGTGGCGGACCTCGTGTATTCGGCCGGCGACACGAGGGCCGGCGTGCAGACGCTCGCGTTCAATTTGCCGAACGACGAGCGCGTGCGCGAGGCGAAGGGGAGCAAAAACGTCCTGCTCCGCAACGTGATGAAGGCGAAGTTCGAGGGGATCTTGAAGCCGATCGCGGCGCGTGTCCTCGCGCCCGAGGAGCTCTCGCGCCTCTCGGCCGACGCATTCTTTCATCACACGCTCTTGCACGAGCTCTCGCACGGGCTCGGCCCGGGCCGGATCGTCGTGGACGGCGCCTCGACCGAGGTGCGGCTCCGATTGGAGGAGCTGCATTCGCCGTTCGAGGAGGCGAAGGCGGACGTGATGGGGATCTATAACCTCCTCTTTTTGATGGATCGCGGCGTGCTGCCGGCCGGGGGACGCTCCCCGCTCTTCTCGACGTTCCTCGCCGGCATGTTCCGCGCGACCCGCTTCGGCATCGAGGAGGCGCACGGCAAAGGAACGGCGCTCCAGCTCCACTGGCTCATGGAGAAAGGCGTGATCCGCGAGGACGAAACGAGCGGGCTTTTTTCGATCGATCACGAGAAGGTGCCCGGCGCGATCCGCGATCTGCTGCGTGAAATCCTCCTCGTGCAGGCCCGCGGCGACAAGGACGGCGCGCGGGCCATGCTGTCGAAATACGGCGTGATGAGCGAGCCGCTCGCGCGCGCCCTCGGCAAGCTCGGCGATATCCCCGTGGACATCCGTCCGATCTATCCGGCGGCCGAGCGGCTGCTCGGCGTCACGTCATAGTTCGAGCGACGAGGGGGACGTGGCGCGGGCCGTCGTCGCCTTGCGCGGCGGAGGCGGGATTTCCGGGTCGAGCGCGGCCGGGTCCGCCTCCGCGGGGGGCGGCGGGATGGAGAACGGCGCATTCACGAGCGAACGCGTACGCTCGTAAAGCGCGCGGCAAAGCGCGAGCGAGGGCGGCGTCCGGCTCGCGGCGAGCGCGTGCACTTCGGCCTGGACGGCCGCATTGATGGGCGTCGCGATGCCGAGCGAGAGGCCGCGGCTCGTGATTTCCCCGTTCAAGAAATCCACGGCGGGCGGGCGGCCGCGCTCCATCGCGGCGAGCATCGACGAGCGCATCTTGCGGAAGCGCGTGCCGACCGCGAGCAAAATGGCGTGCTTGGCGAAGAGCGAGGGCGAGGCGACGGCCGTACGGTCGGCGTCGGAGAGCGCGATCCAGTCGAGGTCGAGCGTGCCCGAGACCTTTTGCAGCTTCACGCCCGAGGCGCGCGCCACGAGCACGACCTCGGTCATGATCTCCAGCGTCAGGCGACGAATGAAGCGATGGCGCAAAAGCACGCCGAGCCGGTCGCCGCCGAGCGCACCGAGCGAGGAGA
Source organism: Polyangium fumosum (assembly GCF_005144585.1). Lineage (GTDB taxonomy): Bacteria > Myxococcota_A > Polyangia > Polyangiales > Polyangiaceae > Polyangium > Polyangium fumosum. The sequence goes on along the minus strand of NZ_SSMQ01000001.1, from coordinate 303,240 downwards.
TCGAGCAGTTGATCGCGAGCTTCGACCAGCGCGCGCCGGCCAGGTTGTCGGTGAGGATCGTCTCGCCGATCGATCCGAGCGCCTTCGCCAGCGGATAGAGCCGGTCGTCCGGCTGCCCATCCATGCGGCCGAGCACGAATCCTCCGGGCGACGTGCGTTCGTACACGCCGGGCTCGGCCATGGACGCGCCCCACGCGACGACGCCGCCGAGCACGCGCTCCGGGCCCGCGATCCGCGCGAGCCGCGGCTCGCAGAGGCCGTTCTGGAACGTCACCATCGCGCCCGTCTCCGCGAGGTGCGGCAGCACGCCGCGCGCGGCCTCTTCCACCTGCGGCGGCTGCGTGGCGAGCAGGATGTAATCAAACGGCTCGGTGCCCGGCCCGAGCTCGGTGACCGCCCGCCCGCGCACGACGCCGGGGCTGTTTTCACCGAGGACGCGCAGGCCCTTCGTATTGATCGCGTCTGCGATCCGTGCATTCGTGGTCAGCGCCGTGACGTCGTGCCCACCCGCGAACAGGTGCGCGGCCACGAGGCCACCAATTCCGCCACATCCAACGACAAGAAAGCGCGGCCCGGAGGATCGCGCGCCGCTCGAGACGCCGTCTTGGCTCATAAGACTTTCGATTCTACATCGATTGCGGAACCGCGCGAGCCAATTCCGCAATGCCGCAACGCATTATTGTTTCGGGACGAGGACCTCGATGGCGCCGGGCACCATCTCGACCTCCAGCGGCAAGCGACCGAGCGGCTCGCCGTCGACGTCGAGCAGGAAACGATCCGCGACGTCCTCGTTCAAAAGTTCCAATTGGATGCGCTCGCAGCGGTAGTGCTTCACGTCGAGCGAGTGCACGTGCGTGCCGGTGTACATGCGCGAGGACACCATAAAAAACCGCAGGCGCGAGGCGGCGCCGAGGTCGACGACGTCGAAGAGCCCGTCGTCCGGGTGCGCCATCGGCGCGACCTGCATGCCGCTGCCGAAGTACCGGCCGTTGCAGATCGCGAAGCAGCGCGTCTCGATCGTCTCCTCGCGGGAGCCGTCCTCGCGCCATATCGTGCATTTGACGCGGCCCACGACGCTCCGCGCGAGGCCTTTCACCGAGGACGTGAAATACGCCATCGTGCCGCCGAGCGTGCGCGTCGACTCGGCCACGAACTGATCGACGAGGCCGCTCATGCCGACGGAGAGGATGTTCACGAAGTAAGAACTTTTCCGCTCGCCCGTATGCGTCGCGTACGAGAATCGGCCGATGTCCACCGCGCGCGTCTTGCCCTCGGCGATGGCCTCGCAATAACGGTCGAGGCGGTTCTCGAAGCCGAGCGTGCGCCGGTAGTCGCCGCCGGTGCCGGCGCCGATGATGCCAAACTTGGGGAGCTTCTTGCCGGCGTCGCGCGCCTCCATGAGGCCGCAGACGACCTCGTGGATCGAGCCGTCGCCGCCGACCGAGATCACCATCCCCCGCCCCTCGCTCGCCGCGTCGCGCGCGATGTCGACCGCGTGCCGGGAGCGCTCGGTGAACACGACGTCGACGTGCCCGAGGTGACGCTCGATCGGCCCGCGCATCTTCTCGAAGAGCGCGCCCGTCTTTCCTCCCGCCGACTGGGGGTTCACGATGAGAAGCGGCTTCATCGACCTAACCCTTGCCATGACATGACCGCGCGCCACAAGATCGAACCGGCCCCGTTCTCCACTCTCATGCGCGCCGCGAAATGTTTTTCGCGCCTGCCGCGCGCTCGCGAAGGACGCGCCGAAGACACGAGCCGCCGAACGAACAATGGTCGACCCGCGAAAAACACTGGCCGATGACGTGGTGATCCCGGGGCGGGGCCTGCACACGGGCAAGCCCGTCGAGGTGCGAATCCGCCCCGTGGGCCCTGGCGAGGGGCGCTTCTTCGTGCGGATGGATCTGCCGGGCGAGCCCGTGATCCGGGCCCGCGCGGCGTTCGTCACCGATACGACACGATCGACGATGCTCGCGAATGAAGGGGCCTCGGTGCGGACGCCGGAGCATTTGCTGGCGGCGCTCGCGAGGATGGGCGTGGACGACGCGCGCATCGAGATCACGGGGCCCGAGGTGCCGATCCTCGACGGCTCGGCGCTGCCGTGGGCCGAGGCGATCGCGCGGGTGGGGCTCTCGGCGGCCTACGCGCCGCGGCTCGAAACGGTGCTCGAAACGCCGATCTGGGTGCCTTCGAACGGCGGGGCGTTCGTCGCGGCGATCCCCGCGCCGGAATTGCGGTTTTCCTGTGGAATCGTGTTCGACGCGGCGCCGATCGGCGAGCAATGGGCCTCGCTCCTGGCCTCGCCCGAGCGGTTTTTCGCGGAGGTGGCGCCGGCGCGGACGTTCGGCGTCCTCGCGGACGTGGAGGCGATGCAGGCGCGGGGGCTCTGCGCGGGCGGGAGCCTCGACACGGCGATCGTTTGTGATGGAACGAAATGGCTGAACGGGCCGCTGCGCTTCCCGGACGAGCCCGCGCGCCATAAGCTCCTGGATTTCATGGGCGACCTGGCGCTCCTGGATCCGCTGCCGCGGGCGCATTACCTCGCGTTCAAGGCAGGGCACGCGCTGCACGTGCGGCTGGCACAGCGGCTCTCGGAAGGGGGGTGACCGAGGTCCGCGTCCTTCCCGGGCTCGCGAATGCGTCCTTTCCCGATGGATTCGTCCCCGTGGCCGTGTTCTCCTCGACGCCATGCGTCACACGAATCTCGCTCTCCTTCTTGCGGCCACGCTCCTCGGCTGCTCGCTCGATTCGCAGCCGCCCCCTCCCACCACGAATCCGGACGCGGGAAACGACGCCGGACCCGAGCCGGCGGACGCGGGGCCCGATAGCCCGGCCGACGCGGAGCCCCCGCTCGATCCTGTGCCGCCCACGACGTTCGTGCCGACCGCCGTCGGGAAAGGCGGCGCCGCGGCGACCGTGGATCACCGCGGGACGTGGGCCGCGATCGAGGCGCTCAGGGCCGGCGGCAATGCGATCGACGCGGCCGTCGCGGCGGCCGCCATGCTCGGCGTGACCGATCCGTTCTCGTGCGGCGTCGGCGGCGGTGGGTTCATGCTCGTATGGCTCGCCGACAAGAAACAAGCCGTGGTGATCGACCACCGCGAGACGACGCCGCAGGGAATGAAGCACACGGCGTATTACCAGGACGGCGCGCCCATTGCATTCAACGATCTGCTCACGAGCGGCCTCTCCGTCGGCGTGCCCGGCACCTTGCGCGGTTGGGACGAGGCGCTGCGTCGTTATGGGAAACGGCCGCTCGCCGACGCGTTGAAGCTCGCGATCTTCGTGGCCAAGAAGGGTTTTGATGTCGACCCGACGTTCTTCGATCAGACGACGCGCAACATCGATCGCTTCCGTCAGATCCAGAGCACACGCGCGCTCTTCTTGAACGCGGCCGGTGATCCCTTCCCCGTGGGCACGATCTTCACGAACCCGGACCTCGCCGCGACGTACGAGCTCCTCGCCAAAAATGGCCCGGCGATCTTTTACGATGGCGACATCGGCAAGGACATCGTCGCGACCGTGACGAACCCGCCGTTCACGGCCGACGCGACGATCGTGCCGCGCCCGGGCTTCATGACCGTCTCGGACCTCTCCACCTACGAGGCGCGCGTGCGCCCCGCCGTGCAAACGACCTATCGCGGGCTCACGATCCTCGGCGTCGGGTTGCCTTCGAGCGGCGGGCTCACCACGGGCATGACGCTGAACCTGCTCGACGGCTTCGATTCGGCCTCGATGAGCAAAACGGATTTTTTGCATCACTGGCTCGAAGCTTCGCGGCTCGCGTATGCGGATCGCAACACGTTCATGGGGGATCCCGAGTTCGTGAACGTGCCCGTGGAGGGAATGCTCTCGGCGGCGTACACGGCCGAGCGGCGGGCCCTCATCGACCCGACGATGGCCTCGATCGAGGCGAAGCCCGCGGGCAATCCGTTCGCGCATCAGGTGGATCCGAGCGGCGCGAAGCCGAAGCCGCCCGCCGGGTTCCATGCGGGGGAATCGCCCGCCGAGCTCGATCCGGAGACCACGCACATCACGGTGGCGGATTCGTTCGGGAACCTGGTCTCCTACACCTGCACCATCGAATACGAGGGCGGCAATGGCATGGTCGTGCCGGGGCGCGGGTTTTTGCTGAACAACGAGCTGACCGATTTCAACATCCCCGCCACGGCGGACACGCCGCACCCGAACGTGCTGGAGCCGGGCAAGCGGCCGCGCAGCAGCATGAGCCCGACGATCGTCCTGTCGAACGGCGTGCCCGTGCTGGCGGTCGGCTCGCCCGGCGGCGCGACGATCATCACCACGGTGATGCAGATCCTCGTGAATCACATCGATTTCAAGATGCCGATCGACGAGGCGCTGGCCGCGCCGCGTGTGTCGCAACGAAACGCGCCCAACGCGACGAGCAGCGCCGAGCCGCTCTTCATGAGCTCGCCCGAGGCGACGGCGCTCCAGGCCAAGGGCCACGCGTTTTCGGATGCCGGCCTCATCGGCGCGGCGACGGCGATTCAATTGAACGCGGATGGCACGATGACGGCCGTCGCGGAGCCGGTGCGCCGCAATGGCGGGAGCGCGATGGTGGTGGAATCGAAGTGAGGGGCTAAATCAGGTGGTCTGCGGGATCCCGGGCGCCTCAGGCCTCGGGATCTCGCAGGAGATACCCCGCCATTTCGTCGATCAGCGGGATCGCGTCCGGCTCGCTCGCCTCGGCGACCTTGCGGGCCGCTTCGAGCGCGCGTTTCGCCGTCGGCACGTCGTTCGTCGCCACGCAGAGCTGCGTCGTCGCGAGCAGGACGGGCAGGAGCGCAGCCGGATCCTCGGCCTGCTCGGCGGCCATGCGGGCGCGCGGCAAGAGCTCACGCGCCCCTTCGATGTCGCCCACGGCGAGCGCCGCGACGATCTTGTTCGAATAAAGCACGGCGCGCTGGGCCGGATCCTCGGTTTGTCGCTCCAGATCCTCCGGTGACATCGACGCGAGCCGCTCCATCTCGAACGCTTGCGCGAGCCCGGCCCGCAGCCGCCCGAGGCCCTCGACGTGCGCGGGCAGGTTCGCCGCCTCGGCATCCTTTTGCGCCTGCTCCAGCACCACGAGCGCCTCCTCCTCCCGCCCGAGGCTCGCCAGCGCCCGCGCTTCGAGCGCGCGCGACGGCGCGAGCAGGTCGGGCGTGCCCGCAAGCGAGGGCTGGAGCGCCTTCACGCGCGCGAGCGCCTCCTCGAATTGCCCCACGCCGAGCTCGTTCGCGGCGAGCGACAGGACGCTGCGCGGATCGTCGATCCCTTCCTCGGACATGACAAACCTTTCTCGCGCCTTCAGCGCTCTTCCTTGGGCCGCATCGAAGGCGGCAAGTAATGGGCCACGAACCCCTTTGTGTCGAGCCAGGCCGCGAGCAATTCGTGCCGCTTCGGCTCTTCGAGCCCCGATTCTTCGAGGCCGAGATCCACGGCGATGCTCGCCACGAGCGAGCATCGATGCTCCCCGGGCGAGAGCTTCGCCTTCTCCGTCTCTTCCTTGCAGACCCGGAACACCGCCTCGTACTTTTCGAGCGTCACCTTGGCCTGCGCTTCCTTCGAGCACCCGAGGGCGAGCATGGGCAAGGCGAGGACGAGCGCGGCGACGGCGCGCAAGGAGGGGTTTTTCATGAGGGCCGGTGGTCCTGCCGTTCGAGCGGCAGCGCACCGTACACGAGGGCGAGGGCAAACGGAAGGGCCGGCCGGATCTAGCCGCGGCGGAGAACCACGGCCGCCTGCGGTTCGAGCACGCGGAACGTGAACGACTCGGTCAGGAAGAGCTCGACCCGCTGTTTTTCGTGGTACGCGTATCCGATCGAGAGATCCTGCCCGACCGTGAGCTCGAAATCGCCTCCGCGCACGGAGAGCAGCACCGCGCCCGAGAGCGCAGGCGCCCACACGACCGGGTGATCGATGATCTGTCGCTCGATACGCTTCAAGATCGGATACCCGTCGTCCGAGCCCGCCGCGAGCTCGTCGTATTCACGCGAGCCGGCCACGAGCACATAAGGGCCCGTGACGCCGGCCGACCGGAGGACCTCCTGCGCCTGCACGACCGCGGCCGGAAACGCGGTGACGTTCGGAATGCGCACCGGCGCGTGCGGGCTCTTTTGCACGATGCCGTGGATGTCCCCTTCGGCATATCCATGAAAAATGGCGCCGTCCTCGACCCGCGCGATCCGCTCGGCCGCCTGCACGACCGCGGACATGTCGAGATCGACGGCGCCGCGCGCCGCCGCGTCGAGGTCCGCGAGGTCGAGCGAGATGGGCGTGCGCAATTCGAGGAGCGGCTGCGACGTGCGTTGGCCGATGGACACGCCGGGCACGGGGCCCTCGCCGAGCGGGCGGAGCCGGCCCGTATTGACCGACGCATATCCCCAGCCGAACGGGCCGCGGAAATCGACGAGCTTGCGCGCCGCGAGGCTCAACTGGAGCACGCGCCGCGCCTCCGCGTCGATGAGCGCGAAGGCCTCGGGCAGGATCGGGGCGAGGTCACGACGAAGCAGATCCAGGGCCACGATTCACCTCCTCCTCAAGCTGGCAATGCCGAGCCCACGACCCGCGCCGGCGCGCGGCGGCGAGGGCGCAGGCGGTGGTGACGCCCCCGCCCTCGCCCCTTGCGCTTCACCCGCTTGTTTTCTCTCCTCGCTCGCCTCGATCTCGGTGATCGGGACGTCCTTCAGCAAGTAGGTGCGGATATTCTTGTCGAATAAGGGATCCTGCCGGCGGATCCATTCGAGGTTCATCATCGCGTGCTCGATCTCCTCGGCACGGTTGTGCAAGAGGACGGCCTTGAGCTCCGCGTCGTTCGTGACCTCGGCGCGCTGCGCGTACCAATCGATGGCCTCGAGTTCCTCGATGAGGGACCAGAGCGCTCGGTGCATGTCGCGAGCCGCGGGCGACAGGACGTCGTACGGCTCGTGGTAGGTCTCGCTGCCCATACCCTTCGGATGCCGAAGTCGGGGCGCGCGTTGCGGAGCGTCGAGGGCAAAGGCCGCGCAGGCAAACGCGGCCGGAGTTCAGTAGTGGATGCGCGTCCCCTGCGTCTGGATCTGCCCGGCCCCCTGCTTGATCGCCGTCGCGAGCAGGAAGATCGACACCGGCAGGAGCACGGCCGCGAGGACGTGCATGCCCATCGTGAGGACCTGCGTGAGCGTGAACATCGTCCCGAGCCTCATGCCGGCGAAGCTCAACGCGAAGCTCAAGAGCTGCCGCAAGATCGAGGCAAACGCGATGAGCGCCCCCGCGCCCGCGAGGCAGAACCCCGCAGGGCCATGCACCTTCTTCACGGTGCCGAGCCCCACGGTGACGAGGCCGACCCCGAGCAGCGTCAGCACGGCGACGCTCGCGAGACTGAGCAAGCCCGCTCCGACGCCGCTCATCCCGCCCATGCCCCACCGCCCTTCTGCTGCGGCCGCGTCTCCGCGAGCGTGTACGCTCCAAACGCGATCCCGCCGAAGAACACCACGCTCGTGCCGATCGAGATCACGCTGTTGAGCGCGTTCCACATCATGATCGCGTCAAAGCCGGCGTTCGCCATCAGCGCGTCGACGATGAAGTCGAGCACGAGGCCGACGAGCCGCACGCCCCCAGCGCCCGCGAAGACGAACCCTGCATTCTGGTTCACCGGCCGCACGACGACGAGCCCGAGCACGAGTACGGCGATGGCCACGAGGACATGCACCCCCGTGGCGAGACCGCCGATCACTGACAAAAAGCCGCGTTCTGCCGGGTCCATCCCATCCTCCCTCGCGCCGCGTGGCGCTCCTTCGACGAACGGGCCCGACAGTACACGCGTCCGAGACACACCGCGAGAGGAGAAGGCTCTCGATCGGACCGGCACGAATTCATGCTACGACGCGCGCCGTGTCCCTCCCCGCCGGGCTCGCCGTCCTCGCGCTCGCCGTCCTGCTCGGCGGCATCGCCGCGATCTGGCGTGACCACGGGCAACGCGTCATGCCGGGGCTCGGGACGTTCGCGATGGTCGCGTCGGCCGCGGTCGCGCTCCTGCACCTCTTGCCCGAGGCCATCGCCGAGGCCGGCTGGCTAGCGCTCGGAGCTGCGGCGGCCGGCTTCCTCGTGCCGTTTTTGATCGAACGGCTCGCGCCCCAGCGGAACGGGCACACGGACGGTCCCACGCTCCTCATGGGCTACGCCGCGGTGCTCCTGCATCAGGCCGGCGAGGGCACGGCCGTCGCCTCGCTCTCGCGCGCGGGCGAGCTTCAGCCGACGATCGTGCTCGCGATCGCGGGGCACACGGTGCCGCTCGCGATGGTGGTGGCGATCCAGGCGCTCGACCACGTGGCGAGGCCGAAGAGCAAGGTCGTCGCGGCGCTCTCGCTCGTCGGCTGCGCGCTCTCGACCGTGGCCGGGGCGATGTCCCTCGACCTCGTGGGCGCGGCGCGTATCGCGTCGATCCGGCCGTGGCTCGTGGCGGCGGTGGCGGGGCTCTTGCTGCACGCGCTCTCGCACGCGCCGAAGGTGGGCGAGGAAGGCGCGCGGAGCCGGGTGACGGAGATCGTGGCAGGGCTCGTGGGGCTCTCGCTCGCGCTCGTGAGCCTGGAGCACGACGGCTGGGTGCTCTACCTCGGCTGGCCTTTGCGGGTGCTCGGCGTCGTGGTGCTCGTCGCTGCGGTCGTCGCGAAGGGGCTCGTCACGGGCGCGCGAACGGTCGCGGAACATCCGCTCCGATCGGACGGACGAGATCCTCGGGCCGGATGAGCCACGTCGGCTCGGGGACCTGCTCGAGCTCGTAGAATCCGCCGCAAAAGACCTCGTGCGGGCACGTCTCGCAGACAGCCTTTTTCACGCGCCGCTCGCGCAGGTACTCGAAGAGGTTCACCTCCTCGTTGTTCACGAAGAGCATGTGCCGTTCGAGCTTGAGCATGTCGCCGAGGAGGAACGCCTCGTAGCCGGGCATGAAGCAGAAGGGCAGGTTGATGACCTGGATCTTCATGCGATCGCGGAAGTCGTCGATGACGCGTTTCGTCTCCTCCGCGGCGACACTCGTGTCGGGGCAGACCGAGCTCGTGGCGCGGCCGAAGGGCGTGAGGAACTGGATGTTGAACCAGCGCAGGCCGAGATCGAAGACGAGCGCGGCGACGTCGTGGAGCTTCTTGTGGTTCGACTTCGTGAGCGTGATGTTGGCCCCGAGCTCGACGCCGGGCGGCGCGAGGCGGACGAAGTGTTTCACGCCGGCGACGGTCTGATCGAAGGCCTCGGCGACGCCCACGTTCTGCGCGTGCGTCTGCGCGTCGGGGCCGTGGATGCTCGTGAGGATCGAGGTGACGCCGGAGTGGACGAGCTTCTTCGCGTAGTCCTCGTAGCTCGACATGCGCGCGTTCGTGGTGACGTTGACGCGCTCGTAGCCGATGCGGCGGGCGAAGCCGACGAGGCGGACGAGGTTCGGGTTGAGCGTGGGTTCGCCGCCGTCGAAGTCGAGGAGCGTGACGCCGAGCTTGCGGTACTTCACGAGCAGCTCGCGCTGCCTGTCGAGGTCGCCGTCGAACTGCGTGCGCGTGCCGGTCGCGCAGAAGGTGCAGCGATTGTTGCACTTGTAGGTGACGTTCATGATCACCTTCTTCGGGCCCTGCGAGGCGCCGATGCGCTGATCGAACGTCCACTTGAAGCGGCGAAGGTCGTCCTCGGTGAAGGCGTCGGTCTCGATCGTCGGCGCTTGCTGGAAGCGCGGGCCCCAGTCGTTCACGACGGGCAGCGCGCGGCCCTTCTTCTTGGCCTCGGCGCCGAGGCGCGTGCCGGGCAGGGGCGTGGCGAACTGGACGCTCGGGAACGCGCCCGTCTCCTCGAAGAGGTCGAGCGCGAAGGCGAGCGTGCCGTTGATGTCGCGCTTCGTCTCGCCGGGCAGGCCGATCATGAAGTGCACGAGCATCGGGAGCGCGGCCGCCTGCGCGAGCTTCGCCGCTTCCTTGATGGCGCCGAGGTCGAGCTGTTTGTCGACCACCTCGTCGACGACGCGCTGCACGCCGCTCTCGGCGCTCACGCTGAGCGTGGTCATCCGATCCTTCATGGCCTCGACGTGGCGCGGAAGGACGTAGTCGGCGCGCACGCCGTTCGGGATCTCGAAGCGCAGATCGTGCTTTTCGAGCAGGTCGAGCACGGCGTCGAAGTGCCGCTCGTTCACGTTGACGAGCTCGTCGAGCAGGTGCACGCGGCGCACGCCACGCGCGGCGAGGTCGCCGAGGAGGCGGTCGAGGTAGGCGGGGGCGTAGCGGCGCTGGGTCTTCGGCGCCACGAGCTCGCCGTCTTTGCGGGCCGTGGGGTTCGAGGAGCAGTGGACGCAGCGGTAGGGGCAGCCGCGGCTCGTGAGGATCGGCGCGCTATGTCCGTCGATCGGGAAGGCCCAGTGAGGCCGGCCGAGGCCCTGGATCGTGGCCTCGTGGAAGGCGAAGTAGGCCGGCAGATCGACGAGGTCCCACGCGGGCAAGGGCAGGTCGTCGAGGCGGGGCGGCTCCTCGGGGACGAGGGCGAAGGGCTCCTGGGGCCGGCCTTGTCGTTCGAGATCGGAAAAAACCCGCGCGAGTACGCCTTCGGCCTCGTACCGGATCAAGACGGAGACCTCGGGGTAGGCGGCGAGGATCTCGCTCGACGGGACGTCGACGACGTGCTGGCCGCTCTGGTAGAGGTCTGCCAAGACCATGGGACGATCCGGACGATGCGCGGCGAGACCAGCGAGGAGCTTCCCAAGCAGATCGTCGCGCGAGGGCGGCCGATGAAACGGCGTGTACGCGACGAGGACGGCGTCGGCCTCGGCCGAAACCCGCGCGAGGACCTTGTCGAGCGAGGCGCCGAGCCGCACGTAGCCCGCGTCGTCGTCGTGGCTCGCGAGCGTCGCGCCCTCCATCGCGAGCGCGTCGACGAGGTCGACCTCGAAGCCCGACGCGCGCAGGACGGCGGCGGCCTGGAGGGCGCCGAGGTCCGCGAAGTACGGGTAGTCGATGAAGTCGCGCGAGACGCGGATCGGAGGGAAGACGATCGCGATGCGAGACATCCGCCGTATCGTATAAGGGAAGGGCTCCGCATGGCGAAGGTTGTTTCCCCGAAAAAAGTGGCCGCTCTGTCCGTCGCCCTCACCTGCACGATCCTGTCGTGGGCTTCGCCGTCGAACGCGCAGCAAGGGCCGCGCGGCGGCCGGAGCACGACGGAGGCGCAAGCCGAGGCGAAGAAGGAAGAGGCCGGGATCCGGACGCTCGGGACGAGCGGCATGGAAGACCAGAACGACCCGACGTTACGCGAAGTGACGTCGGAGCGACGGAGCAGCTTCACGTTCGGGCTCGCGATCGGCGCGTCGCTCGGCAGCGCGTCGGGGTTCCCGAACGACCCGACGAAGATCGGGCTCCTGCGCTACTACACGGACACCGGGATCGGCGCGGGCTTCAGCGCACGCGCGTGGGCGGGCGCGGCGCTGCGGGACTTCTTGACGTTCGGCCTGACCTTCGGGGCGATCGGGCTCGACGCGGGCGACAAGGTGTTTTTCAGCGGGATGGTCGGGTTTCACACGGAGATCTTCCCGCTCTACACGCTCGGCGGGTCGCTGCGTGATCTCGGGCTGATGGCGGAGACGGGCGTGGGGACGGCGATCGTGACGCCGGCCGACGATCAGGACACGTTGCTCGTCGACGGAGGTCTGACCTCGGCGCTCGGGCTCGGGGTGTTTTACGAGGGGTTCCGGTTCGGGTCGAAGCTCGGAATGGGGCCGTACCTGGCGTACGATTACATGTACGGAAACTCGATCCGCGGCGGGGCCTTCGTGCTCGGGTGGCGGACGACGCTTTATCCGCGGCACAAGTGATTCCGCGGGCGTGGATTCACGCCCCCACGAACACCTCGTCCCACTCTTCCTCGCCGAGCAGCCATTCGAGCGCCTTGCGTCGCTCCAGGATGACGTTCGGCTGGACCTTGCCCGGCAAGCTCATTCGCTTGCGCGCGGCGATCTCGACGCCGCGGTGCAAGCAGCGGGCGAGGTCGCAGGCGGAGAGCACCTCCTCGTGGCGGCGCAATCGGCTGCGCTTGCGCAAGGCGCGCACGTCGCGGGCGTCGTCGAGCTCGCCGAAGATCATGGCGAGCTCGGGACCACAAATGCGCGCGTAATCGAGGGCCCGGAAGAGCGAGGAGGCCCAGCCGAGCGCCCAGAGCGCCTCCATGCGGTCGAGCAGGCCCGCGGGCACGTCCTCGGCGCGCCCTTCGAGGACACGCGCCTCCGAAGGGGAGAGCGAGCCCGTGATGCCGATTTCGGAGACCCAATCGGAGGCGATTTCGGGCGGCATGCCGGAGGCGCACGCGATGACCGCGTCGAGCGCGAGCATGCGGTCGACGACCTCGTCCTTGTCCCGTAAAACCCCGCGGTCCGTGAGCAGAGGCAAGCTCACGTCGACCGGATACCCGAGCCGCCGCGCCATGAAGAGCGAGCGCTGGCGGATCATGCGCAGCGCCTCGCCATCCAAGGGCGAATCCCCCGGCGCGCGGCCCCCCGGCGCCTTCATGGTTTCCCCGCCCAGACCGTTTCTTCGATGGGGGCTCCGCCCGGACGAGCCGGGCTCTGCCCCCAAACCCCCGAGACAATCCGCTCGTGCCCGCCGAGGTCTTTTTGGATTTCGATCGCGGAGAACCCCTGCGCCGCGAAGAGCGCGCTCACGTCCGGCGCCTGGCCGGCCATGACCTCGACCGCGAGCACGCCGCCCGGGGCGAGGTGCCGCGGCGCCTCCTCCGCGATACGCCGAAGGATCACGAGCCCATCCGCGCCGCCCGAGAGCGCGAGCCGCGGCTCGAACCCGCGCACGTCCACCATGAGCGTGTCGATCTCGGCCTCCGGGATGTACGGCGGGTTCGCCGTGATGAGGTCGAACACGGCGCTCCGGCCTTCGAGCGCGGAAAAGAGGTCGGAGACGCCGATCGCGCAGTTCGTGGCGCCGAGGCGCACGACGTTCTCCCGCGCGACCGTGGCCGCGTCGGGCGAGAGGTCGAGGCCGAGCACACACGTGGTCGGGCGCTCGCGCGCGAGCGAGATCGCGACGCAGCCCGAGCCCGTGCAAAGGTCGAGCACGCGCGCCGCGAGGTCGAGGTGACGCGTGCGCGCGAGCGCGACCTCGACGAGCGTCTCGGTGTCGGGGCGCGGGACGAGGACACGTCGATCGACACGGAAAGGCCTGCCGTAGAACTCGCGCACGCCGAGCAGGTACGCGATCGGCTCGCCGCTCCGGCGGCGCAGGAAGAGCTCGCGGTACCGCGCGAGCTCGGCCTTGTCGAGCGGGCGCTCGGCGTCGACGAGGAGCTTGATGCGGTCGATACGAAGGACGTGGCAGAGCAAGAGCTCGGCATCGAGGCGCGCCGAGGAAAAGCCTCGCTTCTTGAGGTCGTCCACCGCCCACGCGAGCACGCGGCGGATCGTCCACGCCTCGCCCGGCGCCTCGCCGCGCGTCGCCGTCACGGGCGGCCGCCTGCCTCGGCCGCGCGGCGGATCGCGTCTGCGACCACGCCTTCGACCTCACGCCGGATCTCGTCGCGCCGCTCGGGCGTGGCCGCCTCGAAGCGGAGCACGAGCACGGGCTGCGTGTTCGACGCGCGGCAGAGGCCCCACGCGCCCTCGCCGAAGTCGAAGCGCCCGCCGTCGATGTCGAGCACGGGCCGCTTGCCGCGGTAGTGCGCGACGACGTCCGCGACGACGGAAAACTTGAGCGCATCGGGGCAATCGACGCGGATCTCCGGCGTGGCGAAGGTGGGCGGCACGTCGGCGAGCAGCTCGCGCAGCGTCTTGCCCTCGGAGGCGACGATCTCCACGAGGCGCACCGTGGCGTAGACCGCGTCGTCGAAGCCCGGCCAGCGGTCGGCGAAGAACATGTGGCCGCTCATCTCGCCGGCGAGGAGCGCGTGTTCTTCCTTCATCTTCGTCTTGATGAGCGAGTGCCCCGTCTTCCACACGAGCGGCCGCCCGCCGTGCTTCTCGATGTCGGCGTAGAGCGTCTCGGAGCACTTCACCTCGCCGAGGATGGTGGCGCCGGGATGTTCGCGGAGCAGGGCGCGGGCGTAGAGCAGGAGCAGCTTGTCCCCCCAGATCACCTCACCCGTCTCGTCGATCGCTCCCACGCGATCGCCGTCGCCGTCCCACGCGACGCCAAACGTGGCGCCCGTGGCGAGCACGCGCTCGCGCAGCGCGGCGAGGTTCGCCGGTACCGTGGGGTCGGGGTGGTGGTTCGGGAAGGTGCCGTCGATGTCGCAATAAAGGGCTTCGGGCGAGAGCCCGAGCGCCGAGAGGGTCGCGACGCCGAGCGGACCCGCCGCGCCGTTGCCGGCGTCGATGACGAAGCGGACGTCGGTGCGGGCGAGGCGGCTCGATCGACGCACGGACTCGATGTACGGGTCCACGACGCTGGTCTCGCTGAGCTTGCCGCGCGCGGCGGGCGGCTCGGCGAGGGCGACGCCCTGCTCGATGAGGTCGGCGAGGGCCTGGATGTCGGCGCCGTAGAACGAGCTCTTGCCGCGCATCATCTTGAAGCCGTTGTCGGGCGCGGGGTTGTGGCTCGCGGTGATCATGATCGCGCCGTGCGTCTCCAGGTGATGCGCGGCGAAGTAGAGCATCGGCGTCGGGCCCACGCCGACGAACACGACGTCGGCGCCGCCCGCGAGCAGGCCCTCGGAGAGCGCCGCGAAGAGGCGATCACTCGACAGGCGGCCGTCACGCGCGACGGCAACACGGGGCGCGGGGTTCGGGGCAGAGGACGCCGAAGGCGATCCGGAGCCCCGAGCGCTGACAACGTCCTTGCGAAGGACGAACGCGAAGGCGCGGCCGAGCTCGCGGGCGAGGTCGTCCGAGAGGTCTCGATCGGCGACGCCGCGGATGTCGTACTCGCGGAAGATGTGGCGCGGGATCTTCATGAGGATGCGTACTCGCCGGCCGATTTGGCACGTCGGGCGAGGGAACGAAACCCCAAAGTTCGCCTGTGGCCGGGGCCGCTCGCTGCACACAGCCGCGGCACGTGTGGGGAACGCGGATTGCACGTTCGGCCGGGCGTGAACCGTCTCAGCGACCAGGATCTGAGGGCGACGGGCACGACGATGATGCCCGTGGATCAACAGCGGCGAGCGCTCGAGCACAGGCTGGAGCTGGCGAAGGAGCGCCTCGTCGCGGATCTCAGTCGTGTCTCGTCGATGCTGAAATCGAGCGCCGGTTCGATGCGCAAGAACATCGTGCGCGCCGCGGTCACGATCGGTGGGCTCTTGCTGCTCGGGATCGTGACGGCCGTGGTGCGTCGGCGTCGGCGCCTCGTGTGGCGCTCGTTGTGAAGGAGAACGAGCCATGAACCAGGAGCGACCATCCAACGGGAACGGGCACGCGCGCCTGCGCGTCTCGCCGAAGACGCCACCCGAGATCACGGAGCGCGCGCTGCCGCCGATCGCGCGGCGGCCGGCCGGCGAGGGGATGTCGACCGGAGAGGCGATCGCCGCCGTCGCGCGGGACACGATCGACGTGGCGACGGAGCTCGTGCGCGACGGCATCGCGCTCGGGAAGCTCGAAGCGCAGCGCACCGTGAGCGAGATGGTGCCGCGCGTGGTGTGGGGCGTCGTGGCCTTCACCTGCGGAGCCGCGGCCACCGTGATCGCGGTGATCGCGGTGATGATCGGGCTCGGGGCGATCATCCCCTCGGTCGCGGGCAGGCTGGCGATCCTCGCGGGTGTGCTGTTCGTGGTCGCCTTCTTCGGCGCGGTGCGCGCGATGCGCTCGGGTCGGGCGAGCGCGACGATGCCGATCAGCGCGACGGAGTCGCCGATCGAGGAGGGCGTGCACAAGGCGGAGCTGCCGGGCGTGACGCTCCCGGGCGAGCCGGGCCGATCGCGGCCGATGATCGGGCCGTAGTCGCCCTACTCGAAGTCGTTGTAGCCGACCGGCGGCTCGGCGAGTTTCGCGACCTTCGCAGCGCCGCGGAAGACGTAGTCCGAGTAGCTGTAGGGCCCATCGGACCACACGAAAAAATCCTCGCCAAGCTCGCCGCCCGGGGCACCGTCGAGCAGCTCCGGTGCGGCGAGGACCGGGCCTTCCTGGAAGACGGGCGCGGAGGCAGAGACCTCTTCGCCCGCTTCTTCCATCGCTTCGAGCGCGCCGCGATGCCGATCGGCGTCGAGCTCGTCGACGGGGAAGAGCTCCCAGTCGAGCAGGATGAGCTCGGGGTGCGGAGGCTCGTCGGCGGAGGCCTCGAACGGCGTGTGGGTCGCAGGCGGCAAGCCCGTCTCGGCGAGGGCCGCGCGGAGGGCTTGTTTGTAGCGCTCGGCGGTCTCGCCCGGGGTCCAGAACGCGCGGAAGACGGCGCAGACGTCGTCCGCGGTGGCCGATCGCCAGAGCGAGGGATCACGGGACGCGATCTCGAGCCCCTTCTCCCGACTGCGCCGCGCGGCGAAGGCTTGGGCGTGCGGGGCGAAGGCGGGGAGGTCGGCGAGGGCGCGATCGACGGTCCAGTGGATGCGATGATCGACCTCGCGGACGTAGCGGTGTTTGCCGAGGGCGCGGAGGAGGCACTCGATCTCTTCGAGCGTGCGCGCGGAGAAGGACCAGGCGAGCATCATGGGGCTTTGGGCTTCAGTCGTTGCAGGAGGTACGGGCGCCGATCTTCGTCGCGCCGACGTCGACGGTGCAGCGCGTGACGCAGGCGTCGATCATGGCGGCCTTCGTGTCGACGCACATGCGCTGGCAGGCGTCGCGGAGGGCGGCCTTCATGACCGGCCCCTTCTCGTCGCCCTCGCCGCGCGCCGTGCCCTTGAACGTCCCGGTGCCGGCGGTGATCTCGGTCGTGCACTCGACGCCGCGCTTGCAGCCGGCGAGGAGCGAGAGGGCGAGCGGGAGCACGAGGAGCAGGCGAGGGTTCGTCTCGAAGGCCTTCCGGTTCACGGCGCGGAAGATAGCGCAGGACGCGGACGAGCAGGAGCAGGGCGCGCGATGATAGGAGTGCGGGTCGCCATGGACCTCGCCCTTTGCATCTCGCTGACCCCGAAGGACACCTCGCACCTCGGCGACGAGGACCTGGCCGAGCTCGACAGCCCGGAGCTTCGGGACGCGGTCGTCCGGGCGCTCGAGCGGCTCGGCACCGTGCGCGTGTGGGACACCACGACGCTCTCGCCGAAGGAAATCGCCGCGGAGCGCCGGCCGGACCTGATCTTCAACCTCTCCGAGGGGATCTACGGGACCGGCCGGGAAGCCCAGGCCCCTGCCCTCTTCGAATGGTTGCAATGGCCGTATGTGGGCAGCGACCCGGTGACGCTCGGGATCACGCACGACAAGTGGTACACGAAATGTATCCTCGACCGCGCAGGCATTCCGACGCCCCGCGCGGCGGTGATGCATCGACCGCTCGATCGAGCGCTCGGCCTCGCGTATCCGGTGATCGCAAAGCCGGTGGCGGAGGGGGCGGGCAAGGGGATTTACGATGCCAACGTGGTCGACGACGACGCGGCGCTCGCGGCCCTCGTGAGCACGTACCTCGAACGATATCGCCAGCCGCTGCTCGTCGAGGAGTTCTTGCCGGGCCGGGAGTTCACGGCCGCGGTGATCGGCAATCGAGGCTCGTTCGAGGTGCTGCCGCTCGTGGAGATTGATTTCACCGCCATTCCACGGAGCCCGCGGCGGGTGTACGGCTACGACGCGAAGTTCACGTGGCACAGCACGAAGCACATGCTCTGCCCGGCGAAGGTCGACAGCGGGCTCCAGCGGGACATCGAGTCGCTCGTGATCGGGACGTGCGAGGTGCTCGGGATTCGCGACTGGGCGCGGGTGGACCTGCGGCTCGACGGCGCGGGAAAACCGTACGTGCTGGAGGTCAACCCGCTGCCGGGCATTTACCCGGACCTCGATTATATTTCGTGCTTCACGAAATCAGCGTATGCCGCGGGGATGACGTTCGAGGGGCTGGTCGAGCGGCTGGTGCGGACGGCGATGGAGCGGTATCGGTCGGATTGGTTCTTGCCGCACAAGGTGGGGCCGCACCCGGCTTCGCCCGGCGACGCGTAGCGTCGGCGCGAGCGGCAGCGCCCATCGCGCGAGCCTCGTTGTCCTTCGCGCGAGCGACTGTGCCCTTCGCGCGAGCCTCGTCGCCCTTCGCGCGAGCCTCGTCGCCCTTCGCGCGAGCGACTGTGCCCTTTGCGCGAGCCTCGTCGCCCTTCGCGCGAGCCTCGTCGCCCTTCGCGCGAGCCTCGTCGCCCTTCGCGCGAGCGACTGTGCCCATCGCGCGAGCCTCGTCGCCCTTCGCGCGAGCGACTGTGCCCATCACGCCAGCCTCGTCGCCCTTCGCGGGAGGCCCGCGCCTCACCCGCCGACGAGGCACTCGGGGTTGCAGCGCTCGGCGATGCAAGCGTCGAGTCGCGTAGCCTCATCGGAGGGCTCGAAATGCTCGCCGCACCTGGCGAGGCAGGTCTTGATCATCACAGCGCGGTCGCTGTCTTCAAGCACGGGCATCCCGGCGGGAAGCGGCTTGCGGCATCCCATGCGGCACCCGAGCGCCTGGGCCGTGCTGGCGCTGAAGGCCACAGGCGGAGAACAGCAACGAGACGTGACGCACGGAGCACAGGACGCGGACAGGGCCTTCGTCATCGTGCACGCGGCAACAGGGTCGGGGCTCGCCGGCGCCGGGCGCGCCTCCTCGATGGGCATGCTTGTCGAGGCCGAGGCGGGCGCGGGGGTCGGGGCGGCCACGGGGCTCGGCTCCGAACCGCCACACGCGACGAGGAAACCTCCCAGGAGGGGGCCAAAATGAAGTTTCATCCGCCCACGGTAGCACTCTCGCGCGGGTCCCCTGCACGGCGGCGGCTGCACCGGCAGAGAAGCGGGCGAACCCGTGTGAGGCGCGTGATGGGATGAAGCGGCCACCTGCATGAAAGAGCTGCCCGGACCGCTCGTGCTTCACGAAATCGGCGTATGCCGCGGGGATGACGTTCGAGGAGCTGGTCGAGCGGCTGGTGCGGACGGCGATGGAGCGGCATCGGTCGGATTGGTTCTTGCCGCACAAGATGTGGAGGCGGCAGGAGGGCGCGTGATGCGCTGTTTTCGGCAGGCCAGCACGTAAAGGTCCGACCGACCTCCGAGGTCACCTTCGGGCTCCTCGCCGAGCTCAGGCGGTGATGCGCACGAAGAACGAGCTCACTTGGCGAGAGCAGCAGCAGCTTCGAGCTGTGTGTCGATCCCGGCCGCGAGATCCGACGCCTTGAAGTCGACCACCACGTCGATGGGCGCGTTGCCTTCCATCGACTCGCCGGTCGCCGTGTCCACGCAGTGCGCGCCGGAGATAAACGAGAGGATCCCGGCGTGCACGCCCTCGGCAGGTGCGATGTGCTTCGTCACGTAGGAGTCGCCCGTCGAGTAGCCGTAGGCCCCAGCCGAGGCGTGGCCCACGATCATGATTCCCGCTTTCTTCGCGGCGTGGACCATCCAGTCGGCAGCGCTGTACGCGGTGCCGTCGACGAGGAGGACCTGCTTGCCGGTGAAGCCGACCGACGGCAGCGGCTCGTCGGCGAAGGCCTGGTAGGGGAACGGATACTCCACCTCGCCTGTCGTGAAAGCCGGCGGGTCCGAGGCAGGCACGCGCGCGTAGCAGTTGGCGAACGCGCCTTCCGTCGAGCCCAGCAAGTCGCTTCCTATCAAGGCGATGCCAAGCTCTTGCGAGCCGCCGCCGTTGCCGCGGATGTCCCAAACGAGCCCCTTGATGTCGCTGTACTTGAGGAGCTCGTTACGGATCAGGTCGATGCCCTCGGCGACCCACGTTCGGTAGTTTTCGACAGTGAAATCTTGGGGGAAGGGATGATCGGCGTGGTTTCCGAGCGTCGGCACGATCATCACGACGACGCCGTCGGCGCGCTGCGAGGACTCGAACAGCTTGGTCCGCGACGGGCGGCGGAGGGCGTCGAAGCAGGAGATATAGTTGGCCGTCCGCTCGGGCACGGTGATGGTCTTCGTGGTCCCGTCAGAGGCGATCACATCGATCGTCGCGCCCGTGTTGAGGAGCGCGAAGAGGTTCGACGCCGCGTAGTCGTCGCGCGCGCTCTTCGACGGCAGCGAGCCGTCGCAGATCGGCTCTTGGCCAATGCGGTCGAGGAAGCCGGGGCTCTGCCATACATCGCCGTTCGCGGTGGTCACCTTGACGACCTGGTCGCCCGGCTTGAGGCCCATCGGGTTGTTGTCTGCCGCGAACGTGATGATCGACGCGTCGCCAGCCGCGCGCGCGCAGACGCCGTACCAGGAGGTACCGCGCAGAGGGACGTTCGCCTCGCGCGTCATGCACGCCGACCAGTCGTTCGGGCCGAAGCCGATGGACGTGTGACCCTGAGGCACGCCTCGGAACACGTGCCGCACCGCCTTCGCGAGCGCGTAGTCGGACTCGTCGCCGAGGAAGAGAATGCGGCGCGCCTCCTTCTTCATCGCCGGGAAGTCGAGCCCCTGGTCGTAGCCGGTGTAATCACGGAGGTCGTCGGCGTACTGGTCGACAGCGGCGGCCTGCTTCTGCTGCTTCTCGGTCGCCGGTTCGCACGCGCTCCCCTTGCAGATCTGATTGTCGGGGCAGTATGCGGCACCGCTCCAGTTCAGCGAGCCGCCGATGAGCTCGCACGTGGAGACCTTTCCGTCGTCACAGCGTGTCGCGCCTTGCGCATCACAGTCACCCGCGGGCGGCGAGCCGTCGGGCTCTCCGCCGTCGGGGACACCTCCATCCGGGGTCCCGTCGGAGGGCCCAGGGCCCGCGGCCGGATCGCTAGAGCAGCCTTGAATCGACAGGAAGGCGGCAGCCATTGTGCCAGCCGTAAAAAGGACAGTCCGATTCATGAAACTTGCTTCCCTTCAAGTGAAGAAGTCGAGGCGACATAAAAGCTCCCCTCGGAGGGTGTGTCCACGCTTGTATCGTGCTGGAGCTCCGGATTGTCGAGGCCGAGCTGGGCGCGGGGGTCGGGGCGGCCACGGGGCTCGGCTCCGAACCGCCACACGCGACGAGGAAAACGCCCAGCAGGGGTCCAGGAAGACGTTTCATTCGCCCACGCTAGCACTCTCGGAGAAGCGGACGAACCCGTGCGAGGCGCGTGATGGTATGAAGCGGCCACCTGCATGAAAGAGCTGAATGAAGCGCTGCCCTGTCCCCCGACGCGGCGTGATCCGGAGAGCGGCTTCACGCTGCACGGAAGGCGCTTCGACGATCCGTACGCCTGGCTCGAACGGCTCGACGACGCCGAGACGCAAGGTTTCATCGCCGCGCAGGAGGCCATCACGCGCGGCGTGCTCGACGGGGTGCCGGGGCGCGACTGGCTACGGGCCGCCGTGACGCGCTCCGCGCGCTATGCGCGGCTGTCGCCTCCGATTCGCACGGGGCCAAACGGACGTGAGTTCCTCTGGCAAGCGGATGCGGAGGACGAAAAGCTCAAGCTCCTGATGCGGCGCGAGAAAGGCGCGCCGCTCGAAACCGTGCTCGATCCGAATACGTGGGCGAACGACGAGGCGCTCGTCTTCGCGGTGCCCTCGCCCGATGGCACGCGGGTCGCGTTCGGGAAGGCCGTGGGCAGCACGCACGGCGCGGTGATTCACGTGCTCGACGTCGAGACGGGGCGCCTCTTGCCCGATCGGCCCCGCGGCACGGACCACGCGTCGCTGGCGTGGCGACCCGACGGAGCCGGCTTCTTTTATTCGGCGTGTCCTGCGCCGGGCGAGGTGCCCGCGGGCGACGAGGCGCACTGGAACGCCATTTACGAGCACCGGATCGGGTCGAGCACGCCGGCACGCCGGGTCTTCGGGGACGACCACAACAAGGAGTACTGGTGCTCCGTCAAGGTGAGCGAGTGCGGTCGTTTTGCCGTGCTCTCGAAATGGGACTTCGTGCATGCCAACGTCGTCTCGCTGCTGCGCCTCGCGGACGACGTGCTCTTGCCGGTGGCCCCCGTGATGCGGTCGCTCCACCAGGTGCAGGTGATCGGCGATTCACTGCTCATTCATACCGATCTCGACGCGCCACGCGGACGAGCGTGCATCGCGTCGCTCGCGGCGCCGACGGAGTGGCGGACGATCCTGCCCGAAAACGAGGACACGCTGCAAACCGTCGTCGGCGTGGGTGGCCGGCTTTATGCCGTGTATAACCATGCGGCCTCCCATCGCGTCCATATCCACGCCGAAGACGGCGCCTACCTCCGCGAGCTCGTGCTGCCGGCGCTCGGCTCGGTCAATCGCAACGAGGGGGACGGCGTCGTCAGCGGCGTCAGCGGCGCCTGGACCGGCGACGAGGTGTGGGTGAGCTTCGAGTCGTACGTGCAGCCGCCCTCGCATTATCGGTATGCTTATGCGACCGACCGTTTGACGCCGTACCACGTGCCCGACGTCGGGCTCGATCCGTCAGCGTTCGCGACCAACCAGGTGTGGTATTCATCGGCCGACGGCACGCGGGTGTCGATGTTCATCGTCCACCACAAGGATTTGCCGCGCGACGGGCGTTTGCCCGTGCGGCTGAACGGCTACGGAGGATTCAACATCTCGCTCCAGCCGCGCTTCACCGCGGTCACCGCCGCTTGGCTGAAGCTCGGCGGCGTGCTCGCGTTCGCCAACATTCGAGGCGGCGGCGAGTACGGTCGCGCGTGGCACGAGGCCGCCATCAAGACGCGGCGGCAAAACGCGTTCGACGATTACATCGCCGCAGCCCGCTTCCTCGTGGCGGAAGGCTACACGACGCCTGCCCGGCTGGCCTCGCGCGGCAACAGCAACGGCGGGGTGCTCGTCGCCGTCACCGCCCTGCAAGCCCCCGAGGCGTTCGGCGCCGTGTTCTGCCGCGCGCCCACGCTCGACATGCTGCAATTTCCCAAATTCGGCTTCATGAGCTCGGCGACCGTCGAATACGGCTCGCCCGACGATCCCGTCGAGGGCGCGTATCTCGCCGGGTATTCGCCGTACCACAACGTGCGCTCCGATCGCCGGTATCCCGTGATCACGTTCGTCCCGGCGCTCAACGATCGGCTCGCGCCGCCCTACGATCCGCTCAAAATGGTCGCGCGGCTTCAGGCGGAAAACACGCTCGGCGGGCCGTATTTCTTGCTGCCGCTCCGGGCCTCGGGCCACGGCGGCGGCACCACGCGGACGGCGCTCGTCGAGCAGGACGTGGACGAATTGAGCTTTTATTGCTGGGCGCTCGGCGTCGCGCCGCTCGACGCGGGCGCGGCGGACGCAGCAGGCGCGGCGGACGCAGCGGGCGCAGCGGGCGCGGGTTGACCCGACGGCGTCTGCTCCACGATCGGCACGCCGCTGCCCTTCGTCCGCCACCCGCCCCCGAAAAACCCGAGCGACCCATCCGCTTGTCGCACGGTCACCGGCGGCGCCCAATAACTGTTCGGCGGCGGCACCTCCCAGTGACCCCGCCGCCAGACCCAGCGCCGCCGCTCCCACGTCCACTCCCCGTCGATCCAGACTTCCTTTTTGCCTTTACGCGCCGGCACGATCTCCACGCGCGCCGCCGGCGGCGGATACGGCACGAGCACCGGCGCCTCGCGCACATGCGGGCCCACCTCGGGCAGCGGGATCGGCGAGCCGCCGCACCCCGCGAGCGCCACGAGCACGAGGAGGGTCAGCCCCCGGCCCATCCGAAAAACGCCTCGACGGCCGCGCGGCCGAAGAAAAGGTATTCCAGCGTCGCGAGCGCCAAGAAAGGCCCGAACGCGACGCGCGCCTGTCCGAGCCCCTCGCCCGCCTCCTCCGCGAGCGGGTCCGCGGCGAGCTCTTTTTCAGCCTCGGCGCGCTCCTCCGGCGTCATCGCCGCGAGCTCCTTCTGGATCTCCTCGCGCTCGAGCCGCACCGCCTCCGGCTCCTCGATCTTGCCGCGCACCGCGAGCACGCCGATCGCCGCGAACGTCCCCTGCACCGCGCCCGCGCAGAGCACCACGAGCGCGCCGCCCCAGCCGAACCACGCGCCCGAGAGCATCAAGAGCTTCGCGTCGCCGAGGCCCATCCCCGCCCCGCCCCGCAAGCGCGGGTAGATCACGATGAACGGCAGCCACACGACGGCAAACCCCACGGCCGCGCCGATCAGCGAGTCCACGAACGAGAGGTCGCGCAGCGAGGCCGTGGCGAGGCCGAGCACCGCGCCGCCGAGCGTGATCTCGTCGGGCAGGATCATGTGCTCGAGGTCGATGAACGCCGCCGCGACGAGGCCAAGCGCGAGCGCGAGGTCGGCGATGTAGATGGCCCCGGCGCGCGCGAGCGAGGTCGTAGGGTCGAGCGGCGTGAGGATCACGTGCACGATCGCCACGGAGAGCAGGCCCCCGATCGCCTCGACGAGCGGGTAACGCGGCGAGACCGGAGCGCCGCAGCAGCGCGCCTTGCCGCGCAGGAAGAGCCATCCGAGGACGGGGATGTTGTCCCAGGGGCGGATCGGGGTCTCGCACGCGGGGCAACGCGAGGCGGGGCGGACGACGCTCATCCCGCGCGGAACGCGGTAAATCACGACGTTCAGGAAGCTGCCCCAGAGCAGGCCGAAGACCAGCGCGAAGCCGTACAGGAACGAGGGGGGCAGGTCGCCGAGCATCAGCACGGGAGGCGCAGCATAGCGCGAGGCTTTGCCGGGGCGCGCCGTGTCTGGCATAAACCGGCGTCCTCGCATGAAATTTCCGGGAAACGAGACCTCCTTCGCGCTCCTCTGCGCCCTCGCCGCGCTCGCGGGCTGCACCTCGGGCGGAAGCGGCTCCTCCACGGGCAGCGCGGACGGCGGGCCGCCCGTCGTGCTCTCGCCGAAGGGCAAGGTGCTCGAAGCCGCCGAGAACCAGGCCGATCCGGACGCAAGCGCCTCGAAGGCCGAGGCCGCGAAGAGCGAGCGCGTCGACATCCCCGGCGGCGCCCTCATCGCCGGCTCGACCCCCGGCGACAAGGGGCGTGATCCCGTGCTCGAGCCCGCCGAGCTGGAGGTGAAGCTCGGCGACTACGCGATCGATCGGTACCTCTACCCAAACGACCCGACGAAGCCGCCGCTCACGGGCGTGTCGCGCGCGAAGGCAGCCGAGCTCTGCGAGCAAGCCGGGGGGCGGCTCTGCACGGAGCTCGAATGGGAGCGCGCCTGCAAGGGGCCCGAGGGGACGACGTACGCGGGGAGCGCCTCGTGGGATGCGAAGTGTGCGAAGGAGCCAGCCTCGTGCGCGTCGGGTTTCGGCGTGCTCGGGATGGGCGCGGCGTACCGGGAGTGGACAGCGAGCGAGGTGCTGCCGATCGAGGACATGCAGCCACGCGCGGCGGCCGTGCGCGGGGCGCAGGGCAGCGCCGTCGGGCCGGATCATCGATGCGCGCATCGGACGGCGATCGACCCGGGCGCGAGCGCGCAGGATCTCGGTTTCCGTTGCTGCCGCGGCGCCCCGAACGCGGCCACGATCCCGTCGCCGCAATGGGAGCAGACCTACCGGCGCGTGGAGCTGCCGGCGAAGGAGCTCGCGGAGATGTTCGCCTCGGTGCCGGCGCTCTCCACGCTCGACCGGGAGATCACGTACTTCAAGGAGCCCGACGACGTGAACGTGGTGCTCGCCCGGGGCGACGCGGGCGCGCCGCCGCAGAACACGGTGCTGACGACGTCGCCGCTGCTCTGGAACCCGGTGCCCGGCGAGCAAATCGTGGTGCTCGCGGGCCGCGCCGCGAAAGATTCGTTCGTCGTCGCGTTTTATCGATTGCCGGGGGATCGATACCGCATCGCCTCGACGCTCGTGCTGAAGGACGAAAAAGGCCCGATCGCGCTCGGCTTCAATGGATACGTGCGCAAACGGTTGTTCTGGGCGACGTGCTGGGATTGTCGCGGCGAATCAGGGAACGTGACCTACCGCGACGACGGGCGCGTCGTGATCACGCAGAAGTGAAGGCCGCGTCAGGGCGACGCGAGGTAATCGTGATAGTGGTGAAAGTACTTCACCAGCCGCTCGGTCGCGTCGGCGAACTCCGGAAAGTCGAGCGATTCGGTCGGTAGCTCCGCGCAAAGCACCACTTCGCCCTGGTTGCCCTGGGCGAACTTCGCGATGCGCATGTCGCGGTTCAGGAGCAGGAGCCGGCGCGGCAGCTCCGGTGAGGGCTGGATGCGCGAGGAGAGGACGGGCAGGAGCGAGAGCATGAGCCAGTGCTCGCTGCACTGGATGAAGTAAGGGGGCAGCGACTCGTTGCCGGGCCGCCGCGGGAAGACGCGCAGCGTCTTCGGACCTTCGTCCTTGACCTCGTAATCGAGCCTCTCGAGCCAACCGCGGACCGTCTCGACGTCCATCGCGACGGAGCCTAGCGTTCTTCCGGGCAAGATGCGACGAGACAGAGCCGCGCCCGGCCATCCTCCTCGTGCGTCGTGTCGAGCCGGCCGCCGAGCAACGTCGCCGCGACGCGGACGCAGTAGATCGAGAGCCCCCGGCCATACGTCGCCTGGATGTACCTCCGGCGTTGCGCCGGCGGCGCGCCCGTGGGCGGCGGATCCACCGTGTGGTACGAGCGCGGCGTGTAACGGACCTCGACGCGCGCCTCGGCCCCGTCGCGCGCCGCCGAAAGGACGAGCGCCGTCCGCGGCGCCGCGCGCTCGATCCCGAACGCGATGAGGTTGTCGATCGCCCGCGCGCAGAGCCCACGATCACACCGCACCATGACCTCGCCGTGCCGGAGCGCCGGATCCAACACGAGATCGACCTCCGCCGCCGCAGCCTGCTTGCCGAGCCGGCCGAGCGCCTCCCGCCCGAACAGGACGAGGTCACACGCCGCGGCCGCGCCCGAAGGAGGCCCGCCTCGACGCGCCACGAGGTCGAGGTTGCCGGTGAGGCGCCGCAAGACATCGCAAAGCATCTGCGCGTCGCCCAGCGCCTCGACCGCCTCCGTGCCCGTCCCCGGCGCGAGTGAGCTTTCGACGAAACTCAGGTTCGTGATCAGCGCGGCGATGGGGTTGTTGAGATCGTGCGCCATCACGGCCATCAACTCCTCGAGAGATGCATCACCGCCCGGGTCGGACATGGTCGGCCAGGATACCGCGAAACCTCGTTTTGGGCACGAAAACGATGAAAGATCCCGGAAAAATCTTACAAGGAGAGGACCGCGGGCTCTCCGCGCTCGGCGACGCGGGCCGAGATCAGGGTGAGGAGGCTCTTTCTGCGCTCGTCGAGGTCCACGAGGGTGCGCGGCGAGACGAGCCAGGTCTCGAACGGGCCGGACGCGAGCAAGTCCCGCGCGTGGTCCCGGTCGAGCGCGAGGAGGGCCTGCTGCAAGCCGCGCGGGAAACGCGCGACGGGGCGGAGGCGCGAGAGCAGGACGTCGAGCGCGCGAGGATCGACCTTCGACGGGAACGCAGCGGCATTGTCGGTGAGGTGGATCGCCCCAGCGACGTCGTCGAAGTGGACCGCGCGGCGCAGGACGTGGCCGGTGAGGTAGTCGAGGACGAGGGTCTCGACGTAGTCGGCGAGGAGCGCGGTGCGTTCGCCGGGGAGCGGGTCGGGCGAGGCGGCCCAGCGGGCCCAGGTCTCGGCTTCGAGGGAGTGGTCGAGCGTGACGTTGTGGCCGGCTGGCGAGGCCCACGCGCCGGGGCCGTCGCCGCGGCCGGGGGCGAACATCAAGGCGTCGACGGTGCCGTCGTTCTGCACGGCGGCGTGAAGCGAGAGGTAGTCGCGGAGATCCCGCTGGCCCGCGAAGAGGGCGCCGAGCTCGCCCGTGCCGATGCGCCGGAGCACGGCCGCGGGGACCACGCGCATGCCGAGCGCCCGCGCGAGCCGCTCGAACGCGAGGCTGCCGCGGTACGCGACGGGGTGCTCCGCGAGGGCGAGCAGGAGCAGCGCGGGCGCCAAGCGGGGCGGGTCTCGCCGTTCGAGCGTGACGCCAAACATCCCCGGCCGGCTCCAGCCGACGAGCGCGACCGACTTGATCGGGGCGTGCAGAAGCTCGCGGCGCACGGGATCAGCCTCGACGTCGAGCTCCTTCGGCGCGGGCCTTGGAGCCGCGCTCGCGGCGGGCGTCATGCTCGTGGCGGTCACGGCGGACGGCGTGGCCTTCGCAGGGGCCTGCGGATCGCCGCCCTCCGTGGGCTGCGGTTGTCCTTCCCGCGCACAAGCCCCGAGGACGAGCGCCGTCGCGGCGATCCGCGAGAGCACGCCCCCAAGGGGACGGGGATTCACGCGAGCACGCGTTCGCGCAGGAAACGCTGGATCCTGTCGCGCACGAGATCGGGGCGCTCGATGGGCACGGCGTGGGAGCCGCCGTTCACCATGAGCAGCTCTCCGTGCGGCAGCGCGGCGGCCATCTCCTCGGCGTACCGGGGCGGCGTGAAGGTATCGCGATCCCCCGCGACCACGAGCACGGGCACGTTCACCTTCGGCAAGAGGTCCGAAGCCGAATGATCCCCGGCGGACCGGAGCATCCGCAGGAACATGGACACGTCGATGTCGACCATGTGCTTGAGGTACGGCATCACGTCCTCGGGACGGATCGACCGATCGATTTCACCCGTCAGCATCGCCAGGCGCAGGGCTGCCTCGGCCGGCACCCTTCCCCACAGCGCCCGCACGATCTCGGGGTGGGCGTCGACGCGCGCGATGAGCTTCGGCAGCATCTGCGCGAGCACGTCGGTGCCCTTGAACGTGTGGGTGATGCGCCCCGGCGCGCCGCAGATCAGGACGAGCGCGCGCACCTTCTCGGGCCGGAGCCGGTAGGCCTCGAGCGAGACCTGGCAGCCCATCGAATGGCCGACGAGCACGACCTCGGGGTCGGCGACGGCACGCCGGACCGTGTCGAGGTCGCGCGCGTGGTCGGCGAGTTCGA
The DNA here is from genome assembly GCF_005144585.1 of Polyangium fumosum. Taxonomy (GTDB): domain Bacteria; phylum Myxococcota_A; class Polyangia; order Polyangiales; family Polyangiaceae; genus Polyangium; species Polyangium fumosum. The sequence goes on along the minus strand of NZ_SSMQ01000001.1, from coordinate 274,475 downwards.
TGCACTTGGGGTCTGCGGGCAGGCTGCTACGGCCGTGGCCGCGGTAGTTCCAGTGGGCGACGCTGGCCACGGAGGAGAGGTCGTCCCACAGGTACTTCCAGATGAAGCCGTCGCAGGCGATCCCGTCGGAGAGAAGAACCGTGAGATCCGAGGGGCCCCGCCTTCGCCGCACGAAGAGGCGCGTCGTGTCGGGGGCCGTGGCGAACGAGGCGGTCTGGGGGGCGCTCCCGCTCGAAGGAGGGGGCAAACTGCTCGTCGTCAATCGCCGAGATCCTCTTCGCCTTCACCGACCTCGTTCACGCTCGGCAGCTTTTTGATTTCGAGCCGGGCGAGCTTCCAGGCGCGCTGGACCACCCACGACAAAGACCGATCGAGCCGCGCCGCTTCTTCCTTGATCTCCTGGAGCATCGACTCCGGAAAGTAGAGACTTTGCTTCCTTTTGTCGGTCTTCGACGCCTCGTTGTTCTTCGCCAGCGTGTCTTTGTCGTTCATGGCTCCCCGAAGGCGTGAGCTAGAGCTACAAGGGAATACCTTAGCGCACGCGGGATGCACGAGGAAGCGCCGCGGGAGCAAGCTCACGCTCTCGCAGTGGCCTTCCCCACATTGAAAACGTTGAAATCTTACCTTCCGCCGAACCCTGCGTCCGTCCACGCACGGACGCTCCGCTCGCGTCAGCCGGCATGGTAGGTTCGCTTCATGTCGGGCGATTTCGTGCTCGTCGTGGATGCGGATCTCTCCGCTTACCGGGCGCTCGTCGAGGGGCTGCCGTCCGATACGTATGACGTCGTCTCGGCCGCCACGGCGCGGGCCGGATTCAACGTCGCCTGCGCCCTCGAACCCCACGTGATCGTGGCCTCGCTGGATCTGCCCGACGCCGACGCGCTGGAGCTCGCCTCGGTGATCCGCGGCCACGATACGCGCGTCGCCTACACGCCGCTCGTCGTCCTGACCACGTCGGACGACGAATCCACGCGCCTCGCCGTGCTCGCCAGCGGCGCCGACGTCGTGCTCTCCGCCCCCATCGATCCCGCCGAGCTCGTGGCCCAGGTGAACGCCATGATCGCCATGGGCGAGCGAATCCGCGAGCTCGAACGCGGCCAGTCGATCCTGCCCCCCGCGAGCGACGGCGAGTCCTTCGCGGTCCTCGGCGACCCCACGAAAATGTCGATCGCCAGCGTGCTCGGCGCCCTGGAAATCGAACAACGGAGCGGCGAGCTGCGCTTCTCCAGCACCACGAGCCCGAGCCGCCTCGCCATGTCCATCGCCTCCGGCGTGATCGTCGGCGGGACGCTCGACCAGGCGAGCATCTCCCCGCTCGAAGCCCTCAAAGCGGCGCTCACGTGGTCAGGGACACAGTTCGGATTCGTGCCGCGGGAGCCGATGCCGGCGCCGCCGGACGCGCAGCAGCTCGGGGCGTTGCTCATCGCGGCGTTCAACGAGACCGAGCCGAGCGATCGGCTGGCGCACGAGATCGAGGCGAGCCAGCGGCTCTTCAGCGAGACGGCGGCGAGCCTGAAGCTGACGGAGTCGATCGCAGGGCTGCGCGCGGCGGCGAGCCTCCGGTTCGGCGAGATGGCATCGGGGCTCCGGCTCGAAGATACGGCCGCGGGGCGGAAGTTCCTGCGCGACACGGCAGCGGGGCTGCGGCTCGCCAGCACGATCGCGGGGGCGCGGATCGCGGAGTCGGTCGCGGGGCTCAAGCTCGGCGACACGGCGGCCGGGATCCGCATGGGCACCACGACGAGCGGAAAGGTCGCAACGGCGCCGGCGCCGGAGGAGCTCACGAGCACGCTGACGAGCTTCGATCAACGCACGACGCCCACGCCGACGCAGCCCCCGTCCGAGCGGTCGTCCACGCGCATGCGCACCTCCCCGAAGCCCGACCTCTCCGCCGAGAAGGCGGCCATGCGAGGCACCTTCCGCGGGCTCGAGGTCGAGCAGGTGATCAAGTCGTCACGAGGCGGGAGCTAGGCGATCAGGCGATCGCCGCAGGCTCGACGATCCGCCCGGCGATCGCGCTCGCCGCGACCACGAGCGGGCTCGCGAGGTAGACCTTTCCGGGGCCCGATCGCCCGGGGAAGTTGCGGTTGATCGCAGAGACCGTGACTTCGTCCGCGGTGAACGAGACGCCCGGCCCGGCCTTGATGCACGCGCCGCACGAAGGGTCGACGAGCTCGGCGCCCGCGCGCTCGAAGATCTCGATGTAGCCCTTCTGCTCGGCATAACGGCGGATGTCCTGCGAGCCGAACTGGATGTAGAGGTGCACGCCGTCGGCGACGCGCTTGCCTTGCGCGACCGCAGATCGGAGCACCTCGGCGTACATGTCCATGTCCGCCTTCTTGCCGCCCGTGCACGAGCCGCCGTAGGCCACGTGGATCTTCACGTCGCCGCCCGCGACCTCGGTGAGCGAGCGCAGAGGCACGCCGTTGCGCGGGTCGCCCGGGGTCGCGACCATCGGCTCGATCGCGCCGAGGTCGACGTCGAAGACGGCCATGTACGTCGCGCCCTCGTCGGCCCGCACGATCTGCGCGCGCACCGTGTCCGCGTCGAGGCCACGTTGCTTGACCAGGTACTCGACGACGACCTCGTCGGCCTCGATGATGCCCGTGAACCCGCCCGCCTCGACGGCCATGTTCGTGAGCGTCGCGCGCTCGTCGAGCCCCATCGCGCGCACGCCATCGCCCGCGAACTCCAGCACCTTGCCGATGCCCTCGCCGCTCTTCCAGAACGGCTGCGAGAGCAGGTAGAGCATCACGTCCTTGGCGGTGACGCCGGGGCGGAGCTTCCCGTGCAGGTTGAAGCGCGCCGACTCGGGCACGGCGACGCGGATGTCGCGCGTGAGCCAGGCGTTCGCCATGTCGGTCGAGCCGACGCCGAACGCGAAGCATCCGAGCGCGCCGGCCATGCACGTGTGCGAGTCCGTGCCCGCCACGACCTGCCCGGGCAGGGCGATCTCCTCGATCACCTTGTTGTGGCAAATCGCCTCGGATCCGACGGTTTTTCCATCGCGCACGACCTCGCCGTAGAGCTTGACGCGGTGCTTTTGGGTGAACGCCTCCTGCACCGTGGCGAGCGAGGCGGCCTGCTCCTTGAGGCCCATCTTCTTGTGGGCCTCGGACATCACGAGGTCGAGGAACGTGAGGTGATCGCGGAACGCGTACACGCTCTCCGGCGCCTCGACCTTCGCGTCGGGGCCGAAGCCGGCGCGGAAGAGCGACTCCGCCATCGGCGTGACGTACTCGTGCGAGAAGCGGACGTCGGTGCGCACGAAGAGCGAGTCGCCGGGCTTGACCGCCTTCACGCCGATCGCGCCCGTCCTCGCGTCGACGATCGCGCGCGAGGCGAGGATCTTCTCGCAGAGCGTCATCGGCCGCGCCGGGGTGTCGAGCGTCGGCGGCGAGACTTCACCGGCGAGGCGCGCCTTGTTGTACGTGAACAGGCCCCCGTATTCGACGACGTCGCGGCTGATCGGGTCGAGCCCGCGCGTGAACTCGGAGATCGGGATCTCCTCGCCGCGCTGGACGCGGTCGAGCACGCTGAAGTCCGTGGTCGTGAGCAGGCCGATGTTCTGGCAGTTCTGCCCGTAGATCTTCTCGATGCTCTTGGCGACGACGATCTGGATGCCCGCTTCGCGCTCGGAGTACGGCGCCGTCTCGCGCGACGATCCGCAGCCCTTCGAGCGGCCGCTGACGATCACGCCGAAGCCGCCGTTCTTGATGGCGTCGCGCTCGATGAGCCCGCCGCGCAGGCCGACCAGGCAGTACCGGGCGAGCGTCTCGTCGTAGTAGTAACAAACCCAGCCCGGTGTGAGCTCGTCGGTCGAGATGTTGTTCACGAGGGCGTGGCGCTCGGGGTCGAACGCGATCGAACCTCCGCCGAGCTGCGCGCGCAGCGTCTCGGGATCCTCGGTCAGGTACAGGGTGCGTCCGCTCGGGCGGACCGATGTGCGACGGGGGATGGGCATGTTCCTCTCGACCTCCCTCGGCGAAAGACGGGAACTGCAGCGCCGTCCCGGTGATTTATCCCGATCCCGAGGCGGGATCCAATGCGGTCTTTCCGCAAATTTTTCGCGCACCTTGACGCGTCGTGGCACGAAAGCATCTACCACCCGCCGCAGTCGACATCGTCGAGCCGGATCCCCTTCAGCCACGCCCAGCCGAAGCGGCCGCGCCCAACCTCCACGAACACATCCTGCCCCTCGTGCAGCGACGTGTAGAGCTCGCGCTGCACCGGCAGCTCGACGGGCGCGGCCTCCCTCGGCAGGCCGTCGAGGTGCACGAAGTACGACGTGCTCGTCTTGTATGTGCGTGATCCTTTCGAGGAGACGCGCGCCTCGAGGCACGTCGGCGGAGCCGCATCCATGCGGCCGTTCATGGCGATCGCGGTGCCCGCGCCAGAGAGCGGCATGGCGAGGAGCAAGAAACAAAAGCACGCGCCGAACAGGCGGAAGCTCACCGAGCGGCCGCGCACGAGCACGCCCACGAGCGGGAGCGCGCAGAGCCACGCGACGAGCCCGAGCGCTGCGCCGACGATCGTCGCGCTGCTGCCGAGCGGGTAGTACGTGCCGCGCGCCCACGACAGCAGGTAAAACCCGACGAACGCGAGCACGACGGACACCACGGCCGCGACCGGCCCGGCGAGCCAGAGCGCCGGCGGACCGGGCCTCGCGCTCGGCGCCGGCAAGGCCTCCGTGATCGCGCCGAGCTCGCCGCACGCCGTGCGCAAGGCGCCGTCATCGAAGCGTTCGCCCGCGTCCCGCACGGCGAGCAGCTTGCCGCCGCCGTCGTGGATCGCGACGGACGAGAAGCCGGCGTCGAGCAGCGCGAGGACACGTTGCCGCACGCGCGCCTCGCCGAGCACGCGCTCGACGTCTCCATCCGGCGCGTCCGACTCCACGTACACCGCGGCGTCGAAGGTGGCGTCGCCCGTCTGCACCTCGCGGTTGATCCGGAGCTTCTTGCCGAGCATGTCGACCGACGTCTCGCGCCGGATCACGATCGGCAGCCGCGCCGCGGCGCCGCTCCCCGTGGCCTCGACCTCGATCTCCGCCCTTCCCCCACGCCCATGGCGGAGCCGCAACACGAACGGCTGTCCCTGCGCGGTCACGCGCAGCGCGCCGCCTTCGCTCTCCGCGCCGAGGGCCTGGCCGAGCGCGAGGAAACGTCGATCGAGCTCGGCGCGCTCCGCGTCCTGCTTGCGCCCGAGCCCCAGCAAAACAAGCACGAGGACGGCCGCGAGGCCGAGGCAAACGACAAGGGCAACGGCAAGCACGAGGCCTATCCTAGCGTGGTAACCTGCCCGAGATGACCGACGAATTCGACCTCGTGGTGCGCGGCGGCGACGTCATCGACGGCACGGGCAGGCCACGCTTCGCGGCCGACGTCGGCATCAAGGAAGGCCAGGTCGCAGCGCTGACGGTCCCCGGGGCGATCACGGGCAAGGCGACGCTCGACGCCCGCGGCCTCGTGGTCGCGCCCGGCTTCGTCGACATCCACTCGCATGCGGATTGGCTGCTGCCGCTCGACGACCACGGCGAGATCCTCGCGCCGATGCTGCGCCAGGGCGTGACCTCGCTCGTCGTGGGCAACTGCGGGCATTCGCTCGCGCCGGTCACGGAAGATTCCACGCGCCTCGCCGACGTTTCCTCGGAGATCCTGCGCGACCGCGCATTTCCCTACGCGTGGCGCTCGACGGCCGAGATGCTCGACGCGATCGAGGCGCGCGGCGTGGCCTTCAACGTGGCGTTCCTCGCGGGGCACGGGACGATCCGTCAGTCGGTCATGGGCAACGCGCCCCGCGCGCCTGCGCCGGACGAGCTCGACGCGCTCCGGCGCGCCACGCGCGACGCGTTGCGGGAAGGCGCCTTTGGCCTCTCCGCGGGCCTCGCCTACAAGCCGGGCGTCTTCGCGCCATCGGACGAGCTCGCCTCGCTCTGCAACGTCGTCGCCGAGGAAGGCGCGATCTTCACGGTGCACGGCCGCGCCTACGTGTGGATCTCGCCCTTCTACAAGCCGATGCTCCTCGGCGCGCCGCACAATGTGCGCTCCGTCGACGAGCTCGTCATCGCGGCGAAGCGCGGCGGCGCGCGCCTCCAGCTCTCGCACCAGATCTTCATCGGCCGCCGCACCTGGCGCACCTATCCCACCGTGCTCCGGCGCATCGAGGAGGCCGTCGCGTCCGGCGTCGACGTCGCCTTCGACGCGTTCCCCTACACGGTCGGCAACACGACCATCAACGCGATCCTGCCCGCGTGGGTGCTCGACCATTTCGAGGAGCGCATCCGCGACCCCAAGGTCCTCGCGCGCCTCCGTCGCGAGTTCGCGATGTTCCGCCTCGCGCTTGGCCTCGACTGGTCCGACATCACCGTCACCTGGGGCGGCGGCAAGGCCTCGCTCGAGCCGCTCGAAGGCCTCGACATCGCCGCGATCGCGCGCCGCCTCGGCGTCTCGCCTTTCGACGCGTACGTCCACGTCTCGCGCGAGAGCTCGGGCGCGGCGCGCGTGCTCATCGGCACCTACTCCGGCGACGACACCGACGAAGAACCCCTCCGCGCCGTCCTCTCGCACCGGCTCTGCGCCTTCGAAACCGACGCGATCCTCACGCGCCGCGGCCGCTTCCACAACCCCGCCTCCTTCGGCACCTTCCCGCGCGTCCTCGGCCGTTACAGCCGCGATCTCGGCCTCTTCTCGCTCGAAGAGGCCGTCCGCCGCATGACCTCCTTCCCCGCCGAGCGCGTGGGCCTGCCGGGCGTCGGACGCCTCGCGCCCGGCCATGCGGCCGATCTCGTGCTCTTCGATCCGCTCCGTGTCGGCGAGGGCGGCCCGAACGCGCCGCCCGTCGGCATCGACAAGGTCGTCCTCGGCGGCCACGTCGTCGTGGATCGTGGCGCGATGCGGCTCGACCGGCCGCGCGGTCGCGTCTTGCGCCGGCGCTAGCCGGATCGTGCGGAACGCCTCTCCCGGTCCGACGAAGGCCTGCTAGAGTCCGGCGCTCCCTGCGGTTTGGCGGCGGGGATTTCCGACTCGACCGGATGATTCGTTCTCCCCGCACCCCCGTCGCGATCCTGGGCGCTGGCCTGACTGGCATGTCGGCGTCGTTCCACCTCGGCCGCGCGGGCACGTCGCATCGCCTCTTCGAGCGGCTCGGCCGGCCGGGCGGGCATGCGATCACCCTGGAGGACGAGGGCTACCGCTTCGATCGGACGGGCCACCTCCTGCACCTGCGCGAGCCGGATCTGCGCGCGCTCGCGCTCGGCTGGATCGGCGAGGACTGGGTCGAGGTCGAGCGTCGCTCGCGCATCTGGTCGCACGGCACCTACACCCGGTATCCCTTCCAGGCGAACACCTACGGCCTGCCGCCCGAGGTCGCCTACGAATGCCTGCACGGGTTCGTCCGGGCGCATCACAACCCCGACAAACCCGCGCCGAAGAACTTCGAGGAGTTTTGCCTCCAGCATTTCGGCGAGGGGTTCAGCAAGCATTTCATGATCCCCTACAACACGCGGCTCTGGGGCGTCTCGCCGCGGGAGATCACGGCCGCGTGGTGCTCGCGGTTCGTGCCTTTGCCGAAGCTCGAAGACGTGCTCGCGGGCGCGGTGGGCCTGAACGACCGGGAGCTCGGGTACAACGCGCGGTTCGTCTATCCGCGGCTCGGCATCGGCAAGCTCGCCGAGGGGATGGCGAAGAGCCTGCCGACGCGGATCGAGCTTGGCCGTGCGCCCGCGTCGATCGATGTTCAGGCGCGCGAGCTCCATTTCGAGGACGAGACCGTCCCGTACGACGTGCTCGTCTCCACGGCGCCCTTGCCCGTGCTCGTCGAGCGCCTCGCGGGCGCGCCGGCGAACGTCGTGGAAGCGGCGCGGCGCCTGCGCTGCACGCACCTGTATTACCTCGACGTCGCGCTCGACGGCCCCTGCGGAGAGCCGCTCCACTGGGTGTACGTGCCCGAGGAAAAGTATCCGTTTTACCGGGTCGGTTGTTACTCGAACTTCTCCGATGCAATGGCGCCGCCCGGCAAAGCGAGCCTCTACGTGGAGCTCGCGGACCGCAGCGAGCCGGATCTCCCGGCGCTCTTGCCCCGCGTCGCCGAGGGCCTCACCGAGATGCGGCTCATCGATTCGCCGAAGCAGATCCGCTTCGCGCGGGTCCGCCGCATCGACCACGCGTACGTGATCTTCGACCACGCGTATTTCGAATCGCTGGAGGTCGTCTTGCCGTTCCTCGAAGGAAACGGCATCGTGACCGCGGGCCGCTACGGCGGATGGAATTACTCGTCGATGGAGGACGCCCTGCGTTTCGGCCGTGATGCCGCGGCGAAGGCGATCTCCTCCCTCGGCGGAGGGGCGGCGAAGGAGCCCTGATGGATCCCCGGATATCGATCGTCATCCCGGTCTACAACGAGGAGGCCATTCTGCACGCCGCGGTCGTCGACCTGCGCGAGCGGCTGCGCCCCTTCGATTGGTCCTACGAGATCGTCCTCGCCGAGAATGGCTCGCGCGACCGCACGGTCGAGATCGCCGCCGAGCTCGCCGCGAAATACCCCGAGGTCCGCTTCTTCTCGTTCGGCGAGCCGAACTACGGCGGCGCCCTCCGGCGCGGCATCGTCGAGGAGGCGCGCGGCGAGATCATCATCTGCGACGAAATCGACCTCTGCGACGCCGATTTCCACCGCCGCGCCGTCGAGCGGCTCGACGCCGGCTCCGTCGACATGGTGATCGGCTCCAAGCTCCTCGACGGCTCGGCTGACGAACGACCGCTCGCCCGGCACGCGGCCAGCATTTTCTACAACGGCCTGCTCCGCGTGACGCTCGGCTTCCAGGGCACGGACACACATGGACTCAAGGCGTTCACGCGGCGAGCGCTCCTGCCGATCGCGCGCGCGTGTGTCGTCGAGAAGGACGTCTTCGCGAGCGAGTTCGTGATCCGCGCCTACCGCGCGGGCCTCTCGATCCAGGAGATCCCCGTCCGCGTGAAGGAAAAGCGTCCCCCCTCGATCAACCTCGTCAAGCGCGTGCCGAACGTGCTCAAGAGCCTCGCGAAGCTCACCTGGGCGATCCGGATCAAGGGCTAGTCCTCGGGCCGCGCGAGCCCCTCGCGCGCCTCTGCGACCCGCGACGCGGCGTGCTATGACGCGCACCATGCCGCGTCCCGTCAACAGTTCCGCAAAGGTAGAGCCTCGACGATCCGACCACGACGTCGACCTCGTCGTCATCGGCGGCGGCGTGAACGGGACCGGCGTCGCCCGCGACGCGTCGATGCGCGGCCTCCGCGTCGCGCTGATCGAACGCAACGACCTCGCCTTCGGCGCGAGCGGCAACAACAGCGGCCTCATTCACGGCGGCCCGCGGTACATGCTGAACGACCCGAACGTGACGGCGACCTCGTGCCGCGACTCGGGCTACATCCAGCGCATCGCGCCGCACATGCTGCACCGCGTCCCGTTCTTGATGCCCGTCGAGAACAAGGGCCGCGCGAGGATCATGTTCGCCCTCATCGACGCCTTCTTCGAGGCGTACGACCGCTACCAGCCGCTCAAGCGCGGCAAAAAACACGCGCTGCTCACGGCCGAGGAGATGCAGCAGCTCGAACCGGGGCTGCGCGGCAACATCGTCGGCGGCATCAGCTTCGACGAGTGGGGCATCGACGGCGCGCGGCTTTGCGCGGCGAACGCCGTGGACGCGGGCGAGCGCGGCGCGCGCATCCTCGTCGGCTGCACGGTCGAGCGCATCGAGCGGCGCGAGGACACGGGCGAGGTCGTCGCCGTCCACTACCGCGATCGGCGCAAGGGCGGGACGGGCAAGCTGCGCACGGGCACGGTCATCAACGCGACGGGCGCGTGGGCCCCGATCACCGCCTCGCTCGGCCGCATCGCACCGACGCGCGCGCGCGTCCGCCCCGGCAAGGGCATCCACATCGTCTACGACCGTCGGCTTTTGAACTATGCCGTCGCCGCGCAGACCATCGACGACCGGCAGATCTTCGTCGCGCCCTGGCAGAACATGACGATCGTCGGCACGACCGACGACGACTTTTACGGCGACCTCGACGAGGTCCGCGCGACGAGCGAGGAGGTGCGCTACCTCGTGCAAGGCGTCGCGCGTGTCTTCCCGCAGATCCACACGGCGCGCGCGATCGGCACCTACGCCGGCGTGCGGCCCACGCTCTACGCCTACGGCCCGCACGAGGATCGGCTCTCGCGCGAGCACCAGATCATCGACCACGCCGCGCACGACGCGCCGGGCGTCTACTCGATGATCGGCGGCAAGCTCGCGAGCTACCGCATCTTCGCCGAGGAGATGACCGACGTCCTCGCGGCGCGCTTCGACATCGGCGCGCGCTGCGCCACGCACGAGCGACCGCTGCCCGGCGGCGACAAGCCCGTCGACGCGATCGAGCTCGCCGCGCGCATGGAGATCGATCCGGTCGCGGCGCGTCGCCTCGTCTTCCGTCACGGCTCGCGCTCGCTCCACATCGCCGAGCGTGTGCAAGAGCGGCCGCGCGAGGCGGCGACGGTCTGCGCGTGCGAGCCGGTGACCGAGGCCGAGGTGCGGCACGTCGTGCGGACCGAATGGGCCCGCTCGGTCTCCGACGTCGCGCGCCGGACGCGGCTCGGCATGGGCGCGTGCGGCGGCATGCGATGCGCCGCGCGGTGCGGGCAGATCGTGGCGCAGGAGCTCGACCTCCCGCCGCGCGAGGGCCTCCAGCAAGCGGCGCGTTTCCTCGCGCGCCAGGCGCAGACGCGCGCCGTCGCGCTCGGGCCCGAGCAGGCGCAGCAGGAAGCGCTGGCGATCGCGGCGGTCCGCGCCGAGCTCGGCGTCGACGTGCGCGACATCGACGAAGGCGAGGCCGCGTGAGCCGCCGCGTCCTCGTCCTCGGCGCGGGGGTTGCCGGCCTCTCGGCTGCGTTTGCCGCGCGAAACAGCGGCGCCGACATCGTCCTCGTCTCGGCCGGCGCGGGCGCGAGCTCGCTCGGCGGAGGCGCTGTCGACGACGTCCCCTGGGAAGAACGCATCCACGCCGCGCGCGTGCTCGGAAGCCCCATCGAGCTCCACACGTTGCCTCCGGAGGTCGTCGCGTTTTCGAATGCGCTCGGCATCTGGGACCTCCCGGATCGGGCGCCGCCGCCGTTCGTCGCGACGATCGCGGGCCGGCTGCGCCCTGCGCGCGGCCGAGACAAGGGCCTGCTCGATCTCGGGGCGCTCCGCGGCAAACGTGTCCTTCTGCCCCGCGCCCCGCGCGCCGGCTGGGACGCCGACGCCATCGCCGCGACGCTCTCCGACGACCCGCTCGCGCGCCGCACGGGCCTTCGCTTCGAGGCCATCGACGCATCGATCCTGCGCTTCGCGGACGAGGCGCGCATCTCCGACGGCGACCTCGCGGCGCGGCACGACGACCCCGCGCGGATCGGCTGGCTCGCCGAGCGCCTGCGCGAAGCGCTCACGGCCGACGCGCGGCTTCACCCGGACGAACCCGCCTCCGCCGTGCTGCTCGGCTCCTGGCTCGGCGCGCGCGCGGCCCGTGCAGAAGAGCTCTCCGAGCGTGCCCGTGTCTCCGTCGGCGAAGCGCTCGTCGGCGTGGGCTCCGCCGCGGGCCTGCGCTTCGATGCGGCGCAACGCAAGTTCTTCGACAGGCTCGGCGTGCAGCGCATCGTCGATCGCGCCGTATCGCTCGTCCGTGACGGCGATCGGCTCCTCCTCACGCGTGCGCGCGACACCACGAAGATCGCCGCGGACGCCGCCGTGATCGCGATGGGCGGCGTCGCGGGCGGCGGCATCGTCTACGAACCACCCGAGCACGGGGCGGGCGAGGATCTCCCTGCGCGTGGCGCCATCCCCTTCGCGCTCTCGATCGACGCGCCCGTCGCGCTCGCGCTCGCGCGAGGCCCGCTCGACGTCGTCGCCTCCATGCACGGCCCCGAGCTCGATCAAACCGCGTGGCCCAAGGACGCCGCGCCCTCCATGCTCGAGGCTGTCGGCATCCACGCGCCCGGCGGCCGCGCCGCGCTTTTTGTCTTCGCCGCGGGCGACGTCCTCGCGGCTCGCCCGCGCACCCTGCTCGAAGCGGTCGCCTCGGGCCTGCGCGCGGGCCACGCCGCTGCTCAGCCGGTTTAACGCGGCGCCGCGCCGAGCTTCTCGATCAGCATCTTGTAGCCTGTCGCCAGCACGAAATCGGAGCCCTTCGTCGGGTCCGCCGGCACGTCGCGCGCCGGCCCCGTATCGTCGGCGGTCGCCCGCACGATCGGCCCGCGCGCCACGTTCGTGTTCGCGGTCCCGCCTCCTGCTTCCGCGGACAGATGCCCGTCGAGATCGCTCTCGCGCACCACCTCGCCCGGTTGCAGCGGCCGGCTCGCCTCGACGCGCACATCGGGCTGGATCCCTTGCGCCTGGATCGATCGACCGCTCGGCGTGTAGTACCGCATCGTCGTCAGCCGCATCCCTGCGCCGCCCGGCAGATCGAAGATCGTCTGCACGCTCCCTTTGCCGAACGTCGATGACCCGATCACCGACGCGCGCCGGTTGTCCTGCAACGCGCCTGCGACGAGCTCCGACGAGCTCGCGGAGTACTCGTTCACGAGCGTCACGATCGGCAGGCCCGCGAGCGCGCCGCCGCTGTTCGCCTTCACCTCGTCGATCACCTTGCCTCGATGCCGCGTCGTGTAGATGACCCCCGCGTCGAGCATCTCGTCGGCGATGGCCTCGGCCTCGTCGACGAGCCCGCCGGGGTTGTTGCGCATGTCGAGCAACACGCCGCGCAGCGGCCGCGTGCTCTCCGCGCGAAGCTTCGCCGTCACGCGCAGAAGCTCGTCGTGCGTCCCGGCCTGAAATTGCCGCAGTTTCAGGTACGCGACGTCGCTGTCGAGCCGCTTGCCCACCACGCTCGCCACGTGGATCTCCTCGCGCGCGAGGTCGAGCTGGATCGCCTCCGAGACGCCTTGCCGGCGCAGCGTGATGCGCACGCGTGACCCCGCGGGACCACGCATCAGCCCGATGATCTTCTCGAGCCGCTCGCCGCGCACGGGCTTGCCCTCGATCGCGACGATCTCGTCGCCCGGCTTCATGCCGGCGCGCGCGGCGGGCGAGCCTTCCATCGGCGCGAGCACCATCACGCGCTCGTCGCGGAAGTCGACCTCGACGCCGATACCGCCGAATTTCCCTTCGGTGTCGCTCTGGAAGAGCGCGTACTCCTGCGGGGTCATGTACGCCGAGTGGGGATCGAGCTCGGCGACCATCCCCTTGATCGCACCTTCGACGATTTTATTTCGCTGGGCTGGATCGACGTAGTGGTTCTCGACGAGCACGAGGACCCAGGAGAGCTGGTCGAAGGGGTCGTACGGGCTACTCGACTGGTTCCTCGCGTGTACGGCCTGGCTCGTCACCGCGCCGCCGGCGAAGGCGGCAAGCACGAGGCCGGCGGTCCGGAGCCATCGGGGAACGGACATGCGCATGCTCCGACCATAGCAGCCCGCGGCCTGGATCACGGGCCTGGTGGACGGGGCCCGGAGCCGGGCGAGGGGCCCCCGTTCGTGGCGCGCCCCCGCCTGGGAGAGCAAAATCCAGGCGCGCCAAGGAGAAGCTCGTCCCAAGCAACGGCGCGTTGCTTTGTCCAACCGGCCATGTTCGGTTATGTTCGCGCGCCTGAACGTGGCTCGGGGCGCTCATCGGGGAGACCGTCGAGGGCACGGCCCGCGCCTGGCGTGGGGCCTTCCTCTCGGCGATCCCTCGCTCCCGGCCACGGACCTCGGGCACATCACACCTTCGCGCTCCTCATCGGACTCACGGATGTCGTGCGTGGTCCGACCGTGGCGGGACCCGCCCTGGGCGCCCTCCCTTCGTTTCACGCACCAGCGAGCCAGCCAAGATGGGCAAACCGACGGATCGTGAGCTCGTGGAGCAGGCACGCGCCGGGAACGCGCAAGCGTTCGGGACGCTCGTGCAGCGTCACCAGCGGCGCATCTTCCGCCTCGCGTTCCACCTCGTGCGTACGGGCGCGGAGGCCGAGGACGTGACGCAAGAAACCTTCGTCCGAGCCTACCAGGCGCTCGACCGCTTCGACGGCCGCAGCGAGCCTTTCACCTGGCTCTACCGCATCGCCGTCAACCTCTCGCTCAACGCCATCCGCGCTCGCAAGACGAAGCGCGACGCGGTGCCCGCGGACGACCCGCGCATCGAGCCGCTCCTCGCGGAGCACCGCTCGTCGCACGGCTCGGATCCGGCGCGGAGCGCGCAGGAGCGTCAGCTCACGAAGGCGCTGTGCGAGGGCATCGACAAGCTGTCGGACACGCTCCGGACCACGCTGGTCCTCGTGTGCATCGACGGCATGGGCCACGAAGAGGCCGCGCGGGTGCTCGATTGTCCCGAGGGCACGGTCGCGTGGCGCGTGCACGAAGCGCGGCGCAAGCTGCGCGAGCACCTCGAAAAGCAAGGGTTTGGAGGGGACGCGGCATGAGCCCCCAAGACAAGACCGACAAGACCGATCTCGGTGCCAAGGTCGACAAGCTCCTCGGTACCTGGCCTGCGCCGACACTCGACGACGCGGCTTGGGAAGAACGAGCGGCTTCGATCGTCGCGGCTGCGCAAGCCGCTCCCCGCGCGGACGACGCGGCGCTCACGGCGCTGCTCGCGCCGCCATCGCTCTCGCCCGAGGCGGGAGAGGCAGAACGCTTGGTTGCTTCGGAGGGCCCTGCGCGGCCCGTCCTTTCAGGAGAAAGAACGATGTCTCAGCAGGATTCGAACCCCGGGTCGTCGTCGGTCAAGCCCCCGGAGAGCATGCCGACGAGCGCCGCGACCTCGAAGCGTCCTTCGCTCAAGGAGCTCGCCGCGCGGGCCAGCCAAGCGGGTGCGTCCCGCCCGAGCATCCCGGGCCCGAGCTCGATCCCGCCGGCAGCCATCAGCAGGCCGCCGTCGGAGGTGCCGCCTGCGCCCGTCTCGCGCACGCCGATGCCCTCCGCGCCGCCGCCGAGGCCCTCGGAGGCCGGCAAGGAAGACTCGGGCGTCGTCGACCTGAACCTCATCAACAAGACGGCGACGGCCGAGCAGATCGCGGCGGCAGAGAAGGCCAAGCCCGCGACGCACGACCTCGCGTTCGAAGGCGACGAGAAGGTCGCGGCGGCGAGCGCGGGCAACGTGAAGAACCTCGCCGAGGCGCGCGAGAAGAAGGCCGAAAAGAAGGGCAGCGGCGCGACGTGGGGCATCCTCGTCGCGGTCGTCGGCATCGCCGCGGGCGTCGCGATCGTGATGCGCGGCCAGCCGTCGAAGCAGGACACGACCACGGCGAACGTCGGGCAGGACAAACCCCAGGTCGCGGCCGAGGCGCCGAAGGCTGTCGAGCAGAAGATCGCCGAGGCACCGCCGCCGGCGTCGACGGGTTTGTCGTTGGACTCGCTGCCGACGGAGCCCTCGGCGGACGCGCAGAAACCCGCGCAGCCGACGGGCGGCGGCGCTGCGACCGATTCGAAGGTCGCCGCGGCCACGCCTCCTGCAGGCGGCGCGGACACGCCGCCGGCGGCGACGGCGCCTGCCGGTCCGGCCCCGACGATCGGCGCGAAGCCCGGCGATCTTGCGGGCGCGATGGCGCAGGCCGTGGGTGGTTCCAATGAGAAAAACGACGCGACCGGCGAGATGGTCCCGGCGGCCGGCGGCAACAAGGGCGGCAACCAGACGATCCCGGAGCAGCCGTCGCAGGGCTCGGTCGCGAGCGCGGTCGGCGCGGTGATGCCGGGCGCGAAGGCGTGCGTCGCGGGCGCAGACGACGTGTCTCGCGCGCAGATCACGTTCTCGTCGGGCGGCACCGTGACGAACGTCAGCGTGACGGGCTGGGCCGCGAGCAACGGCCAGAGCGGGTGCGTCAAGGGAGCGCTGAAGGGCGCGAACGTCGGCGCCTTCTCGAAGCCCTCGTTTACCGTCGGTGTGACGATCCGGCCCTGAACGGCCGTACCGCGCCGGCCGGGCCCGGGCTTTCGAGGTTCGGCCGGCGCGACGGATCGTGCGGAAAACGTGTGTCTTGTCTTGACAGGCGAGACCCTCCGAATAGACTCCGCCCCCCCATGGTCTCCGCAACGCAGCAAAGCAGCCGCATCCGCAAGCGGAAGGCGCGGCGCGAAGGCACGGCCCGCAAGCGCGAGCTCCGCGCGCACGGCACGCCGAAGTTTCCGATCCACCTCGAGGGTTACGACCCGAACGCGCCCGATGCCCCCCGCACGGCGGCGAGCGCGGCAGCGAAGAAGTAGGGATTTGCTCCATGGCCAATCACGCATCTGCCGACAAGCGCAACCGCCAGCGCATCAAGAGGACGGCTCGTAACCGCGCCGCCAAGTCCGCCCTCCGCACCGAGCTGAAGAAGGCGCGCGCGACCATCACGGCCACCCCCGCGGAGGCCGCCAAGACCGTTCGTGAGGCCATCGGCGCACTCGACGGCGCGGCGCACAAGGGCACGATCCCCCGCAAGCGCGCCTCGCGCCTGCAGGGCCGCCTCGCCCGCGCGCTGCACAAGGCCACGAAGGCCGCATAGCTGATCCTCGGCCTCGGCCGAGCACGCATCGGACCGCTACACACCTCGAAATTTCGAGGCGTGCGGCGGTTTGTTGCATTTTGTTCGCCGTATTCGGCTCCCCTCCCGTCTCCCAGCAGAGCGATTGGGGGCGAAGCTCGACTTGTCCGAGCATGGCCCCCAAGCGGTGAACGCGGGGTCAGGGGTGCGGGCGCTCGTTAATGCGCGTCGGCCCAGGTCGGACCCGCGCCCACGTCCACCACGAGCGGCACATCGAGCGGGAACACCGTCTCCATCACCTCGCGCACCTTCGCCTTCGCCTCCTCCACGCGATCGGCGGGCACCTCGAACGTGAGCTCGTCATGCACCGTCAGCACCATGCGCGCGCCCGGCACGACGGGTTCGCCAAGACGAACCATCGCGAGCTTCAAGAGATCCGCGCTCGAACCCTGGATCGGCGTGTTCTGCGCGATCCGCTCGGCGTACGCTCGGCGGCCACGATCGGAGCTGTGTACGTCCGGGACCATGCGTCGACGACCGAGCATCGTCTGCACGACCTGCGTGTGCCGCGCCTCCGTCATCGTGCGCTCCATGAACTCGTGCACGCCGCGGTAGCGCTGGAAGTACGCGTTGATGAAGCGCGCGGCCTCGACACGCGGGATGTCGAGCCGCCTCGCGAGCGCGGCCTCGCCCATGCCGTAGATCACGCCGAAGTTGATGGTCTTGCTGCGCCTCCGCATCTCGACCGTCACCTCCGAGGCCTCGACGCTGAAGATCTCCATCGCCGTGCGCGTATGCACGTCCTGCCCCGTGCGGAAGGCATCGACGAGCACCGGGTCCTTCGACAGATGTGCGAGTACGCGTAGCTCGATCTGCGAGTAGTCAGCGGAGAGCACGACGAACCCCGGCGGCGCCACGAACGCCCGCCGGATGTGGCGACCGAGCTCGGTCCGGATCGGGATGTTCTGCAGGTTCGGATCCTGTGACGAGAGGCGCCCCGTGGCCGCGACCGCCTGGCTCCAGCGCGTGTGGATACGCCCGGTCTCCGGGTGCACGAGCTTCGGCAGCGCGTCGACGTACGTGCCCTTGAGCTTCGCGATCGCGCGATGTTCGAGCACGATGCCCGGCAGCGGGTGATCCTCGGAGAGCTGCTCGAGCACGTCCGCGTCCGTCGAGCGGCCGGTCTTCGTCTTGCGCAGGCTGCGGAGCTTGAGCTCGTCGAAGAGGATCGTCTCGAGCTGCCGCGGCGACGCGAGGTTCCACTCCTTGCCGGCGGCGTCGTGCGCGCGTTTTTCCAGGACCGCGAGCTCTTTCGCCATCTCCTCGCCGAGCGAGGCGAGCGCCTTCGGATCGACGAGCACGCCCGTGTACTCCATCTGCGCGAGCACCGAAGCGAGGGGCAGCTCGATCTTCGTGAAGAGGTCGCCGAGGTGCGCGGCTTCGAGGCGCGGCGTCTGCTGCTCGACGAGCGTGAGGGCGACCTCCGGGAAAGCCGCGGCGTACCCCGTCGCCAGCTCGATCTCGACGTCGTCGAGCGCGCGCTGCGCTTGCCCGCGCTTCTTCGGCGCGAGCTCCTCGAACGGCTGCATCTTCACGCCGGCGTCGCGCTCGGCCACGTCGGCGAGCTCGTGCGACGCCTCGGAGTCGAGCAAGTAACTCGCGAGCATCGTGTCGAACGTGGCGCCGCGGAGCGACAGACCGTGGCGGCGCAAAAGGACGTCGACGAACTTCAGATCATGGCCGAGCTTCGCGATCGCAGGGTCGCTCAGGATCGGTCCGAGCACCACGGCGACGTCGCTCATGCCGAGCTGCGCGGGCACGCCGAGGTAGCGATGGCCGATCGGCACGTAGACGCTCTGGCCACGCTCGTAGGCGAGCGCGAGGCCGCAGACGTGTGCGCGCATGGCCTCGCGTGAGGTCGCGTGGACCTCGATCGCGAGCTTGCCGGCCTTCTGCACCTCTGCGGCGAACGCAGCGAACTCGTCGCGCGTGGCGATCGCGCGCCTGCTGCCGCCCACGGGCGCCGCGGCGGGCACGGCCTTGATGAAGCGCGTGAAGCCGAGCTCCGTGAAGAGCGCTCGGAGCCGCGCGACGTCCGCGCCGCCGTACCGAAGCGCCTCGAAGTCGAAGTCGACCTGCGCCTCCATGTGCAAGCTGACGAGCTTCTGCGACAGGCGCGCGTCCGCCTCGTGCTCGCGCAGGTTGTCGCGGATCTTCTGGCGCTTGACGCGATCGAGGCCCGCGTAGATCCCGTCGAGCGTGGCGAACTCCTTCAAGAGGTCCGCGGCGGTCTTCACGCCGACGCCGGGCACGCCGGGCACGTTGTCGCTCGTGTCGCCCACGAGCGCGAGCAAGTCGCGGAGCTGCGTGGGCGGCACGCCGAACTTCTCCTCGACCTCGGCCGGACCGTAGACCTTGTCGCGCCCGTCCCAGAGCATCACGCGGTCCGCGTCGACGAGCTGCATCAGGTCCTTGTCGCTGCTCACGATCACGACCCGCAGGCCCCGCTCCTTCGCGCGCGCGACCGCGACCGCGAGCAGATCGTCAGCCTCGAGGCCGTCGGCGATGTAGATCGGGATGCGGTACGCCTCGACGATCTCCTTGCAGCGCGCCATCTGCACGTGAAGGTCGGGCGGCGCCGGGGGGCGATGCGCCTTGTAGTTTTCGTCGAGATCGTCGCGGAACGTGCGTCCGGGCGAGTCCATCGCGACCGCGAGGAACGCCGGTTTGCGCTCGTCGACGAGCTTCGACAACATGCTCACGGTGCCGTAGGTGGCGTGCGTGGGCTCGCCCGTGGGGCTCGTCAGGGGCGTCTGGATCGCGTGATACGCGCGGAAGACGTACCCCGACAGGTCGATGATGTAGAGGACATCGGACGCGCCCGGCGGCGGTAGCTCGGCCTTGCGGGTGACCATGGGGCGAGCATGTAGCACGGCCGCGAGGCGGAATGGTCGAGCAGCCGAGCGCTACCGCTCGATGCGCTCGCGCGTCACCGTCACCTCGGCGTTGCCCTCGCCCTCGCGCGCGACCGACACCGTGACGCGTGATCCCGAGGGACCGCGGAGCCTTTGGATCGCGTCGGGGAGCGTCATCTCCAGGGCCGACACGCCGTCGATGCGCAGGAGCCGATCTCCGCGTCGAAGCCCTGCTTTCGCGCCCGGCCCGTTCTCGACGAGCGACGAGATCACGATCCCGTTCGGCGTGGGCACGAGGATCGCGCCGATGCCCTCGAGCTCGCTCTCGCTGCCGCCGTCGCCGCGTGATCGGAGCGTGATGTCCTCGCGGATGACCGAGGCGCCGCGCGTGGTCAAACCCGGCACGATCCGGCTCTTGTAGCCGTCGCGCTCCACGCGCACCGAGAACGGCCCCGGCGGCACGCCCACGAGCGAGAACGCGCCCTCTGCATCCGTCGTGACGGGCGCCGCGAGGTCGAAGCCTCCGCCGCCCGCCACGCCGTCGAGCCGCACCGTCGCCC
This sequence comes from Polyangium fumosum, assembly GCF_005144585.1. GTDB lineage: Bacteria > Myxococcota_A > Polyangia > Polyangiales > Polyangiaceae > Polyangium > Polyangium fumosum. Next base: position 254,517 of record NZ_SSMQ01000001.1, on the reverse strand, counting down.
CTGCGATGGGGCTCCGTGTCTCCTCGTCGCGCACCGTGCCCGAGAGCGTGGCCATGCGCGGCAGCGCGATCCGTACGTTGCGCGCCGTCTGACCGACCTCGACCTCCACGGTCTCGCTCTTGCCCGGCGGATGCCCCTCCGCGCTCGCGCCGAGCACGTACTTCCCCGGCGGCAGTTTTTCCAAGCGAAACGCGCCTGCCGGATCCTCCACCTTCTTCGGCCGGCCTCGCACGCCGATGTCGACGCCCTCGGTCTTAGGCAAGAAGAGCTCGATCGTGAGGCGATACGAGGTCACCGCCGCGCCTTGCTCGTCGACGACCACGCCCTCGATCGCGCCGCCCTGACCGAGCTTCACGATGTTGTCTTTGCCCGCCTCCACACGGACGCGCTCGGACGACGGATGCTGTGAGTGATGCGCGACGACCATGCAACCCGCGGCCTCCGCGGGCAGCCGGAAGTGGCCTTCCATGTCGGTCGTCGTCGTGAGCTGCGCGCTTCGATCGTCGCAGCCGACGGCGGCGCGCGGGACGGGTTGTCCCTCCGCGTCGAGCACGGTCCCGGTCACGTCGTCGTCGGCCGGCGGCTCGTCTTGCTTGGCGATCGCGGGCTTCGACGGCGCGTGCGGCGCCGCGCTCGCCTCCGTCGTCTCCACGGGCGGCGCGAGGGTCGCGGTGGTGGCGCGCGGGCGCGGCGGTCTCGCAGGGGGCGCGCCGGGGCTCGGCAGCACGAGCCACACGAGGAGCGGCACGACCAGCAACGCGACGAAGGTCGCGAGCGCGAACGACCAGGCGCGCCGAGGCGTGCTCACGGCTCGACGCCCGGCCCGGCGTCGGGCGAGGCGCTGCGGATGTCGTCGAGCTCGCCGGGCGACGTCTCGCCGGCGGGACCGAGCGCAGGCCCCTCGGGCTCCGCGGGCCACGGCGTCTCGCTGGAGGAGCCGCCGCAGCCGAAGAGCGAAAGGACGAGCAGGACGAGCAGGGATCGCGAACGCATGCGCGGACTATACCCGAGCCGAGGGAGCCCGGCCGGCAGGGACGCTAGCGCGTCTCGGCGAGGTTCGTACGCGCGATCCAGGCGCAGATCGCCGCGTTCAGGACGCACCACACGACGAGCGCCACGCGGCCGAAGGGCCCGCCCGCGTCACCGAGCGCGACGAGCGAGAGCAGGTACGCCCCCGTGCCCACGGAGAGCCCCGCGATCGCCGGGCGCAGGCGCTTCATGCCGAAGCCCACCGCCGTGAGCGCGAAGGGGACGAACGCGTTCGCGAGCGGCAGGAAGCGATGGAGCGAGACGCCGACGAGCAGATCGAGGTCTGCGATCGGGCGCGCAGCGACGTCGACCCAGAAGTCCGCGCGCGGCAAGAGCCACGGCGCGAAGAAGAGCAGCCCCGGGCCCGCGGCGAGCGCCGGCAGGAGGAAGTCGAGGCGCAGCGGGCTCTTCGCGTCCTTGTTCTTCTTGCGCGCCGCACGCGCAACGAAGGCCGTCATGAGCACGAGCGCGACGAGGCGCGTGAACGCATGTTGCTTCGTCACGGACACGGCCGCCTCGGCTGCGTCGAGCACGCCCGCACCATAGAGACGCTTTCCGCCGTCGGAGCTGTCGACCACGCGCGCGCTCTTCCGCAGCGCGTCCTCGACCGCGGCCGGATCGGTCACGCCGAGGCCCATCACGAGCGCGGCCGCGCCGGCGACGTGGGGCGAGGCCATCGACGTGCCGTTCCAGCCGGGGAACTGCTCGCACTTGTTGCGGCCCTTGTTGCACACCGTCTGCTGCACGACCTTCACGCCCGGCGCGGCGAGGTCCACGCCTTCGCCGCGCGACGAGAACGACGCGAGTTTGTCGCTCGGATCGGTCGCGCTCACGCCGATGACGCCGTCGGACGCGCCGGGGAACTGCACGCTGCCGCCGGTGTTGCCCGCGGCCGCGACGACCACCGCGCCCATGCTCGTCGCGTGGTCGATCGCCTTCTGCAGCACCTTCGCGTTGCGCGGGCCGCCGAGGCTCAGGTTGATCACGTGCGCGCCGTGATCGGCCGCCCAGCGAATGCCGTCGGCCACGTCCGCCGTCGTGCCCCAGCCGTTCTCGTTCAGCACCTTCACGGGCATGAGCCGCGCGCCGAACGCCACGCCCGCCGCGCCGATCCCGTTGTTCGTCGACTGCGCGATCGTGCCGGCCACGTGCGTGCCGTGGCCCTGATCGTCGTTCGCGTGCTCGTTGCCCGTCACGAAGTTCCAGCCCTCGACGCACTCGGTCGCGGCGAGATCGGTGCCCTTCATGAACGGGCCGTGGTCCTCGCAGGCGATGCCCGTGTCGACGACGGCGACGGTCACGCCGCGGCCGACCGAAAAATCCCACGCCCGCTGCGCGCCGATGCGCTCCATGTGCCACTGCTCGCCCGCGAGCGGGTCGTTCGGGACGAACGACGCACGCACCCGCGCGAGCGGCTCGGCGAACTCCACGCGCGGATCCCGCGAGAGCCGATCCAGCACGCTCGCCATGTCGCCCGCGGGCACCGTCGCGATCTGGATCTTCGTCGCCGGCTCGAGCTGCGTCGGCGTGAACGAGAGCCCGAAGTCCGCGGCGAGCGAGAGCAGCGAGGGCGCGTCGAGGTCGTCCCGAGCGTCCACCACGATCTGCCCCGGCACATCCCAGCTCGTCTCGCCGAGATCGGAAGGCGTCGACAGGAACCCTTCCGTCGCGATGGCGACGGGCTCGTAGAGCGGGCCGAGCCGATCGGCGTACGTCTCCGGGGCGCCACTCGCTCGCGAGGGATCCACGAGCGAGCGCTCGGTACCTTGGGCGCTCGCGGCGCTTACGGCGGCGACGAGCGCGGTCGCGACGAGCGCGGTCGGGAGAGCGGCAGGCGTTCGCATGACGTTATCCTAGCGCAGCGCAGAAGCCGGGTCCCGTGCACATCGAGCCGGCGAGCGGGACGACCTTGGACGCATCGCGGCGCGTCTCGCGGCTTGGCAGCCCTACCGAAGTCGTGGTAGCGGCCGCTTCCATGGAGTTCTTGATTCCCTCGCGAACCGCGCGCCCCGCGGACGATCCCATCTTCGCGCTGAACGCGGAAGCGCAGGCGAGAAAGAAGTCCGGTGAGCCGGTCATCAACGCGACCGTCGGCGCGCTGCTCGACGACGACGGCAAGCTCGCGGTGATCGGCGCCGTGGTCGAGGCGCTGCGCTCGGTCCCGCCCGAGGTCGGCGCTGCGTACGCGCCGATCGCCGGCCCGCCGGCCTTCTTGCAGGGCGTGATCGACGACCTCTTGGCCGGCCGTCCCGAGGCCTCCTTTGCGACGGCCGTCGCCACGCCCGGCGGCTCCGGCGCGCTGCGCCACGCGATCACCACGTTCCTCGAACCGCAGCAAATGCTGCTCACGACGGGCTTTTACTGGAGCCCGTACAAGACCCTCGCGGACGAAGCGGATCGCACCCTCGCCACGTTCCGCATGTTCGACGAAAAGGGCCGCCTCGACATCGCCGACTTCGAGCGCAAGCTCGCCGGCGTCCTCGACGCCCAGGGCCGCGCGCTCGTCTTTTTGAACACGCCTTGCCACAACCCGACGGGGTATTCGCTCGACGAAACAGACTGGAACGGCGTCGTCGACGTCGTCGGGCGCGCCGCCGGGCGCGGGCCCATCACCGTGCTGATCGACGTCGCCTACGGCCGGTACGCGAAGGAGAAGCTCGGCGAGACGTTCGCGCCGGCGCTGCGCCTCGCGGACAAAGCCATGGTCCTCTTCGCCTGGTCCGCGTCGAAGTCGTTCACGCAGTACGGCCTGCGCGTCGGCGCGCTCGTCGCGCTCTGCCCCGACGCCGGCGAGCGCACGCGCGTCCAGAACGCGCTCGCCTACGCGAGCCGCGGCACCTGGTCGAACTGCAACGCGGCCGGCATGAACGCCATCGCCCGGGTCCTCGCCGATCCCGATCTCCGCGCTCGCGTCGACCAGGAGCGCGCCGCGTGGAAGGACCTCCTCGACCGCCGCGTCGAGCGCTGGAACGCCCTCGCGACCGCCGCGGGCCTCGGCTATCCCCGCTACGACGGCGGCTTCTTCACCACGGTGTTTTGCGAGGACGCTCCGCGTGCCGCCGCGCGTCTGCGCGAGGAAGGCATCTTCGTGGTGCCGGTCCAGGGCGCGCTCCGCGTCGGCCTCTGCTCGGTCCCCGAGCGGGACATCGAGCGGCTCGTCGACGGGCTCCGGCGGGCGACGAACCCCTGATCCATCGGGACGGCCGGACGACCGCGACGAAAATCGAGCGTTCTGGTAACGTCTCGAATCCATCGCCGCGCGCGCGGCGCGCGCCTTGGAGGCCGTGAGAATGGGAAGGTTCGAGATGGGTGCTACTCGCCAAAGGCCGTGGGGGCTCGTGGGTGTCTCGGCAGCGCTCGTGATGCTGCTCGCGGGATGCCCGGATGCGTTGACCCTGGGAACCGAGGACCCGACCGGCGCCTCGGGCGGCTCGGGCCCCGGCGGAGGAGGACCGGGCGGCGGCGGCAACGGCGGCGCTCCGACGAGCTGCATCTCGAACTCCGATTGCCCCGCGCCCACCGCGGTCTGCGACACGAAGAAGTCGACATGCGTCGAGTGCCTGGAGATCGCGGACTGCGCGTTCCGGCCGGGCACGATCTGCTCCGAGGGCGCGTGCGTGTGTCCGAACGAGGGCGAGTCGTTCTGCGGCGAACCCGCGCGTTGCGTCGATCGGCAGACGAGCAGCCAGGACTGCGGCACCTGCGGGCACGCGTGCTTCGGCGCGTGCACCGAGGGCAAGTGCGCGGACGCCTGGGAGCCGACGCCGACGCAGGACGCGCCCGCCCCGCGCTCGCATCACGTCGGCGTGTGGACCGGCGCGACGATGATCGTCTGGAGCGGCAACACCGCCAGCGGCAACACGAACACCGGCGGCATGCTCGACCTCGCCACGGGCACGTGGACGCCGACGAGCACCGCGAACGTCCCGGCGCCGCGCTCGCGCGGCCGCGCTGTCTGGACCGGCACGCACATGGTCGTCTGGGGCGGCGAGAACGGCACCCCGGTCAAGACGGGCGGCGTGTTCAACCCGATCTCGAACACGTGGTCGACGATGACCACGGCCGGCGCGCCCTCGCCGCGTTCGGGCCACACGATGGTGTGGACCGGCTCGAAGGTGATCGTGTGGGGCGGGTTCGACGGGACGAACTACCTCGGCGACGGCGGCGCGTACGACGTGACCGAGGACCGCTGGGACGCGATCCCCGGGGGCGGCACGCCGCCGAGCCCGCGCTCGGATCACTCGGCCGTGTGGACCGGCTCGGACATGATCGTGTTCGGCGGCTACGGCTTCAACGGCGTCGAGGTCACCTACCTCGGCGACGGGGCCGAGTTCGATCCGGGCACGGGCGTCTGGAGCGCGGTCAAGGACGGCCAACCGCCGGCGCGCGCGCGTCACGCGGCCGAGTGGACGGGCACCGAGATGATCGTCTGGGGTGGCTACGATCTGCTCGGGCCGGCGTCGATCGGCGCGCGGTACAAGCCGAAGATCGAGTGGAGCTTCATGACGACCGAGGCTGCGCCCGAGCTCAGGCAGTTCCACACGGCCGTGTGGATCGCGCCGCGCCTCATCGTGTGGGGCGGCCAGAACGTCGACGGCAGCTACCTCAACACGGGCTCGCTCTACAACCCGGCGACGAACACCTGGAGCGCGAAGCCCATCCCGACGGCGCCCCTCGGCCGCGCGCATCACACGGCCATCAGCACGGGCAGCAAGATGGTCGTCTGGGGCGGCGTCACGCCCGGCGGCGGCGTCACGAACACCGGCGGCGTCCTCGATCCGTCGATCCTCCCCTGATCGATGCGCTGGGCGCGCTTCGCCCTCGCGCTCGCTTTCCTCGGGCTCGCGTCGTGCACCCACGAGCGACGCGAACCCGAAGCGGACGTCACGCTCGTCCTCGCCGCGTACTCGGCGTCGCGTGACGCCTTCGAACGCGACATCCTCCCCGCCTTTCAAGCGCAGCACGAGGCGCGCACCGGCAAGCGCCTCCGCGTGCGCGCCTCGTACCTCGCGAGCGGCGCGCAGTCTCGCGCCGTCGCCTCCGGCTTCCCCGCCGACGTCGTCGTGCTCGCGCTCGCCCCCGACGTCGCGCGCCTGGAGAAGGAAAAACTCATCACGCACGACTGGCGCAAGCGGGGCCGGCGCGGCGCTTTCACCACCTCCGTCGTGGCCCTCGCGGTGCGTCCGGGCAATCCGAAGGGCGTCACGGGTTTTTCCGACCTCGCGCGCCCGGGCCTCGACGTGCTCATGCCGAACCCGAAGACGAGCGGCGGCGCGATGTGGAACGTCAGCGCGCTCTGGGTCTCGGCGCTCCGTGGCCATGCGGGTGTCGCTGCGAACGACGAGGGCGCCGCGCAGGGATATCTCCGCGGCGTCCTGAAGAACGTCGCTATCATGGACAAGGGCGCGCGCGAGAGCCTCATCACGTTCGAGAAGGGCGTCGGCGACGTGGCCGTCACCTACGAGAGCGAGGTCTTCGCGGGCCGCGCCGCGGGCCGCACCTACGACATGGTGATCCCCGCGTCGACGATGGTCGTCGAGGTCATGGCGGCCGTCGTCGACGTGAACGCCACGAAGCACGCCCTCCTGCCCGAGGCCGAGGCCTTCGTCGACTATTTGAGCTCCAACGAGGCGCAGCACTTCCTCGCGAAGTACGGCTTCCGCAGCGACGACCCCGAGGTACGCGCCGCGCACGCCGACGCGTTCCCCGAGGTCCAAGCGCCCGTGCGCATCGACGCGCTTGGCGGCTGGGACGAGGTCGTGCCCAAGCTCTTCGGCAAGGAAGGCGTCTTTCCGCGCACGTGGGAGAGCGTGTACGCGGTGCCTTGAGCGTTACTCGAGCGCGCCTTCTTCCACCACGGCGACGAACTTGTCCTGCTTCTTCTGCTGCGCCCACATCACGGCCTGACGAGGCCGGATGAACCCTGCGCCTTGCTGGATCTTCGGGTACTGCGGCATGGGCGCCGCCGTCGCGAGCAGGCCCTCGCGGATCTGCGCGGGCGTGAGGAGCGGGTTCGCTTCGAGCATCTGCGCCGCCACGCTCGCGGCGATCGGCGCGGCGAACGACGTCCCGTCGACGTGCTGGTAGTCGACGCCGATGTACTTCTGCCGGTTGATGCGCGCGCTGACCGCGTCGATGAGCCCGTTCACGCTGCTGCGCTCGTCGTGGCCCGCGCGCTGCTTCTGCTCGGAGAAACCCTGCTCGACGGAGAGCTCTTCGAGCACGGAGAGGAGCTGGAAAAGCGCGACGGCTTCCCGTGCGACGAGCGTGCCGGGCAGCATCGGCGCGGGCACCCAGATCGCGGGGGCCACGAGGTCCGGCTTGTCGAGCCCCTCGCGGATCGTGCCGTAGCTCGACGGCCAGAGCGACGCGTCGCCTTCGCGCTCGCCCTTGTCGTCGAGGCCGCCGACGGTGATCGCCTCGGGCGCGGACGCGGGCGGACGCGAGGGCCTGCCGGGCGTGTTGCCTGCGGCGGCGAAGACCGTGATCCCTGCGGCGACGACCTCGGCGACGGCGGCCTCGACCTCGGCGAGGTCGGGATCACTCGACGGCGCGGCGAGCGACACGTTGAGCACGCGGATGCCGAGGTGCGGGTATCGAAGCGGAAAGCGGATCGCGTGGGCGACGTTCTTGCCCGTGATCTTTCCCTCGCTGCTCATCGCCTTGACGAGCACGACCTCGGCTTCCGAGGCGAGCCCGCGGTACCGGCCGCCCGAAACGTAGCCGTTCCCTGCGGCGGTGCAGGCGGTCATGGTGCCGTGCCACGACGCGGCGCGCGGCGTGAAGAAGTCGTCGGCGACGGCCTCGTCACGCGTCGCGTCGGCGTACGCCTTGATGCGGCGCTTCGGGCGCATGAGGTCGGGGTGCGGATAGAAGCCGCTGTCGACGAGGGCGATGACGATGCCGCGGCCGGTGAAGCGGGGGTTGGCGTCGAGGCGCTCGGGGATGGAGAGGAGCTGGGGGCGGGCCATCGGGGGCGTGGTTGTGACACCGAACGAGGGGGGAGGGCAATGGATGGCGTAGGATCACGGACCTCTCGCGCGTGGTGCGCCCGCCGTCGAGGTGCGGCCACGAACCGAAACGCTCGAAGCGCAGGCCAGCGCGACGTGGTTGCAATGGTGCCAATGGAGAGCGCGCCATTTCGGTTAAATCGACGCTTTCTTTTGATATTCTGGATCGTCTGATTCCTGCTTTCGTACGAGTCCCACAATAGGCGCGGCGCCGTGCTGAGCTTCCGTACCGCGTCACACCCTTGACTTCGAGGTTTTTCTCGGGTCTACTCGATGCTGGAATCATTGGCATAACGCCCACGCGCCAGGAGGGCCTCATGAGTCTCATGAGTTCTGCCATCTATTGTCCGTTACCTTCGGCGCTCAATCCCAACGGTGCCGAGGCGCAGGCCGCGAGCCTCGGGTGGGCACGGCGCCACGAGCTTCTCCCGACGGAAGCCCTCTACACACGGCTCGAAAAAATTCAGCTCGGAACGCTCGGCGCGCGATTCTTTCCCGACGCGAGCGCCGATGCCCTGCGAATCGCGACGGATTGGCTCGTGCTGTTTTTCCTGACGGACGACCTGAGCGAGCGGCCGGAGGTGCATCCGATCGATACCGCGCTCTTGCTGGGTCGGCAGGTGAACGTCCTGCGCGGAACCGAACCGTCGCAAAGGGATGTCCCGATGGGGAGCGCGTTCGAGGATCTTCGGCTCCGGATGACGAGCATGTTCTCGGAGGCCTGGTTCGCTCGTTTCGCCGACAAGGTGGCGGATCTGTTCGCCGGTTTTGCCTGGGAGGCGATCAATCGAAAAAACCGGTTCGTCCCGCACGCAGATCTTTATTTGGAGGCGCGGAAGACCACGATTGGTCTTTCTCCGCTGATCGAGCTCGCCGACGCGGATCGTGCACGGCCCGCGGGGACGGCGGCCCGGATGCGGCCGGACGTCGCGCGGCTCGAAGGCCAGGCTTGCTCGCTCGTGGGAATGGCGAACGACCTGTTCACGTATGCGCGGGAGCTCGACGAGGGCGATTACCACAACCTCGTCCTCGTGCTCATGCGGGAGAAAAAAATCGGCGCCGCGCAAGCCGAGGAGCTGGTGGTTGGCATGCACAACGAGCGCATGCGCCAATGGTTCCAGCTCGCGGAGCGCCTACGCCACGACGATCCGGACGAGGGCACGCGCCGCTTCGTCACCGCGCTCGGGCATCTGCTGCGTGGCCATCTCGATTGGGCCTACGAAAATGGGCGGTATCAAGTCTCTCCCACATTGCCGCCCAAGGTCGCCGTCGCGCGAGAAGAAGGCTCGTCGGGCTAGCTGCTCGCCATCTGCGCGAGGAGCGCCGGGGTCTGCATCGCGGTCGTGAGGGCGGAGCCCATCATGTCGCGTAAAAACGACGCAAAATAATCGGCAACCCAGTCGGAAAGATCGCTCGGCGAGGCGGAGGGGAATCCGTGCATCACATCCATCGAGATGATCAGGCTGACGCTCGCCGCGCCGTAAAGGAGCTTCGGCAGCGCCTCCCCGTTCGTGACGAGGCCGGGGATGACCGTCTCGAGGTAGAACGAGCGCTTGTCGTTGCTCTTCTCGACCAGGGCCTCGGACATGATCGCGACGTACCCAGCGATGATCTGCTTCAGATCCTCGCGCCGGTAATCCTTCGCCTGGGTGAGCTCGACGGCACGGACGAGCGCGTCCGTGTACTTTTCGACGTTCGCTTGGATGAACCGAGCGAGCTGCAGGCGATCGCCTTCGGTGAGCATGGCGCATGCTACCACATTGTCCGCGCTGGGTAATATGGTGTTCGCCTCGGTCATCCGGGCAGCCCGCGCACCAAAACGCGAGCCACCTCACATTTCTGACCCATGCAGTGAGGGTGCGAAGCGACGCCCGCGGACCTCGTCGCTCCCGGCGCCGCCACAGCCGTGAGATCCTGCATGCGCGATGCGCGCCTCGGAAACCCGTTTGTCTAGAGAATTTCGCTCCTGGCGAGCAAGCAGGCGTCTCCTGTTCGCCACATACGGAGCCCGCGGCGACATATCCCAATCGACCCGAAAACATACCACCCCACATTCAAAAATCCACGTCAAGACAAAAATTCTTACCCGCGCACCGTCTCCTCCCACCCGCGCCATCGAATGAGGGCTGGCGCCGCGCTCCTGCAATCGCATTCAAACCGAAATGCACGACAAGCCGCAAGCGCCACGCCCGACGAATACGTTTGGCCGCGCCTCTCCTCTCGCGACGCGCCCCCGCCGACGATCGCCCGACACCCCCTCCCGCACCGCGCACGCCTTGAGCTCCACGCCGACACACCTGCTTTGGGGCGCGTATTTCAAGCCCCCAGGAGCCTCCCCCGGTCAGTCTTGTGTCGACGGTTGGTCCATGCTACGGGTCGCTGTCATGGAAGCGTGGGCAACTGAGCTGCTGTCTGTCTTCAGGTCCAAGATCAAGGTCGTGGCGCAGGCCATGGCCGACCGTGCGCAAAAAGATCCGAACGTCCGGATCCGGTACACTGCCGCAGACCTCGAGCAGTTCCTCATGAGCCTGCACGCCATGATGGCGGAGGAGCTCGACAACAAGGGCACCGAAGCCCTGGCGACGTACATGGGTGCCGTGGTTCCCTCGCAGATCTCCCAGGGCGAGAACCTCCTCGCCATGATCTGGTACGCCACGTGGAACGCGGTCACCGTGCACGCCGAAGTCGTGCCCCACATCTCGGCCGAGCACCAGGGTCCGGCGAGTTCGTACCTCCGGGAGTGGTGGGCCAACTACAACTCCGAGATGTCGCGCAACGCCCTGCAGGCCGGCTGGACGCTGCCGTAGATCGTCGCCGGTCGTCATCGCTCACGACCGCCGATGCCCACGTGACCGCGGTAGATCCCACGTTCCTTCGGAAGATGAGCGCCAACGAGTCATGCACCGACGCGTTGCCCCTCGAGCGCTCTTTCGCTTTCCCCTCATGGCGGTGACGTGACGCACGGTCGCGCGGATTCCGCTTCCCTTCTCGGGCGCGCGCTTCACGTGCTCGAGCAGATGGAGGTGCGGCTCGCCGAAGCCGAGCGGGCCAAAAATGAGGCCATCGCGATCGTCGGAATCGCATGCCGTTTGCCCGGCGGAGGCATCGACCCTGAGACGTTCTGGCGAAAGCTGCGCGACGGGACGAACGGCATCCGCTCGACGATCCCAGAGCGCTGGACTGCAAGCGCCGCGCCCCACCCCGCCGCCCACTGGGCGGGCCTCCTCGACGGCGTGGACCAGTTCGACGCCGAGTTCTTCGGCCTGCCCCCAGCCGAGGCCTCCGCCATGGATCCCCAGCAGCGGGTCCTGCTCGAGGTCGCCTGGGAGGCGCTGGAAGACGCAACCATCCCCGCCGCCTCGCTCGAAGGGAGCCGCACGGGCGTCTACGTCGGGATCACGCTGCACGATTACGAGCGCCTGTCGTCCGCCGCGTCCGACGAACCGGAGGGGCTCCTGGCCACGGGCACGGCCGTGCCGCTCGCGGCGGGCCGGATCTCGCACCTGCTCGACTTGCGGGGGCCAAGTCTTTGTATCGATACGGCCTGCTCCTCGGCCCTCGCGGCCGTTCATGCCGCCTGCCGGGCATTGCGAGACGGCGAGTGTGATCTCGCGCTCGCCGGGGGCGTAAACCTCATCCTCGACCCGCGCGGTTCGAACCTGCTCTCCTCGCTACAAATCCTGTCGTCCGAGGGCAAGTGCAGGACCTTCGACGCCGCGGCCGATGGATACGTTCGGTCCGAAGGGTGCGGGATCGTCGTCCTGCGCCGGCTCTCGGATGCCTTGCGCCAGCGGGATCCCATACGAGCCATCGTGCGCGGCTCCGCCGTCGTCCACAATGGGCGGGCGCAGAGCCCCACGGCGCCGAGCGTGAGCGCGCAGGTCATGGCGCTGCGCCTCGCGCTCGGCGAGGCGCGCGTGGCGCCTACGCGCGTGGGCTACGTGGAGATGCACAGCAATGGCTCGCCCCTCGGCGACGCCATCGAGGCCGAGGCGCTTCGCGCCGTGCTCGGCGCCGCGCGACCCGACAGATCGACGTGCGTCCTCGGATCGCTGAAGACGAACATCGGCCACGCCGAAGCGGCCTCGGGCGTCGCCGGCCTCGTCAAGGCGGTGCTCGCGCTGGAGCACGAGGCCATCCCGCCCAATCTCCATTTCGAGAAGCTGAATCCGCGGATCTCCCTCGCGGATACGCCGTTCACCATCCCCGTCGCCGAAGTCCCCTGGAAGCGCGGCGAATCCCCACGAATTGCCGGCGTGAGCGCGTCCGGCCTCAGCGGCACGAACGTACACGTGGTCGTCGAGGAAGCCCCGGCCCCGAGACGCGACGAGCGGCCTCTGCGCGCGCAGACGAATCTCCTGCCGCTCTCCGCCCGCACTTCGGCCGCGCTCCGCGCCTCGGCGGAGCGGCTACGCGCACACCTCGCCGAGCACCCCGACATCCGCGTGGACGACGCCTGCTACACAGCCGCCGTCGGACGGAACCATTTCGAGCACCGCCTCGTGCTCCTCGTCGGTTCACCGGACAAACTACTCGACGACCTTGCCGTCGTCGCCGCGGGCGGGATCCCGCGGGACGCATCGAGCGGCGTCGCGCCGCGCAGCACGCGAAAGCCCCGGATTGGTTTTTCCTGCCCGCACCAGCGCTCCGTCGCGGCCCACGTCGGTCGCGCTCTCTACGAGAAGGAGCCCGTCTTCCGCCAGGCCGTGGTCACCTGCGAGGAGGCGCTCCGGGCCAGGCTCGGCCGCGACGTGGCCCCGACCTTCACGCAAAATGGAGAGGAATCGACGTCCCCCCCGGGGCAGCGATGCTTCGTCCTGCAATACGCCGTCGCGCAGCTCCTTCGCTCGTGGGGTGTCTACCCGAGCGCGTCGCTCGGAGAGGGCAGCGGCGAGGTCCTCGCGGCCCACCTCGCGGGCATTTTGCGGCTCGAAGAGGCCATCTCACTGCTGCTCGCGTGGGAAAACGCGGTCCCGCTCGAAGAGACGATCGAGCCGATTCGCTTCGAGCCTCCGCGGACGGCGCTGCACCTCGCATCGCGGCCCGACGGCCTCCCCGCCGACCTCGAAGGCTGGAGGGCCTGGGCACGCGCCGGGACCCCCGTCCGCGCGCCCGGCGCCGCCATCGATGCACGTGATTTCGCTGCAATCTTGGAGCTCGGTCCGCAGCCCGCTCCCTCGAACACGGACGTTCCCAGAAGCCCCTTCCTCCCTTCGGCCGTGGCCTCTTTGCAGGAAGGAAGGCCCGATGCGGACGTGCTCCTCTCCGCCCTCGGGCTGCTTTATACGCGGGGCGTCGCGCTGGATTGGCAACACATTCACCAGGGGTACGACCTCTGCCGCGTCCGGCTGCCTACGTATCCCTTCGATCGAAAGCGATTTTGGCTGCGCGCCCCAGCGAACCGCACGAATGCCGAGACGCCTTTCTCCGAGGGCCAATCGCTCCTCGGTCGACCGCTCGTCCCCTTCGCACACCAGCCGTTGCTCCGTGGATTCGAGCGCACGCTCGACGCGGCCGCGATCGACCGCCTTGGGAGGCACCACCTCGCCTTCGTGGATGTCCTGTCCCTGGGGGCGCTCGCGAGCCTCGCGCGATCAGCCGACGATGACGACCGTCCCTTGCGCCTCGCCGTCGAGCGGCTCGTCCTCGCCGAGGACGGCGGGGTTTTGCAGACCCACGTCGAGCCAGCGGAGGGCGGCGCGACGCTCATTCGATTTTACCACCGAAGTCACGCTGGCGCCCCCTTCCTGCGCATTGCGACCGGGACCCTCGCCGCGAAGAAGGCTGCGCTCCCTGCGCCCGCGCACGAACCGCCGCGGTTCGACGACCTCGTCGAAATCCCAGCGAGCCTCATGCGCCGGCGCCTCGCGCGAAACGGCCTGTCTCCCCGTGGTTTTCATTACGAGCGCGTCGGCGCCGCGGAGCGGTCGAGCCTCGCCCGCATCATCATCACCGAGACGAACCCCGGTGCGATCGCCCGGGATCTCGTCCATGCCGCGATCGCGCTCGCGTCGAGCACGCACAGAGCCGCGACCGGCGTGCCCTGGAGCGCTCGCTCCTTCGATCACCTGCAGCACGGCGCGAACATCACCTCGGCCACGTGGCTCCGGCTGGTATGGACGCGGCTCGATACCGAGGAGGCGACCGTCGATGGCGCGTGGCTCGACACGGATGGGACGACGATCGCGGAGATTCGTGGCCTCGCGCTCACGGCCGCCCATCCTTTCGACATCTTGCGTGAGTCGGGCAAGGATCCGGCCCCGCGCATTCTCCACGAGCGCACCTGGATCGCGCGACCTCTCACGGAACCGGCACAGACGGCACCGAAGCGCCATGGGTTGATTCTCGCCGATCGGAGCGGCCTCGCGCAGGCGGCGCGGGAGCATTGGCTCGCGCGCGGTCACGCATGCACGATTTTCACCCGTGACGAGCTCGAGCAGGCGCCGGAGCGGCTCGACGTGGTGCTCGCTCTCAATCGCTCCATCACGGACGTCATACACCTCTGGAGCCTCGACGCCATGCATGCAGAGGCGCCCCTCGAGGCCTGGATGCGCGTGCTCGTCACCACGCGCAACCTGGCGACGATTGCGTCGAGCCACGAGCGACCTCCGCGCTTCTGGTTCGTGACCCGGGGCGCCGAGGCCATTTCGGGTCCGCCGGGTTCGCTCGGGGCGGCGGCGTTGCTCGGCCTCGGTCGCGCGCTGGCGCTCGAAACGCCGGGGCTCTGGGGAGGCTCAATCGACCTCGATCCGGAGCCGAGCGCCGCCGACGTGGAGCACCTCACGCAGGCGCTCGCGCAAGACGACCACGAAGATCGAATGGCATTCCGCGGCGGCACGAGGCTCTGCACGCGTTTGTCGCGGCTGCGAGCTCCTCTTTCGGACAACCCCCTCTCGCTGCGCCCCGAGGGAACGTACCTCGTGACGGGAGGGCTCGGATGGCTCGGCCTCTGCGCCGCGCGGTGGCTCGTCGAGCGGGGCGCGCGCTCGCTCGTGCTCGTGGATTCGAGCCGCCAGAAAGACGCGCAGCTCCCCGTGGACACCTTGCGCGCAATCGAAGCGCTCGGCGCACGGATCTGCGTTGAATCGGCGGACGCTTGTGATCGGCACGCCATGCAATCGCTCCTCGCGCGCCTCGACGCCCCCCTCGCGGGCGTGGTGCACGCCGATCACGGATGGGCAGAGCGGTATTCGCCGCTCGATCCGAGCGCCGCGCAGGCCTTCGAGACCCTGGTGCGCAGAAGCGCGCTGGCAGGTGTCGTCCTCGACGAGCTGACGCAGGATCCTTCGATTGAATTCGTTCTCCTCTCCACCGCGTCTTCCCTCGGCGGAGCGAAGGGCTCCGCGTACGAGGTCCTCGCCGAGGAGATCGCGGACGCGCTGGCCTTCCTTCGACGGAGCAAAGGGCTTCGCGCGCATAGCGTGCACGCCGTGCCGCCCGGAGACGCGGCAGCCGCGTGGGACGAGGGACTCGCGCCGCTCTCGGGAGACGCGCTCCGCGCGGCCCTCGATCGATCCATGGGCCAAAGCGGCTTGGTGGCGGCGACGGCCGTGGGGATGGATGCGGAGCAGGGGGAAATCGACGGCTCTTCCGACGCCAGACGCCGCGGCACGGAGTTCCTCCTCGATCGGCTCCCGCGCGCCGGGGCACAGGCGGGCCGGCGGCTGCTCACGACCTTCGTGCGGGAGCAGGTTGCGCATCTGCTCGGACACGAGCTCGACGCGGTCGCAATCGACGCGCCGTTCGATTCCCTGGGGCTCGGCTCCATTGCGGGCGTACAGCTCGCCACCGCCCTCGGGCGAGCCCTCGGCGTGCCGCTCCCGGCGAGCGTCACGCTCGAACATGCGAGTGTCTCTGCCCTCGTGGAGCACCTCGCATCGAGGCTGCTACCGATCCCGCACGCAAGGGAGGCCGCCGGCCTTTCCCGGCCCTGGGCGTATTCCCCGCTGCTGCCATTACGATCGACGGGCAGGCAGGAGCCATTTTTTTGCGTACACCCGGGCTATGGAATGGCCCTCGTCTTCAAGACACTCGCCGTCCACCTGGGCCCCGACCAGCCATTTTACGGGCTCCAGGCGCGCGGCGTCGACCTCGACGAGCCTCCGATCGATCGCATCGAGGAAATGGCCGCCCTGTACGTGCAGGCCGTCCGGAGCGTGAAGCCCAGAGGTCCGTACAAGATCGGCGGGTATTCGTTCGGCGCCTACGTCGCCTACGAAATGGCACAACAGCTCACGAAGGAAGGCGAGGAGGTCGAGCGCCTCGTCATCATCGACATCCCCGCGGCCGTCGCCGGGCGCGAAGGGTCGCTCCTGGAACTGCTCGCGGTCTGGCTCGGCTACACGGACGATCCCATGTTCTCGTCCCTCGGCCCGGACGAGCAAGCACGCCACATCGCGCGCGCCGTGGCGACCTCCGCCATGCTGCCCGACGACGTCAGCGAATCGAACCGGCTCCAAGCCGTAGTCGCTGCGCACAACGCGGCATTGCGCACCTATCGCCTGAAGCCCTGGTCCGGACGCATCACGTTGATACGCTCCCGCGGAACGGTGGCCGGCGGGCTGGCCCAATCGCTGGAGGGACTCGGTCTGGCGTATGGCTGGGACGCACTGTCACCCTATCCCGTGGACATCCACGACACGACGGGCACGCACTTCAATCTGATCTTCGAGCCATACGTGCGCGAGCTTTCGGCGATCCTGCGTCGCATTCTCGCCGAGCCAGCCCGCGCTGAACCTCCGGCCTAGCGCAGCGGCTGCGATCCCAGGCCGAGCCAGCGCTCCAGCGCGTCGAGCTTCGCTTCGAGCAGGACCGCAACCTCGCCTTCCGTGAGCTCTTCCTGCGTGGGAGCCGGCTTCGACGAAAGGAGAGGCGCCACTTCGACGGGCGGTGCAACGGGCGCAAAGCTCGAAATGTCGGGCTCCGGGTTCGTCGCGGGAGGGCCCATCACGTCGAGCTGACCGAGGAGGTGCTCCGCGAGCGCTTCCACGGTAGGATAGGCGAATAGGAACGTCGCCGGCAACGATACCTCGACGGTCGCTTCGAGCCGTTTGCCGAGCTCCATGCCCATGAGCGAATCCACGCCCACGCTGGAGAAGGGCGCGCGCGGATCGATGCGATGGGGGTCCTGCCCGAGCACGAGCCCGAGCTGCCGCGCAACGTGCACCTGCACGAGCTCCCTCCGTTCCCCGGGAAGCGCCATCGCGAGCGTCGCGCGGAAACTCGCCGGCCCCCGCGCCCCGCGCTCGGGCGGCGACGGCGTCGCGACGTGCGCTTTCGCGTCGCCCGCGTCGCCGAGGCTCGATGCGACGAAATCGACGTCGAGCCAATGGCGAGCCCGCTGCCAGGGATACGCCGGCAGCGAGACGCTGCGACCGCGGCCGCCGTGAAGCGCGCCCCAATGCACGCTGCAACCCCTCACGTGAAGCGCGCCGAGCGCGTCGAGCGCAGCGCGGCGCCCGTCGGCCTGCCGCTTCAGCGTGTAAACGACGTCCACCTTCTCTCCCTGGGCCGCGACGCATTGCCTCAGGTTCGCGGTCAGCACCGGATGCGGACTCACCTCGAAAAGCAGGCCTCCGCCGCCCTCGATCGCAGCCTGCGTCGCGCGCGAAAGCAGCACGGGCTGCCGCATGTTGTCGCCCCAGTAGTCGGCGCCGAGATCACGCCCATCGATCCGCGCGCCCGTCACCGTGCTGAACATGGGGATCCGCGTCGGTCCCGCCTCGATCCGCCCGAGCGCTTGCACGAGCTCGCGCTTCAAAGGCTCCATTTGCGGGCTGTGAAACGCATAATTCACCCGCAAGGAGCGGCAGGGCACGCCTTCCGCTTCGAGGCGGGCCGCCACGGCGTCGAGCGCCGCGCCCTCGCCCGAGAGCACGACCGAATTCGGTGCATTCACGGCCGCGATCGAGAGCTGCTGCTCATAGTCCGAAAGCACTCGCTCCGCGCGCTCGCGGTCGATCTCCACGGCCATCATCTTCCCGAAGCCCGTCGCCTTCTGCATGGTGCGGCCGCGATACACGGCGAGCCGGAGCGCCTCCTCCAGCGAAAGCGCCCCCGACACGTGCGCCGCCGCGATTTCACCCACGCTGTGCCCCACGACCGCGCCCGGCACGATCCCCCAGGATGCGTAAAGCTCCGTCAGGCTCACCTGGAGCGAAAACAGCGCCGGCTGCACCACCTCGGTCTCCCCGAGCCGCGAGAGCGCCTCGGGCGCCGCGAGCTCTTCGAGCAGCGACCACGAAACGTAGCGCCGAAGGATCGTTTCGCATTCCTCGAGCTTCTTCCAGAAGACCACCTCGCCCCGCAGATCCTGGCCCATCCCCGCCCATTGGGATCCCTGCCCCGAGAACACCATCACGACCTTCGGGTCGCCATGAGGCGAGGTGCTCCCTTGCGACAAGGAGGGCGAAACCTCTCCACGCGCAAAGGCAAAGAGCTGCTCGGAGAGCTCCTGCCGGGTTCGACCCGTCACGGCGAGCCGATGCTCGTGATGCACGCGCCGCACGCTCGCCGTGTACGTGATATCGGCGAGCTCGCCATCGCTGGCCGTGGAGAGCCGCTCTGCATAGGCACCCGCGAGCTCGGGGAGCGCCGCCTTGCTCCGGGCCGAAAGAACGAGCCAATGGGCCCCCTCGGCACGGGGCCGCTCGGCCGTCGCCTCGGGCGGCGGTTCTTCGAGGATCACGTGCGCATTCGTCCCGCTGATACCAAACGAGCTCACCCCCGCGCGCCGGGGCTTGTCGCCGTGCGGCCAGGGTACGTTCTCGGTGGGGAGGACGAAGCACGTACCGTCCAGCGAAATGCGGGGGTTGAGCCGCCGGAAGTGCTGATTGCGGGGGATACACTCGTGCCGCATCGCGAGCACCGCCTTGATGATCCCCGCCACCCCCGCCGCGCCTTCGAGGTGCCCGATGTTCGTCTTGACCGCGCCGAGCACGCAGGCCGATCCGTCGGGCCGCGGAGCGCCGAGGACCTCGCGCAAGGCCTCCATTTCGATCGGATCGCCGAGCGGCGTACCCGTACCGTGCGTCTCAACAAACCCGATGTCCGACGGCGCGAGGCGCGCGCGCTCCAGCGCACGACGGAGGAGCGCCTTCTGGGACAGCACGTTGGGCGTCGTCAGCCCTGTCGATCGGCCGTCCTGGTTCACCGCCCACCCGCGGATGACCGCTTGAATGCGGTCCCCGTCGCGCATCGCGTCCGACAAACGCTTCATCACGAGGACGCCGCACCCCTCCCCTCGGACGAACCCGTTCGCGCGCGCGTCGAACGCGCGCGAACGACCGTCCGGCGAGAGCGCTTGCGTGCCCGCGAGGAGGGCCATCGCGAGCGGCGAAAGAATCACGTTGACCCCCGCGGCGATCACGAGATCGCTGTCGCCCGCGCGCAGGCTGTGGCAGCCCTCGGCGACGGCGACCAGCGACGAGGAGCACGCCGTATCGATCGACATGCACGGGCCCTGGAGGCCGAGGACGAACGAGATCCGGCCTGCCGCCGTGCTGTAGGCATTGCCGGTGGCGCAGTACATGTCGAACTGATCCGTGCCGCGGATGAGGACACGGTGCTGGTTGTCCGACGCGCATATACCGACGAAAACCCCGGTCTTGCTCCCGGACAGCGTGTCCGGCCGCGTCCCCGCGTCCTCCAGCGCCTCCCACGCGCCCTCGAGCAAGAGCCGTTGCTGCGGATCGAGGCTCTGCGCTTCCCGGGGCGCGATGCCGAAGAACTCCGCGTCGAACCCGGAAAGATCGTCGAGCAGCGCCGCCCAGCGCACCTCGGGCCGATCCCCCGGGATCGCCTCCTTCGGCCATCGCTCCGGCGGAATCTCGCCGACGGCGTCGACGCCGCGCAGAAGCGAATCGAAGAACCGGTCGGGGCCGCCCCCTCCACCGGGGAATCGGCACGACATCCCGATGATCGCGATGGGCTCGACGGACGCGCGCTCCGCCGTGTCCAGGCGTGATTTCAGCTCGTTGATGACCGAGAGCGCCTCGCGGAGGCGCGACCGATACTCTTCGAGCAGAGCGCTCATCGCAGATTCTCCGCCTTGACGCGCAAAAGCGACGCGTCGAACGCCGAAAGAATATCGTCGTCGATCGTCCCCTCCGCGACCTCGTCGCGGGCGAGAGCAGGCGCAGGCGCAGGCGGCACTTCCGCGACGACCGGCGCGGCCGGGCTCGACGGGCCCATCCGCTCGATGAGGTGGACCGCGAGCGCGGCTGGCGTGGAATAGGTGAACAGGAGCGCCGCCGAGAGCCGCTCTCCGAGGCTCGCTTCCAGCCGGTTCCGCAGCTCCAGGCTCGTCAAGGAGTCCATACCCAGGCTCGCGAAGGGCGCGCGGCGATCGATGCGCGAGGCGTCCATCCGTAGCACGCGCGCGATCTGCTCGATGACGTGCGCTTCGAGCATCGACGTCCGCTCGGCGGCCCCGGCCTGCACGATGGCCTCGCGAAAGCCCGATGGTTTTTCCGGGCCGTGCTTGTCGCCTTCGCGCTCGAGGTCGGAAAAAAAGCTGAGCCCCGAGGCCTGCGGATAGAATTCGAGCCACTGGCGCATCGACAGCTTGAACAGCCCGATCTCCGCAAAGGAGCGCTCGAGGAGCCGACCGAAGAGCCGCGTCCCTTCCTCGGGCGTCAAGCTCTCGATGCCGCGGGTCGCGAGGCGCTTGCCGCGTTTGTCCTCGGCCGCCGCGAGTCCAACGTCCGCGAAGGGCCCCCATTGAATGCTCATGCCCGGCAACCCCTCCGCCACGCGGGCGCGCGCGAGGGCGTCCATGAACACGTTCCCGGCGGCATAACTCGCTTGCCCCGGATTTCCGAGCAGACCGGCCGCCGACGAATAAAGCACGAACATGTCGAGGCCACGGCCGCGGGTCGCCGCGTGCAGGTTCCACGCGCCGAGGACCTTCGGGGCCAGCGGCAGGAAAAGCTCGGCCTCGCCCATCTCCACGACCGTCCGATCGGCGAGCACCGCCGCCGCGTGCACGATACCGCGCAAGGGCGGCATGTCCCGCTCCACCGCCTCGATCAACCCCTCCACAGCCGCGCGATTCGAAACGTCGACGCGGAACGTACGCACGTCGGCTCCGGCGTCCCGCATCGATTGAAGGATCTGTCGTGCCTCCTCGGACGGCTCGCTGCGACCCACGAGCGCGAGGTGCCGCGCCCCTCGATCCACGAGCCACTGCGACAAGGAAAGGCCAAGACCGCCGAGGCCGCCCGTAAGGAGATATGTCGCGTCGCCCCGCACGGCCACGGCGGACGCACGCGTCGCGTCGACCTGCGCCTCTGCGTCCCGCATCCGGACGACGAGCTTGCCGATGTGCCGCGCCTGCGCCATCCGACGGAACGCCTCGTCCGCGTGGGACACGGGCAGGACCTCGATCGGCAGGGGTGCGTACGTCCCGTCCTCGAGCGAGGCGACGACCTCCCGGAGCAGCCTCGCATAGGTATCGGGGGCGTCCACGCTCATGCCGGCGAGATCGATGGCCGTGTACGACAGGCTCTTCTTGAAGGGCAGGAGCCCGAGGCGATGGTTGTCGTAAATATCGCGCTTGCCGAGTTCGAGGAACCTCCCGTAGGGCGCGAGCACCTCGAGCCCTTTGACGATCGCCTCGCCCGTCAGCGAGTTCAGGACAAGGTCCACGCCGGCTCCGCGCGTGGTGCGCATGATCTCGTCCGCAAATCCGAGCGACCGCGAGTCCATCACGTGCTCGATGCCCATCGCGCGCAGGTACGCGCGCCGCTCCTCACTGCCCGCCGTGGCAAAGACCTCGAGGCCGAGCGCCCGCGCCACCACGATAGCCGCGAGCCCCGTGCCGCCCGTCGCCGAATGCACGAGAATCCGCTCGCCTCGGCGCGCGCGCCCCACGTCCCGCAGCGCATAATGCACCGTCGTGAAGACGCCAGGAATCGCCGCTGCTTGCTCGAACGAGAGCCCCGGCGGCTTCGGAACGACGAACGCTGCCTTCGCGACCACGTGCGTCGCGAACGCGCCCATCACAGCCGCGATGACCTCCTGCCCGGGGTGCAGGCCCTCCACACCCTCGCCCACCGCCACGATCCGCCCGGCGCATTCCCCGCCGAGCAGCGGCGCCGTCCCGTCCATTCCGGGATAAATGCCCATGGCCTTGAGCACGTCGATGAAATTGAGGCCCGCCGCCTCGACCTCGATTTCCACCTCGCCCCGGCTGGGCTGCCTGCGCGTCACGGGGCGCAACGTGAATCGGTCGAGCACGCCCGGCTCGGGAATCTCCAGCCGGAAGGGCCTCCCGGCCGCGGGCTCCCGACGCGTGGCCGCCTCCTCCGTCGCCTTCGCCGAGAGATCCGCGCGCACGAGGCGCGCGACGTAACGACCTTCGCTCCGGAGCGCGATCTCGTCCTCGCCGTCGCCCTCGACGACTTCATAGAGGAGCCGCGCGGCGTCGTCCTCGCCCGGCTGCGCCGGCAGATCGATCCGCGTGCATTCGAGCTCGGGGTTCTCGATGGCGAGCGTCCTGCCAAACCCCCACAAGGGCGATTGCGACACAGCGAGGGAGCGCGCGTCCCGCCCTGCCGCCTGCGCGCCGCACGTCACGAGGAAGAGCTTCGGTCGATCCCTGAATCCGTGGCGCAGGATAGCCTGCGTCACCCGCAGCGTCCCGAGCAGGCCGCCGCGCAGGTCGGCACCGAGGGAATCGGCGGTCGTGTCCTTCCACGGCGCGGCGTCGAGCGCTTGCATGCAAACGACGCCACGACAGGCGCGCTGGCCGCCGAACGCCTCGGCGAGCATCCAGCGCAGCGCGTCCGGATCGGTGACGTCAATCCGATATTCCGACGGTCCGAGCCGCTCCCGACCCGGCCCACGGGCGACCTCGACGCAGGCATCACCGCGCTCCCGGAGGAGCCGCGCGATCGCCTCCCCCCTGCCTCCAGCGTCCGTGATCACGAGCCAGGCGCCGCTCGCGGCCGCGACGGCAGGCGCTTGCCTTCGCTCGAGATCCTTCCTCCGCCATTCCACGACATAAGAGCAACCCTCCAGAGGGTCACGCGCCTGCTCCGCGCTCGAAAGGAGGCGCTGCAGGCGGAGCTCGCCGATCTCGACCCGCAAGGCGCCACGCTCGTCCATCACGCGGAGCGATAGCCTCGGCGCGCCATCGCGCTCCCCGCCGAGGAGGCGCGCATGCACCCACACCGCGCGACCGAGACGCCCGTGCGCGGAGACGCGCGAGACGCTGACGGGGACAAACGGTTCCTTTCCAGAAACCCAGGACCCGATCGCCCAGGCCGCCGCCTGAAAACACGCGTCGAGAAGCGCGGGCATCAGACGATGGCCCTCCGCATCCCCGTCGAGGCCCGCCGGCATTTGCACCGACGCGACGACCTCGCCTTCCCCCATGCGACCCCGGACGACGCCCTGGAAGCGCTCGCCGTACGAGAGCCCGCGCGCCTCCATGCGCGCATAATGCTCCACTCCCTCGAAAAGCGTCGGGCACCGCTCCTCGACGGCGCGACGCGATTCGACCTCGACGGCCGACGCCGAGGCCACGCGGAGCTTGCCCTGCGCGTGCGTCACCCACGTCGTCGCGCCCTCTTCACGGCTCGCAATGACGACCCTCGCCGCACCCCCGCCCTCCTGGATCAGCGTCACCTGCACGACGCGGCCGCCCTCGGAGGGCAGCGCGAGCATCTGCTCGAACGAGAGATCCTCGAGCAGCGCCGCATTCTCACCGAGAACCTCCGCCGCCGCCGCGAGCGCCATTTCCACGTATCCCGCGCCGGGGAACACGATCTCCCCCTGGACACGGTGGTCCGCGAGATAGGGGAACGACTTCACGTCGATCCACACCTCCCAGCAATGGATCTCCGGCGCGGCCGCGGGGGAGACGCGCGCGCCGAGGAGCGGATGTGCGCCGGCAGCGGCAGCGGCGCGGCCGCGTCGCTCCCCGATTTCGATCCAGTATCGTTCGTGCTGAAACGGATAGGAGGGCAGAGGCACGATCGGCCGGCGCGCGGCGTCGAGCGGGGCCGACCGCACGCTCACGCCGTGCGTGTACAAAGCGGCCAGCGCCTCCAGCATGGCGCGCCGCTCGTTCGACTCTCGCCGGAGCGAGGCGATGGCCGCGCCCTCCCGGTTCGCCTCGTGCAGGTTTTCCTCGATCGACGCCACGAGGATCGGGTGCGGGCTGATTTCCACGAACACACATGGCGACGCCCCGAGGAGCGCGCTCGTGACCTGCGAGAGCCGCACCGGCTCACGCAGGTTCCGCACCCAGTAGCCCGCGTCGAGCTCGGGACCAGCGAGCAGCCCGCCCGTCACCGTCGAGCGCATCGAAATCGCGGCCGGGCCCGGCCGCACCTCCGCGAGCGCCTCCCGCAGCTCGCCGAGCAAGGGATCGACCTCGGGGCTGTGCGAGGCGACGTCGACCTTCACCCGGCGGAAAAACACGCCGCGCTTGCCAAGCTCGGCGAGAACCTCTTCGAGCGCGTCGGCGTTCCCGGACAACACGGTCGAGCGAGGCCCATTCTGGGCCGCAATGCCGAGGCGAGCGGCCCGCGTCCCGAGCGCCTGCTCCGCCTCCGCCATCGTGAGCTCCACGAGCGCCATGGCTCCTTTGCCGCTCACGCGCTTGAGGAGCCGGCTCCGCCGGCAAATCACCTTCGCCGCATCCGCGAGGCTCAGGATGCCTGCGACGTGCGCCGCCGCTACCTCGCCCATGCTATGGCCCACGACGACATCGGGCTCGACGCCGAAGGAGCGCCACGTGGCCACGAGGGCGACCTCGATCGCGAACAGGAGCGGCTGCACGACGGCCATGTCACCGAGGCGCGCGCTCGCCTCATCCGCGGCGAGCTCCGCGAGGACCGAGAAACCAACCTCGGCGCGAATCGCCGCGTCACAAGCCTCCAATGCCTGACGAAACGCGAGATCCTCCGCGAGGAGCTGCCGGCCCATCCCCAGCCATTGCGAGCCCTGACCCGGGAACACGAATACGACCTTCGGCGCGCCCTGCACCGGCACGCGCCCCTGCGCGACGCCCGGACGAACCTGCCCATCCGCGTAGGAGGCGAGCGCCTCCGCGACCTCGGCGCTCGTACGTCCCACGACCGCGAGGCGATACTCGTGATGAGCCCTGCGCTCGCTCGCCGTTTGCGTGACGTCGGAGAGCGCCTCCTCCGATTTCGATCCAATCCACGCGGCGTATTTCTTCGAGAGCGCGAGGAGCGCCCCCGAGCTCTTCGCGCTGAGCGGAAGCAAAAACGGTCCGACGGGCGGCGACGGCCGCGTCGGCTCGGGCTCGATCGGCGCCTCTTCCAGGATGACGTGCGCGTTCGTCCCGCTGATCCCGAACGAGCTTATGCCCGCGAAACGAGGCGCCATTCCCCTCTTCCAGGGCACGGGCCCCGTCGGCAGGACGAAGGGTGTCCCCTCGATGTCGCATCGCGGATTGAGCACGCGGAAATGCAGATTCCCGGGGATCTCCTCGTATTCGAGCGCCAGCGCCGCCTTGATGAGGCCCGCGATCCCGGCCGCCCCCTCCAGGTGACCAATGTTCGTCTTGACAGCGCCGATCACGCACGTCGATCCGTCCGGGCGCGGCTCGCCGAACACGGCCCGCAGCGCGTCGAGCTCGATGGGATCTCCCAGCGGGGTCCCGGTCCCGTGCGCCTCGATGAACCCGATCTGCGAAGGCGTGAGCCGCGCATTCGCGAGCGCCTGCTGCAGGAGCGCCTGCTGGGAGAGCACGTTCGGCGTCGTCAGACCGGTCGACCGCCCATCCTGATTCACCGCCGAGCCCCGGATCAACGCGCGAATGCGATCGCCGTCCCGGCGCGCGTCCGAGGCGCGTTTCAGGATCACGACCCCGCACCCCTCGCCCCGCACGTAGCCGTTTGCCCGCGCGTCGAACGTCTTGCAGCGCCCATCCGGCGACAGCGCCCGCATGTGCGAAAGCATGGTCATCGTGAAGGGCGATACCAGCGCATTGGCGCCGGCCACGATCGCGACGTCACACTCGCCGCTCCGCAAGCTCTGGCAGGCGAGGTGTGTCGCGACGAGCGACGACGAGCATGCCGTGTCCACGGTGATGCAAGGCCCGACGAGGCCGAGCGTGAAGGCGAGCCGGCCTCCCGCCGTGCTCCCGAGGTTCCCCGTGGCCGAATACGTGTCGAGGGCCCCCGGCCCGACGGAAACGATGCGCTGCTGATAATCGAGCGTCCCGATCCCGACGAAGACGCCCGTACGGCTGCCCATGAGCGCGTCGGGGCGTTGCCCGCCGTCCTCCAGCGCCTCCCACACCACTTCGAGCAGGAGGCGCTGCTGCGGATCCAGGCTCTGTGCCTCTCGCGGCGAGATGCCGAAAAAGGCGGCGTCGAACCCGTCGATATCGTCGAGGAGCGCTGCGTGACGCACCTCGGGTCGGTCCTTCGGCACCATCCACGCGGGCCAGCGCGTCGCCGGGATCTCGCGCACCGCATCCACGCCGCGGCGGAGCGCCTCGCGAAAGGCCTCCGGCCCCTCCCCGCCGCCGGGAAACCGGCACCCCATTCCGAGAATCGCAATCGGCTCGACCCGCGCGCGCTCGGCTGCCTGGACGCGCGCTTTCAAATCGTTGATAACCGCAAGCGCCTCCCGGAGCCGGGCGCGATATTCGTCCACGGATGCCGACCCGCTCATCGCAGTTTCTGCTCCTCGATTTCACGCAGCGACGCATCGAACGCGGAGAGCAGGTCGTCCTCGCCGCCGGCCCCCTCCTTCGCCGGCTCTGCGGCAGGCGAAGGCGCCGGGGGCGCGGCCGGCGCCTCGACCGCGCGCTTCGGCGGCGCGGCGAACTGGCTGGCCAGATGGTCAATGAGCGCCGTGGGACTCGTGTACGTGTAGAGCATGGTCGCCGCGAGCTTGATGCCGAGGGTCGCTTCGATTCGATTGCGCAGCTCGACGCCCATCAACGAGTCCATGCCGAGGCTCGAGAACCCCGCGCGCGGGTCGAGCTGACGAGGCTCCTGACGGAGCACCTTCCCAAGCTCGCCGAGGACGTGCGCCGCGAGCTGTTCGACCCGCTCGGCGGGCGTCACGCGCTCGAGCTCCTCCCGCAATCGCCTTCGCGCCTCCGACGCCGCCGCATCGCCCCCGCGCTCGCGGGAGAGCTCCGCGAACATGGGAGAGGCCGCCGCCTGCGGGTAAAAATCGAGCCAGCGCCGCGGGGAAAACCGCATGACGGCCACCTCGGCGCGCGGACGCGCGAGGATCAGCCCGAGCGCTCGTGCGCCCTCCTCCGGCGTCAGGCTCTCGAGGCCTCGGCTGGAGAGCCTCTGGCCACGATTGTCGCGCAGCGCCGCCATGCCCACGTCGGAGAACGGGCCCCAGTGGATGCTCGTCGCCGGCAATCCGGCGGCGACCCGCATGTGCGCGAGCGCATCCATGAACGCGTTCGCCGCGGCATAATTCGCCTGACCGGGCGAGCCGAGCAAAGACGCCGTCGAGGAGTACATCACGAAGAAATCGAGCGGCTCGGCGCGCGTACGCTCGTGCAGGTTCCACGAGCCGAGCATCTTCGGTCCGAACACACGCGCGAGTTTGTCGCGTGAAAGATCGAGCAGCGTCCGGTCGTCGACGACGCCGGCCGCGTGCACGATGCCCGCGAGCGGTCGCGCCTCCGCGCGTACCCGCTCGAGGACGGCATCGACGTCCGCCGCGCGGGAAACGTCGGCCTCCAGCACGACCACGTTTGCCCCTACCTCGCGTAAGCGCGCGATCGCCTCGTGCGCCGCCGGCGTGGGCGCACGACGGCCCACGAGCGCGACGTGCCGGGCGCCCTGCGCCACCAGCCATTGCGCAACTGACAAACCAAGCCCGCCGAGTCCGCCCGTGATGAGGTACGAGGACTCCGGACGAACCGCGTGGCCTCGCGCCGGCGCGGCGTCGAACGAGCTGTGGGTCATGCGCGCGACGTGACGCAGCTCCCCGCGGAGCGCGACCTCGCTCTCGCTGTCGTTCACGAAGAGCTCGTGGCAGAGACGCTCGACGTCGAGGGGATCGACCTCGGGGGAGAGGTCCACGAGTTTCCCGTCGAGGTCCGGGTGCTCGAGGGCAAGCGTCCGGCGGAACCCCCAGAGCGGCGCCTGGGCCACAGAGACGACGTCGACGTCGCCGAGGACCGCCTGCGCCCCGCGGGTCACGAAGACGAGCCGCGGCCCTTCGCGGAAGGCTCGCTGCACGAGCGCCTGCACGAGGAACAAGGCGCTACCAACGACGCGATCCCCATCGGCCTCCAGCGTCGACACGCTCGCGCGCTCGACCGGCACCGCGTCGAGGGCGAACAGGTGGACGACGCCCGCGCAAACGGTGTTCTCGTCGAAGACCGCCTTCAAGAGCTCGACATGATCCTCGGCGCTCGTGAGCTGGATCCGGTACGTCGTCGCGTCGACACGCTCATACCGCTCGCCCGCCTCGACGAGCACGCAGGGAATGCCTCGCGCGCGCATCATCGCGCCGAGCGCGCGTCCCGTCCCCCGTTCG
Organism: Polyangium fumosum; assembly: GCF_005144585.1. Lineage (GTDB taxonomy): Bacteria > Myxococcota_A > Polyangia > Polyangiales > Polyangiaceae > Polyangium > Polyangium fumosum. The sequence goes on along the minus strand of NZ_SSMQ01000001.1, from coordinate 225,979 downwards.
TCGCAGAGGACCATCCAGGTGCCCACGCGGGCCGACGCGCAATTCGCATCGACGGCCGCCGGAGCTGCGCGCCACGCGAGCCCGAAGACCATATCGTCCTGCGCGCTCTGCGTGGTCGGCGCGTCGCTCTTCCCCTTCCGACCCACGGCGGCGAACGGCGCGTCCTCGGGGAGCTCCAGCCAATACCGCTGCCGTTGCCAGGGATAGGTGGGCAGCGGGACGCATTTTCCGCCGCTAGGCGCGAGCCTCGCCCATTCCGGCGCACATCCGCGCGTATAAAGCGCGCCCGTCGCTTCGAGCAGCGAGCGGCGCTCGTCCTGGTTGCGCCGCAGGGTGAACGCGACGAGCCCGGCCGCCTTGCGCATCGCAAGGCATTGCTCGACGTTCGCCGCCAGCACCGGGTGAGGCCCGACCTCCAGAAAGAGCTGATATCCGTCGTGAATCGCGGCGTCCACGGCTCCCGCGAACTGGACGGTGTCCTGCACGTTCCGGCCCCAGTACCGCGCGTCGAGCTCCTTGCCCTCGACGCACTCGGAGAGGATGGTGCTGTACATCGCGAGCGTGGCTCGCCGCGCCGTGACGCGCACGAGCCGCTCGACGAGCTCCGTCGCGAGCGGCTCCATCTGCGGGCTGTGAAACGCATAATTGACGCGCAGCGGCCGGCACGAGACCCCTTCGCGTTCGAGCTTCGCGACGACCTCGTCGAGGGCGACGGTTTGTCCACTCAATACGACGGAGCCTGGATCGTTCACCGCGGCGATCGCCAGGCGGTCCTCGTACCCGGCGATCGCCTGGCGCGCCACGTCGGGGTTCGCCGCGACCGCCACCATTTTCCCGAGGCCCGTCGCCTTGTTCATGATCCGCCCGCGGATCGCGACGAGGCGCACCGCCTCGTCCAGGGAAAGAATGCCGGCGATGTAGGCAGCGGCGATCTCCCCGACGCTGTGACCGATCACCGCGTCGGGCGCGACCCCCCAGGACCGGAGCAGCTCCACGAGCGCGATCTGGATCGAAAAGATGAGCGGCTGCGCCACCTGCGTCTCGTTCAAGCGCGACATCGACTCGGTCGTGTCGAGCTCGTCGAGCAGGCTCCATCCGAGCCGCGGGGTGAGGAGAGCGTCGCACGAATCGATCACCGATCGAAATGCCGACTCCTCTTCGTAGAGCTTCCGCCCCATCCCGAGCCACTGCGCGCCCTGCCCCGAGAAGACGAATACGACCTTCGCCCGCGCCGGCGTGGACTTTCCGGTGGCGAGCCCCCCGCCCACCTCGCCGCCCAGGAACGCGTCGAGCGAACGCGCTAGCTCCTCCCGGGTGCGGCCGACAGCCGAGATGCGATACTCGAAATGGCTCCGGCGCAAGCTCGCCGTGTGCACGACGTCCCGAAACGAGACGTCCTGCGTGCTCGTGAGGTAATCGCGGAACGCGGACGCGTGCGCCCGGAGCGCCTCGGGGCTCTTCGCCGAGAGGGGGAGGAGATACGAACTCGCCTCGGGGGTGAGATCCTCCTCCGCGCTCTGCGCGAACTCCTCCACGACGACGTGGGCATTCGTCCCGCTCATGCCAAACGAGCTCACGCCCGCCACGCGCCGCTTCAGCGCGGCCCGCCAGGGTCGCGGCTCCGTGGGAATCACGAAGGGCGTCCGGTCGAGCTGGATGCGAGGATTCAAGGTGCGGAAATGGATGTTCTTCGGGATGAGCCCATTTTGAAGCACGAGCGCGCTCTTGATGAGCCCGGCCACCCCCGCGGCCGACTCGAGGTGCCCGATGTTCGTCTTCACTGCCCCGAGCGCGCACACGGAGCCGGCCTCCCGGGGATGACCGAACACGCGCGTGAGCGCCTCCATCTCGATCGGATCCCCGAGCGAGGTCCCCGTGCCGTGCGTCTCGACATACCCGATGTCGGAGGGCGCGATCCGCGAGCTCTCGAGCGCCTGTGTCAGCATCGCCTGCTGCGCGAGCACGTTCGGCGTGGTGAGGCCCGTCGAGCGTCCATCCTGGTTGACGGCGGAGCCACGAATGAGCGCGACGATCGTGTCGCCGTCACGCTCGGCGTCCGACAGCCGCTTGAGCACGACCATCCCGCAGCCCTCGCCCCGGACGAACCCGTTCGCCGTCGCGTCGAAGGTCTTGCATCGACCGTCGGGCGACAGGGCCTGCGTTCTAGCATATTTGCGCGTGGTCGAAGGGACGAGCATGAGGTTGACGCCGCCCGCGACCGCCATGTTGCACTCGCCGCTGCGCAAGCTCTGGCAGGCGAGGTGAATCGCGACGAGGGACGACGAGCAGGCGGTGTCGACCGCCATGCTCGGACCCTGAAACCCGAATGTGTACGAGATGCGGCCCGCCGGGAAACAATGGCCATTGCCCGTCGTGGTGTACGCGTCCTCCTGCTCGATACCGGCGATGGCGGAGAGCTCGGCATAATCGTTGTTCATGATGCCGAGAAAAACGCCGGTCCGGCTGCCGACGAGGCGCTCGGGGAGCTGCCCCGCGCGTTCGAGGGCCTCCCACGTGACCTCGAGCAGGAGCCTCTGCTGCGGGTCCATCTTCGACGCCTCACGCGGCGAGATGTTAAAGAACCGAGCATCGAAGAGGTCGACGTCGCGCAGGAACGCCCCCCAGCGAACCGCGCGCGCCTCCGGATCGGTGGACGGGTCCGCGCCGAGCCCCCACCGCTCGGGCGGGACCTCCGTGATCGCGTCCACGCCCTGCTTCAAGAGCTCGAAAAACGCCTCCGGCGTGTTCGCCCCCCCGGGAAAACGGCACCCCATGCCGATGATGGCGATCGGCTCGACGCGCACGCGCTCGAGGTTCTCGATCTTCGCGCGCATCTTCTGGATCGTCATGATCGCGCGCTGCATCGACGAGAGCCCCGACGCTGGCGGGGCGTCGTCGTCGTGCTGCGTCGTCATGCTCTGCGAGGCATCGGGGCGTCTGGTGGTCACGAGAGGTAATCCTCCGAGCGAGCCAGCTCCTCCTCGAGCTCGAGCAGGATTTCGGCTTCCGACTGCGTAATGTGCCTGGGTGACTGCACGCGGATCGGGTCACTCGGCCTCGCCGGGAGCGCCGACGAGCGCTCCGCCCGCGGCGCCGCCATGGACGGGGGCGCCGTGTCCCCGGGACGCCGGCCGGGCGAGAGGCTCATCCGGTCGAGAAGGTGATCGGCGAGCGAGGCCGGGTTCGGATACGTGAACAGGAGCGTGGCCGAGAGCCGCACGCCGAGGCTCGATTCGAGCCGATTGCGTAGCTCCAGGCTGAGCAGCGAGTCCATTCCGAGGCTCGTGAACGAGGCGAGCCGGTCGATGCGCCCGACGTCGAGACGGAGCACCTGGCCCACGTGCTCCAGGATGTGTTTTTCCAGCACGGGGAGCCGCTCCGCCGGAGGCCTACGCTCGAGCAAGCCCTTGAACGACACGCGGCTCGACGGCGCCGGGCGGTCCGTCGTCGTCTTCGGATCCCGCTGGAGTTCGGACCAGAAGGGGCTGCCCGCGAGCTGCGGGTAGAATTCGAGCCATTGGTGCACGGCGAGGCGCAGGACGCCGACCTCAGCCGGGGATCGTTCGAGCAAACGGGCGAACGCAAGGAGCCCTTGCTGCGGCGTAAGGCTCTCGATTCCGCGATACGACAGCCGCTGGCCACGATTGCCCTGCGCGGCGGCGAGGCCGACGTCCGAGAACGGCCCCCAGTGAATGCTCGTCGCGGGCAAACCGCTGCGCCGGCGCGCATGCGCGAGGGCGTCGAGGAAGGCATTGGCCGCCGCGTAATTGCCCTGGCCCGGTGCGCCGAGGAGCGAGGCCGCAGACGAATACAACACGAAGAAATCGAGCTGGTGGTCCCGGGTGCGCGCGTGCAGGTTGAACCCTCCGGCGACCTTCGGTTCGAGCACGCGTTGGAAGCGTTCCTCATCGAGCTCCAGCAAGGTCCTGTCGTCGAGGACGCCGGCCGCGTGCACGACCCCGCGCAGAGGCGGCAGCGCGCGGTCGATCTGCGCGAGCATCACCGCGACCTGATCCTCCCGGGCGACGTCGGCCTCGACGACGAGGACCTGCGCGCCGGCCTTTTCCATGGCCCGGATGGCCTCTCGCGCAGCGGGCGCCGGCGCGCGGCGCGAGACGAGCGCGAGGTGCCGCGCCCCCTGATCCACCATCCACTGCGCGAGCGAGAGCCCGAGGCCGCCGAAGCCGCCGGTGATCAAATACGACACGTCGGGGCGAATGCGGGGACGCGGCTCCTCCACGGGAAGAATCGCAGCCGTTGGCTCGTTCATGACAAGCACGACCTTGCCGATGTGCTTCGCCTCGGACATCAGCTTGAACGCGGCATTCGCCTCCGACGCCGGGAAGACCTTCACGGGCAAGGGCTGGAAGATGCCCATTTCGAAGAGCTGCATCACCTCGTTCAGCAGCGAGCCGAGCAGCGACGGCCGCTCGACGGACATGCCGGGCAGATCGACCGACGCGAACGAGACGCTGCGCCGCAACGGCGTGATGGCGAGCTGTTTGTTCTCGTAGATGTCGCGCTTGCTGAGCTCGACGAAGCGCCCGTATGGCGCGAGCAGCTCCAGGCTCCGTGTGCGGGCATCGCCGGTCAGCGTATTGAGCACGACGTCCACGCCCTGCCCGGACGTGCTCTCCATGACCTCGCTGACGAACGAGAGCGTGCGGGAATCCATGACGTGCTCGATGCCGATGGATCGCAGGTACTTCCGCTTCTCTTCGCTGCCGGCGGTCGCGAAGACCTCGGCTTTGAGCACCCGCGCGATCTGGATCGCCGCGAGGCCGGTCCCGCCCGTCGCCGTGTGCACGAGGACGCGCTCGTCGTGACCCAGGCGCGCCAATCGATTGAGCGCATAATAGACGGTGGTGAAGACGACAGGAATGGATGCGGCCTCCGCGAAGCTGATCTTCGCAGGCTTCGGCGCCACGAAGGCGGCGAGCGTGGTCACGTGCGACGCGAAGGCGCCCGGCGCGTATGCGACGACTTCCTGGCCGACGGAGAGGTTCTCGACGCCCTCGCCAAGCGCGACGATACGACCCGCACATTCGAGGCCGAGCGTGGCGACATCACCGGCCGTCCCGGGGTAAGCAGCCATCGCCTTCATCACGTCGACGTAATTCAGCCCCGCGGCCTCGACCTCGATCTCGACCTCGCCCGGGCCTGGTGGGCGGCGCGGCGCCTCGCGGAGCATGAGCTGATCGAGGACCCCCACTTCGAGGCTCTCCAGCCGGAAGGGCCTGCCATTCGCGCGCTCGGGCGGCACGTTCGCCTTGACAACCCCGACGGCGTCGAATGAGCTGTGCACGAGCCGCGCGACGTACCGGCCTTCCTTGCGATAAGCGATCTGATCCTCGCGGTCGCGCACCGAGATCTCGCGGAGCAGGACCGAGGCCTCGTCCGCGCTGCGGCTCGGATCGACGTCGATGCGCGTGCATTCGAGCTCGGGGTGCTCGAGCGCGATCGTGCGGCCGAGGCCCCATAACGTCGATTGTGCGACGGAGAGCGGCGTGCCGTTCGAGAGTACGGCCTGGGCGCCGCGCGTGACCAGCCAGAGGCGCGGCATGTCACGCCACCCCTGCCGGAGCACGGCCTGGACGAGGTAAAGCGCACTCAGGCAGGCGTTCGCGACGTCGCGTTCGATGGTGTCGTTCGTGGTCCGCTCCCACGGGGTCGCGTCGAGCGCGAAGAGATGCAGGATCCCACGGCAATGGACCTCGCGGCCAAACGCCTCGCGGAGGACGCGCTGGTAATGCTCGGGGTTCGTCGGATCGATCTCGAAGAGGCCCGCTTCGAGGCGGACAAACCGGCTCCCGACGCGGACCCGCACGCACGTCTCGCCCCGCGCGAGCAGGAGAAACGCCATGGACGCCGCGGTGCCGCCCTCGTCGACGAAAAACAGCCACGCGCCCGGGTTGCCCGACGACTTGATCCGCACCGACTCGCCGTCGAGGTCCTTCTTGCGCCACTCGATCGTGTACACAGAATCGTCGAGCACATTCGCAGGCGCCGATTTTCCACTCTCCAGCCGCTTGATGCGGAGCCCCTGGACCTCCGCCTGCACCCGGCCATCCGCGTCGATGACGAAGACGTCACCCGCGGGATTGACCTTGTCGTCGCTCGGGTGGAGCTGCGCATGAACCCACACCTCCTGCCCGAGCGAGCGGTGGAGCCGGATCTTGTCCACACCCGAGAGCACGTACGTGCCGAGCGGCTCCGTCTCCGAGGCGACATGGACCTGCACGAGGGTCTGGAAGCAGGCATCGAGCAGCGCCGGGTGGACCTGATATTGATCCGCATTCACCGCCACGTCGGCCGGCAAGAACACGCGGGCGAGCCCCTCCTCGGAGCCGAGCCACATCTGTTCGAGGCCGCGGAAGCTCCGGCCATAAAAGAGCCCGCCTTCCTCCATGCGGCGATAAAACGCCTCCGCGTTGACCACCGTCGGGCAACGCGCCTGGAGCACGCGAGGACGCTCGCGCGAAATCCTCGCGCCCGGCGCGCCCACGCCTGTCCGCACCTTGCCCGCCGCGTGCCGCGTCCACGTCTTCGCCCCCGCCTCGCGGCTCGAAACCTGAAACGACGCGCGCCCCGGCTCCTCGTCCACGAGGACGCACTGGACGCGCCGATCCGGGTCCTTGCCGACCGGGAGCATCCGATCGAAGGTGACCTCTTCGAGCGCGACGGAGACCTTGCCGTGCACCTCGACGACCGCGGCGAGCGCCATCTCCACGTACCCCGCGCCGGGGAAGATGGGGTCGTTCTGCACGCGATGATGCGCGAGGTAAGGCAGCGCCGTGGTGCTCAGCGATTGCTCCCAAAAATGCAGCGTGGGCTCGACGGAGAGGTGGACCTGCGACCCGAGCAGCGGGTGCGCCGCGGGATCATGGGACGTGGCGTGCGCGAGCCACGGCCGCGACGACGGCATCCGCGATTTCACCTCGTCGGGCAGCCAGTAACGATCCCGCTGCCACGGATACGTGGGCAGCGAAATGCACCGGCCGCCGCGCGGGAAGAGCCTGCCCCACGTGAGCTCGTGGCCCTTCACGTGGAGCGCGCCGAGCGCGTCGACGAGGCAATGGCGCTCGTCCTCGTTGCGCCGGAGCGACGCAATGGCTGCCCCCTCTTTCGAGAGCATGCGCAGCGTCTCCTCGATCGAATGCAAGAGGATCGGGTGCGGGCTGATCTCCACGAAGAGGGTTTGTCCCTCCTCGGCCGATTTCGCGACGGCCCTGCCGAAGAGGACGGGCGCGCGGAGGTTTTTCACCCAGTACGACCCATCGAGCTCCACGCCCGTGACGAGCTCGCCCGTCACGGTCGAGCGCATGGCGACGCTCGCGGGCCGCGGCCGAAGCTCGGCGAGCGCGGCCGAGAGGTCCTGCTTCAGCACGTCCATCTGCGGGCTGTGCGAGGCGACGTCGACCTTCACCCGACGGCAAAACACGCCGCTCCCCTCGAGCTTCGCGACGATCTCCTCGAGCGCCGCCGGCTCGCCCGAAATCACGGTGGAGCGCGGGCCATTGCTCACCGCGACGCTGAGCCGGTCCTCGTACCCCACGAGCGCGCGCTCGGCCTCGTCCATCGCGAGCTCGACGAGCGCCATCGCGCCGAGCCCCGCGACGCGGCGAAGGAGCTTGCTCCGCCGGCAAATGACCTTCGCCGCGTCCTCGAGGGAGAGCACACCCGCGACATGCGCCGCCGCGATCTCGCCCATGCTGTGGCCGATCACGGCGTCCGGCTCGACGCCCCACGCGCGCCAGAGCGCGGCGAGCGCGACCTCGATCGCGAAGAGCATGGGCTGCACGACGTCGATGCGCCCGAGCTGCGAGCGCGTCTCGTCCGCGAGGAGCTCCTCGATGACGGAGAAACCCGCCTCGCGCCGGATCACCACGTCGCAGTCCTCGATCGCCTCGCGGAAGACGGGCTTCTGCACGAAGAGCGAGCGGCCCATGCCGACCCACTGCGAGCCCTGCCCCGGAAACACGAAGACCAGACCGCGCCGGCCGCCGATCGGCAACGCGCCCGCGCGCGCGAGAGGATGATCACGCCCCTCGGCGAGCGCGCGCAGGCCGTCGAGGACCTCCGCCCGCGTGCGCGCCGCGACGACGCCGCGCGTGCGGTGGTGCGCGCGGCGAACGCTCATCGTGTAGCAAACGTCTCGCAGCACGATCCCGTTCGACGCGTTGATGTAGTGGGCGAGGCGCCGCGCAGCGTCGCGCATCGCCGACTCGGTCTGGCCCGAGACCGGCACGAGATGCACGTGGCCCGTCTCGGTCGCCTCGGTCTCCGCGCTGCGATCCAGCACGCTCGCGCCGTGCACGAAGAGCTGGCCGACGGCCTCGCGGATCGATCGGCCCTCGTCCTCGTTGCGCCAGAGCGCCGCCACCGCAGCCGCCGTGGCTTGCTTGTCCACGTGGCGAATGCACTCCTCGATCGAGTGCTTGACGATGGGGTGCGGCGCAATTTCGAGGAAGACCGCGAGCCCGTCGTCGAGGAGGCGCTGAATGCCGTTCGCGAACAGAACCGGCTCACGGAGCTGCCGCGACCAGTACCGGACGTCGAGGTCCTCGCCACGGATGCGCTCGCCCGTGAGGCTCGAGACGACAGGGACCCGCGCGCTCATGGGGTGCAGGCCGGTGAGCAAAGGCGGCAGCTCGTCCGTGAGGTAGGCCATCTGCGGCCCATGCACGGCGGCGCCGGTGCTGACCGGGCGGGCGAAGACGCCGCGCGACGCAAAGGACGCCGCGAGTGTGGCGAGCGCGCCGCCCTCCCCAGAGAAGACCGTGGAGGTCGGGCTCGCGGCGATGGCGCCGGTGATGCGGCCGCCCGAGGAGGCGGCGATCGACTGCGCCTCGTCCCAGCCGACGCCCGCGAGCAGCATCATCCCCTGACCGGCCGAGCGCTGCACGAGCGTCGCCTGATGCGCGATGACCCGCGCCGCGTCTTCGAGCGAGAGCACGCCCGCGACATGCGCCGCCGCGACCTCACCGATGCTGTGGCCGATCACCGCGCCCGGCTCGAGGCCGAGGTCGTGCAAGAGCTCCGCGAGCGCGACCTGGAACGCGAAGAGCACGGGCCACATGACGTCGAGGCGATCGGCGGCGACGCGCGTCGAGCCGGCCATGATCTCGTCGAGCACCGACCAGCCGAGCAACGGGCCGAGGACACGATCACACCGCGTGAGCGCCGCGCGGAAGCTCGGCTCCGAGAGCACGAGCGATCGGCCCATCCCCGCCCACTGCGATCCCTGCCCCGAGAACACCCACACGACGCGGCGTGATCCGCGCGCCGCACCGCGGAAAATTCCGCGCCCTTCGGCGCCGCCGCGGGCCTCGACGAGCCGCGCTTCGAGGCCGCTCTTCGTGCTCGCCACGACCGCGAGCCGCTGGCCCAGGCCGGCCGGAGGGCCACGCAAGACCCGCCCGGCGATCACCTCCTCGCCTCGGATCGATTCGAGCGCGAGCCCGATCGAGGCGCCCATCGCCTCCGGCGCGCCCGCCTCGATCAGCGCGACGCTCGCCGTCGAGCGGGCCATGCTCTCCAGGATCACGTGCGCGTTCGTGCCGCCATACCCGAACGAGCTCACGCCCGCGCGGCGCAGCGTGCCCTCGGGCGCAGGCCAGGGCTCGACCTTCGCGACGACACGCAGGTTCAGCCGAGGGAAGTCGATGTTCGGGTTCGGCGACTGGTAATGCAGGCTCGGGGGCAGCGCGTCGTGCTGCATCGCGAGCGCGACCTTCATGAGCCCCGCCATCCCCGCGGCCGCTTCGAGGTGCCCGACGTTCGTCTTGACGGACCCAATGCAGAGCGGCTGATCCGGCGGGTGCTCGACGCCGATCACCGCCCCGAGCGCGCCCGCCTCGATCGGATCCCCGAGCGGCGTGCCGGTGCCGTGCGCCTCGACGTACTGGATGTCCGCCGGCGCAATGCCGGCCGCGCGGCACGCGTCCCGCAGCATCGACTGCTGGGCGAGCGGGTTCGGCGCGGTGAGGCCGTTGCTCGCGCCGTCGTTGTTCACGGCGCTGCCGCGCACGATCGCGTAGATGCGGTCGCCGTCGCGGAGCGCGTCCGAGAGGCGCTTCAGGATCACGAGCCCGGCGCCCTCGCTGCGGACGTAGCCGTTGCCGCGGGCGTCGAAGGCGCGACAGCGGCCGTCGGGGCTCATCGCGTTCAGCCGCGTGAAGCCCATCGTCGTCTCGGGCACGAGCATCAAGCTCACGCCGCCCGCGATCGCGATGCCCGTCTCGCCGCTGCGCAAGCTCTGCGAGGCGAGGTGGATGGCGACGATCGACGACGAGCACGCCGTGTCCACGGTCATGCTCGGCCCCTGGAGGCCGAACGCGTACGAGATGCGGTTCGCGATGATGCACGAGGCGCCGCCCGTGCTCGTGTGCGCGGTGATCGACTCGCGCCCCGCGCGATCCTGGAGGAGCGCGTGGTCGAGGAAGAGCGCGCCGACGAAGACGCCCGTGCGGCTGCCCTTCAGCGTGGGCGGCGGGATCCCGGCGTCTTCGAGCGCCTCCAGCGAGAGCTCGAGCGCGAGCCTCTGCTGCGGATCCATCTGCACCGCCTCGCGCGGCGAGATGCCGAAGAACTGCGGGTCGAAGGTGTCGACGTGGTCGAGGAAGCCGCCCCAGCGCGTGTTGAGCTTGCCCGTGGCGGCCGTGTCCGGATCGTAGAGGTCCGCCGCGTCCCAGCGGTCGCGCGGCACCTCGGTGATCGCGTCGATGCCGTCGTGCAAGAGCCGCCAGAACGCGTCGAGGTCCGGCGCCTTGGGGAACCGGCACGCCATGCCCACGATGGCGATGGGCTCGTTCTCCGGCGACGTCGTTCGCGGCGGCATCGGCGGCGGGCGCGCGGACAACGTCGGCGCCACGGACGAACCCGTGGAGGTCGTCAAGAACTTCGCCAGCGACGCGGGGGTCGCGTGCTCCCATACGAGGGTCGGCGAGAGGCTACGGCCGAGGTGCTTGCCCAGATCCGCGATGAGCTTCGTCGCGCCGAGGGAGTCGAGCCCGTAGCGATGGAACCGCTCGCGTGGGTCGATGGTCCGCGGATCGATCCCCCGAAGCTCGGCGAGGCGGGAGACCAGCCAGGCCGAAAGGTTCTCTGCGTTGGGTGGAGTCATCGACGCGTAACCCGACCTCGTCTCCTGGGGACCGCCCATCGGCCTCGTCGCGGTCCATTGTCCTTACGTGCCGCGAAAAGCCTCGAACCTTCCTCGAACGTTCGAAGCGCGCCGCGCGGCGCGCTCCGGGAAGCAGCATATACCCCGAGGAGGCGAAGCGACGCACCAGGTAGCCCGCATGGCGTGTTTCTCGCCCACCCCGGCGAGGACGCACCTCGAGCCTCACGACGACGAACCTCCCCACGGCGAGGGCGTCGGCACACATGGCCCTCGGTCCCCCGCCGAAGATCGATCGAAGCAGGGAGGACGTCGTGCATACAGTCCCGAGAATCCTAAACGAACCCGAACCGTTTGCCCATCGCACGTTCGGGGCTCGACGCTGCGATGCAAGCCAGCCCGCACGGCCACACCGGAAAGCAAAGAGCGCTCCGGACGGCCCACATTGTCGCACGACAGAATCACGCGCTGCGCCGACGTGACGCGGCCCGCTCGTTAGTTGCCCGCGCTCTCGACCTTTGGCTCGGGCGGGAGCGGCGGATTGCCCGGCGGAGGCCTGTATCCAGGCTTTCGATATGTCAGGATCGCAATCTTTTCATGCTTGTAGGGTTGTGTTTGTCCAGGCAGAGGGCACTGATCCCGCAGCCAGTACACATCAAACGCGACGAGCTCGTCCTCGGGGCGGCCCGTCTCTTCGTGCCAGCGCAGGAGGTACTCCTTGAGCCCATGACGGAACACCTTGTTCCGATCGAGCCGGATGCGGTTGAAGTAGTCCTGCCAGATCTGGTTCAGGCCGAGGCCACGCGCGTCCGAGAGATTGAGGTCCGGCACGTCGCCGGTGAACGGATCGACGCGGCGACCGCCGAGCGTGACGGCGTCGACCGAGATCGAGCCGTCGTCGCTGATCGGGTTCGGCGCGAACATCCCCCAGCCCTGGTACATGCGCGGGTAGCCGAGGGTCGCCTGCATGAGCCACGGTTGCTGGTGCTTGAAGGGCGCCGGAACGGACTTGTTCTCGTTCAGCGTCTGGCTCACCGCGCAGACGAAGAACCAGGCCACGAGCGCCTCGCGCAAGCCAGCGCGCACGCGCCCCGCGCGCGCGGCGAGCGGGGACGGCGGCGCGCTCGCCTCACGGCCGCGCGGCTTCGCGCCGAGGCCCCAGGCGCGGGCGAGGGCGTCACGACGGCGCGCGACGGCGCCGAAAAGCGGCGCGGACAGGCCGAGCGTGAGGACGCGGAAGAGAGGCCAGACCAAGCGGCCCGCCGGGAGCGATCGCGCGATGGCCGCGAGCGCCGCGTGATCGTCGTGGACCTCGTTCGTCGCAGGATCACGGACGCGGAGGAGCGCCGGCGTGGCGTCTTCCTCGGGGCTCTCCTCGAACGTGAGGCGCTCGCAAAGGTCGAGGCGCGCGAGGAGCCGGCACATGAAAAACGCGAGCGGGGAGCGCCGATCGTAGACCACGACCCACGCGCGGGCCTTCTTCGTGTACCAGCGGCCGAGGATCTCCCAGTGCACGGGCTGGGGGAACAGGAAGCTCCAGGCGATCATGAACCAGGAGAACGGGCCGAGGCGCATCATCACGCCGAAGCTCCCGTGCAGGCCGGTCATCAGGAGCATCGCGAGCGGCCGCGTGATGCGGCGGCCGGCGGGGGCGAGGATGAGCGGCACGAGGAGCGCCTCGACGACGAGCACGCTCCAGGCGACGGGCCGCATCATCCAGAGCGGCATGTACTCGCGAAACGGCACGGCGAGCCCCGTGATCATGCGATCGAGGTGGAGCACGTAATGGACCGTGTCGCCCTTGCGCCAGATATGGCCCGATTTGTTGACGACGTTGAAATAATAAATGACCGCGATGTTCAGGGTCGTGACGAGCCCGATGAGCGAGACGTAGGGCTTCGTGGCCCAGGCGAACGGCGCGCGGGCGTTGAGCTCCGCGGACGAACGCTCCTTGCGCTCGCGGAACGAGCGCAAGAGCGCGTCGACCGAGAATCGCTGGCCGGTGGGCATGAACATCGCCCAGCCGATGAGCAGGTTTTCCACGACGTACCCGCCGTTCTCGACCATGACGAGCCGGTTGTCGAGGCTCGTCACGAAGAAGAACGAGAGGACCGAGAAGATGCGGGTATGCCAGCCGAGGAAGAAACAAAAATGGCAAAACGTCGCGATCGCGAAGGCGACGTGGACCTCTCCGGGCGTGGAGAACGCGTGGAAGATGCTGAAATTGAAGCCGCTGCTCGGGCGGAAGAGGTGGTAATGGTTCGTGAGGATGCCCTCGTTCGAGTAGAACAAGCGCGCATCCATCCAGTGCCGGATGCAATCGGCCGTGACCAGAAACCCGATCACGAGCCGGAAAAACCCGAGCGTGCGCGGATCCATCGTCATGTAATGGTCGCGCAGCCACACGAACGCGGCGCGGAGCGGGGAAAACCACGGCCTCGCGGCTTTGTCCTTCCGCGGCTTCTCCTCCGGCGCGTCGGCCGTGACCTCGCCCTCGGCGGCTACATCGGCCACGGCGCCTACTCCTGCCGGCGGACGTCGGGCTTGATGATCGGGAGCCTGTCGATCGCCAGGCGTCCGCCGCGCGAATGCGTGAAGAGTTTTTCGCGACCCTTCTCGACCCGCGCCGGGCTCTCGCCGGGCTTCGCGATCGAATACTTCACCCAGTACGCGTCGTACCCTGAGAGCTGCTCGTCCGGCGCGCGGCCTTCGAGCGCGGGGCCGCCCTTGCCGAGGTAATCACGCAGGGCCTTCTGGTACGGCTCGTACTCGCGCTGGCGGACGCGGTTCAAGTAATCGTTCCAGAGCTGGCCGAGCTTGCGCGTGTTGAACGCGGCAGGGTCGATCGCGGGCGGGGCGCCCGTGAGCGGGTCGATGCTCGCGCCCTTGCGGTTCTGGCCGTCGATCACGAAGACGCCGTCCTCGTCCGTGTTCACGACGAGCACGTCCCAGCGCTCCAGCATGCGCGGCCAGGCGACGACCGCCGCGAGCACCCTGCCCTGGGGAATCGCGAACGGGAGCGGGTTTTCCTTGGCCGCCTGGGCGAGCGCCGCGACGAAAAGCACGAGCGCGAACGCGTCGCGGAGGCCGCCCGTCACGAGACGCTTTGCGCGCACGGCAGACGGGACTTCGAGGGCCTCGGCGGCCTCGGCGTCGGATTCGTCTTTCGGCGCGGGGAGGCCACACGCGTCCAGGCCAACTAGCACGCTGATGTTCGTGCGTCGCTTGGCGAAGGCGTCGTACAAGACGTCGAGCAGATTCGAGATGCCCGGCAGGCGCATGACGAAGGCGAGCGGCTGCCCGAGCGGCAGAGCCCGCACGATCTCCGCGATGCCGCGGCTCCGCGTGAAGACCGTGCCCTTCGCGTCCACGACGACGATGGTGTCCTGCACGAGCTCCTCGGTGATGCCCGCCGGCAGGTCGACCTTCTCGACCGAGCCGTCGGCCTTGCCGCGGAGCAAACCCGAGAGGTCACCATTGCCCTGGAACGTGAGGTGGGTATGGGCATCGAGGCGTTTGGCGAGGCGCGCGAGCCACAAGCAAACGCCGCAATCCTCGTCGTATACGACGCTGCGCGCGCGCTCGGGCGAGAAGCGGCGCTCGAAGGCGTCCCAGCTCTCCGCGGGCAGGAGCAGCGCCGCGGCGGCGAGGAGCGTCCAGGCATACAGGCCGAGCGAGAACAGGACGCCGAGCGCGAGCGCATACACGACGAGCAGCCCGACCGCGATCCCGCGCAAGGGCCGGCGCGCCACGGGGACGAGCACGAGGAGCGGCACCACGCATTCCGTGGCGAGGAGCAAATACGAGAGGCCCTTCAAGACGCCCGCCGGCGCATGCTGAAACCGCACGCCGACGTCGCTCACCCAGCGCTCGACCTGGAGCGCATAATAGAGCCCGCTGCCGTCCCGCCACGGCCCCGCGAAATGCCATGCCGCGGACGCGATCAGGATGATCACGATTTGCAATGTGACGGCGAGCGCCGCGAACGAGAGGGGCGACCAGCCGGGGCCACGCGTGGCCGCGAGCTCGGCCTCCGTGGGCCGTGTGCGATCGTTCAGATCGGCGTCGGTCTTCTCGTCGCGATCCGCATACGAGCGGACGAGGGCGTCGACGGAGAAGCGGCTGCCGAGCGGCAAGAAGAGCGTGAAGAAGAGGAGCGCGACGGCCGCGTAGTTGCCCTGGTTTTCGAGCAGGATGTTCCGCGCGCCGAGGCTCACGAGCCCGACGAGGGAGAGCGCGTGGAAGACGCGCGTCTTCCAGCCGAGGAGAAAGCCGAGGTAGACGAGCAGGATCAGGGCGAACGCGACGTGATTCTCGCCGACGCTCGAAAAGGCGTGGAGGAAGCTCCAGACCTGGCCTTTGTCGCGCAGGTTGAAGATGTGGTTGTGGTTCGGGAGGACGCCCTCGTTCGAATAAAACGCGCGCACCCAGGGCCAGCGGCGGAAGAGGTCGCCGCAAAGGACGAGGGCCATCGTGATGCGGAAGAGCCCCAGGGAGCGAGCGTCGATGGTAAGGAAGCTCGACAGAATTCGTTTGCCCACGTCAATCCTCGACCCGGAATCGGTACTCGTCCTCGTGCGAGAGCAAGGGGACGCTCGGCTTGCGGAGCAAGATGGTCCGCACAGCCCAGAGGTCGTTGAAGATGCGATAACGGAGTGCGGTCTGATCGAGGTAATCGACGCCCGCGGAGCCGCCCGTGCCCGTGCGGCGGCCGATCACGCGCTCGACCATGCGCGCGTGACGCTGGCGCCAGATGATCATCTGCTGCTCGACCGCGATCACGAGGTCGATGACCTCGCGCGGCCACGCGAGCCGCGGCAGCTCGCGGTAGCTCTCCAGGAACACGATCGCCGCGCGCAAGCGGCGGCGGAAGGCGCGCGCCTCGTCGTCGAGCCCCTCCTCGTCCTCGGCCTGGAGGAAGCGCTCGGCGAACTTGATCTCGGCCCGATACCGCTGCTCGAGCCGCGCGATGTCGTCGGGCGTGAGCGCGTTCTGCTTGGCGAGCTGGATGCGGTTCTCGATCTCCTTCTCGTGCCCCGCGATGAACGCCCGCGCGAAACGCTCGGCCGACTCCTGCGTCGCAGGGCCGTCGATCGGCGTGCGCGAGAGCCAGTCGTAAAGCACGGCCTTGAAGCTCGGCCCGCTCTCTCTGCGGTGCTCGACGCGGGCGAGCGCCGGCGAGGCAGAGCCGTCCGAGGAGCGGAGCGCCGCCATGTAGCTGCCCTCGCGGCCGAGCGGGATGCGCAGGTTGTCATCCAGCCCGAGCAGGATCTCGATCTCGCGCATCTGCGCCGACTGGAAGCCGCTCGCCGGGATCAGGCGATCCCGGAAGTCGAGGTAGTCGCGCGTGGTGAGCGTCTCCATCACGCGGAAGTGCGGCACGGCCTGCTCGAAGAGCGCGACGACGCGGCGGAGCGAGGTCGCCGCGTTCGCGAGCTTCATGTCGGGCACGGGGTTCTGGCGGAAGAGATCGCGCGCCGTCTCGAGCTCGCGCAGGATGAGCTTGAACCAGAGCTCGTAGACCTGGTGGACGACGATGAAGACGACCTCGTCGTTCGAGAGTTTGCTCTCGTCGTTGTCGAAGCCGCCCTGCAGCGAAAGGAGCTCTTCGACCTTGATGTAGTCCCAGTAGTTGCGCATGTGTCAGCTCCTCGTCGCGAGGCGAGTCTACTTCCGACGGGCGAAAACGGAAGCCACGAGCAGCGCGCCCGAAGAGCGCCCGCGACCGCCGCTAACGTAACGTCTGCCCGTGATCAGGGCGTCGTGGTGACGCTCGTGCCCTCGGGTCCGATGTTCACGGGTGGCCCGTAACTCCGGAGTTCCGCGCGCTCGTGGCCTACGCGCGCCTCGACGTCGAGAACGGTGATGCCCACATCGGGACAAAACGTGGTCGTGTACCGGACGGGTACATCGCCGCCGCGCTCTTCGACCGTGACGACACATCCCTCGAAGCGGCCCGCCGGCACGGTCACGCTCTGCCCGACCGCCACGATCCGCGTCCCGCCGCCATGCTCGCCGGTCCAGCTCATGCCGACGACGACGGGCGCCCGGAGCACGTAGACCGAGCGGCCGAGGAGCGCGACGCCCTCGCTCGTGAACGCGACGCGGCGCGCGCCCTTGGGCGTGACGAGCTCGCCTTCGAACGCGCTCGTGCGGCGGGCGCGGACGAGCAAAAGGCCACGCGCGCCGTCGTCGCTCGTCGTCTCGTAGTGCCAGAGGTTGCCGTGAACGATCGGAAAATACCGCTCGATCGGCGTGCCGGAGGAAACATCGACGACGCCCTCGCCGGGCGTGGTGAACGAAGGCCGCGGCTCGGGCGTGGCCGGCCCACACGCGGCGAACGTGAAGCCCGAAAGGACGAGGGCGAGGGCGCTCCGCCTCCGCGTCATGGGGTGGGCGCGAGCCGGTGGGAGAAGTACCAGACCGTAAAAAAGGCGAGGAGCAAGCACGCGGCGAGGAGCATGTACTTCGCGAGCGGATCGGGCTCGATGCGACGGAGCAGCTCCTCGGCGGCGCGACGCACGGCCGGGTCGTCGGTGCTCTTCACGAGGCGCGCGCCGTCCTCGCGGACGCGGCCGTAGTCGCCGCGGTCGAAGGCGGCGAGCAGCGCGTCGAGGCTCTCGTCGCGCGGGAACCGCTGCGCGAACGAGGGCACGCCTTCGCGCGGCGCCTTCGCCTTCTTCTTGCGCTTCTTCTTGGGGCGCGTGGCCTCGCTCGGCTCTTCGGCCTCGCCCTGCGGATCCGCGCCCTCGTTCGTCTCGCTCATCGTTCGGTCCTGTCGCTAAGCGCCGGTTCGATGTCTACCTCGGAAGGACGGGCGTGGTCTGATCGGGCCGCTCCCGCCAGCCGACGGGCCCGTCGCCCTCGCCCCTCACCTCGCAGGAGAGGCCCTCGCAGAGGGTGCGATAGTACGCCTTCCTGCCGCAGCCGATGGCCTTGTAGACCCCGCCGAACTCCTCGGTCACGCGAACCTCTTCATCGGGGCAATCGAGGTCCTTGGCCGCGTGCACGCGCACGAGCGGCGCGGCCGCGCCGCGGCCGTTGATCGTGTTGCCGCAACCAACGAGAACGAGGCCAACGAGAACGAGGAGGAGCAGGGCGAGGGGGCGCATGGTCAGAACTGGAAGTACACGAACGGCACGGCTTTCACGCTCGCTGCCTCGTGCAGCACGACGGCGACGACGAAGAGCATGGCACCCTGCGCGGGGGCCGGCAGGGCCGCGAACGCGGCGCGCAGCCGATCGTAGATCACGCGCGGCGTGTGGTGCACGGCGATCCCGAGCGCGAGCAAGGCGGCGACGATGGGCGGCAGGTTCGGGTGGAAGGTCGTCCCGGTCGAGATCTGCTTGAGGACGCGCGTGCCGATGTCGAAGGTCGGGGCGCGGAAGAAGATCCACGCGAGGCAGACGTAGTGGAACGTGAGGACCACGCCGACAGGCTTCGGCAAAAGGCGCTTCGGCTTGCCCGCGCTCTTGCCGCCGGCGCGCTCGACGGCGCGCGTCACGGCGAGGCCGAGCCCGTGCAAAAACCCCCAGAAGACAAACGTCCACGACGCGCCGTGCCAGAGGCCGCCGAGCAGCATCGTGAGCATGAGGTTGCGGTACGTCGCGAGGTTCGAACCGCGGTTGCCGCCGAGCGGGATGTAGAGGTAGTCGCGCAGCCAGCTCGACAACGAGATGTGCCAGCGGCGCCAGAACTCGGCGAGGTTCGACGAGGTGTAGGGCGCGTCGAAGTTCGGCGGGAAGCGCACGCCGAGCAGGAGCGCCGAGCCGATGGCGATGTCGCTGTAGCCCGAGAAGTCGCAGTAGATCTGGACGGCGTAGCCGTAGACGCCCGCGAGCACCTCGATCGCGGAGTACCTCTCGGGCTGGTCGAAGACACGATCGACGAGGTGGATCGCGAGCTGATCGGCGAAGACGACCTTCTTCAGGAGCCCGACCGCGATGAGGAACAGGGCCTCGGCGCCGACGCGGCTCGGCAGGGAGGGGACGGCTTCGAGCTGCGGCAGAAGATCCCGCGGGCGAACGATCGGGCCCGCGACGAGGTGCGGGAAAAACGAGACGAAGAGCAGGTACCGGAGGTAGCTCCGGTGCGCCGGCAGGTCGCCGCGGTAGACGTCGATGACGTAGCTCATCGACTCGAACGTGAAGAACGAGATGCCGACGGGCGGAAGCAAGACCCGCATCGCGTCGCTCGTCTTCGGCGCTGTGCCCGTGAGCCACGCGCGGAGGAGCTCGACGTTCTCGACGCCGAAGTTCCAGTACTTGAAGAAGCCGAGGAAGCCGAGGTTGAGGACGACGGTGATCGTCAGGAGCGCCTTGCGGCGCGACGCGCTCGGCTCGTTCGCGATGATGCGGGCGAGGAAGAAGTCGACGGTCGACGAGCCGAAGATGAGCGGCAGATACCGCCAGTCCCAGGCGGCGTAGAAGCCGTAACTCATCACAAGGAGAAAGATGATGCGCGGCCACGAAGCGAGGAGGCGCCCGCCGTCCGTCGCAAACGAGGGGCGGAGGGCCGAAAGGCCCCACCAACCGACGAACGCAACGGCGAAGAAAACCGCGTACTCGATGCTGATGAAGTTCACGAGCGGGCCGCATGTTGAACGGCGCGGGCTGCCGTGCCAAGGATTACGGTGATGCTCGGGCGCCTGATCGTAGGGATCCTCAAAGGCCTCATCGTAGGCGGGCTCATCGGGTTCGGGCTTGTGAAGCTCGGATTTGCCGTCCTTCCTGCGTGGCTCGCGTACATCGCCGCCGCCGTGACGGGCGTCGTGATCGGCCTCATCGCGGGCAAACCCATCTGGGCGAAGGACGCGAAGATCGAGGCGGGGATGAAGGCCGGCGTCGGCGCGTTGCTCGGCGCCGGGCTCATGTTCGCCGCGCGCAAGTGGCTGACGATGTACCTCCCGACCGATCTGCTGAGCCAGGTCGGCGTGATGGCGAAGAGCGAGACGATCCAGCTCGGGTACTTCCCGATCACCTCGCTCGCCGCGGTCGCCGCGGTGCTCGGCGGCTTCTACGACGCGGACAACACGCCCGAGCCCGAGGGCGAGGCGAAAGAAGAGGCGAAGGCCCCGCCCGCGAAGGCCGGGTCCCAGAAGCGCATCGCGCAGCCGGCCGCGGACGAGCTCGACGAGGACTTCGACGACACGTCGGCGGACGAGAAAAAGGCGAAGAAGTAGAGCGGTGCCGCCCGCGCGGATCCTGTTCTACATGGCGACGTTCGGGGCCCTCGCGCTCGTCGCGCGTTCGCTCCTGATCGGGCCCGTGCCCACGTGGATCACGCTCGCCGCGCTCGCCGCGTACACGGCGACGGTCCTCTCCGGCGTGCTCCTCCTGCGCCTGCGCATGTTCGTCGACGCGGTCTGCCGCGGGCCCGACGACGCGCGCGGCGTGGCCCTGACCTTCGACGACGGGCCGAACCCCACGCATACGCCGAAGGTGCTCGACCTGCTCGACCAGGCGAAGGTCAAGGCGACGTTCTTCGTGATCGGCAAGAAGGCCGAGGCGCACCCGGAGATCGTGCGCGACATCGTGGCGCGAGGTCACGCTCTCGGCTCACACGGCTACGCCCACCCGCGGACCTTCGCCATGTTGCCCACGTCCGCCGTGCGCGCGGACATCGAGCGCTCCCTCGTGGTGCTGGAGAAGATCACGGGCCGGAGGCCGACCCTGTTCCGGCCGCCGATCGGGCACACGAACCCGCGCATCGCGAAGGTCGTGGACGCGCTCGATCTGACCGTGGTCGGCTGGTCGGTGCGGGCGATCGACGGGCTCGCCTCCGCGGACGCCGAGAAGGTGACGGCGCGCGTCACGCGAGGCCTCGAAGACGGGGCGATCGTGCTGCTGCACGACGCGGCCGAGCGCGAGGATCACGTGCCGGCGAGCCTCGCCGCGCTGCCGAAGATCCTCGAAGGCCTGCGGGCGAGGAACCTCGCGGGCGTGGCGGTCACGGATTTCGTGGAAGGAAGCCGCGAGGAAGGTGCGGCCTAGGGCCCCGAAGAGCGCTACGAACGAAGACGGATCGTCATGGTGCCTTCTCGCCCGAGCCTGACCCTCTTCGCCCACCTCGTCTCGCGTCCCGAGCCGGAGATCGATCTCGTGCAAGCCTCGCTCGTCTTCGCGGAGAGCGAGTACCCGTCGCTCGACGTCGCGCGGTACGTGTCGACGCTCGAAGCGCTCGGCCGCGCGGCCGCGCGGCGCATCGCCCAGGACGCGCCGCACGGGACGACGGAGGAGCGGGTGCGCGTGGTGCTCGAATGGCTCTACGGCTCGCAAGGCTTCCGCGGCAACGCCGAGGAGTATTACGACCCGCGCAACAGCTACCTGAACGAGGTGCTCGACCGGAAGAAGGGCATCCCGATCACGCTCGCCGTCGTGTTGCTCGACGTGGCGACACGCGCGGGGATCGACGCGAAAGGCATCTCGTTCCCGGGGCATTTTCTGGTCGGCGCGGGGAATCGGCAGAAGGAAGCTCCGCGACCGGGGTTCGGGACGCGCTACGCCGCCAAGCAAGCCGAGACCCCGGGCGTCCCCCTCGTGATCGATCCGTTCCACGGGCGGATCCTCGCCGGGCAGGAGCTCGAAGCCCTGCACGCGCGGGTGACGGGCGCGGGGCCGCGGGTCGATCCGCGCCTGCTCGAACCTTGCAGCAAGCGCCAGATCCTCGCCCGCATGCTCTCGAACCTCCGCAGCATCCACGCGTCGCGGAACGACGACGAGCGGCTGCGCAACGTGCTCGAACACCTCGTCGCGATCGCGCCGTCGCCGGAGCTCTCCCGCGAGCTCGATCGGCTCGGCGGCAGCCGCGCGATCCTCGCCCGGCCCACCGCGAACCGCTCGTTCAACTGAGGTCCTTCGCGGCGAGCGGGACCGTGAAGGAGAAGCGCGCGCCCGCGCCCTCCTCGCCGTGCTCGACGCCGATCGATCCGCCCACGGATTCGAGCAGGCCCCGGCACACCGCGAGCCCGAGGCCCGTGCCTTTGCCGATCTCCTTCGTCGTGGTGAAGGGTTCGAAGAGTCGATCGCGGATGGCCGGCGCGACGCCGGGGCCGTTGTCGTGGACCTCGACGCGCACGCCCTCGGGCGCGCGGCGGGCGACGAGATCGATACGCCCTCCGGGCTTCGGGACGGCGTCGGCCGCGTTGAGGAGCAGGTTCAAGAGGACCTGCACGAGGCGCTCCTCGGAGAGCGCGACGAGCGGGAGATGCTTGTCGACGTCGAGCGTGATGGCCACGTCGCGCAGGGCCTTCTGCGGTTTGACGAGGGCGAGCGCGGCGTCGATCGCTTGCGCGAGGGAGCCGCCGATCTCGGGGGCTCGACCGCCGCGCACGCTCGTCGCAGGGCGGGCGAAGTCGAGCAGGTCCCGCAGGATGCCGTGGATGCGCTCGGTCTCGCCCTTCATGCGCTGCAAGAAGTCGCGTTGATCGGCCTCGTCGAGGCCGCCGGCGAGCAGCAGCTCCTCGAAGCCGAGCAGCGCGGCGATGGGGTTTCCGATCTCGTGCGCGAGCCCGGCCGCGAGGCGTCCCACGGAGGCGAGGCGCTCGGAGCGCACGAGCCGCTCCTGCGCGCGTTCGAGCTCCTTCGCATACCGCGTGGCCTCGTCGATCTTCACGCGCAGGCTCTCCTCGTCGGCGCGCAGGCGCTCGGTCATGCGCGCCACGCTGTCGGCGAGCTCGGCGAGTTCCCGCGCGCCCGCGCGAGGCAACTCGAGCCGGCGCGCGCCCTCGGCCACGCGGCCCGCGGCGCGCGAGAGGCGCTCGATCGGATCGACCACGAGCCGCGTCATCGCGAGGTACATGAAGACGAGGAGCGCGAGGGCGAAGATGCCCATGTAAAGCGCGAGGAGCCGGACGAGGGGCGCCGTGGGGATGACGCCGGCCATGCTGGCGCGGTGCAAGCTGACGACGGCGAAGAAGAGAGGCAGGAACGCGAGGACGAGCAGCGTGCCGAGCGCGACGAGGAGCTGAAGGCGGATGCCGGGGCGCACGAGCGTCAGGGTAGCTGTCTTCTCCCAAAACTAGGCCCGCCCCGATGGCCTCTGCTACGGGGGCCTTACCACCCCGCATGGCTCCGCTCGTGGTCCTCGTGCTCAAGCTTCGGCGCCTTGGCCGCGCGGCCTTGCCGCTCCTCTCTGCGATCGGCCTCGGCGCGATCGTGGTCGCGTCCACGGCGAGCCCGCTCTCGCTCTGGATCGAAGCGCCGGCCTCGGCGCTCCTGCTCGGCCTGCTCGCGGCGCGCGCGTCGCGGCGCTCCCGGGCGATCGAGGGCACGCTCCGCCTCGACCTCGAGGTTGGCGCGCTCTTCACCGTGCTCGTCTACGCGATCGTGACGCGCAGCGACGGCGCGCTCGACGGGCGCCTCTACCCGCTCGTCTACGTGTGCGTGGGCCTCGTGAGCGCGTTCGCGCGCCCGATCGCCACGGTCCTGCTCCTCGCCTTCGCGCTCGGGCTCGACGCCTCCGTGCGACACTGGGCCATGCTCGCGTCGAGCCTCGACCGCCTCGCCTACGCGGGCGCGTTCATGGTCGTGTTCGCCTCGTTCAACGCGCTGCTCCTCCGCGCCGAGATCGCCCGCGCGAGGAGCGCGCTGAAAGATCGCATCCAGGCCGAGGTGGAGAAACTTCGCGATGACGCGCGGAGCTACCGGCTGCTCGGCGCGCCGGGCGGCGGGCGCGCCTCGTCGCGGGCGAACGACGAGGAGCGGCTCGTGCGCTCGGGCGTGGAGGAGATCCACCAGTCCGTGCTCTTCGCGCTGCGGCTGCTCCGGCAGGCGATGAACCTGCACACGGCGGTCCTCCTCTGGCAAAACGACGCCGGGACGCACCTGCGCATCAGCGAGCTCTCGACCGACGACCCGAACGTCGCCGAGGGCCCCTTCCTCGCGGGCGACGGCATCTTCGGCGCGGCGATCACGCAGCGCGAGGCCGTCGCGCTCCGTGGCCTCGAGCCGCGCCACAAGCTCCCCTACTACACGGGCCCTTGCCCCGTGCGCGCCGCGCTCGCGCTGCCGGTCTTCGAGCACGGCTCCATCCGCGGCGTGCTCGTCCTCGACCGGCTCACCGACGAGCCCTTTGGCCTCAAAGAACAGGAGCTCGCCATGGAGGCCTGCCGCTACGCGGTGCGGGCCATCCAGAACGAGCGTGTGTTCGTGCAGCTCGAGCGCGCCAAGGTGGAGCAGGGCCGGCTCTACCGCGCGGTCGAGAGCCTCAACGCCGCGACGACCGAGGCCGAGGTCGTGGAGTCGGGCCTGCGCACGGCGCGCGAGATCACGAGCGTCGACTTCGCCGCGGTCACGCTCTACGACGAGTCACAGAAGGCCCACGAGATCCGCGCCGTCAGCGGCGGCGACGAGGCGAACCTCGTCGGCCAGCGCTACAAGCAGAACGCCGGCCTCGTCTCGATGGCGCTCGAAAACAAGCACCCGCTGCCCTACCGCGGCGAGTACGACGAGAAGCGCCAGGTCGTCTTCACGAAGAAGCTCGCGCCGCCGAGCATGCCCTCGATGATCGTCCTGCCGATGCTCGTGCACGACAAGCCCCTCGGCACGCTCGTCCTCGGCTCGCGCCGCCGCGCCGCGTTCGGCGACGCCGCGCGCAGCACGCTCGAAGTGCTCACGAGCCACGTCGCTGTCTCGCTCGCGAACGCGCGCATGATGCGCAGGCTCGAAGAGATGGCCACGCTCGACGGCATGACGGGCCTCTACAACAAGCGCGCGATGCTGGAGATCGCCGACCAGAAGATCAAGGCGGCCAAGCGCTTCGGCCGCAAGCTCAGCGTGCTCGTGACGGACATCGACCACTTCAAGAAGGTCAACGACACCTACGGGCACGACGCGGGCGACGTGATCATCAAGGGCCTCGGCGAGATCCTCCGCCGCGAGCGGCGCGCGACCGACGCCACGGCGCGCTTCGGCGGCGAGGAGTTCGTGGTGATCTGCGAGGAGACGGACACGCGCGGCGCGATGCTGCTGGCCGAGCGGGTGCGCGAGGAGCTCGGCAAGACGATCTTCCACGCGCCGAAGCCCGGCCCGGACGGTCAGCCCGTGACGATCCGCGTGACCTGCTCGATCGGCGTGGCGAGCTTCCCCGAGGCCGGCGAGACCTGGGAAGACCTCTTCAAGGCGGCGGACGAGGCCCTCTACGCCTCGAAGCGCGGCGGGCGGAACCGCGTCACCGCCCACGCGGCCCTGCCCCGCGCCGCCGGGTCGAAAGCGCAACACGCAGCCTGATGGTGGCTTGCGAGCGCGCTGACGCGACCCATACACTCCAGGTATGAGCGCGAACGACGATCGGGACGATCGCAACGAGCAAGCCGAACGGGCGAAGACGCACCTGGTGCAGGGCCTCGGCCACTTGTTCCGTGCGGCCACGATGGCGGCGACCGGGATCAAGAAGGAGCTCGACCGGACGGACGTGGGCAAACAAGTCGAGGTCGCGGGGCGCGAGATCTACCGCGCGGCGAACAACGTCGTGAGCCGGTTGGGGACGGAGATGCTGTTCGGGTCGAAGGACAAGGACAAGGACAAGGACAAGGACAAGAAGCGCGAGCCCGGGCCGGACGACGAGCGCAAAGACGATCGTGATCCGCCGCGGTACCCGCCGGGCCAGAAGCCGAAGGGGCCGACGGAGGAGGATCCGGGGTTCCGGATCATGACGGACGATGGGGAGCCGAAGTAGAGGGGATCAGGCGGCGAGACGTAGCGATTCCCACGCCTGTGCTTCGTCGATCTCCGCCGCCGACAGCTCCCAGTCGTTTGCGGGCAAAACTTCCTGGGTATCGAGGGCTTCCCGGTAACGCTTAGCGTTGCCACGGATTTCCAGGTCCAGCGGTAGCTCTGCCGTCGCTTGATCAAAGAGAGCGTTCACCTGTTGTTCAGGACGACCGAGCATCGCTGCGGCGATGGCCCACCACTCGAAGAGGCGCCCGCGCACCTCGCTACGGGTGGATAGCGCAAGGCCATCTTCGCAGAACCTCTCGACTTCGGCGTAGCGGCCTATCTGGAGCGCGTGAAACGCAGCGTAGAGGTAAGGCCAGTCGAGCTTCGTCTTCAATCTAGCGGCATCGGTGAAGTCTCGCATCGCTCGGGCTCGATCGGAGTGCAGCAACGCGAGGCCGCGCGCGAGCAGCGGCCCTTCGGAGCGATGCACGGTCACAGCCCGCTCGAAGGAGCGTAACGCTTGATCCTTGTCTCCGAGGTCCTCGTACGCAAATCCTGCGGCGAGAAGCCCCATGGCACGAATTGAAGGCAGTGCCGTAGGGTCATCCCATGCGGACTCGACCAACTTGGTGACTCGCTCGAGCACCGCGCGCTGATCTTTCTCCTCTGCCTGCATCGATGCCCGACGAAGGATCGCAGCAACCTCCAGAAGCAGTATCCCCGAGACGATGGGCCGCGATTCGATTTCTCGTGCGCGCTCGACCGCAACGTCGATCAGCCCCGCGGAAACGAGAGCCTCTAGAGCGAGAAATTCATAATGTGGCTTTGGCTCCAGCTCGTTCGCGAAGTCGTAGAAGCAAACAGCAGCATGAAAAAATCCCTGTCGCTCCCAACACCGACCCATCGCATATACGTAGCGAGCCTCAAGCGGTGACGGGAGCTTTCTGATAAGCGATAAAGCCTGACGATCGTCTTGTCCCAGAAACGCTTCATTGACCTTCTGCGACACGATCGCCTGCGTCTCCCCCTCGGCAAGCAGCTCGACCCGACGCTTCCCCTCGATGATGTAAAGGTCCTCGGACAGATCATCAAGGAGCGCCTGCTCCTCCTCGCTCGAAGCGTGGTAGGGCGCATCCATCTCGTTCCGAAGCTGGTCCGCCCGCTCCCCCTTACCTCGTCCTGCTCGCATTTCTCGATGCAACTCGACGAGCAACGCTTCGTATCTCAAGCACGCGGACGACGGCATGTTAACCCTCCTCATCCACGACCCACAGCCGTTGCGTGGCGGCGAGCTCTCGTTGATAGTCACCGATCGGCATCCGTTGGACCGGCTGTATCACCCCGTGCGTGCGTGACGTCGGCAAAAGCTCCAGTGAGCTGCCCAAGGGCGCCCGCTCGAAGTTCGCTTCCCCGAGGCGAAACACGCGGTGTGAATCGTCTCCGCGCGCGCCTCGCCTAAGATGCCGGAGGCGCTCGGGCAGTCGGCTCGGAGCGAAGGCCGCCAGGCGTGGCACCACCGAGAGCCCCTCGCCCGAGGGTCCGACTTTCCCCTCGCCGTCCGGATGCACATCCGCGGGCTCAGTGGGAGGTACACTTGCACCCAGCATGTCGCCAGCCGTCCCCACCGCCGGAACCACAGGCGACGCCGACGGATCCTCTGGCACCATCGTTCGATACATCCTCGGCCAAGCCGCTGACATGGGGGCCAACCTACCACGTCGCGCCGGTTGTCGAGCCATCCGCTTCCCCATCTTCGCTTTCGCGCCTCACCCCGCCCGCCTCACCTGCCCCTCTTCAGCCCCGAACCCGCTCGCCGCCGCCCCCGCCGCGCCTCTCCCGAATCGCAGACCCACCTCGACGCCCTCGCCGCACCCCTCGCCGCTCAAACCTCCACCCCGCCGTTCTCGCCCGCTCTCCGCGCCGCTCAACCTCGCCTCCCGCCGCCCCCGCCCCCCTCCGCGCGTCCGATCGCCGCGCTCCGTTCGTCCCCGGAGCCCCATCTTCAACTTGAAACTCGCGCCCCGGACGCTCCCGCCATCCCCCTTCCCAAGCTTCCTTCGTTCTTCGGGTCTCCACATCCCATGAGCGAAGCCAAAGCCTCCCGCATGGTCTCCGACCGCGTCGCGATCACCAACAACGTGGTCGCCGCGGTCGACATCCACGGCCCCGAGATCGCGCCCACCCTGGAGATGATCCTTTTCCCCGGCGGCGTCCCTCAGGACCTCACGCTTGCCAAGGTCCTCGCCGCGTTCGGCGATCACCTCCGCGCGCGCGCCAGCCAGCTCGTCACCGCCGACCGCACCCACATGATCGAGCTCGCCGACGACGAAGGCTACCGCGCGAAGCGCGACGACTGCACGGCCGAAACGAGAGACTTCCTCAGCACGCTTCGGTCCGGCCTCGCTCGCAACTATGGCCAGGTCGTCGCCGGTGCTTATGGCCTCGGTGCCCCCATTCCCGAGGATCCTCACACCGTCCTCGTCCTCGCCGACAACGTCGAGAATCTGCTCCGCAATCGTCCACTCACGGAGCCGCCGAAAAACAAGAGCTTGAAGATCGACCCCATCGCGGCCGCCGACGACCTGAAAGCCAGCGCCTCCGCATTGAAGACGGCGCTCGGCGATGTCGAACGCGAAAGGCGCGAGGCGCAGCTCACGCAGACCGCCAAGAACGAGGCCATGGTCGCCTGGGGAACATCGTATTCAGGGGTGGCCGATGCGGCTGCTGCCTTTTTCCTCCTCGCCGGCCGCCCCGCCCTGGCCGAGCGCGTGCGGCCCACGGCGCGACGCAGGGCCGGCTTGCCGGAGCCAGAGGACACGGTCGAAGGCTCCGCCGAAGCCACGCCCACCGGCGCCGGGGGAAGTTCCACTCCCTGAACGAGCCCGCGTCCCTCGCTCCTCAAGAACCCGGTGTCGAGAATGCGCGCGGATTCACGTGACGCCGCGTTTGTCCGCGGGGTTTTTCCCTTGCAAGCGGCTCCGCCTCGCGTACCATCGGGAGCATGACCGATCCCCCTGATCCCGCGCTCCCCCCTGGTCTCCTCGACGCAATCGCAAAGCTTCTTTTCCGCCTCCTCGACCGCGACGCCACCCGCGAGCTCGGCGAACTCGCCACACCGGACGGCGCAAGCATGCATCTCGTGGCCACCTCGGGTGGTGCGCCGGGAAGCATCCAGTGGTCGCTCGCGGAACGCGTGCCCGCGGGCGTTGCAGCCTATCGACTCTCGCGAACGACGTACGACCTCCTCCTCCGTGCGAGCGCAGCCGCGGAGGGTGGAATCGTCGCGAATGGTACACGTTTCCACCTCCGAGCCATCTGGGACGGCACACGGCACGTGGCGGACGCGGTCCAGGTCGCATGAAGCCGGCGTCGCCCGGGGGCGCAATCGGACGGCTTGCATGGATCGGAATCTCTGTCGTCGTCGGATTCGCGCTTACCCGGTGGCCTGCCATCGGCTTGCCGCAGGGTGAAGGCACGCTCGCCACCGCCCTGCGGCTCGTCCGGCTCATCGTTGCAATCGATGCAGCGAGACTCGTGCGATCGTTTCGGTCCGAGTATCGGCCGGTCAGCCTCATGTTGTGGTACACGGTGGTGGGCGACCTCGCGCGCTGGGCGCTCTCGCCGCTCACGGCGGGCGCCACGGTCCCCTACGAGGGGGTTGCACGGATCGGATTCTTCGCTCGCGAGGCGCTTTATTGGGGATGGATCTTCGGCGCCGCCGCGCTCGCCGTGCATGTCTATCTCGGTCGCTCCGTACGCCCCATCATTTTCTTGTACGGCGTGGCGCTGGCGGGGCTCTTCCTTGCGTATCCGGCCATCTCAGGAACGCCGCTGACGATGATTCGAGCCGGACTCCACGCGGCAGAGTTGACGGTGATAACGACGTCTCTCGCGATATATGTCGCCACGTTGCTGCGAGCGTCGGCCTTGCGCCAGGCGACTCGGCCCTCCGTCGAGCACGCCGCGCCCATGCTTTTTGGATTTGCTGATGGCCTCTTGTTCGGTGGGCCTTATTTGCCGCTGCCGCGGATGGCGCCTACGGAACGGTGGGGGCTCGCTCAGGCGTCGTACCTGGGCCTTTATTTGATATTGTTCATTGTGCAAAGGGGGTTTCGATGGTCCCGCTTTGGCTCTTTTACGCGGCCCTCGCGACCGGCGGGCTCTTTGCTGCATTAGCCCTGGTCGCGGTGCTCTTCGCGCTCGCTATCCGGCTCGAACTCGAGGACATCAAAGGGTGGCTCCTCGCGCAGGAGCACGAGCGCACACAAGAACGACAGGAAGCGGAGGAGCGATTTCTCATCACCGTGCGGGAGCTGGTTGCGCTGCGGCAGGAGGTACGTGCCCTCCGGCGAGCCGGCACACCGAGCGCCCATGAGTTCGATGCCTCTGAGCCGTGAGCGGGTCCCTGATGGCCTGCTCCTTCCTCCATGGAGAACGACGTGGACGACACCACCAACCTCGACCTGCCGAAGGAAGAACTCTGGAGCGAAGCGCTAGGCTTCGAATCCTCCCTCCACACCGCGCAGCTCTTCCTCCTCCTGGAGAGCATCGAGCTTCACTGGCGAGACCGGACGGACGTCGTTGCCGCGGCCAACCTGACGATCGAATTCAGCGCCAAGCAAATGGCCGGCGCGACGTTCGGCCCCCCCGACTTCTTCGTCGTGCTCGGCGCGGAACGCAAACCTCGCAAGAGCTGGAACGTCTGGCACGAGGGCGGGAAGTACCCGAACGTGATCATCGAGGTGCTCGCACCGAGCACGGCAGCCTTCGATCGAGGACCGAGGAAGCAGGTCTACCAGGACGTCTTCCGCACGCCCGAGTACTTCTGGTTCGACCCGGAGACGAAGGAGTTCGCGGGCTTCCGGCTCCTCGGCGGCCGGTACGAACCGATCCCCCCCGACAGCGACGGGCGGCTGTGGAGCACACAGCTCGATCTCTCGTTCGGCGTGCACGAGGGCAAGCTTCGTTTCTTCACGAAGGAAGGCACGCTCGTCCCGACCGGTCGCGAGCGCGCAGAGCGCCTCGCCGAGAAACTCCGCGCCCTCGGCGTCGATCCCGACAAGCTCTAATACTCGAACCCGCTCCCCCCGATGAACTCCCGCAGGATCGACGTCGGCGGCACGTGATCCGGGTAGATCGTCACCACCTTGTCGATGAGCTGCCGCAGCCGGTGCGCCGTCACGAACGCCGGATGCTCCTGCGCCACTTCGAGCAGGTAGCGGTCGGCGAACACCTTGATCACGCCGAGCTCGTAGACGAGCGACGAGTCGAAGATCGCGTCGGCCTGCGCGAGGAACGGGAAGATGTTCGCGCGTTCGCCCGCGCGCACCGAAGGCCAGCGCAGGATGTTCGCCGCTGCGTTCGTCCCGCGCCCATGCCGATCACGCACGATGCGCCGCAGCAGGCGCACGTCGGACACGCTGATGCGGTTCACCCGGTCGAACGGCAGCGCCGTCATCGGCTGGAGGAAGATGCAGAAGACCTTGTCCCGCGGGAGGAGCCCGTCGATGAGCTTCGGGTTCAGCCCGTGGATGCCCTCGATCAGGAGCACGTCGGAGCCGCGTAACGTCACCTCGCGCCCGCCGTCCGGGTGGCTCTTGCCCGTCACGAAGTCGTAACGCGCCGTCTTCACCGTCTCGCCGGCGAAGATGCGCCCGAGGTGCTCCCGCAGCGCGCCGACGTCGATCGCTTCGAGCGACTCGTAGTCGTACTCGCCGCGCGCATCCCGCACCGTCTTCTCGCGGTCGACGTAGTAGTCGTCCAGGGACAACCCCACGGGGTGGATCCCGTTCACGAGGAGCTGCACCGTCAGGCGCGAGAGGAACGTCGTCTTGCCCGACGATGACGGGCCCGCCACGCAGATCACCCGGATCGTCCCGCCCCCCGCGATCGCGTCTGCGATGCGGCTGATGCGCTTCTCGTGCTGGCCCTCGCTCACCCGGATGATCTCCGGCGTCTTGCCGCGCACGCACGCGTCGTTGAACGCGCCCACGCTCGTGATGCCGAGCGTCGTCAGCCAGGGCTCGTCCTGCCGCACGCCGAGCCGCGCGGACGCAGGCTGGATGTCCTGGTGCAACCGGGTCGACGGCGGGGCCGCGCCGCCCTCGGGCGTCACGCGGGGCTCGTCGCCGTAACACAACATCACCGCCTCGCCGCCGACCTCGATGCGGAACGGGAACGGCGCGATGTGCCCTGCGCTCGGCAGGAGCGGCGCCATCGACAGCACCGCCTCGGACCCCGCGCAGACGAGCTGCACGTGCCCCGTTCGCCACGTCCGCAGGAGCGCGAGCAGGTCCCGCGCGCCCTCCTCGGCGAAGTGGCTGCGCGCCTCGTCGACGGTCCAGAACTCTTGCTGGAACGGCACGTCCGCCGCGATGAGCTCGTGCATCTTCGCCGTCACGCGCTCGGCCCACGTCGTGAGCAAGAGCGTGCCCGGGTGGAGCAACTCGATCGGCTGACCAAACCCCGCGCCGGGCCCGAGCCGCACGAACACGTCCGGAAAGGCGCGCCGCGACGCTTCGAGCAAGAGCAACCCGAGGCTCGCGCGATACACGCGCTTGCCTTCCCAGTGCGACGCGCAGAGCGGCTCCACGTGCGCGTCCGAGGTGATGGGCATCCCGAGCGACACGGCCTTGTTGTTCACGAGCGCCGCGACCACCGGATCACCACCGACGTCCCGCGGCAGGAGATCACCGAGGAGCGTCCCCGTCCGCACCCGCGCCCACGCGCGGTTCACCGTGACGTCGACGAACACGCGCCGCGGCAAGGAGCGCTCGTGCAAGAGCGCGCCCATGTTCTCCGTCATCTCGGTGAGCTCTTTTCCGAGCGACGCCACGAGCGCCTGCGTCAGGCAAAGCGCGAGCTCCGGGTCGCGCTTCGACATCTGCTCGTACTGCGCACGCGAGAGCCGCGCGAGCGTGAGCGTCGACTCCGCGACCACGCTCGACGTGCGCAGGCGCCCCGCGATCAGCGCGAGCTCGCCGAAATGCGCGCCCGGCCCGATGCGCCCGAGGTCCACGTTCGCGCGGCGGAGGCGCGCTTCGCCCGACACCAGGAAATACATCTCCTGTCCGACTTCGCCCTCGCGCAGCAGCACCGACGTCGGCGGCACCTCGACGTGTTCGAGATACGAAACCAGCCGCGACGACGTCGCGCTGCAGACCTGCGCGAAAAGCACACTCGTAGCGGCGAGTGCGTCCACGGATCCGGACGGAATGGAGTCGGGGAGATAAGGCAGCGTGGGCGACGACATACGACGCAGGGAGAGCTACCATGCGCCCGCGAGGTGCCTTCATGCGTACTTCTCTTCGACTTGGACTTTTGTCGATCGTGCTCAGTCTCGGCTCCGTGGCCGCATGCGCCGCCGAGGTGGAATCGCTCTTCTCCGGCGGCGGCACGGCCGGTGGACAAGGCGGCGCGGGCGGACAAGGCGGCGCGGGCGGACAAGGTGGGCTCGGCGGCGTAGGCGGGCTCGGCGGCGCGGGCGGACAAGGCGGGGCCGCTTCGAGTTCAAGCAGCGCGGCCACGGGCACGGGCCCGAGCTCGAGCAGCGCGAGCACCGGGGGACAGGGCGGGCAAGGCGGCGGCGGCTTCGATCCGCAGGCGTGTGGGCAATGCGCGTTCGGCGCTTGCCAGGCAGAGCTCTTCGCGTGTGGCCAGCCGTGTCAGGGCTTCCTCGGCTGCGCGCAAAACTGCACCGACAGCCTTTGCGTCGACGATTGCCTGACGCAGTTCCCGCAAGCGCAACCGGCCTACGATTGCACGTGCGCCTCGTGCAGCGGCCAGTGCGGCACCTTCTGCGACGGCGCGAGCGGATCGAGCTCGGGCACGACGACGGTGGCAAGCAGCAGCGCGAGCGGCACGGGCGGCGGCCCTGCGTGCAGCACGTGTTCGCAGATCCTCCAGGGCGGAGGCAATGACCCGCCTTGCCAGGGCTCGGACGTGCTGCTCGGCGCGCTCTTCACCTGCACCTGCCAGCAGAGCTGCACGAACGAGTGCGGAAGCTCCTGCCAGGGCGGACAGCCGACGCAGGCGTGCTTGGGCTGCGTGCAGCAGAAGTGCGGGCAGCAGGTCAACGCCTGTTTGCAGGACTGACCCGTCCTCGACACGCCCTCGACACGCCCCCGTCGAGAAGTCGCCGTCGCCGTGACGCTGCACGTTCGTCACGGTAAGTATGGCGACCATGCGTATTGCTTCGCTTACATCACCGTTCTTCCTTCTCCCCCTGTTCACACTCGCCGCAGCCCCTTTTGCCTGCGCAAATCCCCTTCAAATGCCCGACACCAGCACCGGCGCGGGCGGGGACGCCGGCGGGGGCAGCGCGGGCGGTATGGGCGGCGCGGGGGGCCTCGACGGGGGCCCCGACGTCACGCCGGGATCCCCCTGCACCACGGATCTCGACTGCGTGGCCCTCGAAGGCCCTTGCAGTGATGGCGTGTGCGCCGGAGAGAGCGGCTGTCAGCTCGTGCCGAAGAACGACTTCGGCCCTTGCGACGACGGGCTCTTCTGCACCGTCAACGATGTCTGCCTGAGCGGCGCGTGCACCGCGGGCACCTCGAAGATCTGCCCGTCGAACGGCGAAGCCTGCAAGATCGGCAGTTGCAACGAGGAGACCAACGCGTGCGAGTTCGGGCCCGTCAACGAGGGCGGCTTTTGCGATGACGGCGACCCGTGCACCGAGCTCGGCGTATGCAAGGCCGGCGCGTGCCAGCTAGGCCCGAAGATCGATTGCTCCTTCCTCAACGACCTCTGCGCAATCGGCACCTGCGACCCGGTCGCCGGCTGCATCGCCGTCCCGCAAAACGACGGCGTCTTCTGCGACGACAAGCTCTTCTGCACGGTCGAGGACGTCTGCGTCGCCGGCCAGTGCGTCGGCGCGCCGAACCCGTGCACGCCGACGGCCGACCCCTGCAAGATCCCGCAGTGCGACGAGATCCAGGAGACCTGCGTGGCGATCGCCGGCAACGACGGCGCCGCGTGCGAAGACGGAAACGCCTGCACCGAGGGCGAGGTCTGCGCGGGCGGCGCGTGCGGCAGCGGCGCGCCCGTGCCTTCGGGCACCACGTGCAACGACAACAAAGCCTGCACCACGGGCGAGACGTGCGAGGCCGGCACCTGCGGCGGGGGCGCGCCCATCCTCGCGTGCGCCCCTGGCGACGGCTGCTGCCCTGCGGGTTGTGATCTCTCGACCGACGACGACTGCAAGCTGCTCAAGATCGGCGTGATGGGCGGGCCGTTCTACGTGGACGACCTGCGCGCCCACCTCGCGACGCAGCCCTTCATCGGCTCGGCCGTGGTGAACACCGATTGCTCGCTCTCGACGCTGCAGAAGTTCGACGTCGTGATCCTTCACGGCCAAATGAGCTGCTTCAGCCCCTCCACCCTCAACACGTACGTGCAGGGAGGCGGCGGCGTCATCGCCACGCCGTGGATGTACAGCAACTACGGCGACCTCGACGCCTTGCCCGTCACGGGCCAGCTCATCAACAGCTTCCAGAGTTACCCGCTCAAGGTCACCGTGACCGATCCGACCGACGTCCTTCTGCAAGGCGTCACGTTCCAGAACGGCGACTTCGTCGGCTGGGAGGAGATCCAGTTCACGCTCAAACCCGGCGCGAAGAGCTCGGTCGTATGGCTCGGCGACCTGAGCCGACACGCGGTCGCGAAGTGGCAGTACGGCAGCGGCCGCGTCGTGTATCTCGATTTTCATTACCTCACGTCCGATTGTTCGCTCGCTTCGGGCTACACGTGGGGCAAACAGCTCGCGTACAACGCCACGCTCTGGGCCGGAAAAGTCCTGTAACGCACGGACCATTCGGCGTATGCTCCGGGCTCCGGCGATGCCGCTGCCCCCCTTGCCACGCATCCTGCTCACGCAGGACCCGCACGCGGAATTGAGCTCGCCCGCCTTCCTGCGCGTCCAGCGCGTCATGCTCCGCGCCTCCTTCCCGGACGGCGAGCAGAGCGAGCCCTTCTCGTACGATATCGTCGATCGGGAGCGGCTCGACGCCGTGGTCATCGCCGCGCACTTCCGCGACGCGAAGGGCATCCGCCACGTCTACCTTCGCTCCTCGGTGCGCCCGCCCGTCGCGCTGCGGAGCCGCGTGGCCTCGCCCCTCCCCGAGCGCGACGACCTCGGCAACCTGTGGGAGCTGCCCGCGGGCCTCGTCGAGGTCGACGAGCGGAGCCCCGAAGGCCTGCTCCTTTGCGCCGCGCGCGAGCTTCAGGAAGAGCTCGGCTTCGAGGTCGACCCGCGCGCGCTCGCGCCGCTCGGCCCTTCTTCGTTTCCGGCGCCCGGCATGGTCGGCGAGCGGCACTTCTTCTTCCACGTCCCCGTGGATCCCTCGCGGCGCGCGGCACCGACCGAGGACGGCTCCGTGCTCGAACGCAAGGCCACGATCGCCGCGCTCCCGCTCGACGAGGCGCTCGCGCTCGCGCGGAGCGGCCTCCTCGAGGATGAAAAGACCGAGCTCGCGCTCCGTCGCCTCGCGGAGCTCGACTCGTGAAGCGCGCCTCGTCCGCGCGACGCGCGAAGACGCACGCAGGCACGAACGGCGTCGCGGCGCGCAGCGCGCCCAAGCCCAAGGTCGCGCTCATCATCAAGCGCTCGGCCTACCGGGTGCAGGTCGAAGAGCGCAAGAACGGCCGCATTCAGCGCCTCCTCGCCGCGCACGACCCCACCGTCGCGCACCTGCGCGCCGCGCACGAGGAACACGAGGCCACCGTGCGCGAGGTGAGGACCGCGCTCGCCGTGCTCGGCGTGGAGATCGCGTTCGAGGGCAGCGTCGGCGACGCCTTCGACGCCCGCGGCCTCGATCTCGTCATCACCGTCGGCGGCGACGGCACGCTCCTCAGCGCCTCGCACTCCGTCGCGGATGTCCCCATCCTCGGCATCAACAGCGCGCCCGAGTACTCCGTCGGCTTTTTCTGCGGCGCGCGCCGTGGCGAGGCGGCCGTCGCCATCGGCCGCGCGCTCCGCGGCGAGCTTCGCCGCGCCGTGCTCACGCGCATGCAGGTCTGCGTGAACGGCCGTGTCGTCGCGGCGCGCGTCCTCAACGACGCGCTCTTTTGCCACGTCTCGCCCGCCGCCACCTCGCGCTACATCGTCCGGCTCGGCGAGGAGGAGGAGGAGCAGAAGTCGAGCGGCTTCTGGATCGGCCCGGCGGCCGGCTCCACCGCCGCGCAGCGCTCCGCCGGTGGTCACGTGATTCCTTTGACCTCCAAACGATTGCAGCTCGTCGTGCGCGAGCCCTACACGCCGCACGGCGAGAAGTATCGGCTGCGCCACGCGATCATCCCGCCGGGAACGACGCTCGTCGTCCGCAGCAAGATGACGGACGCGAAGCTCTTCATCGACGGGCCGAACCGCACGATCGACGTCGGCGTCGGCGATCTGCTGGAGTTCACGCAGGCGAGCGAGGCCCTCACCGTGCTCGGCATCGCGCCCACGCGGCGCTGGGGCGTCGACCAAGACGAACCTGCGACGCCCGCCCCGCGCGGCGCCGCGCACCGCGACGACCACGCGCGCTGAGCTGACAAGAGGGGTTCGTCCGCGCGTGTCCT
This sequence comes from Polyangium fumosum, assembly GCF_005144585.1. GTDB lineage: Bacteria > Myxococcota_A > Polyangia > Polyangiales > Polyangiaceae > Polyangium > Polyangium fumosum. Next base: position 188,638 of record NZ_SSMQ01000001.1, on the reverse strand, counting down.
CCTCGCCGGAGGCCCGTCTCGCGGCTGTCCGGTGAAAAATTCGCCTCGCGACGACGCACGCCGCGTGCGCCCCCCGAGAGAGTCGGATCCACGCGGAGCCTTCGGGATCCGACGTTTTCGTGGTAGCCGGACCTCCCACCGCGCCGCGATCCTCCGCTCCGCGCCGCGAGGGTTCTCCCGGAAGATCGCGGGTTTCGCCGGAAAATCACGGCTGTTTTGGTCGCCCGTGCGGCCGCGCCAAGGCCCCCTTCCCCCTGCGCCCTCGGGCGGGAGCGGCGCCGAATGGCCTGTTTTTGTCGCTCCGAACGACGATTTCCCGCTCGACCTAACGCGTTCCTTGTGGTTGTTTGGGCCGCGAGAGGGCATTTACCTCGGAGGAAACACATCATGGCTGGCAAGAAGACGGAGACGAAGAAGGCGGCCTCGATCAGCAAGAGCGCGCTTCTCAACGCGATTGCGGAGGAGGCTGGGGGCGAGATCACGCGCAAGCAGGTCAAGCTCGTCCTCGACAACCTCTCGCAGATCGCCTACCGCGAGCTCAAGAAGGCCGGCATCTTCACTGTGCCCGGCTTCGCCAAGTTCCGCGTCGTGAAGAAGCCGGCCACGAAGGCGCGTGAGGGCGTCAACCCCTTCACGAAGCAGCCGATGACGTTCCCGGCGAAGCCGGCGAGCAAGACGGTCCGCGCCCGCCCGATCAAGGCGGTCAAGGACGCGATGGGCTGAGCCTTCGCTCCCGTTCGATGACGGACGGGGCACGGGTCGCGGAACGTCGGTCTTCGCGTGTGCGAAGCCGACGCGCGGCCCGTTTTCTTTTTTGTCCCGCGCCTACGCCGCCGGGCCCACGAGGCTGGCGAAGCGCGCGTACGCCCGATCTCGATCCGCGCGGATCTCCTGCGCCCGCGCGAGCAGCGCTTCGATCGGCTCGCCTGTGAGCTTCTTGAAGTTCAGCTCCGAACGGTCGACGGCGCTCGCCTCGAACTCCTCGATCGAGGTCGCGAACACCGTGCCGCCCTCGTGCATGCCTGCGGGGATGAACTGCACGAACGGGTCGGGCGCGCGGCGCAAGAGCCCGATGAGACGATGCGGCGCGTCGCGATCCCCGACGAGCGCGGGGTGAAACGCCGCCATCACCGGCGCCTCCGGGAAAAACCCTTGCAGCCGGGCAAGCAGCGTCGACGCGAACCGCTCGAACACGTTCGGCGCCGGCAGCGAGAGCGGGAAGACCACGTGCAGCACGTTGCTTTGCGCCGCGACGACGGCGTCTCGCGTCGCATCGAGATCGGGCTCGTGGTCGAGCATCACGCAGAACCTCCCGAACGCCACGTCCACATCCCGGACGAACGGACAGAGCGCGTACGCTTGCACGATCTCCGTCGCGTAGCGCCGATGGACCCGCAGGACCTCGGCGGCGAACGCGGACGCTTCGGGGTGAGAGGCGAGCTTGCCCCGGACCATCGGCTCGAGCGCGGCCATCCTCGTGTACGTACCAAAGTTTTCCCGGGCCGCCGCGCGGTTTGCCCCGAGAGACCCCTCGCTCGCCGCGGCGCTTGGTGGCCAGACCAACACTTCCTCGCGCAAAAGCCTGCGTTTTCCGGCGTCCTCACAGGATTTGCGTCCACGTGGAGACTTCCCGTGTGGTTCCGCTCGGCTTATGCAGAGGAGCCGTGGTACTTATGCCGCCGCTGCGGCGGGTGTGGTGAAAGGAGGACGCGTGCAGGAATCGGCCAAGCTCACGCTGAAGAAAGATGGACAGGAGCAGACGATCGAGCTTCCGATCGTGACCGGGACGGAGAACGAGAAGGGCATCGACATCTCGACGCTCCGCGCAAAGACCGGCTACGTGGTGCTCGACCCGGCGTTCGTGAACACCGCGTCCACGTCGAGCTCGATCTGTTTCATCGACGGGGAGCAGGGCATCCTGCGGTATCGGGGCATCCCGATCGAGCAGCTCGGTGAAAAGTCGACGTTCGTGGAGGTCGCCTACCTCCTGATTTACGGGCACCTCCCGAGCCGCGCGGAGCTCGTGCGTTTCTCCACGCTCCTCACGCGGCACTCGTTGATCCACGAGGACATGAAGCACTTCTACGAGGGTTACCCCTCGACGGCGCACCCGATGGCGATCCTGTCGTCGATGGTGTGTTCGCTTTCGAGCTTCTATCCCGAGGCGATCAACGCGGACAACCGCGAGCAGGTCGACATCACGATCGCGCGGCTCCTCTCGAAGGTCCGCACGATCGCGTCCTTCTCGTACAAGAAGTCGATCGGCCAGCCCTTCGTCTACCCGCAGAACTCGCTCTCGTACTGCGCGAACTTCCTCAACATGATGTTCTCGGTCCCGGCGGAGCCGTACGAGATCGACGAGGACATCGTGAAGGTGCTGAACCTCCTGCTCATCCTGCACGCCGACCACGAACAGAACTGTTCGACGTCGACGGTGCGGCTCGTGGGCAGCGCGAAGGCGAACCTCTTCGCCTCGATCGCGGCGGGCATCTGTGCCCTCTGGGGCCCGCTGCACGGCGGCGCCAACCAGGAGGTCGTCGAGATGCTCGAAGAGATCCGCAAGGACGGCGGCGACGTCTCGAAGTTCGTCAAGCTCGCGAAGGACAAGACCTCGAACTTCCGCCTCATGGGCTTCGGCCACCGGGTCTACAAGAACTACGACCCGCGCGCGAAGCTCATCAAGGTCGCGGCGGACAAGGTCCTCGCCAAGCTCGGCATCAAGGACCCGCTGCTCGACATCGCGCGCAAGCTCGAAGAGGCGGCGCTCAGCGACCCGTACTTCGTGGAGCGCAAGCTCTATCCGAACGTCGACTTCTACAGCGGCATCATCTACCGGGCGCTCGGCTTCCCCACGAACATGTTCACCGTCATGTTCGCGCTCGGCCGCCTGCCCGGCTGGATCGCGCACTGGAAAGAGCAGAACGAGAACGCGTCGACGAAGATCGGCCGCCCGCGCCAGATCTACACCGGCGAGGTCGAGCGCAACTACACGCCGATCGAAGAGCGCAGCTAACGCGCTTGCCGCCTCGGGCCTGCGTGGGGGGAGGGCCGCCTCCCCCCGCGCGCCCTTCCCTCCCCCTCCCCGGTTCCTCGCGAACGCTAGTTGATGATCGAGCTGCCGAAGCTCGGCACCGGCTCATCCATCCGATCGATCGCGCCCTTCAGCCCTGCCCACGCGTTGCGGAGGGCGTCGGCCGACATGCGCACCGTCACGCCGTTCTGAAGCATGGTGACGTGGACCGTGCCGCACGTGCACCGCGTCACGCGGACAGCGCTGTTCGACGCGAGCTCGGTGTGCTCTCCGCACTGCTTGTTGCCAGCCATCGACGAAAATCCTCCGTGCGGCGACCATAGCAGCAAGGCGCCCTGCGCGCGCCTCCCTGCGCATCCCTTCCACGGAAAGGGCGGGCGCGGGGACCGCCGCGCCTGGATGGCCGACGACTTGCTTTCGTGTAGCGTCCTTAGCGTCCCCTTTTTCTCACCCCCGGGGAGGAAACCTATGTCCGCTTTCCGATCTCTCGTGTTGCTTGCGCTCGCCGCCCCCCTCTTCTTTGCTTGCTCGAGCGAGCCCAATCCCCCCCCGACACCGGAGGCAGACCCGGCACATATCGACCCACCCCCGCAGGGTCAGGGGTTCCAGATCGAGACCAACCTCTTCGAGGTCCCGGCCGGCGTCGAGAAGCAGGACTGTTACTTCTTCAAGGTGCGTGACCTGGCGGCTGCGAACGGCCTCGATCCGGAGAGCCCCGTCTACGTCAACCGCGTGCAGATCGCCCAGAAAGACGGCTCGCACCACATGAACGTCTTCCGCGTCCGGTCGATCGTGGGCCTCGATCCCGCGAACGGCGCGGTCCAGGAGGGCACGGACAACGTCGGCGAGTGCTTCAAGAGCGCGAACTGGGCGGACTGGCCGCTCGTCGCGAACTCGCAGATCGACGGCAAGCTCGACTGGTCCTTCCCCGAGGGCGTCGCCAACGAGTTCATGCCCGACGAGTGGCTCATGCTCCAGACGCACTACGTCAACGCCTCGACCCAGGGCACGCCCTCGGGCGAGGGCAAGGTCAACGTGAACTTCTGGACGATCCCCAAGGAGAAGGTGACGGCGCAGCTCGGCACGCTCTTCGCGACCAAGCAGTCGATCCGCGTCTGTGCCTCGAACCCGACGCCCTCCTTCGACGGCTCCTGCCAGTTCAAGAGCGACAAGCCCGTCCACATCATCGGCGCGAACGGCCACTTCCACAGCCGCGGCAAGCAGTTCGACATGTTCGCGTGGGACGGCGTGAGCGGCGAACAGCCGCCGCTGGATAAGCGCTTCTACTCGTCGCAGGCCTGGGACGAGCCGCCGATGCTCACGTCCCCCGAGCTCGACCTCGAAGTCCCCGCGAACAGCGGCGTATTCTATACGTGTTCGTACCAGTGGCAGATGCCCGAGGCCTCGCTCGGCTGCGACGGCTTGAACGCGCTCGACAAGCAGGGCGCGAACGACTGTTGCTACACGTTCGGCCCGATCGTCGAGGCCAACGAGCACTGCAACATCTTCGTCTACTACTACCCGAAGGCCGACGACATCAACTGCTTCTAGCCGTGGACAAACGCTGTCTCGCGCTCGCGCTCGTGCTCGCTGCTTGCAGCTCTCCCGTGCCGCCGCCGCCGTCGGAGGAGGACGCCGGCATCATCATCGGGGGCTGCAAGCTCGCGTATCTCGGCGACCCTTCGGCCGAGCCGATCATGGAGGTGATCGCGCTCGACCCCGAGCGCGAGATCCAGCCGATCAGTGATGGATCGAGCGTCTCCTTGATCTTCCCGCCGCAGGGCGGCCGTGTCGTCTTCGCCGGCGTGCGGGCGACGAACGTCGACCCGTGCGCCGTCCGCATCGCGGGCGCCCTGCGCGACCCGGTGACGAAGCAAGTTCGTCTAGACAATCGCACCGTCAACCTCGCGCCCACGGACGACGGCTACGGCCGCAGCGCGCCGACGGACATCTCCTCGTTCTCGAACATCGCGGCGTGTCCGAACCAGTGGGCCGAGGACGACCTCTTCGACAAACCCTACGAGCTCACGGTCTCGCTCACGGATCGCGACGGGAAGAAGGTCACGAAGATCATGACCGTCACCCCGCGCTGCGACGAACCCGGGCGCGAGGCCGAGTGCCTCTGCATGTGCGCGGGTGACTACATCCTCGGCATGCAGTGTGATCCCGACGCCGGCCCGTCCGATCCGGACCTCGACGCCGGCGCGGACGGGGCCGCGGATGCCTCTGGAGGATCGCCGTGAAGCGCCTTCGCCTCCCGCTCGTGCTCACGCTCGCCACGCTCGCGGCCGGCTGCTCCGATCCGCCCCCGGACCCCCCGCCTTCCTCGGAAACGTCCGCGTGGCAAGTCGCGCTCGACGGGAGCGACCTCGACCGTGCGGTGCTCAGCGTGTGGGGCAGCGGCCCGAAGGACGTCTTCGCCGTCGGCGGCCCGCTCGGCAACGGCAAGGAGTCGCTCGTCGTCCACTTCGACGGCGATGCCTTCCGCGAGCTTTCTCCCGGCGGCGACCAGACGTACTGGTGGGTGTCCGGCTCGGGCCCGGACGATGTCTGGATGGTCGGCGAAGAGGGCCGCATCACCCACTGGGACGGCTCGACCTTCACGGAGCACGTTTCCGGCACCACGGCGACGCTGTGGGGCGTCTGGGCAGCCGGCAAGGCCGACGCCTGGGCTGTCGGCGGCACGCCCGAGGGCGGCGCCGGCGCGCCGAACGACGTGGTCCTGCACTGGGACGGGAGCACCTGGACGCCCGTGACCTTGCCCGGCATGCCGCTCGGGCGGGCGCACTACAAGGTCTGGGGCACGAGCTCCGACGACCTCTACGTGGTCGGTGAGTACGGCACGATCTGGCATAAGAAGGGCGCAGCGTGGGCCCTCGAATCGGATCCGCCGCTCGCGTCTGGCACACTCTTCACGGTGAACGGCTGCGGCCCGAACGAGGTCTATGCCGTCGGCACGTTCGACGTCCTCCGCTCGGACGGCGCCTCCTGGCAAAAGCTCGACGTCGCGCTCACGAACGGCGTGAACGGCGTGGCTTGCAACGCGCCCGGCGAGGTGGTCGTCGTGGGCTTCGGCGGCTTGAAGCAGCGCCTCGGCGCGGGCACGTGGGTGGACGAGTTCGACGTGCCACCCTATGCCGATCTGCACGCGGCCTGGGCCGATGGCACTGGCACGTACTGGGCCGTCGGCGGGAACTTCGTGACGAGCAGCATGCCGGGCGCGGCACGTGAAGGCATCGTGGCGCGGTACGGCCCGGGCAGGATCGCGGATCGCATCACGCCGTGAACTCGACCTGGTCGGACGTGCGACCACCGCTATGACAGCGCCGCCCGACGCGGCGTGAACGACGACGCTCGACCGTTTCGAAATCCTCGGTGGATCGTCGAACGCAGGACGTACCCTCGCGGGTGGTCGTCCCCTTGCACTCGGGGGCGCCGCGATCGAGGGACCCCTCGTCCACACAGGAGAACGAACTCATGCGTACTTCCCTTGCCCCGATCTTCGCCGCCGCCGCGCTCGCCGCCGCCACGACCTTCGGCTTTGCTTCGTCGGCCGACGCCAAGACCATCAGCGCTTGCGGCGGCATCGAGCTCGCCGCGAACGCCAAATGCGAGATGCGCGTCGAGGGCGGATGTGTCGCCGCCTGCCAGCCTTTGAACTTCCAGGTCCAGTGCGCCGCCGACCTCTATGTCGGCTGCAGCGGCCAGTGCAACGCGCAGATCGAAGCCTCGTGCACCGCAAGCTGCTCGGCGAGCTGCGAGGCGGAGTGCAACGTCGACCCCGGCAGCTTCGAGTGCGGCGCTTCCTGCCGCGCCGACTGCGGCGCGAGCTGCAACGGCGCCTGCGCCGCCGATCCCGACAGCGCTCGGTGCCGCGCCTCCTGCGAGGCCACGTGTGGCGGCGAGTGTGACGCGCGCTGCGAGGCCACGCCGCCCAGCGCGGACTGCAAGGCGCAGTGCTCCTCGTGTTGCTCCGGCTCCTGCGACGCGCAGGCCAACATCGACTGCCAGGTCGACTGCCAGGCCAAGGGCTTCATCAACTGCGAGACCAAGCTCCAGGGCGGCTGCGAGGTCGCCTGCACGAAGCCCGACGGCGCGCTCTTCTGCGACGGCCAGTACGTCGACGTCGGCGAGCAGATCGACCAGTGCGTCGCGCAGCTCGAGAGCCTGCTCGAGATCAAGGTCGAGGGCTACGCGCGCGGCGACGCGCAGTGCAACGGCGGTCGCTGCACCGCCACGGGCGAGGCGGGCGTCTCCTGCGCCCAGAGCCCCGGCAACACGTCGGGCAGCGCGGCCGGCATCCTCGGCGCCCTCGCGGCCTTTGGCCTCGCGCTCGGCCGCCGCAAGAACCAGAAGAAGTAGTCGCTGGCTTCGGGGGGGCGTGCGCTAGAGTCCCCCCGCCGATGCCCGCGCGACCGAGACTTTTCCTCCTCGCGGCGGCGCTCGTCTCGGCCTGCGTCGCACAGACGCCCGCGCCGCGTGACGACGCCGCGCCCCCTCCCCCCGCCGCGACGGCCGCTGCCCCGACCGCCTCCACGACCGCGCCCGTGGCCGTCGTCCCCGCGACGTCGGCCTCCGCGAGCGCGCCTGCGCCCGCGCCCGACCCTTACCCGGCTCCACCGCCGCCCGATCCGCCCGTCGCCCTTCGACCGGGCGGCAAGCGCGCCGTGCAGGGCGAGGCCGGCCTCGTCACCTCCGTCGAGAAAAACGCCACGCGCATCGGCGCGACCGTCCTGCGCCGCGGCGGCAACGCCGTCGACGCTGCGGTGGCCGTCGCCTACGCGCTCGCCGTCACGCATCCCTCGGCCGGAAACATCGGCGGTGGCGGCGTGATGATGATCCGCCTGAAGAGCGGCGAGACCCACTTCGTCGACTTCCGCGAGACCGCGCCCGCGGCCGGCGCCACGACCGAAAAGGTGCTCGCGATGCTCGATCACGACGGCGGCATCGGCCTCCGCTCGGCGGGCGTACCGGGCACCGTCGCGGGTTTGTCCCTCGCGCTCGAACGTTTCGGCACGCGCCCGCTCGCCGAGCTCCTCGCGCCCGCCATCGAGCTCGCGAAAAAAGGACACGCGCTCGGCCCGCGCCAAGCGCTCACGCTCGCGTGGGCCTGGAACAAACTCGAGCACGACCCTGCCGCCCGCGCGATCTGGGGCAAAGGCAAAAAGCCGCTCGCCGAAGGCGAACGAGTGCGCCAGCCCGACCTCGCGCGCACGCTCGAGTCGATCGCGAAGGAAGGCCCGCGCGCCTTCTACGAAGGATTTTTCGCGCACACGCTCGATGAATGGATGAAGAAGGGCAGCGGGTACGTGACGGCCAAGGACATGGCCGACTACCGCGCGAAGCTGCGCGCGCCGCTGCGCTTCTCGTACCGCGGTTTCTCCGTGGAGACCGCGCCTCCGCCGTCGATGGGCGGCGTCGCGTTCGCGCAGATCATGCTCTCGCTCGAACGCGCGCGGGCGTACGAGCAGAAGCCGGGCTCGGCCGACGCGCTGCACCTCTTCGTCGAGGCCGCGCGGCGCGCCTACGCCGATCGCCGCCTCGTCGCGGCCGATCCGGACTTCGGGCCGAAGGACCTCGACACGAAGCTCCAAGCGCTCCTCTCCGGCGCGCACCTCGCGACGCGCAAGCCCGCGATCGACCCGGCCCGGGCCACGCCCTCGGCCACACTCGCGGCGGCGATGCCCGAGGCCGCGCAGGAGTCGCCCGAGACCACGCACTTCTCGATCGTCGACGCCGAGGGCAACGCCGTCGCTTGCACCTACACGCTCTCGGCCGGGTTCGGCGCGAAGGTCGTCGTGCCCGGCACCGGTGTCCTGCTCGGCAACGCGCTCGGCGGCTTCTCGAAGGACGGGCCGAACGTCGTCGCGCCGGGCAAACGCATGGCGACCTCGATGTCGCCGACCCTCGTCACGCAAGGCGGACGCCTCGCGCTCGTGCTCGGCTCGCCGGGCGGCGACACGATCCCGAACACCGTGGCGCAGGTGTTCCGCAATCTCGTCGACTGGGGCATGACGATCGACGAGGCCATCACGAGCGGCCGCCTGCACCACCAGTTCCAGCCGGACAAACTGCGCGTGGAGAAGCAACGCCCGCCGTCGCGGGAGGTGCTCGCCGAGCTCGCGCGGCGCGGCCACACGATCGAGCAAAGCAACCTCACGCAGGGCGACGCGAACGACATCCTCGTCGACCCGCAGACGGGCATCGCCTACGGCATCGCCGATCCCCGCGAGGGAGGCACGGCCGAGGGGGTCTCCCGGGCCGACGTGGAAAAGGCGAAGAGCGCCCGTCCCTAGCGAAGACGCGGATCGTATTGGTCGACGCCCGGGTCGTCCTCGTCGCGCTTCGGGCGGACGATCACGACGGGACATGGCGCATTGCGCGCGATTCGATCGGCGAGCGGGCCGCCGAAGAGGCGTTCGAGCCGGCTCGGCGGATGGCTCGCCACGACGATGAGATCGGCGCCTATCTCGTGCGCCAGGTTCACGATGGCTTTGTCCGGCCGTCCGTCCCGATAATGCATGGCCATCAGCCGCGCTTGCCCGCCCGCGGATCGATGTTCGAGCACCTTCAAAGGCGGCAGCTTTGCCTCGCTCGCGTGGGAGGTCGACACCCGCGGCGTGGCCACGTCCTTGATGCGCGGCGCCATGCCACGCGCCCCGATCACCACGGCGTGAATCTCGGTCTCTTCGCCCCGCAGCTCCGCCAGATCAAATGCGAACCGCCAGGCCCGGCCGCCGGGCTCCGAGAGGTCGAGCCCCACGAGCACGATGTACGGGTCCTTTTTTCGCTCCGCCGGCGGCGTGATCCTGCGGACCGCCGAATTGGGCGGGGGAACCGAGACGGCGCGCAGCCTCGGCTGCGTCGTTTCTTCGGTGTCCTGGGCGGGCGAATCAGGGCCGGGCTCTACCGTGGACGGAGCTAATGCGACCATTGCCAGCGAATGTTTGGATCGCGTCGCGTGGTCGCAAGCCCCTTCGCTGCTTCTTCGAGCGGAAGCATTTCAAACCGGCCGCGCGGCGCGCCCGGACGGGCAGGGCCGCCGCGGGCGGGCTCGGGCGGACGCAACGCGGGAATGCGGCCGGTCAGACCGAGCCCGACAGGGCGAGGAGCGCGCCGGAGAGCACGCCTCCCGCTCAGAACACCCCGCGCACCATGACCGAGCTCGGCCCGATGAAGACCTCGGGCACGTACGTCACCTCGGGCTTGCGCGGGACCTTCTGGTTGCCGATGACGCCCATCGCGATTCCGCCCCCGAACACCAATACACTGAGGCCCGTGAAGCCCCACGCGGCCGGGGCGCCATTCGTGCCTTCGACCACGACGAGTCCGCCGATCGTGCCGAACCCCCCCGCAATGCCGAGAAGGATGCCGCCGACGAGCATACCCGTGCTACGGCGCACCGTGGCGGACCGGGATTTGGGTTTGTCCCCCTTGTCCGGCGTCGGCTGCGCCTGCGCGATCTGCTCGGGCGTCGGCGGCGGCACGTCCGTCGCGTCGAGCGTGACCTCGTCCGTGCCTTTCTCCTTCGATTCGACGCTCGCCTCTTTGAGCACATCCTTGCCGCGCCGGAGCGTCACCACGTGTTTGCCCGGGTCGACGGGCAGCGGCACGCCGAACGAGGCCGGTTCGAGCTTGATCTCGTCGCGATACACGCCGAGCCCCTCCACGCTGCCCTTCACCTGCACCGTCAATTGCGGCAGACGCGGATCGAGCGCTTTTTGCCGGCGCGCGGCGAGCTCGGCCCGGGGCGCGTCTCCCTCGCGCTTGGCCTGGTCCCGCGCCTCGCCCCACGCGCCCCAGGCGCTCGCGAGCCGACCTTGTTTTTCGAGACAATCCGCCCAATTCAGCTTCGTGCCGACGGCCGGGTCGAGCTTGTAGCTCGCCTCGAATTTGGGGCAGGCCTCGTCGTAGTTTTTCTTCTCCATCAGGCCCTTGGCCACGCGGAACAGGGCCTCGGCCGCAGCCGGATCATTGGCGAGCGCCGGGGCCTGCGCCAGCAAGAGCGCCGCGCCGAGGAGCGCGGGGGCGACGAATCGGAAAACGCGCCGCGGCTCGAATTCAGCGGCGACCGGACATGAGTTCGTCATCGTTCGGCTTCTTCTTGTTCGTTGGAGGCGGAGGCGGCGGCTTGCGGCCCGAAGGGGGATTTGGCGTGGGCGCGGCGGGCTTCGCGGAGGCGGCAGGCGGAGCGGCCGCGGGTTCGACGGAGCCTACCGCGGCAGGCTCGACGTTCACCGGTGGATCGGCGGCCACGGGGGCCTTGGGCGTCGGCGTGGGCAGGGGCAAGGGCGCGGCCTCGGTGGCGGCGGCCGCCTGGGGGTTCGGATCCTTGGCGTCGCCCTTCGCGCCAAAGATCACGGCCGCGCCGACGATCCCGAGCAGCGCAATAGCGATCGCCGCGAAGATCGGGGCCTTGCTGCTGCCGGACGAGTTCTGCGTACGGCCCGTTTGCGTGAGAGGAGCGGCCGTCGAGGAGGCAAGCACGGTCGCGCCCATGGCCGTCTGCGGCGAGATGCCTCCTCCGCCCATCGGGGTCAGGGCCCTCGGGTTCTGCGGCTGCGGCGTACTCGCGAAGGCGGGCCGCGCGGTCGCATCCCTCTGCGCCATCGGCATCGGCGCGCCGGCGACCGTGTTCGTTGGCGCCCCCTCGCCGGCGTGCGCCTTCTGCAGGATCTCCGTCACTTCGAGCACGAGCGCGGGCCCCTCGACGATCCCGAGCGCGGCGGCGAGCTCCGTGATCGCCTCACCGGCCGTGCGGAAGCGTAGCGAGGCGTCGCGGCTGCAGCAGCGCAAGAACCACGCGTCGAACCTGGGGCCGAAGGGGCTGCCTTTTTGCGAGGGCGGCGGGATCGGATCGACCACGATTTGCACGACGAGGTCGCTGATCGTCTCGGCTTGCCAGTAATCGAAGCCGAGGAGGAGCCGCGCGGCGATGAGGCCGATCGCCCACACGTCCGTAGGGGGTCCAATGAGCTGCGCCTGGGCCCGCGCCTGCTCGGGCGCCATGTAGAGCGGCGTGCCGAAGACGGCGCCGGTCTTCGTCTTCGAGTGCGCGCCCATCGAGCTCGCCGCGCCGCCCGTGAGCTTCGCGATGCCGAAGTCGAGCAGCTTCACGCACGGCGTGCCGTCCTCGCGGACCGTGAGGAAGATGTTCTCCGGCTTGAGATCGCGGTGCACGATGCCGATCCCGTGGGCCTTGTCGAGCGCGCGCGCGGCCTGCCGCAGGTAGAGCACGACCTCCTTCGGGTGCAGCTTTTGACGCGCCTCCGCCTCGCCGGCGAGGTCTCGCCCGCGCAGGAACTCCATCACGAGGAACGGCGCGCCGTTGAGCTCCGGCGCGACGTCGGCGTCGGTCACGCGCACGATGTGGTCGCTGTCGATGCGCGCCGGCGCGCGCGCCTCGGTGCGGAACCGCTCGATCGTGCTCGGATCGGAGAGCGTCTCGTTGTGCAGCACCTTCAGCGCGAGGCGCTCGTCGGTGTGGACGTGCTGCGCGAGGTATACGGCCCCCACGCCGCCCTCGCCGAGCTGCTTGACGATGCGGTAGCGGCCGGCGATCACGAGGCCGGGATGGAGTTTCTCGGTGCTCATGGAGCGAGGGCCCCCCGAAAAGTACGAGCTGAGCCTAGCACGGCCCGGCCGAGCCCGTCGCCTTTCCTGCCGCGCCGCTCGGGCCCGGCCCGCTTGACGGCGCGCGCGACTTCTCCCAGCTTTCGCGGCGAATGATCCCGCGATACACCCCGCCCGCGTTCGCCGCGCTCTGGTCGTCCGAGACTCGTTATGCCGTGTGGCTCGACGTCGAGCTCGCCGCCTGCGAGGCGATGGAAGCCGAAGGCCTCGTGCCCGCCGGCGTGGCCCGAGCGCTTCGCGCCAAAGACCTGAAGCTCGACCCGGCGCGCATCGAGGAGATCGAGCGCACGGTCAAGCACGACGTCATCGCGTTCCTCACGCACGTCGAAGAGCTCGCAGGGCCCGACGCGCGGTGGCTCCACCGCGGGATGACGTCGAGCGACGTGCTCGACACGAGCCTCGCCGTCCTCCTCGTCCGCGCCGCCGATCTCCTGCTCGAACGGCTCGACGGCCTCGTCGTCGCGTTCTCGCGCCGCGCCGACGAGCATCGCCGCACGCCCATGATCGGCCGCAGCCACGGCATCCACGCCGAGCCCGTCACCTTCGGCCTCGCGCTCGCGGGCCACCTCGCCGAGATGAAGCGCGGCCGCGCGCGCCTGCGCGAGGCGCGCGCCGAGATCGCCGTCGGCACGATCTCCGGCGCGGTCGGCACCTACGCGCACCTCTCGCCGAAGATCGAAGCCCAGGCCCTCGCCGCGCTCGGCTTGCGCCCCGAGACCGTCGCTACGCAGGTCGTCCCGCGGGATCGTCACGCCGCGTTCTTCAACGCGCTCGCGCTCGTCGCCGCGGGCATCGAGCGGTTCGCGACGAACGTCCGGCACTGGCAACGCACCGAGGTCGCCGAGGCCGAGGAAGCCTTCACGAAAGGGCAAAAAGGCTCCTCCGCGATGCCCCACAAGCGCAACCCCATCCTCAGCGAGAACCTCTGCGGCCTCGCCCGCATCGTGCGCGCCGCGGTGATCCCCGCGCTCGAAGACGTCGTCCTCTGGCACGAGCGCGACATCTCGCACTCCTCGGTCGAGCGCATGATCGTGCCCGACACGACGACCACGCTCGGCTTCATGCTGGAGCGCACGACCTCGCTCGTCGAAGGCCTCGTCGTGCGCGAGGACAACCTCCGGAAGAACCTCGACCTCACGGGCGGGCTCTTCTTCAGCGAGGCCGTGCTGCTCGCGCTCGTTTCATACGGGCTCCCGCGGCAAGAGGCGTACGTGCTCGTGCAGCGCAACGCGATGAAGGCGCTCGCCGGCGAGGGCAGCTTCCGCGACCTCCTCGCGGCCGATCCGGACGTGGGCGCGCGCCTCTCCCAGGCCGAGATCGATCGATGCTTCGACCTCGACCACGCGCTCTCGCACGTCTCCGGCATCGTCGACCGCGCGATCGCGGCGCCCTGATCCCGGGGACGCGCGTTACCGATACGGCGATCCCATCCCGACCCGCAGATCACACTGAAACAGCTCGTAATGCACGGTCACGGCGAGCGCCCGTCCCGCCGCGAAGTGCACGTACACGCCGGGCCACGAGCTCGCCCAGGCCTCGTCGAGCGTGTCCACCCCGAGCGTCACGGCCGGGAACCCGGCGCGCCGGTCGAACCGCACGCACACGAGCGCCTCGGCGCCGGCCGCGAGCCATGCGAGGCAGCCGCGTGCCTCCCGCGGCGAGAGCCGATCCTGGCGGAGCCATTTTTCGAAGTCGACGGGCCCGCCCTTCCCTTCGAGCGCCTGCCGAAAGGCAACACTCCGGTCTGGCTCGACGAACTCTTCGGCGAGGCGCGCCGCGTGCGCCTCGGTGGTCCGTGGCCCGAGCGTGCGCAGATCGACCCGGAGGGCACGCAGGCGCGCGAGTTGCTCCCGGAACGTATCGCGGAGGAAGCGTTCGTCGGGACGCACGCGGGCGCTCCTCAGGCATCCATTTTCTTGTAGTGATCGTGCCAGCGCTGGATCTCGTCCAGCACCGCCTTCCCCACGCGCGTCGGCCTCCCGTTCCCGAGGACCACCTCCGCGCCCTCGGCGTTGATCTGCCGGATGCGCGCGAATCGCTCGGAAAAACCGGGCGCCTTCGCGAGCGGGTGGCCCGCCTCGATCATGCGCTCGTAGAGCCGCGCGACGGGCAAAAAGGCGTGGACCGCGAGCAGGACGCCGTGGAGCGGCCGCGGGTCGGGCCGCACGGGCGAGGTGTAGAGCGGCGAGAAGGCGTTTTCGAGGACCGAATCGATCTCGAAGAGCGCGTTGATCTTGTTGTGCGAAAATTCGTGAATGACGGCCTCCGCCATCGTCATGAGGCTCGGGTGCAGGGACATGTAGATCGTCCCGATCGCCTCCTGGTACGACGCGGAGAGGTGCTTTTCGGCGTGGTATCCGACAGGCACGATCTGCTGCACGAAGAGCTCGATCTCGCCCCGCAGGTCCGGCAGGTGCTCCTGCACGAGGCCGAGCGCGTCGGCGAGCGACCGCGTCCATTCCGACACGTCCTTGCCGCCGAGGTCGATCGCATTGCCCTCCTTGTCGGGATGCGCCTCGACCATGGCGAGCGGATTCGTGTCGGCGAGCGCGAGCACGGTGCTCCCGTCGATCGAAAAAAACGGTCGCGACACGGTCAAGCCGACGCGCGTCTCGGAATACCCGGGCGGCGCGGCCTCCAGCGCCTGAAGGCTCAGCGTCTTGACGCCGTCCGCGCGCTCGACGACGATCTTTCCCTCGTTCTCGAACACGACGGCGCGCGTGTCCTCGGGCAAACCAATCGAAATGCCTGCCGTGGTGGAGACGAGCTGCCTCGGAGGTGCTTTCTGCCGAATGGCCCGCGGGAGCGCGGAGGCGCGCGCGAGGTGCAATAGAAACACCCCCACGAGCTCGCGGACCCACGCCTCGGAATCGGCGCGCGGGGCGCGCAGGCATCGGACGAGCGTCCCCATGGCCGTGCGCCGCAGAACGCTCGGGAGCGCGCCCACGTTTTTCCGAGCGACCTCGCGCACGAGCGCCTGGAAGACCACGAGATCGGCGCGCGCCTCGGGCGAGAGCGCGAGCCCCTGTCCGACGCCGAGCAGCTCGGGCACGAGGCGGCCGAGCGCGCGCGAAAGGACGCCTTTGGCCGTCTCCGAGCCCGGCGCGGGGATCGTGAGATCCGCGGGCGGATCGAGCGGGCGCGTGGCGAGGGCGGGAGGCACGGCGCCATTGTGGGCAAAACGATGCGAGGCGACAAGCAAGAAGGGAGCGGGCGCGTGGCCATCGTCCTCGTGGGGATCCGCGTGGGCATCGGGCACTGGAAGGAAATAGGAAGCCAAAAACCAGCCCTCCCCTTGATTCCGCGCCCCGCCCCGCGTACGCACGTCCCGCTCTGCAATCCGCGGGAGGAAGCATGCGCTACAAGCTCTTGGGTCGTACGGGGATCAAGGTGTCGGAGCTGTGCCTGGGCACGATGAGCTTCGGCGACAGGTGGGGGTTCGGGGCGGACGAGGCGACGAGCCTCGAGGTCGCCGCGGCCTACGCCGAGGCCGGGGGGAATTTCCTCGACACGGCGAACAAGTATCACGAGGGCCATACCGAGGAGATCTGCGGCAAGATCATCGCGGGAAACCGCGACCGCTGGGTGCTCGCGACGAAGTTCACCCTCTCGACGGCGAACGGGGATCCGAACGCCTCGGGCAATTCGCGAAAAAACATGATCCAGGCGGTCCACAAGAGCCTCGGGCGGCTCGGGACCGATTACATCGATCTTCTGTGGGTCCACGCCTGGGATTTCACGACGGGCGTGGAGGAGGTCATGCGCGGCCTCGACGACCTCGTCCGCGCGGGCAAGGTCCTCTCGATCGGCATCTCGGACGCGCCTGCGTGGGTCGTCTCGCAAGCCAATACGGTGGCGACGCTCCGGGGGCTCTCGCCCTTCGCGGCGCTCCAGATCGAATACAGCCTGATCGAGCGCACGGTGGAACGGGAGCTCATCCCGATGGCCGAGGCCTTCGGCATCACGGTGACGCCCTGGGCCCCGCTCGGCGGCGGTGTGCTCACGGGCAAGTATTCACGCGGCAGCGCGCCCGAGGACACGAAACGCGCGGCGGGCAACGAGCAACGGCTCTCGCCGAAAAACCTCGCCATTGCGAAGACCGTGGACGCGATCGCGGACGAGCTCGGCAAGACCTCGGCGCAGGTCGCGACGAACTGGGTGCGTCAGCGCGGCGCGAACGTCGTGCCCATCGTGGGCGCGCGCAAAGCGTCGCAGATCAAGGACGTGATCGGCAGCCTCGATTTCACGCTCGATGACGACCAGCTCCGCCGCCTGCACGAGGTGAGCCGGATCGAACTCGGCTTCCCGCACGATTTCCTGGGGAACCCCCGCATCCGCGGCATCGTCTACGGCGACCGCGCGAACGACATCGACCTGCCGTCGGCGACACGCCTGCGCTGAATCTACGCGATCCCGAGCCGTTCCAGCAGCGCCGCCGGGAGCGACGTGAAATCCGCGGACGTCCAGTCGGCGCCCGCGTCGCGTAGCTCCTCGGCGGTCGCCGCGGTGGTGATCCCGACCGCCACCATCCCCGCCGCTTTCGCGGCGCGCACGCCATTCGCCGCATCCTCGAACACGACGCACGCGGCCGGCGCGACGCCGAGATCCTGCGCCGCGCGGAGGAAGATGTCGGGCGACGGCTTGCCGCGCGTCACCTCCTCGGCGCCCACCACGCGCTCGAAGCGCTCGCGGAGACGGAGCCCATCGAGCACGAGATCGCGGTTGCCCTGCGGAGCGGCCGTCGCGATCGCGAGCCGCACGCCGCGGTGCCGCAGCCGTTCGAGGAAGGCATCGGCCCCGCGCGTCAATGCGAGGTGCGGGCGGTACGTGGCGCGGTAGAGCCCCTCCTTCTCCTCGGCGAGCCGCGCGAGCTCGTCCGGCGGCACCGCCCGCCCGAGCAGCTCGGGAAAGATCTCCTCATTCTTCTTTCCCGCGAATTCCCGCTGAAAACGCTCGGCCTTCGTCGGCACGCCGAGGCGCTCCGAGACGATCTCCCACGCGCGATTGTGGAAGGCCATGTTGTCGACGAGCGTGCCATCCATGTCGAAGATGGCCGCGCGGAGGACCTCGGTCATGCGTCACCCGCGGAGAGGGAGGTGGGGGGTGAGGGCGTCTCTCAGCCCTGCGATTCGGGCAGCGCCGAGATCGGCGCGCGCTGCTTCTCCACGGACATGTCCGCCATGAAGATCGGCGGGCAATGCAGCGCGAGGATGTCCGGGTTCGGCGGCGCCGTCTGCTTCGCCATTCGCAGCGCCTCGTCCATCGTCCGCGCCGTCTCCCAGCCGAGGAGCTGCGGGATGTATTCGTTGTCCGCGCCGACGACGATCACCCGGCCGAGGTGCTGCCGCCCCGCCTCGCCCCAGTACCACATGAAGAACGGGTGCGTCGGGTGATAGGCGTGGCCGTACCGATACATCTCGATGTAGGCCGGGTTCTTCGCGAACTTCGGCTCCCACACCTTGTGCAGCTCCATCGCGTCGCGCGTCTCGGGCAGCACGCGGTGCACGAACTCGATGTACGGCGAATGGTGCTCGTTGTCGAAGAGGTCCGTGCACGGATGCATGATGATCATCGTGCCGCCCTTCTTCACCATCGGCGCATTGCGATACAGGTTGAAGAGATACCCGTTCGCCATCACCTGCACGAGCAGCGGGTTCAGGAACGAATTCACGTTGTACGGGCTGATGAACGGAATGCCCGTGATGAGAATGTCGCTCTGCCCCACGACCGGGACGCAGTATTGCTCGAAGCTCTTCCGGAGCGTGTGCTCGTGCACCGCCTCCGTCTCGCCGGCGAAGACGCCCGTCACGCCGAACGGCGACGGCACGCGCTGGAAGATCGCCTGGCGCGCGGGCTGCGGCATCTTGTCGAGGGTGAACCGGAGCGCATGGAGCGCGTTTCGCTCGGTCCGCGAGAGGTCATCCTCGTTTTTCGCGAGGAACTCGAGCGGCGTATCGAACATCCGGTTGTTGATCGTCGTCTCGATCGTGAAGACGTTCAGCTTCTTGTTCGCGAGCCGGCCCATGCGCACGACGCTCGTATTGAGCGCCGACGATTTCGGGTCCATGTACGAATGGCATTGCCGCATCACGCGCGGGTTGTGGTGCGCGCGCAGGCTCCGGTACCCGCACAGGCCCACGGCGACCGATTTGTGGCCGCCGTCCATGGGCACGAGGTTCAGGTTCACGTAGATGATGAGGTCGCTCTCCACGGCGCGCCGGTTGAGCTCGACCTCCTCGCCCTCCTCGGTCGTGCCGAGGTATTTCATGTTGGCGAGGTTCTCGGCGTCGTGGTTGTAGAGCTTCTTCGGCCAGTACGCGTTGAAGATCTTGTCGCCGACGACGTGCCGGATCTCCCAGTCCTTCATGCGCCGGTGCACGCTCGTCGCGATGATGATCTCGACGTCGTCGACGCCGTAATCGGCGAGCAGGTCGAGCACGATCGTGAGCACGCGCTCGCGGATGTCCGGCCGCTTCATCGGCGGCAGCGGCAGCGAGATGTCGTCCATCGCGATCGTCACCTTCATCCCCGGCCGGAGCTTCGCGTAGAGCGGCTCGGAGTTGTACGGGTGGTTGATCGCGTACCGGATGGCCGCGTCCACGTCCTTCAAGGGCTTGAGCGGGGGCTTCGGGTAGACGACGCGGCTGCCCGTCGGCAGGTCGACCTCGACCAGCCGGTCGCCCGAGAAGAGGACGCGGGGTGCGCTGCGGCTGTCGATCGTCACGACACAGGGATGGCTCATGGCATTCTCGTATTCGGCGGCAATCCCGCCCGCTTCAGTCGACGTGGATGATGGGCCAGTGGTAGGCGTTCGCGAGCAGGGACAGCTTCCTGTCCGGGTTCACGGCGGCCGGATGGCCGACGATGCTGAGCATGGGGACGTCCGAGTAACTGTCGGAGTAAGCGAAGCACTCGTCGAGGTCGTGGCCACGGCCTTTCGCGTGATCACGAATGAGCCGCGACTTCTCGGGGCCCGCGACCACGGGGCGCAGGAGCTTGCCCGTCGCGAAGCGGTCCTTGATCTCCAGGCGGTTCGCAATGACGTCCGTCGCGCCGAGGTGCTCGGCGAGCAGGCGCATCAGGAAGTCGAGCGCGCCCGAGACGAGCACCACGTCGTGCCCCTTGTCGAGGCTCGTCTGCACGAGGTCCCGCGCGCCGGGGTAGATGTTGGGCTTGATCACGCGCTCGAACGTCTCGACCGCGAGCCCCACGAGCCGGTCCTCGCTCATCCCGCCGTAGGACGTGAAGAGCAGCTCGTTGAAGATGCGTCGGTCCCGCGTCTCCGCCCACGCCAGCCACGGAGCCTTCACCAGCGCCCCGCCGAGCTTCGCGAGGCTGTGCAGCGGCGTGTTCTGGTTCAGGACGTAATAGAGCGTGGGGTGGACGAGGTTCGTGCGGATCAGCGTGCCGTCCACGTCGAAGTAGCTCGCTGCCATTTGCGTCCCGGAATCACCTCTGCGAGGGCTTTCGTCAAGCACAAGGTGACGCGAAACGAGCTTCGCGCCGGAACTTCTCGGTCCGCTCGGCTCCGAGGCCGTGCTTTCGCGACCCAGACAGGAGCGTCATCCCACACGAGGGAGGCTCTTGACAGGGAGGTCGAGTTGGCGGATGGACGGCGCTCCGCGGCCGTTCGTCCGCCTACACCGCGGGCCCGGCGAGCGCCTCGGCATAACGATCGTCCAATTCGATCGCCCCCTCGGCGGCGCCGCGGTCCACCGGATTGATCCCGCAATACTGCACGCTCGCCAAATGCCGCCATCGGCCGGCGCGCTCGCTTTCGTCGGGCAGCACCGGCGTCGTGCAGGGAAAACAGCCGATCGTCCGAAACCCCATGGCGTGGAGCGGGTTCACGACCACGCCGGGATCGGCGGCGATGGCCCGGTCGAGCTCCTCGTTCGTCACGCGCGCGAGCGGGTGGACGCGCAGGGCGCCCATCACGAGGTCGAGCCCGAGGGGCTGCACCTTGCTGCGCGCCCCGCCCTCGCCCTGCCGCAGCGCCGCGACGAACGCGTCGTAGCGGCCCCGGATCGCGTGGAGCGGCGCCGTCTTGCGCAGATCGCAGCAGCGCTCCTGGCCCTCGACGGAGAGGTACAAGAGGCCCTCCTCCGCCGTCTGCGCGGCGAACGTACGCTCGGGCGAGAGCGTGATCACCCGGAGATTCCCGTGCGTCCGCGCGAGCTCGTCCCGCGTCCAGCGCGTCTGCTCGTGAAGCACGCCCGTGTCCACGAAGACCACGTCGAAGTCGAGCCCGGCCTGGTCGGCGAGCCGGCAGAGCCACGTCCCGGCGCGCTGCATGCTCGTCAGGATCGCGGCCCGCCGGCCGAACGTTTGGTGCACGAAACGCAGGACATCGAGCGGCGCGGCGCCGGCGAGGCGCCCGTTCAGGGCCTCGAGGCCCGCTTCGGTCACGCGCATGTCCCTCTAGGTAGCAGAACGCGGCGCGCCTCGCCGGGCGAAGCCGTGCAGAACCCGGTTGCCTTTCCGGGCCCCGTCGCCTAGAGGATCGCCGGTTCGCATGCCCCCTTCTTCTCCCTCGCAAGGCCACGCGCCGGGGCGGCTCGTCGACGACCTCGGGCGGCGCCGCTTCCTCTTCGTCACGGGCAAAGGAGGCGTGGGCAAGACGACGTTCGCCGCGGCCCTCGCCGTGGCGCTGGCGCGGGAGGGCAAACGGGTCCTGGTTGCCCTCTGCAACACGAAAGAGCGGCTCTCGGCGATCCTCGGGACGAAGCCGATCGGCGACGAGATCATGCCCGTCGCCGAGGGCGTGTGGGCTGTGAACATCTCGCCCGAGAAGGCGCTCACCGAGTACGGCGAGATGGTCCTCAAGGTGCGCAGCGTGGCGCACGCCGTCTTCGACAACCGCTACACGAAGACCTTCTTCCGCGCGGTGCCCGGCCTGTACGAGTGGGCGATGCTCGGCAAGGCGTGGTTTCACACGACGGAGCTCGGCCCCGACGGGCGTCCGCGCTTCGACGTCGTCCTGCTCGACGCGCCGGCCACGGGCCACGGCCTCGACATGATGCGCGTGCCGAAGGTGATCCTCGACGTGGTGCCGCCGGGCGTCTTGCGCCGCGACGCCGAGGAGGCGTGGGCGATGTTCCGCGATCCGGCGCGGAGCGGGATCGTGGTCGTCACGTTGCCCGAGGAGATGCCGGCGCAGGAGACGATCGAGCTCGTCGACGCGATCAAGACGGACCTCACGCTGCCGGTCCTGCGCCTCGTGGTGAACGCGGTCCTCGCGCCGCTCTTTTCGCCTGAGGAGCGCGATCGGCTCGCGCAGGAGGCGTCGCTGCTCTCGATCGACGCGCCGGGCCGGACGGATGGCACGGCGGAGAGCGCGCTCGTGGCGGGGGCGCGGCGGGCGGTGCGGGAGAAGGTGCAGGCCGAGAGCCTCGCGCGGCTGACGCAGGAGATCGACCTGCCGCAGATCACGCTGCCGCACCTCTTCGACGAGGCTTCGACGGTGGAGGGGACGAAGATCCTCTCGAAGCTGCTCTAGCGCGCCCGTTCGCTCACCCTTTCCATTCCACGCGTTTTCCCGTCGCCGAGGACGTCGCGAGCGCGTCGATCAACCGATAAAGCTTCCAGGCCTCGCGGAACGTCGGGACCACCTCGGTCCCTTCGGCGAGATCCTTCGCCAGGGCCGCATAAAGGTGCGCCGTCTGCTCCGCATCTTCGTGGAGTTCCGCCGTGACGGGCGATCGATAACGCTCGGGCGTCTTCAGCGGCGCGAGCGGCTGGCCGTCGCCGCGCGCGCCGGAGACGGTGAAATCGTGGGACAAACGCAGGTCGCCCTCGGTCCCCGTGATCGTCGCGAAAATCTCCCCGCCATTGCGCTTCCCGCCCTCGATATGGGCGGACAGGACCGCGCCGCTTTGCAGCGTCCCGCTGATGAGCACCTGGTCCGGCACGGTGACGGGGAGCGTCTCGCCCGTCTCGACGATCGTCGCCTGGTCGAACTGACGCGCGACCACCGCGGAGACGCTCTGGACGTCGCCCACCGCGGAGAGCACCGTGTCGAGGTAATGCGCGGTGAGGATCGAGAGCGTGCTCGCCCCGTTCTTCACGTCGGTCGTATACGCGAGGGCCTGCGGGATCTGCGCGCCGAGGTAGGGCACGGCGACATGGAGATCCACGGAGCGGACCTTGCCGACATACCCCTCGGCCAGGAGATCCCGGAGGTACCGCACGCCCGGGGCGAAGCGCCGCTGCACGCCGCTGAACGTACGAACGCCGGCCGACTCCGCGAGGCGCGCGAGCTCGGCGGTCTCGTCCAGGGAGACGCCGAGGGGCCATTCGCAAAAGACGTGTTTCTTCGCGGCAATGGCGGCGCGCACGAGCCCCGCGTGCAAGGGCGCGCGGACGGAGACGACGACGAGGTCCACCTCCGGATGCTCGATCAGGGGTTCGGCGCGATCGAAGGCGTGACGCACCCCAAAGCGGCGCGCGGCCTCGTCCGCGCTCGTTTGCCGCGTGGTGCTCACCGCGGTGACCTCGTAGGCGGGCACCGCCTTCAGCGCGGGCAGGTGCGCGTGGGAGGCCCAGCCCCGGTCCGGGTTTGCCCCGACGATACCTACACGAATCTTGTTCGACGTCCCCGTCTTGCTCATGATCGCTCCATTCCTTCCCGCAGGCGCACCCGTGCCCGGGGACCGAGCGCTCGTCCGCCCCCCTTTGCATCGAATGGCCTCGGAGGAACCGTACTCCGGAAGCGGCGGACGATCCTTGGCACGGCGTCCGTTTTTGTGGTTCGATCGTCCGTCACAACGGAGGGACGATGGACGTTCTCGCGGACGTGCTGCGCGGGCTTCACCTGCGGACCAAGGTGTACGGACGGCTGGAGATGCGCGCGCCGTGGGGCATGCGCGTCGAAAAGCCGGGGCTCGCTCTGTTTTACGCGGTCTCGCGCGGGAGCTGCCTGCTCGACGTCGACGGCGCGCGCATCCCGCTCTCGGGAGGCGATTTTGTTTTCCTCCTGGGCAGGAGCACCCACGTCCTGCGGGATGCCCCGGAGACGCAGCCCCTGCCGGTCGCCGAGATCTATGCGATCCGCGGCGGGCGTTGTGGCGGGCTCGTGCATCATGGCGGCGCGGGCGCGCCGACCACGCTCGTCTCCGGCTGCTTCCTGTTCGAAGGCACGTCGCTCGACCCGCTGATCGCGAGCTTGCCGCCGCTGATCCACGTGAAGGGCGACGGAGGCATCGCCGCGCGGTGGCTCGAATCCACCCTGCAATTCGCGGCCTCGGAGATGGAGGCCGAGCTGCCCGGCTACGAGACGGTGGCGAGCCGGCTCTCGGAGGTCCTGTTCGTGCAAGCGCTGCGCACGCACGTGGCGTCCCTGCCCGACGCGCAAGCGAGCTGGCTCCGCGCCCTGACCGACGCGCAGATCGGCGTCGTGCTGCAACGCCTGCACGAGCACCCGGAGAAACCCTGGACGGTGGAGAGCCTGGCGCACCTGGCCAGCATGTCGCGCTCGGTGTTCGCAGCGCGCTTCAAGGCCGTCGTCGGCGAGGGGCCGCTGACCTACCTGACACGCTGGCGCATGCACAGGGCCACGCAGCTCATGGCCGGGGGTACGGCGTCCACGAGCGCCATCGCGCAGGCGGTCGGCTACGAGACTGACAGCGCCTTCGTGAAGGCCTTCAAGCGACACCTGGGCGAGACGCCCGGCGCCTTTCGACGTCGGCTCAAGGAGCGTGAAGGGGACGCCGTGCCGGCTGCGGGACCGAGGTGACGGTCTCGCAAAGGGGAAAACCGGTCAGGGCTGACAGGTCTTGGGGGCTCCTCCAACGCACTTGTCGCTCAGGCATTCGCCGTTGCTGGTGCACGTCTGCCCATTCTTGGACTTGCA
Source organism: Polyangium fumosum (assembly GCF_005144585.1). Classification (GTDB taxonomy): domain Bacteria; phylum Myxococcota_A; class Polyangia; order Polyangiales; family Polyangiaceae; genus Polyangium; species Polyangium fumosum. Next base: position 164,123 of record NZ_SSMQ01000001.1, on the reverse strand, counting down.
CACGCCAGCGCCGTCACAAGCCTTCGTGAGCGTACAGCTCCCCGGATCTTCCTCCTGAAGGGGGAGGTTCGTACACGTGCCGAGGCGGGTCGGCCGAGCACACGACACGCAGGCGCCGTTGCAGGGCGTGTCACAGCACACGCCGTCGACGCAAAAACCGCTCAGGCACTCGGGCGCCTCGATGCAGGACTGACCGTTCTCGCCGCCGCCGGCGCCGCCGCTGCTGCTGCTCGACGTGGCCCCGCTCGACGACGACGCGGTCACGGCCCCGCTGTCATCCCCACCCCCGCCCGCGCCGCCGGCGCCGCCGCCCCCGGGCACGCCGTCGAGGCCGCCCATGCCGCCGCTCCCGCCGGCGCCGCCCTTCCCGCCCGCGCCACCCGCGCTCCCCTGGCCCCCGTCCCCCGTCGAGAGCGAGAGGCACCCGATCGCCGGGGCCAGGACCAGCACGGCCAGACCCCTCCACCACGTCCACGCGTCGCGCATCCGCTCCTCCGTCTCCGGAGCCGAACATAGCGCGACGCGGCAGAACGACGCCCTCGCGGAGCAACGATGCCGCGAGACAAAAAGCAGAGCGCCTACTCGACGGCGGGGGGGGGGACCGGAGCAGGCGCTCTGCCCGTAGATAGAGCAACCTATGGGCCAACCCCGAAGTGACGAATCTTCGTCATCTTGTATGTGCTCGCCTGGGCGATCTTTGCAGTTCTGAAAGGCACATGGATTGCAGCCTTTCAGGTCCGCCGTGGACCAAGGTAGGGCGTCGCACGAGGGTGGAACCCAGGCGGGCACGACGCTTCCTTGCGTGGCGCGCTCCGGGGACGTCCCTCCACGTGTCCTGCATCGCGGCGGTTGACAAGGACGGACGAGCGCTGCCTTGTGGAGAAATGCCGCACCACAGCCCCCTGCTCCTCGATGGCCGCGCGCTGCTCGACGCAGATCGCCTGCTCTCCGCCAAGCTCGCGGATCGCCGGGCGAGCTTCGAGCTCTCGTTCCGCGCCGCGCCGCCCCACACGGGCTTCCTCGTGGTCTCCGGGCTCGAGAGCTCCCTCGAGCTCTTCGGTCGGCCGCTCATCGATCCCGCCGCCGTCGCCGCCGCGCAAAGCCTCGTCGGCTTCTCGGACGCGCTCGCCCAGCGGCTCGCCCACCTCGTGCCCGCCATCGATCTCGACGCGGTCCCCGACGGCACCCTCGCCTTCCCCGGCGCGCCGATCGCCACGGTGGAAGGGCCCTTCCTCGAAGCCTCGCTGCTCGCCTCGCTCCTGCGCGCAGCGGCCCGACGCGCCACGGCGATCGCCACCCGCACCGCACGGCTTCACCTCGCCGCCGCGGGCGATCCCGTGATCGACGGGTCGAGCGCGCATGCGGCCGGGGCCGAGGCCTCGATGCGGGTCGCGCGCGCGGCGTACGTGGGCGGGGCGAGCGCGACGACGAACGTGATCGCGGCGATGGCGCTCGGCGTGCCCTTCCGCGCGAGCCCCGGGCTCGTGCTCGGCCCGACGGGGCCCTCGCTGGAGACGACCGTGGTCGACGGCTGGGGCGCGCTCGACACGGACGACCTCGCCGACCTCGGCGCGGGCGACGACGAGGAGGCGATGCTGCTCGAAGCAAAGCGGCGGGGGCGGCGCGCGGGCGGGTGGATCGCGCGGGGGCTCGACGACGCGGAGGCGCGGGCGCTGCCGATGCGGTGCGAGCTCGTGGCGCTGGAGCAGGGCGGCGCGTGGGGCGTGCCGCCCGCGGACCTCGGCGACGAGGCGGCGCCGCGGCCGGGTCGGAAGATGGTCGTGCGGTACACGGACAACGCGGGTCGGCTCGTCGCGGACGTCGTGCACCTGATGGCGGAGCGGATGCGCTCGCCGCAGGATCTCGGGGCGACGACGCTCACGCCGCTCTCGCGGCCGCGGGTGCGGCAGGGCCGCGCGCTCGAGCGGCCGGAGGCGCCGTCGCTCGGGCGGGATCGATCGATCGCGGCGCGCGCGACCTTGCCCGAGGCGGTGACGTACCTGCGCGCCCCGGCGTCCTACCGCGTGGAGGAGTCGGCGGCGGTCACCGCGCAGCGCGAGGCGGCGGCGCGAGCGCGCGCGAACGTGCCTTTCCGAAAGGGGTGAGGCCTACGCCGCCGAGATCCCGGCGCACCCGCCTGGGCCCGCGAGCGCCTCGCGCACGGCGGTGACGAGCATGTTCGCGGTGAACGGCTTCGCGAGGAACGGCACGCCGAGGCACGAGAGCGGGGCCGAGTCCTCGCTGCTGTAGCCGCTCATGAGCAGCACGGGCAGCGCGGGGTCGATCCCGCGGAGCGCGCGGATGAGCTCGATCCCGCCGATCTCGCCCATCGTCAGATCGGCGATGACGGCGCCGATCTCGTGGCGATGCTCGTGGAACATGCGCTCCCCTTCGCGGCCGTCGGTGGCGACGAGGACGCGGTAGCCGGCGCGCTCGAGCACGCGGTGCGCGACGCGACGCACGGCGTCTTCGTCGTCGACCACGAGGATCGTGCCGTGCGAGCAGTGGCAGCTCGAAAAAGCCTCGTCGCTCGCGCCGGGCAAGATCGACACGTGCTCGACGGCGATCGGCAGGAACAAGGTGAACGTCGTCCCCTTCCCCGGCCGGCTCGTCACGTCGACGAGGCCTCGATGTGCCCGGACGATGCCGAGCACGGCGGCGAGGCCGAGGCCCCGGCCCCCGACCTTCGTCGTGAAAAACGGATCGAAGATCCGGGCGAGGACCGATTCGCTCATCCCCTCGCCGGAGTCCTCGACCTCCACCACGGCATAATCGCCGGGCGGAAGCGGCTCGGTCATGCAGGCCGAGGACCGCGGCGCCGAGAGCTTTTGCACGCCGGCGCGGAGCCGGATGACGCCGGGTTTGCCTGCGAGCGCGTCCGATGCATTCGTGATGAGGTTCATCACGACCTGCCGCAAATGGGTCGCGTCCCCGTCGACGCACGCGCGCGACAGATCGAGCTCCAGCGTCGCGCCCTTCGATACGATCGTCCGCAGGAGGACGGCCATTTCCCGGACGACGGTATCGAGCCGGACGTGCTGGGTCACGAACGTCCCTCGACCGGAATAGGCCAGCATTTGCCGGGCGAGGTCGGCGGCGCGCTCGGCCGCGATCGAGATTTCCTGCAGCATCGAGGCGAGCGGCGAGGGAAACGACACCTCCCCGAGGGCCAGGCTCGCCTGCGCGGTGATGACGGTGAGCAGATTGTTGAAATCGTGGGCGATGCCGCCCGCGAGGACGCCGAGGCTCTCCAGCTTTTGCGCGTGCAGCACCTGCGCTTCGAGCTCGCGGCGCTCCTGCTCGGCGCGTTTTTGGTCGGTGATGTCGACCAGGACATTGACGGCGCCCGTGACAGTTCCCTGACGATCGCGGAGCGGATGGGCGTGCGCGAGCGCCACGACGAGGTCGCCGGAGGGCTGCTCGATGACGATCTCGAGGCCGTTGTGCGCCGCGCCCGTCTCCAGCGCCCTCGCCATCCAGCACCGGTCGTGGGGGACGGGCTCTCCTTCGGGGGTGAACAGGCGGAGCGCGCCGCAAAACCGATCCTGTTCGTGGCGGAGCATCGGAGCGCGCCCCCAGACCTTCTCGGCGGCCCGATTGAAGAACGTGATGCGCCCCTGGGCATCACAGGTATAGGCCGCCGCCGGCAGGCGCGAAAGGAGGTCGTGGAACCGCTCCTCCGCCTCCAGCGCGCCATGTCCTTCCGGCGCCGCGTCCGCGGGCCGCGTCCATGGGTCTTGCTGGATCATCGAGGTCCCTCCCGTTTTGTAGGCGGCTTTTGATGATCGAGCACCCGGCGCAACGAGTCAATGCGCCTCTCGCAGAAAATCGCAATCGTTTGGCGACCCGGCATGGGACGCTTCCTGCATGGGCGGCCTCACCGCCCTCTCCCGCGACGGTGTTTCGGTTTCGAAAACTCGGCTACGATGCGCCCCGGAAGGAACCGCTCCGTATGCGTCGCTTTTCTACGTTCGCCCTGTCCTTCGCCACGTTCGCCCTCGTCGGCCTCGCCGCGCCCGCCCTCGCGCTCGCCCAGGCGGAGCCCTCCCCCGAGCCGCTGCCGCCGGGCGAAAAGAAGGCCGATCCGATGGAGGTGGCCGCGCCGCCCCCGAGCCTGCCGCCGCAACAGCCGCTCCAGGTGCCGGAGCACCCCGCGCCGCCGCCCCCGCCCCCGCCGTACGAGGAGCCGGAGTCCGATGGCTGGGCCAACGGAGACCATTTCGAGTTCACGATGGGCTTCCTCGCGGGGCAGCGGTCCTACTCCAAGACGTCCTTCAAGTTCGAGGAGGGCGCGGCCGAGGGGATCGGCGGCGGCGGGCTCGTCGCGCCCTTCGTCATGCCGCCCTTCGACAACGCGACGGTGCTCGGGCTCCGTTACGACCTGCGCCTCGTGATGAGCCACATCCGGATGACGGTGGGCTTCGACGTGCCGTTCCCGACCTACAAGGTGAGCGACTCGACGGCGCTCTACGACGTGAGCGGCACGCAGCGGAAGGTGACGGTGCAGTCGTTGTCCGCGAAGGAGCTGCGGTTCGGCATCGGCGGCGAGTACGCGTGGACGAAGGTCGCGCTCTTCGCGGACCTGCTCGGCGGCGTCCACTGGGTGGACACCGAGCTCGCGATCGACGGCTACAAGGCCGATTACGGGGCGGTGAGCTTCGCGTTCTCGGCGCGCGCAGGCGCACGGGCGCACGTGCGGAAGTGGTTCTTCGCGCAGGCCGCCGGCGAAGTCGGGATCATCGGCGACATCCGCTGGAACGCGGAGCTGTCGGTCGGGTTCTTCTTGAAGTGACGGCTCTGCCCGGAAAGGCGGAAGGAGGTCTCCCCGGCGCGCGGGGAGACCCGGCCTTTCAGGGCGAGATCGTGTTGATGAACACGAAGAAGCCGCCGAGGACCACGACCGCGAGCCCGAGGAGCATGGGCACGCTCCAGTCCTCGGTCGGGGCCTTCTCGTTTGATGAATCGGTCGCCATGATGCCTCCCAAACGCGGCCGGCGGGCGCCGGCGCCGGTGCTTCCGTGACACTGGCGCGGCGCCGCGTCAACCGCGGACGTCAGTGCGAGCGCGCAACGAGGACGGAGCATTGGACGCCCCGCACGACCTTCTCGGCCACGCTGCCGAGCGCCACGCGCGCGAGGCCGGTGCGGCCGTGGGTCGAGACCACGACGAGGTCCACGTCGAGCTCCTCGGCGGTCCGGATCACGACCGTGGCGGCATCTCCCTCGCTCACGCGACGATCGGCCTTGATCCCGAGCCGGTCGATCATGCCCCCGACCACGCCGTCCGCGCCGACGCGCATCTGCTCGATGAGCTCGGGCGGAGGAATGATGGGCGCGCCGCCGAAGGGCACGGTGAAGCCGAGCGCCGGCGCCGGCAGGACGTCGAGGGCGTGCACCACGGTGAGCGCGGCGCCCTGCTCCGCGGCGACCTGACCCGCGAGCGCGACGCCGGGCTGCGAGAGCTCGGAGAGATCGGTCGCGGCGAGGATCTTCTTCGACCGCGCGTGCGGGCGCGCGACGAGCACGGGACAATGCGCGTACCGCACGATCCGCTCGGCGACGTTGCCGAGCAGGAGCCGCGCGATGCCGGTGAGGCCGCGGCTGCCGGTGACGACGAGCGTGGCGCTGACGTCCTCGGCGACGCGGAGGATCGCGGCGTCGGCGCCGCCGCTCTCGATGCGGACCTCGAAGCCGCTGCTGGGGAGGCCGGTGAGATCCTTCACGCGATCCTCGACCGCGGCGGCGGCCCGGCTCTCGGCGTGGATCAGGGCCTCCATGTCCGCCTGGATCGCCTGCGGGAAGAGGGGCGCGGAACGCAGCACCTCGTGCACGACGTGACAGACGACGAACTTGCCGCCCGCCCGCTTCGCGTACTCGTGTCCGAGCTTGATCGCCTCATCGGCGGAGTCGCTCAGGTCGGTCGCCACCAAGACCACGTCACCCAGGGCCATGCGCTCTCCTTGCGGGATTCGCGGGTACCTTAGAGGGTCAGGCGGCGCTGTTCAACGGCCACCTTTCCAGGTCGACGAGGTCGCACGATGACGGCGCGTGACGTTCACCACGGACAAACGGGTGCGACCACGACGGTGCGCGGGCGGTCAGAGCGGGCCGAGGCGGCGGTAGCTGCTGCGGAAGTAGAGCAAGGGCGCGGCCGGCTCGCCGCCGCCGGCGGCGACGACCTCGCCGAAGTAGACGACGTGATCGCCGGCGTCGATGACACGTTCGAGGCGGCAATCGAGCCAGCCGAGGGCGCCGGGCAGGACGGGCGCGCCCGTGACGGCGTCTTGCCCGATCTCGTCGAGCAGGGCCCTGCGCTGCTCGTCGGAGCCCCGGCCGGCGAAGAGGTCCGAGAGGTGGCGTTGCTCCTCGGCGAGGACGTTGATGGCGAAGCAGCCGGCCGCGCCGACGAGCATGCCGGAGCGGGCGCGTTTGTCGGCGCAGAAGAGGACGAGCGGCGGGTCGAGGGAGACGGACGTGAAGGAGTTCGCGGTCATGCCCTGCGGCACGCCCTCGAGGCGGGTGGTGACGACCGTGACGCCGGTCGCGAACTGCCCGAGGACCCTACGAAGCTCGATGCCGTCGATGGCCATCGCGCTGCACTGTAGGGTGGTTCTTGCCAGGTGGCGAGGCGCTTCGGGGGCGAGGCCGGGCCTGTCCGGAAGGCATGGATCCCTCCGCAGGCCCGGCGGTCGGTCACGGCGTTCTTGCGAGCGAGGCGAGGACGACGGTTACGGCGCCTTCATCCCGACACCCCTTCCGTCGTGCTCGCTGCACCCGCGTTTCGCTTCCCCCTCGGCCCTGCGCCGAGGGCCTCGAAGCTCGCGCGTTTCGTCTCGTCGTTCGCGAACTCGAGCCGCCCTGCGCCCTCGATCCGCGCGACCGCGGCGAGGATCCGGTTGCCGATCCGATTCCGCTCCTGCGTCGTCAGCGGGGCGCTCGCGCGGCTCTGATCCTGCTTCGTATCGGCATCCGTGATCGCAGCGAGCGCGAGCGCGAGGCCGTCGAGGTCTTTTTGGACGATGCCGAGGGACTTGGCTTCGGCCGGCTTGTCCTTGGCGCGATCGAGGATCTGCTGGATCGCGGCTTTCACGTCGGACACGCTGTCCTTTCTCATTTTCCGGCCCACGCCATAAGCACGTTGTACGTCGGCGGACGCCTTGACGCGGCGGAGGGCGGCGCGAACCTGCCGCGCGCGCTCGTATCCGTCTGCGAGGGCGGCGAATTGCTCGCTCGTCGCGGCGACCGACTCGCTCCGGGCCTGCTTCGCGCCGGGGACGACGTCTCCGAAGCTCTCGATGTCACTCTTGAGTTCCTCGACCAAATCCTGCGGCAGCCGTGGCGAGAGCGCGGCGGCGTGCGTGAACGCCAGATGCAAAGCTTTGAGGCCGAGCTGTGTGATGGCGGTAAAACCCTTCCGGGGATACGAACTCTTCACGATCAAGGTTGCAGTCATGATTCCTCCCTTGACGCGGTAGGGGGGTACGACGTCGCGTCGGGCGCGAGGGTGTGCACGAGGAATGCCAAGCTTCGAGATTCCCCACGCGCAGGCGCGAACCGCTTGAAATCCCACGGAAAGAAAAGAACGCGCGACGCGCGGGCCGGGAGACGCACGGGCGGCGCGGGGAGATTTGTCCAGAATTTGTCCGAATTTGTCCGGACATTTTGGGCGCCTTTGCGGAACGCCAACCCGCCGTCGTGGAGCACCGACCCGCTCTTGCGGAACGCCGACCCGCCGTCGTGGGACGCTTCCCCGCTCTTGCGGAACATGACCCCGCCCTTGCGGGACGCCGACCCGCCGTCGTGGGACGCCGACCCGCCGTCGTGGGACGCCGACCCGCCGTCGTGGGACGCCGTCCTGCCGTCGTAGGTCGCCTGCCCGCCCTTGCGGAACATGACCCCGCCCATGTGGGCTACCGCCCCGGCCTTCCGGAACACGATCCCGCCCTCGCGGGACATCGCCTCACCCGCCGGAAGTGCCCTTCCGCGGTCGCGGGATCCCGTACGCATCCATCCACCGCGCGAGCTGCCTGTCGTGCACCCCGAGCAGACGCGCCGCATCTACCTGGCACCCTTTCGCCCGGAACAGCGCCGCCTCGATCTTCTCCCGCGGCGGGCGTTTCTTGTTGCGCCGCTCCTCGTCCATCGCCTCGGCGCCCGGCGGCTCCGATGCCGGCTCCTTCTTCTCGCTCGCCGCGCGCGCCCGCAGGGCGCTCAGGTGCTGCAGGTCGATCGGCCCGTCCCCCATGAGCAGGCACGCGCTCCCGAGGCTGCGCTCGATCTCGCGCACGTTGCCCGGCAGGTCACCCAAAAAGAGCGCGTGCGCCGCCGGCTTCGTGATCGACGCGCGCTCGACGCCCCGCCGCCGGAGCAGGTGCGCGACCAGAAAACCGAGATCCTCGCGGCGCTTCCGGAGCGGCGGGAGCATGGCGACGTACCCCGCGAGACGCTCCCTCAGATCCGCGCGAAAGACGCTCCTCTCGGAGAAGACGTCCACGTTCGTCGCGGCGATCCACCGCACGTCCACCGTTTGCCCCCGATCGGCCCCCACCGGCGTCACCTCGTTCTCTTGAATGGCGCGGAGCAGGCTCGCCTGCGCGCTCCCGGGCAGGTTGCCGATCTCGTCGAGGAACACCGTGCCCCCCTCCGCGCTGCGAATGCGGCCCTTGCGCTCCTCGTGCGCGCCGCTGAACGCGCCGCGGCGATGGCCGAAGAGCTCGCCCTCGACGAGGTGCTCGGGGATGGCGCCGCAATCGACGGCGACGAAGGGCCCTGGGCGGCCGCTCTTGTCATGCACGTACCGCGCGACGATCTCCTTGCCGGCGCCGGTCTCGGCGAGCACGAGGATCGGTTGATCGGAGCGCGAAAGAGGATCGAGGTCGCGCGCGAGGCTCATGAGCTCGGGGCAAAGGGTGCGCGTCGGGCCAAACACGAACCCCGCGGGATGGGTGATCATGCGAACGGCCGTTGGCTCGTCGACCCGCCGATACACGAAGAGCGACTGACCCATCTCCACGACGTCGCCGTCGGCGAGGCGGACGGACCCCTGAATGCGCTCACCGCGGACGAACGTGCCAAACTTGCTCCCGGCGTCCTCCAGGAGGTCCTTGCCGTCACGACGCACCACGCGGGCGTGCACGCGTGATACGGAGCGGTCGGGCAGGAGAAAGGTTTTTCCTTCCATTGCAGGCGGCCGGACCTCGGAGGCGCGCCCGATTGTGAAGCCGGCGCCGTCGTGCGTGAGAGGAGGCAAAGCCACGGAGTTCGCCGCGCAGAGGTCCTCGTAACGGAGGACAAAGATGAGGACGCCGAAGGTCGCCGAAGGCGACGCGGATTCGAACTCGTTGTCGGTGGTGGCCAGGGAGTGGGCCATAGGCGGGGCGCATTCTAGGCGATGCTCGTTCGGCGGCACAAGCGCGCTCGACAAGGTTTTTCCGCGCCGGTCGCATGGGCGTATGGGGTGGGGCGCCTCTTGCTCGCATTCCTCCCAGCGATCGTCTCGGCCGAGCTCGGGTTCACCGGCTTCGCGAGGAAGCCCTCCGGATCGATCCTATCATCACTTGCAGCTCGCAGTGACGCCTGCGCTCACCACGCGGGCGGTCCAGTACACGTGCTCGGCATCCACCGCCACGTCGAACGCACTTATCTGCGGGCCACGCGCCACATCCGCCACGTCGCCTCCCTCCTTGGGTACACGAAGGACGCCACGTTCGTCGAGCGAGCCGCCATCCTTGCCGCGCAGCGTGACGTAGACGCTATCGCCGTCCAGCGTGAGGCTGACGGGATCGGCGAGGTCCTTGGCCAGCACGACCGGCGTGCCCCCCTCCTTCGGGGCCTTCATCAGCGTACCGGTCGAGGGCTCGACCCAGTAGACGTTCGTCCCGTCCACCGCGAGCTCCTGGGCGAAATAGTGGTATGCCACCGTGGTCGGGGGCGTGATCTCCTCGATCGCGCCTCCTGCCTTGGGCACGCGCACGATGTGGCCCGAGGGATCCTCCACGTTGCCGAGGGTGCGCACGTAGACGTGCGTGTCGTCGACCGCGATGGAACCCACGCTCGAGATCGGCGCGAGGGATTCGATCTTGGAGATGTCCTTGGGTGTCCGGAAGAGGCCCGCCGTCGACACGAAATAGACGCTGTCCTCATCCACCGCGACCGCGCCGATCGAATCCTGCGCGAGGACCCCCGTCGCGCCCCCGTCCTTGTTCATCCGGACGAGCCTTTCGGCATAGTCCACGACGTACAGCGCCTCGTCGTCCATCGCCAGCGTGTACGCCTCGGTGAACCCTTGCGCAATGCGCCTCGGCGAGGCGCCGCCGGGATCCGCCCGCCACACCGAGTCCGCGCGGGTCCAGTAGACGCCGCTCGCATCCGCGACGATACCGTTCGTCCCGCTCTCGTCCACGCCCTCGTTGAACGTGACCAGAGGGCACCCGCCAGGCCCGGCGTTCGGATTCGAGGGATCGTTCGTCACCGCGTCGCTGCACCCGGCGATGAGCAGAGACACCAGCATCCACGAAATGATACGCATGGGATCCTCCTGGAAGAAAGCCGGCGGGCGCCGAGCATGCGGCGTGCCAACAATCCGTTCCGTGGAACCTACGGGCGGTTCCGTGGAGAACGATCCGAACTGTGAATAGGGGTTCACGAGCCTGGCGAAAGGGCATTCTCGATCCGCCGGAGCGACGGCCCTTCCGCTGCAATCATGGCCGTTCGGAGGATCGTTTTTGCGGTAGGCTCGAGGACCATGAAGAACGACACACGCAAGCCTCCGCGGGCTCGTCCCTGCTGGCGACGCGGGGGCTCCGTCGCCGGCGTCCTCGCCCTCCTGCTCTTCGGCTGCGGTTCCGCCGAAATACCGCCCGACATCGACGCGGCCTGTCAGGCCCTCGTCGTCCGGCCCTGTGGTTCCGCCGAAATACCGCCCGACGTCGTCACGGCCTGCCATGACCTCTTCCTTCGGCGCGTCGCGTTCGCCGAGCGCTGCACCGGCCCCAGCGTGCAGCTCTCCGCCGACGACGAGCAGGCCTATGTCGACACGTGCGCCGGCATCGCCACGTCGCCGGGCGTCACCCTCACGTCCCTGGACATCAAGGCCTGCGCCGACCAGATGGATGCCTCGCCCTGCCTGGGCGGCGGCGTGTTCCCCTCGTGCGTCGGCTACGGCGGCGACCTGCTCTATCCCGAACACGACAAGAAGGGCTCGTTCCCGCTGGGCGAGGTGTGTTTTGCCAACGTGCAATGCGAGAGCGGCCATTGCGACCACAGCGTCTTCGAGACCTGCGGCGTCTGCAAGCGCGCCCGCGCAAACGGCGAGCGTTGCACGGAGGCGACAGACCTCTGCGTCGAGGGGGGCTGCCAGGAAGGGACATGCCAGCCCCCCGGCAAGAAGCTGGGACAGGAATGCACCTCGCACGGAATCGAGTGCCAGTGGACGCTGTACTGCAAGCCCACCGATTCCGGGCCATCCTGGGGCACATGCGCCCCCCGCGGCCAGGCCGGCGCGTCATGCGATGTGAACACCTACTGCGCGGACGGGTTCTCCTGCAGGGGAGGGGTCTGTACGACGCTCGCGGCCGACGGCGCGGGCTGCTCGGACGACGCCATGTGCGCCTCGTCCTGGTGCAATGCGGGCACCTGCGCGACGAGGCCCACCGGGCTCACCGAGGGCGAAAGCTGCGCGGTGGGCTTTTGCCGCGCGGACCTCCTTTGCGACGAGAGCGAGGTATGCACGGCGCCCACGTACCTGCCGGAAGGCGCCGCCTGCACGAGCGCGAGCTTGCCCAAGATCAGGTGCGAGCAGGGGCTCTACTGCCACCAGGAATGCTCGCCCGGCAGCGGTTGCCAGGGCGGCGCGTGCCGGCCCTATCCCCAGCCCGGCTCGCCTTGCACGCCCCTCGCCGCCTGCGCCGCGGGCGCCCGCTGCACGGAGTTCGACATCACCGATCCGACGACGAGCCTCTGCGTGAAGTGGGGAAGCCCAGGCGAGGCTTGCCCGTGCGCGTACGGGCTCGCCTGCGTCTCCGGGGTGTGCGCCGCTTATGGCGTGTGCCAGTGAAGCGGAGGCGCGTCACCACCCAAGGAGCTGCGATCCATACCGCGCCCCGCGCGGCGAGCACTCCAGGGCGGCCATCTCCTCGGCCTGCGGCGCCGCGAGGTTCGTGAACGACGCGCCGGCGTCGCTGGAAATGATCCAATCGCCGCCCTCGAGCCGCGCCACGACGTGGGGTCCATGCACGCAGGCATCTTCCGTCGCGGAAGGGAACGGCGACACCCTCCGCTGCTTCGCATCGGCGAGGTCAATCACGCCCATGCCCACCGGCCCGCTGTCTTGCTGCATCAGGAACGTGAGCACCCCCTTTTCGATCGAAGCGCTCGACGGCGGCGAGGTCGACTCCGAGACGCCTTTCCAGACCGAGTGACGTACATCTTGTCGCCGGCCATCGCGTACGCGCCCAGCGCGATGGCCCCGTCGAGGGCTCCGACGCGCGTCCAGGTCTTTCCGAGATCGGCGCTGTGCCAGAAATGGATACGCGCAGGCTCCTCGGGGCCCATGGTGTGTCAAGCCAAAGGCCGCGGCCTTCGGGCGCTGCCCTTCACGAAAGCCAACCGCGGCCGAGCTCCCTCGCGCGGACGTGCTCCGGGACCGCGAGATAACGGGCCTTGAAGGCCGCGTCCTCAATCTTGGCGGCGCGCCTCTCGAGGACCCACAACGTGGCCTTAAGCGCCTGGCGCGCCGCCTCCATGTCGCCGGCCGCGGCGAGCGCCTCCGCGATGACCAGGCGCAGCGGAATCTCGGAATGGCCGACGCAGCCGCCGAGGTGCGTGATGCAGCGGAGTCCTGCCTCCGCGGCGCTTCGGATCGCCTCGGGGTCGCCCTCGCGGAGACGGATCTCGATGCGGGTCCGGTGGACCTCCGGGCGCCAGCAACGAAAATCTTCCATTCGCGCGAGCGCGTTCTCGGTCGCCTCCCATGCCTCGGCGAGGCGCCCCTCGGCGAGGAGCCCCCGCGAGAGCGCGCCATACGCCGGCCCCACGACGCCATTGGTGCCCTGAAGCTCGATGAGCTGCCTCGCCATGGTGATGAGCTCTTCCCGCTGATCCGGCTTGCTTTGCTCCGCGAGCAGGCGCGCCAGATACATTCGGGCGAGGGTCACCGACCACGGATCATTCGCGTCGAGCCCGCGCCGAATGACCTCGCGTAGCGCCTTCTCTCCCTCCTCGGCCGCGCCGATCGCCGAGAGCCCAATGCCGAGGACAATCTGCCCGATCCTCTGCCAGCGCCGGGCCGACGCGCCTGCGAACGCCGCCTCCATGCGGATCGAATCCGCGTAGGCCAGGAAGGGATCGTCCCCCAGGAAATACTCGAACGTGGATCGACCATTGTAGACGTAGCCGAGCTCGTACAGGGCGCTCTCCGGTACGCGCGGGGCGAAGGCGTCGAGACGCACGCGCACGCGGAGCGCTCGCTCGAGTCGACCCATCATCGTGAGCATGTGGAAGATCATCGACGCCGCCTGGCAATAACTCGCCTCGGCGCCAGGCTCGGGGTCCGTGCCCCAGATCGCGCTTTCGAGCACGGTCATTTCCTCCCCCATATCCCTGTTGGGGAGCGCATGGGCGAGGAAGCTCAGCACCCTGCACCAGGGGACGCTGCCGCGCGGCAAGAGCTCGAGCGCCTCCCTGCCCAAGCGAGATTGGGCCTCCCAGCCCTCGCGCCAGAAGCACACCTCGAGCTTCAAGGCGAGGAGCTGCCCGCGCACCGCCCCGCTCGCGCCGCACGCGAGCCCCCGTTCGACCGAGCTCCAGAGCCCGTCGTGATCGTCCCTCTGGTAGGATTGCTCGGCCGCGCGGAGATAATGGTGCGTCGCCCGCTCCATGTCCCCGCCGCGATGCGCATGCGCGGCCAGCACGACCGGCTCGTTTTCCCCGGCGCGCTCCAGGTACGAGAGCGCGAGCCGATGACCGAGCGTCCGGTCGTCCTTGGCGAGCAGGTCGTACGTCGCGTCGCGCAGGAGCGCGTGACGAAAACGATACTCGACCTCTCCGGCGAAGCGGCTCGTGGGCTGCTTCTCGACGAGCTCCGCCTGGACGATCTCGGAAAGCCAGCCATCCGTCTGCTGGGCGCTCCGCTCCTCGCCGAGCAGGGCGGACACGCCGCCCCGCCAGAAGGTTTGTCCGAAGACGCTCGCGGCGCAGAGCACCCGCCGGATCGCCGGGTCGAGGCAGGAGAGCCTCGCCTGCAGCATCGCGAGGACGGTGTCCGGGTGCTCTTCGGATTTGCCTTCGGCGGCGGCACGAATGAGCTCTTCCAAGAACAGCGCATTGCCCGCGGCCTGCTCGACGATCCGCGCCACCACGCTCCCACGGACGTCCGCGCCGAGCACCGCGGCGACCAGCCGCTCGGCCGCCTTTTTTCCGAGCGCCGCGAGGCGTATCTGCTGGATCGACCGTCGCTCCCATAACCTCGGGAAGATGGTGGTCACCTCGGGACGCGCGAAGGCGAGCACGCAAAAGGGCAGCTCCTTGAGTTCGCCGAGGGCGGCATCGACCAGCCGGACCGACGCGGGATCACTCCAGTGCAGATCTTCGAGCACGAGGAGGCAGGGGCGCGCCGCGCACTCCGCGCGGAAAAAGCGCAAAAACGCCTCCTGGATCTTCTCGCTCATGAGCTTCGGGTCGCTCTGCGCCGCGAGGAGCGCGGCGCTCGGCTCCTCGACGGTGAGCCCGCACGAGACGGCGAGGAATTCGGCGACGCGCCCCGCGTCCTCGGGCGGCAGGCGCCTGCCCACGCGCGCCCGCAGCTTCTCCTCTTGCAAGGGCATGGGGTCGCCGACGCACATGTCGGAGAGCCCGCGAAGCACGTCGACGAACAACCCATACGGCGAACCCGAGCTCATCGGCGTGCCGCGCGCCTCGATGAGCTCGAGGTCGAGCGAGCGCGCGCGGAGCCGGCGCAAAAGCTCGTGCTTCAGGCGGCTCTTTCCCACGCCGGGAGGCGAGATGACGACGACGACGCGCGGCTCCGCATTGTCGATGCATCCGTCGATCGTCGCGCCGAGAATGGCCAACTCCTGCTCACGCCCGACGCAGGGCGTGGGCTTGCCGAGCAAAGGGCGGGACGCGTCGACGCCGCCCGCGCGCTCGCTGTGCAATCGCCAGCGGACGCCGGTCGACTCGATGCTGAAGCGGCTCTCGAGGAGCTTCGCGCTCAGCTCGTCGATCAAGACGCCCATGGTCTCCGCAGGCGAGGGCGCGGCGCGCTCCTTCTCGATCCGCGCGTGGAGCAGCGAGACTGCGCGGTCGATCGCCTCGCCGACGGGGAGGCGATTCTTGAACAGGCCACGGCCCGTGGTGAGCGCGACGCGCGCCTCGGGCCACGCCTCCTTGATCACGAGCGCGCAACGCGCGCCTTGCGTGGCCTGGTCGATCGCGCTTTGCGACGGGGGCACGACGACGGCGAGCGAGCCATCGGCGAGCCATTCGACGCGCACGCCGAGGCCGATCAGCCGGGCGCGCAGGGCCGTCCGCGCGAGGCCCGGCGAGCGCTCCGTCCCCGCGTGTGCCGGCGCGTCCCTGAGCGCCTGCGCGTCGCCCGGGACCGCCACGACGACGCAAAGCAATTGCATGGCTTCGCCGCTGAGCGCCGCGCCGGGAATCGAGGCGTTTGATGCCTGCGGCGACGAGGTGTCCCCGGACGGAGGCAGCACGAGGGCGGCGAGCTCCTCGTGCAGCACGACCGCGTCGGCCGGCCGCGCGAGCGCATTCTTGTCGAGCATCCGCGCGAGCAGCGCCGCGAGCTCCGGGGGGGTATCGGGGCGGATCGATTCGACCGCGGGCACGTCCTCGAAGAGGACCTTGGCGAGGAGGGCGATCGGGTCGCGGGCGACGAACGGGGGTTTTCCGGTCAAACACTCGAAGAGCACGCATCCGAGGGAGAAGACGTCCGCGCTCGGCCCGATATCGAAATCGCCGCGCGCTTGCTCCGGGGCCATGTAGCCCGGCGTGCCCATGATGAACCCCGTGCCGGTGATGCCCGTCGTGGCGAAGGCCTGGCGCGCAATGCCGAAATCGAGGAGCGTGACGCGGTCGAGCCTGTCGTCCCGCAGAAACATGTTGGTCGGCTTGATGTCGCGGTGCACGATGCCGCGGCGGTGCGCGGCGGCGAGCGCGTCGGCGGCGCACTTCGCGAGGGTCAAGCAATCTCTCAGCGTGAGCGGCCCGCGCGTGAGCCGCTGGCCGAGGTCCTGGCCCGCGAGCCACTCCATGGCGAGAAAAGCCCGGCCGTCCTCCGCCTGGCCATGCGCGAGATACGAGACGATCCCGGGATGATCGAGCTCCGCGAGCAGCCTCGCCTCCCGCGCGAAGCGCTCGAGCGCCTCGAATCCATCCGTCTGCTCGTTCAGGACCTTGAGGGCGACCTCCGCGCCGGTGACCCCATCCCGGGCGCGGTACACTTCGCCCATCCCACCCTTCCCCGCGAGATCCTCGATCGTGAAACGACCCGCGATGAAGGACCCTTTCGAGAGCGGCACGTTCCCTCCTGTTCAAGGACGCGGCATCCGCGCGCGCGAGCGCGGGGGCCCGGAAAAACCGAACCCTGCATCGAGGAGAGAATATGCCGATCGTGCCGTCGTGTACACGGGTCGAGGACACGCCTCGACGCCGTGGGACGATTCGCGATAGGTCGAATTTTCTTGCTACATGGACACAGGTGTGCTGGCGCGCGACTCACCGCGCCATCACGATCCGCTGATCACAAGGCCGGTCCTTCTCGTCCTGGTGGAGGCCGGCGATTCGCATCGGATCCGCGTCCCTCGCCGCGATCGCTCCCTGCACCTTTCCCAGGATGAGCGCGTCGAGGTTTCCGCTCGTGTAATCGGTGTGCGTGCCGCCGCAGCTCGCGCGCGGATCGCCGCCGCCCACCGACTCCGGCCCCGCGCCGCCGCGCAGGACGAACATGTGCGTTCCGCCGGTGTATTGCGCGATTTGCCGGAAGACCACCTGCCCGAGGGTATCCATGCCCGAGGCCGCGATCGAATAGACCTGCACGCCTGCGTGGCTCGCTTCCTTCATCGCGCCGGCATACCCCTCGTCCTGCGCGTAATCGAGGTGCGGGGGCGCGTCGCCGATCAAAAAGACGAGGCGCGCCAGCGATTCGGGCCGGAAACGGAGGCCACGCACGGCGACGCGGAGCGCCTCGTTCACGTGCTCCGGCGTGTCGCCGCCGCCGCCCGCGCTGAGGGTGGCGATCCGGGCCTGGAGGCCGGTGACGTCCGTGGTCATCTGGTGCATGCGGGTCACGTATTCGTCGCTGCGGTCGCGGTACTCGACGAGGCCCACGCGCGGGCGGACGTTCATTTTGGAGAGCGCGCCGGCCACCTTTTCGAGCGTGTCGCGCAGCGCGTGGATTTCTTCGGACATCGAGCCCGTCGTGTCGAGGACGAAGGCCACGTCGATGGTCTGCGCCTCGGGCAGGACACGCGTGCCGGAGAGGGCGAGGTCGACGACGCCGTCGCCCGGGGAGAGCGTGGTCGTCTTCGCGACGGATTCGCCCTGGCAGCGCGCCGTGGCCACGAGGTCCGGGCCCTTCAATCCCTCGGCGCGCGGAAACAGAAGGGCGCGGCCATTCGCGGTCGTGCGGAGCGAGAGCGTCGTCCCCGCGGCGTCACGCACCTCGATGGGGCAGCTCGGGACGGGTTTGCCCGCGCTGTCCCGCACGACGAGGAAGCGGCGCGCGGAGAGGTCCATCGTCGCGGCGCCCGGGGCGCGCTCCTTGCCGAGCCAGCGGGCGAATTCGCGGTAGTTCGCGTTGTCGTCCCATTCGCCCGTGCGCACGCCGCCCTGCGATTGCGCGGCCGCGCCGAGGCCGCCCGGTCCCACGCGCACGCCCGCGGGCGCGCGGGGCGAGCCGCCGAGCCTGCCATGGCCCGATCCAAAGCCCGCGCCCGAGCCCACGCCGGCCCCGCGTCCAATCACGCCGATGGTGCCGAGCCCAATGCCCTCCCCGCGCCCGCCGCCGCCCTCGCCGATCCCTGACAAACCCAGGCCGCCGGACCCTTCTTTCTTGTCCCCGCCGGCGTCCCCCCACATCGACCCTTTTGCGATGAGGGGGTCGGCAGAACGGGTATCGACGGGCGGCGCGAGGGGCTCGTCGGGGACGGGCGCAGGCGCGACGGCGACGGACGCAGGCGCGTCGCTCTGGACGACGGGGGGCGTGAGGGGCTCGTCGACGGGCGGGGGTGGGGTCTTGGCGAGGGTCTTCGGCGCAGGCGCCGCGGGCGAGGCGGCCTCGGGGCCGGGCGTGGCTTTGGTGCAAGCCGCGAGGACGAGGAGGAGGGCGGGGGCGAGCCGGCGGATCGACATGCCCGATCCGAGCGCGGAGGCGGCCGGAAGTTCCCGGCCGCCTCGATCTTTCGGCTCAGGGCACGAGGTGCAGGACGAACGTGCCTTCGACCTTGAAGGGTTTCTTCGCGCCGGCCTCGTCGTACTCGCCAATGGCGCTCACGCTGAGCGTGTAATCGCCGGGCGGGAAGGGCTCGCCTTTCGGGGCGCCGAAGTCGCTGGGGCCGTTCCAGTTGACCCCGTCCCACGTGAACGAGCCGGGATAGGTGCCCGCGGGGACAGGGTTCGGCACGTCGCCCGGGGCGGGGCAGATGCCGACGTCGCAGAGGCAATACTTCTGATCGCCGCCGGAGAGGACCGCGAGAGGAATGAGGCCGCTCTCGTCCGGCTGTCCGCAGCTACTCTGCGACCCGGGATAGACGTTCGCGACCTCGGAGGCCGCGACGATGTTGTAATCGATCTTGATGCCGGCCGCGGCCTCGGCGACGGTGTACGTGCAATCGGTCGTGACGAACTCGACCGAGACGCCGGGGAGCGTCGAGGAGCCGCCGATGTCGCAGGCCGCATTGCCGCCGCCGCCCCCGTTACCGCCGCCCCCGGCGCCGCCGTTGCCGCCGCCGCCGGCGCCACCGTTGCCGCCGCTTCCCCCGGCGCCGCCGTCGCCGCCGCCCGAGGTTTGTCCCCCGCACGCGGCGAGGGCGAGGACCAGAAACATGGAAGTGAACGAAACTCTTCGATTTCCAAGCATGTTCGAGAGTCTAGGACGTCCGCACGGAAAATCACGATGAAACGGTTGTACTTCGGGCGGACCCTTGCGCGCCTTGACCTCGACCCTCTCCCGCTGGGACGATGCATCCATGTCGAGCCTGCCAGCAGACGTCACGAACGAACCGCACGGCGAGGAGCCCGCGGACGTGCACGGGCAGGTCACGGACGAAGCGT
The DNA here is from genome assembly GCF_005144585.1 of Polyangium fumosum. Lineage (GTDB taxonomy): Bacteria > Myxococcota_A > Polyangia > Polyangiales > Polyangiaceae > Polyangium > Polyangium fumosum. The sequence continues at coordinate 144,840 of NZ_SSMQ01000001.1, read as the reverse complement.
GGTATGCGCAGGTCTACCGGCCCATGGAGCGGCAATTCACGCTGCGCGCGGTGGTGTTCGGGTGCGTGATCGGCTCGGTGCTGTCCGCCGCGAACCTCTACACGGGGTTCACGATCGGCATCACGTACGGCGCCTCGATCACCGCGGCGCTCTCGGGGTGGCTCCTGTTCCGGCTCTGGCGCGGGGTCGTGTCCGGGCCCGCGTTCTCGGTGCTGGAGAACAACACCATGCAGACGGCCGCCTCGGCCGCGGCCGCGATGGCCGGCGCCGGCATGGTGACGGCCGTGCCGGCGCTCATGATCGTGACGGAGCGGCGGCTCTCGCTGCTGGAGATCACGGCGTGGGTCGTCACCGCCGCGCTGCTCGGCGTGCTCTTCGCCATCCCGCTCAAGCGGCAGATGATCAACCGTGAAAACCTGAAGTTTCCCTCGGGGATCGCCGCAGCCCAGACGACGCTCGCGCTGCACGGCGAGGGCGAAGGCGGGGCCCAGAAAGCACGCGCATTGCTCTGGGCGACGGGGATCGGCGCGGCGCTCGCCCTCGGGCGCGGGGGCCTCGGGGTCGTCCCGGATACGGTGCCGTTCGCGTTCGCGAGCCTCGGCGGAATGAGCTTGGCGCGGCTCACGCTGGGGCTCGACGTGTCGCTCATGACGCTCGGCTCGGGGGCGCTGGTCGGGCTGCGCACGACGGCGTGGATGGCCGTGGGCGCGGCGCTCTGCTGGACAGGCGTCGTCCCGTGGGCCCTCGGGCGCGGCATCGTGACGCCGACGTCGGATGCGCCGATGCTTTATGGCAACGCGGTCGGTTTTACCGTTTGGCCGGGCGTCGTGATGCTCGTGGTGGGCGGGCTCGTGTCGTTTGCGCTCAAAGGAGGGTCGATCGCGGCGTCGGTGCGGTCGCTCGGGGCCATGGGCGCGAAGGCGCCGGGCGAGGTGGTGCGCGAGGACGTGGAGGTGCCACGGCGCTGGTTCGTGGGGGGCCTCGTCGCGGCGGTGATCCTGGCGATCGGGACGCAATGGCTCGTCCTCGGCATGCACCCGGGCACGACGCTCGCGGCCATCGTGCTCGCGGGCGCGCTCGCGCTCGTGGGGACACGGACGATGGGCGAGACGGACGTGAATCCGATCGGCCCGATGGCGATGATGACGCAGTTCCTCTTCGCCGTGCTCACGGGCGGCCATACACAGGCCAGCCTGATGGCGGCGGGGCTGACGAACGCGGGGGCCAATAGCTGCGGCGACATGATGCAGGACCTGAAGACGGGCCGGCTCCTCGGCGCGTCGCCGCAAAAGCAGCTCCTCGCGCAGCTCTTCGGGGTCGTGACGGGCGGGTTCGTCACGGCGCTGATCTTCGCCAAGGCCTTCCCGCTGGAGCTGCTCGGCACGAAATACCCCGCCCCGGGCGTGCAGATGTTCAAAGGCGCAGCCGAGTTCCTGAAGCAAGGCTTCGCCGGCCTGCCGCCCGAGACGCCCATGATCATGGCCATCGCGGCGGGCGTCGCCGTGGTTTGCACGATCGTGGGCGAGCTCGGGCCGAAGCGCCTCGCCCCTTGGGTGCCGTCGCCGCTGGGCATCGGGCTCGCGTTCATCCTGCCGGCGTCGACGAGTTTTACGCTTTTCGTGGGGGGCGCGGTCGCCGCGATTCTGGCCTGGAAGTTCCCCAAGAAGGACGAGCTTTACACGACGGCGACGGCCTCGGGGTTCGTCGCCGGCGAGAGCGTGATGGGCGTGGCGGTGGCAATCTGGGCGGCGGGGCGGATGTGAGGCGAATCAGTAGAGGCCGGCGCCCTGGAGCGTCACGCGGTACAGGGCGGTCCGCGCCGTGATGTAGAGCGTCTTCTTGTCGTCGCCGCCGAACGCGCAGTTCGCGGGCTGCTGGGGGACCACGATGGCGCCATAAAGCTTGCCCGCGGGGCTGTACACCTCGACGCCGGCCGACGTGGTGACGAAGAGGTTGCCCTTCGCGTCGACGGCCATTCCGTCGGGGCCCTGGCTCGTGCTCACGAGCTTGCTCCCGGCCCCGAGCGAGCCGTCGGCGTTCACCGGCCAGGCGCGCAGCTCGCTGGTGGCGGTGTCGGCGACGTAGAGCGTCTTCTCGTCGGGCGAGAGCGCAATGCCATTCGGCCGCTGCATGTCGTCGGCGACGAGCGTGACCTCGCCGCCGGGCGTGACGCGGAAGACGCCGAAGAAGCCGAGCTCGCTCTGGCCGGGGTCCGGAAGGCCGTAGGGCGGATCCGTGAAATACACGGTGCCATTCGAATGCACGATGACGTCGTTCGGGCTGTTCAGCTTCTTGCCGTCGTACGTATCGGCGATGCTCGCGAGCGTGCCATTCGCGAGCGTGCGCGAGACGCGCCGGCCGCTGTGCTCGCAGGCGATGAGGAGGCCGTTTTGGTCGAGGGCGAGGCCATTCGTGTTGGCGCTGGGCTCACGGAAGACGTCGATCGCGCCGCCCGGCGTGTGCTCGTAGATGCGATTCGCGGGGATGTCGGTGAAGAGGAGCGTCTTCGTGGCGGGGTTCCATTGCGGCCCCTCCGTGAACATGAAGTTGCCCTGGACCTGCTCGACGGTCCCGACGCCGACGAGCGGGTCGACCTCCACCCCGCCGCCGCCGGCCCCGCCCATGCCGCCGGCCCCGCCCATGCCGCCGTCGCCGCCGGTGCCGCCGGTGCCGCCGGCCCCGCCCATTCCGCCGGTGCCCCCGGTGCCGCCCGCGGCGCCGCTGCCGCCGGCGCCGGAGCCCGTCGTGTTCGAGCCTCCGTCGCTGCATGCGGCGAGGAGGAAGGTGGTGGTGATCAAACCCAAAGAAAGCGCGCGTTTCAGCATGCGGGCATGCTAGCGGATCCGGAACGGCCGAGGCGACGAAAGAGCTCCTCCGAGAGGGCCTGGGCACGGGAGGCGCGTAATGTCTCGCCCCGCGCGGCGAGCACCTGCGAGGCCAGCCGCGCCGCCTCCGCGCATTCGACGAGCGAGACCTGCGTGGTCCCGGAGAATGCTTCCCATGTCTCGAAGCGCGCGTCGAAGAGGGCAAGATCGTCCTCCCCAGCAAGCGAAGGGAGCGTGAGGCCGGTGAGGAAAAACCAGAGCCGATGCCGCTGCCCTTCCAGCAAGAGGCCGAGCGCTGCCTCGGCCTCGACACGCGCGTCGTCCACGCGCCCCGCGCGGAGCATCGCGTACGCAGCGTTGCCCTTCGCATACCCCACGACGGGAGCCCGGTGATGCGCCGCCGCCGCAGCCCGCCGGCTCCACTGGATGGCTGCGTCGAAACGACCCCGCCGCATGTCGACGTCGGCGAGCGTGACGAGCACGTGCGCCGCAAGGTGGCCCGCCGCGCCTTCGCCGAGGGCCGCGAGGACCTGCTCGCAGCGCAGCGCCGCATCGTCGAGCAGGCCCGCGAGGGAGGCCGCGTCGGCGGCCACGGTGCGCGCACGGGCGACGACCCGCGGATCCGCCCCGGCGCTCTGCGCGAGGGAGGCGTCGACGATCCCGAGGCACGCCGCGGGGCGGCAACCCACGAGCTCCGCACGCCCGCGGTGCATCGCAGCGAGGAGCGCATCGGTGGGATCCCCGAGACGCGCCGCCAGGGCATCGAGCTCGTCGCCGAGCGCAAGGGCTTCGTCGATGGCGCCGCGGCTCGTGGCCGCCGCGCCGAGGGCGAGGAGCGCGTCGAAACGAGCGCGAGGATCTTCGAGCGCTTCCGCCGCGAGGGCGCGGCGCGCCGCGGACTCGGCCTGCGCGCTGTCGCCACGCTGGTAATGCCCGCGGGCCGCGAGCGCCCACAAAGCAGGCAAGGCCCGCGGGCGCGCGGCGAGACGCGCCGCGAGCGCGTCGAGGCGATCGAGCATCGCAGCAGCGTCGGCCGCGCCGAGGTCGACAAACGAAATGGCCCGCAGGGCCTCGAGCGCGCGCTCGGGCTCCCCGGCCTGCTCGAAGTGGCGCGCCGCCGCGAGGGCGGCCCGGGGCGGCATCCGCGGGCCTTCGCGCCCGTCGAGCAGCGCCGCGGCGCACGCGAGGTGGAGCGCCGGGAGCACGGGATCGCCGTCGAGCCGTCGCAAGAGCACCTCGCGGAGGATGGCGTGCGAGAGGGTGAAGCCCCCCTCGACGCGGATCATGAGCCCGGCGTCGAGCAGCACCTCGGCGAGGTCGCGCGGGGCAGCGACGCCGACGCGCGCGCAGGCCCGCGAGAAGCAGCCACGGCCATCGTCGCCGCCGAGCAGCACCACGAGAGCCGCAGCGTGGCCGAACGCCGCGTCGCGGGAGGCGAGCACGGCGTCGAGCTCGTCCTGGAAGAGGGCGACGAGCGAGTCGGGGATCGGCGGCTCGGGGCCGGCGAGCGCGAGGCCACGCGCGCCCGGGACGAGCACGCCGCGCTGGACCCAGTCGCGCACGAGCTGGCAGGCAAAGAGGGGGCTGCCCTCGGCGCGCGCGGCGATCCGCTGCCGCGTACGCTCGTCCGAGCCGATGAAGCTCGCGAGGAGGCGCTCGGTCTCGGCGTCCGCGAGAGGTGGCACGGGGAGCACCCGAACCCCGGGGCGCGCGCCGAGCGCCGCGAGCGCCGCGGCGGCCGGCGCGCGAGGTTCGGGCCGCTGGGCGAGGACGAACACGACCGGACCGAGGGAGAAGCTCGTGGTCTCCAGGGCATCGGCCACAAGCGCGACCGCCTCGGGATCGGATTCGGCGTCGTCGAGGACCACCACCACCACGTTCGCATCCGCGGCGAGCCCGGCGAGCCACGTGAGGAGCGCCGCGCGTCGCTCCTCGGTCGTGGGCGCGACCCGATCGCCGCCGGCCCCCACGGACACGAACACCCGGACCCACAACGCCCCGAGGCCGTCGCCGTCGCGCCCCTCGACGCGCACCGCCCGTGCGCCGATCCTCTCGTGCGCGGATTCGGCAAGCCAGCCGGCGAGCCGGCTCCGGCCGCAGCCCACGGGCCCCGTCAGGACGACCCCGCGGGGCGCGCGCGCGCGGCATGCCTCGATCAGCGCGTCCCAGAGGCACGCGCGGAGCGCACGTTGCCCCACGAGCGGCGGACGGCGAAGCGCGCACACGCCCGCGCCGAGGCCCGGCGGCAGCGGCGCGTCCTGGGGATCGTCGGGGAAGGTCAGGCTCGGGGTGAAGGCGACCGGCCGACCGCCACGCGCCGCCGGCACCTCGCCGACCCTGCGCGCCGTCCGCGCCGGTGCCACGTCGAGCACCTCCACGAAGGGCGCGGTCGTCACCCGCGCCGCGGCGTCCATGTCGATCGACGCCGCGGCCTCGCGCGCGACGCGGATCCCCGCGGAGAGCGCACGCCGGTCCGCCTGGGCGCCCTCGCCGCCGATCGCCCCGAGCCAGTGCGCCGCTTCGGCTGCTGACCGCGGTCGCTCCCGCGGCGCCTCCGCCGTCAGGGCCGCGATCCACGCATCGAACCCGCGTGGCCTCGCGCTGCCCACGACGAGCTCCGCGGCGAGCAACCCCACGGCGTACAGGTCCGTCCATGGGCCCAGGTCGCGCAAGGCGCCCTTGTGTTGCTCCGGAGCCATGTAGCCCGGGGTGCCGCCCTGCGCCGACGTCTCCCGCGCGACGAGCGCCTCGGGGCGGCTCGGAACGAGGCAGAGCCCTAGATCGGCCACGACGGCGCGGACGGAGGGCGCGCCCTCGTCGGGAAAGAGCAGCACGTTGGCGGGCTTGATGTCGCGGTGGACCACCTCGCGGGCGTGCAGCGTCGAGAGCCCTCGCAGGACGTCGAGCAGCACCACGCGCACGGCCTCGAACGGCAAGCGCCCGACATACCCCGCGAGGGAGCCGAGGGACGCGTACGGCAGGACCAGGTAGGGCTGCCCCGCGACGAGGCGCCCGCGCGCCGCCGCGGACTCGGCGGGCGTGACGCGACCGAAGTCGAGCACGCCGAGCACGTGGGGGCCCGTGACCTCGGAGGCGATCCTCGCCTCGGCCTGGATCCGCCGGAAAGCCGCGGCTTCCCCGCCGACGGGCGCGTGCGGGATCTTGAGCACCACGTCCGCGCCCGAGGGCCTGTGCTGCCCGAGCCACGCTTCCCCGCTGCCGCCGCGCCCGATCAGGCGCGCGGCGGCGAAAGCGCCGAGCGAACAGGGGACGAAGGGGGCCATGCGCTGCGATCTGGCCGCAGCGCGGCAGACGAGCCACCTTGCCGCGCGCCCGATCCCCGCGCTACCCCTCAGGAGGTGCATTTCAGGGCTCGCGTGCTCCGCGTCGTCGGCCCCGGCCGCCTCCACGAGGGAGAGCTCTTCGACCTCCCCGAAGGCGCCGTGATCGGCCGTGATCCGGGCGTGGAGGTCCGGCTCGATCATCCCTCGGTCTCGCGGCGCCACGCGCGCATCACGGCCGCGCCGCGCCCGTCCCCCGAACCTCCGCTCCGGATCGAGAACCTCTCCTCGTCGAGTGGCCTCTTCGTCGACGGCGCGCGCCTCGGGCCGGGGGACGCCTGCGCCCTCGCCGAGGGGTCGCGCTTGCAGATCGGCGCCGTCCTGCTCGAGGTGCTCGGACCCGCGGAGACCGAGCCTTTTTGTAGCCCGATCCCCCTGGACGACGCGCCGCTCGACGGCGCGGCGGCGCCCGTCTTCGTCATCACCCGGGACGGCGACGCCTGTGGGGTGCAGTTCGCGGGCCGCTACCTCGACCTCCAGGCCGCGGCGGCGCGCGCGTTCGCCGCGCTGGCGGCGAGTCCATCGCAGGTCGTGCACGTGTGGGACATCCAGGAAGCGGTGGGCACCGCGGGCGTGGTGGCGCCGCTCGTCACGGCGATCCGCCGCGCGGTCAAGAGCCTGCTCGACGACGGCGCGCTCGACGAGGCCCTGCTGCGTGGCCTGATCGCCCAGAGCGGGAGCGGCGATCGCCTGGCGAGCCTGGAATCCCTCGATCGGGACGCGCTCCTCCGGCGCCTCGTGCTCTCGCGCCGCGGGCATGGGTACGTCCTCTGCTTGCCGCCGGACGCCGTGCGGATCGTCGACGCGGGCTAGACGCCCAAGCTTCGCCCGAGCTTCGCCGAAAGCTTCTCCCGCCCCGGGCGGCTACACCGCACCGCGTGCCCGAGCGGCGGGCGTTTTTCGCTTCGAGGAGGCTTTTTCATGCGCACGACCACGTTCCTCTGCACCCTGCTCACGTTTGTCGCCCTCCTGTCCGGCTGCGTCATCACCACGAACAACCCCGGCAGCGGTGGCAATGGCGGCGACGGTGGCAATGGCGGTCAGGGCGGCGGCGGGGGTCCAGGTGGCAGCGGCGGCAATGGCGGCGGCAGCAGCGACCACGAGGCCACCTGTTACGAGCCGACCGCGGCCGAGGGGACGGACAGCTTCGAGGCCACGGCCGAGGCGAACACGCACACGTTCTCGTTCACCGTGCCGAACGACGCGGGCGGCGGGTACGTCGAGGTCCGCGGGCACGGCAAGCAGCTCTTCATGAACATCCTGACCGACAAGGGCCCGGACGGCGACATCACGGGCTCGTCGAGTGGCGAGGGCGGCGTGGCCGCGAGCCGCTTCGTGGCCACGCCCGGCATGACGTACCTGGTGCGGCTCGCGGAGACCAGCCTCGTGACGGGTGATCCTCCGCAGATGGTCACCTACGACTGGAAGTTCCATTCGTCCGTGGATTGCTTCGAGCCGAACGACACGCCCGCGGAGGCGCGCGGCATCGCCCTCGACAAACCGCTCCGCGCGCACATGCTCGCGGGCTACGTCGAGAATGCCTGGCCGACCTACGAGGCGCACTACGATTATTACCAGGTCCAGGTCGACAACCCCGGCACGCTGCGCGCCACGCTGAATACCCCGATCGCGCTCTCCCTGGACATCTACGCGGCCGACGGCGAGACGAACGTCACGGGGGCGCTGATCCTGGAGACCGAGCCCGGGAGCATCGAGGCCGAGGTCGACGCCGGCACCTATTACGTGCTCGTGCATCCCTTCGCGTCGCTGTATTACAACGACTTCGACACGGGCGGCGAGCCGGCGAAGAACTGGGTCACGCCCTACGAGCTGACCGTCACGCACGAGTGAGCTGGAATCGGGATCCGATCGACGACGACGCGACGCGGCGGGTGAAGGACACGGTTGCCCGCCGCGCGAAGCATGCCGCGCGCCGCGCCCAAGCGTCGGAATATCGATGTCGCCAGCTCGATTTTGGTGTAAGCTGACATTCCTTCATGAAGGGAGGCTCTCGTGTTCATGCTCGCTCGCAAAGAACAAGCTCCCGAAACGCTTCCGCTGATCCCGAAGCCCACACGGCATCGCTCCTCGCGTTTGGAGCCCAACGAACCTCTTGCTCCGCTGCCGTTCGCTGCGTGGCGACGCTCTCTCCTCGAAATACCCCTGTCCCCATCGAGCGCTCCGAGCCGCGCGGAGGGCGCGGAATCGTCGACAGGCGCGCGCATCCCCATCACGGCGCCGCCGATCCAACGCAAGCCTGGCATCAGCACGCCGGGCGACGCGTACGAGCGCGAGGCGGACCATGTGGCCGATGAGGTGATGCGCATGGCGGAACCGGCGGCCATCGGCGCAGCGCCGCAAAGGGTGCAGCGCAAATGTGCGTCGTGCGAAGAAGAGGAGGAGAAGGCGACGATCCAGGCCAAGCATGAGCCTTCGGCGACGACCGAAGGCTCGCTGGACGTCGGAGCTGCTCTGCGGGGCGCGGGACGGGGGGGCGCGCCGCTTCCCCGCGACGTCCGTTCCTTCTTCGAGCCGCGCTTCGGGTACGATTTCGGCCGGGTTCGAATTCATACCGACAGCCAAGCCGCGAGCGCCGCGCGCGCGGTAAAGGCACGGGCATATACCGTCGGGCGCAACATCGTGTTCGGAGAGGGCGAATATGCACCGGCAACGGCCGATGGGAAGCGGCTCATGGCCCACGAGCTCACGCACGTGGTGCAGCAGCGCGGCCTCGGCGGACATCAGATTCAGCGACAGACGACGCCCGCACCGGACAACAATGATCTTTGCAAGGATCTGCTCAGGAAGATCTGGGAGGTGATCACGGCGCTGAAGGCGCTTTGGCAGGGGATCGTCGACGACGAGTACAACCTCCAGTTCAACAACTGGTCCAAGAGCAACCCGTTGATCATCGATGGCCACAACATCGGATCGGTCGAGGGGCATCAGGAGAAATTCAGGAACCTCCAGCGCCGGCTCAAGAACCTGCTCGACGCATGGAAAGACGATGATTGCAACGACACGCCTTTCCGCGTGCCGAAGGAGGCCTGGGAATGGGTGAAAGAGCCGATCCCCGATCCGAAGCCGAAGCCGGCGCCGAAGCCGAAGCCGTGGACGGCGCCGGGAAGCGCGAAGCTCGGCGCAGCAGCGGCGGGCGGGCTGATCGGTGCAGGCGTCGGGGCGGTCCTCGGCGCTGGTGCGGGTGCCATTTTGGGAGGTGGCGGCGGCACGCTGGTAGCCCCAGGGTTCGGTACGGTCGGCGGAGGCGCGGCGGGCGGAGTCGCCGGGGCGAAGGCGGGCGCCTGGGCGGGCGCAGCGGTGGGGACGACCCTGGGAGCCGTGATTGGCTGGTTGATCAGCGAATAGGAGCGTTCACATGTCGGACGATCGGGAGCAACGGGAGACGACACGCCCGGTCACGGCGCGAAACCTCATCGATTGGGAGCAAGCGCTGTCGGTGCTCGGCATGGAGCGCTGGTGGCCTTTTTTCGAGGCCATGGGTCTGCCGCCGGCGTTGGCGACCGCGCCGGAGCCGACGGCGCGCCTTTCGCGGCGTTACATCGAGGAGCGGGCCGCGGCCGAGAAAGGCTCCGGGGCGCCGCCCAGCGAGCGCCGGTTCCTCGAAGAGCGGGAACGATTGGAGCGGTATTTCCAGGATGTCGGGGCGGAGCTCGACACGGCGAGCGCGGCGGCGCTGCGCGTCTGGTGTGTCGTCCACGTCGTGGACGAGCATGCTTCGAATGCGCTCACCACCTGGGATCACCTGTTCGGTCGGCTTTGCGGGACCACCACCGACGAGGGCCTCACCGTACCGCCGGACCTCCCCGCCACGCTGCTCGAGCGAATCTGCGCCCTCGTGCAGGCCGGCGTCGATCCCAAAGCGGGCCGGGAGCTGCGTCGGCGCGTGCAGGCCGCAGCCGAGCCGAGCGCGACGGCGTGGGAGGCTTGGCTCGAAGCGAGAGCGGCGTACGGCGCCGGAGACGGGGAGAGGATCGGGGTCGTCGAGGCGTCGGCCGACCTCGTGAAGATCATCCTCTCTCAGGCGGCGACGCGTCGGGTCTTGCAGGGATTGGAGCGCAACCTCGCTCCGGCCGAGCAGGAAGCACTGAGGAGCTGGGCGCGGCGCCAAGCCGAGCGTATCGGGCTCCCCGATCCCGCGTGGCCCTGAGCGCCGTCTCGCATCCTCACGGAAGCACGCACCGAAAACACGCCCGGATCGGGAGCAGATCGGACGGCGACGAGGCGCGGTGGGTGACCCGGAAAAACCCTTCGAGCAAGCGGCCGAATTCGCCGGGGGTCCACGTATGCAGGTGGTACCGGTCGCCGCCCCATTCGATCCGATCACGCAGCGCCCAGCCGACGGGCGTGCGCCGGACGAAGCCCTTCAAGCCAAGGATGAGCGGGTCGTTCGGGATCGTGATCACCGCCGCGCCCTCGGGCCGCAAGAGCCGCGCGATCGCCCCGAGGATCGCCCGCGGGTCGACACAATGCTCGAGGACCTCGGTGCAGATGATGCGGTCGAAGGAGCGCGGCGGCAGGTCCATCTTGTCGACCTCGCCCTTCAAGAATCGCGCGTCGTAGCCGGCGAGGTTTCTCCGGGCCGTGTCGAGGAAGACGTCGGAGACGTCGATCGCCGTGATACGAGCGCGCGGGAACATGCGCAGGACGTGGCCGCCGCCGGAGCCGATCTCGGCGAGGTCGAGGCCGTCCGCGGGGCCCACGAAACGGCGGATGATGGAGAGGCGGCCCTTTTCGATCAGGCGGATCGGCAGGATCGAGCGCTCGTAATAGGCGTCGATCGGGTGCTCGCGGGCGAGTTTGTCGTTCAGCGCCTCGACGTCGAGGCCCTCGGGCGTGTGCTCGTGCGGACGCGCCATCCCTAGATGTCTCCCAGCATGACCTGCGTGAGAATATAATTGGCCACGAGGATCGCCACGCAACTCTCCACGACGGCGCGCGTGGTCGCCATGCCCACGCCGCGCGCGCCGCCCGAGGCGAAGAAGCCGTGACGGCAGGCGATCGAGGCGATCAAAAAGCCGAAAATCGCGCCCTTTACGAGGCCCATGAAGAGGTCACGCGGGCGGGCGAAGTCGTGAACGCTGCGCAGGAAAAAACCCCAATCGCCGCCGAGCCACGCGACGGCCACGATGTAGCAGCCGATCATGCCGATGGTCGAATAGAGCATGCACATGAGCGGGCCCATCGTGACGCCCGCGAGCAGGCGCGGCGAGAGGAGGTACTGGACCGGGCTCACGCCCATCGTGGTAATCGCGTCGATCTGCTCGGTGACGCGCATGTTCCCGAGCTCGGCCGCCATGGCGCTGCCCGCCCGCGCGGTGATCATGAGCGCCGAGAAGACGGGCGAGACCTCCCGCATGAGCGAGACGGCCACGATCCCGCCCACGTTCGCCTCGGCGCTGAACTGCTTGAGCGCGGCGACCGACTGGAGCGCGACGACCATGCCGCTGAAGAGGCCCGTCAGGCCGACGAGAAAGATCGACTGGACGCCGATGTAATCCATCGCGGCGAGCATCTGGCTCGCCCGAAACGGTGGGCGGAAGAGCCAGGCGACGGTCTGGAGCGTGAGGCTCACCGTGGTCCCGATGTTCTCGAAGAAGCCGAGCACGGGATCGAGGATCCGCTGCAAGAGCTTCGGTTCGGAGTCGTCCACGCGAGGACCTCTTTATCACGGCCGTCCGGCGCCCGTCAGGCCGACGTGCCGAGCCCCCCGAGAGCCGCCGCGAGGAGCGCCGCCGCCCGACCCCCCTCCGCCTCGATCCGCGCCCGCCGCGCTCCGTCCGCCGCGACCTCGAACGTGATCAAAAGCGCATCCCCGCCAAGCGCCGCAGCATACGGCGCGCCCCACTCGACGACGAGGACCGCGCCCTCGCCGCGCCGATCCCGGAGGCCAAGCTGGACGAGCTCCTCCTCGTCGCCGATGCGGTAGAGGTCCGCGTGCGCGACCGGGAGGCTGCCCGCGTGCTCGTGGACGAGGGTGAAGGTGGGGCTCGTGATGGGCTCGGCCGAGGGGACGCCGAGGGCGCGGCAAAGGGCGCGGGTGAAGAAGGTCTTGCCCGCGCCGAGGTCCCCCGAGAGGATCAGGAGGTCGCCCGGGCGAAGCGCGGCGGCGACGGCCCGCGCGAGGCGGATCGTGGCGCGTCGCGTGGGGAGCGGGACGATCGTGGCCAAGGCGCCTCGCTTCAGAACCGGTACGTCATGCCGAGGGTGGCGCCCATGAGGACGAGGGTGCCGTCCTCGGTGGGGACGAAGCGAAGGTTGCCGAGCTGGGCGTCGATGCGGAGCGCGGGCGAGAGGCCGACGACGAGGTCGAGGGCGCCGCCGATGGAAAAATGCCCGGTGCTGCGGCCCTCGTAGGTGACGCCGTTCGGCGCGGTGAGGGTGCTGCCGAGGCGGACGAAGGGGCCGAGGAAGAGCTCGGGGCCGACGTGGAAGGAAAAACCTTCCTTGCGGCCGTCGGGCGCGGTGTTGACGGTGGGCGAGAAGAGCCATCGGCCGCCGAGGTCGATCCACAAGGCGGGGGGTCCGGCGAGGTTGCCCGCGAGGCCGGCGAAGAGCTCGAGCCCGGATTCGCCGATCGCGTAGCCACCGCGCAGCGCGCCGACGAACGCCCCGGCGCCGCCCGTGGCGCGGCTCCCGGAGGAGGCGGCCGCGGAGAAGCCGATGAGCGCGCTCAGGAAGACGGGTTTGCCCGCGGCGTAGGGAGGCCAGACGGTTTGTCGGGAGCCGCCGAGGTACTTCATCGAGACCTCGTTCTTGGACGCCGGCTGCGGGGGCGGCGGGGGCGGCGGCGGCATGAATTGCCCCATGTTCCAGGGGGTTTGCGGCGTCCCGAACGGCGGAAGCGGCGGCTGCTGCTGCAGCGGGGGCGGCGGCGGCGGGATGGGCGGCGGCGGGGGCGGCGGCGGCAGGGGTTGCTCCCAGGGGAGGGCAGAGGCGCCGACGCCTTCGGGGCGCATCAGGACGGCGAGCATCTCCTGGACCTGGACGGCTTGTTTCTGCGGGTCGACGTCGCGCGCGACGGATTCGACGCGGCCGAGGGTGGCGAGGTAGGCCGCGATCTCGACGCGGGTCGTGGTGGCGGCGGGTTCGACGCGGGCCGAGAGGATCCAGTTCGCCCGGAGGCTATTGGCGACGGTGGCGTACTCCTCGGGTGTATCGGCGGTGCCGTCGGCGATGCGAACGAGCGCGGCCTGGGTCTCGACCTCGGATGCGATGGAATGGCTCAGCGATGCCGCCCCCCGCATGATGTCCTGATCGAACCCGAGGCGCGCCGCCGGAGCCGCGCTGCCCTGCGAGGGCAGGACGACGACACGATCGGCGAGCGCAGGCGCCGCCGAAAGGAGGAGCAAGGGGACAAGAAAAAAGGCGGGGGCGCGGAGACGCATGCCAGGGATGGATGTACCGCGGGTCGAGCGTGGGGGCGAGGGGGATGGTGCGCTTTGCTCGGCCACCGGCCTCGGGGGCAACCGTCAAACCCGAACCCGCAGCTCCACGGCCGTGATGTCCTCCCGGAGCAGCTCGCGCATCGGATCCCCCTCTCGCTGGTTCACCACCAGGGCGACGACGCCGCCGACCACGTTCGGCGATCCCCTCCCTCTTGGGGCCGATCATCCATGAAAAACCTCTCCCCTCCCGGACCGAAGCGCGCTGCCCTGACGCACTGCTTGGCCTGACGAAAAGCCACTCGATCCGGGAGGGGGAGGCGGGGGCGCCGCCCAGATTCGACGCCCCCAGCGAACCCACATGCACGAAGCGCGCGTAGGGGTTTCCTTCGCGCATGTGGATTCGCGGAGAGCGTCGAGCGAACGATTCGCCATCCCCAGCGGAGCCGCGTGCGGCCCGGGTCGTCCGTGGCCAGGAGCGCAGGTGCACGCGGATCCGCTGCGAAGGGCGAATGCTGTCTTGGTCCCGCTACGGCCCTATCACGTCCTGTACGGCGCGCCGCCCGGCGGCGAAGCGGTCGCCATGGCGGAGGGCATTGGCGTCGATGATTTCCTGCACGGAGCGCTCCGTGTACGTCCGGGCGCGTCCAGGGGCGCGCGCATGCTGTGATTCGGGACGCTCACGTGGCGGCCGAGGTGAAACTTCCGCAGGAGCGCGCAGCAAGACGAACTCGCAATCGATTGTGTCCGTCGAAGTGCGCCCACGGGTCGCCTCCGCCCGCGCGTGTGGATCCTCATGCCGAGGCATGGCCTGCGGCTCGCTGGCCGGCGTGCTCCCCAGGAGCACGGCTCCCGCGGCGAAGCTCCCGAGGACACGCATGGGCGCCCGCGCGAAGGAAGCGAAGGTGCGCGCAGAGAAGGTGGCGAGGCGTGCGCGCGCTTCGCGCACGAGCGTGACCAACACGAGCACAGCGGAACCGGTGGCCAGCGCGCGCCGGTGTTTGGCGGGACGCTCGGTGCCTTCCACGAAAGAACGCGCCTCGCTCAGCGCAGCGTTGAACTGCGAATAAGCCGTCGTGTAGGGAAGCCCGCGCTCCGCGGCGATTTGCGTGATCGGCTTCTCTTGCAGGAAATGCTCGTCCAAGAGTTCCCACTTCCCCGGGGGAAGCGCGTCGAGCGCCGCCTGCGCCGCTGCGATGTCCTCGTGATTCCACGCGTCCTCACCCGTGCTCACGAGGTCCGCCAGGTCCTCCGGCGCCGTCGGCATTTCGCGACGCCCGCGCCGGAATTCGAGGACGAGCACCCGGACGATGCCGCATAACCACGCGAGCCAGCCGCGGTCATCCTCCACATGCGGACGATCGCATTTTTCTTTTTGGTACGCCACGACGAACGCATTATGGACGATGTCGTCCACATGGTTCTCATCGGACAACCCACGCCGCGCGACGGAAGCCATGACCTCCCTGTAACGCCGGAGCCGCGCCGCGGGCACGCCGAGCGCGTCAGCGCGGGGGATGGAAGAGGTGTTCACGTTCCTAGATGTCGCCAGGAGGGGCGATCTACGAAAAAAATCTTTCGACCCGTTCACTTTTCCGGCGGGCGGGCGCGGCGGTGGACGGCCCGGCTCGTTTGTCTGAGCGGGCTCGTGCTGCCGCCGGGGCAGGCATCGGCGGAGGAGATGGCGGCGCATCGTCTGGATTTCGAGGCGGACCGGTGGCCCCCGGCCTGCAACCAGGAGGAGGATTTCTCTGCGGCGCTGTCGAGCTGGGTGCCGCCGATGGGGATCGACGCGGGCGCAGAGCGCGTGCTGGAGGTGCGGATCAAGAGGCTGCCGGATGGAGGGAAGGCAGCGACGGTGCGGGTGAAGGGCGCGGCGGGGGAGGTGACCGGCGAGAAGGCGACCGCGTACCCGCCGGCGACGGAGTGCCACAAGGTGCTGTTCTGGGCGGCGTTCGACGCGGCGATGCTCATGGGGTGGAACGTACGATGGGAGCCGGAGCCGCCGCCGCCGTGTCCGCCGTGTCCACCGGCGCCTGCGCAACCGCCTCCGCAAGCGTGTCCGCTTCCGCTTCCGCCTCCGCGGCCGCTTCCGCCTCCGCAACCGAAGCGGTTTTTCGCGGGGCTCGGGATCGGTGCGTTCTGGAACGTGGCGCCCGAGCCGTTCTTCGCGCCGCGGGTGACGGCCGGGTGGAACGTGTCGCCGCGGTTCGCGCTGGAGCTGGATTTCGCTGCGTGGCCGCTGATGACGGCGAATCCGCAGAATGGGCCCACGGCGGTGGACGTGGATGCGTACTTTGGGACGGCCGCGGGGTGTTACCGGTTCGGACGGTTCTTGGGCTGTGGGCTGGTCGCGGGGGGTGTGCTGCTCGGGAGCGGGACGAACCGCGCGTATCGGCAGGAGTACACGACGCCACTCCTGGGCATGGGCGCACGGGTGGAGGCCGAGGTGCCGCTTGGGGATTGGTTGGTGTGGCGCTCGGGCGTGGACGCCTTGGGCTTCCCGGTACCGCGCCGCTTCATCAACTACCCGGATGTCCTGTGGCAGCCGTTCCCGCTGGCGATGAGCGTGACGACCTCCGTGGTATGGGAGTTCTAGCGGGTCAGGACGCGGGCGCCGCGCAACATACCGTGACGGGTTTGTCAAGGGTCAGTTCGCCGACGACCGCACCGCCGGTCGGCGTGCAGGTGCCCTTCGTATAGTTGAGGAGCTCGGCCGTCTTCCCGCTGAGCTGGGTGCCGGGCATGAAGTCGTGACAGGGGGCGTCCATGCCCGCGTACACGTACCCCTTCGAGTCCATCGAACAGGCGGGTTGGTGGTAGGTGTGCCACTCGACCTGGCACGTCGCGCCCGTCGGTGGTCCGCAAGTGCAAGCCGAGCACTCTCGCTCGTCCTTCACCACGCCGTAGAGGACGTGCCTCTCTCCGCCCCACCCCTCCGGGCAGAGGTGCTCGCCCTCCCGGAAGATACAAGAGGCGTAGTCGTCACTCGCCGGCCCGCAGACCTTTCCGCTTTGCTTGGGGCAGCTCGGCCACGGTTCGGCGCTCTCGCACACGCGACCCAGAGGCGTCTCCCATCCACCGTGCCAAACCTTGGGGATTTCCTGCGCCGGGTCTCCCTTCGTGTGCGCCTTGCACGGCTGCTCCTCGATCACCGGCGGGGAGATCGTGATCGACCGGACGCACGGCACGCCCCCGCAGAGCGTGGCGGAGAGGATCGCCTTGTCCTGATTGCAGGTGCCATCCCAGTTTGTCGACGGATCGAAGTTTGTCTTGACACCGCCCCCGGGATCATCACAGCCGGCGGAGCTGACGGTCCACGTCTCCGGCAGCTTGCACGTCCCCTCGGGCTCGTCGCACGAGCACGCGCCACAAAGAAGAGGAGGCGGCGCGGGAATCCCCTCGAACGCGACGATCGGTGTGTCGTCCGGGCACCGCGGTGGCTCGCGCCAGTCGGAGAAGAAGGCCCCTTGCCTCCAGTCCTCTGGGGCCTTGTCCACACACGCGCCGCCGCCCGGACACAGCGACGACATCCCGCCATCCGCGTCTCCGCCGTCTGCGCCGCCATCAAAGCACTTCGGGGGGAGCGGCGGCGGACCATCACAGGCGTTCGGGCAGTCCCATGGGATGGGCTCCGGGCCGTCCGGGCACGATTCGGGCCATGGGCACGGGCAACATTCGTTGCGCGGGAGCCCAGGCGGGCAGTCACCCCCGACATCGGAGCCGCGATAACCGCAAGCCGCCCCGAGGAAAACCGCCGCCCCCCACCCCACCACGATCACGAGTGCCGCTGCCACCGCTTTACGCATGGCGCGACGTTACCGCCCGCCCGTCACCCATGTCAATCCCCAGGAAAAACCTGGGACCTGCCGTCGCCGATGAACTTAAAAGGTGGAGGCCGACGCGAGCGTCTTGGTGCTACTCGGGTCAGGAGCGCACGCCCAGCGTGGGCCTCCGAGAACAACACTATCCGAGACAAACCGAACTGTCAAGCCCCTGGTCAAACTTTCGGTGCCAGGACGAACGGGCGGGGTGCACTTGCCTTCGAAGCGGGAGAGCCAGGCCTCGCTCATGGCCTCGAGCGCGGACGCTGGGTCAGATGCCCCCTTGGCCGCCCGCGCCGCCGCCGCCATCCCCGCCAGCTTCCCCCTCGCCGCTCGGGTCGTTGCGATAATCGCCGCTGGCGGCGCTGCCGACGATGATGACGGTGCTGCCGTCGCCGGTGCCTGCATTGCAGCCGTTGGAGCCGGGGGCGTCGAGGCAGATGATTTGGGGGGAGACTTCGTAGACGGGGCAGTTCCTCGAGTCTTTCTTTGCCCTTTCCTCACACCTGGTGGCGTTCGTGAAATTGCTGCCGGTGTCGATGATCTGCGGGTCTTCGGTCCCGGTCAAGCGAATGAGGCCGTGTTTGCCTCGCCCACAGTCGAGGACCGCGTTGCACTGGACGAGGACCCCCTCCTTCCCGCCGGGGTCGCCCTTCGGGGGACCGCGCTTCGGGTTCTTGCACGTGGGCTCGAAGCAGGCCGGACCCAGCACGGCGAACCAGACGAACAAGAAGCCCACGATGAGCGCCCTCATGACCCGTCTCCCCGTTCAGGCGATGCTACGAGGTGCAGACGAAGGGGGCCAAGATCGGGCGGGCAGATATCTTCGCGAACGAGGCCTTGATCGTGTAGCATCGCGCAGACGCGAACCCGGGAGCACCCATGACCCGCCGGAAGAAGCTCATCGCCGCCGCCCTCGCCCTCCCGCTCGCCCTCGCCCTGGGCGTGGGCCTCACGGCGCGCCGCGCCGGGTCCGACCCGCTGAGCGTGGATCTCTGCGACAAAGATCTCGCGGCGGTCTTCGAGTCCTGCAAGGCCGAGGGCGACGTCTGCACGTTTCCCGACGAGGGGATGGAGGAGGCCTGCCAGGCGGGGTGCGTGATGATGACGTGCCCGAACCACGTGTCTTGCACGGAGCTCGATCCCACCTGGTGCAAGCCCTGCGACGACGAGCAGGGCGCGCCCTATTGGCGCATCCTGCTCGAAGCCGAACGGCTGTGTTTTCAAAAAAAGGCGGAGGGCGAGGCATGGACTCTGGTGCAAATCGAAGATTCCATGGATTGCCTCAAAGAAGAGGGCGAGCGTATGTGCCCCGCGCTCGCCGCCAAACCGTATTGGCACTGGAAGCCGGAGGTCAGAAAGCGTTGCCAGGACGACCTCGACCTCACTGTTCGACGCTGCGAAGAGGATGACTCCTGCGCGTTGGCGCCCGAGGAGTACAAGAAGGCTTGCCAGGAGGGTTGTCTGTTGCGGATGTGCCCGGATCAGGTCGCCTGCACGGGCGACGATCCCGTCCGCTGCGCTCCCTGCGAGGATGCTCATGGAGCACTCCATTGGCGCCACGTCTTCGATGCCGAGATCCATTGCCATCACACGGAGGGCGAGTTCTATTCCGGCCCACCGTCGGGGTTGTCGGCTAGCCGAGACAAGTGGGCCGCTTGTTTCGTCGCCGAGATGGAGCGGGAGTGCCGCGCCCTTGCCGGGACGGCGTGGTGGCGGCGAGCGCCGTTCCTCGTCGAGCACTACGGCAACGCCCGCCCCTCGCCCGCGCCCCCCGCCTCGCCCGCCGCGCCGTAACGGTTGCACCCCGCCTTCGGTACGTGTAGACGACAAACCAGCGGTTTGTCGCCGTCCTCTTCCACCAAAAGGCACCCATGACCCGCCGGAAGAAGCTCATCGCCGCCGCCCTCGCCCTCCCGCTCGCCCTCGCCCTAGGCGTGGGCCTCACGGTGCGTCGCGCCGGGTCGGATCCGCTGAGCGCCGATGTCTGCGACAAGGACCTCGCGGCGGTGTTCGAGTACTGCGAAGCGGGGGGCGCGATCTGCCGATCACCCTTTGAAGGGATGGAGGAGGCCTGCCAGGCCGGGTGCGTGATGAGGACGTGCCCGAACCACGTCGCCTGCACGGAGCTCGATCCCATCTGGTGCAAGCCCTGCGACGACGAGCAGGGGGCGCCCTACTGGCGCATCCTGCATGAAGCCGAGCGCCTTTGCGCGCCTTCGCCGAATCCGGCCAAGTGGACACCTCGCGAGCAAAGAGATTACGTCAGGTGCTTCAAGCAAGAAGGGACGCGCATGTGCCCCGCGCTCGCCCAAAAGCCCTATTGGGAGACGGCGCCGCAGTCCAGGGCCACGTCGTGGAACCAAAAACGCTGCTTTGACGACTTCGACAAAGTTGCCGAAAGGTGCGAGCGGTACGAGGAGGAGTGTGGCCTGGAGCCGGGGGCGGACAAGAAGGCTTGCCAGAGGGCTTGTCTGTTAGCCCAATGCCCGGATCAGGTGGCCTGCACGGGCGATGATCCCGTCCGCTGCGCCCCCTGCGAGGACCCCCATGGCGCTCTCTACTGGCGTCGCGTCTGGGCAACCGAGGGCCTCTGCGGTTCCTTGCATCCCTTGGACGCGCCGAACCCCGAGCCGGACAAGTGGGCCGCTTGTTTCGTCGCCGAGATGGAGCGGGAGTGCCGCGCCCTTGCCGGGACGGCGTGGTGGCGGCGAGCGCCGTTCCTCGTCGAGCACTACGGCAACGCCCGCCCCTCGCCCGCGTCCGCCGCCTCGCCCGCCGCGCCCTAACGGTTGCCCCCCGCCGCGGACGCAGCGTCAGAGGCCCCCTTGGCCGCCCGCGCCGCCGCCGTCGCCATACCCGCTCGCTTCCCCCTCGCCGCTCGGGTCGTTGCGATAATCGCCGCTGGCGGCGCTGCCGACGAGGATCACGGTGCTGCCCTCGCCGGTGCCTGCATTGCAGCCGTTGGAGCCAGGTGGGTCGAGGCAGATGATTTGGGGGGAGACTTCGAAGGGGCACTGATCGTTGAGGTTATTTTTCTCTGTCTTCAGCTCGCACCTGGTCGCATTCTCGAAGTTGCTACCGGTGTCAATAATTTGTGGGTCGACCGTCGGGGGCAAGCGATCTGCGCCTTTGCCTGACTGACAGTGGCGAACCACGTTGCACTGGACGAGGACCCCCTCCCGCTCGCCGGATCTGCCGTTCGGGGGACCGCGCTTCGGGTTCTTGCACGTGGGCTCGAAGCAGGCCGGACCCAGCACGGCGAACCAGACGAACAAGAAGCCCACGATGAGCGCCCTCATGACCCGTCTCCCCGTTCGGGCGATGCTACGAGGTGCGGACGAAGCGGGCCAAGATCGGGCGGGCGGATATCTTCGCGTGCGAGGCCTTGATCGTGTAGCATCGCGCAGACGCGAACCCGGGAGCACCCATGACCCGCCGCAAGAAGCTCATCGCCGCCGCCCTCAGCCTCCCGCTCGCCCTCGCCCTGGGCGTGGGCCTCACGGCGCGCCGCGCCGGGTC
The DNA here is from genome assembly GCF_005144585.1 of Polyangium fumosum. Lineage (GTDB taxonomy): Bacteria > Myxococcota_A > Polyangia > Polyangiales > Polyangiaceae > Polyangium > Polyangium fumosum. The sequence goes on along the minus strand of NZ_SSMQ01000001.1, from coordinate 123,925 downwards.
CGACCCGCTGAGCGCCGACGTCTGCGAGAAAGACCTCGCGGCCGTTTTCGAGTACTGCGAGGCCGGAGGCGAGGTCTGCGACGAGGCCTTCGAAGGGATGGCGGAGGCCTGCCAGGCCGGGTGCGTGCAGATGAAGTGCCCGAACCACGTGGCCTGCACGGAGCTCGATCCCATCTGGTGCAAGCCCTGCGACGACGAGCGGGGCGCGCCCTATTGGCGCATTCGCCTTGAAGCCGAGCGAAAGTGCGCGCCTTCGCCGGGTTGGCAACCGTCGAATTATATCGAGAGCTTCGAGTACCACAGGTGCGCTGAGAAAGAGGCGGAGCGCATGTGCCCCGCGCTCGCCGACAAGCCGGATTGGTACGATTCGCCGGAGGCCAGGAAGCAGCAGCAAGAACGCTGCAACAACGACTTCGACCTTCGTGTCCGAGGCTGCGAGAACGACGACAGGTGTGTCCTGGAGCCGGAGGAGTACAAGAAAGCTTGCCAGGAGGGTTGTCTGAGGGCGGTGTGCCCGGATCAGGTGGCCTGCACGGGCGACGCCCCCGTCCGCTGCGCCCCCTGCGAGGATGCCCATGGCGCGCGCCACTGGCGCCAACTCTTCGCCGCCGAAGGCCTCTGCACGGTGCGGCATCCCTTCCTCGGGCCGAACCCCGACCCGATCAGGTGGGCCGATTGTGTCGTCGCCGAAATGGAGCAGACCTGCCCCGCGCTCGCCGGGACAGAGTGGTGGCGGCAAAACCGCACGCTTGTCCATCAATACGGCAACGCCCGCCCCTCGCCCGCGCCCCCCGCCTCGCCCGCCGCGCCCTGAGCATGGCTCCCTCGTCCTCCCGGCGCATTCTCCCCTGTTTCACGCGCCGACATGCCCCAAGTCGTCCCGCAACGGCTCGACATCCCATTTGAAACGTTCGAACCGCGTTCGCCACGGAGCGCCGCCCTCGCCTCCGCCCGCCATTCTTCCCAGGGAGAGTTCTGCAGGCCCTCTCGGGGGCCGAAACCCGAACGTCGACGCGTCGCCACCTCGCGCGCTTCGTCCCAAACCACTTCGCGTGGCGTTGGCATGCCGGTCCGAGCGTCGAGCGCCAGACGACGAAAACATGCACCACGCGCCTCCGGCGCCGCGAGCAGCGACGCAAGCGCTCGCGCCGCCGTTCCACGCGCCCCCGTCCCACCCGTCGACGTTGCAACCCCACTTCGGGCGACCCGAACCGCCCCGCAACGTGTTGCAACCCCACTTCAGCCCCCTCGGACGCCCTCGCAAGCCGTCGCCAACACGTTCGAGCCATCCCGCGCAGAGGACCGCGCCCTCCCCAGGTGCCTACCGCCCTTGACGGTTGGCGCGGACACTCTCTACCATCCGCTGCCATGCCTGGCGTCAAGACCCTCCCCGAAACGGCGACCACGCCGACCACCGAGACCCATTTCCGCTTCATGGCGGCCCGCATCCGGCGCCATCCCCTCACGCAGGCGCTCGTCGCCGAGGTGGATGCATTCGAGCCGCGTATCGAAGCCGCCATCGCCGAGGAGAAAAACCTCCTCATCGCCGAGGCCTCCGCCGCCGCGGCCGTCGAGTTCGCGGATCACGACCTCGATGATTCGGTCGATTTCGTCGCGGCGAACGTGGACAGGCGTTCGCTCCTCGCGCAGCGGCTCTTCGGGGATGTGCGTCCCAGCGAATTGAAGCGCCCCACGCTCGGCGGGCAGCTCGAGGTCATGAAGACCTGGCACGAAGCGCTGGTGGAGGCCGATAAACCCGTGCTGAAGGACCACGCCCCCGTGGTCGCCGCGCGCGCGCAGGCAGGCACGCTTGCGGCGGACGAGAAAAAAAACGCCACGCAGAAGCTCGTCGATTTCCGCACGATCGGCACGCGCGTGAAGCTGAACCAGGATCACAACAAATTGCGGAAGTCCCTTTATGGGAAGCTCGGCGAGATCCAGCATGAGCACAAGCTCGGCACCGGATGGGCAGAGTCGTTCTTCATGCAGGACTCGGCCGAGGAGCTGACGTTGCCCCAGCTCGACAAAAAAATCGCCGCGACCACGGCAGAGCTCGACGCATTGAAGAAGCAGCGCGAAGCCATCGCCATCCAAGAAGCGAAGATCGCCGCCCAGCGAGCGCATGCCGCCGAGCAAGAAAAGAAGGCGAAGCTCGAAGCGCTCCAGAAGCTCAAGGCCGACCTCGCGGCGCAAGAGGCGGCGCTGCTCTCCGAGCTCTCCGAAGGCGAATCGAACAAGGGCCCGTAAGGGCACGCGGTCCGCGGTGGCGGATCCGGAGGATCCTCCCGCCTCACCGCACCTCGCGCACCCCGATCGTCCGCGCAAGCCTGCGCGCCCCGCCAAACCCTTTTGCCTCGGTCGTCCACAAGTCCCGCTCCGCCGCCGCGAGCGCGGCCGCCGCCTGCTCCCGCCGGCGCTTCACTTCCTTCGGGTCCCGTGTCCCCTGCGTGGGCAACCCCTCCACGCCGACCCACGCGAGCACCGCCGCGTCCCGCCCGAGCCCCGCCCACAGGCTCGGCGGATCCGGGTGCGCCGCCATCCAAGCCGAAAGCGACTCCCGCCCCGGCGCACGCGGATCGATCGGGTACGCCCCCGCCGTCGCCGCGAACGTGCCCTTCGGCAAGCTCACCCCGCCGAGGTCGAGCCCCACCGCGGTCTTCACGCTCGACCCGGAGACCGAGAGCAGCACGTCGGACACGCAGCTCCCGTAGACCACGACGCCGCCGATGCCGCGCCACGAGGGCGGCAGGCGCGTGCACTCGAACGCCTCCTCCCGCGCCATGTCCACGCTGCCCTTGTCGCCGATCCACACGACCTGCCCCTTCGCCGGCAGCGCTCCCACGAGCGCCTTGCGCACGCGCTCCGGCTCCTCGCCGACCACGAACACGAACGCCGAGTCGGCCACGTCCGGCGCTGGCGGATGCAAGAGGACCACCGGGATCGACTCGCGCTCGGCGAACTTCGCCGCGATCGTGGCCTCCTCCCGATCGACGCCCGCGATCACGATCGCCGCGCCGTCGGCGCCGAGCCCTTCGAGCGCGTCCTCGATGCCCGTGTCGCGCCCGAGGTCGTCACGCGTCACGAGCCGCGCCGCAGAACCCGGCAGCCCGAGGCCAAACAGCACGCCGCTGATGACCTGCGTGCCGCGCCGCCGCGCTTCGAGGCTGCGCGTGGGCAAGACCAGGCCGAGCGTCGGCGCCTCGACCCGCGCGCCGCCCGCGCCCGCCGCGAGCTCGGCGATCTCGTCGGCGCTCGTCCCGAGCAGAGGCATCGCCGCGACGAGCAGCCGCCGCGCGAGTTGTTGATCCCGCGCCGAGATCGCCGCGTCCGAGAGCCGCTCGATGAGCGTCTTCTGCACCTCGAGCTCCTCGTGCAGCGGCTCCGGGTGCTGCTTGCGCCGCGCTTCGAGGATCGGCGCGAGCGCCGCCGGCGGGATGCTCGCGAGCAGCTCCGCGAGCTTCGAGCGCACCTCGCCGCGCTCCTCGATCGACGCCTCGTGCAGCCACACGAGCATCAGCTCGATCGCCTGACCGTGGTGCTTGGCGCCGATCGCGCTCGCGGTCGCCTCTTCGTTCAGGAACGTCCGGGCGTGCGGGTCGATGAGCTTGCCGAGCAGCGGCAAGAGCTTGCCCATCGCCGCCTCGGCCTTGCCGGAGCGGCGGAGCGCGGCGCCCTGGATCATCCGGGCGAGCTCCGCGGTCGTGCCGACGGATTTCGTCTGCGTCTCGGCGCGGGACGAGAGCTCGGTGGCGCGGCTGAGATCGCCGCGTTCGAGCGCGATCCAGGCGAGCATGACGTCGGCCACGGGGCCGAGCGCGTCCTTGGGGAAGCGCTGCTGGAAGGCGAGCAGCCGGTCTTCCAGGGCCTGGCGTTCGGCCCGGCTCGACTGCGCGAACGAGGCCTCGATGCTCCGGAGCTCCGTCTGCGCCTCGATCGACGACGAGAGCGGGACCGTCGGCGCGATGGCGTCGTTCCGCGATCCACCACACGCCCCCGCGCACGCGACGGCCAGGCCGAACCCTGCGAGCGCCCAGGGCCAGCGGCCGAGCGAGTTACCTAAAGATCGCGGCACCTTGACGTCCTGGCTAGAGTCCCATACATCGCCGGTCGCCCGCAAGACGACGAGGAGCATTCGTGTCCGAAGCAGCGCTCGCCGATCAATCACTCTTCGCGCAGAACCGACGCGCGTTTCTCCTGCGCAAGCTGCACTCGCTGACGGGCGTCGCGCCCGTCGGCGCGTTCATGGTGTTTCACCTGTGGACGAACGCCAAGGCGCTCCAGGGACAGGAGCCCTTCGACAAGGCGGTCGCAGAGATCACGCACACCCCGTACCTCGCGGTGCTGGAGTGGGGGCTGATCCTGCTCCCCCTGCTTTTCCACGCAGGGTACGGGGTCAAGCTCGCGCTCGACGCGAAGTACAACGTCTCGAAGTACAAGACCACGCGCAACTGGGCCTTCACGCTCCAGCGCGTCACGGGCCTCTTGGCCTTCGCGTTCATCGCGTTCCACCTCTACGAGTACTGGGGCAAGAAGCTCGCGGGCAAGCTCGCGCCCGAGCAGTTCTATCCCGCGCTCTGCCAGAACATGTCGGCGACGGTGAAGGGCATCCCGGTCGTGGGTCTGCTCTACGTGCTCGGCATCGCGGCGAGCGTCTTCCACTTCGCGAACGGCCTCTGGGGCTTCTGCTTCTCGTGGGGCGTGACGGTGTCGCGCCGCTCGCAGCAGATGGCCGCGGCCGTCTTCGGGGTGCTCGGCGTCGCGATCTTCCTGCTCGGCGCGAACACGGCGATCTACTTCGCCACCGGGTCGAGCGTGCAGGACATGATCTTCGGCAAGAAGGGGGGCTCGGACGCGCGCACGTGCGTCGACATCCTCCAGCAAACGCAGAAGCCCGCCTCGGTCGGGCCGGTCATCGAGTGAGGTTCTGAGGCATGGCTGCGAAAAGCACGATCCGGAGCGAGGGGGGCAAGGTCCGAAGGGTGATCGTCGTCGGTGGAGGCCTCGCGGGCCTCATGACGGTGATCAAGCTCTGCGAGGCGAAGGTCCCGGTGGACCTGATCTCGCTCGTCCCCGTGAAGCGCTCGCACTCGGTGTGCGCGCAAGGCGGGATCAACGCCTCCGTCAACACGAAGGGCGAGGGCGACAGCCCGCAGATCCACCTCGAAGAGACGGCCTACGGCGGCGACTTCCTGGCGAACCAGCCGCCCGTCAAGGGCATGGCCGAGGCAGCGCCGGGCATCGTGTTCATGCTCGACCGCATGGGCGTGCCCTTCAACCGCACGCCCGAGGGCCTGCTCGACTTCCGTCGCTTCGGCGGCACGCTCTTCCACCGCACGGCGTTCGCGGGCGCGACGACGGGGCAGCAGCTCCTCTACGCCCTCGACGAGCAGGTGCGCCGCTACGAGATCGCCGACGTGGTCGACGAGCACGGCGTGTCGATCCCGGGCGAGAAGATGGTCCGCAAGTTCGAGTTCTGGGACTACCTGCAGGCCGTGCTCGACGACAACGGCACGTGCGTCGGCTGCATCGCGCAGGACCTCAAGACGATGCAGATCAAGTACTTCCAGGGCGACGCCGTCGTGCTCGCCACGGGAGGCTGCGGCATCATCTTCGGTCGCTCGACGATGAGCGTGATCTGCACGGGGACCGCGGCGTCGTCGGCCTACCAGCAAGGCGCGGTCTACGCGAACGGCGAGTTCATCCAGGTGCACCCGACGGCGATCCCGGGCGCGGACAAACTCCGCCTCATCTCGGAGAGCGCGCGCGGCGAGGGCGGCCGCGTGTGGGTGCCGAAGGACGCGAAGGATCAGCGGAGCCCCAAGGAGATCCCCGAGAAGGAGCGCGACTACATCCTCGAGCGCATGTACCCGGGTTACGGCAACCTCGTGCCCCGCGACATCGCTTCACGCGCGATCTTCAAGACGTGCTTCCACGAGAAGCGCGGCGTCTTCAACCCGAAGACCGGGCGCAACGAGAACGAGGTCTACCTCGACCTCACGCACAAGGACGAGAAGTTCCTCCGCTCGAAGCTCGCCGGCATCCTCGAGATCTACGAGAAGTTCGCGGGGACCGACCCGTACCACAACCCGATGAAGGTCTTCCCCGCCGTGCACTACTCGATGGGCGGCCTCTGGGTCGACTTCGAGAAGGACGCGCGTGGGTCGCTGAAGGCGGGCTCGCCGCGCAACCACGCGACGAGCATCCCCGGGCTCTACGCGGTGGGCGAGGTCGAGTACCAGTACCACGGCGCGAACCGGCTCGGCGCGAACTCGCTGCTCTCGTGCATCTACGGCGGCATGGTCACGGGCCCCTCGGTCGCGAGCTACCAGAAGAGCCTCGCGAAGAGCGCGTTCGACCTGCCGAAGTCGACCTTCGAGAAGGCCGAGAAGCGCTGCCAGGACGACTACGAGCGCATCCTCAAGCAAAACCAGGACGCGAAGGACGCCGAGAACCCGTACAAGCTGCACCAAGAGCTCGGCGACATGATGCTGCGCGACGTGACGATCGAGCGCGACAACGCGACGCTGGAGCAGGTGCTCGGGAAGATCTCGGAGTTCGACGAGCGGGTGAAGAAGGTCGCCAGCCCCGACGGCTCGCAGCGCGCGAACCAGGGCGCGCAGTTCGTGCGGCACCTCGAGAACATGCTGGTGCTCGCGCGCGTCATCGCGCAGGGCGCGAAGAACCGCGACGAGTCGCGCGGCGCGCACTACAAGCCCGCGTTCCCGAAGCGGAACGACCCGGACTGGATGCGCACGACGCTCGCGAAGCACGAGCAGAAGGGCGCCGTGAAGTACCTGCGGGAGTTCGACTACACGTGCGCCGGGCAGTCGGTCCACGTGACGGACGCCGTCGACGCGAGCCTCGTCGCCCCGCGCGAGCGCAAGTACGAGCAGGCGGGCGCCGCGAGCGCCGCTGCGACCGGGAAGATCCAGCAACCCGCTGCCTCGGAGCAGCAGAAGAGCGTTTGACCATGGCGAACGACACGACGAAGGGCACCGGGCGTCTCGTGCATCTGCGCGTCAAGCGCCAGGACAGCCCCGATCTTCCGGAGACGCGGCGGTGGGAGGAGTTCAAGGTCCCCTACCTGCCGCAGATGAACATCATCAGCGCGCTGCAGCAGGTGCAGAAGGAGCCGCGCACGGTCGACGGGAAAGACGTCGCGCCGGTCGTGTGGGAGTCGTCGTGCCTCGAAGAGGTTTGCGGCGCCTGCACGATGGTGATCAACGGGCGCGTGCGTCAGGCGTGCTCGGCGCTCGTGGACCAGATCGCGCCGAACGGCGAGATGATCCAGGTCGAGCCGATGACGAAGTTCCCGCTCGTGCGGGACCTCATCGTCGACCGCGAGCGCATGTTCCAGGACATGAAGAAGGTCAAGGCGTGGATCGACATCGACGGGACGCACGAGCTCGGCCCGGGTCCACGCGAGAGCCCCGAGGCGCAGCAGGAGCGCTACCCGCTGTCGCGCTGCATGACGTGCGGGTGCTGCGTCGAGGCGTGTCCGCAGTACAACGATTCGACGCAGTTCGTCGGGCCGTTCGCGCTGAACCTCGTGCGGCTCTTCAACATGCACCCGTCGGGCGCGCTGCATAAGAACGCGCGGCTGGAGACGGTCATGGGCGAGGGCGGCGTGCAGGACTGCGGGAAGTCGCAGAACTGCGTGGAAGTTTGTCCGAAGGAGATCCCGCTCGTCGATTCGATCGCGCAGGTGTCGCGGGATGCGACGAAGCGGCTGCTGTTCGGCTGGTTGCTCAAGTAGCGGAGCGACGCCCTCACCCCCCACCCCCTCTCCTTCGCGGGAGAGGGGGCTCAAGTCAGTCAGCGGTAGGGCAACCCGAAGCCCATGCCGGGCATGTAGCCGCCGGGGCCATATCCCAGGCCGTTCGGCATGAGCGTGTTCGTGTTGCGCGTCTGGGCGACGATGCGCGGCGTGAGCAGATGGCTGACGAGCGTGCACGTCTGGTGCTGCAGGTAGGTCTGGTTGCAGCCGATCCAGACGCCGAGCGAGCTGCGTCCGCCGTCGTCCTCGTAGCGGACGACCTCCCCCGTGGGCATGACGCTGAGCCAGGCGTTCGTGTCGTCGCCCTGCGAGGCGTGGAGGATGCCGACGTTGCCGAGGAGCTTGTCGCCGGGGCCGACGAGCTTGCCGCCGGGCTCCAGCAGCGCGACGGGGTCGTTGTTCGGGTCGTAGACGCGCCCGCCGCGGTCGACGGTCATCTCCTGGCTGTCGTTGAGCATCACGCGGCCGTCGGGGAAGACATCCACGACGGCGACGCCGACGACCCAGCGAGCGCGGGGCACGTCGAGCATCGCGCCACCGCGGGCCCAGTTGGCCGGAGCGCCCGGCGCGCATGCGCCGAGGAAGAGGGCGGAGGCGAGGATCAAGCGCCGCATCATCGGTCCAAGGATAGTACGCAAGCAGGCCGTCGGTCAGGGCCCGGCACGATCAAACCTTCTCGATCGAGGCCTTTCCGAGCAGGCCCGTGGGCTTGACGAGCAGAACGGCGATGAGAGCGGTGAAGACCAGGACATCCTGCAGGCCGGAGTACGCCGTGAGCTTGGTCATCTCGCCGATGATGCCGATGAGCAGGCCGCCGAGCATCGCGCCCGGGATGCTGCCGATGCCGCCGATGACGGCCGCGACGAACGCGCGGTTGCCGATGACGACGCCCATCGTCGGGTAGACCTGCGACTGATCGAGGCAGTAGAGGACGGCGCCGAGCGCGGCGAGGACCGAGCCCGTGATGAACGTGATCGAAATGACGCGGCTCGTGCGGATGCCCATGAGGCGCGCGGCCTCGATGTTCACGCTGAGCGCGCGCATCGCCTTGCCCATCCAGGTCTTGTGCACGACGAACCAGAGCGCGCTCATCACGGAGAAGGCCGCGATGAAGATGACCTTGCGCGTGTCCTCGATCGGCAAGAGCTGCGGATAGCCGCGGTACTGCGCGGTGAAGAGGAGCTGGGCGAGGTTCTGGAGCAGCACGCTCATGCCGAGCGCCGTGACGAGCGGGGTGACGCGGGTGTTCGCCTTGCCCTTGCCGCGCGTGCGCAGCGGCGCGTAGGCGATGCGCTCGACGATCATGCCGAGCAGGCCCGCGAAGGCCATGGCGGCGAGCGTCCCGCCGACGCCGGCGAGGACCGGCGCGTCCTTGCCGCCGAGCGCCGTGATGGCGAAGAAGCCGATGAAGGCGCCCATCATGAACACCTCGCTGTGGGCGAAGTTGATGAGCTTCAGGATGCCGTAGACCATCGTGTAGCCGAGGGCGACGAGCGCGATCATCGACCCCTGGGCGAGCCCCGTGATCAGGGCGTTGAGGATCTTCATGGCCATGGAATCACTCGACCTCGCGCCTCAGGGCTTTTGAGCCTTGTCGTTCACCGCCGCAAAGTAGGTGAACTTCTTGTTCTTGATCTGAACGATCACGATGGATTTGTCCGCGTTGCGGTTCGGGTCGATCGTGATCGTGCCCGTCGCGCCGGCGAAGTTCTTCGTCTCGGCGATCGCGTCGCGGATGGACTCGGGCGTGTCGCCCTTGGCGCGGCCCATGGCGTCGAAGAGGAGCTGCGCCGAGTCGTAGCCGAGCGACGAGAGGCTCGACGGATCCCGCTTGAAGCGCTCCTTGTAGGCCTTCAAGAAGGCCTGTGCGTTCGGCCAGGGGACGTCGGGCGCGTAGTGGTTCGTGAAGTACGCGCCCTCCATCTCCTCGCCCGCGTCCTGGAGGAGCGTCTCGGCGTCCCAGCCGTCGCCGCCGACGAACATGCTGCCCGGCATGCCCGCGGCCTTGGCCTGCCGCGCGATCGGGACCATCGCGTTGTAGTAGATCGGCGCGTAGACGAGCTCGGGCTTCGCGTCGCGGATCTCGTTGATGTACGTGGTGAAGTTCGTCTCGGTCTTGATGAAGCTCTTCTCCACGACGATCTCGCCGCCGAGCTTCTTCGCCGCGTCGCGGAACTGCGTGGCGAGGCCCGACGAGTAGACGTCGTCGGAGGCGTAGAGGATCCCGATGCGCTTCTTGCCCATCGTCTTCACCACGAACTCGGCGCCCATCTGGCCCTGTGTGTCGTCCGTGAAGCAGACGCGGAAGACGAAGGGCCCGATCTGCGTGACCTCCGGCGCCGTCGCCGAGGACGTGATCATCGGGATCTTGTGCTTGTTCGCGACGATGCCCCCGATCGTGGAGCGCGAGGAGGCGACCTCGCCGAGCAACGCCACGACCTTGTCCCGCGTGACGAGCTGCAGGACCTTGTTGTTCGTCTCCTGCGGGTTCGACTTGTTGTCTTCGTAGAAGACCTTCACGGGCCGGCCCTTCACGCCGCCCTTCTTGTTGACCTCGTCGACCGCGAGCTCGATGCCTTCCTTGGTCTCGATGCCGAACTGCGTCTCGGCGCCCGACAGGCTCAGGTACGCGCCGACCTTCCAGGGCTCGGCCGCCGCGGGGGCGCTCGGATCCTTGCCCGCGCCCTCCTTCTGAGGCGCGTCTTTCGGGGTGCACGCGAAAAGCCCCAGCGCGCTCACGCCGAGGGCCACGATCGCCTTCACCCAACGCCGTCGTCCGAGCATCGACCTCTCCTCGCCGGTCAGGGCCGCGAAACCACGCGATGCCCCGTGCCGGCCGATGAGTACCATCATCGCCGCATGTCGTCAGCCCCGAGCGCGCGCGGCCTCGGGATCAGCCGGCGCGGCGGCGCGCCCAGACGAACCGCTCCACGTTGCCTTTGGGGCCGTGAACCGCGCTGTCGACCTCGGCCACGACCTCGAACCCGCCTTCCTCGACGGCCCGACGCGCCGCGGCGATCGCGGCCTGCCGCGTCTCCTCATCCCGGATGACGCCCCGTCCCCGCGAGGCAGCCTCCTTTCCCGCCTCGAACTGCGGCTTGACGAGCGCGACGAGGTCCGCGCCCGGATCGAGCAAGGCCGCGATCGCGCCGATGAGCTTGCCGATGCCGATGAACGAGGCGTCGACGACGACGAGGTCGACGCCCGCGGGGAGATCGCTGCGCCCAAGGTCGCGCGCGTTCACCCGCTCGCGGACGTCGACGCGCGGGTCTGCGCGGAGCTTCTCGGCGAGCTGGCCGTAGCCGACGTCGACGGCCACGACGAGCGCGGCGCCGCGCTGGAGCAGGCAATCCGTGAAGCCGCCCGTGGAGGCGCCGACGTCGAGGCAACGACGGCCGGCGACGTCGAGGCCCTTCTCGGCGAAGGCCGTGAGCGCGTGGTCGAGCTTGTCGCCGCCGCGGGAGACGAAGCGCGGCGGCGCGGCGACACGGAGAGGCGCGTCGGGCGCGACGAGCGCGCCGGGTTTGTCCACGCGCGCATCGCTGCACGTCACCTTGCCGGCCATGATGAGGGCCTGCGCTTGGGCGCGGGTCTCGGCGAGGCCGAGGGTGACGAGGAGGGCATCAGCGCGAACGCGGGCGGGCGAGCGGGTCATGGGGCTTTCGCGAAGTCGTCGCCGTGGATGGCGCGGGCGACGGCGAAGAGTCCATCACCGATGCGGGGGCCGGGGCGCAAGACGTCTGAGCCGACGACGCGGATCTGGCCTTTCTGGACGGCGCGGAGCTCACGCCAGCCGGGCGTGTTCTCCACGCGCTCGCGCAGCGTCTTCGTGGCGCGCATGTCGGAGGCGCCGTCGAGCAGGACGTCGGGATCGAGCGCGAGCAGGTGCTCGAGGCCGATCGTCGGGTACGCGCCGCCGCGGGTGATGACGTTCTCGCCGCCCGCGAGGCGCACGAGCTCATCGGGGAAGCTGCCCGGACCGGCGACGACGATCGGCGAGACGTCGAACACGAAGAGCACGCGTTTTTTGGGTTTGCCCGCGACGAGCGCGGCGAGCGTGTTCCGTTTCTCCTCGATGCCCTGCGCGACCTGTTTCGCCTCGGCCTCGTGGCCCACGCGGCGACCGAGCTCGACGATCATGCTCGTGATGCCGTCGAGGGACTCGGTCTCGGGAAAATACGTGTCGATGCCGTGGGCGCGCAGCCCCTCTTCGAGTACGGGCCCGGCCGGGCCACGCGCGCCCACGACGAGCGTGGGCGCGAGCGCGACGATCGCCTCGACGTTCGGATCGGCGTAGCCGCCGACGACGGGCAGCGCCTCGGCCTCCTTCGGGTCGTCGCAGTACCGCGAGCGCCCGACGAGCAGGCCTCCGGCGCCGATCGCGAACATCGTCTCCGTCGTGCTCGGCGAGAGCGAGACGACGCGCAGGGGTTTGTTCGGACCGGAGCCCCGCGAGCACGCGGAGGAGGCGAGCGCGACGAGCGCGAGGGTGAACGAGCGGCGCTTCACCGCGTGCGGCGCCGCAGACCAAGCGCGACGAGCGCGAGCGCGAAGACGCCGCCGCGCCAGGGCACGGGCTTCGTCGGATCGGCGTTCACGCTGCAGGAGCTTTCGTTCGAGAGCTCGGGGCCGGGCGTCTCTTCCCCGCCCCAGCCGGCGCCCGACGACCCTTCGTCCTTGAAGCAGACGCCCTGGCCGTTGCTGTCGGCGTCGCAGTACCAGCCTTCGGGACAGGGCGCCTTCTCGTTGCAGAGGCGCGTGCAGTACTGCTCCTTGCCGTCGTTCACGCAGCGGCCCGAGGCGCAGTCCGAGGGCTCATTGCAGGCGTCGCCGGGCGTGTACGTGTAGTCGGGGTTCGTCGGCGCGCCGTTCGCCCACGCGGGCACGGGATAACCGCCCATCTCCGCGGCCTTGATCGCCGTGTCCTTGATCCACTGATCCCAGGCCTTCACGTAGCCGTAGATCGGGGTCGAGCAGTTGAAGCCGCCGCGCGAGGTCACGCCGATGACGCGGTTCTTCAGGTCGATCGCAGGTCCGCCGGAGTCGCCCTGGCAGACGCCGGCGTTGCCCATCCACTCGGTCGTCTTGACCGCACCCTGCGGGCACTCCTCGGTGACGCAGGTGATGGTGAGGTCGTCACGGCGGCGACGCGCGCCCGCGCCGTTGCCCGCGCCGTCCGTCGCGCCGAACCCGATCGCGGAGTACTTCTCGCCCGTGACGAGCGGCTCGTCGAGGCGCGGCACGAGAGGCTTCGCTTCTGCCTCGGGGATGTTCTCCGCGAGGATCAGGATCGCCTGATCCTGGCCGCAGAAATCGTCACCGGCGGGCAGGAGCACGACTTCCTTGGTGGCCCGGTACACCGAGGGGTCTTGCGAGAGCTCGGGCCCGGTGGTGACGAGGTAGCTGCTCGGCGCGGCGGGCGGGGAGAACTTGGTCACGCCGCACTCGACGGTGCCCTGGTTGTTGTTGATCTCCGAGACACAGTGGCGCGCCGTGAGCACGAGGTTCGGCGCGAGGAGCGAGCCGGTGCAGATACCGCCGAGGTTCGTCGCGTAAATCCCGACGACCGCGGTGTCTTTGTCGTCCGGATAGCCGCCGCTGATGTCGAGCTCCGCCTCGGCAACGGCACCCTCGGGCGCCGGCTGCGACACGTCACCGCAGCCGGCGACGAGCGCGAAAACGCCAAGGAACAAGGCAAAACGAGCGCGGGGCGGACACGACACCATCAGCGACCTCCAGGGAACGGCACGCGCGTGCGCCACGATGCATCGGGAGAGCACGCGCAAGGAGGCGCCATTGTAGAAAGGCGCCTCCGGACGCGCACGCGTTCTCTGTGCGACGCCCGCGTGATCCGAGAGTTTTACGCGGCGCGGAATCCTGCAATCCGATTGCAAGACGTGGGGGAGAGGGCGTGCGACGCACCTTCGCCAAGGTGGCGGCCGCCGGGGCCCGCCATGGCGGCGCCAGGGTGTTGGGTGAGCGATCGCGCGGAATTCCGGCCGATTCGTGGGCGGCCCGGCGATTGCTGCATCGCGGTACATGACCGACAAGCTGCTGCTCACCGCGCTCGCGCTCGCCGCGGGTTCCGCCCTGGCGCGCGCGCCGCTTCCCGCCGCGCTCGCGGCCGTGATCTCGCTCTTCCTGTTGCGCCGCCACCTCGAACGGTGGGCGCTCGTGGGCCTCGCGCTCGTGCTCGCCCTCGGCGCGCTGCGGGCCCGCGCGGCGATCGACGAGGCCGCGGCCCTGCATGCGCGCGTGACGGAGGCGCTCGGCCCTCCAGGCCGCTGCGAAGGGGAAGCGATCGTGCTGCGCTCACCGGTGGTGCAGCGCGGCGAACCCGCGGCTCCAGGCGAAGAACGCGGCGAGGCCCGCATCGAGGTCGAGCTCGTCCAGGGCGGCTGCGAACGTGGCCCGCTCGAAGGGCCGCTCCGCGCGAGGCTCCACGGCGCGCCCGAGGATCTCGCGCGGGGCGATCACGTGCGTCTCGTGGCGGACCTCGCCCCGGTCCATCTCTTCCTGAACGAGAGCCTGCCCGACCCGCGCCCCTCCATCGCGCGGAGCGGCGTCGCTGCGTCGGGAGGTATCGTCGATCTCGAACGTATCTCGCGCGGCCAGGGCATCCCCGCATGGATCGATCGCGCCCGCGCCCACGTGCGCCGCCGCATCGAGGCGACGTTTCACCCCGAGGCCGAGCCGCTCGCGCGCGCCCTCGTCCTCGGCGAGACGGATCTCCACGAGGCCGACAACGAGGCCTTCCGCCGGAGCGGTTTGTCCCATCTGCTCGCGGTCTCCGGCACGCACCTCGTCCTCGCCGTCGCGGGCCTCGCGGCCGCCGCGCGGGCCCTGCTCCTGCGCGTCACGCCGCTCTCGGCGCGCCTCGACGTCGGGCGCATCTCCGCGGCGCTCGCGATCCCCACGTCATGGCTTTATGCGGACTTCGCAGGCGGCAGCGGCTCGGCGTTGCGCGCCGCCGGCATGCTCTCCGTGGTGATGCTCGTGCGCGCGCTCGGCCGTCGCCCGAGCGGCGTGCGTGCCTTCGGCGGCTCGCTCCTGCTCGCGGCGATCCTCGATCCGCTCGTCGGCAGCGACCCGTCGTTCGTCCTGTCCGCGGCGGCGACGGCGGGGCTGCTCGGGCTCGATCGACCCATCGCGCACCACCTCGTGCGTGGCCCCGCGCTCGTGCGCGCTGTGCTGCGCCCGATCGCCACGACGCTCGCCGCGATGGTCGGCTGCACGCCGTTCCTCGCGATGATGACGCCTTCCTTATCGCTGCTCGGCATCCTCGCGAACCTCGTCGCCGCGCCGATCGGCGAGCTCGCGGCGCTGCCCGTGTGCCTCCTGCACGCCACACTCGCATGGGCGCCTCCGGTCGAGCGGGGCGCGGCGCTCCTCGGCTCGGGCGCGCTGATCGCGGTGCGCGCGGTCGCCCGCGTGACGAGTGATCTCGGCGGGATCGTCACCTTCCCACCGCCCACGCCCTCGCAGCTCGCGGCCGTGGCCCTCACGGCGCTCGCCGCGGCCCTCGCGAAGGACGCGCTTCGCCGCGGCGCCGCGCTTGCGCTCGGGTTTGCCGCGCTCCTCGTGCTGGAGCAGGGCGCCGCGCATGCGGGGAACGCCCAAGGCCGGCTCCGCGTCCGCACGCTCGACGTGGGCCAGGGGGATTCGATCCTCGTCGATCTGCCCGACGGAAAAACCATGCTCATCGACGGCGGCGGCTTCATGGGGAGCCCTGTCGACACGGGAACACGTGTCGTGCTCCCCGTGCTGCGCGCGCTTCGCAAGGAACGCGTCGACGTGGTCGTCCTCTCGCACCCGCACCCGGATCACTTCGGCGGGCTCGTCTCCACGCTCCCCGCGATCGAGGTCGGCGAGCTGTGGGACACGGGTCAAGGCGAAGACCACGGCGCCGGACCGACGTACGCTTCGATGCTCGCGAACCTGCGTCACCGAAAGATCCCGATTCGCAGGCCCGACACGCTCTGCGGCAAACACGTGATCGGCGGCGCGACGATCGAAGTCCTCGCCCCCTGCCCCGGGTTCGTCCCCGACGAGAGCGCGAACGACAACTCCTTCGTCCTGCGCATCACCTACGGCCGAAGGTCCGCGCTGCTCGTCGGCGACGCCGAGGCCGCGGCCGAGCGCTCGCTCATCGAGAAAAACCCCGCCGCCCTCCGCGCCGATCTCCTCAAGCTCGGCCACCACGGCAGCCGCACCTCCACGACGGCACCCTTCCTCGACGCCGTACGCCCGAGCGTGGCCCTCGTCTGCTCCGGCGTGCGCAACCGCTACGGCCACCCCGACCCCGGCGTCCTCGCCTCGCTGCGCGCCCGCGCCATCACCATCGCCCGGACCGACCGGGGCGGCGACATCGTCTGGGAGACCGACGGCGAGGCCGTACACCTCACACGCCCCTCCGCCCGCTGACGCGGGGATCTTGGGTGTTTCCGTGAGGAAATCGGCCGGGATCGCTTGCGCCACCGAGCCTGCTGAAGGAGTCTCTCCCCGAATGTCACGTGACGTCACCGTGGCGACCATCCGGCGGCGGCTCGCCGAGGAGGTCGGCCGCCTCGACAAACACGCGCCCTGGCGCATCGCGCTCGCCTACCCGTCGCCTTACCGCACGGGCATGAGCTCGCTCGGCTTCCTCCAGATCTACAAGTCGATCCAGAACGAGCCCGACATGGCCGCGGATCGCGCCTTCCTGCCCGACGACGAGCACGGGCCACGCGCCGTCCCGCTCACGTACGAGTCGCTCCGCCCGCTCGGCGATTACCCGGTGATCGCCATGAGCGTCGCCTACGAGCTCGAGGTCGCGGGCGTCATCCGCCTGCTCGAAGCCTCGGGGATCGCGCCGCTCCGCGAGGAACGTTCGTTTCGTGATCCCTTCATCCTCGCGGGCGGCCCGCTGACGAACTCGAACCCGCTGCCGCTCGCGGCCTTCGCCGACGCGATCGTCATGGGCGAAGCCGACACGCTCGCCGTCGACGTGCTTCGCATCCTGCGCGACACACCCTCCCGCGAGGCTGCGCTCGACGCGCTCGCGAAGACCCCGCACGTCTTCGTCCCCGCGCGCCACGGCGCCTCCATGCCCGGCATCGCGCAGTGCGACGACGAGCTGCTCCCCGCGTGGGCGCCGATCCGCACGCCCGACACCGAGCTCTCGAACATGTTCTTGATCGAGACCGAGCGCGGCTGCTCGCGCGGCTGCACCTACTGCGTGATGCGCCGCTCGACGAACGGCGGCATGCGCATCGTCCCCAAGGACAAGATCCTCGGCCTCATCCCCGAGGACGCGCGCCGCGTCGGCCTCGTCGGCGCCGCCGTCAGCGATCATCCGAAGATCGTGGAGATCGTCCGCACCCTCGCCGAGCGCGGCTGCGAGGTCGGCCTCTCCAGCCTGCGCCCGGACAAGCTCTCGGACGAGTTCGTCGGCGCGCTCAAGCTGGCCGGCTACCGCACGCTCACCACCGCGATGGACGGCACGAGCGAGCGCGTGCGCGAGACCCTCGACCGGCGCGCGCGCATCCGCCACCTCGAGCGCGCCGCCGAGATGGCGCGCAAGCACGGCATGCCGCGCATGAAGCTCTACTTGATGATCGGCGTGCCCGGCGAGGAAGACGTCGACGTGGACGAGTGCGTCCGCTTCGTCACGCAGCTCTCGCAGCAAATCCCCATCGCCCTCGGCATCGCGCCCTTCTGCCCGAAGCGAAACACGCCGCTCGCGCAGGCGCCGTTCGCGGGCATCGACGTGGTGAACGCGCGCCTCGAACGGCTGCGTCGTGGCCTCAAGGGCCGGGCCGACGTGCGCTCGACGAGCGCGAAGTGGGCCTGGGTCGAGGCCGTGCTCGCGCAAGGCGGCGAGGCCGAGGGCCGCGCGGTGCTCGACGCCGTACATGCCGGCGGCACCTTCGCCGCCTACAAGCGCGCGTTCGAAGCCTTCACCCCGAAGAAGCCGAAGAAGAGCCTCGCCATCGTCGCGAACGCATGAAGACCCTCACCCTGTACACGCGGGAGCGATGTCACCTCTGCGACGTGGCCAAAGAGGCGCTCGAACAGGTGCGCAGCACGGAGCCTTTCGAGCTTTTGGTCGTGGACCTCGACCACGAGGCCCCGGCCGAAAAGCGCGCGGCCTACGATTGGGACGTGCCCGTCCTGGAGCTCGACGGCCGTAAGATCATGAAGCACCGCGTCGACGAGGCGCGGCTCCTGCGGTTGATCCGCGAGTCCGAGGCGTGAGCGAGTGGGCGCAGGGGCGCCCTTGCGCTATGGAGGTCGAGGCATGAAGTCGTCCACGCTCCTGCAGATCGTCTTCATCGTGGCCGCGGCCATCGCCGTCTTTGGCTTCGTCACGGCCGCGAAGAACGATCAGGTCCGCGCGAGCTGCACCGCGATGTGTGGCCTCAACCCCGCGTACGCCGGCCGCGATCGGCTCGCGCCCGACTTCGAGCTGCCCGACCTCGACGGCAAACCCGTCCGGCTCTCGTCCTTCCGCGGCAAGGTCGTCTTCCTGAACTTTTGGACCGAGACGTGTGGCCCCTGCAAAGAGGAAATGCCCTCGCTCGCCACGCTCGCGCGCGTGCTGCGCGGCCGCAAGGACATGGTCCTCCTGACCGTCACGATCGACGAGGACCGCACGAAGGTGCGTGACCTCCTGCGCGTGCTGCTCGACGGTGACGCGCCCTTCCCCGTGCTCTTCGACACGGACTCGAAGATCGTCGCTGACCGCTACGGCACGAAGCTTTTCCCCGAGACCTGGCTCATCGACAAGAACGGCATCATCCGCGCCCGCTTCGACGGCGCGCGCGACTGGTCCGAGGCGAGCGCCGTCGAGATCGGCGAGATGCTCAAGAAGCCCTCGGGCGCGGTCCTCGACTTCGGCTGCCCCGTCGACTTCCTCCAGGGCGTGCCGCGCGGCAAACACGCGTCCCTGTGCATGGACGACTCCTGAAGCTACATTGGCGCCCGCGATGACCTCTCGCAGGCCAGACGGAGACGGAGAACCGAGCGCCCCCGACGAACGCGTCATCGCCGCGCGCCTTGCGCTGCTCGAAGGCGTGGGCGCGGAGATCGCCGCCTCGTTCCCCGGCATCACGCGGCTCGGCGGGCAGGTCGTCGCCGCGCTCTACCTCGCCGACAGCCCGCGCTCGATGGACGAGCTCTCGATGGAGCTCGGCCGATCGAAGAGCAACATCTTCGCGAACCTGCGCGGCCTCGAAGCGGCGGGCATCATCGAGCGCCGCCGCGAGTCCGGCGCGCGGCACGACTCGTACACGCTTCGGGGCAAGTACCCCGACGTGATCATCGGCGCCTACCTCGCGCGCCTGCGCCGCGTCGTGCAGGACAAACGCGCCCTCTCGCGCCGCGCCCTCGGCCTGCTCGGCGACGCGCAGGGCGACGAGGCGAACGCGCTCCGCAAGCGGCTCGACGACCTCTCGCGCAAGTACGATCTCTTCGCCGAGCTGATGGACCGCTACGTGCCGAACACGGACGGCCCGGTGGACCTCGAGCGGCTCATCGCCCTGATCCCCGAGCCCGTCCTGCGCGCGCTCATGACGGCCGTGAAGGCCGCGTTCTCCGTGGCCGACACGATCGCCACGCACCACGAAGAGGCGCTCCGCCGCACGAGCCGCAAGCGCTGATCTCCTCCCCTCTCCCGCGAGGGAGAGGGGCTGGCGGTGAAGGCGTCGTTCAGCCCGTCGCTTGCTCGAGCTCGAGCATCCGCTCGATCCGATCCCGCACGATCCGCGCCGTCGCCATCCGTTCGAGCTCGCCCGCGTCCGCCGGCGCGAGCTTGCACGCGAGCGTCCGCGCGTCCGCCACCGGCGCTGCTCCCTCCGCGAGCCACACGACGGCGTGCGGGTTCACGAGCGCCTCGTCGAGCTTCAGGATCGACGGTGTTTCCAGGCCGATCTCCGCGAGCACCGCCGGCACCTCGGCGGGCAGCGGCGAGACCTCGCCGGAGGTCGCGGCCACCGCGTCTGTATGACCGAGCGCGCGCGCCACCGCGGCGCCGAGAGCCGCGAGCGCGCCGCCTGTGGCGTCGGCGAAGCAGAGCGGCCGATGGGGCTTTGTGGTCACGAGGGATCCGCCTAGTTCGTGTTCAGCTCGACGCGCAAGAGCTTGCGGCCGATGAAGAGGTAGTCGCCGTGCCCGAGCTCGCGCTCGCTCTTGATGCGCACGTACGTGCCGTTGCGGCTGTTCAGATCGGTCAGCGAGAAGCGCCCGCTGCTCTCCTCGATCCGGCAGTGCGAGCCCGACATGTAGAGGTCGCCCGGGAAGTTCAGGTCGCCGCCTTCGCGCCCGATCTGCAGCGACGAACCCCGCGCGCACACCGTCATGCCGACCGCGCCGCCCTGGAGGATCTGCGTGAGCCGGAAGGGGCTCGGATGCTTCGGCGACGAATAAAAGTACGTGCCGTCCGGGTCCTGCCCGTCGGAGGGCTTGGGGCTCGAATCGAGGCGGAAGAGCTGCTCGCCGGCGAGGAACGTGTCGCTCGGGACGATGTCGACGGTGCCGCGCACGCGGATGTAGACGCCGTTCAGCGAGCCCTCGTCGCGCACGACGAGCTTGCCGTCTCGGTAGAAGAAGTTCGCGTGTTTCGGAGAGACGAACGGATCGTCGGGGAAGACGAGCTGACCGTTGCGGCCGACGATGTGCTGCTCGGCCTTGAGGTGGAAGCTCAGGCCGTCCATGCCTTCGCCGCGGATCAGGATGAGCTTCGCCTTCGCCGGGTTCTGCATGTCCCCGAAGAAGAGCGTCTGCGCGTTCATGATCTCGAGCGGAACGGCAGTCCCGCACCTCCCGCAGAACTTGTGGCCCGAGGGGACGCCGCTCGAGCAGGAACGGCAGACGTAGTTACGGGCTTGCTCCATGAGCTCCTCCTGCGATAGGTCCGCGAACTCGCTTCGTGCTGGGGTTTTTTGCGCGGGAACGGCGCCCGCCGCGGGGACGCGGCGAGGTCCCACGGAGGTCGCTGCGGCGGGCAGCGGCGTCGCGGGGCGATGCAGCGGCGGCGCAGGCGTCGTCGCGGGACGGGCCGACACGGCCGGACGCACGGGCGCCGGCGGCAGCGGCGTCGGCAGGACGGATTGCCGGCTCCCGAACAGGGCCAGATCGTTGTCGCACGCCGTGCAGCTCGCGGCGCCCATGGGGCTCCACGTGTCGCACTGACCGCAAACGATGCCTATCTCGTGCTGCTCGTTGCCCAACGTCGTTCCTCGGGGACACCCGGTTCTAAACGGCGATCGAGAGGAGGGTCAAGCAAACAAGGATCCGAACGAGCGTGTCATCGGATCACCGTCATCCGGGCGTCCGCGTCGCCCCAGCCGTTCTTGCCGACGAACCGGAAGACCACGCGCTCCTTGCACGTGGCGCGCTCCAGCGTACCGAACTCGCGGGAATCGTCGTAGAGGTCGATGTTGTCGCTGAGCAGATAGACCATGCCCTCGCCCACCTCGGCCTTGAAGGTCGAGGGGCTCGTCTTGGACTTCGTCTGCCCGCGGTAATGCCACCCCCCGCCCATCTCCACGACGCCACACTCGAGCTCGACCTCGGCCTCGGTGTTCGGGTGCAGCGTTTGGTACTTGCGCGCCGGGCACGCCTGGACGGTGTTGTAGCGCTTGCCGTTGACCTCGACGCTCCGCGCGGTGATCTCGATCTTGTCGCCCTCGACGCCGATGATGCGGCCGACCACGTACTGGGTCGGATCCTCGGGGTCCTTGCAACGGACGAGATCCCCGAAGCCCGGCGTGCCTCGGGTCAAGAGGAGCACGAAGTCCCCGCCGTCGAGCGTCGGCGCGACCGACGCCGAGAGACGGAGCGTCGTCGGCACGGCCCAGGTCTTGAAGAGCAGCACCCTGAGGAGCCCGAAGACCACCACGAGGGCGAGGACGGTGTAGCCGAGCGCTTTGCCGAATTTCTGCATCGGAGCGCAGATCGTATCGCAGGTGCGGCCGGGCGGGCGAGCATCCGGCGGGGCGGGCTGCGCCGCGCGCGCCGCTCAGCGCTGGCAGCTTCGGAAGGGCGGCAGCTCGCTCGGGCTCGTCCCGTTCGCGATTTCCTTGGCGGCGCTGAAGAGCTCACGCCACGCGTCGAGCCGCACGAAGATCGAGGGCGCCGCCGTCGCGTCGTCGCCATCCATCACGGAGGCCGAGACCACGCCGACCACGTCTTGCCGGTTCGCGCTGTAGGCCGGTCCGCCCGAATCGCCGGGGCAAACCGAGGCGACCGCGATGAAATCGCCGCTGCGCACCTTGCCGATCGGCCCGCCCACGCGCTCGATGCGATGGATCGGCCCACGCGAGAGCGCGCACCTTCCAAACCCGATCGGGTAAATCGACTCGTTTTGCGTGGGCGCCTCCTCGATGCGCGGGCTCAGCGTGGGCACGCCGACGAGCTTCCGCGAGAGGACGAGGATCGCGATGTCGCCTTCGCCTGACACGTAACCGCAATCCGGGCTCACGATCGCGCGCACTTTCACCTCGCCCCAGGGCAGGTCGTCGCCGCCGAGCTCGATGGTGAGGCTCTCCGGATCCTTGTCGCGGTTATGCACCGTCCCGTCGGCGTCGCGCTCCGAGACGCAGTGGTGCGCCGTGAGCACGAGGTCCTCCGCGATGAGCGTGCCCGTGCACGTCACGTCCCCCACGATCCGCACGACCGCGTTGACCTTGTTCTCGATGTCGAGGTCCACGGGCGGCTGGAAGATGAAGGGGCGCTCCTCGGCCTGACCGTGCGACGCGGGGGTCGCGATCGGGCGCTTGGTGGGCTGGCCGCAGCCGACGAGGAGGGAGGTGGAGACGAAGACGGTCGCCCAAGGCAGGCCACTCGAAAGGCGGGCGCCGAGGGAGGAAGGCGGGGAGGAGCGGGGCTCGCGTCGATTCAGCACGCTGGCGATGGCCTCCCGCGTACGCATCGTCGGTGGGTTCCAGTCATCGCTTCCTGAGACGAACCAGAAAAAGAATCGTGACATGGCGGCGCCGATGGGGCATCCGACAACGCCGCCCGATTTTCCTTGGGTGCGTCTTACGTCACGTGACGGACGCGCCCCCGGGCGGCTTCAACGCATCGCGACAAGACCGACCTTCTGCGTCGAACGCTCGTACGCAGCCCGGACGGCGGCGGGATCCGTCCTGGGGTCCTCGACGCCCGCGGCCACGACTTCATGGAGAAACGCGGCCTGGCGGCGGGCCTTCGCGACCTGCCAGGAGCTGCACGCGACCGCGTCGGTGTCGCAGGCGTCGAGCGCGCCCTCGACGGCCGCGAGGGCCTTCCGCGCCTGCCCGCGGTGGAAAAGGGCGCGGGCCGCGACGTCGGCGACGCGGGGATCGAGCTGAAGGGCGCGGGGGGCCTTGTCGATGACGGCGCTCGCGAGGCCGGGCTGGCCACGGTCGACGTACGCCGAGGCGAGGGCCACGACGGAGTCGACGGTGGGCGAGAGCGCGGCGGCCGATTCGAGGGCGGCCATGTCGACGGGGGTCTCGGAGGCCTGGATGGTGTCGGCGGCCAGGAGGCGCTTTTCGTGGGTCCCGGGGCCGATGCCCAGGGCGAAAGCGATGCCTGCGAGGAGGATGCCGTTCATGAAGAGGAGGCCCGAGCGCATGGTCCAACCGACAGCGCTCGGGCGAGAGGGTTCCCGCGTTTCGAACAATCCGGACGCGTGTCCGGGGCTGCCTGGGTCAGAGGGCCGCGCCGAGCCCGAAGCTCATGAAATCGCCGGCGCGAATGCTGACGCGCGCGAGCTCCTCCGTGTCGCCCGAGACGCGGGTGTACTCGAAGAAGAGGTGCACGCCGGGGACGCTGAAGTCGTCGCGGTCTTTCCTCTGGCGGAAGGACACGAACAACGACGCCCGGAACTTGTGCTCGCCGAAGCCCTCGTCTTCGAGGCCATCCGTCCGGCCGCCGAAGACGTTGCTCGCGGTCTCCGGGATCCAGCGGTACGTCGCCTCGGCGTCGATGTAGTGCGGCACGATCGTGAAGGCGATGCGCGGCTTCAAGTACCCATACCCGTGGGCGTTGAAGCCGCCGCCGACCGCGAGGCTCGCGCGCAGGTGGCGGAACGAAATCGGCTGCACGACGAGGCCCAGGTTCGCGCCGAAGCCGCCGAAGTACGATTTGAAGAGCGGGAACCCGATCGTGATGTCCCCCTCCATGCCGCCCATGCCCCCGAAGAGCGTGGGCAGCGGGAGGATACACGCCGCGATCGTGAGAGCACCCGTGCCGGCGATCGGCGGGTCCTGCTCGTTCTCCTCGAAATCGAACACGGAGCGCGGCGTGTAGACGATCGCCACGCTGCCGAAGTGGTTCGTGCCGAGGCCGTAGCTCTGCAAGACGTCGTCCGAGGAGGACTCGTCCCGCGGGCTCCAATCGTCGGCCCGGGCCACGCCGGGCGCGAGGGCGAGCGCGGCGAAGACGAACAACGAGGCGGCGAGCGGGCGGGGCATTCGTGTGCACAAGACCATGGCTAAAACCTCGCCCCCGCCGTGGCGACATACCCGAACTGGCCCGTCCACGGCCGCGCCGTCTCCACGCCCACCGAGAGGTGCAGCCGCCAGAGCATCGCATTCACCGAGATCGTGAGCGGAATCGGCCTTACCGGGTCCACGCGCATGCGGCGCCCGTCCACCTCGCGCGTCTCGATCTCGTCGTCCGCGAGCAGGCCGAAGTCGAGCCCGCGGAAGTTCAGGTCGACCGCCGCCTGGGCGTAGAACGGGCCCCAGGGGACGATGAAGCGGACCGGGATCCCGACGTACTTCTCCTCGACGAGGATGTCCTTGCCGGGGACGATCGCGCTGACGTCGCCGAAGCCGAACCCGCCCTCGAGGATGAATCGTTTCCCCGTGTAGACGGTGAAGAGGAAGTTCATTCGATACCCGCGGGCGTCGCCGAGGTCCGAGCCGAACCACTTGCGGGTGAAGACGTCGAGCTCGAAGGATTGCTGGCGATAGGCGATGAGGCCCTTGGCGCCCTCCCCGGCGGCCTCGAGGGCGGCCTCGCGTTCTGCGGCGCTCCTGCTGGAGGTCGCGGTGTACGTGGTGGTGGTGACCCGCTCGGTTTCGCCGCGGTTGTTCGTGCGCAGATAGGACGAGGTCGAGACGCTGGTGGAGTCCGGCATGCTCGCCGCGGTGGCGCCGAGCAGATAAAAGATGCCGCCGACCACGAAGCCGGAGATGAAGCCGCCCCGCTCGACGAAGCGGTACCCGGTGACGAGCGGATTGCCCTGGCCGAGGGAAGAGCCGAACATACCGCCGCCGCCGCGGATGCTGGCCCCCACGGTGTACCCCGGCCACCGAAAGCCGCTGTAGGCGTGTGACTGCACCTGGAACTTCGTCAGCTCCGGGGCGGGCGTGGGCTTGGGGGCGATGGGCGCGGGTGGGGGCGGCGGTGGCGTCGGCTCGGTCGGTGATGGCGTTGACTCGGTCGGCGGTGGCGTCGGCTCGGTCGGCGGCGGCGTCGACTCGGTCGGCGGTGGCGTCGACTCGGTCGGCGGTGGCGTCGAACCGGTCGGTGGTGGCGTCGAACCGGTCGGTGGAGGTTGTGCGCCCGATGCTCCCGAAGGCGTCGGCGTGTTTGGAGAAGGCGTCGGCGACGTCGGGGTGCCCTGCGCAGCCACCCCCGGCGCCGCGAGCACCACGAGCCAAGCCGCCGGGAACCACAGGAGATGTTGACGGAAAGAGGACATCGGCCAGGACTTCGAAAAAAGTCCCAGCACTGTAACCGAAGTTGTCATTCGGACGGAAGCCCGAAGTGGAAACCAGCCGCGTCGACCACGTCGTCGATACCGGCTCTTCCTGGCCGCTTACCTAAACAAGGTCTTGCTCGGGGCTGATCTCTTCGAGGTCGATGTCCTTCACGTCGAGCCCAAAGGCATCTGCATGCTGCTGCATGAGCGAGACCACCTCGTGCATCGCCATGAGACGCCCGAGAGCAAAGCCACGGTCTGCTTCGGAGGCCGAGAGAGCCTCCTTCTTCGCTCGGAGTGCCATCTCTTTGAGCAGCCCGCCGAGGTCCCGAAGGTAGAGAGACTCTGTGGATGAACTCATTGCCCAGCTTCTCACTTGCTGTTGACCAACGCTTGCTGCCGGCCGGGCGGGGACACGCTGGGGGGCAGTCGTTCCACACACAAGAAAAGAACATTGCTCGTTGGCAACCTCCACCAAGTGCTCCGGGATCTCGATCGAGTGTCCGTCCCCGAATTCAAGGAGATAGAGAGTCGTCCCGATCGCGCAGCCGAACGGCTTGGCTTGATCGCCGTTTTCGACCTCCCGCATGCCGCAAACGGCCGCCAGACGCCCGGGAAGCATCTCGTGCGGAGCGTTGCTCTTGATCCGAACCGTGTCTCCCCAAGTAGGCCGCTGCATAGCTCCTCTTCTTGGTTGATCGGCAGCCACGGTGTGACCCCGGCCTTCCTACGGTGACGGAGGCGTGTTCGACGGAGTGCTCGACGGGCCGCCGCTCGGGGCGTCTGGAGAGGCTTGTTGCGGTGAAGGAACGGGATGGCTCATCGGTTCGGCCTGTCGAACGCATACGCGACCTCGACTACGGTCGGCAACTTGGTTTGGCGCGCATCGGCCGTTCGGAGAGCCGAGGTCCTCGACGCACTCCTCGTCCGAGAGGCAGGACCGGCAACGGCCGTCCAGGCACACCCCATCACACCGGACCCTCCTGGGATTCGCGCCAGGCGCCGTCCGCCCGTCGATACATCGCTGCCCGTACCGCTCATAATACGTCCAGATGGCGGCACACCGCCCGCGATCACAGAACCCGTCGCCGCACTCGTCATCCTTCGTGCAATCACGCTGTGGCACGTTCTGCGACCAAGCGCGGGGAAAAAAGGGCGGGCTGATCCCATCGGGGGCGTAGGAGCGACGCTCGCTCGCGATCGCATGATCGAGCGGGGTGAAGACGTCGGGCGGCGGGATGGCCGCTGCCGAGCTGATTGCGGAGGGTGTGGGTTGCGCAGGATGCTCGACGCGCCCGCCCGCGGGCGCGTCACTGCTGGGTGAGCTGCAAGCGAGGCCAAACAGGCAGAGCCCCGCGACGTGCAAAACGTTCATCGTGTTCATGGCAACACGCACGCCGGATTGTTCTTGGTTCCAGGGCCTCCGAGATAGAAGAGACGATCTCCAAGGATGCTGCCGTCGTTGAAGTCCGAGTGATCGTAGCAAAGCGGCTTCTTCGTCAACGGGCGGATCACCATGTTCTCCGCAGGCTCGATGGCCACGTACGAACTCAAGAATACAGGATTACGCACGTAGGCCGTGTTCGACGTATCGTTGATATTGGGGAACTTCCCGCTGCCCATCTCCGTCGCGGGCCAGGCCATGGGCGTCTTCGGCTTGAACCGGGCGACTTCGCCGTACCAGTCCGCGCGGCACGCCTCGCTGTTGAGCGACTTGAACAATTTCGCCGGATAATGCCCCAGGATGTGCCCCTGGTATGCGATCCACCAGTTGCCGAACAGATCCTGGTAGATGGCGAGGAGATGCTCGACCTGCTTCCCGCCGATCTCCGAGACCTCCACGTTTTCCCCGGGATAATGAAGATGGGGCAACTTGTTTGGAACGAAATTACCATCCTTGTGGTCCCACGTGTACTCGAGTTTCCCGGTGCTCGGGTTCGTTACGGCATACTCGACGTGCAGCCGCGCGTGGTTGTCCGTGAGCGTCGTATTGTTCTTGCCAAAGCCGTTCACCTTGTCGATGGAGATGACCACGCCGACCACCTCCTGCAGCGGGCCCTCGGCCGGGCAGCCGACGGCGAACTCGATGAGGCTGAAGCTGCCCGGCTGCACGTCCGGACGAAACTGGTTCATGAAGCCGCCCACGCCGCGGTTCGGGACGTCGACGGAGACCCCGGCGTGGATGTGCTCACTGCCGGCGGGCGCCCCGCCCAGTTGGTAGCGGTCGAGGTAGTCCAGGAGCGAGGTGGCGTCGGTCTCGCCGAGGACGTAGGGCCAGAAGCTCGGCCGGGTCATGGGCGTGGCCGTCTCTGCGAGGGCCCAAAGCTCAGGGACCTGCTCCAGCTCGCTCACGCCGAGCTCCACGCCCGGCGGCAGCGTCAGCTCCTCCGGCGAGAACGGCAACACCGGTGGCTCGTACGGAAGGTCCGGGAGCATGCTCCGGTCGAGGAAATCGACGATATCGCCCGACGGGAGCTCGTAGGAATCAACGATGCTGGCGCCCTGGTAGATCACCTCCAAGATGTACCCCTCGACCTCGGCTTGTCGCGCTTTCGCGGCGTCGTCGAGCACGGGCTCGTCCTCGCTCGGCGCAGGCGTGCCGCCCCCCGGCGGCTTCGGCGTCGGCAGCGTGGGGCGCTCCTCGTTCCCCTCCTCGTCGAGGGGACCGAAGCGAATCACGCACCCGCTGAGGAGGTGCGTGATCAGGACAATCGAAACCGCCTCCAAGAGCTGGGTACTTCGCATCTTCCGAGAATACGTGGGTAACGGCGTGGGGATCAACACCACTGGCTCGGAAGGCTTGGGCGGGGCAGCGTCTCTGACACACGTGGTCCGAGGGCGGCATCGAGGAGGCCGCCCTCGGCTTCGGCGAAGCCGCGGGCAGCATCGCACCACCCTGCCCGCGGCTTCGTGAAGCTTGCACGCGGCAGCATGCAAGCCGCCGACGGCCTCCCAAACCCCGCCCGCAGCCTCCCAAACCCTGCCCGCGGCCTCCCAAACCCCGCCCGCGGCCTCGCGGAAGCCGCGTACGGCATTGTAGACCCTGCCCGCGACATCGATCGACCCCGCCCGCGGCACCCGGAACGCCGCGCACGACCTCCCAGACCCCGCCCGCGGCCCCCGGAACATCGCGCGCGGCCCCCAGAACGCCGCGGGCAACCTCGCCGACCCCGCCCGCGGCCTCCCCCTCCCCGCGAGCAGGATCCTGCCCCTTCCCCCTACGAATAAATCCGCCGTGCACATCGTCCACACCTTGCTCGCGCCGTTGCGCGTGGAGTTGCAATGCACCCGTTCCCCCCGGTTTCGGGGAGGAGATCCCATCATGCCGAATCCCTTGGAGCCTGTCGCGCTCGACACGCTCGTCCATGATTGCACCGCGTTCGCGCCCTTCCTCGTCGATCTGCCGCCGCGCGCCCGGTTGGGGATGTGCTCGGAACAAGAAGGTTTCCCCGAGGTCGTCTCCGAGATCCTCACGAACCAGGCCCTCCTCGGCGACAAAGCCGGCATCACGAAATCCGATATCGAGGCCTTCCAGGAGTCGAACCACCGCGTCGGGATGATCGACGCGCATTTGCCCGCCCTGAAGAAGCTCGTCGAAATGATGGAAGAGACGCGGGCGCTCGAGGACGACAAAAGGCAGCGGCAGGTGAACGCGTTCGCCGATTCGATCGAGCGCCGCGCGAAGACGACGAACGATAAACACCTGCTCGCGAAATACGAGAAGACGCGGACCTACCGGTCGGCCATCGCGAAGAAGGGCGTCAAGACGCGGACGAAGAGCGCCAAGGCGGACGCTGCCGAGGACGCAGACGCGAAGGCCCAGGGCTGACGCTCGGCCGCTCGACGACCCCGCCCCCCTCCCCTCTCCCTCCTGCCTGAACCTCCCCTCACTCCATCGGAAGCACGACCAGGTCGTCCCGATGGATCACCACGATCTCCTCCCCTTCCTCCTCGCGCTTCTGCCCCGCCACGCGCGCCGCGTCGGACTGCGAGAGGCGGCAGAGGCCACGCGCGATCTCCCGGCCGTCCGGGTCGACGACGGAGACGGCGTCTCCCGGCTGGAACATGCCGCGGACGCCGAGCACGCCCACCGCGAGGATGCTGCGGTTCTTGGCGCAAATGGCCTCGGCGGCGCCCCGATCGACGAGGATCACGCCACGCGGCCGCAAGGTGTAGGCGATCCAGTGCTTGCGGGCGCCGAGGCGCTGGTGGACGGCCGGGAAAAAGGTGCCGACGTCCTCGCCCGCGACGACGCGGCCGAGGATGCCCGGTTCGCGGGCGTGCGCGATGACGACGTGCGCCCCGGCGAGCGTCGCCCGGCGCGCCGCCTCGACCTTGCTCGTCATGCCGCCCGTGCCGACACCCGAGGTCGAGCCGCCCGCGAGCGGGCGCGCCTCGGCGGCGATGCTGCGGACGATCGGGACGCGACGGCCGTCGGCGTCGAGCAAGCCCTCGACGTCGGAGAGCAGGAGCAAGAGGTCGGCGTCGACGAGCGGCGCGACCATGCTGGCGAGCTGGTCGTTGTCGCCGAACTTGATCTCCTCGACGGCGACGGCGTCGTTTTCGTTGATGATCGGGACGCACCCGGCTTCGAGGAGCGCGCCGAGGGCGCCGCGCGCGTTGTTCGTCCGGGCGCGGTCGGCGAGATCGGCGTGGGTCAGCAGGACCTGGGCGACGGGGATGCCGACCTTGTCGAAGGCCTCTTCGTAGCGCTGCATCAGGATGCTCTGGCCGGCGGCGGCCGCGGCCTGGAGCCAGGCGATGTCCTTGGGGCGGCTCTTCAAGCCGAGTTTCTGGATGCCGTGGGCGATCGCGCCGCTCGACACGATGACGACGCTGCGCCCGCCGCCGCGCCCGGCGCGCTGGCCACGGTAGGCGGCGACGTCCTGGGCCAGGCGGTCCCAGGCGTCGCCGGTGAGGCTCTTCGAGCCGATCTTGAGGATGGCGCGCCGGGTTTTTCCGAGGACGGCGCGCGGGTGGGACGAGGAGACCGCCTCGCGCTCAACCATCGTGGCTCACGACCTCGTCGAAGGCGGCCTCGAGGCGCCGCTCGACGTAACTCGGCAGCGAGGCGCCCGTGAGGATGGCGGAGTCCATCCAGCGGGTGAACTCGTCGCGCAGATCCTCGACGGTGTCCGGCAAGGTGATCGGGGTCGGGCGGAGCATCGGGGAGAAGGCGTGCAGGAAGGCGCGATCGATGGTCTCGCGGATCTTGCGGGCCTCCTCGGCGTGGATGCGGACGGCGCCGGAGCGGCGCACCTGCGTGACGTAGCGGTCGAAGAGGTGGCCAAAGGCGAACACTTCGAGGGCGCGGGCGACGTTCGTGATCGCGCCGAGCGGGCCGAGGCCACGCTTCAGGATGGCGAAGCCGATGACCTCGGCGGCCCTGCGCGCGATGGCGCGGCCGGCGTTCTGTTCGCTTTCGACGCTGGCGAGCAGCGCGCGGGCATCCGAGGTGAGGCTGATGCCGTGGCGCGTGGCCGTGTCATGGGCGAGGGCGCCGCGCAGGCGCGTGACGATGCGG
Organism: Polyangium fumosum; assembly: GCF_005144585.1. Taxonomy (GTDB): domain Bacteria; phylum Myxococcota_A; class Polyangia; order Polyangiales; family Polyangiaceae; genus Polyangium; species Polyangium fumosum. Next base: position 92,947 of record NZ_SSMQ01000001.1, on the reverse strand, counting down.
TCCGGGAGGATGGGCAGCGGGATGGCGAGCGCGCCCATGGCCGCCGCGGAGAGCACGGCGAGGCGGCCGGACGGCGCGGGCGTCGCCACGGGGACCGCGACGGTGCTCTGGCTCTGAGGGCGCACGGCAGGGGCGGGGGTCGTCATGGGAGCCGACCGTACCGAGCGTGAGGCGTCGGGGCAAGCCCTGCCGCGCGCTGCGCGTGGCGAGATCGCCTGGCGACCGTCTTCCTTGATTTGGACGATCACGAATGGATCATGGACGACCGAAAATGGACGACGTCACGTCGTCGCGGTACGGTCTCGGGGCATGATGTTCGTCCCGCGACGGGGAGCGCGCCTCGGGAAAGCTGACGTTCCCGGGGATCCCATGCGCCACCAGGGCGACCGCGGCGGTGGCACGTGAGTCGAGACGACGCGACGGTCTACGTCGTCGACGACGACGCGAGCGTCCGCGCGGGGCTCTCCACGTTGCTCCGTTCGCTCGGGTACCGCGTCACCCTCTTCGAAGACGCGGACCAGTTTCTCAGGGCCAAGCTGGAGGATCGGGCATCCTGCCTGCTCCTGGACCTGCAACTCCCCGGCATCGATGGGCTCGAGCTTCAGCGTCAGCTCCTGGCGCAGGATCGAGCGCTCCCCATCGTCTTCCTCACGGGACGGGGGGACATTCCGACCACGGTGCGAGCCCTCAAGGCGGGCGCCGACGATTTTCTGACCAAGCCCTTCGTCGCGGACGAGCTCGCGGCCGCGGTCGCCGCCGCCCTCGAACGGGACAAGCAAGCACGCGCCCGTCGGCAGGAGCTCTTGGAGTTACGTGCGCGATACGAAGCGCTCACGCCACGGGAGCGCGAAGTGATGGCGCGTGTCGTCGACGGACAGCTCAACAAGCAGATCGCGGCGGAGTTCGGCACCGCGGAGTTCACGGTCAAGGAGCAGCGGGGTCACGTGATGCGCAAGATGAAGGCGGGGTCCCTGGCCGAGCTCGTGCGCATGGCCGCCCGGCTGGGGCGCTGAATGCCGCTAGGGCGTGGCGCGCGTGATCGCCTCGGCGATCGTGTCGAAGAGCACGGCCGCCACGGGCGGCTTCAGCAGGAAGGCGTGCGCCCCGGCGTCGAGGGCGCGGGTGCGCAGCTCTTCGTTCTGCCGCGCCGTGAGCACGACCGTCGGAATCGTCAGTGGCTTTCCGAGCTGCGCCAAGAGCGCGAGCCCGCCCATTCCGTCCATTTCCAGGTCGAGGATCAGGCATTGAGCCTCGCCTCGGTCCGCGCTCGCGAGGAAGGCTTCGGCGCTCCCGAACGTCGCGACGCGGAAGCCGGCGGACCTCAACAGGCTGCTGAGCGACCTCAGGATTCCGGGATCGTCGTCGACGACGGCGATCAGTTCGCGGGCCGACGCGCGCACGTCTTCCTCACGTTCGAGGGTGCGAACGCCAGCACGGGCTGTGCGTGCGAGGCCACCACCTGGTGCAGGCTAGGCGATCCGCCGCTGCCGCTCCACCCCACCAAGGTAGGGTTGAGGTGTGGCAACCATGATTCTTGAGCGCCTCTCGTTACGTAGTTCGTTCGCGGAGTTTCGGACGCCCCCCGAAGCGGAAGTCGCTCGCCTGGCCGAGGAGCTGCTCGAGCGTACGCTGGACCAAGCGAACGCATTCGGCGGGGCCGTGTACCTCGCAGCGCCCGAGCCACCCGCGATGGCGAAAGAACGCGTCGACGGAGAGCTCCCGCGGGAGCTCCTCGAGCTCGTGTGGAACGGGAGCGAGGCCCTGCGGCTCGCGTCGGCAGGCGAGGTCGGTGAACAGCTCCTGATTCCGCTGCGCCACCAGCTCGGGCCGATCGGGGTGTTGCAGGTCGTCTTCGCGCACGGCCGTTCGGTGGGAAACGAAACGCTGGCCGCACTCTTGCCGCTCATCGAACGATTTGCTGCTGCTCACGAGAGAGCACGCCTCGGCGCCATGCTCGAACGTGAGCGGCGCGCACGGCTCGATGCCGAGACCGTGTTGCGCGAGACCACGAGCATGCTCGTGAAGCATCAGCAGGTCGGGAGGATGGGAGACTTCCGGTTCAACACGCGCACGCGGCAATCGTTCGCTTCGCTCGAGTGCTACAAGCTCTTCGGCCTGGACCCGACGCTCGCGGTGGTCGATTTCGAGGTGTGGGCCGAGAAGATCATCCCCGAAGACCGACAACGCACGGTGGACGAGCTCATCACGAGTGTCGCCAACCTGCTGCCCATGAACTTCGAGTATCGGGTCGTTCTCGATGGGCAGATTCGCCGGCTCCAGTGCATCGGTGACGTGGACCGTGATCACCACGGCGACCTCTCCTACTACGGCGTGCTCACCGACGTGACGGAGCGGCGGGAGACCGAGGCGGCCCTCCGCCGGCAGCAGTCCGAACTCGAGAACGCGCTTCGTCTCGCGTCGCTCGGGGAGCTCGCGGGTTCCATCATTCACGAGATCAATCAGCCGCTCACCGCGATCGCGGCGAATGCCGAGGCGAGCCTGCGCTGGCTCGCCCACGCGCCTCCGGAGCTCGACGAGGCGAGGGAAGCCGCGGAAGGCGCGGTCCGGGACGTCCACCGTGTCGTGGCCGTGGTGAACGGTCTGCGGTCGCTCGTGAGGGGCAGCGACCTTCAACGGAGCCGCGTTCGAATCAACGACCTGCTACGCGACGTGCTGGCCATGACGCGCGTGGAGCTCGATCGGGCGCGCATTCGAACGCAGGTGGAGCTGCAAGACGTGCCGGAGGTCGACGGTGACGTCACGCAGTTGCAGCAGGCGATCTTCAATCTCCTCCGAAACGCCATCGACGTGCTCAAACTCGTGGCGGGTCGCGAGCGACTCCTCACGCTTCGCAGCGCGGTGGACGGTGACGGCGTGCGGGTTTCGATCGTGGACGTCGGAGATCCGATCTCCCCCGCGCAGCAAGCGAAGCTGTTCGAGCCGTTGTTCACGACGAAGGTGGACGGGCTCGGCTTCGGCCTGACGATCACGCGCAAGATCGTATTGGCCCACGGCGGCCGCATCTGGGCGGAGCCCATGCAGCCGTTCGGAATGGCCGTGCATCTGGTCCTGCCTCGCCTCTGAATTCCTCTCGCGCTGCGACGCGCACGACGAGACGTCGCCATACCCTACCAAGAGAGGGTGGAAGAGGCGCGTCTCGGACGATAGGTTAAGGGCACGAATCAGCGTCGTTCCCGACGAGCTTGCACGCGAGAGCGCGTGGGTACACCCGCGCGCCCGCGACAGCGAATCTCGTTCGGCACGCTGGACGATTGCGAAGGCAATAAGGAGAACGGGCATGTCCCAACGCAGAATGAGCGCAACGCACGGCTTTCAGGCGACGATGAGAGCCCGCGACGGAACGTCGGAGGAGCTGATTCATCTCCTCCTCAGCGGCACGCCGACGAGCAATCCGGATTGCGTTCTTTACCTCGTCTGCCGCTCTGTCGGTGATCCGAGCGTGATTCACGTGACGGAGGGCTGGACGACGAGGGACGCCCACGCCGAGCACTTCGCGCGAGAGGAGACGAAAGCCCTGGTCGCCCGGATCGGCCCCCTGCTCGTCGATGCCGCGCACTACCAGGACGTCGTGCCCGTCGGCGGGATCCTACGCGAATGACAGTTCTCGCGGACCGCTGCGCGCACCACGACGGAGCAGCAGCGCGACGCACGACACGACACGACCCGCATGGGTCGTCCACTTCCAACCCTTTCGGAAACGGAGCATGAGCATGAAGACGGTATTGATCACGGGTTGCTCGTCTGGGTACGGGCTCGAGACGGCGCGCTGCTTTCACGAGCGCGGGTGGCGGGTCATCGCGACGATGCGAACCCCGCGCGAAGACCTTTTTCCGCGTTCGGAGCGGATGCGCGTCCTCGCGCTCGACGTGACGAGCGCGGCGAGCATCGCGAATGCGATCGACGCGAGTGGCCCCCTCGACGCGCTCGTCAACAACGCCGGCATCGGCGTCGTCGGAGCATTCGAGGCGACGCCCATGTCGCACGTCCGCAAGGTCTTCGAGACGAACACGTTCGGCGTGATGGCAATGACCCAAGCCGTCATCCCGCAGTTCCGCGCGCGCAAGTCGGGTGTGGTCGTGAACGTGACCTCCAGCGTGACGCTGACGCCGATGCCGCTCACGTCGGCCTACACCGCAAGCAAGATGGCGATCGAAGGTTTCACGGGGTCGTTGGCACTGGAGCTTCAGGCCTTCAACGTGCGCGCCAAGCTCGTGGAACCCGGATACGGCCCGTCCACGAATTTCGCGCAGAACACGGACATCCCGGTCGCGGACCTGATTCCCGCGGCCTACGCCGCGTTCGCCGAGCCCATCTTCGCAGGCTTCGCGAATCCGCCCGCGGTGACCACGCCAGCGGACGTGGCCGACGCGGTGTGGAGAGCCGCGAACGACGTCTCCAGTCAACTCCGCTTTCCGGCGGGCCCGGACGCTTTGGCGCTCGTCTAGCCATCGCAACACCTCGACAAAGTGAGATAAGACCATGGAAAACCTGAATGCAGAACGTCGGCTCTTCATCAACGGCGCGTTGGTCGACGCGGAGGGGGGGCGAACTTATGACGTCATCAATCCAGCGACCGAAGAGATCGCGGGGGTCGTGGCCTCGGCTTCCTTGGCCGATGCCGATCGCGCGATCGCTGCCGCTCGTCGCTGCTTTGACGAGTCGGATTGGTCGACCAACAAGGCACGGCGCACCCGAGCGCTGATCCAGCTTCGTGATGGCCTCAAGGCCGCGTCCGACGCGTGGCGGCGTCAGATCGTCGCCGAGAGCGGATGTCCGATCGCCTTCACGCACGGGCCGATGCTCGACAGCTCGGTCGCGGACATCGACTATTCGCTCCGGTTGCTGGCCACCTATCCGTTCGAGCGCGAGCTCGAGGACCTCGGCTCGCCCATGGGCGGCGCCGCGCGCCGCCTGGTGTGCAAGGAGGCCGCGGGCGTGGTGGTGGCCATCACCCCTTGGAATGCGCCGGTGCAAACGAACCTGCAGAAGACCATTCCCGCGCTGGCGGCCGGCTGCACGGTCGTGCTCAAGGCCGCGCACGACACGCCGTGGGCGGCCACGATGTTGGGGCGCGTCGCGTCGCAATGCCCGGACCTGCCGCCGGGGGCGTTCAACGTGCTGACGTCGTCGGCCGACGGATCCCTCGGCGCCATGCTCACCGCCGACCCGCGTGTGGACGTCGTCTCCTTCACGGGGTCGACGGCCACAGGACGCCGCGTCATGGAGAGCGCCGCGAAAACCATCAAGAGGACGCTGCTCGAGCTCGGCGGGAAGTCCGCGATGATCATCCTCGACGATGCGGATTTCTCTCGCGCCCTGGTGGGCGCCAGTTTCGTGTGCGCGAACGCCGGCCAGGGCTGCGTGCTGAATACGCGGCTTCTCGTTCCGCGCTCGCGTTACGACGAGGCCATCGCCATTCTGGAGTCGATCTATCGCAACGTGCCCTACGGCGACCCGACCGACAGGAAGAACATCATGGGCCCGATGATCAACGCCGCACAGCGTGAGCGCGTTCTCGCCTATATCGAGAAGGGAAAGGCCGAGGGGGCGCGGCTCGTGGTGGGCGGGGGCAAGCCTCCGCGCTTCGCGAAAGGCTACTACGTCGAGCCCACGCTCTTCGCCGACGTCGAGAACACGATGACGATCGCGAAAGAAGAAATCTTCGGTCCCGTCCTCGTCGTCATCCCCTTCGAAGATGATGAAGACGCAATCCGTATCGCGAACGACTCGATCTACGGCCTTTCCGGGTCGGTGATCTCGGCGTCTCCCGAACGCGCCATGAAGGTGGCCCGCCGCATCCGCACGGGTTCCATGAACGTGAACGGGGCGTTCTTCTTCTCTCCGAACGCTCCCTTCGGCGGCTACAAGCAATCGGGCATTGGCCGCGAGATGGGGATCGAAGGCTTCGAGGAGTATCTGGAGACGAAGACGATCGCGGTTCCGGTCGACTTTCCGGCGGCCGCGATCGCCCACGCCTCACCGTGACGGCTGCCTGTCGGCGGCCCCCGCCCGCTGGAGGAGCCGATCGCGCATCTTGAAGACCTCGTTCGCCGCGACCACGTCGCCGCCCTCGCGGAACGCCTCGGCGGCGCGCTCGTAAAAGACCGCGGCCTCGCGCGGCAAAAAGACGGCGCGGGACGACGTCGCCGCATCCATCAGCTTTCGACCCACCATGCAAGGTTCGCCTGCGCCGCGCCATTGCTCGGCCACGAGGGCTGGGTCTCCGCCCAGCGCTTCGAGCGCCACCGCCAGCCGGCGGCGCAGGAGCACCTCGACGGGGCGCGGGAGCGTCGCGAGGACGGTCTCCCCGATGAGATCGTGGCTGAAGCCCATGCCATGCACGACGTGCGCGGCCGTGAGCTCCGCCCAGCAAGCGGCAGCGGCAGCGGCGCTGGCTTCGAGCGCGGCCGACGCGCTCGCGAGCGTGAAATTCGAGCCGAGCAGCGCGAGGACGCGCGCCATCTGCAACGCCGGCTCCGACAAGCGCAAGAGCGTGCCTTCGAGGATCACGCCGATGCGGCCGGGGGGCATACGCGCGACTTCGGCGCGCGAGAGCGCGCCCGACGCGATCACGTGCTTCACGGTCTCGAGCACGAAGAGCGGATTGCCGCCCGCGTAGCTCGCGATCGAGTCGGCCATGTCGGCAATGCCGGGCACGTCGAGGCTCCCGAGGAGCTGCCGCACGCCGGCCGGGGGGAGCGGATCGAGCTCGATATGGATCCCCAGGCCAAACGCCACGCCCTCGCGGATGGACGCCATGATCGCCTCGGGCAGCTCGCCCGCGCGATAACAGAGCACGGCGCGCAGCTTCACCGTCGGGTCCTGGAAGAGCTGCGCCATCACGTATTGCCCGGCTTCCGCGGTCGCGGCGTCCACGAACTGGATGTCGTCGACGCCGAACGCGTCGTAGCCTTCACGCGCCGCGAGGCGATGCGCTTCGATCTCGGCCTGGAGCATGCGTATCTTGTCCGCCTCGCTCTCCATCGGCCCCGGCGCCTGCCCGAGCGCCGGCACGAGCCGCGCGAGCTCGGCGCGCGCCCAGGGAGCGAGCTTCGCCGCGTCAATCTTCGCCAGCATTTCGCTGTACACGCGTGCGTGCGTCCCGTAAGGCACGGCGCGGTCGCCGGGGCGGCCCGAGAAGAAAAACGGCTTCGCCACCGCGTTGAGGAAATCGTGCATGAGGCGGCTCTTCCCGATGCCGGGCGGGCCGCCGATGACGATGGCCTGGCCGGCGGCCCAAGCCGCCTCCATCCGCGCCCACGCCTCCTCGCGGCCCACGAGCTCCGGAGGCCGGAGCACGGAGAGCGGGATCGCGCTCGCCGACGGCGCGGACCTCGGCCCCCGTTGCTCGACAGAGCGCGCGATCTCGCGGGCAAGCTCGGTCGTTGCGCGTGAGGGCTCGATCCCGAGCTCCCGCTCCAGCATCGCGCGCAGGCGCTGAAAGACCGCGAGCGCTTCGCCCCGATCTCCCGCGGCATAAAGCAGGCGCATCCGCTGCCGGTGCGCGTCCTCCGAACGTGGTTCGAGCTCCACGGCACGCGCGGCGAGCGCGAGCGCGTCGGCAAGGCGACCGCTTCGCTCGTGCGCGTCGATCGCGGCGGTGATCGCCAGACGCCGCGCGGCGTCCACGTTGGCGCGCGCGCTGTGCAGCCACTCGTCGAACAGCGGTGCGTCGTCGAACGCGAGCTGACCGAGCAACCGGCCCAAGGGCAGCTCGGTGGCGCGCGCCGCGAGCTCCGTACGGCGCGCGCCTCGCAGCGCGCTCACGTCCGCGCCCACGGAGGCCGCCAGGGCCAGCGGATCTGCGCCGCTCACGAGCACGTCGCCGGTCGCCACCTTCAGCCGCCGGAGGAGCTGTCGCAGGTTGGCCCGCGCCGTCGCCTCGGGCGAGTCGGACCAGAACAGCCCGGCGAGCCTCGACTTCGGCGTCGCCCCCTCGACCGCCAGATAAGCAAGGAGCCCGAACGCCTTCTTTTCGAGCCGCGCCGGGCCGTTGGGACCAACGAGTCGGACCTCTCCCAGCACGGAGAGATGCCAGTCGAGGATCCCTTTTGTGGAGTTGCCCTGAGCGTGCACGTGGCGCTGTGACCTCGGAGGCCTCCAGCGCCATCGACGGGAGGCGGGGGCGATTAAGGATGCGGTCCCACCGAGTCATGCCCCACCTTGGGTCAGGCCGCTACCATCGAGCAGCAATCGGCGATGCTGCGCGCTCCCGGGAGGGACCGAGCTATCGGCGCGGAAGCGCGACGAAAATCTGCTCACCGCGTCCTGTCACGCTTCCGTCACGCCCCCGATCCCAAGCTCCCGTTCGACTTGGCCCGCCGAGACCTACGACGTCGCGGCGCATGGCCTATCGGGGAGCTTGCACGTATGAAACCACATATCGATTCCAAGCGTTCCTTCTCGAGTTCTCCCGGTCCGCGGAGGGGCTCCCACCGGGGCGTGCTCGGCGTCGCGGTGGCCTTGGTCGCGGGTGCGCTCGTCGCCGGCGCGTGCGGCGTTGCGCCCGAAGACGCTTCGCTGGAAGAAGAAAACGTCGCCTCGTACAGCGCTGCCGCCACCTGCGAAACGTGCGAACCCGGCGACCCCCCTCCCCCGACCTGCACGCCCAAGTGTACGGGCAAGGTGTGCGGGGCCTCCAACGGCTGCGGCGGCAAGTGTGCCAGCGGCTCCTGCCCGGCAGGCACGACCTGCGGCGGCGGCGGCGTGTACGCCCAGTGTGGGTGTACGCCCCAGTGCTCGGGCCAGGCGTGCGGGGCGCCCGACGGCTGCGGCGGGATCTGCACCGGCGGCTCGTGCGCTTATGGGCAGGCATGCGGCGCGGCGGGTGTACCGGGCCAGTGCGCGACGCTGCCGACGGGGCAGGGCGTCGAGTGCTTCGTGTTCAACGACGGCTACGCCGACATGGTCGGGCCGTCGCAGGCGATTTACCTCGAGAGCGGCTCGGGCCGGGCGTGCGTGCCCGACGGCACCCCGGGCGGCACCTGCCGCAAGTGGTTCGGCCGCTGCCAAACCACCGACCCGAGCCACACGCCGGTGTACTTCAATGTCTTCAACGACGGCGAGGCCGACATGGCGGGCCCGTCGGATGCGGTGTTCTCGCCGGGTCGCAAGCAGGCGTGCGTGCCGGGCAACGGCGCCGCGGGCATCTGCCGGCGCTGGTTCGGCGAGGCGACGCTGCCCGACGGGCGCTCGGTCGAGTGCAAGCTGTTCGACGACGGCGGCGCGCAGAAGACGAAGTTCACGGAGCACGCGATTTACAACCATGGCTACGGGGACGTGTGCTTCCCCGACGGCAGCACGCACGGCCTGTGTCGCAAGTGGTTCGGCGAGTGCAGGGTGGCCGGCTGCGGCGACGGCGCGTGCAACAGCGACGAGACGCCGTCGAGCTGCCCGTCCGACTGCAAATGCGGCGACGGACTCTGCAATGGCTCCGAGTGGTGTGGCAGTTGCTCGCAAGATTGCGGCGGTTGCTGTGGCAACGGTGTATGCAACACCAGCGTTGGCGAGTCGTGCAGCACGTGCCCGTCCGACTGCGGAGGCACGTGCTGCGGCAACGGCACTTGCGACAATGGCGAGACGTGCGGTTCGTGTCAGCAAGACTGCGGCGCGTGCCCCGTGCCGACCTGCTCGGGGCAGCCGGCCGGGTCGCAGGCGCAGTACTTCACCGTGGGGATCGAAAACTACTGGGGCTGCCTGCTCCAGGCCAACGCGTTTTATGCCAACTCGCTGAGCGAGGCCGTGCAGTGCGGGCAGGCGGCCTTCCCCGGCTACAACATCGTCACGGGCAACGTCGGGACCTACACCTACAACACCGGCAACGTCAACGGCTGCGCCGACATCACGTTCGCCGCGATGTCGTCGTCGAAGGCGGCCTCGTGCGCGAATGCGAATGGTTACCCGTACGCAGGCCCCTGCCCCTGAAGCGGCGGATCGAACCACCGGCCGAGTGGGGACGCGAGGCGTCCCCCTCGGGACCGGCCTGCCTCACGTCTCCGAGCGAGGCACGTCGTCGAAGTCGAAACGGTAAATGTCTTCGAGCGGGGTGCCTGGCTTCATGAGGGCGTGCTCCTTCAAAAAGCCGGTGCGAATGTCGTAAACCCAGCCGTGCAGCGTGGGGCGGTTGTGAAGCGCCCAGGCGTGCTGGACGAAGCTCGTCTCGGCGAGGTTCTGCACCTGCTCGGCGACGTTGAACTCGACCAGGCGGTCGAGGCGTTTGTCGACGTCGGCGAGGGTCTCGAGGTCGCGGCGGTGCACGCGATAGACGTCCTTGATGTGGCGGAGCCACTTGTCGATGAGGCCGAAGGAGCGGTTCGTCATCGCGTTGCGCACGCCGCCGCACCCGTAATGGCCGCAGACGATGATGTGCTTCACCTCGAGCACCTCGACCGCGTACTGGAGCACCGAGAGCATGTTGAGGTCGGTGTGGACGACGAGGTTCGCGATGTTCCGGTGCACGAAGAGCTCGCCGGGCTCGGTGCTGGTGACAGACTCGGCAGGGACACGGCTGTCGGAGCAGCCGATCCACAGGTAGGCGGGCGTCTGGGTCGTCGCCGTGCGCTCGAAGTAGTCGGCGCGGATGGCGAGCTTCTCGGCGACCCAGGCCTTGTTGCTGAGCAGGAGCTTCTTGTACGCGTCCATCACGATGTCCTCGCCGGCGGGAGCTCCCCGTCGGGGCGCTTGCCACGCAGGTTCTTGAATTCGACCTTGATGTCCTTGAACTTCGCGTTCTCGACGAAGTCGTCGAGCACCTCGAACGCGTCCCGATCCACGTGGAGCGCGCGGGTGCCGTCGACGATGAGCGTCGTGCCCTCAGGGACCCTCGCGAGCTTCTCCTTGAGCTCGGCCTTGTGCACGAAGCTGATGTCCTTGTTGAAGCGCAGGAGCGAATAGTTGTCCTGCGAGACCACGATCATCGCCGCGTGCGAGTTCGTGCGGATGACGAAGAAGACGCCGACGGCGAGGCCGATGAGGACGCCCTTGAGCAGGTCGGTGAAGACGATCGCCAGGATCGTCACGATGAACGGGACGAACACGCCGAGGCCCTCGTGCCACATCTGCCGGAAGAGCGCGCGCGGCGCGAGCTTCGAGCCGATGACGATGAGGAGCGCGGCGAGCGCGGCGAGCGGGACGTGATTGAGGATGCGGCCGAGGAAGAGGACCGCGGCGAGCAGGAGGAGCGCGTGGAGGATCGTCGACCAGCGGGTGCGGCCGCCGGCATACACGTTCGCGCTCGTGCGCACGACGACCGACGTGACGGGCAAACCGCCGAGCAGGCCCGAGGTGATGTTGCCGAGGCCCTGCGCGACGAGCTCACGGTTCGGCAGGGCGATGCGCTTGTACGGGTCGAGGCGCTGCCCGGCTTCGAGGGCGAGCAGCGATTCGAGGCTCGCCACGGCGGCGAGCGTCGCGCCCGTGACGTAGATGCGTTGGTCCTTGAACGCGGCCCACATCGGGCGCGGCAGCTCGCCGACGATGTCCACGGGCGAGCGGAGGATCGGGAGCGAGACGAGGTGCCCGTCCTCGCCCTTCAGGTGAAACCCGTTCGTGCCGAGACGAAACGCCTCGTTGATCAGGGTGCCGACGACGACGACGACGAGCGGCGCAGGAATGAGCTTGAAGATCTTGCCACGGGGGACGACGAGTTTGTCCCAGGCGACCAGGAGGACGAGCGAGACGAGCGAGATGACGACGGCGCCGCCGCTCGCGCTGAGGAGCGACTTCACGATGGCGGAGAGGGTGTTCTCCTTGCCGTCGGGCTCGATGAAGCTCATGTCCATCTCGAAGTCGAGATCCCGGCCGAGGGCGTGCGGGATCTGCTTCAGGACGATGACGATGCCGATCGCCGCGAGCATGCCTTTGATGACGGCCGTGGGGACGTAGTCGGCAATGGCGCCGAGGCGGAGGGCGCCGAAGGCGAGCTGGAGGACGCCGCAGAAGATGACGGCGGCGAGGAAGGCCTGGTAGCCGAGGCCGTGGATCGCGGTCGCGACGATGACCGTGAGGCCCGCGGCCGGGCCGCTCACGCTGACGTCCGAGCCCGACACGAAGCCGACGACGATGCCGCCGACGACCCCGGCGACGAGGCCGGCGAGCAGCGGCGCGCCGGAGGCGAGCGCGATGCCGAGGCAGAGCGGAAGCGCGACCAGAAAGACGACCAAGCCCGCGGCCGCGTCGTAGCGGAGGTGGTCCTTCCCGAGGTTCTCCTTGAGCGTCATCCCGACCGTCGCATACGATCGTTCCTGTCAGCGAGCCAGACAGAACATCAGATTTGTGCCCAAAGCTTCGATGTCCCGGACGACGGCGGCCGTTGTGGACCGCCTGGGCCTCCTGTAACGTCCGCGCGCGTTTGACCCCGGAAAACGGGGTTCCAGGAGAAACCGCGCCTATGTCGTCCCGTCGTCCGCGTCCCTCGATGCTCGTGACCCTCGTCCCGGCCGTGCTCGGCCTTTGCTTGGCGGCCGCTGGATGCGGCGGCGGCGGCGCGGCCGCCTCGGACCCGAAGACAGGCGAGGAGGCCACGGCGGGCGAATCGAAGCCCGCGGGTGAATCGAAGCCCGCGGACGCGGCGGCGGCGCCGGCCGGGGATGTGGCGACGGCGGAGGAAAAGCCCGCCGCGGCTACAGGGAAAAAAGAAAAATTCGCGCTGCCGAACGTGGACATCACGACCGGGGAGGAGCGGGAGACGCTGACGCTCGCGGGCAAGGAGCTCGTGGCGGAGGCGTGCCTGCTCGACACGTCGGCGCCAGAGCTGCGGCACGAGTGGTTCAGCCAGGCGATCCGGTCGATGGCGCTCGCTCCCGATGGCGCGCTCATCGTGCTCGATCACGAAAAGAAGGTGCGGCGGTACGTGGTGCAGCCGGGCGAGCGATGCAAGCTCGGGCTGGATCCGGCCTTCGGCAAGGGCGGCGTGCTCGCGTTCCCCGGCGAGCTCGACGATGCGATCGAAGTGCTCGACGACGGCACGATCGTGGGCTTCGAATTCCAGAAGACCCACAAGTACAAGGACGGGAAGTTCGAGACGCTCGATTGCTCGCTGAAGAGCATCGACGCAAACGGCAAGCGGGGCTGGAAGTCGTTCGCGGACGAGGTCGAGAGCGTCGACCTCATGGCCGAGTGCAAGGCGACGCCGTGGAAATACACGGGCTGGCCGAGCGGCAAAGACAGCAAGGACAAGCCGAACGTGCAGTTCGTGCGCTCGTGGGGGAAGGACGTGGTGATGGCCGCGTCGGTCGACAGCACGCATTACGTGGCGATCCACGGGGCGGACGGGAAAAAGAAGCTCACGCTCGGCAAGAGCAGCAAGGACACGAAGGACGACGGCGAGAACATCTGCTGGGCGCGCGACGCGGACGCGTGCGCCGGCGGGATTTGCGTAGTCGACTCGAATTGCCGTGACCTCGCGGTGTGGGACACGAAGGGCAAGTACGTGGGGGTCGTCGACATCAACAGGCTGCTCGGCGTGGAGTATTCGTGGCCGGTGGACCTCGTGATGGCGAAGGGCGGCGTCGCGTACATGGCCGCGTCGCACAAGGAGAAGGCGCCCGAGAACCCGCCGAAGGACTACGAGGCGAAGAGCCTGGGGCTGATCTTCCGGATCAAGGGGCTGAACTGACGAAGCGCCCGCCCGCGGGGGGGAGCGACAATCGGGCGAGGGGGTGCTCGGCATAGGAGCGGCCCTCGTCCGTGCTGTCGACATCCAGCCGGAAGTCGTAGTTCTTGAAGGAAAAACGGCGCGGGTGGACGCGGAGGACGGCGCCGCTCGGGGCGCGGTGGATGGACGTGACGCTGTAGGCGTGGCCATGGGGGATGTCGCGCTCGCGTCCGCCATACACCGCGCCTGCAAGGATGCGAAGCGCGTCGGCGCCGCCGCCCGTGACGATTCGCTCGCTCTTCGCGTCGTGGACGTGGCCGGCAAGATAGGCGTGGGCGCGGCTCCCGAGGAATCGGGCGAGGTCGCGCTGCTCGGCGAGCCAATCGTCTTCGAGCGGGTGATGGCCGAGGACGAGGACGAGCTCGCGCTCGCGCGCGGCGTCGTTGAGGAGCGCGCGCTGGCGCTGGCCGAGGCGTAACTTGCGCGCGTCGTCGTCGCCGGCGGCGAGGAGCGAGGTGTTCACGCCAAGGAGGCGGAGGGACAAACCGTCGCGGGTGGCCTCGGTGCAAGACCAGAAGAGGTCCCGGCAGGCGGGCGCGAAGGCGGCGGCGAAATCGAGGTAGGCGGCCTGGCGGCGGCGGAGGAGGTCGAGGTCGCCTGCATTTTCGAGGGCGTCGTCGAGGTCGTCGTCGCCGCTGCGGAGGCCGCGGAGGAGGCGTTTGACGGTGCGGTCGGCGTCCATGCCGCGATCGACGTCGTGGTTGCCGGGGACGACGAAGATACGGTCTTTGGTGAGGCCGAGCCGCTGGGCGACGTCGAGCAGCCATTTCGAGGCCTCGGCGTATTGATCGGGCTTGCCGCTCCAGGCGATGTCGCCGGTGACGAGAATGGCGTCCGGGCACGGGAGGTTTTGGCGCGCGAGGGCGGAGAGGTCGTCGCGGAGGATCGAGAGGATCTGCGATTGGTTGTGGCGGTCGCCGGCGCCCGGGAGGCCAAAATGCAGGTCGGAGAGGTGCAGCCACGTGAAGAGCGGCGCGGCCTCGGGCGCGGGCGCAGAGGCGGATACGGACGCGGACGCAGGAGCGGAGGCGGGCGCGGCGGCGGCGGGCGCGGAGGCCGGGGGCGCGGGCATGGATCCGAGGACGCGGAGGGCGGCGATCGTTTCGGCGCCGGCCTCGTCGAGCAGGGATTTCCACGCGGGACAGGTGGCCACGAGGTCGAAGCCGGTCATGAGGGACGCGTAATCGGCGTGGGCGAGGGCGAGGGCGCCGAGGGGGCCGTCGAGGCGGCCGTGGTGCTGGCGAATGAGCTTGGCATGCTCGTCCCAGGCGAAGGCGACCCAGAAGGCATCGACGGGGTTCTGATCGAGCCACGTCTCCCAGGCCTCGTCCGAGGATTTTTCGTCGGATTGCTGGACGTGGAGGTGCCGGCTCAAGGCGAACAGCCATTCGTTCGCCGCGATCGTGCCCACGTCAGCGAGGAGCACGGGCAACGCGAGGGGGTTTTTCAGGTCGAACGTGAGGTTCGGCAGGCGGGCCTCGGCGTGAATGCCGAGCCTCGGGCGGTGGATGTAGATGAGCCACCAGAAATCGTCCTGTTCGAGGACGCGGGCGACATGGGACTCCTCGCCGAGGGCCTGATCCCAAAGGGCTTCCCAGTCGAGCGCGCTGGCCAAGGTGTCGGGGTTTCCGAAGACCGCGGCATATCGACGGCGCTCGGGCGCGGGCACGAGGTCGCGCACGAAATCGCGGCCGAGGGCGGGGCCAAAGGCGCGCAGGAAGGCGCGGCCGAGCGAACGGAAGAAGTCACGCAGGAAGTTCTGCGCGAAGGCGCGGCCGAAGGAGCGGAGGATGTCGCTGCGGAGGTCGCGGCCGAGGGACTGGACGAATTCGCGGACGAACGTGGGCTTGGGGTTGCCGGTGAAGGAGCGCGGGAAGCTCCAGGCGAACGTGCGGACGACGGTGCGGACGAAGGCGACGGCAATGTCGTGGACCGTGTCCTCGGGAATGGGCTCGCCCTCGGAGAAGGTGGCGAGCGCGTCCTGGTTGAATCGCACCAACCGGTCGATGATGGGGGCCTCGACGAGGTCGGCGTTGCCCATGCGATCCCGGGCGAGCTTCGGGTGGCGGAGGGTGGTGGTGATCGGCGCGGGTTGCGGGAGCGCCGCGAGGGCCTGCGGGATGTTCCGGAAGGCGAGCGGCGCGGTGAGGGTATGCGTCCAGTCGGAGAGGCGCCAGCCGTAGGGGGATTGCAGGAGGAAATGGACGCGCTCGGGGTAATGTTCGGTGTAAGCGAGGCGCGAGCCGATTTCGGCGCGGATGCGGTCGCGGAGCCAGCGCGCGGCGCCGAGGAAGGGGGCCTCGGAGGGGACGGGGCTCTCGGAGAGGCCGGTGAGCCAGCCGAGGGTCGTGCGGTAGACGGCCGTGCCGCCGAGCGCGGCGAGGGCCGTGGCCCAATGGTCGACGGTGGAACGCTCGTCGACGATGGTGCCGAGCGCAGGTTCGTCGCGGAACACGACGAGGTCGGGCAAGAGCTCGGCGAGGTCGGGGCGGGCGCGAATTCGATCGGCGACGCCGGGGAGGTCGCCGAGGAGCTTGCCTTCGAGGTGGACGGCGGCGAGGGCTTCGGCGGACGTGCCTTTCTCCTGGAGATCGGCGCAGGCGGCGCGAAGCTCGGTCCGGAGGTCGGAATCGCCGAACTCGCAGATGTCGTCGAGGACCGCAAAGATATCGCCCGAGAAGGCGGGTTTTTGCGCCCAGCGGGAGAGGATGACGGAGAGGATGACGCGCCGGTCGCGCTCGCGGGA
Source organism: Polyangium fumosum (assembly GCF_005144585.1). Lineage (GTDB taxonomy): Bacteria > Myxococcota_A > Polyangia > Polyangiales > Polyangiaceae > Polyangium > Polyangium fumosum. The sequence goes on along the minus strand of NZ_SSMQ01000001.1, from coordinate 76,526 downwards.
GACGAGGCCGTCACGAATGGCGCGGCCGAGCGTGAGCCAGCCCGGGTGCTCGGGTGTCTTGGCGAGCGCGTCGACGATTTCCCCGAGGAGATCACGGACGAGCTTGCGCCGGCGTTCGCCGCGTTTTTTCGCGAGGACGAACCAGCGCAAAAGGAGGACTTCTTCCCAGGCCCCGTCGCCGAGGTGTTCCCGGACGAACTGGACCTCGTCGTCGTCGTCGACGTCGAAGCTGCCGGCGTAGGCGGCGAGGTATTCCTGGAGGGTGAGGTGCAAAAAGGAGAGCTTGCCGCCGCCGCGGTCGACGAGGAGGCCGACGCGGTCGCAGGCGAAATCGATAAAATCGCGCATCTCCGCGTGGGCGGCCTCGTGGGAGAGGGCGCGCTCTTCGTCCTCGGCGCGCTCGCGGTGGAGCTGGGTCAGGAAATCGAGGGCGTCGTCCCGCGAGAAGAGGCCACGGACGCTGTAGGCGTCGCCAGGCGCGCGGGATTGGACGTGGAGCGCGAGTTTTTCCAGGTATGCGCGTGGCAGCTCGGTGGGGAGGGCGCGGCGCTCGAAGGCGTGTTTTTCCGGGCGCTCCTTGGCGTCGAGCCAGGTGCGGAGGAGCATGTCGACGCATTTTTCGTAGAGCTCGCCGCGCTCCTGGGGCAAATGGCCGAGGAAGCGGTGGACGAAGGCCATGAGCGTGAGCAGGAGCGGGTTCGTGGCGAGGGCGCGGACCTGCGAGGTGCGGAAGACGGCGCGGCGGAGGGAGGATTGCTGGCTCTCGCGGAGGCGATCGTTTTCCCGGATCTGGATGCGGTACCAGCGCTCGATGAAATGGGCGATGTCCTCGTCGGCGAGGGGGCCGATGCGGAGGTGCTCGAATTCGCCCCGCGGGAGCGCGATGTCCGCCGTGTAGCCGTGAATGCGGGAGGTGACCCAGACGGGGCAACGAGGGTAGGCGGCGCGGAATTCACGGACGGCCTTGGCGACGCGGCTCCGGGTGGTGGAGGCGCCGACCTCGTCGAGGCCGTCGAGCAGGACGAGGGCCTCGCCCATGCGCAAGGTGGCCTCGAAGAAGGCGGGATGCGCATTCGGGAGAGAATGGTCCGAGCGGGCGCGCGCGGCGAGGAAATCAACGAGCGTCAGCTCGTTCTTGTGGATTTCGATGGCGTATTCGCGCAGGGAGACGAAAAACGGAATGCGCCGCTGCGAGGGCCGATACCCTTCGAGGGTGACGCCCGGATCCGAATGAAGGAGCGAGAGGAACGCGAGGAGCGTGGTCTTCCCCATGCCGGGATCGCCGAGGATGAGGGCCGAGCTGCCATACTGGAGGAGGCCCGCCAGCGTGGGCTTTTTCTGGTCGCGATCGTCGGTGATGAACCGGGTGGGGACGAAGAGATCGGCGAGGCGAATGTCGCCGCGGGCGTCCTTCTGGCGGAGGGCATCCGGGGGAAACCCGAGCAAGCTGACGTGCTCGAACGCGCGGGCTATTTTCTCGCGATAAAGGCGGCCGAAGGCGTGGAAGTCGAAGCCATCGTAGCCGGGGAGCAGGGCGCGCGCCTCGGCGGATTCGGGGTAATACCGAGCGAAGAGGGCGGGGACGAGGCGCAGGAGCTTGACGAGCTCGGGCGTCGACCAATGGCGGACGGCGTCGGCCTCATAAAGCGAGATGGAATAGGCCTCGGAATGCGTGGGGTGCGCCTCGACGACATAATGCGCCTGCGGATCGAACCCCTCGCGCTGCGCCCAGGCCGAGACGAGCTCGTCGGAGAGGACCTCGAGCTCCCGCGCGCCCTCGTTCCCCGGCGAGAGCCGCTCCACGAGCGGCGCGAGCTCCACGGCCGCCGTCGCCCCCGGCAGCGTCCCCGCAAACAACGCAACGTCGTCCCGATCCATGGATCCGCCCTCCCCCGAGGACGAATCCTAGCCCACGATCGGGAACATCTCCACGAGCGGCGCCCGCGCCTTGCTCGCCGCCGCGACGATGTCCTTCGTCGAGGCCGCCGCAGAGAGCCGTACGCTCATCCGCAATGGTCCGCCCGTGACCTCGATCCCGCGCGCGAGCAATTCCTCCCGGAAAGGTCCAGGGTTCTTGCGGATCGTGACGCCATACACGCGGACGCCGGCAAACAACGTCTCGGGCGCGCCTTCGAGGACGAGCGCGCCGCCCGCGAAGACGAGGACGTCGGTGGCCCCGCGCGCGAGGTCGCCCTCCGGCGTGCCCGGATCGAGGCGCTCAGCCGAAAGAAGGGCGCCGCGGCCGTCGGTCGCGCGCGCAAGAGCGTTCATGACGAACGCAGCCCCCGGGCCGTCGAGGCCCGCGAGCGGCGCTTCGAGGACGAGGACCGGAGGATCGGCGACGAGGGCGTGCGCAAGGACGAGCGCGCGGCGCGTCGGGAGCTCGAGGGTGTCGACCGTGCGGCGAAGGAAGGCCGAGAGGCCCACACGTTCGAGCGCAGAGGCCGCGAGGTCACGCGCCGCGCGGGGAGAGAAACCGGCGAGGCGCGCGCTCCAGGTGACGTAGTCGTGCGAGGTCGTGCCCTTGGGCAAGGGCGGGTCGAGCGGGGCGATGCCGGCGGCGTCGAGGTGCGCGCGCGTGGCGACGTCGAAGCCGGCGACGTGCAAGGTGCCCGCAGCGAGCGAGGCTTCGCCCGGCATGGCCGCGTCGTCGTGCGAGGGCGCGCGCGAGCGGAGCGGGACGGCCGTGAGCGCCGCGAAGAGCGCCTCGGCCTCGCCGGTGCAGAGGACCCGATCGCCGCGCGCGCGGACCGTGAGGCGATCGATCGCGACGACGTCGTCGATCGTGATGCGAGCGTCCTCGGCATGAAGGACGGGCGGAGGCGCGGCGTCGCTCACGGGAGTTCGTCGTCCACGGTCGCCGGAGCGCCGCCGAAGGAGACGTCGCCGACGAGGTCGAGGCGCGCGAGCGGCTTCGTCCCGTCATAGACCATGAAGGGCGCGAGGCCCCGCGCGAGGTCGAGCAAGGCCGGGGGAATGACGATCGGCACGGCCCCCGCTTGCGGCATGATCGCGGCGATGCCGGCGAGCTTGGCGAGCGCGAGCAGGACGTTGTCGTCGTCCTCGGGGAACTCGACGAGCGGCGCGTCGCGCGGGAGCTCGGCGCGGGAGCGGACGTCGTCGAGCGCCTCGCGGAGGCCGCCGATGCGATCGACGAGCTTGCGTTCGAGCGCCTGCTGGCCGGTCCAGACGCGGCCACGCGCGACGGCGTCGACGTCCTCGGGCTTCATTTTGCGGCCCTCGGCGACACGCGCGATGAAGAGGTCGTAGAACTGTTTGACCTTCACGCCGAGCTCGATGCGCTCTTCCTCGGTGAAGGGTCGATAGAGGCTCTCGGCGTCCGCGCGGGGTGCAGAGCGGAACTGTTCGAGGCCGACGCCGAGCTTGCCGAGGAGGCCGACGAGGTCGACCTTGCCGTAGAAGATGCCGATCGAGCCGGTGATCGTGGCGCGGTTCGCGAAGATCGGTCCCCCCGCGACGGCGGCGTAATACCCGCCGCTCGCCGCGGCCGTGCCCATGGAGACGGCGAAGGGCTTGGCCTTCGCGGTGAGGATGGCCTCGCGAAGAATGACGTCGGCCGCGAGGGAGGAGCCGCCGCCGGTCTCGATGCGGAAGACGACGGCCTTCACGCTCGCGTCCTCGCGCGCGCGCTTGAGCGCCTTCGCGATGGTGTACGAGCCGGCGAGGCGAACGCCGACGAACGGGATCGTCTGGCTCTCGCCGTCGACCATGTCGCCCGAGAGATAGACGACCGCGATCTTCGAGGGCGTGCCCCACCAGGTGGGCGCATTCGAGGGCGTGGCGTCGTCGATGATGCGCGCGCGACCGCCCATCATCTCCTCGACGACCTCGTCGATCTCGTCGTCGTACGCGAGGACGTCGACGAGGCCGCCACTCCGCGCCTCGGGCGCGACGAAGGGGCCCTTCGCGATGGTCTTGCGCAGCGTGGAGACCGGCATCCTCCGGCCGCCGCCGACATCGTGCATGTAGATGCCTTCGAGCTGCATCAGGAGGTCCTTGTGGTCCTGGCGCCCGATCTCGGAGGACTCCTTGCGCGTGAACTGCTCGGCCGCGAGCTTGTGCTCGGCGACGCGGACGAAGTCAGCGCGGACGCCGAGTTTGTCGAGGACACCGCCGTAATACATGTACTGCGAGGAGAGGCCCGCGAAGCGCAGGCCGCCGGCCGGGTTCATGGCGATGCGGTCGGCCTGCGCGCAGACGTGGAGCGATCGGCCGCCCGCGTCTTCGAGGTGGCAAAGGACCTTCTTGCCGCTCGCGCGAAGCAAGCGGATCGCATCGCCGACCTCCTCGGCGTGCGCGAGCGAGCTCGCAGGCTCGGCGCGGAGCTGGAGGACGACGCCGTCGACGTTGCGATCCTCGGCGAGCCGCCAGAGGCGCCGGAGGAGCTGGACGTGCTTGCGGACGCCGGGTGTGCCGTCGAGGCGGATGCGCGCGACGCGCTTGGGCAAGGGCAAGCCCGGCTCGCGGTAGGAGCGCAGCGCGGCCGTCGCGTAATAACCGACGTCGCCGCCGCCGAAGATCGCTCCGCCGCCGGCCTGGAGCATCGCGAGGTTCACGTCGAGGCCGACCATCGCGGTGACGTCGGGGCTCGCAGCGAGGTCACGCACGGAGACTTCACCGCGCAAACGGCCGACGTGCGGGACGTCGAGGCCAAGCGTGGCGCGCGGCGTGACGTCACCGGTGCGCTCGTGGATCGAGGCTTCGAGGCCGAGCTCGGCGTACCTGCGTCCCCAGAAGGGGCGAAACGCGAAGCCGACGTCGTACCGGCGATCGGCGTTCGTGGTCCAGTCGCGCGCGACGGCGGAGGCCGAGAACCAGGTGAAGGGGCGGATCGTGAGGCCGGTCGTCACGCCAAACTGCTCGTCGAGGTCCCGCCGCTCGGCGTAGGACCAGCCGAACGTGGTGCCGATCGAGACCATGTCGCCGAGGCTCGTCGCGAGCGCCCAGCGCAGCCATCGTTGCGAGGCCGATGCGCCGATGGGCGTCGTGACGTCGAGAAGATCGACGCGTAGGCCCGTGGACAAACCGAGGATCGGGAGGCCGAGATCAAAGGCATGCCCGTTCGTCGTGCCCGCGCCCGCGCCGGCCTGCGCCATGGTCCAGCGCAGCTCCGCGCCGGGCAAAAACGCGAGGTTCGCCGGGTTGTACGCGATGCTCGAGGCATCGTCGCCGGCCGCGACGGGGCGGCCTGGCGCGGGGACGTACGCGCTTTGCGCGTGGAGATCCGAGGAGGGCGTGGTGAGCGCGGCGAGGGCGAGGCCCCCGAGGGCCAGGGCGGAGAGCTTCTTCATAAGGTCGAGAGCTTGCGCAACGTCTCGGCCTCGGCGTCGTAGATCTTGCGGATCTCGACCAAGGCCATGCGGCCGGCGAGCGACGAGAGTACGCCAGCCTTGATCTCGATGTCGCCCTCGACGGTCCTGCGCGCGCGTCCCTCGGGCGCCGGTTCGAGGCGGCAGGTGCCCGAAGCGCTGAAATACTTGCGGAATTGCTCGCGCGGGGCGACGGACCAGGAGGCGACGTGATTGCCGAGCCGATAGACGCAGCGCTCTTCCCAGGAGAGGGCCTCGCGGGCGATGTCGTAGCCGCGAAACATGGCGAGCGGCGCGTTCGCCTGGAACCGAAGGACGCGGCGCAGCTCGCCGTTCGCGATGACGTGCTCGATCGTCTCGACCGAGGCGACGCTCGTGGTCGCGAGGAAGGGGGCCATCATCAAGCCGATGTCGGGCGAGAGGACGGCGAGCTCCAGGGCATCGAGGGGTACGTCGAACTCATGCGTGATCTCGAAGTGCAAATCCGTAGCTCCCTTGCGCGATCCGTACCGGTTTAACGATCCCCTCACCCCCGTGAAACGATGCGCTCCCCCCATCCCCTCGCCCTCACGGGAAAGGGGAGAAGAAGGGTGGAGCCCTTCGATTACGCAAGAATCCCTCGGGCCCGGAGCGCGGCCTCGATCTCGGGCCTGCGCCGCTCGAGCTCGGGTACGTCCTTCACGGGCAAGAAGCGCGACGCGGCCCCATCGCGCGGGACGCGGAGGAACTGCGGATCGAGCGCGGTCGTGATCTCGTTGACGATGCGCTCGAACTGAACCGCCTTCGCCTCGCCGACCTTCTTGTCGACCTCGACGTACGTCCACTTCAGGTCGAGCGAGGCGAGCGCCTGCGCCGAGACGAGGAAGGTGTTCGTGCTGAAGACGGGCATCTGCGCCGGGTCGAAGCCGAGCGGGAGGCGCATCTCCTCGGCGATGATCTTCCGGCCGTTCCAGCGAATCGGGCCGCCGCCCTTGTCGCTGCCGACCTTGTTCACGACCTCGACGGTGAGCGGGCCGCCGTGCGCGAGGTGAAAGCCGAGGATCGCCGGATCGACGGTTGCGCCGAGGTTGTCGAGGTTCGCGATCCACACGGTCTTGCCCCCTCGTTGGATGAAGCGGTCGAGAAGTCCGCTCGCGCGGAGCGCGTCGGGCAGGTCGCCGTGGCCGGTCGCGTAGACGCTCGGCTCGCCGTGTTCGTCCCGGAAGATCGTCCCCTCGTGCGTGAGGCGGAGCGAGACGAACTGCTCGAACGTGGCGACGTCGCCCTTGTCGAGCCGGCCGCCGAGCGCGGCGCGGATCGGGCCTTCGGTGGCCTCGCTCGTCATGAGCCAGAGCGGGCAGGTCGCGCCCGCCCGGCGCGCGAGGGCCTCCATCTCGGCGAGGCGCAGATCGAGGAACGTCGTTCCAGGCAGAGCCTCGACGAGCGCCTTGACGACGCCGCCCATGCGCGTCGCCATGCCGCCGGCGAGCACACAAAGCGCGACCTCGCCCCGCGCGAGCGCCTCGCGGCCGAGCGCCTCGAAGCGCGCATGCTCCGGGCTGCCCGGCGCGGGTGTGTCGACGACGTCCCCCGCGGCGGGGGGAAGCACTTCACCCGCGTAACGATTTCGTTTGTCGCGATCCTGGCCGATCGTGGCGGCCCACGCGGCGAGACGGTCGGGATCGAAGCCACGCGCGCGGAGGCGAGCGAGCAGGGCCGGCGGGAGAGCAGCGATCTCTTCGACGAGCGTCACATAAGCGGAGAAAGCACGGCGCTGGTGTCGAAGCAACCCATCGCGGCCACGGCTAGCCGTCAGGGTTTTGCGTGGCCGGCCGTGGGGACTCCCACCGCCCTGGAATCCATACGTATTGGACACCGTCGTCGTGCCAGGCGCCCGGAATCCAGAGCATGCCCGGCGCAGGCGGCGCCGTCTTGACCTCCGGCAGGGGCGGAGGCGCGCCCTGTCCCCGCGCCGGGGTCTCGGGTGTGCCGGCGACACACGCCGCGAGGAAGGAGCTCAAGAGGAGGCTGAGCAAGCGGGCTGTTCGATTCATCCGTGAAGCACCATCGCCCACACGTCGTAGAGGGCGTGCGTCCAGACCGCAGGCGCGAAGCCGCGGAACACGTAGATCGCCGTGAGGACCAGGCCGCAGACGGCGCGGAAGACGAACGATTGGACGTCCCACGAGTCGCCGAGCGACCCCACGTAATGCCAGGCCGAGAACGCGACCGCCGCGACGCCGGCCCAGAGGAGCGTGAGCACGAGGCGGCGGATCCCCGGGCCGAAGATCGCCTTCACGACGAGCGCGCCGAGGCCGAAGATCCCGGCGCGGAAGGCGATCTCCTCGTAGAAGCCGGCGCCCATCGACATGACGACGCCCGAGAAGACGCCACGCGTCTCGACGCTCGGCCCGAGCGTGAGTGAACCGACGATGTACGAGGCCGCGAACCGCATGAGGATCGCGTAGAGCGTGCCTTCGAGGGCGATGAGCGCGAAGCGCTTGCCTTCGAGCGCGCGCTTCTGCCCCGTGGCGGCGAGGACGACGACGAACGCGATGCCGATCGCGACCGTGAGCCCCGCATACGTGGGCAGGCTGTTTTTCGCGAGCGCCGAGAGCTCGGCCGTGACGGGATCGGCGGCGTTCCGTACGGGGAGGAAGACGACGCCGAGGTGGTAGAGGAGAAAGATGGGGAGCGTCAGGCCGAGGTCGGTCCAGGCGTCGCTTTTCTCCGGGACTTTGCCCGGTTCTTCCTTCGCCTTCGCCTCGTCCGCCATCAGGAGGGCCTCAGCCGGTAGACGATGAACACGACCTCGGCGACCCAGAGCATGATGTTCATCATGAAGGGGACGTCGCGCAGGATCTCCTGCGTGGGGCTCTCGGCCTTGGGGCGGCTCACGACGAGCTGGAGGAAGCGCACGACGCCGAAGAGCGGATGAATCGTGGTGGCCCAGAGCCAGGGGTTCTGGAAGAAGCGCTGGGTGTCGTGGTCGAGCGTGTACGCGAGGTACGTGCCGATCGTGGCGATGCCCGTGATCGCGAGCGCGACGGTGAGCGCCTGCGGCGAGTAGGCCTCCAGCGCGGCGCGCTGCTTGCCGGCGTTCGCGGCCGACGCGAGCTCGTGGCGGCGCTTGCCGAAGCCGAGGAAGAGCGCGAGGAGCGCGGTGCACCCGACCATGAAGCCGGAGATCGGCGTGTTCGTCGCGAAGCCGCCGGCGAGGACGCGCAGGACGAACCCGAGGGCGATGAGGCCGACGTCGACGTACGCGATCTTCTTCAGGCCGAAGGAGTACGCGACGTTCTGCGCGAAGTACGCGAGCGCGACGATGAAGAACTTGATCGGCCCGAGCAGCGCGCCGCCGAGCGCGGTGAGGACGAGCGCGACGGCCATCGTCTTGGCGACCGAGACCGGGACCTGGCCGCTCGCGATCGGCCGGAATCGCTTCACCGGGTGCACCCGGTCGGCCTTGGCGTCCACGATGTCGTTCATCGTGTAGACCGCGCCGGCGAGGAGGCAAAACACGCCAAACGCGCCGATCGCGCTCTTGATGATCGACGGGTGCGTGAGGTGCTTGGCGAAGACGACCGGCGCCAGGACGAAGAGGTTCTTCACCCACTGGCTCGGTCGGACCGTGCGGATCATCCCGCGGACACGCCAGAGGACGCTGCCCTGTTTCGAGGGCGGAATGAGCGGTGTCGGCTCCGAGAGCGGCGCGCTCGTCCCGGATACCTCCAGGGCGGCGCCGCCCGGAGCCGGGGTCAAAGCGAGCGCGTCGGCCTCCGCGGAGGAGGCGTTCCGACGCTCGTCGTCATCGTTCGAAGGGGCCCGAGAAGGACCGGGGACGGCCACGACGGCGGAGCATACATGCGGCCCGGGGGTCGGGCCACACGAGTGCGGAAAGGAAGCCCGGCAGGGGGCGAGAGCCGGGAAGGACGGCCGCCTCGGTACCCCGTGCTTCAGAAATCAGGAGGTTACCGCGGGCGCCTCCGATGATCGTGCTAGCATCAGCCCCAATGACGTCGGCGCTCTCGATCGCGCGGGAAACGACGCCCGTGCTCCAGGAGCTCCGCTCCGCGGTGGAGCAGGCCCTCGAAGGAAAGCCGGAAGCCGTCGAGCTCGCGCTCATCGCGCTGCTCGGGCGCGGCCATGTGCTGATCGAGGATGTGCCCGGCGTCGGCAAGACGACGCTGGCGCGCGCCCTCGCGAAGGCCGTGGGCGGCGAGCTCCGGCGTGTGCAGTTCACGAGCGACCTTCTGCCGAGCGACGTGCTCGGCGTGAGCGTCTTCGATCAGCGCACCGGGCAGTTCGTCTTCCGGCAAGGCCCGATCTTCGCGAACATCCTGCTCGCCGACGAGATCAACCGCGCGAGCCCTCGGACGCAGTCGGCGATGCTCGAAGCGATGAACGAGGGGCAGGTGTCGGTCGACGGCGTGACGACGCCGCTCCCCGATCCGTTCTTCGTGCTCGCCACGCAAAACCCGCAGGACTTCGCAGGCACCTTCCCGCTGCCGGAGTCGCAGCTCGACCGGTTCATGGTGCGCATCCGGCTCGGTTATCCGCCGCCGCACGTGGAGATGCGCCTCTTGCTCCAGAGCGGCGACGGCGACCGGATCAAGGCCGTGCCGCAGGTGCTCGAACCTTCGGCGCTCGTCGCGCTCCAGCGCGAGGTGGATCGGGTGGAGCTCGACGCGTCGCTCGCGACGTACCTGCAAGCCGTGCTGTCGGCGACGCGCACGAACCCGACGCTCTCGCTCGGCGCCTCGCCCCGCGCCGGGATGAACCTCGCCCGCGCCGCGCGGAGCCGCGCAGTTCTGCACGGACGAACCTACTGCATCGCCGACGACATCCACGACCTCGCGGTGCCCGTGCTCGCGCACCGGATCCGCCTCGCCGCGCACGCCGAGGGCTACATGCCGAGCCGCGACGAGTGCGAGAACGCGGTGCGGGACATCGTCGCGCGGGTGCCGGTCCCGCTCTGAGCGAGGCGCGCATGGTGGCGGACCGGAGGCAGGCCGAGTCGCTCGCCGTTCGAGGCGACAAACCGCCCCGGGACAGCCGCGTCACGAGGCCGGAAGCAACGCCGCTGCCGACCGTGCCCGGCGCGCTCGCGCCGCTCCCGGGAGGCCCGACAGCAAACTCGTCGCGCGCGGACAACGCCCTCACGCGGTTCTGGCGCTCGTTTTTCAGCTTCAAGATGCCACGGCGGCTGAAGTTCACCCGCGAAGGAAAATACTTCGTGGGCATCACGCTCGGCGTGGGCTTCGCGGCGATCAACACGGGCAACAACCTGCTGTACCTGCTGCTCGGGATGCTGCTCTCGTTGATGGTCGTGTCGAGCGTGATGAGCGAGCTGTCGCTGCGGACGCTGACCGTGACGCGAAGGCTGCCAACGCGGGCGCAGGTGGGCCGGGCGCACCTCGTGGAGATCGAGGTCTACAACCACAAGAAGCGCATCCCCTCGTACGCGATCGAGGTCGAGGATCTGCGCGCCGGGCAGCCCGCGGACAAACGCTGCTTTTTCCTGAAGATCAGCCCGTCGAGCGCGCAGGTCGCCGCCTACCGGCGCACGCCCGCGCGCCGCGGCCGCGATCGGCATACGGGCTTCCGCATCGCGACGCGTTTTCCTTTCGGGCTCTTCGAGAAATCCCGCGAGGTCGCGGCCGACGGGGAGCTCGTGATCTACCCGGCCGTCGATCCGGTGCGCCTTCCGCCCGAGGATCGGGGCCGCGCGCTCGGCGGCGTGGGCACGGCGGGGCGCGGGACGAGCGACGAGACGTACGCGCTCCGGCCGATGCGCGAGGGGGACGATCCGCGCGACATCTACTGGCGGAAGAGCGCGATCACGAACCAGATGGTGCTGCGCGAGCGGGCGCGCGAGACGCGGCCCGACGTGCGGCTCGTGATCGACGTGGTGCGGCCGAAGGGCTCGGGCGACGTGTTCGCGCAGCAGTTCGAGAAGCGGATCCGCGAGGTGGCCTCGCGCGCCGTGGCCCACATCAAGCGCGGCGACGGCGTCGTGGTGGCGACGAACCTCGGCGAGGAGGCGCGCGGCGACAGGAACATCGGCTCCGATCGGATCCTCCGGTTCCTCGCGCTGCTCGACGCCGTCGATGAGGAGTGGGTGCAGGAGATCCAGGAGCGCCGCGGGCTCGCGCGGGGCGGGCCTTCGCGGACGAGCGGAGGGCACGCATGAGGTTCGGGCTCGTTCACCGGGTGATGACCGACGCGCTCGCGGTGCTCGGCATCCTCGCGCTCCTCGCGAGCGGGCAGTTCGGGCCCTGGGTGAGCGGCTCGCTCATCGGTGGGCTCGTTATCGCACTTCTGATCCGCGACGTCTGGGAGAAGTACCCGGCGCTCAAGCACTTCGACGCGATCACGCTGATCGGCGTGCTCGCGCTGCAGATCGGGCGGTTGCTCTTCGACCCGAACGCGAACGTGCTCGACGTGGTGATCGAGTTCGCCGCGGCGCTGCAGATCATCCGGCTCGCGACGCGCAAGGGCGCGGCGCACGACCAGCAGGTGATCGTGCTCGCGCTCCTGCACCTAATCTCGGGCACGGTGCTCGGCGGGGGCCTCGGCTACGGGCTCTGCTTCCTCGGCGTGATCATCGTGGCGCCGGGCGCGCTCGTGCTGAGCCACCTCCGGCGCGAGGTCGAGGGCAACTACCGGCAAGGCGCGCGTGATCGCACGGGCTTGCCCGTCGACGTGCCGCGCATCCTGCGCTCGCGCCGCGTCGTCGGCCGCACGTTCCTCGGCGTGACGTGCCTGCTCTCGGTGCCGATCTTCGTGTTCACGGCGCTGCTCTTCGTGCTCTTTCCGCGCGTCGGGCTCTCGCTCCTGCTGCTGAACCGCGGGCACTCGGGCCGCGTGATCGGGTTCTCGGGACGCGTCGACCTCGGCGAGGTGGGCGTGCTCCGCAGCGACCCGACGCTCGTCATGCGCATCGAGATGCCGAACCTGCCGGATCCGCCGCCCGCGCGGATCCCGCTGCACCTGCGCGGCGCGGCGCTCGACGCGTACGACGGGCGCACGTGGACGCAGAGCGAGTCGTGGAAGCGCGCGGCCGAGACCGAGGCGGGCATCGTCCCGATCGACGACCGCTGGCCCGACTCCGCGCTCGATCCGGTGATGCGGATCGACCTCGAGCCGATCGACCCGCCCGTGATGTTCCTGCCGCCGTACGCCTCGGGCCTGCGGCTGCGGACGCGCGCGACGGTGGCGCCCGAGCCGCAGGCGATGGCCTTCAAGGGCCCCGAGGGCGAGCTCCGCTACCAGCCCATCGACGACCGCGGCATCAAGTACGACGTCTTCCTCTCGCGCAAGAAGACCCCATCGTTCCGCAAGCTGCCGAGCGGCGAGCGCTGGAAGTACCTCACGCTGCCGCGGAACATGTCGACGCGGATCCGCGATCTCGCCGCGGAGTGGACGAAGGAATCGACGAACCCGCTCGACCGGGCCCGCGCGATCGAAAATCATTTGAGGACGGACTATCGGTACGACCTCGCCTCGCCGTCCGGCAAGGACCCGCAGCCGCTCGACCACTTCCTGTTCGAGTCGAAGCGCGGGCACTGCGAGTTCTACTCGACCGCGATGGCCATCATGCTGCGCACGCTCGACGTGCCGACGCGCAACGTGACGGGCTTCGTCGGCGGCAGCTACAACCGCTTCGGCCGGTTCTACGCCGTGCGCCAGGGCGACGCGCACTCGTGGGTCGAGGCGTGGATCGACGAATACGGCTGGCTCACGTTCGACCCGACCCCGCCCGCCGACGCCGCGCCGAAGAGCGAGATCGTCGGCGTCTGGGCCTACCTGCGCGACCTGATCGAGGCGACGAGCCAGCGCTGGGATCGGCACGTGGTGAGCTACGACCTGAGCCAGCAGGTGGGGCTCTTGAACAGCCTCACCTCGCGCTACCGCCGCGGCGGGTCGAAGGGCACGGACGGGCCGCGAGGCCGCGCGGGCCTCCTCGTCGCGGCAGCGATCGTCGCGACGGCCGGCGGCGCGGCGCTCTGGATGCGGCGGAAGAAACAACGCGCGGCCGCGGCCTCGCGCGGGGCGGATCCTCGCTCGGCGAGCGCGGTGCTCGCGACGTCGCTGTACGAGCTCCTCGACGCGGCGATGGGCGCGCGGGGCGTGGGCCGTTCGCCGAGCGTGCCGCCGCTCCGGCATGCGCAAGCGCTCGTGTCGATGTCGCATCCGCTCGCGGAGGAGATCCTCGATCTCACCGAGATCTACATCGCAGCGCGGTTCGGAGGCGTGACGATCTCCGACGAGGATCGGCGGAGCTTCGAGCGGCGCGTGAAGTCGATCCGTCAGCCCGAGCGGCCGAGCCAGCAGGCCGTGACGTCACCCGCGTCCTGAGAGGATCGTCGCGTCAGGGCGCGCGGGACGCCGAGATCCCCGGCCGGCGCGGCGCGCGCGCGTTGGCGGCGACCATCATCGCCTTCGCCAGGATCACGTGCTTGATCGAGGCGCCCGTCAGGCCCACCTCGCCCGGCGCGAGGCGACCGACCTCGTCGAGGAACGCTTGCGCCGCGTCGTGCTCGCCGAGCATCGAGAGCACCGCGCTCTGGTCCCGCAGGGTCCCCGCCACCACCGTCGACGTCGCCGTGTCCGGCACGATCGGCGCGGCGATCGCGGCCATCACACGCCGGATCGGCTGGAGCGAGGCGGTCGTCGAGAGCTTGCGGTCCGAAGGCCCGAGCGGTTGCGGCGCATACTCCAGCCAGCATCCATCCACCGTGAGGTGCGAGACGAGCCGACGCGGCCAGCTCCGCTCGATCTCCGCGTGCAGCGGCCGCACGTCGGCGAGCTTCGAGAGCGCGTACTCGCTCGGCTGCCCGGCAAGCGCATAATCCCGCAGGAGCGGCTCGATCTCCGGATCCACCGCGAGCAGGCTGAGCGCCACGCGCCCGCGGTGCAGGAGCCGCTCCGGGACAATCAACACGTCGGGCCGCTCGCCGCGCAAGAGCCGCGCCGCCCAGAGCCGGAACGCGAGCGCCGGCGAGCGCACGAGGATCGCCGAGCTCGGCTCCAGCCGGCCGAGCGCGCCGTCCGTCCACTCCTCGGCCGCGAGCTGCTTGCCACGATCCGCGACGTAGCCGGCTTCCTCCGAGGAGAGCGCGACGAGCGTCACGTGAAAGACCACGACGAGCACCGCGCCGCTCTTCGCCATCGGCAAGCGCAGCTCGAGCAGCTTGTGCGTCACCGCGCAGACGCCGAGCGCCGAGCACACGGCGAGCGCGGCCACGGCGAGCGCGCGGACCGGCGTCATCGGATCGGCGTACAACGCGGCGAAGGCACGCGCTGGGATCAGCGTGTCAAACGCAACGAACGCGACGAGCGGCGCGACGAGCCCACGCGCGCCGGGCGCGAGGAGCGAGACGATGGCCCCGCCGAGCGCAATCAGGAGCGACGCCACGCCGACCTCACGCGCCCACGCCGCGAGGCTCGAGAGCCGCGGCCCGGCCACGTCGAAGCCCGTCAGATCCGCGGCCGAGAGCGCGCGACCCACATCGGCAAACGCCCGCGGCGCGAGCGGCCGGACCACGAGCGGCACGAGCAACAGGAGCGCGACGACCGCCATCGACGCGAACGAGACGGCGACGAGCTTGCGCGATGGGATCGGCGACGGCTCGATCCCCGCCGTGTTGCCGAACGGGAGCCGCTCGGCGATCGGCGTCGCGAGCACGGCAAAAACCGCAGCGAACGCGGCGGGCGGGCTCTCCGCGAGGGTCGCACCCGCCAGCGCGCCAAAGAGCACGGCGCCGCGCACCGCGAGCGCGCCTTCCGCGCGCAGCGCCGAGGTCCCCGCGAGCAGCGTCCCCAGCGCGAGCGCGACGGCGATCATCGCGCCGCCACCGACCGTCGCCTCGCGTTGAAAGACCGGCGAGAGCGCGGCCGTCAGCGTCCCGAGCGCCGCGAGCGCCGAGGCGAGCGTCGGCCCGGCGCCGTGTGCCCGCAAGAGACGCCGCGCGAGGCCAAAGAGCAGGATCGACGCAACGCCCAGCGCGATCGCCCCGCCGAGCGCGGCCCGAAACGTCCGCGGGCCGAGCGGGAGCAGCCCGAGCGCCTGCGTCAGCGGCGTCGACGCGCCGCCTCCGACGCCGACCGCGAGCAGCCCGAGATCGCGCAGCGCTGGTAAATCATCTCTCCACTGCCCGCTGCCCGCGGCCCTCGTGAGCGCGAGCCCGAACGGCAACGCCACGGCCACGAAGCGCAGGGCGCGCTCGTGCCATGCGAGGCGGGTCTCGACGGGCGCGGGGGACGAACGAGGCTTCGGCACGGGTCTCTCGTGCCAGGGACCACCGGAGACGGCCAAGTTTCGGGCCGCCGCGCCCCGCTTCGGCCGTCCGTTCGGCGGAGCCGTACGATTTACGGTTTTTCGCTGCGCGAATCTCCGTCGGCCCGAGTTAGGCTGGCGCCGCCCAACATGGCAAGCGCGGCGCGTGTCCTGGTCATCGACGACAGCCCGACCATTCTGAAGGTCGTCAGCGCCATCCTGGCCCGCAACGGCTACGAGCCTACCACCGCCCGCGACGGCGTGGCGGGGCTCGAGCTCATCCGAAAAGGCCCGAAGTTCGACCTCGTCCTGCTCGACTTCGTGATGCCGCGGATGAACGGCTACCAGTTCTGCCGCGAGCTCCGATCGGACGCGACGCACCGCACCTTGCCCGTCGTGCTGATGAGCGCCAAGGGCGACAAGATCCGCGGCACGTTCGTCCAGCAAACGGGCGCCGTCGACGCGATCACGAAACCTTTCGACGCGCGCGCGCTCGTCACCGTGGTCGAGGGCGCGCTCGCCAAGACCGCCGAGGGCCGCTCGCCACGCCCCGTCCCCGAGGGCCAGAAGATGCCCGAGGAGGAGGTGCTGCCGGTCGAGAGCATGCGCCCGAGCATGCACATCCGCCACGCACGGCAGCGCGCCAGCGTGGAGTTCGCGCAGCAGGTCGCGAACGCCGTCGTCCCCGCGATCCTCGCCATCTCGCCCGAGGACCGCGCGAGCGAGGCCGCCGTCATGGCCGCCGTCGCGCGCGCGATGACGCCCGACATCCTCGCCTCGCTCTCGCTCACGGTGAAGGACCTCGACCCGGGAGACGGCGTGCGCGAGGCGATGAGCGGTGACCTCTCGGTCGTCGCGCTCGCCGAGATCCTCCAGGTGCTCGGCATGCAGCGCCAGACGGGCGTCCTGCACGTCACGAACAACCGCACGTCGATCACGATCTCCATGCGGCAGGGGCAGATCGACTTCGTGCAGTCGCGCGGCGCGACCGAAGAGTACCGCCTCGGCCGCTACTTCTTGGAGAAGGGCGCGCTCTCGCGGGACCAACTCGACACGCTCCTCGCCGATCTCCGCGGCTCGAACAAGCTGCTCGGCGAAGAGGTCGTGGCCCGCGGCATCGTCACGCGTGAGGAGCTCGTCGACATCCTGACCAAGCAGTCGAGCGAGCTCATCTACGACATGCTCCGCTGGCCGTATGGCCGCTTCTCCTTCACGAAGGAGCCGTTCCGCCCCGAGGCCGACATGGCGAAGCTCACCCTCGGCGTGAGCGCGCTCGTCCTCGAAGGCTTCCGCCGCGTCGACGAGTGGCGGCTCATGGAGGGCACGATCCACTTCGATCAGGTGCCCGTGATCGATCCGTTTGCGCTCGAAGGACTTTCGCCCGGCCAGCTCGCGCGGCCCGAGCGGCTCGTGCTCGACGCGGTGAACGGGCAGCGCACGGTGAGCGAGGTCGTCAAGGAGAGCACCGTCGGCTCCTTCGACGCGGTGAAGATCATCTACCAGTTCTTGCAGTCGCGCGTCCTTCGTACGAGGTAGGCGTGTGCGACGCGGGGGCGTGCTCGTGAGGGTCTCGGTCGCGAAGGACGGACGCTTCGTGCTCGTGCCGGCAGAGGTCGTGCGCGGCGTCTTCGTGCTCCCCTCGATCACGCCCGTCGAGGGCCTGCGCAAGCCTGCCGCGGGCGTCGCGCTCGCGAACGGCGAGGTCGTCACGGTCCTCTGCATCGACGAGGAGGGGCTCTCGCCGTCGTCGCAAAACGAGCGCACGACGGCCGTCCTCTGTGACCTCGGCGGCGAGCCCGTCGCCATCGTGGGCCGCGCGATCGAGTCGTCGGGGCTCTTCGAGGTGGCGCGAGACGGGTTCGTGCGCGCGGGCGAGACGGACGCCGCGATCCTCGACGTCTCGGCCCTCCGTCGCGAGGCCGAGGAGGCGATCTGGACGGCGCGCACGGCGGTGCTTCGTTCGCCGGAGGTCGCGTCGTGAGCGCGCCGCGCAGGCGGAGGTGGATCGACGTGCTCCGGCGCGCGGCCGAGCCCGCGAGCGCGACCGAAACGCCCGCGGACATCGACACGGCGCTCTGGTCGGCGCACGGCGAAGCGCAACGCGCCGTGACCGAGGCGGCCGAGGGCGCGCCGCGCCTGATGGACGCTGTCACGCGGCAACGCGCCTCGGTCGAGGGCGTCTCCGAGCGCGCTGGCGCGATGGCCGCGCACGCCGAGGGCCTCACGCTCGCGGCCACACGCGTCGCCGATCTGTTCGAGCGCCTCAGCGTGATCGCGCTGAACGCGGGCCTCGAAGGCGCGCGCACGCCGGAGCCCCAAGGCAAGGCGCTGCTCCTCGTCTCCGAGGAGATCCGCACGCACGCCGCGCGCGGGGCCGATGCCACGCGCGACCTCGTCGCGGTCGTCGAGGAGATGGCCGCCGAGACGAGCCTGCTCCGCGGCGAACTCACGAGCGTCCTCATGGCCGCCGACGAGACGGGCGGCTCCGCGCGCACGCTCGGCGAAGCCGCTGTCCGCGCGGGCGTCGCGCTCGTCGACGTCGAGAAGCACCTGCGCCGCGCCACGGGCATCGATCCCGAGGTCGCGCGGGCCGTCGCGCTCGCGGCCGAGCATGCGCGCGGCCTCCTCTCGGCGCTCTCCACGCTCCGCGCCACCACCCCTGCGCGCCCGCTCCTGCTCGGCGCGCTCCGCCCCGTGCTCGCGCCTCTCTCGCGTTTGCTCGGCGAGCTCGGGGACGAAGGTCGTGCAGGAGAAGCCTCGCCCGGATCGCCGCAGGGCGACGACGGTGGGGCCTCGTCGTGACGGCGGATCGAGAGATCACCCGCCTCCTCCTCGAAGAGATCCTGCGCCATGCCCCTGCGCTCGACGGCGACGCGCTCGACGACGCCCCGCGACGCGCGATCCACGCGCTGAAAGGATCGGCCGGCGTCGCGGGCGAGCGCGCGCTCTTCGACGCGCTCGCGCGGCTCGAACGACGCCTCGTCGACGGCGACGCCACGGCCCTCGGCGACGCGCGCGCGGTCCTCTCCATCGCGGGCGACGCCCTCGCCGCGGGCCGCCCCATCCCGGCGCCTGCCTGGCCCGAGCCTCCGTGGGATCTCCGCGGACGCCCGGCGCCGCCTGAAAAACGCGCGCGTTATGCGGCGGAAATGAGCGATCGCCTCGCGCGGGTCGACGAGCTCCTCGCGGGCGAGCTCCCCGAGCCGCACGCCATCGCCGGCATCTTCCGCGAGGTGCACGCCATGAAGGCCGCCGCGCTCGCGGCCGGCGACGACGCCACCGCGTGGTTCTGCCATGGCCTCGAAGATCGCGCGCGCGACGCGAGCCGCAGCGACGTCGAGGCGCGCCGGGCCATCGGCGAGATCGCGCGCTGGCGGGGCCTGCTCGGCGAGCTCGTCGCCGCGCCCGATCGTGCGGTCGAAGTCCTCCGCCGCCTCGCGTACGGCGCTCGTTCGAGCTCGCAGCCCCCGCCCTCCTACAGCACGCCCGAGCCGCCTCCGCACAGCACCCCCGAGCCCTCGCTCGATCCTCGCGCCGCGCGCCTCTCCGGCGACACCCTCCGCGTCTCCACCGCCGCTCTCGATCGCCTCCTCGATCGTGTCCGCTCCCTCGAACGCGCCGAATCCGCCATCGCCGCGGCCGGCCGTGAGCTCGGCGTCCTCGCCACCCGCGCGCGTCGTGTCCGCAGCTCCCTCGCCGAAACCCGCGGCCCCCACGACGCCCTCCCTCGCCGCACGAAACGCCTCCGCAAGGCCACCGCTGCCGTCGCGGCCCTCTCCGACGCCCTCGACGCCGAGGCGTCCACGCTCCTCGGCATCGCCGAGCGCTCGCGCTTCGAGGCGGCCTCTGCGCATGCCGACATCGCGCTCATGCGCACCACCACCGTCGCGACCCTCTTCGACCGTGTCGTCTCCGCGGCGATCGCGCAGGCCCGCAGGCTCGGCCGGGACGTCCGTGTCCTCGCGCGTGGCGGCGAGACCCTCATCGATCGCCGCGTCGCCGAGGGCCTCTTCGACCCGCTCCTCCAGCTCGTCCAGAACGCCATCGTCCACGGCATCGAGCCCGAGACCACGCGCGCGCATCACGGCAAACCTCCCGCCGGCCGCGTCGAGATCCTCGCCGAGCAGCGCGGCGCCTCGCTCCGCATCGTCGTGCGGGACGACGGCGCAGGTGTCGACATCGAGCGCGTGCGTTCACGCGCCGTCTCACGTGGCGCCATCGCCTCCGCGCGTGCTGTCACGGCCGATCACAAAGCGCTCCTCGGCTTCCTCTTCGTCCCGGGCTTCACCTTGCGCGAAAGCGTCGACCTCCTCGCGGGCCGTGGCCTCGGCCTTGGCCTCGTGCGTGAGTCCGTGCGCCGTCTCGGCGGCACCGTGCGCCTCGCGAGCCGACCTTCCGAGGGCCTCACCGCCACCCTCGACGTCCCGCTCGAGCGTGGCCTCGTGCGTGTCTTGTGGGTCCGCGCGGGCGAGGCCGTTTATGCGATCCCGGCGCGCCTCGTTCGACGGATCGCCTTTGGCGCCGACCTCCCGAACACGCTCGCGTTCCCGCTCGCGGCTTGCGTGCGTGGGCTCGGCGCGCTCGAGACCGGCGAGGCGCTTGGCCCCGACGATGGACCTTCGTACCTCCTCGAGCTTGATCCGGGCCGCGAGGACGAGCCTTCCTTCTTCGTCTCGGTCACGTCCGTCGGCGAGATCGAGGAGACCTCGCTCCATGCGGCTCCGCCGCTCGTCGCGCTCGCGGGCCCGTACAACGGCGCGATCGTGCGAGGCGACGCCGTGCGCTTGTGCCTCGACGTCCACGCGCTGGCGGAGCTCGTGTACCTGGTGCAGGGACGGCGCGCGCCCTGACGCGCTCTTCGTTCCTGGTTCCTGTTCGTGGCTGGCGGAGAGAGAGGGATTCGAACCCTCGGATCAGTTTCCCGATCGCACGCTTAGCAAGCGTGTGCCTTAAGCCACTCGGCCATCTCTCCAGCCTCCAGACGACGCATCCATCGGCCGCGACCCTTGGGTCGGACGGCCTGGGACGCACGCCCAAAGCGCCACCGAGGTAGCACGGCTCCTCCTCCCGAGCCAACCCCAAACGGGAAGGGCTGCACGTTTCACGATGCTTTTTGTCCCGGCGGGGGCTTCGCGTCAGCGCGCGGCCCTCGGCGCCCGGCCGCGGAGGATCAACGAGAGGAGCGCCTTGACGTCGCGGTGCGCCTCGATCGGGTGCCGCAGCGGCTTGTCCGGATGCACCTCGTACAGGTTCCGCCGCCCCACCCGCTCTCGTGTCACGAACCCCTCCCCTTCCAGGTCCGTCACGATCCGTTGCACCGCGCGCTCCGTGATCCCCACCCGCTCGGCCACGTCGCGCAGCCGCACCTCCGGATCCTCGGCCAGACAGAACAGCACGTGCGCGTGGTTCGTCAGGAATGTCCACCCCGGCGCTTCTTCGGGTGGGGCCACGCGACGCCTCGACGGCGCACGGGCCGCGCTCCCCGACACGCGACGTTCGTTTCGTGATTTCTTGATCATGCACGACCGGCGCTCGCCATCGGGCGCGGCGCCCCCCGCGCGTGGAATGGTAAGTCATGAATCGGCGCGACGCCCATCACCTCCGCGCGCTGCGCGTGCCCTCTCGCCTTCGCATGTCCCCTTCCCTACGGAGACGTCGAAAAGACTTCCGTTCCGCGACGCGCCCGGGCTCTACTCGAACCCGGGCCGCCTGGGAGGTGCCGCATGGCCGATCGCAAGGACATGCCTCATGTGGTGATCGTCGGTGGTGGATTCGGCGGGCTCAACGCCGCCATGTCGCTCGCGGGCGCGCCCGTCCGCGTCACGCTCGTCGACCGCACGAACCACCACCTCTTCCAGCCCTTGCTCTACCAGGTCGCGACCGCGGGCCTCTCGCCGGCCGACATCGCGGTCCCCATCCGCTCGGTCTTCTCGCGCCAGCGGAACGTCCGTGTCCTCCTCGCCGAGGCGAACGGCGTCGACCTCCCGGGCAAGCGCCTTTTGCTCGACAAGGGCGAGCTCCGCTACGATTACCTCGTCCTCGCCGTTGGCGCGACGCACAACTTCTTTGGCCACGACGAGTGGGGCACGCACGCGCTCGGCCTGAAGACGCTCGACGAGGCGCTCCGCATTCGCGAGCGAATGCTCCTCGCGTTCGAGGGCGCCGAGCGCACGACCGACCCTGAGGCGCGCAAGCGCCTTTTGACCTTCGTCGTCATTGGCGGCGGCCCCACGGGCGTCGAAATGGCTGGCGCCTTCTCCGAGCTCGCCACGCACGTCCTCTCCAAGGATTTTCGCGCCATCGACCCCTCCCAGGCCCGCGTCGTCCTCGTCGAGGCCGGCCCGCGTATCCTCGCGGCGTTCCCCGAGGACCTCGGAAAACGCGCCGAGGCCCAGCTCGCCTCCCTCGGCGTCACCGTCGAAAAAGGAAGGCCCGTCGCGCGCATCGACGACGATGGCATTGCGTTCGGGGATGGCGAGCGTATCGACGCCGCCACCGTCGTCTGGGCGGCGGGCGTCCGCGGCACCAAGCTCTCGCGTGCGCTCGGCGTCGAGCTCGACCGCGGCGGCCGGGTCAAGGTCTCCTCCGATTGCTCCCTCCCGGACCACCCCGAGGTCTTCGCGATCGGCGACATGGCCGCTTGTCGCGACAAGAACGGCGTCGACGTCCCCGGCCTCTGCCCTGCGGCCATTCAACAAGGCCAATACGTCGCGCGCACCATTCGCGCCGAGATCCGGGGAAAACCGCGCGAGCCTTTTGCGTACCTCGACAAGGGCACGATGGCCACCGTCGGCCGCAAGCGCGCCATTGCGATGATGGGAAAACTGGAGCTCGCGGGCTTCCTCGCCTGGCTCGCGTGGATGGCCGTCCACGTCTTCTTCCTGATCGGCTTCAAGAACCGCTTCCTCGTCATGTTCAACTGGATCTGGCAATACTTCACGTGGAAGCGCGGCGCGCGGCTCATCACCACGCATACCGGCGTCGAGCCGCAGCTCTTGCTCGCCGCCGCGCCCGACGGGCCCGTGCCTTCTTTGCGCACGACCGACGCGGCCCCGAAGCCGGCTCCGACGCGCTGACGGCACGTCCTGGGCGTCCGCGACGCGCGGAAACGACGCTCCCCTCCCCTCTCTTCGCGACCCCTCCAGGTCTCCAGGTCTCCTCACCGCCTGGAGTTTCGCCGCAATGACGCAGCCTTGATGACCGCGGAATCGGCTTGATAGCCGAGCCTCCACGGCTAGATTGTATCTGTATGAATTGACGCGGGGTCTGGCGGACCGGTGCGTCGCGGACGCGCGTGCGCCGCGAATCCGCGCACGACGTGGCCGCGCCTCATCGATCGAACCGAGCCGCGCGAGCTTCCGCGTCCCTTATGGCACGTGCATGGGGGGACGTGCCGTCACGCACGGCGCGCCTCCGTCACGCTCTTGGCAATCGTCTTCACGGAAGCGAGGTATCATTTCCATGAATCGAAGAAATGGCTTCCATTACGCGACGGGATTCTTCACCGCGATGATCCTGGCCGGCTGCATGGATTTCGGCGGCCACGGCGAGGACCTGGAGGCGTCCCGGGACAACCTGGTCGCGCCGCCGGTGACCTGCCCGGATCGCGACTTGGATGGAATCTGCGACAACGTCGACAACTGCCCGGATGACGAAAATCCAGACCAGAGAGACACCGACGGCAACGGCCTCGGCGACGCCTGTGATTGTCCGGACATCGACGGCGATTTCATCTGCGATTTCGCGGATAACTGCCCCGCTTGGAAAAACCCCGACCAGAACGACACCGACGGCGACGGCATCGGCGACGCCTGCGATTCGGCCTGCCCCGACATCGACGGCGATAAGATCTGCAACGACGTCGACAACTGCCCGGAGTGGGGAAACCCCTTCCAGGAGGACACCGACGGCGACGGCATCGGCGACGCCTGCGAATGCCCCGACGCCGACAAGGACACGGTCTGCGACCCCGACGACAACTGCCCGCACCACCCGAACCTGGGCCAGGAGGACGTAGACCTCGACGGCCTCGGTGACGCGTGCGACGCCTGCGCCGACGGGGACGGCGATCTCGTCTGCGATATCGATGATATTTGTCCAGCCGTCCCGAACCCCGATCAGCTCGACACCGATGGCGACGGCATCGGCGACGTTTGCGAAGAGCTTCCGCCTCCGCCTCCCCCGCCTCCTTGCTCGGACGTCGACGGCGATCTCGTCTGCGACATCGACGACAATTGCGTCGACATCCCGAATCCCGATCAGCTCGACGCCGATGGCGACGGCATCGGCGACGTTTGCGAAGAGCTTCCGCCTCCGCCTCCCCCGCCTCCTTGCTCGGACGTCGACGGCGACCTCGTCTGCGACATCGACGACAATTGCGTCGACATCCCGAACCCCGATCAGCTCGATGGGGACCTCGACGGCATTGGCGACGCCTGCGAACTGCCCCCGCCTCCGCCTCCCCCGCCTCCTTGCTCGGACGTCGACGGCGATCTCGTCTGCGACATCGACGACAATTGCGTCGACATCCCGAACCCCGATCAGCTCGATGGGGATCTCGACGGTTTCGGCGACGCGTGTGATTGCATCGACAAGGACCGTGACTTCATCTGCGACGTGGACGATTTCTGCCCGTTCACCGTCGTCCCGGAGCTGACCGTGCCAGCCGTCTCGCTCTGGTTCAACCGCTATGCCCTCGTCGACGGGGACCCCGTCTTCGACACGGGCGGCGTGAAGGGCCAACCCGCGCCGCGCCTCTACACCCTCGAGGACACCCGCGGCTGCTCGTGCGAGCAGATCATCGCAGCGCTCAACCTCGGCCAGGGAATGCTCGACCATGGTTGCAGCATCAGCACCATGGAATTCTGGATTTCCCAGGTGAACGAATAGCTGGTCGTATGCCGCGCGCGCTCGTCTGGTCACTCCACTGACCACCGCCCGCTCCCTGACGCGGCTCCCCTTCCCGATTCTCCATACAATCATTCGAGCGACGGGATAACCTCCGGCGTTCGCGACGCCCGCGCCCTTTCGCCGACGGAGCAGATTCGTCGCGGCTTTGCGCCATTCCATCCTCGCCTCGACCTCCCGATTTCTTCTTGATGACCACCCCTCCGTGATGAATAGTGCGGCACGAATTCGACGCGGGTGATGGTTTTGACCTTCACTGTACCTGCGTCGCGCGTTTGTCCCGTGCAGCGGGGTGAGCAGCGCACTTGTATGCCGGCTGCGCACGAAAAGAGGGGTGTGTTTCGCATGAAACAAAAGAATGCCTTCTACTCCTTGGCTGCCGTCTTGACGACGCTCATCGCGGTGGGCTGCATGGACGCCGCGACCCCTGAAGACGAGGCGCAGGAACTCTGGACGGCCGAAGGTCGTCTGGACTGCGCGGACGTCGACTACGATTACGTGTGCGCGCCTTACGACAACTGCCCGTACGTGGCGAACGCGAACCAGGCGGACATCGATTACGACAAGGTCGGCGACGTCTGCGATAACTGCAAGCACACGCAGAACCCTTACCAGGAGGACGCCGATTACGACAAGGTCGGCGACGCTTGCGACAACTGCCCGTACGTCGCAAACGCGGACCAGGCGGACACCGACTACGACGGCATCGGCGACGCCTGCGACAACTGCCCAGGCACGGCGAACAAGGACCAGTACGACGTTGATTACGACGGCATCGGCGACGTCTGTGACAACTGCGTATACGTGGCGAACCCCGCGCAGAGGGACGCCGACTACGACGGCATCGGCAACGCCTGCGAGTACGGCTGCACGGGCGACAGCGACTACGACGGCGTCTGCAACAACGTCGACGAGTGTCCCTACACGACGTACGACACGGCGCCCGGCGGCCTGAACCCGAACCACTCCATCTGGACAGGCACGAGCGGCCAGATGTTCGAGATCGGCCCACCGAACGGACCTGGCTTCGACTTCTCCATCAAGGACACCGCGGGCTGCTCCTGTGCGCAGATCATCAAGGCGCTCGGCCTCGGCGCTGGCCACACGAGGTTCGGCTGCAGCCCGAGCGCCATGCAGACCTGGATCGGGTCCGTCTACTGACGCGCTCTCGATCCCGCTGAATCAACGCGCGGGGCTTAGAACCGCCCCGCGCTCCCGCGCCGTGAGCGCGATCCTCCCGAGCTGCGCCACGTTCGGCGGCCCGCCGACGTCGTCGAAATGCGTCACCCAGCGCCACTCCTCGAATTCGTCGTTCGGGTGCACCTCGTCCGTGTCCACGTCGGCCACGAACACGAAATTCAGGTGAATCCCCTTGCTCCCGGCCGGGTGCTCCTCGTAGCCGATGAACCCCGGCGGCGTCCCGTCGACGTCGCTCACCACGGGAAAACGACCGACGAGCCCCGTCTCTTCGCGCAGCTCGCGCGCGGCCGCTTCGAGCGGCGTCTCGTCGGGCAGCATCTCCCCGCCCGGCGGCAGCCAGATCCCGAGCCGCCGGTGGCGGATCATGAGAATGCGGCCTTCAAACCGCGGATACACGGCGACGGAAAATGCGCGGCGGGTCATTCGTTCGTCCTCCCCTTCATTTTCCGTGCACGACCGTCGCGGCGCAATGCCCTTCGAGCACCGGTTTTCCCCCGGAGAGCGCTCGCTCGACGCACGCCTTCACCTTCGGGCTGCCCGCTGCTTGCACCTCGGTCACCTTCCCGCCGCGCGCCTTCCATACCACGCGCGTCTCCGTCCCGGCGGGCGCGCACGCGTCGAGCGCTTTTTTCTGCGGCGACATCCACGCCGTCACCAGCACCGCCCCGAGCAGCGCCATTCCACCCCCCTCGGTCTTGCACTGAATGTCCTTCGCCATCAGCCCGTCCGCTTCGAGCTGCCCGATCGACAGGTTCGCGCCCGGCACGTCCGACGCCGCGGCTTTGCCGTCCGCCGGTGACGAGGGTTTTTCCTCGGTCGTCGGGGATGCCTTGGGGCTCGGTTTCTCTTCGCTCGCTGCGGGGCTCTCGCCGGGCTCCGGCCCGTGATCGGCCTCGGGCGGCGGGGGCGGCGCGTCTTCACGCTCCGCGGCGCCACTCGACGGCGCGAACTCCGGCGGCGGAGACGACGCGCTCTCACCGCCGCAGGCGGGGAACAAACAACCAGCAACGACCAAAACGATCCCAGGGGCTCGGAAATTCATGAGGGCGTCCGCAGCCTACCAGCCCATGCCATGATGGGGCCATGAGAATGACCCTTGTCCTTCCTTCGCTCCTCCTCGCCCTTGCGGCGTCGACCACGACGAGCACCCCGGCGCGCGCCGACGACGCCCCCGACGTCGACGTCGACGACCTGCGCACCTTCAAACGCCGCCGTTTTCCGCTCCTGCCCACCGCCGGCCTCGTCCTCGGCCCGAGCTTCGGCGCGCCGACGACGCGCTTCTTCGGCGGCGCCTGGCTCGGCGCGGCCCACTACCCCATGTCGGGCCCCCATACGTTTTTCTGGTCCCTCGCGGGGGCCCTCGAAGTCCAAAGCGCCGGCGACGAGATCGCCTTGCCTTGGGGCGTCGACCTCCGCCTCGGCTCCGCCTGGTTCAGCACGACGCGCCGTTATCTCCTCCAAGGCACCGTCTACCTCCTCGGCGGCTACCGCTTCGCCTCGGCCCTCGACAGCGGCTCGGCGCGGTTCGGCATCGGCGCCTCCTCCCCGGCGTTTTTCCTGGGCGCAGTACGGACGATCTTCTTCCCGGTCCCCTCCACGCTGGAGCTCGTCGGCGTCCTGCCCCGCGACGCGCCCGCGCGGTTCGAGCTCCGCTTCGGCTGGTCTTACTGAAAACGCCCGAGGCTTCGCCACGGACATGCGAGCACGCTTCTGCTCGATGCAAAGTGGTTCCCGCCCGCCATGGCTCCAGGTAAGCTCTTCGCTGGAGAACCTTCATGATCGTAAGAACCTCGCGCACTTTTTCGTTGATCCGGTCGTTCCTTTCGGGCTCGGGTGTCGTCTCTTTGACGGCTCTTTTGCTCGCGCTCCCCATCGTCTCCGCGTGTGGGGATGGCTCGAGTGGTGCGGGGGGCTCGGGCGCCGCCGGCGCTTCGGGCGGCGCGGGTGGCATGGGAGGCTCCGGCGGCGTGGGCGGCGAGGGCGGCATGGGCGGCGGTCCCCCGGCCGATCCTTGCGAATGGCCGCATGACGTCGTGGTCGAGGTCGCCGACGCGGCCGCCTTGACGGACGCGCTCTCCAAGGCTGCGCCCGGCCAGCTCATCCGCCTCGCGCCGGGCACCTATGCGGACACGTTCGACCTGGAGCTCGTGAGCGGAACCGCGGACAAACCCATCGTGGTCTGCGGCCCGCGCGACGCGATCCTCGATACGAGCGCCATGTCCTCGAACACCGGCCTCCGCTTGCTCCAGGTGAACCATTGGGTCGTCTCGGGCATCACGATCATGGGTGGCCGCAAGGGCATCTACGTCGATGGATCGAGCGACAACATCCTCTCGAACCTCTTCGTGCACGACGTCGGAGAAATGGCCATTCAGCTACGCAATGGGGCCAGCCGCAACACGATCCAGTATTGCGAAATCACGAACACGGGCCTCAGCGTGCCGGACTCGGCGGAGGGCGTCTACGTGGGCAGCGACGACAGCGCCTGGCCGTCTCCGGACATGCCGGACGCCTGCGACGGCACGAAAATCCTCTGGAACAAGTTCGGCCCCGGGATCCAGACCGAGCACGTCGACCTCAAGGAGGGCACGCAGGGCGGCGAGATCCGCGGAAATACCTTTGACGGCGAGGGCCTCACGCCCGACGGCTCGGAGGACGCGTGGGTGGCCGTCACGGGCAACAAGTACCTCTTCGCGGAGAACATCGGCGACAAGAGCCCGAAGGACGGCTTCGTCGTGCGCCAGGCGACGATGGGCTGGGGCAACGACAACGTATTCGAGAAGAACACGGCCAATGGCATCAACAACCCGAACCTCGGCATCAACGTCGGACCTGGCACGACGGGCACGATCGTGAAATGCGATAACAAGATCACCGGCACGGGCATGCTCACGAACATCGAATGCACGAATTGAGGCGCGCCGCGCCCATTTCGACGCCCCTCCCCGGCCCGGCTCGCTTCATCGCTCTCTGCGGGATCCTCCTTGCGCCGATCGAGCGAGCCGGGTAAAACCCTCGCCGAGACGTCCCCGTCATGAAGGCGAAACACCTGCGCATCCGGATCGAGCAATGCTTGGCCCTCGCCAAGGCGTCGAACTGCCCCCGCCGCAAGTTCGGCGCCCTCCTGCTCGACCCCGACCGCAACGTCATCCTGATGGACGGCTACAACGGCGGCCCGCGCGGCGGCGGCGACCTCTGCGGCGGCGACGTGTGCCTGCGCGACAGCATGCAGATCCCAAGCGGCACGCGCATGGAGATCGGCTGCCACCACGCCGAGATGAACGTCGTCTGCAACGCCGCCGCGAGCGGCGTGGCCACGCGGGGCGCCTGGATCATCGTCACGGGCGAGCCGTGCATCCTGTGCGCCAAGCTCATCCACCACGCGGGCATCACGAAGGTCATCGTGGTGGCCGAGGGGTATGCGGGCGAGAACGGCGTGGAGTATTTGACCCGCCATGGAATCGTCGTGGAAACGACGGAGGGCCCGAAAGATCCGCGCCTCTTGGGCGCGGCCGAGGGCGAGGGCGGCCCCGCTTGACGGGCCGTTGACGGCCGCGCGGCCGGGGCCCTTCGCCGCATTGCGACACACGGATCCCCCGTGATACGGTCCGCGCATGTTCGCTCGCTCGCTTCGCCTCGTTGGGGTCCTTCCTGCCGCACCGCTCCTCGGGCTCCTCGCCTGCGGGGGCGCGCCGCCTGCGCCCCTGCCCTCGCCGCAATCGTCGGTCGCCAAGACCAACCCGACCCCGCCACCGACCCCGGCGACCCCTTGCGATACCGCGGACGCGCTCCGAAAGAAGGTCCCCGCGCTCCTCGGCAAAGGAAAACTCGACCGCGCCGCGCGCGTATTGGCGCGCGTGCGCGAGCTCTGCCCCGAGCCGGCCCCGGAGGTGCTGGCCGAGGATCTGACGACGAGCGCCGAGCTCGCCGTCGAGCTTTCCGATTTCATGTCCGCGTACACGCTCGCGGCGAAGCTGCTCCGCATCCCCGGCGTGAGCGACGCCCATAAGCAGCGGTGGAAGACGGCCCGCGCGGCGGCCGACAAAGCCGAAAAGAAGCTCGCGTCCCTGTCCGCGCCCGACATCACGAAGGTCGCGCTGCCGCTCGTCGTGCAAGCCGATTCCCTCGCAGCCAAGGGCGACGAGGCCTCGCTCCGCGCCGCCCGCGAGGCGTACCTCGGCGCCTTCGCGGCGCATCCGAATGGCCAGGCCGCGCTCGGCGCGGCCCTCGTGACGCGCAGGCTCGGCGACGCGGTCGAGGCTCAGAAACTCTTTGATCGTACCTTGGGCCTGCTCGCCAGGACCGAAAAACGAACGCCGGTGGCAGTCCTGCCAAACCATTCCCTCCTCCCACGCTCGCTCGATTGGTCGAGCGACGGCCGCTACCTCACGTTTTCGCAAAGCGAGGACGGCGTCGATACCGAGTTCTCTCTCTTCGACGCGGAGACGGGCCGCGAGCACCTTCACCTCTACCGGTCCGCGACCTTGTGGGATCCGATCGCCCTGTCGAACGACGGCAAGCTCCTCGGCGTGAAGACCTCCGGGACCGGGTTTTTCCTCGACGTCTCGTCACGCCTCGTCGTCCGCGAGTTCGACCACTTCCCCAGCGCCAAAGACGGCTCCTTCTTTTCTCCCGACCTCACGCGCCTCGTCTTTTTGGAGGACAACACTCCCTTCGTCCTCGATGTCAGCGCGCCGTCGTCGTCGAAAATCCCGATCAAGGACGGTTTGCCGGGTGAGGACGAGGCAACGTGGCCCACCGGCAACCAGCGTCTCTCACCGGACGGCAAGACGCTCGCCATTCTCTACAGCGACGATAAGGTCCGCCTTTGCGACATCGAAAAGCGCCGGGTCTCCGCGACCCTCTCCCCGAACGGGGCCATCTGGCGTATGGCCTTTTCGCGGGATGGGAAAACCTTCGCGACCGCCTCCGAGAAGAACGACGTGCAGATATGGGACACGCGCAGCGGGGCCGCGAAAAAGACGATTTCGTTCGGCGCGGACACCTACATCAGTACGCTCGCCCTCTCGCCGGATGGCTCCCTGTTCGCTACGGACTTCGTCAGAGAAGTCTCCGTGTGGGATGCAAAAACAGGGTCTGTCCAGACAAAACTCGAAGAATTCGAGTATGGCGGAGACCTTGCCTTCTCGCCCGACGGCCGCCGCCTCGCGACCACCTGCGTGTCCGGTCCGGTCTGCGTGGTCGACGCGACGAACGGCGCCCTCGTGAAGAAGATCGCCTTGAAGGACGAAGGCCTCCGCTCCGTTTTGATCTCCCCCGACGGGAAGACCCTATTCGCGCAGCCCTATGACGACACGTTGCGGGTCCTCGACCTCGAAAAAGGAACGCTGCTCCGCACCTCGTCGCTCCCCGACGACCTGGGCCGCATCACATTGTCAGGGAACGGAAAGCTCCTCGGCGCGGCTGGTAACCGCATGCGTGTCTGGAACGCGCAAACGGGCGCCACGGTCCGCGAGGAAAAACTCAAAGACTCCCCCTGGGACTTCGCCCTGTCACCCGATGGCTCCTGGGCTGCCGTCGGCGCGGGAGACGCGATCCTCCTCTTCTCGCTCACGACGACGAACGCGCCGGCGCGCCCTCTCCTCGGGCACACCGGCCCGGTCGAGGCTCTCGCGTTCTCCCCCGACGGAAAACGCCTCGCCTCCGGATCGAGGGACAAGAGCGTGCGGATATGGGACGTCGCCGCGGGCACCGAAACATTCCACTTGCCGGGACACGGCAACGCTGTGACGGCCGTCGCGTTCTCCCCCGACGGAAACCTCCTCGCCTCGGGCTCCGACGACAAGTCCGCGCGGGTATGGGATGCGGCAACGGGTACGTCTCGCCAAACGTTCCTGGACAAGCACGCGAGCATCACGGAAAGCGTCAAAGACATCGCGTTCTCCCCCGATGGCAAACATCTCGCCGTCGGGGGGTCCCGCAATACCCTCCGGCTCTGGGATCTCGCGACCGGCGAGCCACGCGCCATGCAGAAGCCGGGCGCGAGCCTCGATTCCCTGGCTTTCACGCCCGACGGTGAATGGCTCGTCACGAGCTGGCACAACGGCACGATCCTCTTTCAGCGCCCCACGGGCGAGGGCCCGACCGCCTCGATTCACTTCCTCGCCCAAGAGGACGTCGCCACCGTCCTCGACGGCGAAGGTCACGTCGACTTCTTCGGCAAAAACCCCTGCGCCGCCCGCGCCCGCCTCCAATGCCGCGCCGGCCGCTTCGGAATGCCGTTCGAACTCTGCGAGGAGCGCGCGTTCACGAGCGGCCTCTTCGCCAGGATCCTCGCCGGAAAGCCCGCCGAAGGCGACCCCTCGCACGAGGACGATCCCCCGCGCTGCGCCCGCTGAACCGGTTCGTCCTGGCCCGGACTTTTCCTGTCACACCTCTCCAAACTCCCCCTCCCCACGTCGGCGTCCTTCTGGTACGGTCCGATGCATGGCTGTGGTCGTCACCGAGCAATCGATCGCCGAGTGGGCGCCGAACGAGAAGGTGCTCACCGACGCGAGAGCGCTCTTGCGGAAAGGCGCGCTGAAGAAGCTCGCCAAGAACGACGATGGGACCCTCGCCTTCGGCCACTGCGACGGCTCTGGAAGGACGCCTTATGCGGTCTCCATGGACCTCGCGACCGGAGCGGACAAACCCACCGTCCGATGCTCCTGCCCTTCGCGCCTCTTCCCTTGCAAGCACGGGCTCGCGCTCCTGCTCGCGTACGCGCAAAAAGGCGCGCTTTTCCCCGTCGAGGAGCCGCCGAAGGACCTCGTCCAGAAGCGCGAAAAGCAGGCGCAAAAGGCGGCCGCCGAAAAGAAGCCGGCTGCGACCGCTGCGGCCCCGCGCAGCGTGAACAAGACCGCGCTCGCGAAAAAAGCCAAGGAGCAGAGCGACGCCCTCGATACCCTGGAGACGTTCCTCGTCGACCTCGTCTCGGGCGGCCTGGGCGGCCTCTCCAGCAAGAGCATCGAGGCGATCGAGCACCAGGCGAAGCGCATGGCCGACGCGGACATGAAGCGCACGGCCGGCGTGCTCACGCGCCTCGCGGCGTACGTATCCGGCGATTGGCTCGGCGACGAGGACGACGAAGATGCCCCCGGCGTGCGGGACGTGGCGCGGGGCCTCGGCGAGGCGCAGGAGGCGCGCATCGCCTTCATGCTCACGCAGCTCTACACCACCGTTCGCCGCGGAAAGAAGGCGCTCGAAGGCAAATTCGTCGAGGAGGGCACGACGCAGAGCGAGGCCGACGCGCAGCTCGAATCGATCCTCGGCAAGGCCTGGCGATTGCCCGAACTCCGCGAGGCCGGCTACTGGGTCAAGAATCGAAGGTTCCTCGAGCTCGCGCACGAGCGCTCCGACGACGAGATCACCGAGTTCGCCACGGCGATCGGCTTTTTGGTCGACCTCGACGACGGCTCGGTCGTCTGCGAGGTAACTTCGCTGCCGTTCCACACCCTTCCTTTCACGAAGCTCCGCGCCTCGCGCATGGGCACGCTCGAAATCGCGGACGCCGCGCTGTACCCGGGCGACCTCGTGAACCGCCGCGTCCGCTGGGACGAAAAGGTCGAGGGCGTCGTGCGCGAGCGGCCGCGCGAGGCCGCCGATTACGAGGCCGTGCACCGCCACGGAAAACCGCTCGACCCGGTCCTGCGGGCGATGCGCAATCAGCTCAAGAACCCGCTCCACCCGCTCGACGCGGTGTTTCTGGTCGCGGCGAAGAAGTTCGGCGACGTGGGGGGCGAGCTCGTGCTCGAGGACGAGGCGGGCATGCGGCTCGTCCTCCGCAACACGCACGACGGCAGGCTCCCGAGCACCGACGCCCTTCGCCACGCGGCCGCGGCGTTCGGCCCGGGCACGCTCGCCGTCCGCCTCCAGTATGACCTCCTGACGCGCGCCATCTACGGCGACCCGCTCGCGCTCTTCGTGGGCGACGAGCACCTGCGCCTCCGCGCCTGATCGAAGGGGAACGACGATGGCCAAGGATACCCTGAAGCAGCTCGACCGTGACGTCGACCGCTGGCTTTTTGCCGGCGCGCAGATTGCTCGGACAGACCCGAACCTCGCCGGCGCGAGGGACACGCTCGCGCCGCTCGCCGCGCGCGCGCCTGCGCTCGGCAAGGTCACCGACCAGATCGAAAAACTCCAGATTGCCACGGGCAAGACCGCGGCGTCCGAGCTGCTCGCGCTCGCCTCGCTCATGGCGCAGGTGCGCGGCGCGCAGGCGACGCCAGCCCTGCCCGAGGCGGGCGGCGATATGCAGCCGCTCCCGCCGGCGCGGAAGATCGGCACGCCGCTCACGCCCACGGAGCTCCATACGCTCGTCGGCGCCCTGACGAACGCGCCGGATGCGCGCCAGCGCTCCCGCATCATCCGCGATTACGCGACGTCGGACCGCGGCGCGGCGCGGGACCTGCGCATCTTGCCGCTTGTCCTTCCGGCACTCTCGGACGGCGCCATCGCCGAGGTGGTCGTGCAATACCTCGTGCCGGCGCTCGGCGAGGCGATCGTGCCGAGCCTCCAAAGGCACCTCGACCTCGAAAAGGGCCGCGCGCTCGACGTGCGGCTGCTCCGCGCCATTGCGCAGATCGAGGGAGCGAAGGCCACGGGCATGCTCCGCGAGGCCATCGAAAAGGGCGGGCCGGAGATCCGCGCCGCGGCGATCGCCCAGCTCGGCCGGATCGATCCCCTCGCGGCCGAGCCCATCGCGATCGTGCTCTCGGACAAGGATCGGTCGAAGGACGTGCGCGTCGCGGCCGTGCATGCGCTCGCCGGGGCCCCGAGCGACGAGGCGCTCGACGTGCTCCTCCGCGCCTTCGGGGGCACGGCGGAAATGCGCTCGGCCGCCGAAAGCTCGCTCGCCGTGAGCAAGCACCCGCGCGCGAACGAGCGGATCCTTGCGCTCTTCACGCCCGAGCTCCGCGACCTCGGCCATTTCCGCATCAAGAAGACCACGACGAAAGAGGAAAAGGACGCGGCCGCGAAGGCGCAGAAAACCCATACGAACCAGATCGAACTCCTCGTCGACCTCGTCGATCTCCTCACGACACGCGGCACGGACGAGGGGGCGAACCTCGTGCTCGAAACGTTCCGCCACCACAAGGTCAAGGAAGTGCGCGACGCGGCGGCGCGCGCGCTCTTGCGGATCGGTTTTCCAGGCGCGTGGGAGGAGCTCATGCCGTCGCTCTACGACGCGCCCGATGCCACGCGGGACGATTTCGTCGTCGGCGTCATCGCCCTCGACGCGGCGAAGGCCCACGACCGCCTCGCGCGTTTCTTCGAGCCCGCGGCGCTCGCGCGGAAGAATGGCATCCATCTCGCGCAGAGCGTCCTCGCGCGGATCGCGAACCATTTCGTGGAGATTGAAGTGGGGGATGACGACACGCTGGGCAACACGGAAACGGCCGAGGCCATTGCGGCGATCAGAAAAGACGAGCGCTGGCTGGATCTCGGGGCCGCCATGCTCGAACAGGAGGGCCTGCGCGCCCCTGCGCTCACCCTGCTCTTGCATGCGAACTCGCCGAAGACGCTCGGCGATGAGCTCTCGATCTCGCGCCACGAGGGTCTGCCCAGCAACGAGGCCTTGCTCGTCTTCGAGTACCTCGGCAAGCAGCGGGATTCGCGCATCCTGCACGCGTTCCTTCGCCTCCTCGAGCCTTTGCACGGCAGCTACGAATATGGCCGCGCCTGCAACGTCATGCTCGCGTACGACGATCCGGCCCTGGCCCCGATGCTTCGGAGCTGGCTCGACGCGAAGCAAAAGAAGAAGCGTCTCTCACGCGCCGAGGCGACGCCGTTCGAGGAGTGCCTGCGCTTCCTCGAACGAGCCCGGACGGCGACGTCCACGGACGATTGACACGACAAACCACGGATCTTTCATCGAACGCACGGTCGGGGACAAGAGCATGGCGACGAAAAAGGACACCCAGAAGGCGGACGGCGGCGAGGGCTCTGTGAAATCGGACGTGCTCCGCGAGCCGGCGGAGCGGCTCTATGCGAGCGAGCTCGACGCGCTCGCGGCGGCCGACAAGTTCGAAAAACCCACGGGCTGGCGGCTCTCGCCGAAGGCCGTGCTCCTCTACATCATGGGCGGCAAGGTCGGCGAGACGAACATCACGCCGAAATACGTGGGCGCGCCGCGCATCGTGGAGATCGCGATCGCCACGCTCGCCACGGACCGCGCGCTCCTGCTCATCGGCGAGCCGGGCACGGCGAAGAGCTGGCTCTCGGAGCACCTCGCGGCGGCCATCTGCAATGACTCGCAGCTCCTCGTCCAGGGCACGGCGGGCACCACCGAGGAGCAGATTCGGTATACGTGGAATTACGCGCTCCTCCTCGCGGAGGGGCCGAGCCCGAAGGCGCTCGTGCCCTCACCCATTCACCGCGCGCTCGAAGCGGGCAAGCTCGTCCGATTCGAAGAAATCACGCGTTGCCCCTCGGAGGTGCAGGATGCGCTGATCACGCTTCTCAGCGAGAAGGTCCTCACCGTGCCCGAGCTTGGATTGCACGTGCAGGCGAAGCGTGGGTTCAACGTGATCGCCACGGCGAACACGCGCGACCGCGGCGTCAATGACATGAGCGCCGCCTTGAAGCGCCGCTTCAACATCGTCGTGCTCCCCGTGCCGAGCGACATCGACACCGAGGTCGCGATCGTGGCCCGCCGCGTCCGCGAGATTGGTTCGAGCCTGCAATTGCCCGCGGCGCCGCCGGCCGAGGAGGCCGTGCGCCGCGTGGTGCAGGTCTTCCAGGAGCTCCGGCGGGGCCAGACGATCGACGGCAAGCAAAAGCTGAAGAGCCCCTCGGGCGTCCTCTCCACGGCCGAGGCGATCTCGGTGCTCGGCAATGGAA
Source organism: Polyangium fumosum (assembly GCF_005144585.1). Lineage (GTDB taxonomy): Bacteria > Myxococcota_A > Polyangia > Polyangiales > Polyangiaceae > Polyangium > Polyangium fumosum. The sequence goes on along the minus strand of NZ_SSMQ01000001.1, from coordinate 39,983 downwards.
TGGCCCTCGCCGGCCATTTCGGCACCGGCCGCGTGAACGACCGCGACCTCGCCGCGGGCCTGCTCGGCGCGGTCGTCAAGGAGGACTCGAAGGACGCGGCGGTGTTCGTCGAGTACCTCGAAAACGTCATGAAGAAGCGCGGCGGCGCCTGGGAGTCGCTGTATATGGCCTGCAAGGAGCTTGTGTAGGCAGCCATGGCGGCGAGGAAGGCAAACCTCGGGGCGGCGACGACCATGGTGCCGGGAAAAACGGCACCCACCACGGGTCCGCTCGCCCGTATCTTCGGCGTGCGCCACCTCTCGCCGATGGGGGCCTGGCACGTCGAGCGATTCCTCGACGAGGTCGATCCCACGGCCGTGCTCGTCGAAGGCCCGAGCGACGCGACCGACGAGATCGCGCACCTCCTCGACAAACGCACGAAACCCCCGGTCGCACTGCTCGCCTTCACGCAGCAGCGGCCCGTTCGCTCGGTCCTTTTCCCCCTCGCCGCGTATTCGCCCGAGTGGGTGGCGCTCCGCTGGGCGCTCCAGAAAAACCGCGTGGCCCGCTTCATCGACCTCCCCGCTTCGGTCTACCTCGCCCGCAGCGAGCCCGCGCCCGAGCACACGCACGAGGACGAAGCCGAATCCGGCGAGGCGGAGGAAAAACAAGAGACGGACACGCAGCGTTACCTCGGCGATCCCTACGAGGCCATTGCGCAGCTCTCGGGCGATCCGGACCATGACACCTGGTGGGAGCGCCATTTCGAGCATTCGATGGCGCCGGATTCCTATCGCCTGAGCATCTTCGAGCTCGGCCGCGAGCTTCGCGCGCTCGAATACGAGTCGCCGCGGCGTCGCGAGGAAACGCTCGTGCGCGAGGCGTTCATGCGCCGTCGGATCCGCGACACGATCGCCGAGGGGCACGACCCGGACCGGATCGTCGTCATCTGCGGCGCCTATCACGCGCCGGTGCTCGTCGCCGAGGAGCCGGCAATGACGGACGAGGAAATCGAAAAGCTCCCGACGGTGCCGGTCACGCGCACGCTGATGCCGTACAGCTTCTTCCGATTGAGTTCGCAATCGGGATACGGCGCGGGCAACAAGGCGCCCGGGTATTTCCAGGCGCTCTACGAGGAGGCCCAGGAGGGCTCGACGGCGCGGCTCGGGACACGATTCCTCGCGGAGGTCGCGGGCAGGCTGCGCAGAGCGGGCATGGTGCGATCGAGCGCGGAGGTCATCGAGGCCGTGCGGCTCGCCGAGGGCATGGCCTCCTTGCGCGACGCGCACGCGCCGACGCTGCGCGACCTCGAAGACGCAGCCGCGACGTGCCTCGGCCAGGGCGAGCCCCTGAACGTCGCGCGGTTCATCCACGACATCGCGATTGGCGACGCGCTCGGCAAGGTGCCCCCGGGTGTCTTGCGCACGTCGATTCAGGACGATTTTTATCGTTGGGCGAAGGATCTGCGCCTGGAGGAGTACCTCAAGGACAAGGAGCAGATCGTCAAGGGATCGACGAACAAGGATTGGCTCGACCTCCGGCAGGACCGGTTCGCGAAATCGGAGGACGCGGCGTACAGGGATCGCAATCGCTCCATCTTCCTGCACCGCCTCACCGTGCTCGGCATCGGATTCGCAGCGAACAAGACGAGCGCGGAGGACCGGACGCAGAGCACGTACAAAGAAGTATGGGCCGCGCGCTGGACGCCCGATTGCGAGATCCAGCTCGTCGAGAACGCGCTCCGGGGCGACACGATCGAGATCGCGACGGCGCGCTCCATCGGCGAGGCCCTCGAAGCGGTCGAGAACGTGCATGCCGCGGCAAACCTTGCCCGGAGGAGCGTGGAATGCGATCTCTCGGACGCGACGGCGGCGGCGCTCGCCCGCGTCTCGTCGCTCGCCGTCGACGACGGGGATTTCGTGGCCGTCGCGGGGGCCGCCCTCGAATTGAGCCACCTCGTCGCTTACAAGGACGTGCGCAAGATCGACGTCACGCCGCTCGAACCGCTCGTCGCCCAGCTCTTTTTGCGCGGCGCGCTCCTCGCGCCCGAGGCCGCGCGCTGCAACGAGGACGCCTCGCGGAACGTCGGCACCGCGCTCGGGCACCTGCACCGCGTGGGGCTCATGTTCCCTAACAAACTCGACGGCGATCGTTTCGCGAGCGTGCTCGACGCGATCGCCGACGACGATGCCGCCTCGGCGCACGTCGCGGGCGTCGCGAGCGCGATCCTCCTCGAACGTGGCGTCCTCCAGGACGACGTCCTCGACCGCCGGATCTCGCGCCGCCTCTGCCCCGGCATTTCGCCGAGCGAAGGCGCTGGGTTTTTCGAAGGGCTCGCCACACGAAACCGTTATGCCTTGCTCTCGCGCCGTTCGCTCTGGGCTGCCATGAGCGCGTTCGTCGAAGCGATGGACCACGACGATTTCCGGCGCGCCGTCGTCGCGCTCCGTCGCGCATTCGGCTCGTTCGAGACGAGCGAGGCGCGAAAGATCGCGGCGCTTCTCGCGGAGCTTTGGGGCGGCAACGAAAAAGAGCTGCTCCAGGCCATCGAAACCAAGGTGGACGACGCCGAACTCGCGGCCCTCCAGGACGACCTCGGCGATCTGGATCTGGACCTGTAAACACCATGGCCAAAAAGAAGGCGCCTCCCGCCCCCACCCCTTCTGCGACGAACCCACCCGCCGCGCCGGCCGCGCCCGCGGGACCGATGACGTTCGACCGGCCCCAGCGCTGGCGACTCATCCTCGGCAAGCGTGTCGAGGATCAATTGTGCGGCGGCAGGGGCGCGGGCATGGGTGGCCGCGGCGGCGGCGGTCTCCTCACGCGCGAGATGGCGGAAGTGGACGCCGCGCTCGGCGCCCTGTACGACATCGAGGAGATTGACCCTGGGAATGGGAGCGGCAGCAGCAACAAGCGCAGCGCGGGGCTCGGCGCGAGCCGCCCGAAGCTCGCGGCGTGGCTCGGCGATGTGCGCAAGTATTTCGAGCAGGACGTGGTCGCGGTCATTCAGCAGGACGCGATCGAGAAGAAGGGCTGGAAAGAGCTGCTCTTCGAGCCCGAGTCGCTCGCGCAGATCACGCCGAGCGTCGAGCTCGTGGGCACGCTGCTCACGATGAAGGACATGATCCCGGACCGGGCCAAGGACGCCGCGCGCGAGATCGTCCGGGCCGTCGTGGAGGAGATCAAGAAGCGAATGCAAGGCGAGCTCGAACGCGCGGTGCGCGGCGCGCTCGATCGCTCGCGCCACCAGCCCATCCCAAGCCTGCCGAACCTCGATTGGCGGCGTACGATCGGAAAAAACCTCAAGAACTATCAAAAGGAGCGCCGCACGATCGTCCCCGATCGGTTCTTTTTTTTCGCCCGCCAGCACCGGCGGCGGGAGTGGAACGTGATCGTCGCGATGGACCAATCCGGCTCGATGGCGAGCAGCGTCGTCTACGGCGGCGTGATGGGCTCGATCCTGGCGAGCTTGCCGGCGCTCGAAACACACGTGGTGGCATTCGACACGGAGGTCGTGGATCTGACGCCGCGGCTCGTGGATCCGGTGGACCTCCTCTTCGGCATCCAGCTCGGCGGCGGAACGGACATCAACCGAGCCGTCGGGTATTGCCGAGGCCTCGTCTCGAACCCGCGCCGGACGCTCTTCATTCTGCTGACGGACCTTTACGAAGGCGGCGATCAGGAACAGATGGTGAAGCGCATGGAGGAGATGGTCCAGAGCGGCGTGCGCGCGATGTGCCTCCTCGCGCTCGACGATTCGGGGACGCCGATGTACGACGCGGAGCTCGCGAAGAAGCTCGCGAAGCTCGGCGTACCTTGTTTCGCGTGCACGCCGAATGCACTGCCGTCGATGCTGGAGGCAGCGCTCAAGGGGCACGATCTGGAGATGATCGCGCGGCGGTTCGACGCACGAAAGGCAGAGGCGCGCGACGTGTAACTTCGGCGCTCTCCGCGGGTTGCCACGCCGGGTCTCCTCGTGTCATGATGCTTGGGTTCCAAACGAACGTAGAGAGGAGTTCCAATGGCGAAAATCACGATCTACGAGACGTTCACGAAGGCCGACATCGACGCGCTCCTCACGGTCGGCGCGCATCTCGCGCTGGCATTCGATGCATCCCATCCGCACGCCGTGAAGACCGTCCACCTCGAACTCGGCATGCAGATCTCGGCGACGCAGATCGTCGACCTCGAATCGCGGTTCCACTCCACGTACGTCAAGCTCAAGGGCGGGCTGATGCACGGCGAGGGGAAGTACAAGCTCGAAGCGCACCACTTCGAGCAGGACATCGTGGACGCGTCGCCGAAGGCCTACGAGATCAAGAAGAACCGCGCCATCGTCAAGCACGGGAGCGTGGGCGATCTGGTCGCCGATATCGGCTGGTGGTGACGGCGGCGATCACGAGCACGGCCAAGAGCGGCGCGAGCCCCTCCAAAACGATCGTGCCCAGCCAAACCCGCGCCTCCCCCGCGGAGAGTTCTGCGCGAAGGTACGGCCCCACGTCGTCCGAGAACCATTCATCCCCGCCGATCCGATAAACGGCCCACGAGCACGCGAGCACGAAACCGGCCACGCACTGCGTCTTTTTCGCGGAGAGGGCGAGCGCGACCGTGACGGCGAGCGCGACGAGCGTGCAGCCGAGGACGAGCGGCGTCCACGGCGGCGGGACCTTGTCGAGCACCTCCGCCCGCGCCACGCACGGAAAGGCGAGCACGGGCAAACCTGCAGCCCACCGGATCCTTCGAGGCACGAGATCGCTCCTTCGCCGAGAGTATCCTTTTGCGCAGGACCTTCCAAGCGCGAGCGCGCGCCGCTCGCTCGGGCCCCTCGGCGAAGCGAACGAAGCCGCGCCCGCAAACCTTCCACATCCCCCAGGTTGTGCTAGACGGCTGCGCGGACGAGGAGCCCACCCACCATGCCCATCTACCGGCTCGAGATCGAGAACCGGCCGGCCGTTCCGGACGCGCTCGCCACGAAAACCGCGCAGACGCTCTCGGCCTGGCTCGGCCTCTCTCCGGCGCGCATTCGCACGCGCAAGGTATACCTCTGTGATCTCGACATGTCCGAGGCCGAGGCCCACAAGGTCCTCGCCGCCATCGCCGACCCCGTCATCGAGGTCGCGGCCCTCGGCGCCCTGCCCGACGGCGAGCCCGGCGATCCGCCTGTAATCCTGACCGTCTCCTTTTTGCCCGGCGTGACGGACGCGGTCGGCAAGAGCGTCAAGACCGCATGCGAGGACGCGCTCGGGCGCGCGCTCGCGGGCCAGGTGTACACGGGCACGATGTACCTCGTCTGGGGCCTCGGGCGGGCCGACGTCGCGCGCGCCGCGGCCGAGGTCCTGCACAATCCGCTCATCCAGCGCATCCGCATCGACGAGCCGCCGCGCAGGCCCGATCTCGGCGTCCCGCGCGCTGGCGCGACCTCGACGCCGCGGACCGAGATCGTCGCGCTGCGTGGCCTCTCCGACGAGGCGCTCGAACGGCTCTCGCGCGAGCGACTCCTCGCGCTCTCGGTGCCCGAGATGCACGCGACGCGCGCCCATTTCGAGGCGGAGGGCCGCGAGCCGACGGACGCCGAGCTCGAGTGCATCGCGCAGACGTGGAGCGAGCACTGCAAGCACAAGATCTTCAACGCACCGATTGATTACACCGATCCGGAGGGCAATACGCGGCGCATCGAGCGGGGCGTCTTCAAGACGTACGTCGTCGCCGCGACCGAGGATGTGCGCAAGGCCCGCGCGTCGTCCGGGATCGACGGGGACGCGGGCGATTTCCTGGTCTCCGTCTTCAGCGACAACGCGGGCGTCGTGCGATTCACGGACGAATGCCACCTCGTCTACAAGGTCGAGACGCACAACTCGCCCTCGGCGCTCGATCCGTACGGCGGCGCGATGACCGGCATCGTCGGCGTCAACCGCGACAGCTTCGGCTGCGGGCTCGGGGCGGACCTGCTCGCGAACGTGTGGGGGTACTGTTTGGGCAAGCCAAACCATACCGGTACGCTCCCGAAGGGCCTCATGCCCCCGCGGCGCATTCGCGACGGCGTCCATCACGGCGTCATCGACGGCGGCAACCAGTCCGGCATCCCGTACATGCGCGGGTTCGAGCTGTTCGACGACCGGTTCACGGGCAAACCACTCGTCTATTGCGGGACCGTCGCGGCTATGCCCGTCACGACGTCCGGAAGGCCCACGCACGAAAAATTCACTGCGCCCGGGGACCGGATCGTCATGATCGGCGGGCGCGTGGGCAAGGACGGCATTCACGGGGCCACGTTCTCCAGCGTCGAGCTCAATGAGAGCTCGCCCGTGCAGGCGGTGCAGATCGGCGACCCGATCACGCAAAAGATGATGTTCGACATGCTCGCCGAGGCGCGGGATCGGGGCCTCTACAGCGGCATCACGGACAACGGTGCCGGCGGGCTCTCGAGCAGCGTCGGCGAGATGGCCGAGGCCTCCGGCGGCGCAGAGATCGACCTCGCCCGCGTGCCGCTCAAATACCCGGGCCTCGCTCCCTGGGAGATCCTCGTCAGCGAAGCGCAGGAACGAATGACGGTCGCCGTGCCTCCGGACAAACTGGAGGCGTTTTTCGCGCTGGCCGCGCGGCGCGAGGTGGAGGCCACCGAGATCGGCACGTTCACGAATTCGGGGAGGCTCGTCGTGCGGTACGGCGAGGAGAAGGCCTGTGATCTCCAACTCGCATTCCTGCACGGCGGGCTGCCGAAGGTCGTACGCACGGCGCGCTGGAGTCCGCCCGCGCGGGCCTACGCGACCGCCGTGGAGCGGGACAAGGCGCTCGCTGCGCGGCCGATCGGGGACCTCGTGGTATCAATGCTCGCGCAGCCGAACATCCGCAGCGGCGACCGGTACGCACGCCATTACGATCACGAGGTGAAGGGGCTCGCGGTGGTCAAGCCGTTCGTGGGCGTTTTTCGAGACGTACCGGCCACAGCGACGGTCATGCGCGTGCGGCACGGGCGCGACGAGGGCGTGGTGCTCGGCGAGGGGATCCATCCGCATTATAGCGACCTCGACGCGTACGCGATGGCCCTTGCCTGCGCGGACGAGGGCGTGCGGCGTATTCTCTGCGCCGGCGCGCGGATCGATCGCATGGCCGCCCTCGACAATTTCTGCTGGCCCGACCCCATCAAGAGCGCGACGACGCCCGACGGCGAGCACAAGCTCGCGCAGCTCGTACGCGCGTGCGAGGGCCTGTACGAGGCGTGCGTGGCGTATGGGCTACCGCTCATCTCGGGCAAGGACTCGATGAAAAACGACGCCACGATGGGCGGCGTGAAGATCTCGGTACCGCCGACCTTGCTCGTCAGCGTCATCGGGCAAATGAAAGATGTCCGGCGCGCGCTCACGCTTTCGCCGCGCGCCCCGGGTGATGTCGTGTATCTGCTCGGCGAGACCGAGGACATGTGCGGTGAGAGCGAGCTTTCGCGGCTGCTCGGGCTCTCGCTCGAAGGTGTCCCGCGGACAGACCCGAAGCGCTTTGCGGCCCGATATCACGCATTCGCCGCGGCGCACGAGGCGGGCCTCGTCCGATCGGCGCACGTGCTCTCGCGCGGCGGGCTCGCGGTCGCGCTCTCGCACCTGGTCATGGCGAGCGAGCTTGGTTTGTCGATCTCGCTCGATGCCGTGGGCCAGGGGCTCGCCCCGGCGATCGCGCTGTTCAGCGAATCGACGGGGCGCATCTTGCTCACCGCCCGGGCCGAGGACGCCGCCGCGCTCGAAGCACGCCTCGCGCCGCACGCGCTCGTCCGGCTCGGCGCGGTCGAGCCAGGTGTATCGGGCCGGGGGTATGTACGTATTCGCCATGGAGGACAAACGCTCGCCGAGCTCGGCTCGGACGCGCTCCGCCGCGCTTTCCAGGAGGAATCCCATGCCGTCTGAAGTCACGACCAGGCCCGCGCCGAAAGAGGCGCGCGACGTGCGTGTCCTCGTGCTCACGGGCTACGGGCTGAACTGCGAGGCCGAGACGGCCGCCGGGTTTTCCCGCGCGGGCGCGACGGTCGATCTCGTGCACCTGAGCGAGATCCTCGATCGCGGCGCGCGGGCCGACGCGCTCGCGGGGTATCACATCCTCGCGTTCATCGGCGGGTTTTCCTTCGGTGATCACATCCAGAGCGGGCGCGTGTTCGCCAATCGCCTGCGCTTCCGGCTCGGCGAGGCGCTCTGCCGGTTCGTGGACGACGGCGGGCTCGCGCTCGGGGTCTGCAATGGATTCCAGACGCTGGTTTGTCTCGGGCTGCTCCCGGGCGTGAGCCGCGCGCGTGGCACGCCGCTCGCCGCGCAACAAGCGGCGCTCGTGCACAACGACCGGCTCGGGTATTTCGATACCTGGGTGAAGCTCGCCGTGGACACCGAGAGCCCCTGCGTGTGGACGCGCGGCATCGGCCCCACGATCGAGATGCCGAGCCGCCACGGCGAGGGCAAGCTGCTCTTCCTCGACGATTCGCTCCGCGACGAGATCCTCGCCTCGCGCCTCGTGCCGGTGCGGTACGCGGACGCGAGCGGGGCGCCGACGGAGGTCTGGCCGGACAACCCCAACGGTTCGCCGGACGGCGTCGCGGGGCTCTGTGATCCGACGGGGCGCATCTTTGGGCTCATGCCGCACCCCGACGCGTACCTTTACCCGGAAAACCATCCGGATTGGATCCGGCAGCACGACGCGGGGGCGCTCCCGGCCGCGGGCCTCGGCCTCCGCATCTTCGAGAATGGGGTGCGGGCCGCGCTCGCAGGGTAGAACTTCCGCGCAACCTCGCCATTCTCCTTTTGCCGGCCCGGGGGCGTTCGTGCTCTCATGGCCGGGAGGAGAGATTTCGTATGGCGATGCGGCGTGTCCGTGGGCTGTTCTTCGCGGTCGGTTTGTCGGCCCTCGTTTCCTGCGGCGGCGCGGCCGTGCAGACGCCGCCCGAGACCGGCGGCAGGGCGACGTCGGACGTCGCGGTCGTCGCGCCGCCCGCGCCCACCACCGCCCCGGCGCCCGCCAAGGCCGCGGCGCTCGACCCGCCGCAGAAGGTCGACTCGCTCCTCCGCCTCGTGCCACGCGACGCCGTGCTCGTGGCAAACGTTCCGCCACCTGAGAAGGCGCTCGCCGCGATGGATCCGGCCCTCCGGGCGGGGCTCCTGTCCGAGCTTGCGGGCGGTCTCTCGGGCAAACTTAGGCTCGCCCCGGCGCTCGTCGCGGATCTGGTCAAATCATTCGAGGGCGCCGTCGTGTTCGCGGGTCCGGCGACGCCCGACGGTCCGCCCGAGCCGATGGACAGGTTTTGTTATGCGGCCCGAATGAACGACGGGGCGCTCGTGACGAAGGCGCTCGACGCGCTCGGGGCCGAGAAAATGGAGCGGGGTATCTTCGTCGTCCGTTCGCCGAAAGGCCTCGAAGTCATGCACGGAGCGTGGATCGAGGGGTCACGCGCGCTCGTCGGGTGCCTGCGTAAAGAGAACCTCCGTGATGCGTTCGAGGTCGGTCATGGGCGCGCGCCCTCGGTCGAGGGATCGGCGCTGCTCGTCAAGGAGCGCGCGGGGGATCCGTTCGTCGCGGTCGATTTGCATGGAATGGGGGCCGGCACGAAATCGCCGCCCGAGCCGGGCTCGCGTCTCTTCGTCGCGCTCGTGGGACAACCGCAGGGGCTCGGGCTCGACCTGCGATTCTCGGGGTATGGGCCCGATTTTCCGGCGCTCGGCTCGGTGCTCGACGCGGCGCCGCAGGTGCTCATGCCGAAGCTGCCGGAAGGCGCGCTTGCTGCCATCGGTTTGTCGACGGAGCGTTCGTCCGGCAAAACTGTGACGGACGTCCTGGAGGTGGTGCTCGGGCGCTCGATATCGCATGATGGCGCGCAGCGGTTGTTGAAGCGGGAGCTCGGTGACCTCGGGATCGAGCTCGCGGACTTCGAAAAGGCGCTCGGCGGTGAGGTCGTGGTCGGATTGTACCGGGATCCGAAGCAGCCGTTTTCGTTCGACGACGCCAGCGACGATCCTGCGAAGGACATGGCGGCGCTCGTGGTGCTCTCGATCAAGGACGCGTACGCGCAAAAAACGATTTTTTCTACCGCCCAGACAAACGCAAAGGGGAACAAGAAGGTCACGGCCAAAGGGGATTCGTTCACGCGGGATTCGGCCGGTGGCACCGTCGTCCACATCGAATCGCGGCCGGGGTTCGTCGTCCTCGGGCTCGGCAACAAGAAGGTGGCGCTCGACGCCGTGCGCCGGTTCGGGAAGGACCCGAATACATTGGCCACGAATCCGGCATTCCTCACGGCGCGCGCGAAGGAGAAGGCCGCGTCGCATATGCTGCTTTTCTTCGATCCGGCGCTCGCCCGGTTGATCGCCGATCCGACGTCGGGCGCGAAGCCCGGAACGCGGGTCGGGGGCGGCTCGATGCTCTCGCTCGTGCTCTTCCCGAGTGATCGAGGGCTCGAGCTCGCCGCGACCGGGGACGGCGCCGCGGAGCTTCTGGGAATCGGCGCGGCGCTCGCGGTGAACGGCGTCCGGCGGTATACGGCGAGCGCGAAAGCGGTGGAGGCCAGGAGCACGGTGAGCATGCTGGCGCGCGCGGCCGTGGCCGCGTACGAACGCGAACAGGTCGACGCAAAGCCGGGGACACACAGGTTGTGCAAATCGGCGACGCCGGTGCCGAGTGTCGTGCCCCGGGACACGACGTATCTGCCCTCGGGGAAACCGGGGCAGGATTTCGAGCAGGGCGATACGACCTCGGGCTGGCGTTGCCTCCAGGTCTCGCTCGTGCAGCCGATCCGGTACCAGTACGAATACCGTGCGGGTGGGAACTACAAAGGGCCGAAGCGCGGCGGGCCCGATCCGGGCAAGGACGGGTTCGAAGTCTCGGCCGAGGGCGACCTCGACGGCGACGGCAAGACGAGCCTGTTCACCATGACTGGAAAGATTCAAAATGGGACGGTCGTCCTGTCCACACAGATGTTCCTATCGGATCAGCTCGAATGACGTGATTTTCGGCTTTACGCCGCGCGTCATCGTTGCTCGGGACAGACACGGCGCGCCAAGGCGTCACTCACGCTTGCGCTCGGCGCCCAATCAACGTACGCCTCCATATTCGTATCCTTGCCTCGGCATCGCGTCCCGAAGGCTCCCACGCTCCCACCCCGGAAACGAAGAAGGGTTCAAGCCATGAGACGTCTGCTTTGTCTGCTGATGTTCGCGCCCGTGCTTTCTGCCTCCGCCATGCTCTCCGGCTGCGGCAGCGATGAAGGCTCCGGCGAGGGGGACGCCACGCTGATTCCCGGTGAAGCGGCCGGTAGCCCGACCGCTGGTATGCACCCTTATCAGCCCCATTTCGACGCCGCCGCGAAGGAGTTCTCCGTCCCGGCCTCGCTCCTCGTGGCGATCGGATACGCCGAGACGCAGCTCTATCATGTGCCCGGTGATACCTCCGAATTCGACGGTGTCCCGGCTGCGTATGGCGTGATGGCTCTGCGCGGCGATGCGCTCGCGAAAGGCGCGTCGCTCGTGGGCTTGAGCGAGGAGGAGGTCCAATCGGAGCCCGAGGCCAACATCCGCGCGGCGGCGGCGCTGCTCGACGCGCACGCGGAGGAGATGGGCCTCGACCGCGCGGACATCGGCGCGTGGGCGCCCGCAGTGGCGGCGTACTTCAACCATCCGAGCCTCGACGCGCAGGCGCATTTCGTCCATGACGAGGTCTACCGCCACCTGCGTGAGGGCATCGCGGCGCCCGAGGACAGCGGGATCGATGAAATCCTGGCGGCGAACCCGGAGGCCACGCCGAAGTTCCCGAAGCCCCAGTTCGTGGGCAAGGGCGGGCCCGCAAACGCCGTGTATTCCGGCTCCATCTGGCGTCCGGCGCCGTCGTCGAACTACACGTCGGGCCGCGGCGGGAAAAAGGCCGAGCTGCTCGTCATCCACACCTGCGCCGGCACGTACGCGGGATGCTGGGGCTGGCTGACGACGCCATACCCGACGAACCCCAACAAGACGAGCGCGCATTACGTCGTCAACGAGAGCGGCAGCGAGATTTCGGCGCTCGTCGACGAGGTGAACACGGCGCACCACGTCGGCGCGTCGTGGAATGGCCTGCCCACGAACCCGCGCTCGGTCGGCATCGAGCACGGCGGGTATCCGTACACCAGCGCGAACCCGTGGAAAGAGGGGCAGATCGCGGCCTCCGCCAAGCTCTCCTGCGATATCGTGAAGCGGCAGAACATCATCCGCGACCGGCAGCACATCATCGGCCATTACCAGCCGGATCCGGTGAACCGCGCGAACGACCCGGGCACCGGTTTCCCCTGGGCCGATTACATGAACCGCATCAACACCTGCGTCGATGGCGGCGGCGGCGGCGGCAGCACGACCATCACGGTCGACAGCAACAACGCGAACAACAACAGCGCGGTGGCCCGCATCGTGGCGCCCTCGGCGAACTGGACATCGTCCACGAACGTGTCCGGGTATTACGGTACGGGGTATTATGCCGCGCCCACGGCGGCGATCTCCGACGGCGCGACGTTCGAGTTCTACCTGGCCGCGGCGGGCTCGAAGCAGGTCTACGCGTGGTGGACCTCGGCCTCCGACCGGTCGACGACGACGCCCTTCGTGATGTTCAACGCGAGCGGCACGAACCTCGGCTCGGTGAGCAAGAACCAGCAGACGGGCGGCGGCGCATGGCAGCTCCTCGGCACGTACAACTTCACGGCCGGCTGGAACAAGGTCGTCGTCTCGCGCTGGACGACGACCGGCTATCAAGTCATCGCCGACGCCGTGCAGATCCGCTGAACCCCTCTCCAAGGCCCGCGGCGTCACGCGCGCCGCGGGCCCTTTCCAATACGCATGCAGCATCATTCCCTGCCCCGCCTCTCCCGCCTCGCGCCCGCCCTCCTCGCCCTCCTCGCGGCGACGTCCTGCTCGAAAAAAGAAAAAGAACCGGACAATGCATTGCCGTCGCGCCCTGCAATACCGGGGACCAGCACGAGCGCTGATACCATAGAAGAAAAACCACCTGTCCCGACAACCGGCAACAAATCGGATGTCCAGACAAACAACGGCAAACCATTGCCGTCGGAATCGGCGAAAAAGGTGGAGGGGGGACCGGAGAAGGCGACGGGCGACGAAATACCCCCCGAAGAACGGCAAAAAATCGCAGGAAAGATCGCGTTCATCTCGGAGCGCGATGGAAACCGCGAGATCTACGTGATCGGAGCGGATGGCAAAGGGGAAGAGCGGCTCACGAAGAGCCCGCACGCCGATTACAATGGCCCCGCCTCGCCGGACGGCCGCGCGTTGCTCGTGATCCGCGTCGAAGGCGAGGAAGGCCCCCAACAACTCCTGCTCCAACCCCTCGACGGAAGCCCCCCAAAACCCCTCGGACCCCTGGCAGGGCGCGTACGTCATCCCACATTTTCGCCGGACGGGCGGTTCGTCGTCTACGAGACGAACGGCGGGAAGGTGGACCCGGCCCATTTTTCCGATCTCTACCGGGTGGGCAGCGACGGCAGCGGCTTCAAGCGCATCACGAAGAACGACGAAGGGAATTTCGAGCCCGCGTTCTCGCCGAAAGGTGATGCGATCGTCTTCCTCTCCAGCCGCGACCGCGTGGCCGAGCTCTATCGCATGCGGCCGGACGGGAAGGATCCCGTCCGCCTGACGAACACAGACCGCGACGAATGGGGCGCGCGGTACTCGCCCGACGGCAAGGTGCTGGTGTTCGTGAGCGATCGCGAAGGCGCAGATCGCGTATGGCTGATGCCCTCGTCCGGGGGCGAGGCGCGCCGCCTGACGCAAATGCGGCCTGCGCCGCGGATCGTCGAGGACAAGCCGACCTGGTCCCCCACGGGAAAGCAAATCGCCTACATGCTGAGCGCTCCCGACGAGCCGTCACGCGTGGGAATCGTCGCCATGGAGGACGGGAAAGAGACGTTCGTGCGCGGGCCCGGAGGGGCGGGGCAAGTCGGTGAGCCCGCGTGGTCGCCCGACGGGCGCTACCTGGCCGTGACGGTGACCCGCGGACCCGATCAGCAGATCTGGATCGTGCGGGCCGATGGGACCGGAATGACGAAGCTGACGAGCTCTTCGGGCGGGAACTGGAATCCGATCTGGATACCGCCGAGCAAGGGAAAGGGCGGCAAATAGCACGGCGAGCGGTCTGAGCCGCGAAACGGGTGGTGCCCGACCTCTGCAATGGCAAGATCCTCGGGCGCGCGCTCCGCATCCGCGAGCGCCGCCCGGGGGAATGGCGAATGAAACGGAAAACGGGCCACTGGGAGCAACGACATTTCCAGGCGCTTGGGACGACCGGCGTCCTGATTGCGGTCGTATTCGTCGCGTGCCAGGGCGACGGCGAGGGTCCGGACCGGACCCCGGCGACGGCCAAAGCCCTCGGCGGGCGGCCGCTTTCGAGCGTCGTCGGATTCACGTTCGCGGACGACCTCGGCACGGGCGCTGCGGATCTCGGGCGCTACGTCCGGGCGCGTGTGGATCAGGTCGCGCGAGGGACGCTGCCGAAGGGCGTGGCGTTCCCGCTTCCGAATACGTCGACGGAGAGCGTGCAGGCGATCGCAGGGCTCTCGCCGAACGTGGTGGTGTCGTGGCTCGATCCGCTGACGTTCGATCGGAGCCCCACGGCGCCGCGGTTCGGGACGAACAACGATTACATCGCGTTTTTCGGAGATCGGTGGAGCGACGTGCCCGGCGATCCGCCGCAATGGCACGGCAGCGGCACGTCGGCGTGGATGTGGGTGAACCACGAGTCGATTCCGAATGAGGCTCCCACGTCGACGACGGCGCCGACGGGCCAGCACCTCACGCTCGCGAAGGATCTCGCGGCGGAGAACGTGCTGACGAACGACGTGACGTCGAATCGGTGGGCGCCCGCGGATCTAGCGACGTACTTGCGGGAGGCCAAGCGCCAGGTCGGCGGCTCGTGGTTTCACGTGGTGCAGGATCCGGAAGGGACATGGCACGTCGATCGCGGCGCCGGGGCCATTCGATACGACGCGACGAGCAAGACGCTCGCGCGCCTCACGGGGATCACGCCGCTCGAAGTCGATCACGACGACGAGGGGCACGCGCTCCCGCCCGGCGTCGTGAGCGGCATCATGGCCGATTGCTCGGGCGGTCAGACGCCGTGGGGCACGGTGATCACCGCCGAGGAAAACGTGCAGGACTTCCATGGGGACATGGAGGTGTTCTGGACGAGCGAGCAAAAACTCGTCCGCGGCGCAGGCGCGGATCCGGGCGGGCCGATCACGTTCGACACGACGCCGAGTCCAGCGAGCTTGTTCGGGATGTCGCCGGATGTGAAATCGCGCCACGCGAAGGATCTGTACGGCTATCTCGTGGAGATCGATCCGGGCAAGGCGCCGGGCGAGTATGACGGGAAAAACGCGGCGGGCGTGGGCCACAAGAAGCTCGGCGCGGTGGGCCGCGCGCGGTGGGAGAACACGTCGTTCGTGGTCGACGCGGACTGGAAGCTCCTGCCAAACGAGCCCATCGTGCTCTACGCGGGGGACGATCGGCGGAGCGGCCGCATGTACAAGTTCGTCTCGAAACACGTCTACGAGCCGGGGATGACGCGCGCCGAGACGCGCGCATTGCTCGATGAGGGGAAGGTCTACGCCGCGCATTTTGCCGGACTCGACAACACGACGGGCGTGACGATGCTCGCGACGGGCGAGGCGCCGACGGAGGCGCAGCCGGGGATCGGGCAATGGATCGAGCTCGGCACGGCGAGCACGGCGATCGCCCCGAACGCAGCCGCGCTCGGCGAGCCGGGCAAGACCGTGGGCGAGGCGCTCGCCGACACGGACTACAACGGGCTCGGCGGCTTCGCGAGCGACGACGACGTGCGGCGCGCGCTGTTCACGGCGAGCACGAAGGTCGGGATCATGGAGCTGAACCGGCCCGAGGACGTCGAGTACAACCCGCGGGATCCGAGCGGGACGCCGAGGATCTACGTGTCGTTCACGAACCACGGGCACAAGACGCAGCTCGATCAGGCGGGCAAGCTGATCGATCCGGCGGTGCACGAGCAGGCCTCGGTGAAGCGCCCCGACATGGTCGGCAACATGTTCGCATTGCAGGAGGCGAACGCGAAGCGCCCCGGGGCGTCGACGACATTCGTGTTCTTCCGCGTCTGGGCCGGCACGAATGCGACAGGTCCGTACGATGCGTCGAACCCCGACAACATCCTGATCGATCACGAGGGGGGCGTGTGGTTCGGCACGGATGGGAATTTCGCGACGAACCAGCGCGCCGATGCGGTGTACTTCCTCGACCTCGATCGCGCGCACGCTGCAGGCGCGCCGGGCGTCGTGTCGCCGACGTTTGGCAAGGCATTCCGCATCGTGGCAATGCCGAGCGACGCAGAGGCCACGGGGCCGGCGCTCGCCGCGGACATGCGCACGCTCTTCGTGAGCGTGCAGCACCCGGGCGAGCACGTGCAGAGCGTGTGGCCCCACGGGGCGCGGTGAACGCGCGCCTGCCCTCGTTCCTGCTCGCGTGCGGGCTCCTCGGAGCCCTCGGGGCGGCCTCGTGCGGGCGGCGCGAGGAAAGGGCAGCCGAGGGCCTCTACGACCCGCTCGCGCGCGCCCGCGAGGCCGCGGGGCGGGTGAACAACCCCGAGGCCTCGGTGCCGCCGCTCTGTTACACGAAGACCGGCGGGACCTCGAACCCGTGCTGGGTCTGCCACACGAGCGCGCACGGCACGAATGTGCGCGCGGACGCGCATTTGCAGGAGGAATACGCGTTCTCGGACGCGGCGCGCGAGAACCACTACACGAACCTGTTCGTCGATCGGAGCGCGGAGATCGCGCAGATGTCGGACGAGGAGCTCCTCCGCTACGTGCGCGAGGACAACTACGCGCCGCTGCGGCGCGCGCTCGCGAGCGCACGCGGGTACGAAGGATACGTGCCGGATCTCGATCTCGATCGCGGCTTCGACGACGAGGGGTTTGCGCGCGATGGGAGTGGCTTTCGCGCCGTTCGGTTCAAGCCGTTTCCCGGTACGTTCTGGCCCACGAATGGGAGCACGGACGATGTGTTCCTCCGCTTGCCCGAGGTGTTTCGCGCGGACGAACACGGAAAACCGTCACGCGCGATCTACGCGCTGAACCTGTCGCTGCTCGAAGCCGCGATCACGACGGATCCCGACGCGAAGGCGGATCGGATCGACCGCACGATCGAGCCGGTCGACGAGCGGCTCCTCGGGGAGGATCTCGACGGTGATGGAGCGCTCTCCGCGGGCGTGACGCGCGTGCGGCGCTTGCCACGCACCTACGCCGGCGCCGCGTCGAGCGAGCCGCTCGAACGAGGGATCTATCCGCGGGGCGTGGAGTTTTTGCATTCGGTCCGCTACCTGGATCCGAACGCGCCTGGATACGTCGCGCGGCGCATGAAGGAGCTTCGATATTCACGCAAGGTGCTGAAGCTCGATCGATGGGCGCTCCTCCGCGCCTACGAAAAAGAGCAGGACGAAAAGGACGAGGGGCTCCTGCCCGTGTACACGGGGTCGGCGACGAGCGGGTTGCGCAATGCGTTCGGCTGGCAATTGCAGGGGTTCATCGAGGACGCCGAGGGGCGGCTGCGGCTGTCGACGGACGAGGAACATCGGTTCTGCATGGGCTGCCATTCGGGCCTCGGCGTGACGGTCGATCAGACGTTTGCCCTCGCGCGCAAGGTGCCGGGAAGGGAAGGCTGGCGGGTGCAAGACCTCCGCGGCATGCCCGACGTCCCCGAGCTCGGGCACGCGGATCCTGAAGTGCTCACGTATCTGCGTCGTGTGGGCGGAGGCGACGAGCTACGCGCGAACGACGAGATGCTCGCGCGCTTTTTCCCCGGCGGAAACCTCGCGGAATCCGAGCTGCGACGTGCAGCGCCCGGCGGCGATCGGGACCTCGCGTTCCTGCTCCTGCCGTCGCGCGAGCGCGCGCTCGCGCTCGACAAGGCGTATCGGGCGATCGTTCGAGGTCAACGCTTCGATCTCGGCCGCGACGCGCTGCTTCGACCCGCAGTGAACGTGCACCGGGCGATCGAGAACGGGTCGACGGACCTCGGCAAGGCAAACCGGGTCTACACCGACGGGCGGCTGCGGCTCGATTGGTGATGGTGCTACACTCGGGGACGTCATGTCCCACGAGCGCACGAGCCTTACGGCCAAGAAGATCGCACGATTCATGGTCCTGATCGACGCCGTGCCCCGATTCGCCGGCCTCTTGCCGGCGGATGCGGCGACCACGGCGGAGGCCATCCTGCGCGCGTCCGGGGCCGTCGCGCAGCGGCACATCGACATGATGCGCGCGCCGTGGACACAACGATTCTACGAGATCGCGGAGGCATGGACGGCCCGCGGTCAGCTCGTCTGGTTCGGACTGCGAAAGCGGTGGATGGCAGATGCCGTGGAGGAGGCGATCGCAGCGGGAGCGACGCAGCTTCTGGTCGTGGGCGCAGGGTTCGATCCGCTGGCCGCGATCATCGCGCGGCGTCATCCGGAGGTGACGTGCGTGGAGATCGACGCGCCGGCGACGGCAGCGCCGAAGCGCGAAGGGGTGCGGGGCGCAGGGTTTGCACGGACGAACCTGCACCTTTGCGCGGCGGATCTGTCGGAGCGATCCCTCGGCGAGGTCTTGCACGAGACGCCGTGGCGGAGCGACGCGCAAAGCGTGGTCGTGGCCGAGGGGCTGCTCATGTATCTGGACGTGAAGGACGTGAAGGCGTTTTTCCGGGCGATCCACGAGCACACGGGGGCCGGGAGCCGCGTGGCCTTCTCGTACGTGGATGGAGACGACGCCGGGCGGCCGCATCTCGGGACGCTGGATTGGCTGATCCGCACGTCGCTTCGATTGGCCGGGGAGCGAATGCGGTGGGGGATCCGGCCCGAGCGGCTGCGGGCATTCGTGGAGGAAGCGGGGTTTTTCGTGGGCGAGCAGGTGGACGGGGCGGCGTTGCAGAAGGAGGTTCTCGCGCCGCTCGGTCTGCCGGAGGAGCCGGTGGCGGCGTATGAATATCTGGCGATGGTCGAGCGGGCCAAGGCGCGGGAATGAGCGCTACCGCGCCGGCGCCTTCGGGCGGGCGCGGCGGCTCGAACGCCCGATGGCGTGCGCGACGCCTTGCTCCAAGCTGCTCACCGTCTTGATGCCGCGCATGTCGATCCCGATGTCCACGAGCGTCCGCGCAGCCGCGGGGCGCACGCCCGTGAGGACCACCTCCGCGCCGAGCAACCCCGCCGCCTGCGCCGCCTGCACGAGGCCGAGCGCGACGCCCGTGTCCACCGTGCGAACGCCGGTGATGTCGAGAATCGCGACCTCGGCGCGATGCGCGACGACGCCCTGGAGCAACGCCTCGAGCACGAGCGCCGCCCGGCTTTCGTCGATGGCGCCGACGAGCGGCATGAGCACGACGCCCGGGGCAATCGGCAAGAGCGGCGTCGAGAGCTCGCGCAAGGTCTCGCGTTGCGCGTCGATGAGCCGGTCATGGAACGTCGCCTGCTCCGCCTCGGCCCGCCGGAGGTCGGTGACGTCGGAGCCAATGGCGCAGACCGCATAAAGTTTGCCCCGCGCGTCGAACAACGGAAACTTGGACCCGAGAAAGATGCGCGGGCCGATCTTCGTGGGAATCTCCACTTCGAGCTGGACCGGCACGCCCCCGTCGAAGACGCGCCGGTCATCCGCGCGATTCCTCGCGACGACGTGGGGCGGAAAGAGATCGGTATCCAATTTTCCGACCGCGGAGCCCGGTTCGAGGCCCAGCCCTTCGTCGAAGCCGCGGTTCGTCAGGGTATAACGTCCCTCGATGTCCTTGACGAAGAGGAAGATGGGCGCATTCGAGATGACCGCATGCAGCATCGCCTCGCTCCGCTCGCGCGCCTCGCGGTCCCGTTTCTGCTCGGTGATGTCGTAGCCGCTGGCCACGACCGCGGTCGGTCGTCCCTCGCCGTCGAGCAAGCGCCCGACGTTCCATTGCAGGATATGAACGGCGCCGTCCCGCGACGCGACCGGGTTCTCGAAGCCGCGCGTCTCCTCGCCCGCGAGCACCTTGCGCATGTCGGCCGCGACCCGAGGCCGCGCCTCGGGCAGCACAAACAGTTCGAGGTAGTTTTTCCCGAGGATCTCGTCCCTCGACCACCCGTAGACGCGCTCGGCCTCGGTGTTCCATTCGAGAATGGTGTCGTCTTCGCCAATGAGCACCACGACGCTCTTGAAGGCGTTTATCAGGCTCCGAAAACGCGCATCGCCATCGCAGCGAACGGCAGCGGTGGCAGAGGCGGCGCACCTGACGAGCGCGTACGCCGCTTCGTCGAAGACAGCGAGCAGCCTGTCGAGCGCGTCCGCGTGGGTCGTGGCGTCGCCGCCGGAAGCAGACCACGCGCGGAGCACGCGCTGGAAATGGCGGCGGGCCTTGGAGAGGGTGCGGTGCACCTCGTCGGCGGGCGCGCCGCGACGCCCGAGGCCGAGCGCGGCCGCCGAAACGCGCTCGGCGGCCGCATCGTCTCCAAGGAGCGTGTCGATCGTCGCGCCCACGAGGGCCTCGGACCAGGCAGCGACCTCCGCCGTCGTCGCCTTGCCGAGGCACGCGACCTCGGTCGTGGCGTCGCCGGCAATCACCAGCGCCAAGTCGCGCGCCTGGCTTTCGAGAAACGCGCGATACGTGGTCGCCCCCTGATCGCTCATGTCGTTCTCCTCTGTCCGCCCATGACGGAGGGATCACGACACCTCACCTCTCCAAGGACGTCAAGCGATTGGACGAACCATCCTGCTGGCGCGACGCCCCTCAGATCTGCGCGTACCCGCCGTCGACGAAGAGCTCGGCGCCGTTGACGAAGCTGCTCGCGTCGGAGGCGAGGAACACGGCGGCCTTGCCGACCTCGTCCGGATCACCGAGCCGGCCGAGGGGAATCGTGCTGGCGAGGCCCTGGAGAAGCGCCTTTGCCTCCTCCTCCGTCGGCGCGAGGGAAGCGAGGCCCGGGGTCTTGATGGGTCCGGGGCTGATCACGTTCACGCGAATGCGGCGCGCCTTGAGGTCGAGGATCCAGCTTCGCGCGAAATTTCGCACGGCAGCTTTGGTCGCGCTGTACACGCTGAAGGATTCGGTGCCCATCGTCGCCGTGGTCGAGGCGTTCAGGATGATCGAGCCGCCGTCGACCAGGAGAGGCAATGCCTTCTGCACCGTGAAGAGCACGCCCTTCACGTTCGTGTTGAAGGTCTTGTCGTAATGCTCCTCGGTGATCGCGCCGAGCGGGAGGAACTCTCCGCCGCCGGCATTCGCGAAGACGACGTCGATGCGGCCCGCCTGCTCGCGGACGACGTCATACAGGTGGTCGAGATCCGCGAGGTTCGACGAATCGGCGCGGACGCCGACGGCGTTGCTCCCGATCGCCGCGACGGCCGCGTCGAGCTCGGCCTTTCGTCGGCCCGTGATGAAAACGCGCGCGCCTTCCGCGGCGAACCGTTTGGCCGCGGCCAATCCGATGCCCGTGCTCCCGCCCGTGACGACGGCAACTTTTCCTTCGAGTGCACCCATGATCATTCTCCCGCTTCTTTGAGATCCGTTCGGTTTGGTTCGCCGGGCACGCGCTCCGACGTGGTAGGACATGCCGCCGCCGCGGAGGACGTCCGCGTCGGCGTTGTTGACCACGTGGTCCAGTATTGGACTTGTGGACCGATCGGTCAAGTACCATAGAGAGAGGTATGGGTCGTCCACGTAAGTTCGAGGTGGAACAGGTGCTCGAAGCCGCGCGGGACCAGTTCTGGGAGAAGGGGTACGCGGCGACGTCGCTCGACGACCTGATGCGGGCGACGGGGCTCGGAAAAGGTAGTCTTTACGCGGCGTTCGGCGACAAGCACCAGCTCTTCCTCGCCGTGCTCGACGCCTACGCCTCCTGGCGACTCGACGCCATACGCGCCGCGCTCGGCGGCGACGCGCCCGCGATCGATCGCCTTCGGGGTCTCTTCCGGATGGACCTGCCGACGCCCGAGGCCGCCGCCGTCTGCGAGCGTGGGTGTTTGCTGGTGAACAGCGCCTCGGAGCTCGCATCCCACGACCCCGAGGTGCGAAGGCGGGCGCGGGAGACGTTCGGCGCGCTCGAAGAGCTGCTCGTCGGGCTTGTGGAGAAGGCGCGCGACGCGGGGGATCTGCCGCCGGAGACGGACGCGCGCGAGGTCGGCCGGCTATTGCTCGCGGTCCTGCAAGGGATGGAGTTCCTCGCCAAGACGGGGCTGGAGCGCGAGGCGCTCGGGCGCATCGGCGAGGCGGCCGTGGCGAGGCTGCTCGGCGCCGCCCCCGCGTGCCGTCCGGCGAAGCGGCGGCGGCAGACGTGAGGGGAGGCGCGAGGGCGCAGCTTCAGCGCTGTCGCCCGCCCTGGCCCGTGGCGTAGGCGATGCCGCTCGCCAGCGTGCCGCGAACGACCAGCGACGCGAGGGAGACATCGAGCTCGACCAAGGTTCGCGCGACATCCGAGCGGATGCCCGTCAGCACGACCTCCGCACCCACGAGCCCGAGCGCCTGCGCCGTACGCAGGAGCGTATTGGCGACGTGGGTATCCACCTGCTTGACGCCGGTGATGTCGATGATCACCACCCGCGTCTGCTTGCCCACGGCCGCATGCAGCACCGTCTCCAGCATCTGGTCGGCGCGCCTCGCGTCGACGACGCCGATGAGCGGCATCACCATGATGTCCTCGCGAATGGGGATGAGGGGCGTGGACAACTCTTCGAGGAGCGCGCGTTGTACACGGATCACCTCGTCCTGCAGGGCAGCACGCGCTTGCTCGGCCTGCTCGCGCGCCACGAGCTCATGTTCGAGGCGCCCCGCCTGGAGGCGAATGATATCGGCGGACTGTCTGCGCTCCGTGACGTCCTGCACGGTGCCGAGCATCCGAAGCGGCGTGCCCGATTCGCTGTAAAAGACCTTGCCTTGCTCGTGGACGACGCGCGTCTCGCCCGTCGGCAGCACGATGCGGTGCTCGATGCTGTAAGGGGCGCGCTCGTTCACGGTCCTGTTCACGGCCTCGGTGACCATGGCCCGATCGTCGGGATGAATCGTGCCGATGAACGCCTGGTAGCTGACGTCGAACTTTCGCGGCTCGTAGCCAAAGATGCGAAAAATCTGGTCGGACCAGGTCAAGCCCCCCGTGGGAATGTCCCAATCCCAATTGCCCATGTTCCCAATCTGCTGGGCCCAGAGCAGGCCTTCCTCGCTCGCGCGGAGCGCGCCTTCCGTCTTTTTGTGCGCCGTGACGTCGCGAAGATGGACGAGCGCGCCGCCCTCCGGGTCGACCTGGCACGGCGTCACGACGAGCGAAAACCAGCGCTGCGCCTCGTCCGCTGCGTAGCTCGTCCCCAGCTCCAGGTCGAAGCGCGCGCGGCCGCCCGCGATCACCTCGCCGATGCCGGCGCGCATCGCCGCTCGGTCCGTCTCGTGCATGTCGAGCATGGATGCGGGGGACGTGCCCGCGGGGAGATCGCGGCTTCGTCGCCCCGGCTCGCTGTCGTCGGCGAGCCGATACCACGCGAGATTGGCGTACCGAATGCCCCCGCGCGCGTCGACGAGCGCGACCGGATCCGTGAGCGCATCGAGCACAGACCACGGCCCAGCGGCCAAATGGGACGAACTCCCGGACGACGGCGTGTCCTTCAACATGTAACTCCCCCCCGAAACCCAAGCCCCAGCTCTGGCCCCCCGATGGCCAAATCCGCGAGCTTGCGCGCCTGCGCGTCTTGGTTGTGAATTTACCGGGTGGGCGTGCTTGCCGTCAAGCTTGGAGGAACGACCGCGTCGACGGTACCGTGCTATTTCCGCTGCGACGCGAACGCCTTGAATGCCTCGGCGTAGTCGGGGTGCCACCGCGAGAGCGGCGGGCGGTTCTCGACGATGTCGCCGGCCGCCCAGAGAATCCGGCGCTCGTCGAGCGAGCGCGGGACCTCGTTGTCCGGGCAGAGAATGTAGAAATCATTCGCGGCCAGGCGCTCCATCATGAAGTCGATCGTCTGCTCCGGCGTCCACGCCCCCGCCGGTTTGTCGGTACGGCCGGACCCGGTGAGCTCGGTGAAGACGAATCCCGGAATGAGCAGGTGCGCGCTGATCTGGCAGCCGGGCGTGTTGCGGAGCTCATGCTGAAGCGCCTCGGTGAATGCTTTCACGCCAGCCTTCGAGACATTGTACGCCGGGTTGCCGGGCGGCGTGGTGATGCCCTGTTTCGAGCCGGTGTTGATCACGAGGCCGGGCCGCCCCTGCTCGATCATCCGAGGCACGAAGACCTGCGTGCCGTGGAGGACGCCCCAGAGGTTCACGTCGATCGTCCGCGCCCAGCTCTCCGCGGGTCCGAGCACGGTGCTTCGAGGGCCGATGCCGGCGTTGTTCAAGAGGATGTTCGTCCCGCCAAACCGCGCGGTGACGGCGGCTTCGAGCGCGACGAGCGCCTCGGCGCGGCTGACGTCGGTCTCGGAGGTCATCACATCGGCGTCGCCGCCCGTCGCCACGGCCGCGACGGACTCACGCGCCCGCGCGAGCCGATCGGCGCCGAGGTCGGCGATGCAAACACGAAGGCCGAGCGACGCGAGCTTCTTCGCGGCCGCGAGGCCAATGCCCGCGGCGCCGCCCGTGACGACGGCAACGGCGCCCGGAATGAAAGCGGGGTGCATCATGACATCTCCTGCGGTGAGAATCGCTGGGGTTTTCAGGTCTGCGCGAGCGCGCGCTCGATCGCGGTCACGAGGAGGTCGGCATCGGGCGGTACGTCGGGCGAGAACCGGTCGACGACCTCGCCCTTGCGATCGACGAGAAACTTCTCGAAGTTCCAGAGGATCTCGTGCGGCGCGCCCGGTTCGATGCCGTAGCCGACGAGCCGCGCCCGAAAATCACTGCCCGGGAGCGCGCGCGCCTCGGGCTGGGCCGACGTGAGCGCGCCATAAAGCGGGTGCTGGCCCTCGCCCTTGACGACGATCTTCGAGAAGAGCGGGAAGGTGACGTCGTACGAGGTGGAGCAGAACGACAGGATCTCCGCGTCGGTCCCGGGCTCCTGCGCGCCAAACTCGTTCGCGGGGAAAGCGAGGACCTCCAAACCCTGGTCCTTGTACTTGCGATAGAGGGCCTCGAGCGCCGTGTACTGAGGCGTGAGCCCGCACCGCGAGGCGACGTTGACGACGAGGCGAACCTTGCCGCCGTACGCGCCAAGCGAGGAGGGACGGCCATCGATGGTGTTGACAGGGATCCGTTCGAGGGAAGATGCCATGGCCCTGGGATTACTCGTCACAGGCGCGAGGCGCAATCGGCCGCGGGCGAGTGCGTCCCTCCAGGACGCTGCGTCCGCAAAAGCCGCCACGCCCGCTCGTTCCACGTGGACCTGCCCCCCGTACTTCTGCTCTCCTTCGATCCCCACCGTGCCCGTGGCGAGACCCTCCTCTCGCTCGTACCCCGCCTCGTCTCGGCCTCTCCTTTCGAAGAAGCCGCCACCGCGGTCCTCCAAGCCATGTTCGCCTGCACGGCAGCGACGTTCGACGGGAGCCCTCACGCCACGCGCGCGCGGCTCCTCCGCGGCGTCGTCCACCTCCGCCCCGAGGGCAGCTACCAGCGCATCTTCGGCATCGACCGTCCGACCGGCGCGCGGATCGAAGGCACCGGCGACCTGACCTGAGTTCGGCTGGGCAGGCTGTTTCCGGATCTCCAGGCCGTGCTCGACGCCGAGGAGAAGGCGTGAACGTAATGCGCAAAACCCGGTCGACATGACGCGCGATAGCCCCCAGGCTCGCTTGACAGGCTGCAGCGTTTTGCGTTCTTCTCCCTAAGGCGTCGATTCGTTGGCGCAGCGTCCTAGGCTTCTCGTCCCATAGGTGGACGTCCCGCGTCCCGCCTCGCGAGCAAGGCGTGGCCCGGCTTGCTTCACCCCCGAGGCGAGCTCGCTTCGCGCTCTGGCAGAACGGCGAAGGGGTCACCACGCGAGCGCTCTTTCGAGCGCCTCCCGTGAACGTGAGTCCGATCATGCAGCACAACCACGCAGCATTCGCGCCTGGCACCATGTTCGAGGATCGTTATGAGATCCTTGCCAAACTCGGCGAGGGTGGCTTCGGCGTGGTGCACAAGGCCCGCCAGCTCACCACGGGGCAGCCAATCGCGTTGAAGACGCTGCGCCTCACCGAGCACGGGGGCGCCGCGCAGACCGACACGCGGGTCGCGCGCTTCCTGCGCGAAACGCAGCTCTGCGCCCAGCTTCACCACCCCAACATCGTCCAGCTCGTCGACGCAGGGCAGAGCAGGGACGGGATTCTTTACACCGCATTCGCCTTCGCCCCCGGCGACGACCTCGCCGCGCTGCTCGCGAGGGAGGGCGCGCTCGCGCCGCGCGAGGCGAAGTATTTGATGCTCCAAGTACTCGACGCCCTCGCGGCTGCCCACGCAGCAGGCGTGGTCCACCGCGATCTGAAGCCCAGCAACATCATGGTGATCCCCACGGGCGCCCGCCGCAACGCGCTCGTGCTCGACTTCGGGATCGGCTCCACGATCGACGCCGAGAGATCCACACGCCTGACCGGCAGCCACGACGCGCTGGGCACGCCCGGCTACGGGGCGCCGGAGCAGTGGCGCGGCGCCGAGCCCTCGCCGCGCGCAGATCTCTTCTCCTGGGGCCTCGTGTTCCTCGAATGCCTGACGGGCAAGCCGGTGTACAGCGGCACGGCGGCCGAGATCTTCTATCAACTGCTCGACGCCGATCCCGTCCCGATCCCGGCCGCGCTCACGCGCCACCCCCTCGGCGCCCTCCTCGCCCGCGCCGTTTGCAAGGATGTCGCCGCGCGTGAGGTCACCGCCCGCGGGCTCCTCGACGCGCTCGACGCCTGCGACTTGCGCGGGTTGTCCCGCGAGGGGATGCTCGGCGCCGCGAGCCCCGCGGCCGGCGAGGGCCTCCGGACATGGACCACGAGCACGACGATCACCACGTCGCTCGAGCACCGGAGAGGGTCGGTCCCGCCGACGCTGGACGGCGAGCGCCGGCAGCTCACGGCGCTCTGCTGCCGCCTGAGGACACGCGCCGCCACGGAGCAGGCCCTCGACGCCGAGGCACACGACGGCCCCTTGCGCTCCGCGCTCGCCCTCTGCGCGAACGTCGGACACCGCCACGGGGGGTACGTGGCCGCGGCGCTCGGCGACGATCTGCTGATCTACTTCGGCTACCCCACCGCGGCGGAGGACGACGCCAAGCGCGCAGCCCGCGCGGCGCTGGAGATGGCCGTCGCCGTGCAAGCCGAGGAGCCGCGGATCGCTGCGCGGAACGTCCGGGTCGAGGCAAGCATCGGTGTCCACACCGGCCCGGTCGTCGATGGGGATCTGGAGGACCTCCACGGCACGAGCCTCGTCACGGGCGCCACCCCGCGACTCGCGGCACGGCTCGCCTCGCTGGCGGTGCCGGGGTCCGTGACGGTCAGCGCTGCGTCGCAAGCGTTGCTGCGCGTCGCCTTCGAGCTCGAAACCGAAGGCGTCCGCTCCATCGAGGGGATCGCGGCGCCCGTGGAGACCTTCCGCCTCGGGCAGGAGCACGTCCACGCGACGAGGTGGCCGACCCCCGACGGCACAAAGGCCCCGCTCTCCGGCCGAGATTCCGAGATGGCGCTGCTCCTGGAGCGATGGCGCCTCGCGTGCGAGGGCGTCGGCCAGTCGAGCCTCATCACGGGCGAGCCAGGCATCGGCAAGAGCCGCCTGACGCGCGAGCTGCGCGTTCGGCTGGCGCGCGAGCCCCACACTTTCCTCGAAGCGCGGTGCTCACCCGACATGCAGCACAGCGCCCTCGCGCCGGTGGTCGATCTCCTGTCGCGCGTGCTCAAGCTCGACCAGGAGCCGAGCGCGGGCAGCAAAAGCGCGCGCCTCGCGGAGGAGCTCACCGCGCACGGCTTCACGCCGGCGGAGGCGATGCCGCTCTTCTTGCCGCTCTTCTCCCTGCCCCTCGACGCGCCGTATGCCCCGCTCGACGTCTCGGCGCAGCGGCAGAAGGCGCTGACGCTCGAGGCCATCGCGTCGCTGATCTTCACGATGGCCGACACGCAGCCCGTCCTCCTGCTGGTCGAAGATTTGCACTGGGCCGATCCCACCACGCTGGAGCTGCTGACCCAGCTCGTTCGTGAGGTGCCCACGGTCCCCATGTGCTTGCTCATGACGGCACGTCCCGAGTTCTCGCCATCGTTCGCGATGAACAGCGTGCTCCTGCTCCCGCTGAGCCGCCTGGAGCGCCCGCAGATCGCGGAGATGCTCCACGGGTTCGTCGGCCACAAGGCGCTGCCCCCCACCTTGATCGATCGGGTGGCGAGGCGCGCCGACGGGGTGCCTCTCTTCGCGGAGGAGCTGCTGCGGATGATGATCGACGCGGGGCAGCTCGTGGAGCGCGAGGAGCGCTACGACCTCGCGGGCCCGCTCTCCGACGACGCGATCCCGAGGAGCCTGCACACGCTGCTCACGGCGCGCCTGGATCGGCTCGCGCGCGCCAAGGAGACCGCGCAGCTCGCGGCGGCGCTGGGGCGGGAGTTCAGCCTCGGGGTGCTCTCGGCCGCGAGCCCGCTCGGTCCCGCGGTGGTGGCGGACGACCTGGAAAAACTGATGCGCGCAGGACTCGTGCTGCGCAAGGGGCGGACCAAGGACGCGGTGGGGGTGTTCAAGCACGCGCTGATTCGCGATGCGGCCTATGAGTCGCTCTCCACGAACGCGCGGCTGCGGGTCCACGCGCGGATCGCGGGCACGCTGGAGGAGCACTTTCCGGAGGTGGTCCGGACGCGACCGGATCTGCTCGCGCATCACCACGCGGCGGCGGAGCAGAAGCCGCAAGCGATGGCTTACGCGCTGCAAGCGGCGGAACAGGGGCTGCAACGCTCGACGTACGCCGAGGCCGTCGCGCACGCCTCCAATGCCATCGCATGGGCGTCCGCGCTGCCGGCCACCGAGGGGATCGAGGCGGAGCTCTCCGCGAACGGCGTCCTGACCCAGGCCCTCATGGCGATCCGGGGCTGGGCGGATCCGCAGGTCAAGGCGACCGCGGATCGCTCGGCCAGCCTGCTCCAACGGCTCGATCAGGACAGCAAGCACAGGGTGCCGACGCTCTGGTTTCTGTTCACCTATCACCACGTGGCCAGCAATCGCCGGACGGCACGCGCGGCGGCTGAGGAGCTGGTCGCCATTGCCGAGCGCTCCGGCGACCCGGGATTCCGCGCGGCCGCCGCGGCGCTCCACGGCCTCGCGCTTTTCATGGATGGCGACCATGCGGATGCGAGACCCGCCGTCGAGCGCGCTGTCGAGCTCTACGATCCCACCCTTCACCGGGACCACGGGGCGCGCTTTGGGCTGGATACGCTGGTCCTGGCAAAGTCGTACGTGGCCCAGCTCCGGTGGCTCTCGGGCGATGCCGCTACGGCCTTCCCGCTCGTCACGAGCACCCTCGAATGGGCGCGCGAGATCGGTCACGTCCCTTCGATCGCCATTGGCTTGCTGTACGGGGGGATGGTCCATCAGCTCGCCGGCGACCGGCGCGCGGTCGCCGCCATGGCCGGAGAGCTCCTCGCGCTGAGCGGGAAATATGGGCTGCCTGCCTACGAAGGCTATGCCGCGACCCTCCACGACTGGGCGACCGGCGACGGGCGGCGCGCCCAGGCGATCGTCCATGTCCTCTCCGACCTCGGGTGCAAGCTCGGCCTCTCGTATTATGGTTCTCTGGCCGCCGATGCCCAGGCGGAGCGCGGCGAGCTCCTCGAGGCCATCACGAGCATCGACCATTGCCTTTCTTTGTGCCGCGAGAACGACGAGCACTTTTACGAGCCCGTGCTCCACCTTCGCCGCGCCATGTACGAGGCGCAAAGGGATCCTGCGGCCGAAGGCGTCCGGAGCTCGCTGGAGGAAGCGGCCCGGCTGGCGCGGCGCCAGGACATGCCGAGGATCGAAGCGCTGGCGACGCTGGAGCTCGTCCGGCGCTCCGGCGCAGCCGAGCAGCGCCGCGCACGGCTCGACGAGCTGCTCACGCGCCACCCGGGTCTACGAGAGATCGAAGTCGACAACCACGAAGGAGAAGCCCGATGGGCATGAACAAGTTGCTGGATTTTCGCACGGCTTACATGCGTTCGATCGCGACGGCGTGGTCCTCTCCGAGTTTTCTGAACGAGCTGACCACGAACCCCACCGGGACGTTATCGAGGTATTTCGGCTTCGACTGGCCGTGGACCAACGCCTGCACCCTCGAAATCACGACCAGCGAGGCCGCCCAGGGCCGGTTCGAGTGGATCGGCGACGAGTGGGTCTGGTCCAAGAACCTGCTCGACAGCCTGACGTTGTACCTGCCGCTCACGGCGCCGTCGAGCGACCCGAACGCGAGAGCCATGGCGCTCGCAGATTATTACCGGCAGCGCGCTTCGTTGTTCAGCGACGACTGGGGAACGGAGTATGGCCCCTTGGGTCCCCTCTTGGCTTTGAGGAGCCCCCGAGGGGTGCCGGTGGTGATCGACCCGGCCGTTGGACCTCATAGCAGCGCTCCTATCGGCGGCTTCGTCCCGAGTGACAATGAATTCAGCGCATTCCAGGTCGCGCTGCTTTCGGCGCTCGCCAAGGCCTGGGCCGACCCGGGCTTCAAGCAGAAGCTCTTGATCGATTCCACAGTAGCTTTGCACACCATCCGCGGGTACGAGCTGCCCTGGAACATGAACATCACCATCAGGGATGATAGCGGGGCCCACTGGACTCCGCCGAACGTGTCGAGCAGCCCGCCGTCGCACGGCCAGTCGTATTGGACGTTCTCGCAACCGTCCGCGCTCACGCTCTATTTGCCCACGAAACCGCACAATGTGGAAGCCGAGCCCATCGCGCTCGCTGCATACAACGCGACGGGCGCCGAATACCCCTTCACCTGCTGCTGCTAGCGGGTGGAACGAAGACCTCGATGGAGCCTCTGGAGCTGAGTCAGGTGCTGGCATTCAAGCCGACCCTGCGGGTCGAGCGCGTGGAGACCGGCGCGGCCTTCTTGATTGGCGAGCGTGAGCGATTCGTCCTCTCCGGCGCCAGCACCGTCGAGGTGGCCATGCTCGTCGATGGCCGGCGCACCGTACATGACATCCTGCACGCCGCGCGCGCTCGGGTCTCGGAGCCGGAGGCGCTTTATATCCTGAGCAAGCTCGCGGCGCGCGGCTACCTCGTGCCCGCGGCTCCAGAGCTATCCTCCGAGGCCACGGCCTTCTGGCACGGGGTGGGCCTCGACGGCAGGGCCGCCACCGAGGCCCTGCGCCGCACCCCCGTGTCGGTCCAAACCCTCGGCGAAGCCATTCCTGCCGCATGGATGGCCGAGGCGCTCGTGCAGGCAGGCGTGCGGGTCGACGGCGAGGCGCGCGTGCAGGTGGTCGTGAGCGACGATTCCCTGCGGCCGGAGCTTGCCGCAATCAATCGCCGCGCGCTGGCGGAAGGGACGCCCTGGTTCCTGATGAAACCCACCGGCGTCCAGCCGCTCCTCGGACCCGTGTTCGAGCCCGGCGCTGGCCCCTGCTGGGAATGCCTTTCCTTCTGGATACGCCAGAACCGCCCGGTCGAGGAGATGGTGCGCCGGCGCGGAAACGCCGAGGATGTCGTCGCTCCCCCCAGGGCGGCCATGGAAGCGAGCATTCGAACGGCCTGCGGAATCGGCGCCCTGGCGATCGCCCGCGTGCTCGCCGGGGGGGACAGGAGCTCCCCCCCTCCGCTCGGCTCCAGGGTGCTCGCCCTCGATTGGGCCACCTTCCAGACCACAGCGCACGCGGTCGTCCGGCGGCCGCAATGCCCGACGTGCGGAGATCGAGGGTTGATGACGGCCGTCGGCGAGCGGCCGATCGAATTGCAGCCGATCGAAAAGGCGCATTACGAGGACGGGGGATACCGCAGGCAAACCCCACGGCGGACCTACGAGCGTTATCAACACCTCATCAGCCCGATCACCGGAGCCGTGACCCACCTGGTCCCGATGCCGGGAAAGGACACCGAACTCCGTGCCGTGTATGCGTCGGGGTACCTGGTTTGCCCTCGGGACGGCGTGCCGCACGCCAACGTCTTCGACAAGGCCTGCGCGGGCAAGGGACGCAGCGCGGATCAGTCGAGGGTCAGCGCGCTCTGCGAAGCCCTCGAACGTTATAGTGGTGTGTACCAGGGGGACGAGGCGTGCGTCCGCGGCAGCAAGGACGAGCTCGGCGCGGCGGCGCTCTGCCTCGGCGATCTCTTGAACTTCAGCGAGGCGCAATATCACGCGCGCGATCGACTCCGTGCGCAAGGCGTGGATCGACGCCAATCGGTGCCCGAGCCGCTCGACGCCAGCACCCGGATCGATTGGACGCCGGGCTGGTCGCTCAGCAAACGCGAAAGGCGCTACGTCCCGCTGGCCTATTGTTATGCCGAGGCCCCGGCCGAGAGTGGCACCGCATTCTGCGGCCCCTGCAGCAACGGGGTGGCGGCCGGCACCTGCCTCGAAGAAGCCTTGCTTCAGGCCCTGCTCGAGCTCGTGGAGCGCGATGCAGCCGCGATCTGGTGGTACAACCGGATGTCGCGCCCGGCGATCGACCTCGAGAGCTTCGCGGATCCCTACTTCGACGCCATCCAGGCCGACTCCACCCGCCTCGGCTGGAAGGTATGGGCGCTCGATCTCACCCACGATCTGGGCATCCCCACCTGCGTGGCGCTCGCCCATGAGCCGCACGCGGATCGATTCGCCATCGGGTTTGGCTGCCACCTCGATCCACATCTCGCCGTGCAGCGCTCGCTTACCGAGCTCAACCAGCTCTTTGATCCCGAAGGCACGCGCCGGGCGCCGTGGGACGTGGAGCGCCTGCTTGCCCGCGACTATCTCTTCCCCCACCCCGATCTTCCGCGGATCACGGCCGGGAGCTTCCCTCGCATCGGCGGCGCCGATCTGCGCGCCGACATCGAGCATTGCGCGAAGCGCATCGAGGAGGCGGGCCTCGAGCTCGTCGTGGTGGACAAGACCCGCCCCGATATCGGCCTGCACGTGGTCCAGGTGATCGTCCCCGGGTTGCGCCATTTCTGGCCTCGATTCGGCCCGGGGAGGCTTTACCAGGTTCCGTGCGCGCTCGGCTGGCTCGCGCGCCCGCTCACCGAGGGCGAACTCAACCCGGTCCCTCTCTTCGTCTAGCCGCTCAGGAGATCCGCATGCGTGATGGATTCCGGATCATGGACGTGGACCGTCACGTCATGGAGCCAATCTCCCTGTGGCCCGCGTACCTGCCTGCGCGAATGAAGGAGTATGCGCCTCGGCTCGCGCCCTTCGGCTCGCCCGAAACGTTGACCGAGCGGATCCACCGCTTGGGCGAGTATGCGCTTTTGCCCACACCCCCCATTCTCTCCGTGGCGGGCGAGCCTATCATGCGTGTGCCCGAGGCAGGGTACATCGAGCTCGGGCTCGTCGCCGCGCGCCGTCGCGAGAACCTCGCCGCCGCGGAGACGCCTCGGGGGCACCTCGCCGAAATGGACGCGACCGGCGTCGACGTCGCCGTCCTGCTCCCGACGTACGCGTCTTTTCTCGTTCATGACGACGCCGTCGACGCGGAGCGCTCTCGAGCCTACGCGCACGCCTACAATCGATGGCTGAACGATTTCTGCTCGAACGCGCCGACCAGGCTTCTGGGCCCGGCGCTCCTCTCGCGCCACGATCCGGAGGCCATGGTGGACGACCTGGAGCAAGCGGTCCGCGACGGCCAGCGCTCCGTGGTCCTCCGGCCGAACCCGGTGCAGGACCGCACGCTGAGCGCCCCTGCGCATGCGCGGTTCTGGGCCGCGTGCGAGCACCACGCAATCACCGTCCTCCTGCACGAAGGCACACACGCGCGTGTCTCGGCAGCGGGGGCGGATCGCTTCGAGACGCGCTTCGGCCAGCATGCTTGCTCGCATCCCATGGAGGCCATGATGGCGCTGCTTTCGCTGCTCGAAGGCGGCGTCCTCGAAGCGCACCCGACGCTGCGGGTGGGCCTGCTCGAGGCGGGATGCGGCTTTCTGCCTTATTGGCTCTGGCGGCTCGACCACGTCGAGTATTCGCAGATGCGCGGCGAGGTGCGCGGTCGGGTGCGCCTGCCGCCCTCCGAATACTTCCAGCGGCAATGCTGGATCGCGCTCGAGCCGAACGAGCCCATGCTCGACCGGCTGGTGACGGAGATCGGCGCGGCGCGTATGGTATTCGGAACGGATTTCCCCCACCTCGACCATGGCCCCGGAATGGTCGGCGACATGATGGCCCACCAGGGCGCCCTCGGCGCGGAAGCGCTGCGAACAATCCTATGGGAGAGCGCGTGCAACCTGATGGGAATCGATGGCAGGGCATGAGGAGCGAGCTTGGCCGGACGCACCGCGGCTACCGTGACGGCAAGCGCCTCGGTGATGCACGACGCGACCGCACCCAGGCGCGCTTGCCCGAAAAGACGACCGCGATCTGATGGATGGGCTTCGCGCCTCGCTCGCGCAGATCCTGTGCGTATTCGAGCGTCTCGATCTGCAAGAGCGCGGCCTCCAGCGTCGCCTCGACCTTTGCCTTGCTGGGGACCTTGGAGCCTCGCGCCGGCAGGACCTTGAGCTCCATCACCACACCAGGCAAGCCCGGCCTCTTCGGGATCAGCATCACGTCGTATCGCCCGTACCCCGATTCGCGGTTCGATTTTATCTCGAAGATTCGCCCTTCGAGCGTGATGAGCAATCCCATGAGGAACACGTGATAGTGCGCTTCGATTTCCTTCGGCGCGCGGTCGTAGTTGGATAACTTGAGCAGGAAGCCCTCCAGGAGGACGGCGAGCCGCTCCGCGTTCCCCTCGAAAAGAGACATTTCGAGTTCGGCGAGCCCCGGCTTGCCGCCGATGCCGGCCTCCATCCACCGCTTGAAGATGCGCGTGAACTTCCCCCGGACCTCTCGATTCGGGAAGGACAGCTCGCAGATCGGCTCGCCGTCCTCGTCTTCTTCGCGCTGTGCGATCACCTCGGCCCGCAAGTAGCCGGCCATCACCAGGATGCTCCATACCGTTTCTTGGTGGCTCGTCGCGTCCCGCAGCGCGATATGATCCTGGATGGGTTTCTCGATGACCTCGTCGCGCAGGAGCTTCTCGAAGTCATCGTAACATTGCGTGAACCACCGGGCGATCAGCTCTTCGGAGATGTCGCTCGGGCTCTCCCTCGCCCAGTAATCGAGAAACCGTACGTCGCTCTGGCGCACGAAGTTCAGCACCGACCATGGATTGAAGATCGACTGCTGGCCGAACAAATACCCCTGGTACCACCTGCGCACCCGCTCGCGCTGTTCGTATGCCTCGGCGTCCCGGAGGATCTTCGTCGTCTCCTCCTCGGTGAACCCGAACGACGTCGCGCACTCCGAACAAAGGATCGAATACGTCACGACGTTGTTGAGCCCCGAAAAGATGCTCTCGTTGGAGATCCGGAGGATCCCTGTCAGGACACCTTTGGCCAGGTGGGGATTGTCCTTGATGCCAGAATGAAGAAACTTTCGAATCAGGTCGACGGTCTCGGCGAACGATTTGTGCACCTGAGACAGGTGCAGCGGTGCATCGTATTCGTCCACGAGGATGACCACGCGCTTGCCATGGTACCGGTGCAGGAACCGGGACAAATCGGCCAGCGCCGAGCACAGGAGGGCCTCGTCTGCGCGACG
Source organism: Polyangium fumosum (assembly GCF_005144585.1). GTDB lineage: Bacteria > Myxococcota_A > Polyangia > Polyangiales > Polyangiaceae > Polyangium > Polyangium fumosum. The sequence continues at coordinate 4,382 of NZ_SSMQ01000001.1, read as the reverse complement.
CTCGAAGATCTCCAGAAAACGCACGCGCTCATGCGGCGCGAGCGCGCCCTCGGTCAGGAGATACGAATGCGCTTCGTAGATCCGCCGAGCTTCCTCGCGGAGCGTCTCCCGGGCCTCCACGCGATCCCCCGCCCACACGGTCCCGAGGCGCGTGTAAATGACCGGGTATTGCTGGAAATGAGCGAGAGCATCCGGGTCCTGCATGACCGCGAGCCCCTCGAACAGCGGCCTCCGGTCCTCCGGGGTCCGCTCGAGGAAGCACTTGAGCATCGACATGTTCAGCGACTTGCCGAACCGCCTCGGCCGCGGGAACAGCAGCACCTGCGGCGGCGCCCGGAGGACCTCGCCGATGAACGCCGTCTTGTCGACGTAGTACCTGCGGCCCTCGCGCAGCGCCTTGAAGTCCGAGACCCCGATGGGAACATCAAGCGGTCGCATGAACACCCCCATGCACACGCTTGCCCTGACGAACCACGGAGGTTCGGCGCAGGACGACGGTAAAACCGTACGTTTGGCCAAGCGTCCAGAAGATGAGCGGTTTCCGGCGGAACTGCGCCATGGGTCGTGCTCCTGGCAGGGTCGTCTCCAGGTCCGTTTGCCATGTACGCCGGTCCGCGGCCAAACTCAAGGGGCGAACGCTCTGCCGTTCAGCCCGAACGTCGGTTGTTCTGTGCCTCGCGGCTGCCAGTCCACCGCACGCTTCCGAACCTGCACATGAGCGCCAGGGCGACGGTTGTCCGCTCTTGCGGTTTGCCCCAGAAGTCGCCGGTGCGGCTCATGCTCGCGACGATGCCGCGCTCCCGCAGCGCCTTCCGGTAGTCCTCGCTGGCGTGGGGGCTGCCGCGATCGGAGTGGTGCAAAAGCCCCGGCTTCGGCCGGCGTGCGCGTAGCGCCCGCTCGAGCGCCGCGAGCGCGAGGGCGCGGTCGTTCTGCTCGCTCATCGCGAAGCCGACGACCCGCCGCGAGAACAGGTCGAGGATCGTGGCCAAGTACAGCCAGCCCTCGGCCGTCGGGATGTACGTCACGTCGGTCACCCACGCCTCGTTCGGTGCCTTCGCATCGAATTGGCGACCGAGCAGGTTCGGCGCAATTGGCATCATGTGGTTCGAGTCCGTGGTGCGCCGGAAATGGCGCTTGCTGCGTGCTTCGAGGCCGCGCTCGCGCATGAGCCACTCGACACGCTTGCGGCTCACGCACAGGCCCCTGGCGCGCAACTCCGCGTGCACCCGGGGGCTGCCGTAGGTGCCGCGGCTTCGGCGGTGAGCGGCGGCGATTTCGGCGGCGAGCTGCGCATCGGAGGCCTTCCGCCGCGGCTCGAGGCGCTTGCACCAGGCGTAGAAGCCGCTGCGCGAGACGCCGAGGACGTCGCAGAGCACGGTGACCGGAAACAAGGCCTTCTCCGCGGCGATGAACGCGAACTTCACTCGCTCTCCTTCGCGAAGAAGGCCGCCGCTTTTTTTAAGATATCCCTCTCCATCTGCAGCCGCTTGTTCTCACGCCGCAGCCGCACGAGTTCGTCGCGCTCGGTGCTCGTGAGGGCCTCGGGGGGTTTCTCCCGGCCGACGTTGACCTCATCAGCTCTCACCCACTCGCGTAGCACCGTTTCAGTGAGATCCAGATCCTTCGCAATCTTCGCGATGCTCCGGTCCCCGACCTGGCAGAGACGAACCGCCTCTGCCCTAAACTCCGCGCTGAACGACCTCCGCTTCCGCCTCGCCATGGAACTCTCCTAGCGCATCTCCGCGCCTTGGGGTTTGTCCACGGATCCGGGGGAGGATCATTTCCCGCCTTCTCCGCAGCCGGGGACAGCTCGACGTACCTCTCCCAGACGGAGCGCGTCAGCGCCACCGGCGCCTTGATTCCAGCCTGCTTCGCGAGTTCGGTGACGTCGACGAGCGTGCCGTCTTCGAGTGCCTGTGCACGGCTGTATGCCGCAATCAGGACAAACTCTCCACCGACATCATCATCTTCGTCGCTCACGTTGCCCCCGCGAGCAGCGTGATGCTCGAGCCCTCGGTCATCGCCTTGTCGTTGAGCTCGGTGTATTGCGCGGCCTTCTTCCGAAGCGGCGAGTCCTCCGCGATGGAGCACTCGATCGCCACCGTCCAGAGCCGCGCGCCAATGCTCGACGCCGCGTCGACCGACTTCTTCTGCTCCTCCTCATTCCGGTCGATGCCGTCCGTGACGAGGATGATGTCGGCGCCGTGCTGGCCCTTCTGCGCGAGCGCCTTCACCTGATCCACGGCCACACCGAGGGCCAGGCCGATCGCCGTTCCGCCGCTGAGGAAGTGAAGGATCATCTTCACGATCCCAGCGCTGTCCCCGGGCTTCACGACCTGCACCACGGTGGACGTCGCGTAATGCACCACCGCCACGGGCCGGTTTTCCTCGGAAGCAACGCGGGCGAGCGCCACCGCAGCGGCCTTCGCCCACTCGTTCCGGATACCGGACATGCTGCCCGATTCGTCGAGCGCGAGCACGAGCGGGCCCTTCGACTTCTTCGTCGTTCCCCGGACCGCATACTGCGCGGCCCGGCGAGAGGCGATTCGTTCGAGAGCCACGATCTCGATCTGCGGGTCGGTCAGGAGCACCGTCTCTGCCGGCAGAAGCCGGGCGACGTCATTGCCCTGCTCGACCGAGTACACCTCGCCCGAGACCCCGTGGACCTTGCTCGCGTGGGCACCGCGGAGCGAGGCGAACATGCGACCTGCCAGCCGAGCAATACGCTCGACCCGATCCATGTCGTCTCCCGCAGCATCCACTTGCCGGACTTGCGCCCAGGCCGCCGAGAGATCCCAGCCAAACCCGTCCGACAGGTGCTTGACCTGCTTCGCCTTCTTGTCGAACGTCGCCCACTCTTCGCGGGCAGCGCTGCGCATCTCGAAGGCCGAGGCACCTTCCGGGACGTGCTTTCCCGCCTTCCACAAGAGCCCGAACGCGTAGGCCGCGCCGACCTCGTCGAGGGCGAGAAAGGCCATGTATTCGGCGGGAACCGTATCCCTCACGGCCTCTGCAAATGACCGCGTCGGCGGATCCCGCCCGAGCCCCACGATCGCATTCCACAGGTCGCCGGCCTTCTCCGCGTCCTCGGAGGAAGCCTCCTTGACGCAGAGATGCCGGCGCCTCGCCTGCAAGAACGTGCCCATGGCCTACGGCAGCGCGTAGCGCTTCGAGAGGTCGGCCGTGAGCGCGTCGTGGGCCTTCTTGAGCTCGTCGAGCTTCGGCTGGATGCGCGCGTGGGCGCGGCGCGACACGCCGTTCTTCAGCATGTCCTGCACGCGCTTGCCCGCCTCCGTGACCTTGTCCGCGAGCTGGGGCAATGCGGACTGATACGCCGCCGGCTCCGTCGGTCGATTCGCGTATCCCCGGAGCGCCTCGTCCACGATATCGATCGCCTGTGCGACGACGGAGCGATCGACCGTCTGGAGGACGGCGACGACGCGCGCCCGATCCTCCGGCTTGTTCCAGAGCCCGTACTTCAGAACGGAGAGGTGATCGAGCTCGACCGCGGGCGCGTCGTCGAGCCACGCGGCCGCCTTGAGGACACGCGTGAGCGCGATCCAGCGGCGATCCGAAAGGACGAGGCCGTCCGCCTTCAGCGCCGTACGGAGCCGGAGCAGCTCCTCGACGACACCGATGGGGCACCTCGAGCCGCAAGACGTCCTTGCACGCGGCATCCCACTCCGCGAGCCCGATCTGCGCCGTCGGCTTGTACTCGGGCGGCGTGGCGACGAGCTGCATCCACGTGGCATCCGCCTGCACGTACTCGACGACGTCACGCAGGAGAAAACGATCGTAGATCGCCGCGAGGATCTCCTCCTCGGGAAGCTCGTTCGAAGCGCCGACGAGCAGCCGCAGGGGGATCGGCTGTCCCTTGTAGAGCCGCTCGTTCATCGCGCTCAGGAACGCATTGAGCACGCTGTCCGAGCCCTTGAAGACCTCGTCGAGGAAGGCGCACTCGACGGCCGTGAGGCGGCCATCCAGATTCCTCTCCCAGAGGTCGTTCTTCAGCGCCGAGAGCTTCACCGGGCCGAAGTACTCGTCCTCGGTCCCGAACTTCGTGACGAGCGTCTGGAACTTCCGCGCGTCCGGGAACGACGCGAGGAACCCGAAGAAAAGCGCGCTCTTCGCCGTGCCCGGAGGTCCGACGAGCAGCGCGTGGCTCTGCGCGAGCGCGGCGAGCAAGATGCACTCGATCGCGTCCTCGCGCTCCCGGAAAGCCGCGTTGAGGCCGTCGCGCACGGCGCGGAACCGCGCGCGGACGGAGCCCATGTCGATGGAACCGTTCTTTTTCATGTTGTGGAAATCCGCGACTGGTTGAAGCCGCGGCGGCGCCCCGCCCCGGTGTCACCCGAGACGGGGCCGGTTTGTCGTGCAATCAG
>NZ_SSMQ01000019.1 GCF_005144585.1 Polyangium fumosum | reverse complement strand
ATGGCGGAGACCTATTCCGTGCAGGCTGGGCGAGCCGCGCGCAGTAGAGCACAGCCGTCTGGCCTTGTCGATCCTCGTCACGTAACTGCTCGGAATGATCTGGCTTTCTACCCGATCGTTGCTCTAGGCGTTCGTCCCTTTCGTCGAGCGTGGTTGAACTCGCCGTTCAGCATCGCCGAGGCGATCGCCAGCTCGCGGACCATCCGCTCCATCGGCGTCAGGGCTTTGCCTTTGCCGGTCCCGTCCCCCTTTCCGTTGCACCCCTGCTTCGTGTCCTGGCAGCGAACCGCGCTCACGAGCGGTCGCCCTTGCCCGTGTTGGAGCTCCGGCAGCGCGCCGCCCCGATCCACCAGCGTGCATTGCGGGTCCACGCACTTCGGCGGATGCACCTCGTCACGTGAAGGCAACTGCCTCTCGTCGGACAAGATGCCCTTCTTCGGCAACACGGGGTCGCCGTTCTGCGTGGGGCTCGGATCCTCGGGCGTGGCCTCCTTCGAGCGTGGCAGGCGATATTTCTCGACGCGCTTCTCGATGCTGTCGGAATCGTCCCCGCCGCCGCCGCCGCTCCCGTCTCCCTTTGCGCTCCCGCCGCCTTTGCCGCCCCCGCCCTTCCCGCCCCCGCCCTCGCCGCCGTCCGCCCTCTCCTTCGGTGGCGGCTCCTGCTCCTTCGCCGGGGCAGGCGGAGGCGCAGGCTTCGGCTTGGGCGGAGGCGGCGGCTCGCAAGCCACGACCTTGTCGTGGAACGCCATGGGTATCGAGCCGCGGTTCTTCAGGTCCGCGCGTGGATCGAAGACGAAGAGCGGCAGGACGTCGTGGCAGTCGACGATCTGTCGAGCCGCGCGACCGAACACCGGATTGCCTTCGCCCCCAAGGCTTCGGGACCTCGCGCCTCTCCGCCACTCATAACCCTATCGCCCCCTTCCCTCCCGCCGCGCTCCCCCGCCCCGAAGGCATGAGCTGCTCTCCGCTTCACCGCGCCGCGTGTACAAAATCCACCCGGTGCCCCGCCTTCGCGCGACCTTCGCCGCCCCGAAGCCTCGAAGCGCCTTCGCCCTCCGCGACCTTCGCCATGCATGGGCCTCCCGGGACCCGAGCTTCGGGCTCTCTCGCCCGCGCGTCGGCCTCCGGGAGGCCCCGCCTCGGCCGCGCCCTCTCGTCCTCGAAGCCCTGACCGGCCCACGCACGCGCGCCGCCCGCCGTCGTTTCGCGAGGTGGCGCCTCCCTTTCGGCCGCGGCGCGCGGTCGTTCGAGGCCCCCTCGCATTCGAACCGGGCGCCCCCTCGCGCATGCGAGCCCTTCAGCGGCGCTTGCATCTCCGATCGCGGCCGCGACGAGCCCCCCGAGACCCGCCTGCACGCGCGTCCTCGGCCAGACGAAACCCTCCGAGGCCCTCCTGCACGCAAGATTCCAACACGCGGAGGGCTCTCCAGGGGCCCCGTGCGGCTTGACGCGCTCGTCTTCACCGGGCGAGCATGCCCAGCCGTGTCCACGAACCACGCCGATTTCATCGATCTGAACCAATTTCCGACAGGGCGCTGCCTGTACACCTTTTATCGTGTGCATGACATCGCGCAGGCCATGCCGGCGCCCGCGATCGTGCCGCTCGTCGCCGAGGCCATCGCCGCGGGGCAAAAGACGCACGCGCTCGAGCAACGTTGGGCCACGAAGCGGAGATCGGGCAAGCCCTCCGCCAAGCAGCTCCGCGACCAGAAGGCGCTCCAGCAAGCCGACATCCGGCTCGACAAGGCCCTCTCCGGCCTGCGCGACGCGGGCGAGGCCCTCCTCAAGGGCGCCGACGAGGTCGAGGACGCGCAGCTCATCGCGGACGTCGAGCACTTCCTTCACGAGGTCTTTCCCAATGGCGTCGCGGCCGTCACGAATGCGCCGTACGACGTGGAGCTCGTCGCCGTGAAGGCGATCGTCGACAAGCTCCAGGGCGAGCTTTCGCCGGTCGTGCAGAAGCTCGGCCTCTCGCTCAACGCCGAGCGAATCGCGAACCTCGCGCAAAAGTACAAGGAAGCGCTCTCGGCCGTCGATACCCTCGAATTCGGCACCGTGAAAGCCGCGCGCGAGGCCGGACAGAATTACCTCCTGCGGATCGTCGCCAGGATCCTCGGCACATACGACGAGCCGACGGGCGACCACGCAGAAAAACGTGCCGCGCTGCTCGCGCCCGTCGTGAAGCAAAATGAGGCCATCCGACACAACATCCGCACGCGAAGGAGCACGCCGGACGTGGATCCGAAGACGGGGGAGGAGCAGCTTCCGGAGGAGGCGGCGGGTGGGAGCGGGTTGGAGGAGACGACGCCGACGAACGAGGGCTGAGCGAGAGCGCCTCACGAGGCCCGCCCGTTGCATGACGCCCGGGTCCACCATGTCGAGCAGCAAGCCCCCGCCTCGGAGCCCGCTCCCCGAGGTCCATCATCTTCCGATTCGCGTCCTCGGCAGCGGCGGCAAAGGATTGCTCGTCGAGTGCCCCCGCCGCACCAAGGAAGTCCACGTCGATCGCTGCGCCCTCTGCGCCGCATGCACCGGCCTCTCCATCCGCGATCGATACCTCGTCTGCACCGGCGCTCCCGACGCGCACGAGACCGAGGAGAACGAACCTCCACAGGCCGGCGACGCAGCCCTTGCATCCGAGGCGCAAGCTTTGCGCCACCGCGGCGTCCGGATCGGCTGGTTCGGCGCGGACCTCCCCTTGATCGAAGGCAGGATCGAAGGCAACGTGGACGACGGCTCGTCGCCCGAGCCGCCGTGATCATGGATCGGAAGGCTGCGTCTCCTCCTACCCGCGCGGAAACGGACGAAAGCCTGGTCCAGGAGCTCCTGCGGTACGTGCGCTTCAGCGAGGAGGACGCGCGCCTCCTCCGCGCGCTCCGGCCCCTCGCGGCCCCGCATTTCGAGCGCATCGCCACCGCCTTCTACGACCGCATCCGCGAGCACGGCGACGCGCACGACGTCTTCACCGGCGAGGCGCAGATCAAGCGGCTCCAGGGCTCCATGGTCCGCTGGATGGATCGGCTCTGCACAGGCCCGCACGACGAGGCGTACTTCAAGAAGACCCTCGAAATCGGCCGGATCCACGTCCAGATCGGCCTCCCGCAGCGCTACATGTTCACCGCGATGGCGCTCATCCGCGTCGCGCTCCTCCGCGTCGCCGACGACACCATGGGCGACGACGCGCGGGCCTGCCGCGAGGCGCTCGACCGCGCCCTCGACCTCGAGCTCGCGGTCATGCTCGAGAGCTACCGTGATCATTTCCTCGCGCGCACGCAGCAGCGCGAGCGCCTCGAACGGGCCGAGGTCGACCTCGCCTTGCGCCGCACCGAGCACCGCTACATCAGCGCCGTCGAGCTCGCCCGTGTCCTCGTCGTCGGCCTCGATCGCGAGGCAAAAATCCGCCTCTTCAACCGCGAGGCCGAGCGCGTCACCGGCCTCGGGCGCGAGGAGGTCTTCGGCGCGCGTTTCCACGAGGCGCTCCTGCCCGAGGCCCTCCACGAGGAGCAAGCGGGGCTCTTGCAAACGCTCCTCGACAGCCGCGACGGCCGCGCCTCGCTCGACGACGTCGAGAGCGCGGTCCGCACCCGCGCCGGCAAGATCCGCGACGTACGCTGGCACTTCGCGTATGCGCCGGGCGACGACGACGACATCGTCCTCTTCGCCGTCGGCCGCGACACGACCGACGAGAACGCGCTCGCCGCGCGGCTCCGGCAAAACGAGAAGCTCGCGGCCGTCGGCACGCTCGCCGCGGGCCTCGCGCACGAGATCAGAAACCCGCTGAACGGCGCCCAGCTCCACGTCACCTTCCTCGAACGAGGCCTGCGCAAGAGCAGCGCCGACGGCGAGCAGCTCGAAGCCGTCCACATCGTGGGCGAAGAGATCAAGCGTCTCGGCAAGCTCGTCAGCGAGTTCTTGGATTTCGCGCGCCCCAAACCCCTCGAGCTCCGCCCCACGTCCGTGCGCGCCGTGTGCGAGCGCGCGGGCAAGCTCGCCGAGGCCCGCGCGATCCAGACCGGCGTCACGCTCACCCTGGAGCTGCCCACGAGCGAGCTCGTGCTCGACCTCGACACGCCCAAGATCCAGCAGGTCCTCCTGAACCTCCTGCAAAACGCGGTCGAGGCGCTCGAACCCACGGGCGGCGGCTCGGTCACGCTCCGGGCGCGGCGAAGGCCGCGGGACGTCGTCATCGAGGTCGAGGACGACGGGCCCGGCCTCGCGAGCCCCGACGCCCCGATCTTCGACCCATTTTTCTCGACGAAGCCCGAGGGCACGGGCCTCGGCTTGGCCATCGTCCACCGCATCGTCACCGACCACGGCGGCACGATCGACGTCGACAGCCACCCTGGCAGGACGATATTCCGTGTCTCGCTCCCCGTCCGCCTCGGCGCGCACGACGCCGAGGGGAACACGGGGAAGGTCCTCCCTTGAGGCTCCCATGACGGATACGAAAATCGCGGGCAAACCCAGGGCGCGCGTGCTCGTCGTCGACGACGAGGCGAGCGCCCGCTCCGGCCTCGAAAAGCTCTTGCGCCAGGAGGGCTACGCGGTCGACGCCGCGGCGGACGGCCCGAGCGCGCTGCAAATCGCCGCCGATCGCCCGCCGGACGTGGTCGTGACCGACCTCAAGATGCCGCGCATGGACGGCCTCGAGCTCTTGCAGAAGCTCCGCGCCACGTACCCCGGCGTCCCCGTGATCATGGTGACCGCGTTCGGCGAGGTCTCGACCGCCGTCCAGGCCATGCGCAGCGGCGCGGACGATTTCATCACGAAGCCCGTCGATTTCGACGCGCTGGCGTTCTCGATCGAGCGCGTGATCGAACGGACGAACCTCAAGGCCGAGGCCGAGGAGCTGCGCCGCCAGCTCCGCGAGCGCGAGGGCGAAGGGTTCGAGGGCCTCATCGGATCGAGCGCCGCGCTGCAGAAGGTCTACCGCGTCGCCAAGCAGGTCGCCCCGGCCCGCGCCACGGTCCTCATCACGGGCGAGAGCGGCACGGGCAAGGGCGAGCTCGCGCGGGCCATCCACAAGAAAAGCCCGCGCGCGAGCGGCCCCTTCATCACGCTGCATTGCGCGGCCCTCGCGGAGAGCCTGCTCGAAAGCGAGCTCTTCGGCCACGAGCGAGGCGCCTTCACCGGCGCGGACAAACGCCGCGTGGGCCGGTTCGAGCAGGCGAACGGCGGCACCTTGTTCCTCGACGAGGTCGGCGAGATCCCGCCGGCGACGCAAGTAAAACTCCTCCGCGTCTTGCAGGAGCGCACCTTCGAGCGGGTCGGCGGCAACGACCCTGTCGAGGTCGACGTCCGCCTCATCGCCGCGACGAACCGCGACCTCGCGAAGGACGTGCACGACGGCCGTTTCCGCGAGGATCTCTATTACCGCCTGCACGTCGTGCACGTCGAGATGCCGCCGCTCCGCCTGCGCGGCGGCGACGTCCTCCTGCTCGCGATGCATTTCCTCCGGCGCTTCGCGCTCGAGAACAAGAAGCGGATCGACGGCGTGACCGACCGCGCCCGCGCCAAGCTCCTCGCGCACCGCTGGCCGGGCAACGTGCGCGAGCTGGAGAACGCGATCGAGCGCGCCGTCGTGCTCTGCGAGGGCACGCAGATCGACGAGGACGACCTGCCGATCGACGTGGCCCCGCTGCCCAAGGGCGGCGTCCGCATTCCCGGCGCAACGATGGCCGAGATCGAGCGATTCGCGATCCTCTCCACGCTCGACGCGACGAACGGCTCCACGGCGAAGGCCGCCGAGATGCTCGACATCAGCGTCCGCACGATCCAGTACCGCCTGCACGAGTACGGCGTCGCCGCGAAGGAAAAAGAGAAAAAGGGCGCCGGCTGAGTGGCACGGGGTTTGTACGTCCCCCTCGCGTGGACACGCAAGAACGGCCGCGGCGACTGGTCCTTCTGGTGGACGACGACATCCGCTCGGCGCGTATCTTCGTGCGGATGCTCCGCGAAGACGGCTTCGACGTCGAGGTCGTGCACGACGGCGCCCACGCCATCGGCAGGCTCTCGCGCGCGCCCATGCCCGACGTCCTCGTCACGGACCTGCAAATGCCGTATGCCGACGGCATCGCCGTCGCGAAATACGCGCGCTCCGAAAACCCCGCGCTGCCGATCTTCATGGTGACGGGGTATCCCGAGATCGTCGCGGCCCGCGCCAAGGCATTTGATCCCGAGCCACGAATCTTCACGAAGCCGCTCGATTATCCGACCTTCGCGAAGGAACTCGATCGGTCGGGCACGTGAGCGCACGCCTTGCGCGCCGGCGCAAACCGCGCGCCCCGCGGGGGGTTTCTCCGTGCTAGGTTCCCGCCCATGACGGAGTTTCGTCGTTTCCGCGGCACCATCGGTTACCTCACGAACGAATCCCTCGAGGCCGCGGTGAACTGCGCCCTCGCGCTCGAACGTCCCCTGCTCGTGAAGGGCGAGCCTGGCACGGGCAAGACCCTGCTGGCCGAGGCCATCACGCAGACGCTCGAGACCGAGCTCATCCCCTGGCACGTGAAGAGCACGACCCGGGCGCAGGACGGCCTCTACGTCTACGACACGGTCCAGCGCCTCTACGACTCGCGCTTTGGCGACGGCGACGTGCGCGACATCCGCCGTTACATCAAGCTCGGGCCCCTCGGTCGCGCGCTCGCCGCGGAGAAACGCGTGGTCCTCCTCATCGACGAGATCGACAAGGCGGACCTCGAGTTTCCGAACGACCTCTTGCACGAGCTCGATCGCATGCGGTTCCGTGTGACCGAGACGGGCGACGAGTACGTGGCGAAGGAGCGGCCCGTCGTCGTCATCACGAGCAACAACGAAAAAGAGCTGCCGGACGCGTTCCTGCGCCGCTGCGTCTTTCACTTCATCGATTTCCCCGACCGCGAGTTCATGCGGCAGATCGTGAACGTCCACCACCCGGAGCTCGCGCGGGCGCTCGTGGATCAGGTCCTTTCGGTCTTCTACGAGATCCGCAACATGTCGCGGCTCCGCAAGCGCCCCTCCACGAGTGAGCTCATCGACTGGATCGCCGCGCTCCGCAAAGCCGGCATCGACGAGGTGAAGCTCGAACAGGCGCTCCCCTTCCTCGGCGCGCTGCTCAAAAAAGAGCAGGATCTCGTCGCGTTCGCCGATCAGCTCGCGGGCGGCCGCAAATACCGCTCCTGACGCATCGCATCCTGGATCCTTTTTTCCCCACGGTGGGACTTCGAAGATCCAGGATCGTTGCCCCACCCCCCCTCCAGTTTCACGCAATGACACGGTAGTCCTACGTCATGGCTGCGTCTTTGGGTCCTCCAACGGATGGCATGACGAATGCAATGATGCCTGGACGGCTCCCCTCGAAAAGCCGGCACGAAGTTGCTTGACGCCGGAGCGAAAACGGGGGAAAGCCGAAAGCCCGTGCACGAAGGTCTTCGGGTCTTCGGGTTCGGCTGGAAGGCCGTCATCTGCCAGCGCGCAATAAGGCGTAGACTGAGTCCAGGGGACGGCACGACCAAACGGAAGAGGTTTGCACCATGGCTCTCAATGCGTATCTCCGTCTGAAGGGGCAGAAGCAGGGCGAGATCAAGGGCTCCGTGACCCAGAAGGGTCGCGAGAACAGCATCATGGTCATCGCGGTCTCGCACGAGATCATGAGCCCCCGCGATCCGGCGAGCGGCCTGCCGACCGGCAAGCGCATGCACAAGCCCTTCATCGTGACGAAGGAGCTCGATAAGGCGTCGCCGCTGCTCTACAGCTCGCTCGTCAACAACGAGAACATCTCGGAGTGGGAGCTCAAGCACTTCACGCCGCAGGTGAAGGCGCAGCAGGGCGTCGGCACCGAGGTGAACCACTACACGGTGCGCCTGATCAACGCGAACATCGCGTCGATCAACTTCCGCATGCCGAACAACCGGAACCCCGATCTCATGAAGTACGCCGAGTACGAGGAGATCGCGTTCACGTACCAGAAGATCATCTGGACGTGGACCGAGGGCGGCATCACGGCCGAGGACGACTGGGAGACGCCGATGGGCTGATGTTGGGCTAACGCCCAGCAGAACCAACCGGGCGGCCAAACGGCCGCCCGGTTTCATTTTGTCGACCCGCAAAAACCCGGAGGGATGGGGGGGCGTCGCCCCCCACACCCTTACATCCTGCTCACCCGCCGGTGCCGGGCAGCGTGGCCGCCGAGAGCCACTGGAAGCCGTCCAGGATCGCGAGCGAGTCGTACGACGCGTCGCCCACGTCCCACAGCGCGATCCGGATCTCCACGATTTGCCCGGGGATCACGTTGCCCGCGGTCGTCAGCCAGAACGTGCCGCCGCCGACCAGGCAATCACCGTTCGATTCGAAGCCCGTGCCCATGAGCTGCGACGAGCCGAGCGAGCACGAGGTCGCGCTGACGCTCGTGTCCCAGCAGAACGGCGACGTGGCCTGGGAGTCGCACACGGCGAAGAGATTCGTGCCCTGCGCGATGTTGATCCCGATCGGCCATTTCTGGTTGCCCGACGTGAACGTCATCAGGTTCTTGTCGACCGGGTTCGGCGTCGGCGACGGCACGCCGGTCGGCGTGTCGACGAGCGCGATGAACTGGTCGTTGAAGCTCGTGCAGACGAACTCCGGGTATTCGGCCGACATGAAGTACGAGTTGAACGAGAAGGCCCGCGCGTTCGTGGGCGCCCGCAGCCGGAGGACGAGCATGACCGAGTCCTCGGCTTCCGGCGTGTTGCTCGCGTTGCAGCCCGGGGAATCCGGCAGGCCGTTCGCGGGCTTGAGCGGCAAGTTTGGCGTGGCGAACCAATCCTTGACCGAATGCTCTCCGCCGCCCGAGATCAGCACGTTGCTCACCGGCGTGTGCTCCGACGACACGTTGAAGCCCCCCGGCGCGCCGCCGTTCGGCCCCGGGTTCGTCTGCGTCGCGTCCGCGGCGATGCCGCTCGAGAGCACGACCGCGCTCTTGCCCTCCAGCACGGCCGGCGTGATGCCGCCGAAGCCCTGGCGGATCGAGGTCGCCTGCATGTCGGCGAGCGCCGAGCCGTCGGCGCGCAGGAGCTTGGCGCTGATGAGGCCCCACGTCTTCTCCGCCTTCGGCGCGTTCTCCGTCGTCACGCGGCAGATGCCGAGCGCCTTCGCGTAATCGGTCGGGGACGACGAATTCGAGACCAGCCCATCGTCGCAAGAGACCGTGTCTTCCAGGTCGAAGAGATCCGTCTTCGCGTTGCAGTTGTCGTCGATGCCGTTGCCCACGACCTCGATCGCGCCCGGGTTCACTTTCTCGGGCTCGGCGCCGCAGAGGCCGGGTTTGTCGCAACAATCACCCTCGCTCGCGAGCCACCCGTCGTTGTCGCAGTCCGTCGTCGTGCTGTCGCAGACCTGGCAGGTCCCGTCCACGCACGTCGCGCCGGTGGCGCACTTGTTACCGCACGTCCCGCAGTTCGCCGGGTCCGACGCCGGCAAGACGCAGAGCTGTCCGCATTGCAGGAACGGCGCATTGCATTCGCCGATGCTCACGCACATGCCTGCCGCGCAGAGCTGCCCCGAGGGGCACGTGTTGCCGCACGCCCCGCAATGCGCCGGGCTCGTGTCGAGATCCACGCAGCTCGACCCGCACAGGGCCGAGCCGCCGAGGCACGTGACGCCGCATTGCCCCATCGAGCAGACCTGGCCCGCGGCGCACGCCGTCCCACACGCGCCGCAATTCGCCGGATCCGTGTCGAGGTCCACGCAGGTGCCGTTGCAAGCCGTCGCGCCCACGCACGACGTCCCGCATTGCCCCGCCGAACAGATCTGCCCCTCGGCGCACGCCGTCCCGCACGCCCCGCAGTTGTTCGGGTCGTTCGCGAGGTCCGCGCAGAGGTCGTTGCATTGGGTCGTGCCGCCGAGGCACGTGATCCCGCACTGCCCCTGCGAGCAGAGCTCGCCGGCCGCGCAGGCCTTGCCGCAGGCGCCGCAGTTCGTCGGGTCGAACGCGAGGACCGTGCAGGCCTCCCCGCAGAGCGTCGTGCCGGGCCCGCAGACCGAGCCGCCGCCCTGCCCTGCGCCGCCCATCCCTGCGCCGCCCTGCCCCGGGGAGCCGCCCTGGCCCGCGGTGCCGCCCTGCCCGCCGGCCGCGTCGTCGCCGCCTCTCCCATCGCCGCCCGAGGCCGTGTCCGAGGTGCTGGTCGCACACCCCGCCCACGTCGCCGCCGCGCCCACGGCGAGCACCGTTACGAGCGTCGCGTTCTTGAAACCAAGATTGGATACGCTGGAAAATTTTGTCATGACGAACGTCCCCCGTTTGGAAGGAACGGCCTTCCTTACCAGAGTTTCCTCCGGGCGAGCGCCCTTTGTCGGCGCAGCGCACGTTTTCGCCTGGGGTTGAAATCGTCGCGCGGTTTCGCTAAAGGCGTCGCCTCGTGTACTCGGGTGTGCGTATCGCCGTGGTGATCCCGGCGTTCCGGGAAGAGGATCGGATTGCGGAGACGGTGCGGACCGTGCCTTCGTTCGTGGATCACGTCGTCGTGGTCGACGACGCGAGCGACGACGCCACCTCGGCCGCCGCGCGCGCCGCGGGGGACACGCGCCTCGTGCTCGTGCGGCACGCGGACAACCGCGGCGTCGGGGCGGCCATCTTGACCGGGTATCGCGAGGCGCGGGCGCTCGCGGCCGACGTCGCGGCCGTGATGGCGGGCGACGGGCAGATGGACCCGCTCGACCTGCCCGCCGTCGTCGGGCCCGTGGCGCGCGGCGAAGCCGATTACGTCAAAGGCGATCGCCTGCGCCACCCCTCCGTGTGGAAGGACATGCCGCTCCACCGGCTCCTCGGCACCTCGGCGCTCGCGTGGATGACGCGCCATGCGGCGGGATTGCCGTCGCTATCGGATAGCCAGTGCGGGTATACCGCGATCGGCGCGGCGGCGATGGATTGTCTGCTCCACGAGGGGATGTGGGCGCGGTATGGATACCCGAACGACTTGCTCGGCACGCTCGCCCGTCATGGACATCGCATTCACGAGGTCGCTGTAAAACCCGTCTACCGCGGCGAAGCGAGCGGGCTCCGGCCCTGGCATGTGTTCACGATTGGATACGTGGTCGGGCGCGTCGCAGCACGTCGCGCGGCGTCTTCGCTCAAATCACGCTGACCCACGCGCTCGCCATGTCTCCAACGGATCGCGCCGGATCGCCTTCTCGAATTTCTTCTCCTCCCAAAGAACCCGTTTCTCCGGACCGTCATCGAACCGCCGCCGCCTCACGCCGGCCCGAGGACCTCTCCCCGACGGACGCCTCATCTAGGGGCTAACGTTCGGCCACGTCCGCGGCTAGCGTGGCGGCGTGGCCAGGACGGAGTCGACCAGGAAAAAGGAGCAAGAGCCTTTGACCAAGAGCAGCGGACGCAAGCTCTTCGGGACGGATGGCGTTCGTGGGACCGCGAACGAACCGCCCATGACGCCCGAGATGGCGTTGCGACTCGGGCGCGCCATCGCGTTCGTCGCGCGGCGCGGAAAAGGCCGCAAGGTGCGTGTCGTCATCGGCAAGGACACGCGGCTCAGCGGCTACATGTTCGAGACCGCGCTCGCCTCGGGCATCTGCGCGATGGGCGGTCACGTCATGCTGAGCGGCCCGATCCCCACCCCGGCCGTCGCGCAGCTCACGCGGAGCATGCGCGCCGACGCCGGCGTCGTGATCAGCGCCAGCCATAACCCGTACGGCGACAACGGCATCAAGATCTTCGGCCCCGACGGCTTCAAGCTGCCGGACGCCGAGGAGGCCGCGATCGAGCGGCTCATGGAGGGCGGCGAGCTCGACGCGCTCCGCGTCACCGGCGCCGCCATCGGCGACGCCATGCGGCTCGAAGACGCGCGCGGCCGGTACGTCGTGTTCTGCAAGAACACCTTCCCCGCGCAGCTCTCGCTCGACGGCGTCAAGCTCGTCTGCGACGCCGCGCACGGCGCCGCCTACAAGGTCGCGCCGCTCGTCTTCGGCGAGCTCGGCGCGGACGTCGTCCCGCTCGGCGTGAAGCCGAACGGCCGCAACATCAACCGCGACTGCGGCGCCTTGCACCCCGACCACGTGGCCTCCGAGGTCGTGCGCAAGGGCGCCGCGCTCGGCATCGCGCTCGACGGCGACGCCGACCGCGTGATCATGGTCGACGAGAAGGGCCAGATCGTCGACGGCGACGTGATCATGGCGCTCGTCGCGCTCCGCCTGCTCCGCCAGGGCAAGCTGCCGCACGGCACCGTGGTCAGCACGGTCATGTCGAACCTCGGCCTCGAACGCGCGCTCGCGGCCGAGGGCGGCCGCGTCGAGCGCACCGCCGTCGGCGACCGGTACGTCGTCGAGGCCATGCGCGCCGGTGGCTACAGCTTCGGCGGCGAACAGTCCGGGCACCTCATCTTCCTCGACCACGCGACCACGGGCGACGGCATCGTGGCGGCGCTGCAGGTCCTCGCGATCATGCTGGAGTCGGGCAAGCCGCTCTCGGAGCTCGCGTCGCGGGCGATGCAGCGCGTGCCGCAGGTGCTGGAGAACGCCACGTTCGTGCGGCGCTTGCCGCTCGAATCGATGCAGACGATGCGGCTCGTCGTCGACCGCGTGGAGAAGACGCTCGGCGGCAAGGGCCGCGTGCTCGTGCGCTGGAGCGGCACGGAGCCGAAGCTCCGCGTGATGGTCGAGGGCGAGGACGAGGCGCTCATCGCCCGGTACGCGCAAGAGATCGTCGAGGCCGCGAAGAGTGACGTCTCGAGCGTCGCGGCGGGGTAAATTCCGCGCGTGCTCCTCCTGCTCGATGTGGTGACGCGCGCCGCGCGTCTTCTCTTGCTCGCGCTCGCGCCGCCGCTCTTCTCGCCCGAGCCCTCGCCCCCCGCAAACCCGATCGTCGCGGCCATCCTGGCCGTGCTCCTCCTCGGCGCCGTTCTCTACGGCGCCGTACGGCTCCGCGCGTGGGGGGTGCCTCGGCGGGGGTTCGCGTGGAGCGCGGCGTTCGCGTGGGTCTCCGTCGCGGCCGCGCTCGGCGCCGCGCTCTACTTCCGCGACGGCCGCGCGCCGCTCGGCCAGGGCGTGGTGTTCGTCGCGGTTCCGGCCTGGGCCTCCCTCCTGCTCGTGGCCTCGACGCTCGCGGGCGAGAAGCTCCCGCGTGTTCGCCATGCGCAGGGCTTTGCGGCCCTCGCCGTGCTCACGCTCGGCGCGCTCGTCTTTGCGTCCGCTTCGTCCTGGCTCACCTCTCCCATGCAGATGTGGTGGGAAGCGCTGCGACGCGACGGCGAGCATCCCCGCGCGATCGGCGAGCTCACGCGCAAGCCGCTCGGCGCGCGGGATTTTCTGGCGGCCCGCGCCGTCGTGGACGAGTGCTTGCGGCTGCACCCCGGGAGCTGCCGCTGCCAGGGCGAGCACGCCGAGATCGCCATCCGCGCCCGCGACTTCGTGCAGGCCGAAGGCCTCGCGCGCGCCGCCCACGAGCGTTGCCCCAGCGACGCCGCTCTGCGCGCCCTCCATGCGGAAACGCTCGGCCTGAGCGGTCAGGCCATGCAGGCCGAGGAGGCGGCCCGGCGCGCCCTCGCCCTCGGCGGCGCGGAGGCGCGGCTGCGCTACGCCCTCGCCCTCGCGCTCGCCGGTCAAGGCAAGGACGCCGAGGCGATGCGGGAGGCGAGGCGCGCCGTCGAGCTCGGGGCCGGCCGAAGCGCCGCGCTCTTCGTCGGCGCCTCGGCCCTCGTGAAGGGCGATCTCGACGAGGCCGCCCGTGCGCTCGGCCCGCTCGTCGTCGCCGAGCCGGGCGACGCCGAGGCGCAGTACGACCTCGGGCTCGTGGCCGATCGCCGCGGCGACTACAACGCCGCGCGCGCGGCCTACCTCGCGGCCCTGCGGGCGGACCCGACCTTCGCGGACGCGCGCTACAACCTCGCGCTCCTCACGTTCCGGCGCGGCGTCGTCGACGAAGCGAAGCACCACACGCAGAAGCTCCGCGAGGCGCACCCCAAAGACCCGCGCGGCGCCGAGCTCGCCCGGTCGTTGGGCCTCCAATAGTGGGAACGCAAGCCGTAGGCGCTCAAGGCTTCTGGGAAAGCCGCGCGCGCGCGGCCTCGGCGGTCTTCGTGTCGCCGATGCCCTCGGCCATGCCGAGCATCTTCGTCCAGAGCGGGCGCGCCTCGGCCGGCCGCCCGGCCTGGTCGAGCGCCGTCGCGAGCTGGAACGTCGCGCCGTAGTGATCCGGGTGATGCGCGAGCACGGCGCGGAAATGCGCCGCCGCGGCCTCGGGGTTTTTCCTGTTGTAGAGCGCGTCGAGGCCGAGCTGCATCGAGGCCGTCGGATCGTCGAGCGATAAGGTGTTGAGCTGCGCGTCGATCGCAGCCGTCCGCGCGCGGGCGTGCTCGGCCGTCTTCGTGTCGCCGATCCCGTCGGCCATCGCTGCCATCTTCGCCCAGAGCGGCCGCGCGCCGCGGGGCTCTCCGGCCTGTTCGAGCGCCGTCGCGAGCTGGTACGTCGCGCCGTAGTGATCGGGGTTTTGCGCGAGCACCTCGCGGAACCGCGCCGCCGCGAGGACGGGATCGTTCTGCGTGTAGAGCGCCGCGAGCCCGAGGTTCATCGGATCCGGCTGCGCGCCGGGGCTCCGCGGAGCGGCCGCGCGCGGGCTCGGCGGCACGGCCGGCAGGACCGCGCCGCCCGGTTTTCCGGCTGGAAGCGGGCTCGACGCTTTCCAGGCGATGACGATCGCCAGCACGCCGACCACGACGGCGCCGAGCCAGAACACCACGAAGCTCGGCCCGTCGGCCTCTTTCGGCGCGCGCGCGGCGGCCTTCGCGGCGGGCTTCTCCGAGGCCTCTTCGTCCCTGCTTTTTGCGTTGGTTTCGGGTTCCGTCACGGCGACTTTCCTCCGAACGACGAGCCCCACGAGCAGGGCCCCGAGCGCCGCGAAAAAGACGAGCGGGAAGGCGCCCGCGCCCGCACGCGCTGCGGGACCCGGCAGGGCCCCGAGCGCGCGGAGGACGTCGTACGTGGTGGGATCATAGGTGCGAAAGGTGATGAACGTCTCGTGGAACAGGGCGAGCTCGAGCACGGCCGAGGGGATCACCCAGGCCGCGACGAACGCGGCCCCGCGCGCCCGCCCGGCCCAGGGGAACGTGACGAGCGCCCACGCGGCGAGCAGGCGGAGGATCGGGTCGAGCACCACGAGGAAACGCAGGTTCTTGGGCAGCCCCGCGAACGCGGCGAGCGAGACGAGCAGGAAGGCCACGAGCCAGCGCGCGCCTCGATCGTCGCGGGGGCGCTCGGCCAGACGCGCGAGCGCGAAGGTCGCGAGGACGCAGACGATCGGCGCGAGCACGAAGAGGTCGAACAGGGGCCGGTGCGGCGGGCCGCCCTGGTACTGGATGCTGTAGTCGCCGAGGAACGAGGCCTGCGTGACGCGGAGCAGGTCGAAGAAGGCCGAACCGTCGCGGCCGAGGAGAACGAAGCCCGCGAAGAAGAGGAGCGGCGGGGCCAGGAAGAGCAGCGCCTCCGCGGCGCGGATGCGCAAACGCGAGGCGAAGACGGTCGCGGCCGCGAGGGCCGCATACGGAAAGACGAACGCCTCCTTCACGGCGAACGCGAGCGTCGCGAGGAGCACGAACAACGCCATGGGTCGAAGCCGCACGCGAAGCGACGACGGGCGTTCGTCCTGGAAGAGCCGCACGAGCGCCCACGCCGCGGCCAGGAAGACCGCGCAGTGCACCTCGTCCTGGAGCGCGCGGCGCGAGAGGGCGAGCTGGAGCGGCGACGTCACCGTGAGCGCGGCGGCGACGAGCCCTGCGCGTGGACCCACGAGGCGCGCGCCGAGCAGGTACGTGAACACGATCGACACGATCCCCGCGATCGTCGAGAGCCACGCGAACGCGCGGCCGTCACACGGCGCGTCCGCGGCGCACGCGAGCGAGGTCATCACGAAGTAGCCCCACCGGAGCGGCGTGGGGGACGCCGCGAGATCCGCGCGTTCGAGGTGGGCCGCGACGAGCCGCGGGTACGCGGACCACCCCTCGCGCAGGAGAAACTGCGTCGAGGAGACGTAGTAGGCCTCGTCCGCGGGCGCATACGACGCGGCGTCGTTCCACAGGATCCGGAGCGCCGCCCCGAGCCCCACGAGCCCGAGCAGCACGGCATACGTGCGGACGAACGTCACGAGTGCCGCGCCGAACGAGCGCAGGATCATCGTTTCGCCTGGGGAGGTTTTTCCGGGGCGGCCTCGGCAGCGTTCTCCTGCGCCGCTTCGAGCGCCTCGACGCGGGCCTTCGCCTCGCGCTGGAGATCGGCGACGTGCTGCTTCTGCGGGCCTTCGAGCGGCAACCCGAGCAGCCGACGAAACGCGGCGAGCGCCTGCGGAGTGCGCCCGAGGTCCTGGTTCGCCATGCCCACGCCGAAGAGCGCCGGCGGCGCGACCGGATCGGCCACGAGCACCCCTTCGAGCACGTCGAGCGCCGCGACCGACTTCTTCCGCCGCGCCAGCGTGAACCCGAGCGCGATCGACGTCCCCACGTCGGGCCGGAGCTCCAAGGACGCCCGGAGCGCCCGCTCCGCCTCGTCGAGGTTGCCCGCGCCGAGCAGCGCCTGCCCGAGCAGGCCGAGCGCCTCCGGGCTCCGCGGATCCATCTGCGCCGCGCGCTGAAGATCCGCCGCGGCCTCGGCGTGTTTGCCCTGCTGCAGGCGCGTTTGCCCCAGCGCGAGCCGCGTCCCGAAATCGTCCCCCGCCTCCAGCGCCGCCACGAACCGCTCGATCGCGCCGGGCGCGTCCCCTTCGGCGAGCTTGATCTTCCCGAGCCCCGCGAGCGGCCCGGCCGCCCCGGGCCGCAACACGAGCGCCCGCTCCAGCGCGACCTTCGCCTCCGCCGCGGCCTCCGGCCTTCCGACGAGCAACGCGCCCAGCGCCGCGTGCGCCACGTACGCATTCGGATCGGCCTTCACGGCCTCGGCGAGCTTCAGCCGCGCGCCTTCCCGGTCCCCGCGCCGCGCGAGCACGTTCCCGAGCGCGGTCAGGCACACGGCTTCGAGGCCCTTCTCCGTCCCGCGCAAAAACTCCGCCTCGTATGCCACGTCGTCCAGCGCGTCCGCGGCGACCCGCGCCGGGCTCTCGGCCATGAGGGAGACACGCGCCCGCATCTGCGCCCGTTGCACGCGCGCATCGTGCGGCGCGAGCTCGTGCGCGTGGGCGTACGCGGCGAGCGCCTCCCCGTACCGCCCCTCCGCGAGCGCCTGATCCCCCCGGCCGAGGTGTGTCACGGCGAGGTCGGGCAGCGCGTCGCACCCCCCGGCGAGCGCCACGACCAGCAAAAAAGGCCGCAAGACGGCTTGGCAAGCCGCGGCGCGAGCGGCGATTCGGCGATCCATGGGCCTGCCGTTGTACTCCGCCGGGTCGCCCTCGCGGAAGCGCGTCGCGTCTGCCACGCGGCTTGACAGCCCACGCGTGGTCAGGGTTTTCTGCGGATATGCGCCTAGATCGCCGCCTGGGGCGGACTCGGTCGATCCTGGCTGGGGCCGCGGTCTTCCTTTTCGCATGTCCGTCCCTCGCGCAAGAAGCGAGCGCGACCGGCGCCCTCGAGCGCTTCCAGCCTTCCGTTGCCGGCGACGCGCTCTTCGGCGTCCCCTCCCCGGGCGTCGGCGGTCACCTCATCCCGCGCGCCAAGGCCGTCGTCGACTTCGGCCTGAGCCCGCTCTCGATCCAGGAAGGCGACACGCGCTACGCCATCGTCTCGCAGCAGACGTTCCTCCACGTGAACGCCTCGCTCGCGCTCTGGGATCGGCTGCTCGTCTCGCTCGACATGCCCTTCGCGCTCGCGCAGGGCGGCGACAGCCCCACCGTCCTCGGCGCGCAGTTCGCCTCGCCGCAATCGGCCGAGGTCGGCGACCTGCGCATCGGCGCGCGCGTGCGGCTCTTCGGCGAGGATCGCGGCGCCTTCCAGGTCGGCCTCGGCGGCTACCTCTACACGCCCACCGGCCCGGCCGGCTACGCAGCCGAAGGCGCGGTCCGCGGCGAGCCACACGTCATCTTGGGCGGCCGCGTCGATCGGTTCCTGTACAGCGTCTCGGTCGGCACGACCCTGCGCGCCTCGGCCCGCCCGCACACGTTCGACGCGCGCGCCGGCGCGGCCGTGGTCTTCGGCAAGGACTTCTTCCAGGTCGGCCCCGAGCTCTCGCTCTCGACACCGTTCTCGCGCGAAGTCCTCCTCGACACGGAGGACACGCGCATCTCCGTCGCGTCCCCCGTCTCGGCCGAGCTGCTCGTCGGCGCCAAGCTCCGCCCGCTGCCCTTCCTGGTCGTCGGCGCGGCCGCGGGCCCCGGCCTCACGCAGGGGTATGGAACGCCCGTCTTTTCGGCAGTCGGCAGCATCGGCTACGAGCCCCAAGCCGCCCCGGCCGACAAGGACACGGACGGCGACGACATCCCCGACAAACGCGACGCCTGCCCCGAGACGCCGGGCCCCGCGAACGACGATCCCCACAAGAACGGCTGTCCGGTCGACACCGACGGCGATCGCATCGCGGACAAACAGGACGCCTGTCCGAACGAGCCCGGCCCGAAGAACGAAGATCCGACGAAGAACGGCTGTCCGCCCGACACCGACGGCGACACCCTCGTCGACACGAAGGACGCCTGCCCGAGCGAGCCCGGCGCGAAGAGCGCGGATCCCAAGAAAAACGGCTGCCCACCCGACACGGACGAAGACGGCATCCTCGACGCCGTCGACGCCTGTCCCAAGGATCCCGGCGCGCCAAACGAGGACCCCAAGAAGCACGGCTGCCCGCCCGATCGCGACGCGGACACGATCCCCGACAAGACGGACGCATGTCCCGACGTGCCCGGAAAGCCCGATCCGGAGCCGCAGCACAACGGCTGCCCAAGGGTCGAGGTCACGTCGAAAGAGATCGTCATCCGGCGCCAGATCCGCTTCCGCTTCGGGTTGTCGAGCCAGTACCAGACGGTGGATCCGATGAGCGACGACCTCCTGCACGAGGTCCGCGACGCGATCCTCCAGCACCCCGAGATCGAGCTCATCGAGGTGCAAGGCCACGCCGACGCGGTGGGCGCCGACGAGTACAACCAGATCCTCTCGCAGAGCCGCGCCGACTCGGTGCGCGCCTGGCTCATCAAGCGCGGCATCCCACCCGAGAAGCTCGTGGCCAAAGGCTACGGCGCAACGGTGCCCGTCGACTCGAACGAGTCGAAAGAAGGCCGCCAGCAGAACCGCCGCGCAAACTTCGTGATCATCAAGAAAAAGGAGCCTTGAACCTCGCCCGAGGCCGGCTCTACAATCGACCCATGGCTTCCCTCGCGCGTCTCTCGGTCGGATCCCTCGCGATCTTCGCGGTGATGGGCGTCCTCGGCTGCGACGCGGGAGGCCTGCTCGTCGTCGAGGACAAGGAAAACGAGCCCCCGCCCGTCGCAGCAAAGGGCCACCCCGCGACGGAAATCGTCGCCGGCGGCACCCAGGTGCGCAACGGCAAGTACAAGCTCATCTACACGATGGGGCAGCCCACGCCGCAAAGCGTCCAGAAGCTGCCCGAAGGCCGCCGCCTGAACGGCGGCATGCCCGGCGCCACGCAAGAGCCCTGAGAGGCCGCCGCGCTGGGGCAGCGCCCCGGCGCAACGGCCTGCGAGCAGAGGTTCGGTTATCGCCCGTTGTGCATGAGCGGCAGGAGCGCTTGCAGCCACGCGAGCGACGGATCCGCGGCTGCGCTCGGGCCCTGCGTGCTCGGGTTGTCGATGCGCGCGGGCCTCGACGGAAGCGGCTCCGGCGTGATCCCAAAGCGTAGATCCGCGTAATGGGAGAGGCGCCCGGCCGGCGTGATCTCGTCTGCGCGGTTGCAGACGACGTGCCACTGGAAGGGCATGTTGGACGCCCCGCCGCCGAGCTCCACCACGTCGAAACCTGTCGCGGTCTTGTTCTTTACGACCACGCCGCGCGTTTGCTCGTTTTCTTCGAGCTGGATGAACACGCGGAGCGGGTGCCGCTCGTCGACCTGGACGTTGGACGTGAAGATCGGGTCGAGCTCGACGTGTGCGAAGCCGTGGTCGAGCTTTGCCTCGCCGTAGTCCTCGAAAAGCACCTCCGGGGCCTCGGGCGCGTAGAGGGTCACGCGGCGCTGGCCCGCGGCATCGGTCGGGTCGAGGACGGTGGTCGAGACGACGCCGATGCCCAGGATCTTGAACATCGTTCCGCCGTCCCAGAAGTTGATGCGGGCGACGTCGTTGGCGTTGTCGGTGTACACGGCTTGTGAGACGCCCGTCGGGGCGATGTTTTTCGAAAAGGTGCCCGTGTCCCAGCCGGTGAACGCGCCGCCGGAGCCGGCGACGAGGATGAAGCCGCCGACGTTTTGGCCCGCGCCGTGGATGGCGGTGCCGCTCGGGCTGTTGTTGTCGCCGTACACGGCCGCGAGGCCTCTCTGGCTCGTCACGCCATACACGCCCGAACCACCGACCGCGTCCGGGGCTTCCGGCGCGGAGTTGATGCCGACGATCGCTGCGCCGGTGGTCGTCGTGTTCTCGGAGAGGATTGTGCGGACCGTGCTCGCCGAGGTGGCGTGGAACGGGGAGTTCGGGGCGGTGGTGCCGAGGCCGACGTTGGTGCCGTTGTCGAAAAGCCGCGAGTTGCCGCCCGTCGTGGCGCTCGTGAACTTGATGATGTAGTTCGTCGTGCCGTTGATGTTCGCCGAGCCCGCCGGGCCCTGGAGGCCTTGCGGACCCTGCGCGCCCACGGCGCCCGTCGCGCCGATCGGGCCCTGCGGACCCTGGAGGCCTTGCGGACCCTGCGCGCCCACGGCGCCCGTCGCGCCGATCGGGCCCTGCGGGCCCACGGCACCTGTCGCGCCGACCGGACCGATCGGGCCCTGCGGGCCCTGAACGCCTTGTGGCCCCTGTGCGCCCATGGCGCCGGTGGGGCCTACGGCCCCCTGCGGGCCCATCGCACCTGTCGCGCCGGTGGGTCCCACCCCTCCCACGGGACCCGTCGCACCCTGCGGACCGATGGGTCCAACCGCGCCCGTCGGGCCTACGGCCCCCTGCGGGCCCATCGCACCCGTCGCGCCCATGGGTCCGATGGCCCCCTGCGCACCCGTCGCACCCTGCGGACCCATGGGTCCAACCGCGCCGGTGGGTCCTGCGACCCCCTGCGGACCCATTGCACCCGTCGCGCCCATGGGCCCCACGTCCCCCTGAGCACCCGTCGCACCCTGCGGACCCATGGGTCCCACCGCGCCCGTCGGGCCTGCGACCCCTTGCGGACCCATCGCGCCCGTCGCGCCCATCGGCCCCATGGGACCCACCGCGCCCGTCGCGCCCGTCGTGCCCGTCGCGCCGGCCGGACCCATCGGCCCCATCGGACCCGCAGGCCCGATCGCGCCCGCCGGACCCATCGGTCCTATCGGCCCGACCGGACCCGCCGGACCCATAGCACCCGCCGGACCCATCGCGCCCGTCGCACCCACGGGGCCCACGGCGCCGGGCGCGCCCGTCGGACCTTGTGGACCCGTCGGACCCACGAGCCCCGTCGGCGGACCCACCCACTCGCCGTTGTTATTGATGACCTCGGTCCCGTTGACCGTCACGCTCGTCGGGTGGATGTCCCCGTTCACGTCGTTCGCCAGGAGCGCATACGGCACGCTCTGGATCGGCGCGCGCGGCTCTAACTCCGGATCGTCGGCGATCGTGATCCCCAGGTACCGCACCGACCCGTCGAACAGTTTGTCGAACGGCACGAGCGACCCGAGCGAGACCGAGTAAAACCCCTCGTCGAAGTCGACCTTGTGCTCCTCGCTCCAGAGCGGCGTCTGCGCGTTCGGCGCGTCGTAGATCGCGAACCTCACCGTCAGCGAGCCGTGGATCGGCGCGTCGTCCGCGTCGAAGAGCCGCCCTTGGTTGGTGATCGTCACGGGCACGGCCGCGCTCGCGCTCATCGCCGCCGCCGACACGCTGCCCGCGAGGAGTGCAGCCGTGATCCACCGCCGGATCATATGCGTCTTCATGCCAAGCGCTCCGCCGAGTCGAAAGATCCAAAAGGCCGATCCGCGAACGCGCGCGCGTGGGATCGAGCGCGCGTGGATCTCCTCTCGATCGTAAACGCCTCGCGAGAAAACAGTCAATCGCTGCGGCGGCTCCGCGGACGTGGTCTCCCGAGCCAGCCAAAGACCACCACCCCGAGCAGATTCGCCGCGAGGTCGCCGAGGCTGAAGGTCCGCACCGGCGAAAACTTCTGCGCGCACTCCTCAATCGTGGCGAGCAGCCCCACCACCGACGGCCCCGCCGGGAGCCCCATCCGCGGCACGCGCGCGTCGCCCGTGGCCCGACGCGCGAGGAACGAGGCGCCGCCGAGCAGCAGAAAGTGCAGCACCTTGTCGAGGTAGGGCGTCGACAGGACGGCGAGCGGCAGCCCCCGCGTATACGCGAGGCCCGAGACGATCCCGAGCAGCACCACGTACCCCGCCAGGGCGAAGCGCCACGCGCGGACCGCGCGCTTCCCGTCCCTCTCCGGATCCGTGCCCACAAACGACGAAGGGCGCCGCTTGTTCTGCGGCGCCCTCGTCGTCCTTCGTGCCGGTGGAGCTGAGGGGAATCGAACCCCTGACCTCCTGACTGCCAGTCAGGCGCTCTCCCAACTGAGCTACAGCCCCGTCGTGCTTGGGAGGCGCAGTATCTACAGCCTCCCAGCGCGTTTGTCTCCTGTTTTTTTGGCGATCCAACCCACACCGATGCACTTTTCCGCCTGCGCGGACGGCCGGGGGTGGGTCTGCTCGGTCAGAAGCCCATCAACTTGGCGATGTAGTACTTCATGGTCTCGGTCGTCCCGCCGCCGATGCGGAAGAGCCGTTGGTCGCGCCAGGCGCGGGCGATCGGGAAGTCCTCGATGTAGCCCCAGCCGCCGTGGAACTGCAGACACGTGTCCATGATGTCGCTCACCACGTCGCCCACGAGCACCTTCGCCATCGAGATGTATTTCACCGTGTCGAAGCTGACCGGCTGCTTCTTCACGTATCGCTCGTCGTTGTATTGGTCGACGCACTTGTAGACGAAGGACTTCGCCGCCTCCGCCCGCGTGAAGAGGTCCACGAACTTGTGCTGCCAGACCTCGCGCTTGAGGATCGGCTTGCCGAACGCCACGCGATCACGGCCGTACGCGATCGACTGGTCCAGCATGTAGAACCCGCCGGCGAGCGCGCTGACCGAGCCGATGAGCCGCTCGCTCTGGAAGTTCTGCATCAGGTACATGAAGCCCATGTTCTCCTCGCCGAGCAGGTACCGCTTCGGCACCCGCACCTCGTCGAGGAAGAGCTCCGCCGTGTCCGAGGACTTGTTGCCGACCTTCTTCAGCTTCTTCGAGACGCTGAAGCCCGGCAGGCTCGTCGGGACCAGGAAAAACGAGCAGCCGTGCGCCCCGCGGTCGGGGGTCGTCTTCGCCAGCAGCGTCACGAAATCGGCCCGCGTCCCGTTCGTGATGAACGTCTTTTGCCCGCTGAGCACGTAGTCGTCGCCGTCCTTGCGCGCCGTCGTGAGGATGCCGGCCACGTCGCTGCCCGCCGCAGGCTCGCTCACGCCGAGCGAGATCACCTTGTCCCCCGCGAGCACGGGCTTCAAAAACTCCTCGATCTGCTCCTTCGTCCCGAGGTCGCTGATCACCGGGGTCGCCATGTCGCTCTGCACGAGCAGGCCCATCGTCACGCCGGCCAGGCGGGAGCGCGGCAGCTCCTCCGCCTTCGCCGCGCTGAACCAGTAGTCGAGCCCCATGCCCCCGTGCTCCTCGGGGAAATGAGCGCCGAGGATGCCGAGCTCACCGGCGCGCTTGAACACCCAATTCGGGAAGCACTCGTCGGCCTCCCATTCCTCCGCGTGTGGCGCGAGCTCCTTCTCGGCGAACGCGCGGACGGTCTTCCGGAACTGCTCGTGCTCCTCGGTGAACGGCTGCCACATGGCCACGAACTCCTCGGTTTGCGCCGGCCCCCGGGGCGCTCTCACCCCACGATTTCCCGGCGTTTCCATGATAATTCGTACACGAAATATTCGCGGGCGCAAGAGGAAGAAGTGTGAGGCTGTACCCCGGCCGGCGAAGCCGAGGGAACCGCGCGCCCCCGCTCCCAAGCTCTGCTAGCCTCGCTCCCCCCGGATGCGGTTCCTCCTCCTCTCGCGTAACCAGAACCTCTACTCGACCAGCCGGATCGTCCTGGCCGCCCGCGCGCGTGGCCACGAAATCACGGTCATCGACCCGCTCGACCTGCAGATCGTCGTCTCCAAGGGCCGGTCGAGCCTGCTCCACGAGGGCAACCCCGTGCCTCGGTTCGACCTCGTGATCCCCCGCATCGGCGCGAGCATCACGAACTACGGCCTCGCCGTGGTGCGCCAGTTCGACCTCATGGGCGTGCCCGTGCTGAACAGCGCGGTCTCCATCGCCCGGAGCCGCGACAAGCTACGCGCCTTGCAGCTCCTGAACCGCAAGAACATCGACGTCCCCGCGACGATCTGCGCGCGGAGCCCCGCCGGCGTCGACTCGGCGCTCGCCCTCGTCGGCTGTCCCGCCATCGTCAAGCTCCAGCAGGGCACGCAGGGCATCGGCACCATGATCGCCGAGACCCCCCAGGCCGTGCACTCGCTCCTGGAGACGCTCTGGGCCATGGGCCAGGACATCGTCCTGCAAGAGTACGTCCGCGAATCGAAGGGCCGCGACATCCGCATCCTCGTGGTCGGCGGCCGCGTGATCGCCTCGATGCGCAGGGTCGCCAAGCCCGGCGAATTCCGCTCGAACCTGCACCGCGGCGGCAAGGGCGACAAGGTCAAGCTCCTGCCCGCCTACCGCAACGCGGCCATCCGCGCGGTCAAGGTGATGGGCCTCGAGGTCGCCGGCGTCGACATGCTCGAATCGAAGAAAAAGCCGAAGATCCTCGAGATCAACAGCTCCCCCGGGCTCGAAGGCATCGAGCGCGCGAGCGGCATCGACGTGGCCTCGGCCATCATCGAGCACGCCGAGAAGTACGCCCTGACGCACGGGCGCATCTCGCAACGCGAGGTCGATCTGCGCATCACGAACGTGATCCACGACGAGCGTATGCCGCCCCGGCGCGTGCCGCCCCTCCCCTCCCGCATGAACGGCCGTCTCAACGGCCGGGCCCGCGGAGCGCCGTCTTGAGCCTGCGGATCGAGCCCACGGAGGGCGCGCTCGTCCTCACGATCGACCGACCGAAGACCCACAACGCCCTCGACCGAGACCTCACCCGCCGCATCGCCGAGGCCGTCCGCGCGGCCGAGGCCGACCCCGCGGTCCGCGGCATCGTGCTCACCGCGACGGGCGAAGAGACGTTCGTTTCGGGCGGGGATCTCCACGAGATCGCCCGCGCCGTGCGGGAGCAGGCGGGCCCGTCCGTGGTGCTCGACATGTACGACGACCTCGTGGTCCTGGAGACGAGCGCGCTGCCCGTCGTGGCCGCGGTGCAGGGCAACGTCTACGGCGGCGGCTGCGAGCTCTTGCTCCTCTGCGACATGGTGATCGTCGAGGCCCACGCCTCGCTCGCGTTCCGGCACGCCCGCATGGGCCTCTCGCCGGCCTGGGGCGGGCTCACGCGGCTCGTCGAGCGCGTGGGGCCGATCGAGGCGCCGCGGCTCATGTTCTCGGCCGAGAAGGTCGGCGCCGAGGAGGCCGCGCGTATCGGGCTCGTGAACGAGGTCGTGCCGAAAGGAACGTCCCGCGAGCGGGCGCTCGAGCGCATCGGGCGGATCGCCGGCAACGCCCGTGACGTGGTCGCGGCGCAGAAACGCGCGCTCACGGCGGTCCGCGCGGCGATGCGCGGCGACGCGATCGAGCGCGAGCGGGCGACCTTCGCCGAGGTCTGGGGCGGCCCCGTGCATCAAGCCGCGCTCGACGCGTTCTTCAAGCGCCGCGGATAGGTTCTACGGGACGTACACGAACCCGTGGCCGCGGCGGCCGATGCGCCAGCGCTTCGAGGCCACGTCCCAGTCGAAGGACGACACGGGCCCGCTGCCCGCGGCCGTGCCGACCTTGCGAGCGCCGCGTGGGCTCGCCGTGATCTCGTAGACGTCGCCGCCGGGGAGGAGACACCCGTGCGTTCCGCCGTCGCGCCGGGCGTATTTCTCGCCGAACGAGGCCTCCGCGGACGTGTCGATCGGCGCCTCCAGCGCGCCGCCGGGCCCGAGGTACACGAGCCGGAGCTTGTTGTCCTTCGAGGTCACGATCGCGCGTGTCCCGTTGTCGAACGGCAGGATCGAGCGCATCCCGAGGCCCGGAAGCTCCCCGAGGATCACCGTCTCCACGTCCGCGGCGGGCGCGCCGTGGGCCACGCGGTGGACCACGCAGACCCCCGCGTCACACAACACGTACAGCGTGTCGGCGTCGAGCGCGCTCGCCGAGAGCGCGGAGGGCGCGGCGTAATCGGACGAGCGCAGCGCCTCGCCCGTGCGCGGCGCCCAGCGGTAGAGCGTGCCTTGTGGCACGACCAGCACGTCGCCCGAGGGCAGGAGCGCGACGCGGATCTTGAACGAACCCACGCTGCCCATGAGCGGCCCGAACTGCGGTCCGAGCCGCCCGTCGAGGGCCACGGCGCGCACCCGGAGGTCATCGACGGCCACGTAGGCCGCGCGGTCCACCGCGGTTTGCCCCGCGCAACAGGCGATCTCCACGACGTTGCCGCCGAGCTCGATGGGCGCTCGGATCGAAGGGGATCCGCGCAGATCGTCGACCCGCCAGAGCATGTTGTCGTCCCCGCCGCCGATCAGCGTCTTCGTGACCGGATCGTAGGCGACGGCTTGTTGATCGCGCATCGTGAAGAAGGGCCGGTTCGTGGACCGCCAGCGCTCCACGAGCGGCTCCGAGCCGAACACCTTGCGGCCCTTCACGACGTCGACGATCGCGAACTCGTCGTCGTCGCTCGCATACGCGACCTCCCCGGGCCGATCCGGCATGGGGAAGACGTCGTTCACGTCCTCGTCCGTGTCGAACACGTGGGTCTTGCCCGTGGCCACGTCGAGGAGCGTCACCGTATCGCTCTCCGAGCCGAGCGCGACGTGCTTGCCATCCGCGGAGAACCGCATGCGAACCGGCACGTCGACCGTCGCCGCCGCGCGCTGCTTGAGGCTCGGGTACTCGACGACCCGCACGCGGCCGCCGGAGAGCGTATAGGCGAACCGCGCGCCGTCCGGGGCCGCGGCGACATCCAGCACGGGCCCGGGGACGAGGCGCGAGCGCTTCGCCAGCGTGTTCGTATCGTGCTCCCAGAGGCCCGTGGCGCCGGCGACGACGAAGGAAGACCCGTCCCCGATCGGCGCCGCGGCCGTGGCCGCATGCGGCACGAAGCGCGTCTTGCCGCTCGCCTGCTTCTGCAGCGCCCCGCGAATGGGCAGCCTGCTGTCGAGGCTCAGGCGCGGCTCCTTCGCGCTCCCATGGACGGGCTGACGTTCGGCCTGCGCGCCCTCGGGCGCGAGCGGCGCGCTCGGCTCGCCCGCCTCGGCCTCGGCCTCGGATGCGCCCGCTCCGCCGCCCACGCCGAGCGAGGGCCCCGTCGTGGGCGGCGACGATCCCGGCCCCGGCAGCCCCTTCATCAACGACGAGCACAGGCCCATCGGGCAGCCGCAGCACCCCGACGCGCCGAGCACGAGGGGAAACAGGATCCCGGCCGCGACACGCGCGAGCAGACCGAGGGCTTGGGTGCGCACCCGGACATGAGAGCGAAAGGGCGGGCGCGTGGCAAGCGAGGCCGCAGCGAGATCCCGGCGAAGCGCGGAAACCCTCCACGAAATCGAAAGGACGCAACCCGCAGCACCGCCATGCAAACGGCGCATTGGCTGTCATGAACCTGACAGGAACGAATTCTAAATTGCAGGATTGCAATGACGCGGCGTACGGTGGTAACAGGATGGCAAGCAGGACAAGTCATGCTCCAATCGTTCCTCGACGCATGCCCGGGTATCTATTTCGTGACGAGCCCCGAGGGCATCATTACAATGGCGAACCGGGAGGCCGCGCGCTTCTTCGGCCAGGAGGGCGCGGTGGGGCGCTCGCTCGTGGAGGCTGTGCATCCCGAGGATCGGGGCGCCTTGCAGGCGTCATGGGCGCGTCTGCCGGAGGACGGCGAGGCGCTCGGCGCCGTGAGCAGGCTGCGGGGGGCGGACGGGCCATACCAGGCATTCTCCTGGAGCGCGCGCCGGGTGAGCGATGGCCCCGAAATCCACGCCGTGCTCCTCCCCGCCGCGCCCGCGCCCGCCGCGCCGCCGAGCGAAAGGGATCCGGAGCGGATCCTGCGCATGTTGCTCGACAACCTGGAGATCGCGGTGACCGTCGTGGATCGGAGCGGTTATGTCACCTTGAATGACGGCAAGAGCCTGATCACGAGCGGCCTCGGCCCCAACTTCAACCTCGGCAAGCACCTCCCCGAGGCGTACGCGCACGACGCCGTGATCCTGGAGAACGTCGAGCGCGCCCTTCGCGGCGAGGACCGTCACTACATCGTCGAAGCACACGGCGTCCTCTGGGAGAACTGGTTTTCCCCGGTCAAGGACGCGGACGGCGAGGTCGTCGGCGCCATCTGTTTGTCGTTCGACAAGAGCGACTCGAAGCGCGCCACGCAGGAGCTGCAAAACCGGATCAACCTGATCGAGCGGCAGCAGGAGGTCATCCGCAACCTGGAGACGCCGATCATCGAGGTCTGGGACCGCGTGGTCACGCTCCCGATGGTGGGCGTCGTCGACAGCGCGCGCGCGGCGCGGGTGATGGACGACCTGCTCACGGCGGTCTCCAAGCAGAGCGCTCGTTTTGCGATCCTGGACCTGACGGGCGTCGAGATCGTGGACACGGCGACGGCGGCCCACATCCTCTCGCTCATCTCGGCCATCCGCTTGCTCGGCGCCGAGGGCATCATCACGGGCATCCGGCCGACGGTCGCGCAGACGGTGGTGAGCCTGGGGCTCGACCTGTCGCGGGTGATCACGTGCGCGAACCTGCGTGAGGGGCTCCGGCTTTGCATTCGGCGGATGCACGCGCAGGCGACGGCGGATGCGAGTATGGGGGCGCTGGTCTGAATCGGCTCAGGTGAGCGAGGCAGGAGGGGGGTCGGGGGCCGCTGCTCGTTTCGCGTCTGCACCCGCCCTGGGCCTGCGCGAGCGCTCCTCGCTCCGCCAAGAGGACCACCCCCGGGGTAGCTTCCCGCTCGGTATTTCCCGCGGGGAGCTTGGGAGGGGGTGGATGCACGAAGTCTGCTTCGTGGGGAGGACCTGCGTCAGGGTGGGGAGACGTCGTGCAGGGGGGGACGGGCGCCTGCGCCTGGGTGGCTCGGCTCTCTGATCGCGGAGGCAGGAGGTACCCCCGGGGTCGTCATGGGCTGTCGATTGGAAAAGGTGCGGCAGGCGCTGGGTGGCCTCGGGGCGGAGGCGCCTGAAGGAAACCCCTACGCGGGGCCTCGGCATGGTGAGGGGGAAGGAGAGAGGGCCCTATCCGGGGTGGGCGGTTCGTTTCGGGAGAGGGGGAGGGGCCTCGAATGAGGCATCCCAACGACATCTCCGGCATCCATGTCACACACGCAGCACTGACATGATTTCTGCACAGAGCGGCTCTGGGTCCTCCACCGCCATCAGCGACTCGTAGATCGACTCGTGCAGGCTGCCGGATTGTGAGGGCGAAAGGAGGTAGAGGAGTGCCGCCAGGGCACGCGCCTGGGAGAACCAGGCCAGCGACGCCTCCGTCCGCCCATCCTCGCCGGCCTCGGCATTCAGGTCGTTGGAGTCAAGCGCTTCCACCCGCTGCCTGAGACGCCTGAGCAGCGCCGGATCCGCCTGCGTCTCCTCACGGAGACAAGCGCGCGCGGCCTCCACATCAGCATCGCTCATGCCGACGGTCGCAAGAGCGCCCTCCGACGCGCGCAACGCCGCAGACCTCTGCTGCTCGGGCGAGGCGTTGCGATAGGCGGCCATCAGCAAGGGATGACTTGATTCGAGTCGAGTGAGGCTCATCGGTCCTACTTCAAAGGTGTTCGGGGGACCGGAGACGGGCGAATCATTGCAAAATCAGCCAGTACTGCTTGGGGATGCCGTAAACGGAAACGACTTCCAATGTAGCATCCAGGCAGCGCAGCACCCATGCCGGTACAACGATCCATGCGTTGGCCGCGTCGCGTACGGGGTGTGGAAGCTCTATCTGGATCAAAAGAGTTTGTGGGGCGATGGCCCCGACCGATACCTGGGGCCGAATCGGCGAACGCGATAGAGACGCCTCGTCTTCTGCACGGCGCATCCCCTCCTCCGCGGCTTCGCGCAAAGCGTCGACCATCTGGGCATGCGCCACAGGCTCCGCATTTGCGACCGACACGACCCACATTTGTCGCGCCTTATCGGGGTGGCCCGGAACGGGCTCGAAGCGCGCGACGAGCTCGGCTGCCAGTTCATGAACGATCCTGTCCATCGGTTTCATATGGTGATTCCTACCGCTTGGACAGAGGTTATGCCCCGGCGATGTCCCTCGGTAAGCGCCCGACCAAGATGGAGTCCAGCGCGCTATAGATCCTGGCCCCAGCCAGTTGAATCCTGTCGCCGAGAAGATAGACCCGGCCTATGTCATCGATGGCGAGAAACACCTCACCCTTGTACGCTTCGCCCAGTGGAAAGAGATCCCTCCCAACCTGATCTCGGAAGTCGCCGAACCGGTCTTCTTCGCCGCTCGCAAGCTCCGGGTCCAAGTTGAAGCCTCCGCGGGCGCACGCGAGACCGGGCCCTTTGCAGTCCACACGAAGACCGCCAAACTCCGCCAGAACTTTTTCGGCCGCCATCGACATGCGAAACCCGTCGGGGGTTTCCAGCGTTTGCCGCCACCGCGCAACACGCTGCGAATCTCGGCGACCTCGGAACCATCCGGCGCCCCGCAGTCGGGCTTCGGTTTGTGCAGACCATTCCAGAGACTCGTACATCTTGCCCCGATTCCCGCCGCTCCATCCCGAATCTCGCCGGACGCCGCGCCCGCGGGCACCTCTATGCTACCCGCCTTGTCCTTCGCAGGCTCGTACTCCTCGAAGACAACCAGTTCGATGTCCGTTTCGCGCCCGAGCCCCTCGAGTGCCTGCACAGTCGCAGCCATGGGCAAGAGCTCGCAGTCCTTCGTGGTGGAAGAGGTCGCCGTTCAGGAAGACGGTGGGCATCGCTTCAGCGCCTCCTGCCACGCTCGCTCGAACTCCTCCGCTGAGATCTCGTGCTCTTCACCAAGCTCGAGGACCTCGAAGGGTTGATCAGCGAGATACTTGTTATGAGCCTCGTCCCCCCACCGCCACGTCTCACCATAGACCTCGACCTGGCGACTCGGCCACCCATCGGTGATCTCCATGTATGCGGTTCCCGCTCCGAGTTCGGACTCGGCGTAGTGCTTGAAGTATTGCTTCATGGCAGCGTCTCTCCGGCTCGAAGGGAGCGGCGGTAACCGAAATGAACTCACCAGAGCTTACGTCGTGGTTGCCGAGAACCCGCTCGCCGTCAGCTCAAAGAGCAGTCCCTGGAGCGCGATCGCCATCGCCTCCGCTTCGGTGTCGGCGTACGAGCGGCTGCTGATGACCCGCATCGTCTCTCCTGCCAACACCGTCTGTGCGGGTGTCAGTGGTGGCACGACGATGTTGGGGTCATAGACGTGGGCAGTAGCTACCGCCATCCACTTCCGGGGCGGCACGTCCGGGTCCGTGGGAGCGTCAAGGACTTCGAATGCCGTGATCTGGCAGGAGATCCCGCGTCGATGAGTCTTCGTCGAGTCGATCATCTACATGCTCCCCACACGCAAAAACCCATATTGGGTTCGAGAATGTCTTCCAGTCGCGTCGGTCGCGTCACTTGCCATGACGTGGGCCTAACATACATGCCGGGCGTTTGCGGGTACAGAACGAGACGCGGTGCGTTCCCGCCGGGCGGGATCACGAGTCCACCGCTTCCAAGTGTGCCCCTCATCGCAGCCTGTTGAGCAGCCGCCTCGGGCAGAAAATAAGACTGGAGGATTTGAAGCCACGTTCCCGGCGGGATTTTGGTCGAACCCGGAATGGTACCGCCATGCCCTTCAAACACTGGCTTTTCGATTGAGCCCCGAATGACCTGGCCCGGCAGCGGCGGTGAAACGATCTTCGCTCCGGCTGCCGGTCCTCGCACTGCCACAGCAGCCAAATTCCTCACACCGCCAGCGAGCACCCCCCCGGCGACGGTCTGCACCACCTGCTTGGCGAGGTAATACCCATGCGCCCCACCGGGTCGAAGGCGCATGGATTGGGACGCTCCGGGGGAGCGGCCGCACCCGAGAGGTCCGCGGGCCTATGGAACGCCGAGCAGCCGCTCGACCTCGTTGGTCATCAGCTGGATTGCATTTGCGTAGGCCGTCACGTCAGCACCATTCTCGCGGACCCGTTCGGCCTGCCACTGCATGAAGACCGGAATGTACCAAAGCAATGAGACAACTCGTCGAGGCACTTCCGCGTCCTCTTCGATCGAAATCGCAGCGAGCCTCCCGAGGGCCCGCTGGAAGTCCTCTGCCGCGAACTGGCCCTGGCGAACTCGCCCAAAAAAGCCGTCCTCCGGCGACCATTCCAACTCCAGCGCTTCGATCTCTTTCTCGTAGCTCATCCCGAACCTCACCTCTCATGGGACGGAGGTGATGGCATTAGCAGGGACGCTGCCTTGGATCAACACCTCCTGCGCCTTCATCGCCCATCGCGACAGCATTGTATTGGGAGACAAGCCCGGGATGCCCCGGGTAAGATCAACCACTCGGTTCCCGACCTTGGACAGATCGATCGCAACGACGCCGTGCTGTCCGAATCGCCCCTTTGCTATTTCGAGCGATCGCGTCGTCGAAATCCACTGGGAGGCGCGGGCTCCCGCAGTCAATGGAGGCGGTAACAGCTAAGGAGAGAGGACCCTGGTCGGGGTGGGCGGGTGGTTTCGGGAGAGGGGGAGGGGCCTCCCGAGGGCTCGACCGAGCGTTGCCATCACATGGCGAAGACGATGGCTCGATGGAGGTCCACGGCCTGGTCCCATGCTCCCGGCGGCGGCTCCTCCCCCTGAATGCATACTCTCCGCCCGTCGAGCGCGATCCATACGGACCGGGCAAAAGCTGACAGCAGGACCTCACCACGCATGGAGTGCTCCCCGTGTTGTGGCGCCGCGACGACTCGCTCGAAGAGTTCGGTCTCCGAATGTCGCGCATCATGCAGCCAGTCGATCTCGCTCCCGATGATCCACCAGCCGTCCCGCTGCCGGATGGTGCAAGAGCCACGACCCAGTTCCAGCACGTCGGCCATCAAGTAGGCGAGCAAGTAGATGGGCTCGGGCTTGCCGAGGGGGAAGAATTGCTGAGGTCGTGTACGAACCCACTGGAGAGCATCCAAAGGCTGGAGGTTCATGCGTCGTCACGGGGTGAAGGGCACGACGGTGATTTCACCCGCCGCACGCAATTGATTGAACTTGCCGAACGATTTCACGGGTACGATTGCCTCGTCTCCTAAGAACCGTCCGAACTTGCCCAGAGCGCCAAGTGGGCTCAACTGAAGCCCGCCGAGCCGCCGAACAGCAGCGTCAGAGAAACTGTATTCGAGGATCGCTCCGCTGCCTCGCCTAGTAGCGAAGTAGATAGCATCGTCAGCGTGCGTGGCCAAGAAGAAGCCGGGCGGGCCATCGATCTTGCCCGCTGCGGCCTTGGCCGCATCCAGCGGCTTTCCGTTGAGAAAGCTGAGGGCCGATTCTAGATCTGTCCCATGATACAACTTGAGCCTGCCGCCTCCTCCCCTCGCAGCCCCAGCAGCCAAATTCCTCCCACCGCCCACGAGCACCCCACCCGCAACGGTCTGCACCACCATCTTGACCGCGTGATACCCATGCGCCCCCGCCGCCCCATAATCCCCTCGATCGACCGCGTCCTTTAGCTCGCCCACACTCCGCAGCGGATTGAGCATCCCGAGCAGGGCCTTCGCTGCGCCTGCAATGCCCCCCTCCTCGTAGCCACCGACGCCGGTAGATATCACGCCGGTCCAGAACTGGAACCCCTTGTAGGCGAAGTAGAAGTTCGGCGCAGCGAGGATCGCTGCGCCGGCGATGG
Organism: Polyangium fumosum; assembly: GCF_005144585.1. GTDB lineage: Bacteria > Myxococcota_A > Polyangia > Polyangiales > Polyangiaceae > Polyangium > Polyangium fumosum. Next base: position 148,357 of record NZ_SSMQ01000019.1, on the reverse strand, counting down.
CCGTGTCGGTCATGTCCTCCGCCCATTCCGAAGCGAACCCGCCGAGCGTCTCCTGAGCGACGTCCCAGCCGTCCGTCCTGTCCTCCTCTCCGCCCCCGGGCGCAGGCTCCGCGCGAAAGGCCGTCGTGGTGCCAATCATGCCGAAATTCGAGTCCGTTCGCAACGCGCCCGACTCGATCGACGGCAGGAGGAAGGACGTCACCGGAGTCGCGCGCGGCTGCCCGAAGACGTACACCGTTTGACCACCATCCGAATCACGCGGCACGTCGGGGGCCCCAGGGCCCGTCGGACTGAACCCACTCGGATCCGTGAACGTCAGCGGGTTGTTCTCGACGTACGAATACGGATTCCAGCTCTGCCGGGAATACAGATTCGGGACCAACGGATCCGGCGTGAGGAACCGCCCGATCTTCGGGTCGTACATGCGACCGCGCATGAACACGAGACCGAGCTCCTCGTCTCCGAGGTGCCCGGTGAACCCGAGCGACATCTCCGACGAGAAGGGGCCCGCGGGCGGCGTTCCCCATTGCGGGTTTCGCCGCGCGCCGAACGGATCGTAGCTCCGCCGCTCGACTGCCGTGCCCGTCTCGTTCGAGACGACATCCACGGAGCCGAGGTGATCGACGTGCAAATACCGCCGCGTCGTCGCGGCTCCGGAACGCGTCACGACGGCGACCGTCCGTTCCCCCGACTTGACGTGGTACCGGTGCTCCACGGCTCCCGTGGCGAGGTTCGTCACCCGCTCGTAGAGCTCGTCCACGTAGACGGATACGAGATCCCCAGCCGTCTTCCGGATCCTTTGCTGGTCCCCGTCATAGTCGAACAGCACGTCCCCGGCGCCATTGGTCGGGGTCAGGCGCTTCGGCAAGTCGAATGCCGTGTACTCGACCGTCGCATCCGGCCGCCCGATTTGATTGCCGACCGCATCATGCACGTACGAACCGAGCTGCGTATTGCTGAGTACGTGCGGGCGGTCGAGTTCGTAGGTGTACGTGCCCCCGCCGGGCGACGTCGCCAGGTTGCCATTGGCGTGATAGGTCCACGACCGCGCGCAGGGAGCTTCCCCGTCGAATGTCGCGCACGAGAGGCGCTGGAGCGCGTCGTACTGGAACGTCTCGACCTGTGGGACGAGGTTCCGCAGATCCTCGCGCCGCGTGACATTCAGCACCTCATCGTACCCGAACGAGAGGTGCTGGAGCGTTGTCGCGGTGGTCGTTCGGATCGAGGAGATCCGGTCCCGGGATGGATCGTAGACCCGCGTCGTCGCGGCCCCATTGCCGAAGAGCTCCCCGGTGATCCGGCCGGCGCCGTCCACGCTCGTGAGCGCCCACGTATCCACGGCGCTGCCGACCTCGCGTACCTTGACGAGGTGCCCCGCGTCGTCCCACACGTTTTCGATTTCGAAAGAAACCCCCGCCGCCTCCGGGTACGTGACCTTCGAGAGCCGGCTCAGGGTGTCATAATCGAATCCGATCGAGAACGTCTCCCCATCGATGTCGAGCTCGCTCGTGGTGGTCCGTCCGGCTCCGTCGTAGCTCCACCGATTCGTGTAGCCTTTCGGGCTCTTCACCTCGTCGATCGCGCCGATTCCATTCGGCTCCGTGTCCCACGTCCAGAGCGTCTCCCCATCCGCGTCGACGCGCCTCGTCACACGCCCGAGGCGGTCACGCTGCAAGAGCGTCTCCCGCCCGAGCGCGTCCCGCGTCCACCAGGGGTCGCCGAATCCGGTGTAACGCGTCACCGTCGTGCCGCGGTCCAGTTCGTGGAGCGTCCGAACACGCCCGAACGCGTCCCGCTCCATGGTCGTCATGGCATTGCTGTTGCCATCAACCTCCGTGACCGTCCGCAGTCCACCGAACGGTCCGTAGCCATACGTCGTTTCCTTGTCGTTGGCGTCGATGACCCTCACGATGCGGCCGAGACCGTCCACGTGCGTTACCGTGTGCCCTCCACGCGCATCGAAGAGCCACACCTGCGAGCCCTCATGCTGCGTCCTCGTCACGCCCCCCCAGGGAGAGGTGTGCTTCGTGACGCGGCCAAGGCCATCGCGCTCGAACCGATGGTAATGCCGATCGGCTTCGAGTGTTGTCTCCGAAGTGGGCATGAGGACACGCTCGACGTGTTCCCCGAACGAGTCATACGTGATTTCACGTAGCGTCCTCGGACCAAGCACGCCGGCGAGCGTGGTTCCACGGGACCATTGCCGGATCGGGCGCCCCAAGCGATCGAGCTCGACCTCTCCGGCACCCCACCCTGGCGTGGTCGTGCGCACGCGGACCACGTTGGCTGCGTCGCGCAGCGTCATCGTCGTCGTCTCGACGCCACCCGGCCGTTTTTCCTTTACGACCCGCCCGAAGTCGTCGAGCGCCCATTGCGTGACGCGGCCATTCGGATCGATCGCCGTGAGCGGAACGCCGAACCCCGGATGGAACTTCGCGAAGCTCAAGTGCCCCTTCGCGTTGCCACGCACAGCCGGGAAGATGCCTTCCGGCTCGTAAGCCGTGCACGTCGCGCGCCGCCCCTCGAACGCATCCCGCGCGACCGTCTTCGTGATGTTGCCGAAGACATCCCGGCCGAACGAAAACTCCACCCACGAGTCCGAATCTCCGGGCGAGCTGACGGTGATGAGCGACAGGCGACCGCTTCCGTCGTACTGGCGCGCTCCCGTACGGCAGAGCGTCTGGCCCCCGGCGGTGCTGCAATGCTCCTGTGTCTTCAGGAGTCCGATTTGCCATGCCGGCGTGTCATTCTCGAACGTCCGCGTCACCTCCTCGAGCGTTTCCGCCTGCGATTCGAGCGTGCCGCCGAAGAGGTCGAACTCCCGTGCGACGAGCGTCTTCTCCGCGAGCGCGTTCCCGAAGTCGTCCATATCGAGGAGCATGTGGATCGACTCCGAGAGGCGCGTCGTGTCGGCGGTCCCCCCGTACGCGGCCTTGGTGTAGACGTCGAAGCTCCCCTGGTAGTCCGCGGCCAGCACCAGCAGATTGAGCTCTGCCTGCTCCTTTCGCTCCCGGCGGTACACCGGCGTGGTGAAATAACTCGTGCCCCCGCTCGACGGCATCACTTGAGACGTGATCGAGCTGAACGAGAGCTCGACCGTGACGTCATACGTCTTTCGTGTCGTCACCCATTGCATCACCTGCGTGGGCACCCCCGCAAAAGGGAACGTGCGAAAGCCGGGATCGTACGTCTTGTTGTCGTAGATCTCGATCCGCCCCGCATCCTTGTCCACGTCCCGCACCACCCGCTCGGCGAAGCCAAGGAAACCACGGCCGAGACGATGGAAGCGCGCATCCTTGTAACGCAGCTCGTAGTGACGCGGTTTTTCCCCCGCCGTATCCACCTCGTACGCCGCGACCACCCGCCGCGGCCCCGCCACGCACCGCACAGGGTACTCGCACCCCTCCGCCCGCTCGTACACGCTCGGATCCGCGAGCGTCGCGTACTTGATCGCCACGCCGGGCCGGAACTCCGGATCGCCGGGCTGGTGGCGCGCCATTCCATCCGTCACCGACGCGAGCGTGTCCACGTGCGCCGCGCGGTTGAGAAACACGCGAAATTTCTCATCAATCGGAAGGAGGACGTCGCTCGCGCCGTCCCCGTTCGCCTCCATCACGCGCGCTGCGAACGGATGCGCGATGGTGGCCCCGGCGGCGGTGAGGAGCGTGTCGAACGTGATGTCCGGTACATCGACGATCTCGAACGTCCCATCCCCGTGCGATCGCAGCACCGACCAGTGGGGCACGCCGCCGGCGAAATGGTTCAACGGGATCAGCAAATCCTGCAGCCCATCTCCATCGAAATCGATGGGCGCCCCGAGCTGCGCGAACGTGTCCGACGGGAGCAAGACGCCCGGCAACGCGTTCACGCTCGGCAAATACCCAGCGCCTGTGTTCAAGAACGTCGCGGGCTGGCCATTCGAAAAGCCCGTCTGTACCGCGTCAGGCAAGCCGTCGCCGTTCACGTCGAGGAAAAACATGCCGCCTCCCGGCGGCACGGTGGGGAGGTCTTGCGCTGTCGCTGCGAAGCTCCCCGGCCCCCGCCTCGTGACGGCGACGTATTCATTGAGGAATTGCGGGGATCCGTCCGGCAAGATCCGCACGTCGGGGACGACGAGCTCGCTTTTTCCATCTCCATCCACATCGACCGTGTAGAGATCCGAATCGCAGGGCTGGATCTCCAACGTCGGGATCACCTCGGTCGTAGCGGCAAAGCCGCCGGGGGTGGGCGCCCACGGGCGGTACGTCCATGCGTAGAGAACCGGCGCCTTCGTGCACGTGACGAGGTCCGCCATCCCATCGCCATTCATATCCGCAAGGTGCGCAGAGGCGTCGGGACCCCGGAGGCCGGTCGGGGCGCTCTGGTTACCGGGGAATGGACGCGGGACGCCGGTATCATGAAGCTCGAAGGTGGCGTCGGCCTGCGTGCGGTGCACCTTCCACGTCGTCGCATTGCCGTTCATGTCGTGCAGGAACAGATCGAGCTTGCCGTCGTGGTCGATGTCGATCGGAGTGCCGCGCTCCAAAATCGGCGTGGAGTAATCATCGAAGTCGAGGAAGAACGCTCGCTTGAATTTGGCGGCGAACGGGCTGGCTGTAAAGAAGTACGTGACTGGCGGCGGTAGCACCCCCGGCTCGCCGTCGGCCATCACCAGGTCGTCGAGCCCGTCTCCTTCGAGATCCGTGGTGATCACGGAAGCGCCCGCATGCAAGGGTACCCCAAGCATTGTCGGTACGTCCTCGAACCCGAGCGGCGGCGTGTTCCACCCAAACCGCGTGGCCGGCTTGCAGAGGCCTTGCGCCGTACATTCCTTCAGCGAGGAGAGCAGACTCCGGCCCGTCGTCGAGCTCGACGTATATGCGAGGTCGTACTGCCGGACGATCGTATTGAGGGGCGCCCTCATTTCGATCCTGGAGAGCAGCCGCGACGTTCGCAGCTTCATCCCGCCCGTGAACGTGGTCCGCACACGCTGCGCTGGGCGCTCGTCGTACACGAACACCACCGAACGCGACGGAGGCAAGTTCGGGTGCCCGGTGTACGAGATTCGATCGGGCAAGATCTCGGTCGTATAAGGGTGCGCCGGATCCTCGACATTCTTGTCGTTGTGGTATGCGAATCCGATCCAGTTTCCGCTGCGGTCCCTCGATCGGGCCGCCCACCACGCCCGGACCGCTCCATTCGAGGCAAGCGCCTTGCTGTCGTCGGTCGTTCCATAATCGACCGTCAGCCCTTCTTTCGTGTAGGCGCGTAGGCTCGACGGTCCCAGCGTGGGATCCCAACCTGCCGGAAAGAAGGCGAGCACCTTCGTGAAGGACTCGGGGATGGTACGATATTCGATGACGCCTGCCCCCTCGCCGACCTTCACGAGCCGCCGCCCATCGATGCACAACCGATCCTTGTCGTCGTACGCAATCGGCGCGATCGCATCATCCTGCGCCTGGTTCTTCGGGCAACGTGTCACTCGCGAGAATCCGGACAATGAAACACCGAATCCCACGGCACCGTCCCCGGATCCGTCGTACTCGAGCGCAATTCTGGGCGACATCCCTGCGCGCCCAGGAGCGGCTTCGAGCGGCAACACGTATCGCGCGTCCCCCGTCGGCGTGACGCTGAACGATCCCGCGGTGGCCCCGGCATCGGACGGCTCGCTGGACGAGGTCAGGTCCGCGGGAAACACCGCTCCCGACGTGGGGCATTCCGGGTCTGGCAGAGGGCCAGGTGTCGGTCCCGGATCATTCGGTCCCTCCTGGGCCAGGCGGGCTTCCTCGAGCCTGGGTTCGCCGTGCCCGGTGCAAGCGCCCGTCGCGAACACAGCCACAACGAAGAAGAGGAGGGGGAGAAGGTGCTTTCCGGAAGTATGCCGAGACACGCGGGGGGCGACCATGGCGCGCACTAAGCCTGCTCTCGGTCACGTCTGTCAATGTGGACGGATGGCGAGACCTTGCTATCCGCTGGAAGTGGATAAGTTCAACCGACGCTTCGCGCCGAGGCTGCCATGCTCCCGCGGGCACACGGCTTCACCACAAGCTTGCACCTAGATCCACTAGCGGAAGCGCGTCGCCCATCTCTCCTGGATCGTCGCCCCGGTGCTCGTGGTCGCCGAGCCCGAGCGCTCCAAATGTGTTGTCGCCCCAGCATTTGACGCGACCTTCCTGGAGGATCGCACACGTGTGGGAGCCGCCCGGAACGACGGCGACGGCCACAGCGTCTGCGCCGAGATCGATGTAGGGCAGGTGATCCCCCATCTCGTCCGGACCGTCACCGCGGGCCTGCGTGTCCCCGAGACCGAGCCTGCCATACCCGTTGTGGCCCCAGCATTTCACGCGCCCGCCGTCGAAGAGAGCGCAATTGCCTGCGATTGCGATCGCCGTTACGCCGACTCCAAGGTCCACGGCCGGCAAAACGTCGCCCATCTCCCCCGGCTCGTCTCCCCTGGAAAGGCTATCCCCCTGCCCGGTCGATCCGTTGATGCCGTTGCCCCAGCATTTGACACGACCCTCGTGGAGGAGCGCGCAGGTGTGCTGGCCCCAGGCCGCGATGGCCAGAGCCTTCGCGCCGGTCCCGAGGTCGATGGCAGGAAGCGCGTCGCCCATCTCGCCCGGGTCATCCCCTCGCGTCTCTTTGTCCCCGGTTCCGAGCTGGCCCGAAAAACCGTGCCCCCAGCATTTCACGCGCCCGTCCGCGAGCAGCGCGCAGCTATGGTACTGGCCGCCGGAGATGGCGCGGACCACCGCGCCGGCCCCCAGGTCGACGGCCGGTAATGCGTCGCCCATCTCGCCCGGTTCATCTCCGCGGTCCTTCATGTCGCCCAATCCGAGCGCACCATAGGTACCGTATCCCCAGCATTTGACGCGCCCGTCCGCGAGCAGTGCGCAGATATGGGAGACGCCTGCCGCGATGGAGACCGCGGTCGCGCCCGTACCGAGATCGACGAAGGGAAGCGCGTCGCCCATGTCCCCCGGCTCATCGCCCACGGATTTGCTGTGACCAAGGCCGAGGACGCCGTTCGAGTTATTGCCCCAGCATTTGACACGTCCATCACGGAGCAGCACGCAGGTACGCCCACTGCTACTGACCACATCGACGACCCGCGCCCCCTCCCCAAGCTTGACGGCCCGCAGGTGCTTGCCCATCTCGCCGGGTTCATCCCCCAAATCCTCGAACTCCTCGCTTCCGATCCTGCCGCTCGATGCGCTGCCCCAGCAGCGAGCTTTCTCATCCGGAAGGACCGCGCAGGTGAATCCACCGCCTGCGCTCACGAGCTTTCGGTGCCTGCACCAGGGCGAGCACAAGGGACCGCCATCGCACTCCTCCCCGAGCTCCCGCTGGAGGAATCCATCGCCGCAGAAGGGCGGCATGCAGAGCGGCGTGCAGGCGTCCGTCGGATCGGCGTTGCCGTCGTCGCAGGTCTCGCCGAAGGCGAGGACGCCGTCGCCGCAGCACTGGGCATCCGGTTCGTTGATCTGGCCGTCGCAGTCCTCGTCGCGCCCTTCGGCGTCGCACTGCTCGACCATGGGGGTCGTTTGCCCGATGCACGCGCCGACAAGCTTCCCATGCTCGTCGCAAGCCTGCTCCCCGCTCGCGCAGATGCCCACGTTTTCGGTGACCGCGGGGCCGGTGTAGCAGGAGACCGGCACGAAGGGGACGCAGGCCATGGGCTCGTCGTCGCCGGACGTGGCCGTGAGCGAGAGATCCGTGCGGCCACCACAGGCGAGAATGCCGGAGACAAGAGCGAGGAGGAGGGGGCGCATCTGCGGGGAGGACATTCCGGGGAACTCGCCGAGCACGGGGACATACGGATGTCAAGCGTGACGAGCCGGGGCGTGGTCCCCTCGAGAATCTCAGCCTTCGCTCGTGCTTGCGCCGGACGCCGCACCCGCGGGCGCCTCCGAGCCATCCGCCTTGTCCTTGGCGGGCTTCGTGCTCTCCCATTCGCGAATGGGCCGGAGCAAGGCGTCGGCGCGCGCGGCCGTCTCGGGCTTGCCGCGCTTGACCGTGCCGGCCACCTGGATGACGTAGGCGCGAATCGAATCGAGCAGCGCGTCCTTGCTGTCGCGCACCTCCGGCGCCTCCTCCGGGACCACGGTCGTCCCGATGACGGCTCCATACACGGCATGCATTTGCTTGAGCAGCCCGAGGACGTGGCCCGCGCCGATGGCGTCGATATGCGTGGTGAGCCCCTCCCGCTCAATGGTCGAGAGCTTGGTCTCGATCGCCGCCCACTCCTCCTTCACCTTCAAGTTCACGAACTTCCGCCCATCGGCAAAGACGCGATCCATGAGGACCACCGCGTCCTCTCCCGCCGGCAGGAACTCCGCGAGCGAGGCCCATGCCGCGCAGATGTCGTGGAAGGCGCCGCCGACTTTATCCACACGGCGATCCGCCTCCTTGACCGTCACAAGGCCGGAAGGCGTCTTCGCGACGGCCTGCAGGAGGACGATGCGATCCGAGACGATCTGCGCGACCGCCTCCGTCACGCTCGCAGGGAGATCGTTGTACTTGGAGGCCGCCGACTCGACGGCGCTCGCCAGAGCGATGGCGCCATTCGAATCCACGCGGGGGAGCTGGACGAGATCAACAGGGGTGAAGGTACGGGACATAGGTGCCGCACCGTACGTGTTTCAGGGGGCCATGTCCAGCCGTTCTACACCGGCGGCTCCTCGTTGTTCTCCCGCGCCGCGCGGTCCCCGAGCTCCAGCAGGCGCGACCCGGGCAACGTCGAATTGATCTCGCGGCCCCTCCACCGCTCCACGCTATGGCCCGGCGGCGGCAACAGACGCGCGAGCGCCGTGGCCATCAGCCCGAACAGCCGTGGCGCGAGGCCGTGCAACACCGGCAAGATCCTCCCCACGAGCCCGAGGTGCACCTCCCGTTGCCCTTCCCGTGCCGCGCGCACGATACGCTCGGCCGCGACACGCGCGTCAATCGAGAGCAACGGCAACGACGAGAGCACGCTGAACCAGGCGAACTCCTCCTTTTGCCGCCCGAGGAACTCCGCATTGTAGAACGAGCCCGTCCGCATCGGCCCCGGCACCACCGTCGTCACCTTCGTCCCGCGCGCGCGCAGCTCGGCCGCGATCGCCTCCGAAAAACCCACCATCGCGAATTTCGACGCTGTGTAGCCGAGCATGTGCGGCAGCGGCACGCGCCCGCCGACCGAGGTCACGTTCACGATCCGCGCGTCCGGCCCGAGGTGCGGGATCGCCGCGAACGTCATGTGCGCCGCGCTCCAGAAATTCGAGCGCATCGCCTCATCGACTTTCGCCGTGTCCATCATGTCGAGCGGGGCCACCTGCATCACGCCCGCGTTGTTCACGAGCACGTCGATCCGCCCGAACCGCGACACCACACTCTCGACGAACGCGGCCGCCTCGGCGGGATTGCCGAGATCCCGCGCCTCGCCGAGCACGTCCGCGCCGTGCCGGCTGAGCAAGAGCCGCGTCGCGCGGTCCACGGCCTCCGCGTCCCGCCCGCAGATCGCGACGTGCGCCCCCTGCCGGACGAGCTCCTCGGCCATGAGCAGCCCGAGCCCGCGCGACCCGCCGGTCACGACCGCGACCTTGCCTTCGAGGCGAATGGCGCGCGCCCGACGAGCGAGCCAGCCGAACGACAACCCCAGCACCGACAGCCCGGCCAGCGCGGACAACCGCGACATGCGCCCGTGTAGAAATCGCGCCACGGCTCCCTCCCTTGGCTTTCGAGGGGCAAACCGCGTACCACGACGAAGGGGCGACCAGGCCCGGCCGCCCATGCAATGTTACAACTGGAAAAACTGCCGGATCTTGGCGAGCAGCGCCGAGCTCTTCGCTTCGGCCTCGGCCCGCGTGCTCCGGGAGGCGCGCGCGGAGAGGTTTTCCTCCAGGGCGATCTGCCGATCGACGAGCGAGCGCGTGATCTGCTCGACGAGGCGCGGATCCGCGGCGAGCACCTCCTGGAAGGCGCCCTTGTTCAGCTCGACGAGCTCGCAGTCCGTCGTCGCTTTCACCGTGGCGGCGCGCTTCTCGCCCGTCATGAGCGACATTTCCCCAAAGAATTGCCCCGGGCCGAGCCGCGCCACTTCGGCGACGCTCCCGCCCTCGCCGCGGCCCACGATCACCGCGAGCTCGCCCTTCTGCACGATGAAGAGCTCGCTGCCCGTCTCGCCCTGACGAATGACGGCCTCGCCGGGCATGAAGTGGCGCGTGCGCGAGAGCCCCGCGAGCCGCTCCAGCGAGGGCTCGGGCAGCGGCGCGAGGAAATCGACCGCCTTGAGCGCCGCCTTCCGGCGCCCCGCGTCCTGCTTCGTCTCCTCCGCGCGCGACTCCGCCGTCACCGCGTGCATGTGCACCGTGCGCATGCCGTACGGAATGGTGATGCCCGCCCGCTTGAAGGCGTGCCAGATCCGGTGCCGCACCGTGGAGTCGATCCGGTCGCGCAGCGCAAAATCCTCGATGAAGTAATTGACGACGTACTCGATGCCGTTGTCGTTGAAGCCCCGCGTCTGCGCCGCGGGCGGCGGCTGCGAGAGGATGCCGGGGATCTCTTGAATCGCCTGGAGCAAGGCGTCCTCGACGACACGCGGCGAGGCATCGTAGGGCGCGTGCACCGTCACCGTGCGCCGCGCGATGTTCGTGGGCTTCGTGAAATTGCGGATCGTCGTCTTCGCGAGCACGCCGTTCGGGATGATGAGCTCGACCTGCTCCAGCGTGAGCACCGTCGTCGCGCGCCAGTTGATCTCGATCACCCGGCCGATGAGCCTCGCATCGGCGTCGAGCCCGATCCAGTCGCCGACCTCGAACGGCCTCTGCGCCTGGATCGCGAGCCCGGCGAAGAGGTTGCCCAGGGTCTCCTGCAGCGACAGACCGATCACGGCCGTGAGCAGCGCCGAGGTCGTGAGCAAGGAGCCGGGCTCGACGCCCACCTCCCGCAGCACGATCGCCAGCGCCCCGAGGTAGACGAGCCCCTGGACGATGTCGCGGATGATCCGCGGCAAGGGCTTCGACAGGCGCGCGCGGACGACCCCGTCGACGACGAGCACGAAGAGCGCACGTGCCAGCGAGAAGAGCAGGAAACACAGGCCGAGGACCTCGAGCCCGCGCTCGATCTTCCCTTCCGGCAGCGGCAACCGGGCGAGCACGGTGAGGACGTGCAACCCGAGCAGCACGAGCGGCGTCCGCAGCGTGGCGCTTCGCTCGGCGCGCGGCAGGGCGAGCGCGCAGAGGAGGAGCACCGCCGCGCCGATGCCAATGCCGATCGCGCCCGTGCCGAGGGTATGGACGACGTGCTGGGAGAGGTCGGAGCTCACGCTTTGCAAGGAAAACCCGGTTTGGCGGCGCCCTCAGGGGCAGCCCTGGCCCGGCCCGTCGCAATCGTTGAAACAAGACTGGCAGACGAGGCAGATCGCGGTCTCGTTGTAAAGATCGAGCCCGTCGGGGAACGTCTCCAGGCACTTGTTGAAGCAGAGCTGGTCCTGGCAGCTCGGCAGGCAATTGAGCAGGCCCTCGCAGTCCGGCATCGCGAGGCACTTGGTCCACAGACCGCTACACGATCCGTTCGTCGAGCACTCGACACAAACCCCGCAATCGCCCTGGTTGTCGCAGGCCATGGGGCCGGTCGAGGCGCTGCTGCTCACGACGCTCGGGCCGCCGGGGCCGGGGCCCACGCTCGACACGCTGGGGCCGGGGCCCACACTCGAAGTAATGGATGCGGGGCCGTCGGACGAGGACTGGCCCGTCCCTCCGGCCCCGCCCGTCCCCTCGCTCGGCGCGTCCACGACGACCTTCGCGCCGCAACCCGCGGCGAGCCCGAACCCGAGGGCGACCATCGAAAGAGCGACGGCGTGCTTCATCGCGCGCAGCATACATCCACTCCGCCGGGAGCCAGCAGGATCTTTCTTCCCCTGGGCGCCGGTTCGAGGCATGAATGGGGGCGATGGGCGAGGCCCTCTCCCGCGTCCTGGATCCTGCTGCGCTCGACGCCTGCGACAAGCCACGCGGGCGGCACGTGATCGAGGTGCCGCGCGGCTGGGCCGGCGCCGTGGTCGAGGTCGTGATCCCCGCGCGCGTCACCTGCGCCCGCTGCGACGGCGGCGGCTGCGATGGATGTGGTCGGCGCGGAGGCCACCGCGTCCCGGGGGATCCGACGGCGCGCCTCGTGCGCGTGCGCCTGCCGAGCGAGATGGAGGGCCGCGTCGTGCTGCGGATCCTGCGGCCGTTTGGCGAGGAGGGCGTGGGCATCGCGCAGCTCCACCTCGAAGCGCGCGCGGGCGCCGCCGCGAGCGCGGGCGTCACGTGGTGCGAGGCGGCCGCGCTCGAAGAGCCGCGCGCCGAGGGCGCAGAGCGCGCGGAGCCTCGTGTTCCCGTGCCGCGGCTCGGCGCCCGGAAGGCCGCGGCGTACGCGACGATCGCCGTCGCGCTCGCCGCGCTCGTCGCGTTCGTCGTCGGGCGCTGACATCCGTTCGCAGCAGCGTGTACGATGCCGGCATGTTGCTCGGCTTCGGCCCTCGCGCACGCGCGTACGCCGCGTGGCCCACGTTGGTTCTCGCCGCGGGGCTCGTCGCCGCTTGCGACAAACCTGCGTCCGGCCCCACGCCCCCGGCCGCGTCCGCGTCGGCCTCCGCGCCCGCACCCGCGCCCATCGCCGCACCGCCGGAGCCTCGGCCGGGCGAATACGACGAGCCACGCCGCGTCCTCGCGCGCATCCAGGGCAACCTCGAACGCGTGGCCGATGGAAAGGAGCCGGCGCCATTGCCCGCGGGTGTAGAGGCGCATCCGTTCGATGCGCTCGCCGGGGCGTACAAGGCCGTGCTCGCGGGGGATCCGAGCGCGGCGGACCAACTCGCGGCGGTGGCCGAGGCGGCGCAATCGAAGCTCGACGCCCTCCTCGCCGCGGCCCGGCGCGAGGGCAACGAGGGCAAACCCAAGGACGGCGACACGGCTGATTACGTGCGCCGCGTCGGGGCGATCGCCAAGGCGAAAGCCGAGGGGCCCGAGGGGACGATGATCCGGCTCGTGGCCACGATGCGGCTCGTCGATGCCGCGCTCGTGCTCGCGAGCGCGGACGACTATCGGAACGTGGAGTACGACCTCTTCAAGCGGTCGGAGGGGTACGTCCTCCGCGAGACCGATCGGTACCGCGACGGCGATTGGCTGCGCCTGCCCTGCCGTACGATCCTCGGCCGGCGCGCCCTCGTCGAGGCGGCCGCGAAGCGCCTGGAAAAGGCCGCAGGCCCTGTCCTCGGTTGCCCCACGCCCGCCGGCCGGGAGCTCGATTTCGATTTGATGGAGCGTTTTGCGAAGGACCCGGCCGCAAACGTGGCGGACGTGCTCCCCAAGAAGGCCGAGCCACCGAAGGAAAAGCCCGCCGCCGCCGAGCCGACGGTGCCCCCCGAGCCCTGGGATCACGACACGGCGCTCGTGTTCATGGGAGAAAAACCCGACGCGGCGGAGAAATCGCTCGAAGCGGCGGCGAAGAAGAGCGTCGTGGGCAAGCTCGATCACGCGCTGTTCTTGCATGCGTTCCGGCCGCCCTCGGCGGCGCGTGACGCGCAGATCAAAAAGCTCCTCGGGGAGGTCGAGAAGGCGAGCCGCGCGGCGGCGAAGAAACACGACGACGAATTCATCCTGAAGGACGAATCCGTTGGCCTCCGCGCATACGACGGCACGGACGCGAGCCTGCTCGGGCTCCTCCGGGTCGCCTCGTCGACCGAGGCCGCGAATACGTCGCCGGCCTTTTATGCCATCCCTTGCGCCGTGCTCGTCGCGCGGCCGAAGCTCCTCGAAGCGACGACGCCGCTCTTCGGGGGCAACCGCGACAATTTCCTTCCGCGCTCGGGTTGTAGCTGGGGGCGCGGCTTCGTGCGGGGCTTCCCCGACCGGGAGCTCGCTGCGTACACGAAGGCGAGCGTCGAGGCCGACGGCAATTTCTACCTCAACCACGGCGGCACGCTCCGCTTCGCGCTGGCGAGCGCGCTCAAGGCGCAAGAGGAGACGATGCGGGTCAACCCCAGAGCGCTCCTGGACAGACCCGAGCCAGCCATGGCGCCCTACGAGACCTGGTCGTACATGACCCCCGAGAGCCGCGTCATCTTCGGTCGGCTCTCCCGCCTCGCCGAGGCCCTGGAGAAGAAGCTCGTCGCGCATTATCAGACCCGTGGCCTCGACGAGAAACAGGCGAAACACGCCGCGCACGTGGGCCTGTTCGAGGCCGTCTGGGGCGCCTCGTGTGGCGACGCGCCGCCGCCCCGCTCCTTGCGCAAGCTCGTCACGGGTGGCGCGCCGGCCGCGGAGATCCGCGCATTCATCCAGGCCGGTGAGCACAAGGACGCAGCGCGCCTCGCGCCCTTCGAGACTTGCGCGAAGAGCACGGGCAAAGATCCGCTCGTGCACATGGCGGTGCTGAACCCCGCAGCGCTGCCGATTCTGTGGGAGATTTCAGTCGACCCCGGCAAGGAGAGCGAGCTCGACCTCGTCGTCGATCCGAACGCGCCGAACGATTTCGGAAAAACCCCGCTCATGGCGGCCGCGCAGCAGGACCGCGTGGAGGCCGCGCGCCTCCTGCTCCAGCGCGGCGCCGCCGTGGATCGGACGACGTTTCAGCCGAACGATCCCAGGCTCGCGAGCGACGCGCGCACCGCGCTCATGTACGCGGCGGCGCGCGGCTCGCTGCCGATGATCCGGCTCTTGCTCGACGCGGGCGCCGACAAATATGCGGCCGATACGAAGGGCCGGCGCGCGTTGCATTACCTGCTCGGTCAGGGGCCGGTGCCGGCGAACCGTGTTCTTTCACCGGTGGAGCTTGCCGAGGCGACGAAGCTCCTCTTCTGAAGGCAAAATCGGCGAAGGCTCCCCCGGCGACACGATCCACACCCGCCGCATCGCGCGCGTCACGGCCACGTGGAGCGCCCGCCGATGCTCGGAGGCATCGGGCCAAACTTTCGCGCTCGCATCCGGGATGATGACGTAATCGAACTCGAGCCCCTTCACCTCGGAAACCTCGGTCACCTCGATCCCAGGCCCGAACGAAAAATCCCCATCCCGCACGAGGCGGCACGGCATGCCCCGCGAGACGGCCTCGTGCACGGCCCGCGCCGAAGCCTCGTCGCGCGCAATCACCGCCACGGAGGCATACGGGTCCTCGGCCCGCAAATGCCGCAGCGCTTCGCAAAGGACCGCCGCGGCGTGCCCCTCGCCGGCCGTGATCGTCCGCAGCACGTCTGCGCCTTCCCGCGGCGCGCGCGGCACCTCCGCGGGCGCATCCGCGCCGAGGATCACGTGGGCAAACTCCACCACGGGCCGCGGCGATCGGTACGATGTCTCCAGGAACGCCGGCTCGCTCCGCACGGCAAGCGCCTCCATCACGGCCTCCCACGAGCGGAAATGGCCCGACCTATCAATACGCTGCGCCGCGTCCCCGGCCACGGTCACGCTCCCCTCGGGATCGAGCGCGCGCCCGATCACGCGAAGCTCGATCGGCGCGAGCTCCTGGGCCTCGTCGAGCACGATGTGCGCATAACGCGAGAGCGCCCCGGCCCGCGTCGCGCTCGCGCCCGTCCGGCGATGGAGCAATTCGAAGAGGAGCGCATAATCCTCCACGTCCACCGTGCCCGACGTCTCCTCGGGCGTGCCCGCGTCGAGCGTCCGCCCGTCGAGCGTGGCGAGCCTGTCCGCGTCCACGTGTGCATACGCCTCCTCGCTCGTCATCGCGAGCTGCTGCTTCGTGTGCGCCGCGACCTGCTCCACGATCCCCGCGGGGAGATCGCCCTCCGAAGCCTCAATCGCACGCGCGAGCAGCGCCCGATCCCCGACGAGCCGACGGTGATCCCCCCGCACCCGCGCGAGTTTGTCCTGCTCCTCGGCCAGCGCCTCCCGGAGGAGCCGCCCCTTCTCGCCGGTCGTTTCTCGCGCCAACCCCACCTCGATCACCCGCAGCCGGTCCCGCAGGAAGGGCTCGTCCCGCGCTTCGAGCGCCTTCCGGAGCGCGCCGCGGAAACCCAGCAGGCGGTCGAGCTTGCGCGCGATCGCGCGCGTGTCCTCGTCGATCAGCCGATCGATCGCCGCAAAAAGTGCCGGATGCCGCTTGAGGCGGCTCGCGGCGAAGGGCGGATCTGGCGGCTCATGGTGCGGCACCCACGAAAACACGCGGCGCGCCTCGGCGCGGATCCAGTCCTCGAACGTGCGGACGAAGACGCCCTCCACGGCGAGCCCTTCGAGGATCCGCTCGGACAAACGACGGAGCCCCGGCTCGGGGACGAGCACGAGCATACGTTTGGCCGGAAAGACCTCCGGGAACCGCCGGCGCAGCGCGGCCACGCGGTGCAGCGCCACCGTGGTTTTTCCCGACCCGGCCGAGCCGAGCACGAGCAGCGGCGCGCGTGGCTCCCGATCGACGAGGGCCTGCTGCTCGGCGTCGAGCGTGATGAAGGGATTGCGTGTCTCCGGCGTCCGCCGCGGCGACGTGGGATCCACGAGCCGCGGGGCCCATGCGCGCGGCTCGAAGCGCCACGTGTCCCCCTCGCGCAGCAGCACGCCGCCCGAGACGGTGATGCTCGCGAGCGCGCCGCCTTCGAACGTCAGGAGACGCCGCTCCTCGACGTGGCCCTCGATGACGCGGCCGTCCACCTCGATCTCGTAGTCCTCGCCCTCCTCGCACGAGAAAAACACCTCGGCGATCGGCGATTTTCGCCATTCCACGATCGTGACGCCGCGCTTGCCGTCGAGCAGCGGCGCCGCGCCGAGCAACACGTCTCGGACGCGGCCTGCCACGCGGACGCGGAGATGCGCGAAATAAGGCGCCGCCGGATCCGGCAGCCTGTCCACGCGTGCCCGCGAAAGCCGTGCCTGCTCCTCGTGCATTTGCGCGAGCAGCGCCGGCTTGTCCTCCTCTCCAGCCGAATTCCATTCGTCCCGGAGCGCGCGCAAGCCGTCCCCATCCGGCCGCGCGCCACGACGAAGGCCTCGCGCCTCTGCGAGAGCCTCGTGCGTCCGCGCGAGGAGCCGGAGCTCCTCGGCGACGATAGGCCCGGGTTCGCTGGAAAAGGGCCGTTCGCCCGTACCTTCCATGCTCCCTCCCGCCGGGTGACGAAAAGGTCACCGGCGAGGCGGAAACTACGGGCGGGGCCCCTTTCGAGCAAGACTTGAAAACGAGAATGTTTTTGCTAAGATGTATGGCGTTGGTGAGGGGGACGATTCGTCACTCGGTGACGTAGACGGTGCCGAGGCACATCTCGTCGTTCGTCCCCTCGCCCCAGTTGATGTCGTACATCTCGGGGTTGTCCCAGGTGCACTTCAGGTGGAGCTGATCGCCGGGCTCGAAGCGGGTGGGCGTCTTCAGGCGATAGCTCCCCTGCCAGTGGAAATTCCAGGACGGGATGTCGAGGAGGCATTGCTCCGCGCCGCCACGCACGTGCTGGAGCGAGCTGCTCTTGCCGCGCGTGTGCATGTGCAGCCCGCCGCTGTAAATGTTGACGGCCGTGTTCGACGGCAGGGCGCCGCCCGTGGCGAGGCTCAAGTACGCCGTCGGATCGGCCGTGACCTCGTGGACGACGTCGCTCGTGTGCGCGGGGATCGTCATCGTCTGCTGCGTGACCCAGGAGATCTTCGTGAACGGCATGATCGCGGCCTTCTTCTCCACGGTCTTGTCCGTGCGCACGAGGAGCTTCGTCTGATCCGGGACCGGCGCCGCCGACAAAGTGTTGTAATGCATCTGCACGATGAGCTTCGAGCCCGGTGGAATCTCGATGCCCGTGCCCTCCGGATAATCGGCGCCGGTGCTGCCCGGCACCCACGCGCCGACCCAGCCCGCGGACGAAGGCCCGCCGCCGGGGCCGCCGTAGCAGGTCCAGCCAACGCCCGGCTCGGCGTCGTCGAGCGCCTGGAAATCAGCGATTTTGTCCGGCTTCGCCACGAACGCGATGACGTGATGGACGATCGGCCGCTCGCCCGGCTCGACGCCGAGGCCCGTGATGTACGTCGTCTCCTGCGCAGGCCAGTCGACGAAGAAACAATGGTAATCGTCCGGCGAGATCTTCGGCGTGTAGGCCTCGGGGATCGGCAATTCGAGGTCGATGCGGGAGAGCGTCTCCGCGTTGTCCACCACCGCCACGGGCGCATCCGCGGGGTTGCCCTCGGGCGCCCCATCCGCGATCCAGCGCTTGATCGTGTCGATCTGCTCGTCCGAGAGCGACCGATCGCCGAGGTAATCGTTGCAATCGTTGTCCAAAGGCCAGGGTGGCATCGTTTTCGCCACGACGGCGGCCTCGACGGCCCCGCGCATCGCGTTCACCTCCTCGTACGTCGTGAGCGCGAATGGGCCGACGCCGCCCTCCGCGTGGCATTTGCCGCATTTCGTGTCGACGAGTGGCTTGACGTCGCGATGGTACGTCGGTCCTCCCGCCGCGGGCGTGCCCGGCCCGCCGCTGCTCCCTCCATTCGTGCACCCCGCCAACACGCCGAGCCCCACGAGCACACACGCGATCCGGACGCCGTCGAAAGCAAGCATGTTCTCCTCCTTCACCGCGGTTGATTCCGCGCCGCGCGCTCGAGCATTCCTTCGAGCTCGATCCGCACGGCGCAGGTGGCCTCGTCCACCGAGAGCTCCTGGTTTCTCCGGAGCTCCTCCCACATCAAAAAACTCGCCGCCGCCGCGAGCCCCCCGAGCAGCACGCCCCGCGCCTCCTCCGGCGCCGCCTCGATCTCGGGCTCGAACACCGCGCGAATGGCGGCCCGGTGCCTACGCGCCGCCTCGCGGAGCTGCCCCGCGAGGAATGCCGAATCGTACGAGAACAGCACGGCCGCGCGGCGCACGGGCGCGACGTGCTCGTGGAATCGACAAATCCCCTCGGCGAGGGCCCGCGCCCGCTCCGCCGCCGTCCCCTCCCGCGGGAGCTTCGGCCAGAGCGCCATGACCGTCTCCATCCGGCGCCGCGCCGCGCACGCGAGCAGGTCGTCGAGATCCGTGAAATGGTTGAAGATCGCCCGCCGCGACACCCCCGCGCGCTCGGCGACCCGCTCGGCCGAAGGACGCACGACGCCCTCCGAGAGCAGCGCGAGCAGCGCCTCCACGATCGCCTCCCGCGTGCGCTCGGCCCGCGCGTGTCGCCCATCGGCCTGCGTCTGCGTGGCGGACTCCTTCGCGCGGGTCACGAGGACCACTCTACTTATCTGCACTCATGGTGCAAGTAGTTTTTGCACGTCAAGTGCATGTTCTATCGTGTTAGAGGCCTCGCATGCCTGACGTCCACCTCGAACGCGACGGCGCCGTCGCCACGCTCGTCCTCGACGATGCGCGCCGCAAAAACGCCATGAGCCCCGAGCTTGGAGACGCGCTCGCCGCGCGGGTCCGCGAGATCTCGCGCGACGCCTCCGTGCGCGCCGTCGTGCTCGCGGGCGCGGGGGACGCGTTCTCCGCGGGCGGCGACCTCGCCATGCTCGAACGCCTGCGCGCCGCGAGCTTCGCGGAGGCGCGGGCCTTCATGCTCGGGTTTTACCACCGGTATCTGTCGATCACGGAGCTCGACGTGCCCGTGGTCGCGGCCGTGCGCGGGCCGGCGATCGGCGCGGGCCTCTGCGTCGCGCTCGCCGCCGACCTCGTCGTCGTCGACGAAGACAGCCGGCTCGCCCTGAATTTCGCCTCCCTCGGCCTGCACCCGGGCATGGGCGCGACGTACCTCGTTCCACGCCGCGCAGGCGCCGAGCGCGCCGCCGAGCTCCTGCTCACCGGCCGCCGCTTCACGGGGCGCGACTCCGCCGCCTGGGGCATGGCCCTCGAAGCGCTCCCCGGCGATCGCGTGCGCCCCCGCGCCGCCGAGCTCGCCGCGCAAATCGCGGAGTCGGCCCCGCTCGTGGTGCGCGCATTGAAGCGCTCCCTCGGCATTCACCGCGGCGCGCTCGCCGAGGCCCTCGACCGAGAGGCCTACGAGCAGGCCGTGAGTTACGCGAGCGAGGACCTCGGCGAAGGCCTCAAGGCCACGAGCGAGAAACGAAAGCCGGCCTTCTCCGGCCGCTGAATCCGCGATTCACGCGTTTCCCTCGGACCGTCCCCGCGGCCGCGCGGCCGCCTTCCGCGCCGGCACGCGCATGCAGGCGCGCAGCGCGGCGCGCAAATCCGGCCACGTGCGCGCGCCGCCGAGGTCGGCCGAGAGCGAGACGAGCGCCTGCGCCACCTTCGGCTGAATGCCCGAGAGCGCGCCCTCGGCGCCGAGGAGCTGCACGGCCCGCAAGATGCGCACGATGTGCTCGGCCACGGCCCCGTCGACCTCCTCCACGGCCGTCAGATCGATGATCACGTGCTGGCTCTGCGTCCGCACCACGGTATCGAGCAATCCCTGCATGATCCGCTCGGCGCGCTGATCGTCGAGCACGCCCACCACGGGGAGCGTGATCACGCCGTCCCATACCTCGATGATCGGCAACGAGAGGTGCTGGATCTGCTCCTTTTGCTCGGCGATGACGCGCAGCTTCTCCTCGATCTCCTGCTTCGCCGTCATGCGCGCCGTCACGTCCGTGATGAACCCCTCGAGCGCGACGAGCGCGCCCGGCGCGTCGAATACGCCGCGCCCCCGCTCCTCCACCCATCGCAGCTCGCCGAACTTCGGAAAGACGCGATATTTCAGGCTGTAGGGGATACGCGCTGCGACCGCCGCCTGAATTTCGTCCCACACGCGCGCAGCGTCCTCTGGGTGGACGAGGTCGGCGAAGGAGAGCACGGCGCCCTCGCCGACCATCTCGTCGGCCTTGTACCCACAGACGAGCTCACAACCCGCGCTCACGAACTCCATGGTGTACCGTTCGTCGTTGCTGCACCGGTAGACCATGCCCTGCAGGTTCCCGAGCAGCGTGCCGAGGAATCGCTCTCGTTCCCGCGCCTCGGCCTCCGCGCGCCAAAGTGCGGTCACGTCGTGCGCGACAATGCGGAAAAGCCGATGCTCGGCAAAGGAGACGCCGCGCCATTCGAGCCAACGCAGCTCGCTGTCGGGCCGAACGAGCGGGAGATCAAACGAAACGACGTCCCGTGTCGTCCCGCGCACGAGCGCCGCCGACGCCTCTGCGCGGGCGTCCGGCGCGAAGAGCGCGACGAGCCCCGCGGCTTGGAGTTCGTCCTCGCTCCGCCCCGCGACCTGGCAAAACGCCGGGTTCGCGCAGACGATCCCCCCATCGAAATCCACCTCGAGGCAAGGAGCGGACTGGAACCGGAAAAATCGCTCGGCACTGGGATCTCGATGCGTCGTCATACAAATGGAAAGCGGGTCCGAGATCCATCTCAACCGCGGGGTCGACCCAGGTCAAGACCAACCAGCGCGAAATCGTGCGCGAAGAAAAGCGTCAGCCGCGCAACGCTGCCATTGCGACAGCCGGGATACGCCCCCATCCAGGTCGGGCGTAATACCGAAGCAGCCGCTCCGCCGTGACGGCCATATTGCGGTGATCGTAGAAGAAGGGTGGCCGTGGAAACGTCTTCAGCGGTCCCCGGAGAACGGCCTTCTCGATACGACCGAGCATGACGGTGTTGTGCACGAAGCCGATGCCGCTCTTCACGTCGGCGAGCGTCACGCTCGGATGACCCCCCCAGGGCGCCGTGACGGTCCCGTACACGAGCCCAGGCCAGTGATTCACGGCGACGGCGCCATAACGGAGCTCGTCGATGGCGCGCTCCAGAGCAGCCCCGACGACGGGATCTTCCTCCAGAATGCTCGGACAAACGATCGACGCGGAGAGCGTGCCCCAAAGGGTGTCGTTGCAGAAACGCGTCGCGGCTGCGAGAAACTCGGCCGGATCCTGGGAGCCAACCGAGACCTCGCTGACGATGCCGCAGAAGGGCTCGGTCGAGAACAGCGGCTCGCGCGCGTCCGCCGCATCGAGGTCGGTGATCATCGTCCAGGGAAGGGTCCCCGGGCTCGCCTCGCCGACGAGACGCACGCGCTCGTGCCCCTTCACGAGCGAAGCATGACGCAGCGGCGCGCCCGGATAATACGCCTTCCGCGGGCGAACCTCGCCGAGGGCCTGCTGGAGTTTGTCGAGGAACAGGTCCCGCTGCGCCCAGCCACGGGCGAGGACGAGCATCTTCGCGGCGTTGCAGTTGAACGAGGCGTTGTTGACGATCTGCGTGGCGATGCTCCGCACCTGGAACCAGAGCTCGTCCTCGGCGTAGAGGTAGGGCACGACGACGACGGGGCTCACGTTGCCGAGCTCCGAGGTGATGGGCTTCTTCAGGACGGGATCGTTCGCCGCGCGCCGGGCGTCCTGCTCCTCGCCGGGTTTGCCCCACACGATGAGGTCGTGCGTGTGCTGCGCGCCCGTGATGTGCACGTGCGAGACCAGGCGGTGCGACGCGAGGTAGCCGCCGACCTCCGCCCCGCCATGCACGATCCGGACGAACCCCCGCGAGACGAGCGGCGCGAGCATGTCCTCGAGGATCGGCCCGAGGTACGCGTTGACCGGGCTCGTCTTCAAGACGACGACGCGCCCCTCGTTGAAGAGCGTGTGCAGCGTATCCATCGGCCCGATGCTCGCGACGTTGCCCGCGCCGAGCACGAGCGAGACGCCGCCTTCGGGGTCGGCTTGCCTGTAAAACGTGGCCTGCTCGGCGCGGACATCGGCGCGTCGGACGCCACGCTCGAGGTGCACGTCGCAGGTGAACCCCGAGAGCAGCGCGCCGTCCGCGCCGCGCATGGGGAAGACGCGGACCTTCGTGCGGCCGTCGTCCTCGCGGACGGCGCGGAAGGGCAGGCGGGGCGCGCCGCGCGTGGCGATCTGGTCGAGGGCGTCGGCGAGGGCGGAGACGTTGCTCGCGATGGTGCAAGGGCCGGCGAGCCACTCCTCGCCGGCGATGGGGGCGGCGGGGTCGATGCCTTTTTCGAGGCAGCTCGCCTGGACCATTCGCAGGGCGGCGGCCTCGACGCGAGGCAGGACCTCCTCGCGCAGGAGCCGGGCCTTGTCCCGCGGGGGCAAACGCGCGAAGGCGCGGGCGTTATCCCCGAGCTCGGCGAGGGCGCGGTCGAGGTCGTTGGGGCTGGGCTCCACGCGGGAGATGGGGCGGTCTTCGGCGACGCTGACGGTCATGAGGGGCGGGAGGGTAGCCCAGGCGGCCGAGGGATTCGACAGGGGGCTTGGGGGGCGGAGGTCCGATCTCGAAGCGGAGCCCCCAAACGTCGAGGACGCGCGGGAGCGTTGCTTGTGTCGTGGCGCGTGGGGCCGGGCTCCGGTACATTCGCAGACGATGGCACGTCGTTCTTCGCCTTGGATCTTGCTCGCCACGGTCACCGCGGCGCTCAGCGTGACCGCGGCCGCGCCGGCGCAGCAGCCTTCCCCCTCGGGGACGGCGACAGCCCCCACCGCGCTCCCGACCCCGCCGCCTCCGCCGGCGCAGGGACAACCGCCGCAGGGCACGCCGCCGCAAGGGCAACCGCCGCAAGGACAACCGCCGCAGGGCACGCCGCCGCAGCAGCCCGGCTACCCGCCGCAGCAGCCGGGGTATCCTCCGCAGCAGCCGGGATATCCGCAACAATACCCACAAGGGTACCCGCAGCAACAACCGGGCTACCCGCAGCAACAACCGGGATATCCGCAACAATATCCGCAGGGGTATCCGCAGCAACAGCCGGGCTACCCGCAGCAGCAACCCGGCTACCCCCAGCAACAGCCCGGCTATCCGCAGCAGCAGCCCGGGTACCCGCAGCAACAGCCCGGCTATCCGCAGCAGCAACCGGGGTATCCGCAGCAGGGATACCCGCAAGGCTATCCGCAAGGGTATCCGCAGGGCTATCCGCAAGGCTATCCGCCGCCGGCCGGTTATCCGAACGCGGCAGGCACGGGCCCGACGCCGCCTCCGCCGCCGCCGCCGCCGAAATGCTGTCGCTGGTCGGCGCGCGTGAATCCGTTCGACCTGCTCTTCCGGCGCCTGAGCTTCGAGGCGGAGGTCGCTGTGTGGGGTCCGATCGCGGTGCAAATCTCGCCGACGTGGATCTGGGGTTCGCCCACGGAGAACCTCGACGCGAGCGGCTGGGCGCTGGCCGGCGATATCGGCGTGTATTTCGAGGGCAAAGCGCTGCGTGGCTTCTGGCTCAAGGGCCACGTCGGCTACGAGAGCTTCGACGCGACGGTGACGCACCCGCAGCTCACGAACGTGAGCGCGACGCAAAACGTGAGCTCGATGATCCTCGGCGGCATGATCGGCAACACCACGGTCTTCACGCGCGACGGCGGATTCTCGCTCTCCGGCGGCATCGGCATCGGCGTGGCATTGGCCGATCCGGTCACGATCATTGCGGAGTCGAAGGATCCACGCTTCCCGAGCGTCGGGGTGACGTTTTACGACAAGGAAGGCGCGATCCAGATTCTGGGGACGTTCGGGCTCGGGGTGACGTTCTGAGCGATCCGCCGATCAGGGGTTCGGCCCCGATCCTCATTTCGTCTTGAACCGCAGGACCCCGTCGGGCACGAGCAAGGCGGGGTTCGGCGCGGTCTTCGTGCCGGGCTCGAGGTAGGCGCGGAACGCGATGACCGCGACGCTGCCCGGTGCAATGCCGTTCGGGCACGGCGCGTCCGGGACCTCGAGGCAAAACGCCTCGCCATTGCAGCTTCGCGCGATCTTGTACGCGTAGAGCTTGTCCACGAGCGGGTGGTTCGGCAGGTACTTCGCTGCGCTGCCTTTCCAGCTCTTGCTCGAGACGGCGGCGACCCCGACGAGGTGCTGGAGCGCGTAGACGCTTGCATTCGCGTACGTCGCCTTGCCCGTCTGCGAATGGTCGACCCCGTGGACGATGATGAAGTCTTTTGCATTCACGGGCCACAGGAAGGGCCCCGTGGCCGGATAAATCGTGTCGCGATTGTCGCCGGCGCAGCTCTTCTCCCCGGCGATGCAGGCATACGGATCGGGCGTCCCTTCCGTCATCGTCTCGACCGTCGCGTCATGCGTGCCGGCGTACGCCGCGAGGATCGCTTGCTCGAGCTCCGCGGCGGCCGCGGCGTAGGTCGGGTTCTCGTCGTTCATCGCGTCCTTGGGTCGCGGCGTCGCTTTCGCATAAGGCTCGGCCGCGGCGGGCGGCGTGGAGGGGGTCAATCGATAGACCGTGGCCGGCGGCGCGTTCAACCAGGCGTCTCCGGCGGCCTCGTCCTCGAAGATCGCGGAGCGGAAGAGGACACCCAATGTATCGTCGGTCTCCTCGAGCCCGAGGTGCGTGTTCATGGAATCGATGGGCGCGATGTTCACGGCCGAGGCGGGAATGCCGGCCGCGATGGCCGCCTTCTTCACGCGCTCGGCGATGGTGGCGTCGGGCGTGTGCACGATGAGCGCGCGGCGGCCGTACTTGACGCCGTCCATGGGCCCGTCGACGCCGATCACGCCGATGTTGAGCGTCTCGGCGAGGCTCGCGAAGACCGGCGTGCGCGTCTTCGTGCCGGTGCCGTCGTCGCGGGCCATGAGGTAATCGGTGAATCCGAAGTAAGCGACCGACGGCGGCGTTTCCCCGAGCCATACCACGGCCTCGTCCGCGCGGAGGCGGTAGGTATTGGCGAGCCCGGCCGCGTCCTCGTCGGGGTTCGGCGTGGTTTGCCCAGGAGCGCGGGGGAGGTAATACGCGGCATAGGGGCTCGAAGGATTGTTTCCGGCGCAGGATTTGCCCTCGGCGCAACAATCGGCGAGGTCGAGGAGCTTGAACGTCCCTTCGCGCACGGAGAAGCTGTCGGCTTCGAGCGCCGCGACGAAATCGATGGGCGCGCCACCGGAGCCGCCTTGGCCGGAGCCGCCCGCGCCGCCTTGGCCTTGGCCGCCGGCGCCGCCCGAGCCCCCGGGCGTGCCGGAGCCGGAGGAACCACAGGCGGCCAGGGTGAGGCCGAAGAAAAGGAGAGGGAGGTGCTTGGTCATGGCGGCTTCGTCACCCGGGAGGGGTGAAAGGTTAAAATCTCGAGGCGACACCGGATTGCTTGCCGGCTCGCCCCCTTCGACGTGCCTCGCCGCCCTTCCCCTCGCTCGCCATCTGTGTTAAGCGCCCTCACATGTCCCAATCTTCCCTCGATCTCGCCCTTTATGCCCGCGCCCCGATCATGACCCTGGAGGGTGGCATCACCTTGTGCCGCGTCCTCGCGGAGTCTTGCCCCGCGGGGATGCCTTCCTCGGTGACGAAGGCCGCCAAACGGCTCGTCGAGACGGCCGAAGCCGCGCAGGTCGCGCATACGGCGCGCAAGAAGGCGCTCGGCAAGGGAACGGACGAGGATTCGCGGCCCATCGATCGAGCTGGTGACAATTCGTGGAGCGCGCTGCGCGGGCGGCTCCAATCCTATGCGATGCTCCCCGAGGCCACGTATCCGGACGCGCGGCGCGCCGCGCAGATCCTCGCGGAGCTGTTCGGCGAGGCCGGGCTCTTGTTCTTGACCGAGTCCTACCCCGAGCAATATGCCATCGCGGAGTCCGTGCTCCGGCGCATCGACGGCGAGCATTTTGCGACCGATATCGAGCGCATCGCGGGCAAGGAGTTCCTCGACAACGTGCGCGTGCAGCACGTCGCTTATGGCAAGATGGTCGCGGGGCTCCTCCAGCGCGAAACGGCGCTGACCCAGGATCTCGGCGCGCACGTGCGGGCCATGGGGGAAGAGCTCGTCGAGTACGCGACGAAGGTGCTCGCCACGGTGGAGCGAGACGAGCCGGCGACGATCACGCGGGCCCGGACGGCGCTACGGCCGATCGACGCGTTCCGGGAGGCCACGCAGAAGCGGCCCTCGGGCGGGAGCACGGCCGCAGAGGCCGAAGGGTCTCCCGAGAACGGGTGAAGGCGGGCCGCGGAGGCCGATCGGTCTGGCCGAGGCCCTTGCGAGGCGCGCGAGGAGGTCGATGGGCCTCGAAGGCGCGGCTTCGAGGGGTCTCGGGAGGCAGGAAGGTCTCCGAAACGAGCCGCGTACGGGACGAGGGAAGGAGGATCGGCTGTTCTGAAGTGGTTTCAACCTGATCGGGAAGCCGTTGTGCTTTCCAGATCACATTTTAGGGGGTACTCATGAGACATCACAACCTGGCATCCCCGCCGAGGGATCTCCTCTGGCTGCGCCGCCTCTTCACGATCTTCGTCGTCCTCGGGGTCTACTCTGCCGCCCGTGCGTGGCGAACGCCCGACGCAGGAGGCCCCCCCTTCGACATGCTTTACCACCTCGTGCTCCTGCCGCTCATGGGAGGCGCGTGTGTGGCGGCGTGGCGTGGTCATTTTCGGACGTTCGTTCTCCTTGCAATCGTCGATCGAGCCATCAGCGGCTTCGGCGCGCTCCTGTATTTCCTCAGGATGGCGCTGCCGAGTTCGATGTTCTATTCGACCAAGCACCCCGATTACCTCGCCTGGAACTTTCTCTGTGTCGCACTCTCGACGACCCTTTTGATTTACCTTTCTCGCAAATACCCGCCCGATGTCCAGGCCCTCTCCGGTCGAGCCCCCATCGCGCTCCGCGTGCTTCAAGGCGGCCTCCTCCTCGTCGCCGCGGCCATCGCCATCGATATAGCTCCCGAACTCCGCAGGCACGTGACGGAAGAGAGCCCTCACGGGCATTCGTGTTCCTGGTTCCTCGCCCAGGCGCTGGTCGCGGTTTTGCTGGGCTGCGCGTTCCTCGCGGGCGTCCGAAAGAAGTGGTCGACCTTCGTCTCGCTCGGCCTCATCGGCTCGACGCTCACGGCCTTCTTCAATTTCACCCACCTCATCATGGACAGCTACCAGGACGAGGCCTACGGCACGGCCTACGACCCCCTCTACCTCTCCCGCAACCTCCCCGTCTTCGCCTTCGCGCTCTTCTCCGTCGTCTACCTCGCTCGACGTTTCCCGCCCCGCATCACCGCCCCTTCGAAGCCGTCTGCCGCCGGGAGACCCTCTCCCGCAGCAGATTGAACCCGAAGATCGAAATCGCCGCGAGCACCGCGCCCATCGCGAGCCGCTCGTCCCAGGCGTGCAGCTTCCCCCGCGCCGCCTCGACCGCCTGCCCGAACAGATACCCCGCCCCGGTGACGAGCACGGCCCACACCGCCGCCGAGATCACATTCAGCACGAGAAAACGGGCCGTCGGAATGCGGCTCAGGGCGATCGCGACCGGCGCCACGTTGCGAAGTCCATAAATGAACCGGAATCCCAGAATGAACAGCACCGGGTGCCGCTCCAGGAGCGACGTCGCCCGCCCGATGTGCGACGCGAGCTTCGGACGCCGATCGACGAAGGAACGCCCGAAGCGCTTGCCGAGGAAATACGCGACCTGGTCGCCCATGGCGGAGCCTACGAACGCCGTCAAGACGACCCACGAAAACCGCAGATGCTGCTGATGGGCCGCAAACCCCCCGAGCATCGCCACGGTCTCGCCCTCGAAGAACGTGCCGATGAGCACGGCGACGTACCCGTACACTTGAATGAGATGCTCCACGTCCCCCCCGTGGCGTCACCCGCTCAGAACACGATGCGCCCCATCAAAAGCCGCACGCCCGCCGATTTCGGCGTCGCTTGCACGAGCTTGATCTCGGTCTTGTTCAAGAGGACGAGCGTGATCCCCGTGGCCACCAGCGCCGCGCCCACGCCGAGCGTGACGAAGCCGCCCGTCGTGAGGGCTTTGTTTTCGCCCTGGGTCACCTTTCCTTCGCTGTTCAGCGTCGCGCCGTCGGCGCTGTATCCAATGCCCAGCATGATCGCGCCGCCGAGGACGGCCGCGCCGCCGAAGCCGCCAAAAAGAAACCCGAGCTGCCGGCCCAGGAAGCTCCCGCCGTCCACGTTCGCCACGACGTCGCCGCCCACGTTCGACAGCAAAAAACCCCGCGAGGGCACCATTCCGTCGGCGCCGAAGAAAAAGACCTCGTTTTTGCGGCCGTCCACGATCCGATCGCAGGGCGCCTCGCACGCCGTCCGCACGAAGATCCCCTCGCCCGCCTGATCCGAGACCACCCCCGCGATCCGCAAGAGCTTCACCCCCGGCCGGTCCGCCTCGATGTGAATCCGCGGCGTGCCTTTCCCCGGCGCTTGCGCGGGCTCCTTCGCCGGCTCCGCGGCGGGCACCGCGGGCTTCGGCGCCTCGGGTTTGGCAATGCCGGACGGCGGCGCCATGGGCTCGGCGGCCTCGGGCACCTTCGGCGACGCCGGCTCCTGCCCCGGCGCGGGCGGCGCAGGCGGGGCGTCGGGCGGCGCGACGGGCGCATCGGGCGGGCCCGGGATGGCCTGGGCAAACGCGGGCGGCGCGAAGGCAAGGGCGGCAAGGACGGAGGCGAGGCAGGCAGAGCGCATGAGGCTCTCCGATACTGGCGAAACGCGCCCCGGGCAAGGGGAAATACGATCAGCGCCGCCACTTCCGGCCGAACAGGAATCGAATCGCGCCGGGCGCTCGCCGGCGCCAGTTTTTTTCGTTGTGGGCGCCGCGTTTTGCCGCGACGAACTTCAGCGAATGCGGATCGTAGCCGCGCTCGACGAACCTGGTTGCGAGGCGCTCGGCCGCCCGCAAGAGGCCGCCGCCCGCCTCGAGCGCGCCCGCGTCGAGGTAAATGCGCGAGGCGCGCGGGCGCGGGTGCGCGTCGATCCAGTCGAAGATCGCGCCTTGCCCGATCTGGAGCGACGGCGACATGCTCATCGCCAGCCCGAACCGCTCCGGCGCGCGGAGGTGCACATAAAGCGCGGCGAGCCCGCCCATCGAGGAGCCGCCGACGCCCGTGTCGGCCGGATCCGTCGACACCCCGAAATGATGTTCGATATGGGGGCCGAGCCCGCCGCGCATCCAGTCGAGCAAAAGCTCGAGCCTGCCGGGACCCGCGCGCGTCGGGAACGGCGAGAGCTCCTCGATGCGCTCGTGCCCGCCGTGGTCGATGCCCACGATCACGGGCACACGCTCGCCGCGCGCCGCGAGCCGCGCCCCCACCTCGTGCAGGTGCCAGCCGCCGACGAACGAAGGTTCGTCGTGGAAGAGGTTCTGCCCGTCGAAAAGGTAGAGCACGGGCGGCTTCATCGGCGCGCGGCGCGGCGGGACGTACACGCGGACATGACGCGCCGAAAGGCCGGGGACGTGAAACGGGCCGAGGAGATGAACGGTGGGTTCGGACATGAGGTAGTCGAGATTGCGCGAACAGGACACACCTGGAGCGCCGACCCGTTCGGCGCTCTGCGAGATCGCGAAGCGAGATCGCCTCGGGGGGTGAATCGACCGGGCTTTGCCCGGGCGAGAGGGGGACGCGAGGCGTCCCCCTCGGGACAAGCTCGTTCACGCGAGCGTGCGGTGTTGTCCCACATTTCCGGCGACCTTGCGAGGCCGCGCGCATGGATGGTAAGGGACGTGGCGATAATGACCCACGACGTCGAAGGCTTGATCCGCGGGGCCGGCCTGCTCGAAGGCCTCGGGCAGGACGCGACGAACAGCCTGCTCGAAGGGATCGTCGTCCAGCGTTACGAATCCGGCGCGCAGATCGTGCGGGAGGGTGAAATCGGGGACGCGGCCTTCGTCCTGGTCGAGGGCATTTGCCAGGTGTTCGGCGCGCGGCCGGGCGGCGGCGTCATCCGCCTGGCGCGCCTCGAACCCGGCGCGCTTTTCGGCGAGCAAGCTCTGCTTGGTCGCTCGGGCGGGCGCAGGGCGGCCACCGTGCGCGCGACGGGCCCCGTCGCCGTGGCCCGCATCGCCGCCCAGGATTTCCGCAATACCCTCCCGCCCGACGACCCCCGCCGCGAGGCGCTCGTGCGCCTCGGCGAGGCGCAGCTCCGCGACCGGCTCGTGCAGCAGTCGAGCTTGTTTCGGGCATTGCGTGAGCTCGGCGGCGCCGAGGGCGGCGAGCACGACGGGCTCGGCGCCAAGCTCGTCACGTACGAGCGCGGCGAGGCGCTTTTTTATCAGGGCGAGCCCGCCGACGCGGTGTACGTCGTCGTCACCGGGGCCGTCGGCGTGTACGTCGAGAAAGACGGGCGCCCGCAGCTCCTGTCGCGCGTCGAGGCCGGCCATTGCGTCGGCGAACGGGGCCTCTTGCGCCGCGAATCCCGCTCGGCCACCGCCGTCGCCGAGGACCCGGTCACGGCCTTCCGCGTGCCCGGCGATCGATTCCTCGCGATCCTCGAGCAATCCGCCGAGCTGCGGGAATACTTCGACAGCCTGGAGAGCGTGTACGAGCTGCCCCACCGCGGGTTCGTCACCATCTTCGCGGGCAGGTTCCTGGGCAAACCCTGCATCACCTCGCTTTATCACCTGCCCCGCGGCCGTCACGCCGTCGCCTCGCACGTCCCGGGCGAGGAGCTGCACCACCTCGCCGTCAGCGAGCCGGGGCTCGAAGGCCCGCCCGACGAGCGCGGAAAATACCGATTCATCGACGCGCGCCGCGGCCTCGAACGCGAAATCGTGGTCACGCCCAACGACGGCCGCATCCTCTCGTTCACGGCCCGCGGCGACTGGGTCGATCTCCCCAAGCTCTACGCGCTCGCCCTCGAAGGCGGCTCCCTCTCGCCCTGGCAATGCGCGGCCTTCACCGAGACGGGCTCCATCGACCTCGAATCGCCGCCCTCGCTCCGGCCCGACGACGAGATCGTCTGCACCTGCATGCGCGTGCGCAGGCGCGACCTCCGCCGCGCCATCCTCGCCGGCTGCAATACGCCCGAGGCCATTCGCGACCGCACCCGCGCCGGCAGCGCGTGCGGCGCGTGCCTGCCCCGCATCGCCGACATGCTCGGCAAGAGCGCCTGGACCTCGGCCGAGATCGTGTCCGCCACCGATGTTTGTCCGGGCGTACGCGCCTTCCGCCTCGTCCCTCGCGACGGCGAGGTCCTCCCCGCCGAGCCGGGCCAGCACGTCGTCATCCAGGCCGAAATCGACGGCCGCTTCATCGAGCGCCCGTATACCCTCTCGGCGCCCACGTCGAGCGGCCAGTACGAGATCACGGTCAAGCGGCTCCCGGGCGGCGTGTTCTCCACCTGGCTCTTCGAGCGCCGCCCCGAGGACGCGCTCATCCGCATCTCCGCGCCCGGCGGCCATTTCACGATGCCGCCGAACGATCGCCCCGTCGTGTACCTCGTCGCCGGCATCGGCGTGACACCCGCCATCGCGGCGTGCCGCGCGATCCGCGAAAAGGGCAGCGCGCGCCGCGTCCACGTCGATTACTCGGCGCACAGCCCCGCCTCGGCCCCTTATGCCGACGAGCTCCACGCGCTCGCCGCCGCTTGCCCGAACGTCACGGCCCGCATTCGTTTCACCGAGGTATGGGGCCGGCTCGGCGCCGCCGAGGTCGCCTCGCTCGTCGAGACCCACCCCGACGCCGATTGGTTCCTCTGCGGCCCCATCCCGTATCTCCGCGCGATGAGCAAACTCCTGCTCGAACAGGGCGTGCTCGATACACACCTCCACATCGAGGAGTTCATCGCGGGCAGCGTCGTCGTCGCGCAGCCCGGCCGCAGGCCCTCCTTGCTCGCGCCCGCGACGCTCGTCCCCCCCGCGCACGTGCCGCCCTTGCACCTGCCGCCCTCGTTCCCCACGAGCCTCCTGCCGAAACCGCCGCCGGCCGTCGACATCTCTTATGCACCGGGCTCGTCCGCGCGCCCCGCCGCGCCGCCTCCCACGACGCCGCCGAGCGCCCCTCCACCACACGCCTCGGGCATGCTCCCGCCGGCCCCGGGCACCATCGCGCCGCCCTCGTCCGCCCCCGCTTCCTCGCCGATTCCCTCCTCCAGATCACGCGCGGACGGCGTTTGTCCCTTCGCGCACGGCACCCACCGGGAGGACGGCCTCGGCGTCATTCCGCCCGTCGTCGCGGGGCAGGAGACGAGCGTCGCCGAAGAAGCGCGGGCTTATCTCGCCCAGTTTTACCGGGAAAAGGGGGCACCTCGGGCATTCGAGGTCCGATGGGCCCAGGTCTCCGCCGAGCTCCAGCGCACGGGCACCTATGTCCAGACCTACGACGAGCTCTCCTTCGGCGCCAAGCTCGCCTGGCGCAACTCCACCCGCTGCATCGGGCGCCTCTTCTGGAACGGGCTCGAAGTGCGCGATATGCGCCATCTCACGGACGAGGACGAGATCCTCTCGGCCCTGGTCGAGCACATCGAGCTCGCCACGCACGGCGGAAACCTACGCGCCATGATGACCGTCCTCGCCCCGGCCAGCCGCGCCGGCGAGGGTCCACGTATCTGGAACGGTCAGCTCCTGCGTTATGCGGGATACCCGAATCCGGACGGCACCGTCACCGGGGATCCGATGAACGTCGAGCTCACCACGAAGGCGCTCGAGCTCGGCTGGAAAGGCGGCGCCCGCACGCGCTTCGACCTGCTCCCGCTCATCGTGAAGCTCCCCGGCCGCGAGCCGCGCTGGATGGAGATCCCGCGGCGCGTCGTGCGCGAGGTGCCGCTCGTGCACCCCGATCTGCCGTGGTTCGCCTCGCTCGGGCTCCGCTGGTACGCGCTTCCGGCCGTCTCCGAGCTCCTGCTCGACATCGGCGGCGTGAAGTATCCGGCCGCGCCTTTCAACGGCTGGTACATGGCGACCGAGATCGGCGCGCGCAATTTCAGTGATCCCTATCGCTACAACATGCTCCCCGTGATCGCCGAGCGGCTCGGGCTCGACATCCAGCGCTCCTCCTCGCTCTGGCGCGACCGCGCGCAGGTCGAGCTCGTGCGGGCCGTCGTACATTCGTTCGAGCGCGCGGGCGTGAAGATCGTCGACCACCACACGGCCTCCGAGGACTTCGTGCAGTTTGCCCAGGCCGAACAAGGCCAGGGCCGCTGCGTGCACATGCGCTGGAGCTGGATCGTCCCTCCCATCGGCGGCAGCGCGACGTCGGTGTTCTACATGGATGAGGACCGTCATCCCGATGTCATGCTCAAGCCGAACCTCTTCTATCAGCCGAAGCCCTGGACAGGGGCGGCCTGATCCTCCGCCCGAGCGGACGTCGACCTTCTGCCTGGGACAGGCGCATCGCACCGCCAGCAGGACGTGAGCGCGCAGTGTCTCGTCGCAGGTGGGTGTTCCCCTACGGAATTGTCAACGGAATGGCGTACACTTTCCTGTGACTGTTTCACGAGCGTGTCGAGACAGACTATGCAGCGGGTAAAAACCATGTAGGCTGCCTGCTGGGGTGTGATTCACCAGGAGGTCCGTATCAATGGCTCCGCACGTCCTGCTCGTCGATGACAGCACCACCGTTCGTATGGTCATCGCCGCGGAGCTGCGGGAAGCCGGCTTCCGGGTAACCCCCGTGCCCACGCTCGACGCAGCCCGGCGCGCGATCGCGCAGTACCGCGAGCGTGACCCGTTCCAGCTCGCCATCCTCGACGTCCTCCTGCCCGACGGCGACGGGATCGACCTGCTCCGCGAGATTCGCCGGGATCCGGCGCTCGAGCGCCTGCCGGTCATGATCCTCTCGAGCGACGCGCGCTTCGGCTCGCGCCTCCGCGGCCTCGGCGTGGGCGCCGACGACTTCGTGGGCAAACCCCACTCGAAATCGTATCTGATCAACCGCGCCCACGCCCTCACCGGCAATCCGCAGACCGAGGCCGCCCCGCGCGCCTTTCGCGTGCTCCTCGTCGACGCCGACGGCGCCCTGCGCGAGGCGCTCGGAAAGGTCCTCCGCATCGGGCACGGCTGCGACATCGTCTCGCTGGAGAGCGTCGACCAGGCCGCCCAGTTCCTCGACCTCGAAGGCGCGGGCGTCGACGGCGCCGTGGTCGACCGGAGGTGCTTCCTCCGCGTGCTCGGCCTCCTCCGGGCGAAGCAGCCGAACGGCGTGCCCATGATCGTGCTCGACGATTCTCCCTCGGCCACCTGGCCTCCCGTGGCGACCGCGAAGCGCAACGCGGCCCTCGCCTCCGCGCTGGTCATGCCTCGCACGATCGAGCCGAGCACCGTGGCCGATGTCATGGTGCACAGGCTGGTCGAAGAAGCCTCGCCTTCCGTTTCATCGAGCAGCAAAATTCCGATTGCCACGATTGACGCCGTGCGTCGGCTCGCGCGAGGCGCCTGAACCATTCGTGGGTTCACCCCCACCGAAATGACAGAAAGCTGAAACTCCTGGGCGGAGGCGGCGGGTAGCCTTCGTTGCCTTGTCCAAGTCCACCGTTGATCCGACCGCGCTCGACATCGAGCTCCCCACGGTGCCTTTTTCCTCGGTCTCCGCGTCGGCGCCCGTGCCGCCCGCACGGCCCGAGAACTGGACGCGCAGCCTCTTCCACGTCCTCTCCGCGCTGGTCGCGCTCGTCATGCTCCGCATCGTGCCGAGCCGCGGGTGGTTGATCGCCGCGAGCGTATCGCTTTGCGCCTGGGCCTGGTCCTGCGAGATCGCCCGTCGCCTGAGCCCGGCCGTCAATGAGCGGATGATGAAGTTCTTCTCGCGCGTCGCCCACCCGATGGAGCGGCACCGGGTGAACTCGTCCACCTGGTATCTCACGGCCCTGGTCGGCCTCTCGCTCTTCGCGCCCTTGCAGGCGGCCGAGCTCGGCGTCGTGATCCTCGGCCTCGCCGACCCGGCGGCGGGCTTCATCGGCCGCCGCATCGGACGCACGAAGATCCTCGCGAACCGCTCGCTCGAAGGCACGCTCGGCTTCTTCGCCGTCGGCACGCTCGCCGCGCTCGCGACGCTCATGGCCTTCCACGGCCTGCCGCTCCCCGCGATGCTGCTCATCGCCTCCGCCGGCGCGGCCGCGGGCGCGATCGCCGAGCTCGTCTCCTCGCGCCTCGACGACAACTTCACCATCCCCGTCACGGTCGCGATCGCCAGCTCCATCGCAGGCGCGTTCGCCCCGGCGTCCTGATCTATCCTGGGCGCCCATGCGCCCGCTCCTCGGCTTGCTCGCCTTCCTCCCGTGCCTCGCCGCGTGCAGCGACGAGCCGCCCGGAGGCGCCCCGCCGCCCGCGCCCGACGCGGGCACCGACGCCGGCCCCGCCTCGTTCCGCAGCGCCCTCTACCCCGAGGACTGGACGCCCTCGTTCACGGACGCCGAAGGCCACTTCCTCCACGACTTCTCCTACGCGGGCTACCACCACGCCGAGGCCCCGCCCGGCGCGCCCGCCGCGGCGCCGATCTTCGACGTCGTCACGCAGGGCGCGGATCCCACCGGGCAGATGGACGCGACCTTGGCCGTGCAGGCTGCCATCGACGCGGCCGCGGCCCAAGGAGGCGGGATCGTCACGTTCCCCGAGGGCCTTTATCGGATCGACGACAAGCTCGTCGTCTCCGCGTCCGGTGTTGTCCTGCGCGGCGCGGGCGCCACGAAATCGCGGCTCCACTTCACGCGATCGGCGGGCATGGACTACGACGCGCACCTCGCCTTCCTAGGCAAGGCCGAGCCGAACCTCGAGCTCCCGCTCGCCGTGGACGCGACCTCGCGCGCCGACGTCGTCGAGGTCGCGAGCGCCGAGGACCTCGCGCCGGGTGACGACGTCCTCCTCGGCTGGAGCATCACGCCTGCCTTCCTCGAAGAGCACGGCATGACGGGCACGTGGACGGCCTTCAACGACACCTGGCAGCCCTTCTTCCGCCGGACCGTCGCCGCCGTCGACAAGACCTCCTCGCCGCACCGGATCACGCTCGACGTGCCGCTGCGCTACCCGGCCAAGCTCCGCGACGGCGCGAGCCTGAAGCGCGTCACGGGCCTGCTCCGCGAGTGCGGCGTCGAGTCGCTCGGCGTGTCGAACGCCGTCTCCTGGGCCGAGGCCTGGGCCGCGTCGCAGGTCCACGCGATCGACCTCCGGCGTGTCGTCGACTGCTGGATCAAGGACGTCGCCTCGTTCCCCTCGCCCGCCGCGCCTGCCGAGGGCCCGGGCAGCGGCGCGCACCTCGCCTCGGGCGGCATCCTCCTCGAAGAGACCACGCGCGTCACCGTCCAGCATGTCTCGCTCGGCCTCGCGCAAAACCGCGGCGGCGGCGGAAACGGCTATCTCTTCGAGATCCGCCGCTCGAACGAGATCCTCATCGCCGACAGCGAAGGCGACGGCGGGAGGCACAACTTCATCCAGAACTGGGGCTTCGGCACGACCGGCTGCGTCTTCTTACGCATTCAAAGCAAGAACGGGGAATCGCTCACCGACATGAACGACGCCTCGGGCTTCACGGGTTTGTCCGAGTTCCACCACTCGCTCGCCACGGCGAACCTCATCGACGCCTCGACCTTCGACGACGGCTTCTCCATCGTGAACCGCAACGACGAGAGCACGGGCGCCGGCCACACGGGCACCGAGAACGTGCTCTGGAACAACCGCGGCAAGGGCGCGCTCCGATCGCTCCAGTTCGGCACGGGGTACGTGATCGGGACCGAGGGCCTCTACGTCACGACCGAGTCGCCGCTGCCGATGGCCCTCGGCACCCAGCCCGTCGACTGGGTCGAGGGCCTCGACGAAGGCGACGCGCTCGACCCGCCTTCGCTCTACGAAGATCAACGCAGCCGCCGCCGCGCGCGCTGACGCTACACGAGCGCCGCCCGACCGGCCTCGTTCGATCGTACGAGCCGCAAGAGCTCCTCGGACACACTCGACAGCTCCGAGGCCGTCT
The DNA here is from genome assembly GCF_005144585.1 of Polyangium fumosum. Classification (GTDB taxonomy): domain Bacteria; phylum Myxococcota_A; class Polyangia; order Polyangiales; family Polyangiaceae; genus Polyangium; species Polyangium fumosum. The sequence goes on along the minus strand of NZ_SSMQ01000019.1, from coordinate 110,941 downwards.
GGAGCGTCTGTTTCGCGCTCGTCTGCACCTCGCGCGCGGCCTCCGACACGGACTGCATCGCCTGGTTCACCTGCTCCATCGCCGTCGTCTGGTGCCGCGTGCTCGCCTCGATCTCACGCGACGATCGCGCCGTGTCCACCACGTACGTGCGGATGCGCTCGAAGCTCGCGCCCACGTCCTCGAAGCTGCGCGTGCTCGCCTCCACGGCTTTTGCGCCGTCCTCCGTGGCCATCACGGTCGTGTTCGTCGCGCCTCGCACCTGCTCGACCAGGTGCTGGATGTCCCGCGCCGCGCCGGACACGCGATCGGCGAGCTTCCGGATCTCGTCGGCGACCACGCCGAAGCGCCGCCCCGCGTCTCCCGCGCCCGCCGCCTCGATCGTCGCGTTGATCGCAAGGATGTTCGTCTGCTCGGCGAGCTCGCGGATGATGTCCACGATGCCCCCGATCTCCTGGGATCGCTGGTTCAAGCCGAGCATGTGCGCGACGACCCGATCGACATGCTTGCGGGTCCCATCGACGGTCTCGCGCGCCGCGGTCACGGTCTGATCGCCGCCTCGCGCGGCCGAAGACGTGTCCTCCGCGATGCGACTCACCTGCACGGCGCTCTCGGCGATCTGGCGCGAGGTGGCCGTCAGCTCGCGGATCGTCACGGACACCTGCTGCGAGGTCGCGACCTGCTCGTTCGTCGAGCTCGCTTGTTGTGTCGCGGCGGCCTCGAGCTCGCGCGCGGCGGCGCGCATGCGCGCGGCGGCAGCCCCGATCTGCCGGTTCAGCGCGCGGACGATGTAGGCGCCCAGGCCGCTCACGCAGACGAACGCGAGAACACACGCGCCCACGAGCGTCTGGGCGAACGAACGCACGAGCTCGTCGACGACCGCAGCCCGTATCCCGAGCAGCGTGCGCTCCTCGGCGATCATCGCGTCGATGATGGCCCGCACCGCGTCCATCGTGCGTTTGCCACGCCCCGCGGAGACGACCTTCACCGCGGACTCGAGCCCCTCGTTCTTGCGCACGTCGATGGCGCCGGAGAGCGCGACCCGCTCCTCATCGACGAGCTTTTTCAGCTCCGGAAGGCGCTGCTGCTGGCGCTCGTTGTCGCTCGTCAGGCGCTCGACCTCGGCGAGCGCTCGCTCGATGGCCTCGTCTCCCTCGCGGTAAGGATCCAGGAACGACTCGTTCCCGGTGATCACGTAGCCGCGCTGGCCGGTCTCCATGTCCTGAAACGCGGAGAGCGTGCTCGACAGCGCCGTCAGGACCTCGCGGGTGTGCCCCACGGCACCCGTGGCCACGAGGAGCCGCTGGGTCGTCACGTAGGCGTACGAGCCGATGAGCACCAAAAAAAGGAGAGGAAGCGCGATGGCCGCGCTGAACTGCTTGCCTACTGTCCAGGTCCTCGACCCTGCCATGCGTCCCATCCTCCGACCGCTTGCGAGCTCCCCTCGCGGCCCTGCGCCGATTTCGAGAGCAGCCCAGGGTTTACTTTACGGCACGGAAGCACCCAGGACGTATGCATTCCGAGGGCGCCGTGAATCTTCGAAGGACGCGCGGCCCATCGAGCGTCAGCGCAATGACGTCGCGCCCCCAGATCCCACGACATTTCGCGAATGGCATTCGGGAGATTCCGAGCTTCGCCGCTTCTTTACCATTTTGGTGGCCCAGACACACCGTTTCGAGATCACGAGTCGTCGTCGGTCACGCCATCCCGCAGCGACCGAAGAATCGAACATGCCGACGTTTTCGTTCGCGAGGCGCCCCAACGAACGAAACGAAAAACCCACCATCTCCTTTTGCAACGAGCCTCCGCAGGATTCACCACTTTCGTGTGAAGCTGGATGGAGACTCCATGTGCGTTGCCTCGCCGCGGGGAGCGCAAGGGTTGCAGGCTTCACGCAAAGGTTGCAGGAAGGGGCTCGACAAGCGGGACGGGAGGCTTGTATATGACTTGGCAAACGTCTTGCCAGGCGCCGCCCCTATGACCACGCCCCTCCTCGTCTCGACGCTGATGAAATCCCCCGTGCTGTCGGTGACCCCCGACACGCTCGTGGATGAGGCTTACCTGCTGCTCGCGTCGCGCCGCATCTCGTCGGCGCCCGTCGTCGACGACACGGGCAAGGCGCTCGGCGTCGTCTCGTTGACCGACCTCCTGCGCATCGGCCGCCTGCAACCGGCCTCGCTCGCGGGCATCCAGCCGATCGACCTGCCCACCGAGCCCGTCTCGGATCACATGCACAAGGGCGTGCTCACGGTCTCGCCGAACGCGCCCGTGACGGCGGCGGCGCGGATCATGGCCGACGAGCACGTGCATCGCGTGTACGTCGAGCAGGAAGGCAAGCTCATCGGCGTCTTCAGCATCGAGGAGGTGCTCTCCTCCGTGCGCGCGCTGCGCCTCGAAGCGCCGATCGGCGACGTGATGACGAAGCCCGTGATCTCGCTCCCCCTCACGGCCACGATCGCCGACGCCACGTCGCGGCTCGACCGCGCACAAGTGACGGGCGTCGTGATCGTCGACGAATACCGCCACCCGGTCGGCGTCTTCACGCAGGTCGAGGCGCTCGCGGCGCGCAGCTTCGCGCCCGAGACGAAGGTCGAGGACGTGATGAACTACGGCATCCTCACGCAGCACGTGAAGACGCCGCTCTACCGCGCGGCGGCGCACGCCTTCGAATCGCGCGCGCGCCGCGTGCTCGTGCTGGAGAACGGCGAGCTCGTCGGCCTGATCACGGGCCTCGACTTCGCGCGCATGCTCGCCAGGTCCTGATCAATAAGGCTTCTGCCCGACGAAGTTCCCGGGCGGATCGTAGTTGCAAACCCAGAATTCCCAATCCCCGCCGCCGAGCGGCGAGCCTGTGCTGCACTTCGCCATGCCGCAGCCGAGCCTCGTCGTTTTCGCCCAAACGACCTGGGTGTAATGGCCGCAGACGGCCGAACACTCGTTCGACGAATAGATGTAATCGGCCTTCTCGGAGACCCAGTTCGAGACGACCTTCTCCGCGGTCGAGCCATTGGAGCTCGCGTAGAGGTTCTCGCCGTAGTCGTTGCTGCTGTGCTCCCATACGCATTTCTCCGCGTAGGCCTGGGCGACGGCGGCGATCTCGGACGACCAGACGAGGGGCGGCAGCGGCTCTGCGGGCGGCGGATCGACGGACGCGCGCGCCGCGTTGTGGGCCTCCGTGATCCCTTGCATCGAGGCTGGCTCGCCTGCATTCGTGTTGCCGTCTCCCTCGTCGTCGGAGCAGCCCGCGGCGGTCAGGAGGAAAGGAACGAGCACGAGCCCATAGAAAGGTGAAATGCGTTTCATGGCGCGATCGTGGCACGCCGCGGCGTCGGGACGCAAGCCGCCTCGGGGCAGCCCTGCCGGATCGACGCCGACGTCCTGGAAAGCGCGGCACGACGCAGGCTCTGCATCCCCTCTCCGTTCCAGAGGGAAACGAGCGACGACGACGCGAGCGAGCCGATCACCGGCGCCTCGTACGCCACGGGATGCACGCTGCCATCCGGATCGATGCACGCCTGCTCCCATTCCATGCGACACGTCAGAAAACGCGTGCGGTTGGCGAAATCGTCGGCCGCGCGAAACACCCGAAACGCGGGATCTTCGCCGGCAACGCAAGGGCAGGCGCCGCGGGGATCGAGGTGATCCACGAGCACGACGCCCGCAGGCGCGAGGATCGCCCCGAGCGCACGGACCCCACGGAACACCCGCTCCCCCCGCGGATCGATCCATTCGGCCTGCGCCCGCGTCGTGCACGGGAAAACCTCCTCGACCTTCAACCAATCGACCCCGAGCGAAGCCACGAGCCTCCCGAGCGCGGGCAATTCGTCCACGTTCGAGGCCGTCACGACCGTCGAGATCCCGATCCGCACGTCGACCCCACGCGCCGCGCGCCGCCGGACCATGCCCTCGATGTTCTTCACGAGGGTCGCGAACCGCCCGCCGATCCGGAGCCCGTCGTTGGTCCCCGCCGTCGCGCCGTCGAGCGAAAGGGAAAGGCTCGTCAGCCCGAGATCACAGAGCGCATCGAACCGCGCCTCGTCGAGCGCCATTCCATTCGACAGCAAATGCACGTTCGTGCGGCCCGGACGACCCGCGCGGCCTCTCTGGATCGCCGCGAGCACCTCCGGGAAGATCGGCGCCACGAGCGCCTCGCCGCCGTGCACGAAGCCCACGTATTCGGCGGCCGCGAACGGCTCCCGCAGCGCGTCGAGCAGCCACCGCTGCATCGTGCGTGCGCGCCCGCTCCGCGTCTTCTCCGGCGCGTCCGTGATGCAATGGGCGCAGCGCAGGTTGCACCGCTCGGTCACGGTCACGTAAAGCCGCACGGGCAAGGGCGCGACCACGCGCCCCGCGCGAAACGCGTCGCCGGACGTCTCCGACGCCGATGGCCCCTCGATCGAAATCGCCGCCGCGCCCTCACCCCGCCCCGCGCTTTTGGGCGCCTCCGGCCGCGGAATCGTGAACCATTGCCCCGCCCCGCCCGCGCGCCCGACGAGCCGCCCCGATTCCAATCGAAACACGTACGAGACGCGCCGCGCCGACGCTGGCAGCCGCGCCTCGAAGACGACGTGCTCGTCCTCCTCCGCCGCGACCTGCATGGCCTCCTCGCGCCCCCCTGCGCCCTCGTCCCACCGCACGACGAGGCCGCTCCCGTGCCCGCGACGCAGCGCCGCGCGAATGCAGAGCCGACCGTCCTCCACCACGCCCACGAAGGGGCGCACCGGCGCGTGCAGGATCGGCTCGTCCGCGCCGCCCACCACGAGCACGTTGTTCCGCAGGCCGCCCCGCGCCCGCGTCCGCGGGTTTGCCGGGTCGAGCTCCCAGCGCGCGCCTTCCACGTGCAGCTTGTACTCGTGCACCCCGATCGCCGCCTCGATCGTCGCCTCGAACGACCCGTCCTCGCGCCGCGCCATCGGCGTCGGATGAAACGCCGACCATTCCCCGCAGATCGACGCGAACGCCGCGGGTCGCTCCGGCCGGTAGAAAAACGTCACGGGGACAGAAGCCACCCGCGCACGATACGCGAATCCACGCTTCGCGGGAGGTCCTCCGGCTTCGCGTGCCGTCTTCCACCGACGTGTCCGCGCGCCTCCGGAAAGCGTGGACAAGGTTCCTCCCTTGTCTCTTCCATGCCCCTCGGCTCCGCTGTACCTTGTGGGTAAGGCCATGGTCCAAAGACGTCCGCATCCTGGGCGCTCCCGAGCGCGGTGGCTCGGGTTTTCAGCCGCAATCGCCGTCTTCGGCGCTTCGCTCACCGCATGCGTCGGCGTCATCGGCGACGCGGACGAAGACACGACCGAAGCGGAGTCGCTCGTCCTCGCCGCGCCCGCGCTCCCGCGCCTCACGGCTGCGCAGTACCAGAGCTCGCTCGCCGAGCTCTTCGGCGCGAGCATGCCCAAGGCGCCGCTCGAAGACGACACGAAGCCATTCCTCTTCTACAACATCGGCGCTTCGAGCACGACGCTCTCCGAGTTCGGCGTGCAGCAGTACGAGGAGTCCGCTGACGCCATCACGCGTTACGCGTTCGCCGATCCGGCCCGCCGCGCGGCCTTCGTCGGCTGCGAGCCCGCCGCGCCCGGCGACGCCTGCGTCGAGAGCTTCCTGCGTCGCTTCGGCCGGCGCGTCTTCCGCCGCCCGCTCACGGACGAGGAGGTCACTCGCTGGGTCGGAATCGCGCAGACCCTCGCGGATCCGAGCGCGTGGGAGGGCCTGCGCCTCGCCGTCTCGGGCGTGCTCCAGTCCCCTCATTTCCTTTATCGGGCCGAGGTCGGCGTCCCCGACGACGCGGCCCCCGGCCGGCGCAAGCTCACGGGATACGAAATGGCCACGCGCCTCTCGTTCCTCCTCTGGAACCAGGGCCCGGACGACGCGCTCCTCGACGCCGCCGAACAAGGTGACCTCGACAAACCCGAGGGCGTCGCCGCGGCGGCCGAGCGCCTGCTCGACGACCCGCGCGCGCGCTCGGCCATGCAGGCGTTTTTCCGGCAATACCTCGACCTCGGCCGCCTCGACGGCGTCCAGCGCGACCCGGCCGCGTATCCGTATTTCACGCCCACCCTCAAGGAGGCCATGCGCCGCGAGGTCGAGCTCCTCGTCGACGACGTCGTCTTCGGGAGCCGCGGCGACGCGCGCAGCATCTTCAGCACCCGCAAGACGTTCGTGAATGCGGACCTCGCGGCGCTGTATGGCATCGAGGCGCCCGGCGCGACGACGGACACGTTCGTCCCGGTGGAGCTGCCCGCGGACGGCCCGCGCGCTGGCCTGCTCACGCTCGGCGCGTTCCTCACCATGAATGCCCACGAGACCCGCACCTCACCCACGGCGCGCGGCAAATACGTCCGCGAGCGTGTCCTTTGCCTGGAGGTCCCGGCCCCGCCCCCGGGCGTCGACACGACCCTCGATCCGCCGATGGGCGACCCCAAAACGGTGCGCGAGCAAATGGAGGCGCACCGCACGAACCCCGCCTGCGCCGCGTGCCACAACTTCATGGACTCGCCCGGCTTCCTCTTCGAGCATTTCGACTCGTCGGGGTATTACCGCACCGTCTTCGCGGACGACGTGCCCATCGATTCATCCGGCGACCTCGACGGCAAACCCCTCGCGAATGCGCGCGATCTCGCCACGGTTCTCGAAACCGAGCCGCGCGTCGGCCGCTGCATGGTCCAGCAGCTTTATCGCCACGCGCAGGGGCGCGTCGAGACGAAGGGCGAGCGGCTCGCGCTCGAAGACCTCGCCTCGCGCTTCGCCGGCGCCTCCTTCGATTTCCGCACCCTCTTGATCGAGCTCGTCACGCACGACGCCTTCCGTTACATCGGCGAAGAGGAGAGCCCGTGAAGACCACGCCCCTGTCCCGACGAACCTTCCTCCGGGGCGCCGTGGGCGGCACGGCCGTCGCCCTCGCTTTGCCCACGCTCGAAGCAATGCTCGGTGCCCGCGGCGCCGAGGCCGCGTCCACCGGGCCGATCTTCGGCATCTTTTTCTGGGGCGGCGGTTTGCCCTGGCACGATGGCCACGGCGCGCCCCAGGCCGGCCACCCCGATCTCTGGACGCCCGCCACGACCGGCAAGGACTATACGCCGAGCGAGCTGCTCGCGCCGCTCGCGCCCTACCAACCGAGCCTCGTGACGGGCTTGACCCCGCACACCGAAGTGCCGGATCTCCCGGCGGGCCAGAGTGACGGGCACATGCGTGGCTTCATGGTCTCGATGACCGGCGATCGCATTCGCCCCGAGGGATTCGATCACCCCTCGCACACGCTCACCGCGCTGCGCCCGACGCTCGACCAGTACGTCGCGAAACACCCGAATTTCTACGGCCCGGAAATCCCGCGCTTCCGCTCCCTCGTCCTCGGCGCGAGCACCGCGCGCTTCCACGATTACGGACACTGGAACGCGATCTCGTACAATGGCCCGGACGACCTGAACCCGCCGATCCTCGATCCGGGGCAGCTTTACGATCTCCTGTTCGGCGTCGCGGCGGACACGGCCGGCATGAAGCGCCGGGCGCTCCTGCTCGACGCGGTCCTGGAGGACGCGAAGAGCCTCTCGGGCCGCGTCGGCGCGGCGGACAAGCAGCGCATCGAGGCGCACCTCGAACACCTCCACACCGTCAAGAACCGCCTCGAATTCTCGGGCGAGTCGTGCGCGCCCCCGGGCAAACCCGCGCCGAACGACGAGCTCGTCGCGAAGACCGACATCATGGGCTCGCTGCTCGCCTCGGCGCTCGCGTGCAACATGACGCGGGTCTTCTCGTTCATGCTGAGCTCCCCCGCGACGACCCACGTCTTCGGGAACCTCGGCGTGCCCAACGATTTTCATACCACCGTCCACGAGGGCGCCTGGGAGCACGCCCGCGCGGGTATCCTCTATCAAATGCAGGCCTTTGCGGCGTTCCTCGGCCGGCTGCAGGCCGTCGTTGAGCCGACGGGCGGCACGCTGCTCGATCGCGCGCTCGTCTTTGGCCTCTCCGAATATGGCGAGGGCTATCAGCACAGCGTCGCCGAAATGCCCTGCGTCCTCGCGGGCGGCGCCCATGGGAAGATCCGCCGCAACGTCCACGTCCGCGATCCCGGCGGCAATTACAGCAAGGCCCACGTCACCATGCTGCGCGGGGTCGGCCTGGAGACGCCGAGCTTCGGCTGGAACGGCGGCCAGACGTCCGAAGCCTTCGGCGACATCCTCGTGTGAGGCGCGTGCCATTGCCTTCCGATCCTTCCTCGATTTTGCGACCCCTCGCCGCCGCGGCATGGCTCCTCGCGTCATCGCTCCTCGTCCCGCGGGCGGCGTTCGCCGTCCAGCCGACGGGTTACATCGATAACGCCGGGTGCGACGCCATCGCCGGCTGGGCCCAGGATCCCGACGTCCCGAACCAGCCCATCGACGTCCACGTCTATTATGGAGGTCCGGCGGGCACTCCGGGCGCGCCTGCCATCGCCGTCCGCGCGAACGTCCACCGCGACGATCTCTGCGCGGCCATCGGCTCGTGCGAGCACGGCTTCTTCGCCCCCTCGCCGCTCGCTTTGCACGACGGCAATGCCCGCGACGTCTACGCCTACGGGATCGACACCGGCGGCGAGGGCAATCCGGCGCTCGGCAACAGCCCTCGCACGCTCCAGTGCCCGCCCGCCGCACAATCCGGCGTGCGGCGCAAGATCGACGGCGCCCCCACGTACGACGCCTGGCGATTCTCGTCGTTTTGGGACCTCTTGCCCCTGCCCGCGGCCAACGCCGACCTCCTCCCCGACGGCCCGAATATCCCCGACAACCCCGAGCTCGTCCAGGCCGACGACGGCACGGGGCAGGTGTGGCTCGTGGACGGCGGCGTGCGCCGGCTCGTCACGCCGGGCGCCGCGGCGACCTGGCGCTTCGACCTCGGCACGGCCGCCGTGCGCCCCGCGGCCGAGGTGAATGCCCTCGTCGAGGGAACGCCCCTCCGCCCGCGGCCCGTGCTTTTCATTCGTGGCGCGCTTTATCTCGTGGACGACCCGCAACCCGTCGTCCCCGGCGGCGCGAGCTCCTCGACGTCGGGCGCCGGCGGCGCGGGTGGAGGCGGCTGGGGCGAGGGGGGTGAAGGCGGCGAAGGCGGCGACCTCACGCCGGCCAAGCCTCCGAGCGGCGCGTGCACGATGGGCACGCCGGGAAACGTAGACGCATCTGCGTTTTTCTTGCCAATCTTCGGCGTGCTCGTGTTCGCCGCGCGGCATCGGCGGCGCCGATAATACCGCCATTCAATCGATCGGCGGCAGCGGCCGCGGACCGGGCGGATCGAGCGGCGGCTCCTCGCTCGGCTCCCCCACGAAACGCGGCGCTCCTCGATCATCAATCGCGACCCGCAAAAACCGATGCCCGGTCACCCCCTCCCGGCTCACGTCGAGCGCGAGGAGCGTGCCCGTGTGGCTCCCCGTCCGCGTCATGCCCGAAAACACGAAATTGCCGATCCCGTGCGCGATCAGCCGCCCTCGATACCGCTCCGCCGGCTGCACCACGTGGGCGTGCGCCGCGATGACCGCGTCCGCCCCGGCGTCGATGAGCTCGCGGCTCGCCTCGCGCTGATACTTCGTGGGCGTGAGCATGTATTCGATCCCCCAGTGAACGAACACGATCACGACATCGGCCCGCTCCCGCGCCCGCGCCACGTCCTGACGCGACCGGGCACGACCTCGATCCACGTGACCGATCAGCGCAATTCGTATCCCGGACACCTCCCGCACCACGAACGCCTCGCGCCCGGGGCTCGCCTGCGTCGTTCCAAAAGCACCGAGCCCCGCCGAATCGAGGCGCTCGAGCATCTCGAAATACCCCGCCTCGGACATGTCCAGCGTGTGGTTGTTCGCCACCGACACCATATCGAAGCCTGCATCCAGGAGCAGGCGCGGCGTCTCCAGCGGCGCGACCAAGGGCTCGGGGATCGCGGCCTCGCCCTGCGATGTCACCACGCATTCGAGGTTTCCCACGAGAAGATCGTACGACCGCAGCCGCTCGGCCACCTGCGCAAAGGGAAACCCCGGCTCCTGACCTTTCTTGATCACCACCCCGACGCCGAGCGCCATCGACACGTCGCCCACGAAAGCGACAGTCGCGCGCGGCGCCCGGGCCGCGGGCGGCGCCTCCAGGGACACGGGCGGCGGCATGGGCCTCCGAATGGCGCTCGCGAGAGGGACCGGGGAGCCGGGCGCCCCCGACGCGCCGCTCGAAAACCACGCCGCCGCGAGCACGAGCCCGAGGAGCGTCAGAGCCGAGGCGCGGCGCGCTTGCATTCCGCCGAGACCCTACACCATCCCCTCCCCGCGCGAAAATTCTCGAGCGCTCAGACCTCGAGGACGTCGCGCAGATCCAGCCCCGGAATCGCCTCCGCGTGCTCGTGCACGAGCCGCCGAACGCCCTCGGCCAGCACTTCCTCGATCTTTCCCCGAACGAGCCCGGGGACGAGCGTGGCCTCGGACGCAGGATCCTGGACCGCGAGCGCGAGCCCCGCGTCGAGCGCCACCTCGCCCCCGGCGAAGCGCACCACCCCTGCGACCACGCGCACCAGCGATTCGAGCCCTGCGACCTCCTCCAGCGTCCCGCGCAGCCGCAACTGCGACAGCGTCACGGCCCCGCCGCGATCGATACGAATGCACCCGAGCTCCACGAGCGGGCTGCCGCTTTGGACGACCGAAAGCGCCTCGCTCGTGATCGTGATCGATTGCAGGTTCGCGGCCCGGACGCGCTCCGCGTTCGACGCACCGGCGGCGATCGTCGCGACGTTCCCGCTCCCCTTGATTTGCACGTGGATCGCCCCGCCGGCCGACGCCGAGAGCCCCGTGCCGTTCTGCTCGTGCACGAAGGGCGCGCGCAACACGAGCGTCGCCTCGACCGCGGGATCCCCGAGATCCGCAATGGATACGTCCGACTTCCCGCTCGAAGGCGCGCTCCGGAAATTGTCGGCGATGGCCTCGAGCGTGGCGAGCGCGGTCTCGTCCTGCATCGGATCGTAGCCGGGGACCGCCATCTTCGTGCCGCGCAGGCCCGCGGCGAAGATCTCCACGATCTGCTTTTTGGCCTCCCCCGTGAAATCCAGGAGCCCCTCGCCCGGACCGTCGATCGAGGAGACCCACGCCTCGACGCGCGCGTCCGAAAAGTGCACATCCGCGCCACCGAACAGCATGTTCTTCGCAGGCCACAATGCGTCGACGACGATGGGCGGATCACACCGCAAGGTCAGCCGATCCTGCGCGATCCGCAGCCGCACGCGGCTCGCGAGCTCGGTCCGGAGCGCGCGGGTCCACGTCCGGCTGAGGTTCTTGCCGCGGGGCAGCGTGAAGGACAAACCAATGTCACGAAGCTCCACCCCCGGAGGGAGCTGACCGAGGAGCTTGCTCGTCGTCGGGTCCGCCATGTCGCCCATCCCCACACCCATGTACGAAGTTGCGAGACCGATGAACTTTTTACCGCGACCGGGTACCAAAGGCAACACCCACCCGGGCAACAATTCTTCACCTGCCGGGAGTTGACTTTGTGACCGGTGGTCACTAACACGGGGTGACCACCGGTCATTACCAAGGACGGGTCATGCATCTTCGCCACTTCTTAATCAGGACCGCCATCCCTTCCCTCGCCTTCGCCCTGCCGGCCCTCGTGGGCTGTGGCGGCACGGAGCCCGCGACGCCCGATCAGCCTGGACAGGAAGAGCTGCTCGCGCCCCCGGAGGCGGGCAAGGGCGTGCAGTTCAAGATGGTCACGAAGCTCGACGCCGGCACCGAGGGCGAGCATTGCATGTTCGTGCAGGCGCCCGCCGAAGGGCTCTTCGTCAGCCGCGACGAGGTGCGCTACTCGAAGGGCAGCCACCACTTCCTGCTCTACCAGACGAGCTACGAAGAGATCCCGACCCAGAAAGAGGACGGGACCGTGGTCGACACGAGCGGCGTGTTCGACTGCTCCGACGGCGCCACGAATGGCTGGGCCGTGGAGAAGCTCGTCGCCGGCTCGCAGAACGCCGACGGCGAGTCCATGCTGCGCTTCCCCGAGGGCGTGGCCATGAAGGTGCGCCCGGGCGCCGTGCTCCTCATGAACGCGCATTACATCAATGCCTCGATGAAGACCATCGAGCCCGAGGTCCGCGTGAACCTCTACACGGTCCCCGAGGCCGAGGTGAAGACGGAGGGCGACATCCTCTTCCTCTACAACCCCTTCATCCACGTCGGGGCGCAGGCCGAGGGCCGCGCGCGCATGCGTTGCCCCGTGCACAAGGACATCACGATCGCGAACGTGCAATCCCACATGCACGCGCGCGGCGTCGGGTATGCCGCGTCGATCGAGGGGAAGGCGGAGCCGTTCTACACGAGCACCGAATGGGAGAACGTGACCGTCAAGGATTTCGGCGAGGGCCTCCAGGTCAAGGCGGGCGAGCGCTTCGATTACTGGTGTGACTACTCGAACGCGCAGGCGAAGGACGTCTTCCAGGGACCGCGATCGACCGACGAGATGTGTATGCTCATCGGCTCGTATTACCCGGCGGATCCGGCCACCTCGAACTGCCTCGCCGAGCCCTCCTCTCCCAACACGCCGAACTTCCTCGGCGGCGAGTGGGTGGGCAATGGCCAGGCGACGTGCGCCGAGTCGTTCGCCTGCGTGCAGCAGGCCCTCAATGGGGGCGGCCTCGAGGCCATGACGCCCTGCGTGACGAACTCCGCCGAAGCGGTCTCGCGGGAGTTCTCCGACGCCTTGCGTTGTTTCTTCAAGATCGGCCCGGGCCAGGATCCGGCGATGATCTGCAAGACCGAGTTCGAAGCCTGCCTCGCGAAGTGACCCTCCCCGAACGGCTCACGCTCGCCCGCGCGTGAGCCGCCCCCTCTCCCCGCCTCAATCGAGCGACAAGAGCCCCCGCCGCACCGCGAGCAGGATCGCGCCCACGTGCACGCCGTGGAGGATCTGCCCGCGCTCGATTGCAGGCACGATTTCTTTCGGCTCCATCAGCGCCACGTGAATGTTCTCCGTGGGATCCATCCGCTGCTCCGAGGCCCGGCGCGCGCCCGCGGCGAAAAAAAAATGGGCGCGGTTCGTGTGCCGGCTCGGCTCCGTGTTCGTGGTCAGGAGCGGCAGCCAGGTCGCCGCGACGAACCCCGTCTCCTCCTCGAGTTCGCGCCGCGCCGCCTGCTCGGGCGTCTCGCCTGCGTCGATCACGCCTGCCGGCAGCTCCCGGCTCACGCGCGCCGCGCCGTGCCGGTACTGATCGACGAACACCACCTGCCCCTCCTCCGTCACCGCCAGCACCGAGGCCCAGTCGGGCGCCTCGATCACGTGGAACTCGTCGATCTCGCCGCCGTGCGGCAATGCGATGCGCTGCTCGTGGACGGTCAACCATCGACGCGCGACGATCGGGCGGCTCTGCATCACGGACCAGGGCTTCATGCGCCCTTCCCTACCCTCCCTCCGCGGCCCCCGCAAGGCCGCCGTCGCGATCCGCGCATCCGAGAGGCGCCCGGCCCCCCCACGATTGCATCGGGCGGAGCCCCGCGACCAATGCAACGTTTCATTCCGCCCACGGGTTTGTCAGGACGCGCAGCACACCAGGAGCCTACGCCACCCGGGCGTGGACCGGACAACTACACTTCTTCTTTATACGTGCTTTTCACGGTTCTACCCGATTTCGACGAACCCTGGGGTGCCCAATGGAACTTCGTTGGCGTCGGCACCCGGACCGGTGAAATCGTGCGCTTGCATTGACGTGCCTGCTCGCGCCCTGCTTCCTTGCGTCATCCACATTCAATGTCCCGATGGCTCCACCGTGGGTGCCGGGGCCATGGAGAAAATACGATGAGCGCTGGTACGAAGAACTTCGGCCTTGCGGGCCGATCCGTGGTTGCTTTCGTCCTCGTCTCCGGCGCGCTCGGCGCCGGGTGTGCGGGAACGCCGAGCGGCGACGAGGCCGTGGCCGACACGTACGCGAGCTTCGAAGAATTCGAGGCCGTTACGTATCGTGAGCCTGACACGGGCATCTACATCGTCGACGGCGACACGCCCATCGACGACATCAAGAAGCTGGAGGAGTTTTACGAGACGTACGTCCGCCACGGGGCGCTCATCATCCACCGCGCGGGCGGCCAGGATGCAAAGTGGAACGACACCCAGAAGCTCAACCTCACGTACTGCGTGAGCACGACCTTCGGCAACCGCTACGACGCGGCGGTCCAGGCCATGAAGGACGCGACGGCCGCCTGGGAGGCCGTGACGAACGTGAAATACCAGCACGTGTCCGCCCAGGATGGGAGCTGCACCGCGCAGAACAGCAATGTCCTCTTCGACGTGCGTCCCACGAATTCGGGCGGCCAGTACCTCGCGCGCGCGTTTTTCCCCGGCGACTCCCGCAGCAGCCGCAACGTGCTCGTCGACACCAGCGCGTTCGGCAACAACGGGCCGACCACGCTCACAGGCATTCTGCGGCACGAACTCGGCCACACCCTCGGCTTCCGCCACGAGCACACCCGCCCCGAGGCCGGCACGTGCTTCGAGGACAACCAGTGGCGTGAGCTCACGTCCTACGACTCCAAGTCGGTCATGCATTACCCGCAATGCAATGGGACGGGCGACAAGACGTTGAGCCTGACCGAGAAGGACAAGCAAGGCGCCGTTCTGGTCTATGGCGCGCCCGGCGGCGCCCCCCCGGCCCCGAACCCGGGCGATCCCGGCCCCGGCGACCCCGGCAATCCTCCGGCGCCGGGCGGTTCGCCGACCACGCAGAGCTTCAGCGGCACCGTGAGCAAGACGCAGCTCGTGCAGCTCGCCCCGCTTTCCGTGGCCGCCGGGACGACGTTCCAGGTCACGATGACCGGAAAGGGCGACCCCGATCTTTATGTGCGGTTCGGCGCGCAGCCCACGGCCTCGAAATGGAATTGCCGCCCGTACAAGACCGGCCCGAACGAAGCCTGCAGCCTGACCGTTCCTGCCGGACAATCCCAGGCGTTCGTCGCCGTGTATGGATACAACTGGGGCCAGTATCAGCTCTCCGTGACCTATACGGCGCCCTGAGGCCGATGCGCCTTCGCAGCTCCGCGCGGCGCCCCTCCCGCCGCGCGGAGCTGCCGCTTTTCCCGGATCCCCCGCGATGACGATCGGTTTTCCCGCCGACGCCCGCCCGCTCCCGTGGTTGACCGCGCCCCGGGGCTAGGATATCCCCGCGCGATGCGAACGCGCTCGGCCCTCCTCGCCCCCTTTTTCTTCCTCGTCGTCGCCTGCGGCGGCGCCGCCGCCCAGGAACCGAAGACGTCCGCGGACGCGAACACGAGCGAGGGCAGCGGCGATGGCCAGCCCCGGCCGCCCGAGTGCGAGGCGATCGGCAAGCACCTCGTGGCCCTCGAAGATCGGCCTAAAGGCAAGGGCCCGGCCGATGAAATGCGCTCGCTCACGGGCGCGTTCCTCCGCCTCTCCGACGCGCTCAAAAAAGAGCCCATCGAGACGCCCGACTTCAAGAAGGCCGTCGCCGAGCTCGCAGCCCAGGCCGAGAGCTTTGGCAACCAGCTCAAGTCGATGGGCCCGATCGTCGACGAGATGGAGCAGATCCAGGGCCAGCTCAGCGCGTGGGAGAAGAAGGTCACGTCCACGGCGAACGCGTTCGACACGACGTGCAACAACGGGCCGAAGGCCGAGTGTGATGCCCTCGGCGTCGAGCTCCAGAAGGTCCCCCGCATCGAGGGCGAGAAGTTCGCCGAGCACGCGGCCGCGATCGAGAAGTTCATCGCGGCGATGGAGAAGCTCCAGGTCAAGGACGCGAAGGTGAAGTCGAGCCTCACGACCATGCTCGGCGCGCTCAAGGAGGGCATCCCGCCCATGCGTCGGTTCGCGACCCTGCTCAACGAGTCGAAGAAGGTCGACCCCGCGGGCGAGGAGTTCAAGGCCCAGGTGAACCGCGTCGCGGCGATGTGCGGCGTGAAGCCGGAGGAGTGAGCCTCTCCTCGCTCGCCATCGCCCCTCGATGTCCGCGCCTGCCCAAGCCCTCGGCGCGCCCGCGAAACCCTCCGGGCTCCGCGCCTTCTTTGGCCTCGATCTCCTCGACAACCGTTACCCCGCGCTCCACGGCCTGCGCGTCCTCGCGATCGTCACCGTCGTCCAGTACCACGTCACGTGGATCTTCTGGGGCGAGCAGGGCATCCCCCTCGATCGCGGCTTCGTCGACCGATCCCTCTCGATCTTCTTCGGGATGGATCTCTTCTTCCTCCTGAGCGGCTTCCTCATCGGCTCGATCCTGCTCCGCTCCCTCCAGAAGAACGGCACCCAGGACCTGCGCCGCTTCTATCTACGCCGCGTCCTGCGCACGTTCCCCTCGTACTACGTCGTGCTCACGACCCTCGCGCTCGCGCTCCCGCTCACGGCGACGCAACGCGCGCACCTGCCCTACGAGTACACGTACCTCACGAACTTCGTCTCCTTGCACCGCCCCGACATCATCATGTTCTGGGGCTGGTCGCTCTCGCTCGAAGAGCAGTTTTACCTGACGGTCCCGCTCCTCTTTTTCGTGCTCCACCGCCTGCGAAGCGAGCGCGCGCGCTTCTGGCTCCTCGGCGCGCTCTTCTTCGCGGCGCTCGTCGTGCGGCTCGTCATCTACTTCCGTTACCGCCCATGGAATGATTTCATCCTCTACGGCGCGCTCTACTTCCGCACGCACACGCGCTTCGACACGCTCGTCGCGGGGATCCTGCTCGCCTTCCTCCACCAGCGCCACGGCGAGGCCGTGGGCCGCTTCCTCGCGCGGCCCTTCCACCGCGCCCTCCTCGCGATCCCGGCGCTCACGTGCCTCTGGCTCCTCTTGAACCCCGCGATGTTCGGCGAAGAGCACGTCCAGCTCGTGCATGTCTTCGCCTGGGGCACCGTGACGAGCCTCATGTACCTCTGCGCCCTGCCGCTCCTGCTCCACGGTGACGGCTGGATCCACCGCGGCCTCTCGGCGCCCTTCTTCCGCCGAGCCGCGACGCTCGGCTACGGCGTCTACCTCGTGCACATCCCGATCATCGACCACGTCGTCCTGCCCGCCGCGAAGGCCCTCCACGCGAAGCGCGTCTCGCTCCTCCTCGTCTGGCCCGCGTCCCTCGCCGCGACGATGCTGATCTCGTTCCTCATCGGCTACGCGATGCACGTGCTCATCGAAAAACCCTCGCTCCGCCTCCGGGAGCGCTTCGCGGGCTAGGGATCAAAGGGCTTTCCGAATCCGCGCGGCGGCAGCTCCGCGAAGGAGAAACCCTTCCGGCCCTCGGTGATCCACGAGAGCGACGGCGAATCGAGATCACGATCGAGCTCGAAGCGCGCCGAGCGCGGGCCGCGCGGGCCGACGTCGAGGACCGTCACGCGGACGCCGGGCACGGTGAAGACCTCGCCCGGCTTGAGCGGGGCGTCTTGGCTGCGGAAGAGCGCGCCCGGGCCCATCGGGAAGAGGCTGTGCTCCGGGGGCACGCGGATGTCGAGCGTGCGCGCGTCGCGCCGCAGCACGAGCGCGTGCCCCGTCTGCGCGAGGATCCGCCAGCGCGCGGGCAAGCGGCCCCGATCGTCGAGCGCGAACGGCAGGAAAAACGCGCTCGCCATGCAGCGGATCACGACCACCTCGGCGTCCTCCGGCGCCTCGATCTGCCCGCGCAGCTCGGCCGAGTGCTTCGTGAAATCATCGGCGGATCGCTGCTGCCTCCGCGCCATGAGCCACGCGGTCCCGGGCCCGTGCACGAGGTGCGCGAAGCCGAGCGCCACCGCGGCGAGCCCCGTGAGCTGCGCCGCTGCGCTCCTCGGCCCGCGCGCCGCCTCCTCGCTCGCGGGGGAGAACCACGCGTATTCGAGCAGCATGCCGACCGCCGGCGCGATGCCGAGCAAGCTCGCGCCGAGCACGCGCGGCGAGGGCACCACGGGAAGCACCGGCACGAGCGCGAGCACCGAACCGAGGAGGAGCCACGCGATCTGCGGGCGGCGCGCCTCGTCCTGCGCCGCGTACGCGCGCCGCAGCGGCACGTAGAGCAAGGCCGCGGTGCCGATCACGACAAGCACGGGCAGCACGAGCGGGGTGGTGTTGGGCAACAAGATCTCGTCGTCGAGCGCGAGCCAACCATCCGCGAGGAGCGTGGCGAACCTCTGCGGCACGGCGCGCAAAAACAAGCCCGTCTCGCGGAACGGATCCGTGTAGAAGCCCGAGCCGAACGAGCCATACCCGCCCCGGTGACGCACGTAGAGGTACACGGCCGTGGGCCACACGAACGTCGAGACGAACGCGGCGCGCCGGAGCAGGCTCTCGCGTTTGCCCACGATTTCCAGGGCGAGCACGTAACCGCCGAAGCACACGGCGTACTCGCCGGAGAGGAGCGCCAGCGTGAAGAGCAGCGTCGCGAGCGCGGCATCCCGCACCCTTCGTTCCTCGCGAAAACGCGCGTGCGCGGCGAGGGCCGTGATCCCGCACGTGAGCGAGAGAAGCGCCTCGCGGTTGGCGAGCCAGGCCAGTGGAATCGCGTGGGCGGGCGCGAGCGCGAACACGGCCGTCGCGATCGCCGCGGCCCGCCCCGAAAGCGCGCGCCGGAAGAGGGCGCGCGCGCCGAGCACCATCGCCGCCCACCAGGCGAACGAGTGCAGGTGCATCAGGAGCGGCGCGCCGCGAAACGCTTGGTGTTCAAAGTAGTGAAGCGCGCTCGCGAGCGGGCGGAAGAAGCGGATCTGAAGCTCGGGGTGCGCCCACCAGGGGAGCATGCCGCGCGCGGTGAGGGCCGCGCGATCGGTGTCGTTGATGAAGTCGTACAGGTCGAACGGGCCCCGCTTGCCGGGGAACGTCCCCTCGATCATCGAGGCCTGGAGGTAATCGTCGAGCAGGAAAGGCGTGCGGATCGCGGGGAGGTAGACGATGACGCCGAGCAGCAAAATGAGCCCGAGCCCGAGCCAAGTGCGTCGACGTTGCATGACTTCTGACAACGCTGCAATTGTCGCGCGGGGTTGCGGCGCGCGGGAAGAACGAGGGGCCGCGTCGTTCGTCATTGTCGAGAGCCACAAGGAGAGAGTTGTGGAGAGCGCGGCATTCGGGTACTCTCAGACCACAAACTCGTGAAATACGCTAGCGTCACCTGGTTGGTCCTTGGTCTCTTCGCAGTGAGCTTCTCCGCTTGCGCCACCTCCGAGCGGCCGGAGTTCGGCAACCAGCCTTCCGGCGGCGACGGCGGCTCCGGCGGTGACGTCGGAACCGGCGGCGGCGGGGCCGGCGGTGATGTCGGAACCGGCGGCGGCGGCGGGAGCACGGCGTCGAGTTCCAGCAGCAGCAGCAGCAGCGGCGGGGGCGCGGTCTGCGTGGACCAGTGCAACTCCGACGCGGACTGCCAGAATAGCTGTCCCGCAGCCCCGCAAGGCGGCGCCAACTGCTGCGACGTCCCGACCCATGGCTGCTACATCGTCGGCTCGTTGTCCTGCCCGACGGGCCAGGGCGGCAGCGGCGGCACGCCCATGTATTGACGGTTCTCGGTCAACGTGGGGGCTCGTCCCCCCACACCCCCCGCAAGACTTCTTCAAAAGCGTCGATCGACCCGGACGGCAATCGTCGGCCCGAGCCCCCAAGCGGCTCCGCGGCATGGGTCGATGTCACCATACTGGCAGGGAAACCGATCCACCACCCACGCGGCGCCGGCCGATGCGCCAATCGCGAGCGAGCCCGGCTCGCCGTGCCCGTGGATCCAGTGCCGAACGCCGAGGGTCGCATAGGCCCATAAATCGAGGCCGTATCCGCCGTCCAGGGTGATGGCCAATCGTCGCGTCACCGGCACGTCGAGCCCGCCGGTCACGTGCGAGAGCGCGAACTGCGCCTGCTGCGTGTAATAGTTCCGGATCAGCGAATACCCGAGCTCCGCCCGCAAATGCGCGCCATCCAGGCTGCCGAGCCGCACCGCCGGGGCCACGGAGAGGCCACTCGGACCAAAATATTGCATTCGCCCTCCGATGCCGAGGCCGACCTCGACGTAATCGGAGGCGAACGCCCCGCGCAGCCGGGCATGCACGATGGTGCCCGGCCCTTCGGGGACGAGGACGAACGCGAACGGAGAGAGCTCGAAGCCGAGCTTGAAGGGCCGCTGGAAATAATACTCGACCGAGAGATCCCCGATCGCGCCCCCGCCCGGCCCGATCATGTTGAAGAACGGGCGCACGGTGCCCTGCACGCGGACCATGTTCCGCGCGAGCGGCGGGAGCATCCACGACCGCTCGACCTCGGGCGCGCCCGTTTCCTCGGCAGCCTCGGCCCGCGTCGCCCCCGCGGCGAGGGCGACCACGAGGGCGGCCGCATGCAAGCGTGTTTGCCTCATCCGCGGACCCTCGCGACCTCGAGCTCCTCGGCGTGGCGCAGGAGCGAGCGGAGACGCTCCTCGTGCGAGCGCGTGTCGATTCGATCCTGCGGAATGACGCCCGCGCGGAGCGCCGCTTCGATCCCCGGTTGGCTCGTAAAACGGAAGCTCACCTCCTCCACGCGCCGCCGGTCGATCTCGATGCGGGGCAGCCTGCCCACGCGCCCCGGGCGCAAACCCGCCCGCGCAGGGTCGATGCACGACGCGAGATCTTCCGCCGCATCCATGCGAGGCCCGAGGCTCTCGATGCCGAACCGCGTGGCCAGCGTGGCCGCGATCGAGACGTGCTCGAAGGGCGTGGAGACGACCTTCCCCGCGCGCACGGACGGGCCGATCACCAACGAGGGGACGCGGAAGCCGAGCTGGCGGAACGCCGGGCGCGGGTCCTCCGTGGTCGGCGGGGGCACGTGGTCGAAGAACCCGCCGTATTCGTCGAACGTGATGATCAGCAGCGAACGCCCCCATTGCGGGCTCTCCTGCATCGACCGCACGATGCTACCGACCAGGGCCTCGCCGAGGGCCAGGCTGTGCGGCGGGTGGAGGTCGGAGGACCAGAAATCGGGATCGATGAGGGAAAAGTTGGGCAGGTTGCCGGTGCGGGCGTCGTGGAAGAAGGTCTCGATCCGCGTGCTGACCATCGGCTCATTGCCCCCGAGCGGGCGCCCCCGGAAGGCCGCGTGATACCAGTGCGCGGGCCCAGCGGTGTATGCCTTCGCGGACCAGCAGCCCTTGCCGAGCTTTTCCCATAACGTCGCCGGCCCGTCCGTGATCGGATCGTTCGTCGTGATGCCCTGCGACGTCGCGGCGTGCAGGAAAAACCGATTCGGCCAGGTCGGCCCGAGCACGGATGCAAACCACCGATCGCAGACCACGTATTGATCGGCCAGCGCATAAAAGAGCGGAATCTGGCTCCGATCGTGGTACGTCATCGCGTCGCGTTGCCGCCACCGGGCCCCCGTGTTCGCCCGCAAAAACCCGTCGTTTCGCCCTCCGGCGAAGGCCACGTGCGCCGCGTCCCAGGTGTGCAGCGGGCCGTGGTGCGCGCACGGGGCCGCCGCCCAGTGCATGGCCATGGTGGTGCCGTCGTCGTCCGCGTTCGTCTCGCCACCGGCGAGCCCGTCGATGGCTTGCCGCGCGGGGTAATCGGGGTCGAACGCGAGCGCCCCGAAGAAGTGGTCGAAGGAGCGGTTCTCCATCATGACGACCACGAACGTGTCGATCCCGGCGAGCAATCGCCTCGGCGTGGGCGCGCCGCTCGCGTCGAAATCGGGGCCCACGGCCGGCGCCGCGGGTCCGGCCTCGCAACGATCGGGCCCCGCCGCGCACCCGCTCCCGAGCGCCGCGGCGCCGATGCCTGCCCCGAGCCCTTTCAGCGCCGCGCGGCGAGACACCTGTCCCGTGAGCCCTCGCAGAGAATTTCGTCGTGCCATGGCTGAGTCCGTCCATATCATCAGCACGACTTCGACGACGAGCAAGCTCGTTCGTCAGGGCGCGAGGCTTTCGATCCTCGGAAATAAAAGGAACTTTCGTGATGGAGTGATATCGAGGCAGGGAGCGTCGAACGCACGGTCCGGCGCAGCCGCAGATTCCCGGAATGCCAGAGATGCCTACGCCGCGAGGGGCGTCCGCTCACGCGGCAGGCCGGTGAGCTTCGCGTAGAGCTCGAGCGCCTGCGCGACCACCTGATCCATGTTGGAATACCGGTACGTCGCGAGCCGGCCGACGAAATGGACGCCGGGCGTGGCCGCCGCGAGCGCCTCGTATTTCCGGTAGAGCTCCGCGTTCTCGGGCCGCGGGATCGGATAGTACGGCTCGCCCTCGGCGCGCGGATATTCATAGACGAGCGTCGTCTTCGGGTGCTCCTGCCCCGTCAGGTACTTGCATTCGGTCACGCGCGTGTACGGGTGCTCGTTCGGGTGGTTCACGACGGGCGCCGGCTGGAAGACCTGTGTGTTCTTCGTCTCGAACCGGAACTCGAGCGAGCGGTACGGGAGCTTGCCGTAACAATCCTCGAAATACGCGTCGATCGGCCCCGTGTAGATGACCTGAGCGTGCGGGATCGATTCCTTCACCTCGTGAAAATCCACGCCGAGCATGACCTTGATCTTCGGGTGGTCGAGCATGCGCTCGAACATCCGCGTGTAGCCGCGGAGCGGCATCGCCTGGAACGTGTCCGTGAAATACCGATCGTCGCGGCTCGTCCGGACCGGGATGTGCGCGGTCACCGAGGCGTCGAGCTCGGAGGGATCGAGGCCCCATTGCTTGCGCGTGTAGTTCCGGAAGAACTTCTCGTAAAGCTCGCGCCCGACCTTGCCGACGATGACGTCCTCGCTCGTCCGCACGCGCGGGGCCTTCTCGGCCCGCGCGGCGAAGAACGCTTCGAGCTCGAACGACGTCAGGCGGAGGTTGTACAGGCGATTGATGGTATCGAGGTTGATCGGGATCGGGACGAGCTGCCCGTCCACGGACGCGAGCACCCGGTGCTGGTACGGCCGCCACGTGGTGAAATGCGAGAGGTACTCGAAGACCTCCTTCGAGCTCGTGTGGAAGATGTGCGGCCCGTACTTGGGGACGAGCAGGCCCTCGTCGTCGTAATGGTCGTACGCGTTGCCGCCGATGTGCCGGCGCTTGTCGAGGAGGAGGACCCGCTTGCCCGAGCCGCGCGCGAGCCGCTCCGCCAGAACGCTGCCTGCGAACCCAGCGCCCACGATCAGCCAATCGAACATGGTTCCTCCGGGGCGCCGCTCCGGACGAACACCGCGGCGCAAGGCATCGAAGGGGGCATGGGTGCCCTCCTAGGGCTCGCTACGCGGGCGGGAAGCCCCTTCGTTCGAAGAGGCGGCTCAGAGCCCCGTCGGGTACGTCTCCGGCGCCTCGCCGGCCTCCCAGCGCGCGGTCTTTTCGAGGGGCTCGACGGCGCGCGTCAGATCGAAATGAATGACCGCGTCGAACTGGGCGGCGAGATCGGCATAAAAATAATGACTCGCCCGCTCGCTCGCTGGCAGATACACGACCCCGATCGCCCGCTCGAGCCGCTCTGCATGGAGCGGCGAGAGCCTCGGATCCCGCAAGAGGAGCGCGAACTGTTCGAGCCCCGTGGCATGCAGGATCGCCTCGTAGCTGTCGGGACGGGCGGGACGCACGCGTTTTTGCTCCACCTCGGAGCCCCAACCCGACGCCGCGGAGACCATCCCCGCATACGTGGTGAACCCGATCGAAAACACGTCCGGGTGGCGCTCCTTCACGATCTGACCGACATTGAGCTCGCCCTCGCGGGACATCTGCGTCGCCCGCGCGTCGCCGAGGTGCGAGTTGTGCGCCCACACGACGACCTTCGCGGGGGCGCCGCGACGACGCCCGAGGTGCGCCCGCAGCGCATCGAGCGTCTCGACCATGTGCTCGTCGCGCAGGTTCCACGAGGCGGCCCCGCCGCGGAACATCGCGCGATAATACCGCTCCGCGTTCCTCACGAGGCGCGCGTTCTGCTCTGCGAAAAAGGCCTCGTCCTCGCCCTCCTCGTCCGGGCCGCGGCGAGCGTACTCGGGCGCGCGCCGCTCGATCTCCATGAGCTGCCGGACGACCTCGTCCTCGCACGACGCCGCCATCCCGAGGCTCGTCGCATACCCGTACGCCTGCGTGTCGTGGCCGAAAAGCTCGAAACACCCGTACCGCCGCCGCGCGACCTCGGCCCCTTCGGGATCGATCCGGTCGAGATAAGCGAGCACGGCATCGATCGACGTGTTCATGCTGTAGAGATCGAGCCCGTAGAACCCGGCGGCGCGGTGCGGGTGCGCGTCGTTGTGCTCCCGTAACCACTTCACGAAATCGAGGACGTCCGTGTTTCGCCACATCCACGCGGGGAACCGCTCGAATCCGCCGAGCGCTTCGAGGGGCCCGGGGTCCGGGCCCCTGCCTCGGACGAAACGATTGATACGATAGGCGTCCGGCCAGTCGGCCTCGACCGCGACCGCGCAGAAACCCTTGTCCTCGATGAGCCGGCGCGTCAGGCGCGCGCGCTCGCTGTAGAACTCGTGCGTCCCATGCGACGCCTCGCCGAGAAGAACGAGCGTCGAATCTCCGATGGCATGGAGCAATGCATCATGGTCGTGCCGCGTCCCCGCGAGCGGGAGAGCGCACGCCGCCACGGTGCGAGGTAGTGCCCTCTCGAGCGGCGCATGCGTAGCCATGTTCGCGTCATGGTACGTCACGGTCGGAATCACAAGACACCATTGAGGCATCACGCGTGTGGAGGCCGCGCGGGCGCCGCGCGCGCCCGAAGCCGCTCGCGCGCAAAAGCGCGGCCTGCGCGCTCGCTCCGCGCCCGCGATCCAGAGCCGTGGATGTGCGCGTCGGCCGTGACAACAATGAATGTTCGCCTAAGTAAAACTTCGTTGCGCATGACGAAATCATGTTTGGCTGGGATCTTGGTTGTGGCATAGTCTCGAACATGCCTAGAAGAAAGACGGCTGCTCCCTTCACTTCCAAGATTGGTGCCCGTATCCGCGCGCTGCGCGTCGAGCGGAACCTGTCTCTGGCCCAGCTCGCGGACGCGGGTGGTCTATCCAAAGGCCATCTTTCCAGCGTCGAGCACGGGCTCGCGGCGATCACGGTCGAGACGCTGGAGCGCATCGCGCGTGCGCTCGAAGCGCTCCCGATGGATCTCGTGACGTTCCCCGAAGAGGACGATCGAGGCCGGATCGCGGATCTCGTGCGCAGGTTGCCGAAGAAGGAGCTGCCGAAGCTGCGCCGCGAAATGCTGGCGCGCGCCCCGGCAGAGGCCCAGGCCCCGACGCGTCGCCGTACCAGCGCGCGCGCTTAGACCTACGGGTCCCCCGGCAGCTTGGGTATTTTTTCGTAATGCCTCGGGTTCGAGGGCTGTGTCTCTGGGGGCGTCGGCGTATGCAGGGCGTTCGGGGGAATGTGGCCCTCGGCGTCGGCCTGCGGCGACCGAGGCGGGCCGCTCGGGGGGACCTCCGGCTCGCTTCGATCGTCGGGTCTCGATTTCTCCTTCCCTATCACCTTCATGCTCCAGTCTGCCGCGGACGCACCCTCGTGCGCCCGGACGCGCCCCGGGATGCAGAGGTCATGCCGGCGCCCCTCGCGTCTGCTCGCAACGACCCGCGTCAATTCGGTTTGCGGCGCAGCACCGCGGCGAGCCGCCGGGCCTCGGCCACCGCGTGTTCGTCGTAGCCATGCATCGAAATCGACACCCGCCCGCCCGGAATGGGCCCCTGCACGACGGGCACGCTCATCGCCTTGTCGTTCACCACGATGGCGAGTCGCTCCTTCACATGCTCCCGCGTGGCCGCGTGAAACCGCTCGCCGCCCGCGGCGTCGAGCGTCACGAGCACGACCGGCGCCTGCACCGGCCCTTTTCCGTCGTCCTCGAGCACCATCGCGTCGACCACGTTTGCGTGGGTCACGATCGCTCCTCCCGCGACCACGTACGTGCGAAGGCCAATGGGCCGCGGCTCCCCCGTCTCGTCTTCCTCCATCACGTCGCCGAGGACGAACCTGTGGCCGGCCGGGAGAGGCAACGTCGAGAGCCACGGCGAGAAGCGCTCCTTTGCCTGGACGTACGTCTCGCCCGGCTTCTTGATGAGCATGGCGTATTGGAGCGTCACGGGAAGACCCGACCGCGAGAGCCTCTGCTCGGCACGCACGGAAACACTTTCGGGCAGCGTGCCCGTGGGCTTCGCGAAAGGTTCGAGCTCATCGTCGACCACCACGATCTCCATCGTGATCGGCCGCAACCCCGCGAGGTCCACGGCGTCGTCCTTTTTTTTCGTGCAAGCGGACGGCGACAGGGCGAGCGCGACGAGGAGCATGCTTCGAGCACGAACGAACATGCTCTTTGGCGTATCCCAGGCCCCCCGGCGCCGTCAACCCTGCTCGCCCGTCTCGGCCGACGCGTCCGACGGAGGGCTCCGTGAGGGGACCTGCGGCAAACGCCCGCGGACAAACGAGACAAGCAGGTTCGTCCCGGCGAGGGCACGTTCGTCGCGGAACGTGGTCTGCATGCAGAACCGCCGCTCCAGCATCGGTGATCAGGGTTTGCCCACGGACTGGGTTCGTCCGTGTGAAACGGAGGCAGCCGAGGACTTCCCGCCGCGCGTCTCGGTGACGTCCACGAGCCTGCGCAGCGTCGGGTACAACCCCGAGGCGCACGAGCTCGACCTCGAATTCAAGGACGGCAGGCTCTACCGCTACAGCGGCGTGCCCCCGGAGGTGCACGACGAGCTGCTCCACGCACCCTCGCTCGGGCGGTATTTCCTGGCGAACGTGCGTGGACAGTACCCATGCGAGCGGCTCTGCTGACACGCAGAGCCGCCCAAAAACGGCTCCGAGGGTGTTCCCCAGGCGCGCAGCAGCCTGGGGAACTCCCGCTCAGCGAGGATCGAGCCGGAGCAGGGGCGCGCTCGCGATGGGGTTCCAGGTGAAATCACCGCCGAGCGAGTACACGAGCGCGACCGGGATCTCGTACCGATCGAGCGTGTACGTGATCGTCACCTCGAGGTCGTCGCTGCCCGTGACGAGCGCCTTGCACGCCTCGCCCACGGCCTTTCCATTGGACGGGCTCTTCGTCCCGCGGTTCGTCGCGATCTTCACCTCGGCGCACACGAAGGCCTTCGCGAGC
Source organism: Polyangium fumosum (assembly GCF_005144585.1). Lineage (GTDB taxonomy): Bacteria > Myxococcota_A > Polyangia > Polyangiales > Polyangiaceae > Polyangium > Polyangium fumosum. The sequence continues at coordinate 83,987 of NZ_SSMQ01000019.1, read as the reverse complement.
TTCTCGCGCTCGCCTTTCATGCCGCTCTTGTATTTCGTCTCCGCCGCGCTCTTCGCGGCCTTCGCCTTCGCCTCGGCCGCTTTCGCGTCCGCCACCGCGGCGGCGTCTCCGCCGTCGGCCTTCTGGAGGTCCGCAGCCGCCTTCTCGTATTCGCTCGACGCGATGTCGAACGGAACCCGCAGGCGCCGATCAATGCCGTCGCCCTGCAGGTGCAGGTTCCACGTCACGCTGAGCTTGCGTTGCCCCTTCGAAAGCGCCGAATCGTCCACGTGATCGGTGATCGTCGCGTTCTTCACCGAGCCGGAGAGCTCGTTCTTCGTGAACGACACCTCGGGCCTCGCCCCCGGCACGTCCTCGCGGGAGACGCCGAGCAGGCTGAGCTTCGCCTTCGCCATGTCCTGGTAGACGACCTTGTTTTCCTTGACGTACACGAGGACGTTGCCCGACGCGTGCACCATCTCCCCGCTCGGGAGCTTGACCATTTGCATCGTCATCGACGGCGGCGGCAGGTCGAATTCGAGCGGCGCGGCCTCGAGGATGTCCGCCCGCGTGTAGCGGATCGGATAACGCAGCTCGAGGTGCGTCAGCGGCACGGCAGGGGCGTCCTTCGACGCGTCCTTGGCCGCCGTCATCGTGAGGACGTTGTTGCGCGCGCTCCGATTGCCCTCCGCCTCCTCGCGGACGGGCACGAAGGCGACGTGGCCCGACGCCTTGTCGCGGATGCGCACGGAATCCCCGACGAGCGCCAGATCGAAGGCCCCCTCGTCGAACACCGAGGCGTACGATTTCACGAACACCTTGTTCGCCTTGACCACGATGCGACCCCGGATCTGCGAGGGCGGCATGTCCGCGATCACGACCGATTCGCACTCGTTCTTCCGCGACACGAGCCGGATCTTCTCCCCCGGCCGCCAGACGCTCTCGTTCGTCGAGTTGCTCTCGTTCCGCCAGGCCGAGGGCTTCTCGCCCGTGAACGGGTCGGCCTTCGCGTCGTCGGGCACGTTGTTGAAATGGAGGGTGTACGTGGTGTTGTAGAGGTCGCCGACCGAATCGGGGCTGAACTTGCACTCGACCTCGCGGTCGCCATTGACGAAGCGCAGGCTGCCCTCGAACCACGCGTCGGAGAGCACCTCGCCCGTGTCGTTCGTCGCCTCGATGATGATGCCGAGGCCATACGCGGAATTCTGGTCGCGCGTGCTGAACGTGCCATTGTCGCGCACGCTCGGCATCGCGCGCTCGGACGAGTACGGGTGGAAGAGCTGAAGGTCCTTGATGCTGACCTGAATGCTCTTCGTCGAGGGGGGCGTCGTCGGCTGCACGGCCGCCCCCTCACTCCCGCCAGCGGGCGCCGCCCCCGTGGATGCAGGCGCGGCGGCCGACGAAGCAACGGAAGTTCCCGGCGCAGCGCCCCCCCCGGCGCCCTCCTTGTTTCCGCACCCCATGCCGGCCCCGACAAGGGCGGCAAGGAGGACCCAGCTCATGCGAATGTGATTGTCCGGACGCATTGCGGGCCACCGTCTGCGAAGTGACCAGCCCTTGTCAAGCGATTTTGCGCCCGAACACGACTCTCCGATACGGAACGGTCTACCTCGCTCGCCCGCGTCGACGCCGCACGGCAAACCCGAGAAGGAGCGCCGCCGTCGCCGCCGGGAAGCCCGTCGGCGTGATTCCGTTCGTCCTGCAACTACAGCCGCCGCCCATGATCAGGTCGCTCCCGCCCGCGCCGGTGCCCGCGTCCCCGCCTGTGCCGGCATTCGAGCCGCCCATGCCCCCGCCGACGCCGCTCCCATTCCCGCCGGCGCCGCCCGTGCCGCCTTCGCCGCCGCTGCCGCCAGCGCCTCCCAAACCACCCGCGCCGCCCGTGCCGCCGCCTCCGCCAACGCCGTCGTGCACGCACACGCCCGCCGCGCACGTGCCCCCCGGGCAGGCCGCGCCTTCGGGTTTGGCGGGATATGCGCACATGCCGCTCGCGACATTGCAAGCGCCCTCCTCGTGGCAGGCGTCGGGCGGCGCGCACGTGATCGGATCCTCGCCGAGGCAAACGCCGGCCTGGCACGCGTCCGTCTGCGTGCAGGCATTGCCGTCGTCGCAAGCCGCGCCCTCCGGTTTGAGCGGCGTGGAGCATTGCCCGGTGACGGGGTCGCACGTGCCGATGTCATGGCAAGCGTCGATCGGGGCGCAGACGACCGGGCTCGTCCCGACGCATATGCCCGCCTGGCAAATGTCCGTCTTGCTGCACGCGTTGGCATCGTTGCAGGCCGCGCCGTCGGGCTTCGCGGGATTCGAGCAGCCGGTCACCGGATCACACACGCCGGCGACGTGGCAATCGTCCGACGGGGCGCAAACGACGGAGCTTTTGCCCGTGCAGGTCCCCGCCTGGCAAACGTCTTCCGTGGTGCAGACATTCTCATCGCTGCAAGCCGTCCCGTCCGGCGCGCTCGGGGTCGAGCAGAAACCGGTCTGCGGATCGCAGGTGCCCTGCACATGGCAGGCGTCGCTCGGCGAAGGACAAACGACGACGTCCGTCCCGACACACACGCCGCTCTGGCAGACGTCCTTCTCGCTGCATGCATTGCCGTCGTCGCAACTGGGGCCGGTGAGCGGCGCGCAGGTGCCATCCGCGGCGGCGCCGGCGGCGACGGAGCAGGCATCACAGGCGCCGGCATGACACGCAGTATCGCAGCAGACGCCGTCGACGCAGAAGCCGCTCTGGCAATCGAGGCCAATGCCGCAGGCCGCGCCGAGCGCGTCGGCCCCGGTCAGCAGCTCCGCGGTGCCAATGTACCCCAGGCCATGCTGCCCCCCTGCGACGAGGACTGTGCCCATCCCGAGCAGCGCCGCCCCATGGCGATGGCGCGCGCCGACCAGCGCGCCGGCCGGGGTCCAGGTGTTCAGCTCGACATGATAGATGTCCGTGGTGTCCGACGACGAAGTGTCGGGGCGCATCCCGCCCGTGACGAGCACCTGGTTGCCTGGGAGCAACGTGGCCGTGTGGAGGCGCCGCGCCTCGCTCATCACGCCCGCGGACGTCCAGGCGTTCGTCGCCGGATCATAAAGCTCCGCGGTGTCGATGGCGCCATTCGACGAGCTCGTCCCGCCCGCGACGAGGACGTGGCCCGTCGGCAGGAGCGTCGACGTGTGCTGCGCGCGCGCCGCGCTCATCGACGAGACGGTGGTCCAGGTGTTCGTCGTCGGATCGTAGATCTCTGCGGAGACATAGGCCGGCGAGGTCGGGCTCGGCGCGCCGCCGATGGCGAGCACCTTGCCATTCGGGAGCGCCTGGAGCGCGTGCGTGACGCGCGGCTCGTTCATGGGCCCGGTCGGCGTCCAGATGTTCGAGATCGGATCGTACACCTCTGCCGTGGCCATCGCCATCTGGCCGTTGTACGGCATGCCGCCCGCGGCCATCACCTTGCCATTGGCCATCAGCGTGACCGAGACGGAGCATCGCGCGACGCCGAGGGGGGCCGCGAGGGACCACGTCTTCGTCGAAGGTGTATAGATTTCGGTGAACCGGAGGCAATCCGCGCCGCCGTCCCAGCCTCCGGTGATGAGCACCCGCCCCCCCGCGAGGACGGCCGACTGGTGCCCGGCGCGCCCATACATCAAGGACCCCGCATACGTCCAGGTCCCGGTGGCGGGATCGTAGAGCTCGCTGGACGCCACATAACTCACCCCATTGTGCCCCGAGGCCACGAGGACATTGCCGTTCGGGAGCAAATTCGTGGTGTGATAGGCTCGTACCTCATTGAGGGCCCCGGTCGGCGCCCACGCCGGATCGACGAGCACCTCCTCCCCGTTTGCGTCGACCCATAACTCGATCGTATCGCCGCGCGCGACGAGCCGCGCCGCGACGGCCCGGCCCGAAGCCGCGAACGCCTCCGGCGCCGTCACGCGGATTCGCGAGGCGCCGCGGCCATCGAAGAGCTCCACCGCGTCGCCCGCCTGCCGCACCTCGGCGCCCTCGATCGTCCACGCGACCGCCGCGTGATCGGCCGCCGCGACGCCCTGCTCCAGCCACAACCATTCCTCGTATCCCGCTCCGGTCGCCGTCCAGAACGAAGTCCCGTCCGCTCGCCCGTACACGACCGCGTGCGCGGCGATCGCGCCCTCGCCCCCCGCGCCGATCTCCCGCACGTGCACCGAAACATCCCCGGGCAGCTCGAAGCGCACCGGATCCTCGGCGCGACGCGGGAGCTGCACGCGGAGGCCGCTCGGCAAAGGCCTCGTCTCCGCATGAGCCTCCTCGATCGCATCTTCGCCCGGGAAGGCCGGCGACCGGACCCAGCGCGCGTTTTGCGCGCCGCTCGGCGCCGGGGAAAACCCCTCCTCGCCGCCCACGAAGAGCGCGTCCGCGTCGAGGATCCGCGCCGCCTGCGCCGGGAAACGCGCGCGCAGCGCCGCCGCCTCGCGCGGGATCTCGCGGGGCGTGAATTCGGCTCGCGCGGGCCCGGACGACGCCCCCGGCGGCTCCTCGCCGCTGCACCCCGCGCCGCCCCAGGCAGCGCTGAACGGAAGCAGGAGGAGCGGCGCGAGCAGGGCACGCCGGCACGGGCGAATCGATTGCATGCGGTGGATCTCCTGAAGCAGGTCCGAAAGGGGTGCATCGAAGACCCGAGGACGCGCGGTGTCAAGCCCCTCCCCGCGTCAATGGCCAGACACCACGTTTTCGTATCGCACGGAAACGACCTCCACGACGCTTGACGGACTGCGCAAAACTCCGTGAGATCGATTCCTTCCCTCGTCATCCCGGCGAGGGGCGCGCGCTGGAGAATTTCATGCTTTCGAAGATCACTCGTTCGACTTCATTCGCCGCGGCCCCCGTGCTCCTGGGGCTCCTCGGAGCGTTCGCTTTCACGCAGGGCTGCGGCACGGATCCCGGCCCGAGCGCAAGCGGATCGAACTCCACGGGGACCCACACGGGCGGCGCGGGCGGCGTCGGAGGCACGGGCGGCGTCGGAGGCACGGGCGGCGACGGGGGCGCCGGAGGGAGTGGCGCCGCGGACGCGGGTCCGCCCTGGGATCCGACCCTCGGGTGGACCAACTTCAAGGAGAGCGACGACACGCAAAAGATCTACGTATCGAGCTCGGATGGGAGCGACGACAACGACGGCCTTTCGCCGGAGAAGGCCGTCAAGACGATCGCCAAGGGCAAGCAGCTCCTGCGCGACGGCTTCCCGGATTGGCTGCTCCTCAAGCGCGGCGACGCCTGGAACGAGGGGCTCGGCACGTGGACGCTCTCGGGCCGAGGCACGTCGGAGTTGATGGTCGTCTCGACGTACGGCGACGCCGTCGCGCGCCCGCTCCTCAAGACGGGCGCGAAGCGCGGGCTCTCCGCGGACGCCGGCCCCACGCTCCAGCACCTCGCTTTCGTGGGGATTCATTTCCACGCGAACACCCGCGACCCCGCCAGCCCCGATTTCGTGGGCCCGGCGGGCGACGAGGGCGTGGTGTGGCTGGCGAAGGGCGGCGACCTGCTCTTCGAGGATCTGATGATCCAGTCCTACACGAACAACCTGAGCCTCCAGGGGGTCGAGGGCAAAATCAACAATGTCCGGCTGCGCCGCTCGGTCATCGTCGACGCATACAAACTCGAGGATCCGAATCCGAGCGTGACCACCGACGACGCCGAGGGCCTCACGGCGACGAACGTCGACGTGCTCGTCCTCGAAGGGAACGTCTTCGACCACAACGGCTGGAATTCGCAGGTGCCCGGCGCGAATGCGACGATCTCCAACCACAACGTCTACATCCAGCCGTCGTGCTCGAAGGTGACGATCCGCGGCAACATCACGACGCGCGCCGCGAGCCACGGGCTCCAGGCGCGCGCGGGCGGCACCGTGGACAATAACCTCGTCATCGCCAATCCCATCGGCTTCTCGTTTGGCTTGACGAATGGGCCGGCGACCCCGCTCTCCGGCGGCGTCACCGGCACCGTGACCGGCAACGTGGTGGGTGAATCGGGCGACATCACGGAGGTCGAGACGCGCGGGGTCGGGATCCAGATCGGCAACATCAAGTCGGCGGTCGTCGAGAACAACATCCTCGCGCACGACAAGACCGTAGGGAGCAACCACGCCGCATTCGAACTCACGCGCAAGTACGACCCGATGCAGGTCCCGGACGAGGCGATCAAGGACCTCACGATCCGGAACAACATCGTCTACGACTGGCGCGGCGGGATCCGCTTCTCCACGACGGCGCTCACGAACGTGAAGGTCGAGGCCAACGATGTCCAATCGCCGCTCCGGGGCGAGGAGCTCGCGCGGTTCTTCAACCAGCCGTACAACGCCGGCGTGAGCTTCCTCGGGAACCACTGGCATTCGAGCGCGCCCGCGAAGGGCTGGTTCGAATTCGGCGCGAACGCGACCGGTCAATCCTACGACGAGTGGCTCGTGACGTCGAAGGAGACGGACGCCACGAACACGGCCGTCTCGTACCCGGATCCCGAGCGCACCCTCGGCGCGTACCACGGGGCGATCGGCAAGGAGGCCACGCTCGACGCGTACATCGCCGAGGCGCGCAAGCAATCGCGCTTCAACTATCGATACGAGTACACGGCAGCCGCGCCGATGATCTACATTCGCGAAGGATTCATCAAGAACTGACGGAGGACGGGCGCGCTCGGCCGCGGGCGCGCTCGCGCCTTCCCCTCCCCCCTCCCCCCTCCCCGGGCCACGCTTGACATGCCGGACGAAGTTTGTCTTGCTGCCCGCATGCCGCGCGTGTTCCGTTCGCTCCTCCTCGCGCTCTCGTTTTCGCTCGCGGGCTGCACGGACGCCCTCCGCGGCAGCCCGCTCTCGGAGGTCCCGAAGCCCGTCGGGGTGATCGCCCGCGCGACGAGCGCCGAGCCCGGCGGCCTGCGCGTGCTCGCGAATGGCAGGTCGCAGCAATACGGGACGGAGGGCGCGTGGCTCGCGACCAACGAGGACGAGCTGCGCTCGCTCTGGCGCGCCGTCCACGCCAAAGGCCCTCTGCCGCGTGTCGATTTCGAGACCCACGTGGTGCTCGGCGCGGCGTATGAAGGCGGCGCCTGCGAGCCGGAGATCGATGCGGTCGAGGTCGACGCCGCGGGCACGTTGAGGCTTTCGAGGAAGTATTTCGGCGGCGCGTGTATTTTGATCGCGATGGGCATCGCGCAGGTCATCGCCGTCCCTCGACGGATCTTGCTGCCGCGGTTCGTGTACCTCGCGGATCCGCCCCACGCGGCGTACGCATTCGAGTTGCCGGCGGCGAAACCGAAGGCGTCGGCGCCGTCTCGAACGCCTCCTCCGATGGCTTCCCTCGAACGCCCCTCCCTGCCTGCCCCGCTCGGCGTGGTCGCGCTCCCGCCGCGGGGCCATCTCGCCCTCCGCACGCTCGACAATGAGCGCGCCGTATGGGTCGTCGTCCAGCGCTCGGGCGCCATCTCGGTCCTGTCCGCCGACAAGCCCGCGTACGACGATATGCCTTGGCTCCGCCAGAAGGTGCGATGGCTCTCCGGGATCGGTCGATTCGACTCGGAGCACGACGCGGCGGGGCGATCGGTCCACGGCCACGCTCCGCTCGAAGCGCATCTCTTCGCGCGGCTGAGCGACGGGCGTATCGCCATCGGCGAGCCCGCTCCGCTCGCGCCGGGTCCCATCGAGCCGAGGACCGAGGCGCCGAAGCTGGAGGGTCCGTCGGAGCCGTACACGGGCCTGCCGCTCCTCCCGATCGACGAGCTCCCGGAGGGCCGCCTGTCGCTCGTGGACAGCGCGCTCGTCTTCGGCGCTTCCGGCCCGGTGCGCCTCTGCACCCCGCCGACGCATCACAAGCTCAGCGATCGATTCCGGGGTTGTCCGAACAACGCCCCCGCGGTCGTGGGATCCCCTTCGATGGAGCGAGCCGGCGTGACGGCCCTGCTAGCGCCGGTGCTCGTACGGCAGCGCCAAGGCGCGATCGATCTCGCGATCCTGGTATCCGACGGGGTCGCCGGGTACTCCGCGGAAGGGGGCGTCCCCCGGCCGGCCCCGCGAGGCCCGTCACGCGCGCGTGGCGCGTTGACGCTCGGCGCCGCGGCGCGCGGAAATACGAGCGGCGCGCACGACGGTTTTTCCCTGAATTGTGTCATCGCGGAAGGCTCGCCGGACGAGACCTGGACGTTCACGGCCCCGCACGCCGGCCTTTATGCCTTGCAGCTCGACAGCGAGTACGACGGTGCGCTCGCGCTTTACCAGCCGGGCGGAGGGCTCCTCACTTGCAATGATGATCGGGCCGGCTACTACAGCTCGTCCATCGTGCACGTTTCCCTCGCGCGAGGCGCGCAGGTCCAGGTCGTCGTCGACGGCTTCGGCGGCGACGCGGGCGCGTACACGCTGCGCGTCCAGGAGGAGGCGCCGCTCGTGAATGGCGGCATCCTCGAGATCGGGCGAGAGGTCGCGGGGGATACCTCGAAATCCACCGACGACTCCGCGGTCTGCGCAGCCTACGGCAACGACGACGAATGGCTCCTCGAAATCAAGGAGGCCGGCGATTACCTCTTCCGCGTCGAGACGTCGGGCTGGACGCCGGTGTTGTACATCCTCGTCGAGGACGAGACGGACACGCATGCGTGCGTCGTGGAGCGCACGCCGCGTCGCCCGTTGATCAAAGAACAGGACCTCATGGCCCGAAAATACAAGATCATCGTCGACGGGCACAGAGAGAAGGACGCGGGGCCCTATCGGTTGCGGGTCGAACGAAAAAAACCGTAGCGGCCTCGCGAGGCGCGCCTGAAGAGGAAAACACGGGAGGACATGGATGCGACTTTGACGTGCACGCGGAGCGGCTCGACGTTCCCGTGCATGACGTGGTCCCGCAGAGCGATTTCCGGTCTGGTCGTCTCGTCCCTCGCAACCCTTGCCGGATGCGGCGCGGATCCATCCGAAAACCACGCGTCTCCCCTCGCAAGCGAGGCCGTTGCCTCGTGCCCCGCGACCAGCCTTCGTGCGGGCAGGCTCGACGATACGTTCGGCGAGAACGGAATGGCCCGCGTGAGCTTTGGGGCCGACGATGACGGCGGGTATTTCGGGCTGGATGTCGCGGGGGATCGAATCCTCGCGGCAGGCTGGGGCGCGGGCGGGCTCGGGGGCGTTCGTTTTCGCCTGACCCGGTTCACCCCGTCCGGGAGGCTCGATCCTACGTTCGGCACGAATGGCACGGCCGGCACGGGGTTCGCGTCGTCGACCGCCGACGCCGCCTATGCCGTCGCCGTCGGGCACCAGAGCGACGGCGGCATCGTCGCGATGGGCCACCGTGACAAGTTCCACGGCGAATCCGCGAACATCGCGCTCGTGCGTTTCGAGCCGGACGGGTCGATCGGGGGCTCCGGGTTCGGCACCGACGGGAAAAGCCTGATCGACCTCGGCGACGAGGAGTCCGTCACGGATGGCCTGGTTCTTCCGGACGACAAGATCCTCGTGGTCGGTGGGCGCGGCAGCAAGGAGATTCTCATTGCCCGCGCCACCCGGACCGGCGCGCTCGATACCACGTTCGCTGCACCGAAGGGATACGTGACCGTCCCCGTGGGCGTCTCCGCGCACGCCCAATCGGTCGCCCTCGACGCGAGCGGCCGCATTCTCGTGGCCGGCACCGCGGACCTCGACCAGGGGGGAACCATCATGGTCGTGCTTCGCCTGACGGCGGACGGCGTGCTCGATCCCTCGTTCGGCGGCGATGGCGTGATCGAAGCCGGCCGTGACACGAACCACGAGCGCGCGGTGTCCGTCGCGCCTTCTGCCGACGGCACCATGGTCGTGGCCGGCGACACCGGCGGGGACGACCCAGCTTTCGTGGTCCGCCGCTTCCTCGCGGACGGCAGCCCCGACCTCTCGTTCGGCTCCGAGGGCCGCGCGGAAGGGCCACGCCACGCGGGCAACATGCGAGCCGAGGACATGGTGGTATTGCCCGGGGGAGGTATCCTCGTCGTCGGCAATTCCCCGGAAATCGAAACAATCGTCGAGCCCGTCCTCGTGCGCTACACGTGCGACGGGAAGGTCGACACCACGTTCGGGGTGCACGGAATCCTGCGGGTTTACCTGGGAGAGAACGGGGTCCTGCATACCGTCCGGCTCCACGCGGACCATCGGGTCCTCCTCGGCGGCGCCGATGTGGGGATGAGCCCGGGGCCGGGCACGTATGGAGTGGTCGTTCGCATGTGGATGTAAAGAAACGGTCCACGCGCAGGGACACGTGTGTTATGGGACGGCATGCTCCCTCTGCCGTCCGTGGACGCCGCGCTCCCCACGATCCACCGGCTCCTCGTCCGGTTCGACGAGGCACTCACGCGGCTCGGCGGTCGCCCGAGCGCGCTGGAGCTCGAGCGCCCCACGTTCCTCGTCCATGAGGCCCTGTCGGGGCAGTCCCGCGAATTCCACAGCCACGCGCACGTGCTGACCCTCACGGAGGGGATGGGCCCGATCGAGACCCTCGCGGGCATCTTCCACGATGTCGTGTACGTGCAGGTGGATCAGGGATTTCCTCGGATGATCAGCGATCTGCTCCGCCCGCTGCTCACGCCCGTGGATGGGACGGGGTATCGGATCGGGCTCGGCGTGCTGGAAGACCCGGCCGCGACGCTCGTCGCCCGGATCTTCGGCCGCGAGCCCGGCGACGAGCTGACGCCGCTGACCGGCCTGAACGAGCTCGCGAGCGCGTTCGTCGCGGCCAAGTGCCTCGCGCCCTTCCTGCCGCCGCGCCACCTCGCCGAGATCGCCGCCGCCATCGAGGCGACGATGCCGTTCCGCGAGACGGCCACGTTCGATCGCCTGACCGGGCGCCTGCGGGACCTCGGGATCCCCGGGCTCGACGCGAATGCCTGCGAAGACGCGGTGCGCGCGGCGGTGCGGCTCGCGAACCGCGACGTCGAGAACTTCGCCGAGGCCGATCCGGCGCGGTTCCTCGACAATACCTGGCGGCTCCTGCCCGAGAACAACCCCGCGCTCCACATGCCGAACGTCTATCGAAACGGGGAGTATCGGCTCGCCTTGCAGCGCATGGAGGGCTTCCTCTCGACCCTCGCCGCCGAGCGCGTCTTCCACGCGTTCCGCGGCGAACCCTCGCCGGAGGTCCACGCCCGGAGGATCGCCCAGGCCCGCCGCAACATCTCGCTCGCCGTGCGATACCTGCGGGCGAAGCTTTATACGATCGCGCTCATCGAGGCGTTCGCCTGCGCCACGGGCGGCGACGCCCCCATCGAGCTTTTCCTCGGCGGCATTCCGGACGAGAACAACACGAACCCCGTGCGGGCCGAGCTCTTCCTGCAGCCGGCGCCGGATTCCTCCTCGGACCTCGATCCCGTCCTGCTCCGCCTGCTCGAAGAGGGGCGCGCGAGCCCTTCGAGCTTCGACCTCGGCGCCTCCCCGTATACCGCGTTCCTTTACCGAGCGTTCGGCGAGCGCGCGCTGATGGAGCGGCTCGAATCCACGCGGCCGTGGATCCGCGGGCGGGTCCCGGCGCGAGATTGGCTGAACACGCAGGCTTGCCCGCCGATCGCCGCGCTCGCCCGCGCCATCGCGCGCGTCACCATGACGAGGCGCGAGGCGCTCGAAAAGCTCGCGGATGGGATGAGCCTGGTGGTGGGCTGACCGCGGACGCCAAACCGCCGGCGGCATGCTGACGCGGGGCGTCGATCTCAGGCGCGCGCGGCATCACGCGACACCATTGACGCGACTCCCTGGACACGCGTAGCGTGACGATGTCGAGGGGGATCTCGCGCGGGTTTTTCCCCGGCGGCCTCCGCGAGGACGAGACGCCCATGAGGTTTCGCACGATTCGCCGTCTGCTCGCGGCCACGGTTCTGGTGGGTGGCCTCTGCGCCACCTCGAGCGCGGACGCGGCCGTTCCCCTGACGATCACCAACCAAGGGCGGCTCTTCGACGCGGACGACGCGCCGATCCACGGCTCGCTGACGGTGAGGTTCGCGATCTACGACGCGCCGAACGCGCAGACGCCGCTCTGGAGCGAAGAGCACAAGGTCGACTTCGACGAGGGGTTCTACTCGGTCTCGCTCGGCTCGCTCGTGCCGTTCGACAAACTGTTCGACGGGTCGGTGCGGTACCTGGGGATCACGATCGCCGACGATCCGGAGTTAGAGCCGCGCGCGCCGATCCAGAGCGTGCCGTATGCGCTCTTGGCGAACGACGTGAACGGGGACATCCACCCGACGAGCGTCACGGTCAACGGGACCGAGGTCATCAACAACAACGGCGAGTGGGTGGGTCCGCCGACGGGGCTCGTGGGTCCGACGGGTCCACAAGGCCCGACGGGCGCGGAGGGCGCGGCGGGTCCCGTGGGTGCGACGGGCGTGATGGGTCCGGTCGGGCCGATGGGTCCGACGGGCGCGGCGGGCGCGGTGGGTCCGGCGGGGGCGATGGGGCCCATGGGTCCCGCGGGTCCGGTCGGGCCGATGGGACCCATGGGGCCGGCGGGCGTGATGGGTCCGGCGGGTCCGATGGGCCCGATGGGTCCGGCCGGCGCGACCGGCGCGACCGGCGTGACCGGCGCCGTGGGTCCGATGGGCCCGACGGGCGCGATGGGTCCGCAAGGGGTCGCAGGCCCCACCGGCGCGGTTGGACCCATCGGTCCACAGGGTGCCACCGGTGCTCAGGGAGACGTCGGACCCATGGGGCCGACGGGTGCGATGGGTCCGCAAGGGGTCGCAGGCCCCACCGGCGCGGTTGGACCCATCGGTCCACAGGGTGCCACCGGTGCTCAGGGAGACGTCGGACCCATGGGGCCGACCGGTGCGATGGGTCCGCAGGGGGTCGCAGGCCCCACCGGCGCGGTTGGACCCATCGGTCCACAGGGTGCCACCGGTGCTCAGGGAGACGTCGGACCCATGGGCCCGACGGGTGCGATGGGTCCGCAAGGGGCTGTAGGCCCCACCGGCGCGGTTGGACCCATCGGTCCACAGGGTGCCACCGGTGCTCAAGGAGGCATCGGACCCATGGGCCCGACGGGTGCGATGGGTCCGCAAGGGGTCGCAGGCCCCACCGGCGCGGTTGGACCCATCGGTCCACAGGGTGCCACCGGTGCTCAAGGAGGCATCGGACCCATGGGCCCGACGGGTGCGATGGGTCCGCAAGGGGCTGTAGGCCCCACCGGCGCGGTTGGACCCATCGGTCCGCAAGGCGCGACCGGCGCCGTGGGTCCCCAGGGTCCCGTCGGCGCGACCGGCGCCGTGGGTCCCGTGGGTGCGACCGGCGCCGTGGGTCCCCAAGGCCCCATCGGTCCCACCGGCACGCAAGGCCCCCAGGGTACCCAGGGCCCGATCGGTCCCGTGGGTGCGACCGGCGCCGTGGGTCCCCAAGGCCCCATCGGTCCCACCGGCACGCAAGGCCCCCAGGGTACCCAGGGCCCGATCGGTCCCGCCGGCGCCATGGGTCCGCAAGGCCCCGCAGGTACCGCTGGCGCCACCGGCGCCCAGGGCCCCGCCGGTCCTGTCGGCGCCACCGGCGCGCAAGGCGCGCAAGGTCCGCAAGGCGCGCAAGGCGCGCAGGGTCCGCAAGGCCCGGCCGGCTCGGCCAACATCAATGGCACGGTCAACACCGTCATCAAATTCACCGGCGCCACGACCGGCGGCAATTCGAGCATCACCGACGACGCCACCACGGTGACCACCACCGGCCGGTTCGACGTCACCGGCGGCGTGGGCACGGTCTACGACACGGCGTCCATCGAGGTCCGCACGACCGCGACGCCGCGCATCGCGTTCCACTGGCCGGGCGTCGTCGCCTCGCAGCTCGGCATGGGCAGCGACGGCATCGTCCGCACGTACAACAACCCCGGCACGGGCTACGAGCAGTTCGCCGCGTCGAACATCCACGCGAACGGCTACCTGCGCATCGCCGCCGGCGCCGACGGCGGCGGCAACATCCGGTTCACGGCGGCGAACCCGTACATCGTCGCGAGCTCGTACATCTACGTCCCCGGCGGCGCCTATTTCAACTCGGGCACTGTGTACTTCGAGGCGCAGGCGCAGTTCCGCGGCGGCATCCACAACGACACGGGCGCGGCGCTCCGCATCGACGGCGGCACGTCGGGCATCAACCATTTCCCCGGCACCATCGGCGTCGGCACGGCGAACCCGGCCGAGCAGGTCCACGCGACCGGCAACATCCGATCCGACGGGATCGTGTACTGGGGCAATGGCCTCACGCGGACCGAGACGAAGGACAACGCCGACGCGACGGGCTCGCGGAGCGGCTTCTTCGAGACCTCCGCGCCGTCGAATTATTATCCGAACGCGTCGGGCTGGCAGCACCTCATCGACGTGCGGCATTCGAACGGCGGCAACAACTACGCGATGCAGATCGGCGGCAGCTTCTTCGACCAGGACCTCTGGTATCGCAAGACGAACAACTCCGGCGCCACGACCTGGCTCCAGCTCATCGGCGCCGGCCCGAGGAACTGCACGGCTCCGTTCAATGCCTACGGCGTCACCACCACGACGAACCTCGGAGGCATCACGCGCTCCAATACGATCTGCGTCACGCCGTATTTCTCCCAGCAAAACTTCAACAACGCGCAAAACGTCTGCGCCGCGCTCGGCGGGCACATCACGACCTACAACGAGCATTACCGGATCCTGCAGACGTACGGCACCGGTGGACAGCTCAACGGCGACTGGCTCGGCAATCGCTCCGGCGACGACGACGCGTACTGCATCAACAACACGGGCAACCTCACCAACTTCGAAGGCAACTGCGACAAGAACGAAACCCACTGGTTCCGCTGCGCCCAGAGTTCGAATTACAATGAATGAACGTGCCTGGCGTGCGCGCGTCATGACGATCGTCGCGCTCGCAGGCCTTGTCGTCGGGTCGGCCCTGTTCCTCCACGCGCGCCTCGCCGAGGCGCCGGAGGCGCGAGGTCCGGCGGCGAGCCCCGTGGGCGTCGAGCACGCGCCTGTCGCGTCCCCGGTGACGACCAGGCCCACGACGAGGACAGCGACGAACGTGGCGACCCCGGAGCCGGCAATCGCCGCACCCGAGGAACCACGGAAGCCGCTCGATCCGAGCGACTACGTGCGCAATGGCTCCAAGGAGCCCCTCGTGCCGCGCGAGCTCCATGTCGACGTCGAGGTCTCCACCCGCGGCGTGCTGACGGCCGAGCCGCTCGTCCCACGTGTCCTCGAGGTGAACGCCGAGGTCGGCGCCCGCGACGCCGTGACGACGGAGCCGCTCCCACCTCGGGTCCTCGAACTCCCGCCTGGGACCCAGGACCCCTGAAACGAAGGCGCCGAGCGGCCTTTTCTCCCGGCCGCCTCGGGCGTAGAACGGCCCCGATGATCCCGAGGCCCCTCGCCCGCGCCCTGCGGCTGCCTTCGCTCCTCCTCTGCGTCGCGATGTTCTGGGCCTGCAAGCGCACCCCCGAGCTCGCGCGGGAGCACCTCGCGCAGGGCGACGTCGCCCTCGCAGCGGGCCGTTACCCGCAGGCGCTCGCGGCGTACGGCCACGCCCGCGAGCTCGCGCCCACGGACCCGGACGTGCAACGCGCCCTCATGCGCGCGCGGGTCCACCTCATCGCGGAGAGCGCCGCGCGCATCGCGCCCGAGGCCATCGACGACGCTCGGTACGAGGCCGAGCTGCTCCTCGAGACCGACAAACCACGCGCGCCCGTGTATCTGACCGCGCTCGGCAACATCCTTTCCCGGCAGGGCGACGCCGAGGGGGCGAAAATGAAGTTCGCCGAGGCCCTCGCGATCGACCCGAGCTCGACGCTCGCGCATACCGCGCTCGGGCTCGTGTTCATGAGCCGCAAGGAGGACGCGGCGCGCGCAAAGTCCGAATTCCAGCTCGCGCTGAAAGTGAAGCCGGAAAACGCCGGGGCGCTCGTGGGGCTCGGCCAGATCGAGCTCGCCGAGGGCAACATCGCGGGCGCGGCCGAGCACCTGGAAGCGGCGCTCCGGATCACGGACAGCTTCGACGCGCGCTTGGCCCTCGGGCGCGCGCGGGCCACGCAGCAGAAGAGCGGCGAGGCGATCCCGCATTTTCAGCGCGCGGCGGAGCTCGACCCGAAGAGCGCCGAGGCCGTGGCTTCGCTCGGCCAGGCCTTGCTCGGCGCGGGCAGGCTCGAAGAAGCGGAGCGCGCGCTCCGGGCCGCGGCGTTGAAACGCCCGGATCCGGAGACACGAAATGCGCTCGGCTTCGCGCTCGTGCGGCAGAAGAAGGCGGCGGCCGCGCTCGACGTCTTTCGCGGCGTGCTCGCGGACGACGTGGCCTCGGCGCCCGCGCTCCTCGGGGCCGGCGTCGCAAGCGAGGACCTCGGGCAAAAGGAGCAGGCCCTCGCCTTTTATCAAAAGCTCCTCGGGCTCCCGGCGAGCGGCCCCGGCGGTATGGTCGCGGACCTGCAGCGGCAGGCGCAGAGCCGGATCACGGCGCTCGCGGCGGCGCCGCCGCCCGCCTCCGCCTCGGCCTCGGCGGGCCCGGCGGCGCCGCGCCGTCGGAACGAACCGCAGCAGAATCCGTTTTAGCGGACGCGCAGCACCGGGTGCTCGTCGCCGACGGCGGGCACCGGCAAGAGCCCGTTTTCGACGGCGCCGTCGTCGCTCTCCGGCTCGCAGAGGTACACCGCGATCGCGCCGAGCGGCTGGTCCGTATCGACGCGTGACCATCCCGCGGGCGCGGTCCGGCGGTCCTTCCGCCATTCCACGGCCACCTCGCCGACGGCCGCCGCTTCCAGGATCCCGCGCCCTCCCTCCGTCCCGAGCGACGTCACGCGCGCGACCTCGACATCGTACGCGCCCTCGGCCGCCCCGACGCGCAATCCGTGGCGGCGCAGGTGCTCGGCCACGGCGGGCGGGACGAGGTAGGCGCGGGGCCGATCGACGACGACGGTGCCCTCGAAACGCCCCAAATAAGGGATCTGCACCGCGACGGGCGCGCCTTCCAAGGTGCGGGGCGAGCGCGTGAGGACCTCCACGGGCGCCTCCATGCGATCGAGGCGATAACGCACGGCGACCCGATCCGGCGGCGCGGCGCTCGACGCGACGACCTGGCGAATGTCGTCCGCGTGCTTCGCGGCCCAGGAGAGCGTCTCGATCTGCCACGCGGTCGCGGTGCGGACGCGCTCCTCGAACGGCAGGTAGCTATAACATTCGAGGAGCAAATCGAGCCGGTTCGTGAGGCCGCGGTAATTCGAGCCGAAGCGCGGATGGTGCGGATACGTCATCCAACCGAGGCCCACGTCCGTCCCCGCGTCGACCTCACCGCCCGCGTCGAGCACGCGCTCGTCCTCGACGAAATTGCCATACCATCCGCTCTCGAACCCGCGGGCGCGCACGGCGGCGATGACCTCCGGTACGAGGCGCTCGCGCATGAAATCGATCGGCTCGCGCCGCCCGGACGCGACGGTGTGCGGCACGTCGACGGTCATGTGGAAGCGATGCACCGAGCCGTTCGTCGCGTGGTTGTCGATCGTGAGGTCGGGCGCCCACGGAAGGCAGACGTTGTCCTGCAAGGCCCGCATCTCGGGCGCGGCCTGGCGCATGTAATCGCGGTTCAGGTTGATGCCCTGGCTCTGCGTGCGCGTCCCGACCACGGGGCCGACCTGGCCGCTGAGCTTCTTCAAATCGAGCCGTCGATTGACGGGGTCGAGCGCGTCGTTGCCGTCCGGATTGAAGAGCGGGGCGACGAGCAGCGTGATCGTGTCGAGCCAATCGGGATGGCGGCCGTCGAGCAGGTCGCGGACGAGCGCGAGGCTCGCCTCCTTGCCCTCGACCTCGCCGGGGTGAATGCCGTCGAGCATGAGCACGACGGGGCGCTCTTTGCGCCGGGCCTCCTCGGGGGTGCGCACGTGGTCCTTCGAGAGGATCAGGAGCGGCAAATCGCGCCCGCCGGGCGAGGTGCCAAAGGTCGTGACGTGCAGGCGCGGGTCGTTCCGTGCTTCGAGCGCGCGCACGAAACGCATCACGTCGGCGTGGAGGGAGGTCTCGCGGAAGGAGGTGGACTCGGCGCGGGTGAGCAGCATGCGGCGTGAAGTAGCACAGAACGACGGCCGCGTGGACGGGCCCCTCGTTATGCCGCCGCGCGATCTAAAGCTCGGACAGTTTTTTCCCGCCGGACGCCTGCTCCTCGATCGGCGGAGGTGGCGGCGGAGGCGGGGGCGGCATCCCGGGGAACATGGCCGAGCCGAGCACGAGGGCAATCCGGCCCATCGAGCGAAACGAATGAAGCAGGCGACGGACGAAGCGCCGCCAGGCCCTTCTCCGAGGGCTTTGCACCAAAGGCGACATCGCTTTCTCCTTGCTGTGGAATCGAAGGCCGCGGGAATGGCCGTCGAATTCAGCAAAGGAGCGCGCAATGGAGGAGCCAGCGATCCGCGGGGACGAACGAGGCGCTCGAATCCGCCGGGCGCGCAGTCGTCGCCCGGACGAACGGGGCTGCCTGCGCGGGCCGGGCCTCGACCTCGACCTCGACCTCTGGCGCCTCGGCGTTTTGCGCGACCTCGCGCGCCGCCGCGGCGTATTGTGCCGCCGCCCCCGCGTACGCGATGAGCACCACCGTGTCCGGAACGACCTGCGCGGAGCGCGCCGGCGCCGCCGGTAGCATCAGCATGAGGCAGGCGAGGAGCACGCGGAGCGCGCGCACGATTCGCCAGGGGTGCGGATGCATGGGCGGAGCGTAAGGCGAGCGTCCCCCCGGCGCAACACCCGCCGCGCGCGACGGCTCGGCCTGCGCGGGCTTCCCCGCGGAGCCGTGGACAGCCGGGTCCGGGAGGGCTACGAGAATCGAGCCATGCCCCGGCCCATCGCCCCGTCCGAGCGTCGCGACGCCTTCGAGCGCGACGGTTTCCTCGTCTTGCCCGGATTCGTCTCGGCCGCGTCGTGCCTCGCGCTGAAGCGCCGCGCCGAGGAGCTCGTCGACGCCTTCGACCCGGAGGCGCACCGCTCGATCTTCAGCACCCACGAGCAGACGCGCACCTCCGACGACTATTTCCTCGCATCGGGCGACAAGGTCCGATTTTTCTACGAGGAGGGCGCGCTCGGCCCGGACGGGCGCCTGCGCGTGCCCAAGGAGCGCGCGCTCAACAAGATCGCCCACGCGATGCACGATCTCGATCCGGTCTTCGATCGATTCTCGCGCACGCCTGCCCTCGCGGCGCTGACGGCCGAGCTCGGGCTCGCCCGCCCGGTCCTCATGCAATCGATGTACATCTTCAAGCAGCCGCACATCGGCGGCGAGGTGGTTTGCCACCAGGACGCGACGTTCCTCTATACCGAGCCCATGACCGTCACGGGCCTGTGGTTCGCGCTGGAGGACGCGACGATCGAGAATGGCTGCTTGTGGGTGGTGCCCGGCGGGCACCGGCAGGGGCTCAAGAAACGTTTTTTGCGGGATGCGCGTGGGAACACGCGATTCGAGGTGCTGGATCCGGTCCCCCTCGTCGAGGACGGCGCCTTCCCCCTCGAAGTCCCGGCAGGCACGCTGGTCGTGCTGCACGGGCTCTTGCCCCATCGAAGCGAGGAGAACCGCTCGGCGCGGTCACGGCACGCGTATACGGTGCACGTCGTCGAGGCGGGCGCGAAGTACGCCGCGGACAACTGGCTCCAGCGGCCGGACCTGCCTTTGCGTGGGTTTTCCTGAACGGAGCGGGCGCCCTCAGCTCCCGCCGAGGATGTCGTACAGCTCCTTCTTCGTGGCATCGTCGTCCGCCTTCACGGCGACGAGCGTCGTCCCCACGAGCCGCGCAGTCCCCTCCGCGATCGCCTTCTCGTAGTAGACGGTCTCGATCGCGAGCACGCCGGCGTCCCCCGCGAGAAAACGGTGGTTGTACACGACGCCGCTCGGCGAGAGCCTGCCACCGGAGCGGTCGCCCATCTCGGCGAGGTCCCATTTCTTCACGGCATCACCGAACTTGGTATCGGAGAACAGGTTGTCCGTGGCCTTTTCCGGGGTGGAGATCGCCGCGACGTCCTTCACGAAGGGCGCGAGCGCCGGCGCGGGCTTCTTGTCCAGGGTGGGCTCCCAGCCGAACCGGATCAGCGCGCCCTTGCCCATCGTGAGCTCGGGCTTCGGCGCGCCTTCGACCGTCTCCGCGAATGCGTCGATCCAGATGGTGGCCGAACGCTGGTCGTCGTCCTTGCCCTTCTTGACGTCGATGTAAAGCGAGGACCAGTTCTCGTGCTGGTCTTCACTCGATTCAATCGTCCAGCCAGCCTTCTTCAGGCGCTCCTCCGCGCCCTTCGACGAGAGCGCCCCCTTCGCGGAGTCGCCTCCCGATTTCGTCGAATCGGCAGCCCCATCGGACTTGCTGCATCCGTAGCCGGCCGTGGTGAGAGCGAGCACGAGAACCAGGGAGTTTCGCAGGCGCATGAATCCTCTCGAAGGGGAATGATCAGACCCGGTGGAACCGAGGGTGGCGCCCCCTACCAGGGATATCGTCCCGATGTCAAGATGGGCCTGCGTGAAAAACGCGCGGTGGGGGACAGCATCCCCGGGACGACTACGGATCCGGCCACAACTTCATCTGCGGATCCGGCCAGCGGAAGGGGTTCTGCGCCGCGTTCGCGTTCGCGAAATCGGACTGGCAGGAGGCGATGTTGTTGGGCTGGTTCGTCAAGGTCCAGAACGAGGCGCAGACGTTCTGCGAGATATGCGTCCGGCATTCCTCCATCGTGTGCTCGCCCGGCGTCGGCTGGCTGTAATAGTTGCGCACGAAGTCCCAGGCGATCCTCTGCATGTCGGCCACAGGCGCGGCGTCGATGCCCGCGGGGACGGCCGCGCCGACCGGCGAGGCGCGGAAGATCGACGCGTACGTGACGAGCGCCAGGTAATAAGCGCCGAGCGGCGTCATGTGCACGTTGTCGCTGAAGATCCTGTCGAGCTTCTGCGGCGTCGTGCCCGTGATGCCTTGCACTTCGTCGTTCAGGCTCCGCTCCACGAGATCAACGAGCGCCGCGCCCGCGGGGAGCACCTCGACCCTCCCCCCCGCATGGCCCGCGAGCGAGAGGTTCACCTTCGTCGCCACGCATTCCCACGCGTAAAGCGCGTTCTTCTCGTGGTTGATCCACGTCGTCGGGGCATTCTTGTCGACATCGAGCCAGCTATGGTAAAACAGCGTACGCCCGGCCGGGTTGCCGTCGATCAATCGGTCGTGGAAATGGCGCAGGAAGCCGAACGTGTCCTCCCACCAGATCGTGCCCAGGATGTCGTGTCGCTCCGTGATCACGAGCGTATCGTAGAGCTCGCCGGGCCCGAGCGTCTTCGGGGAGAGGAGCTCTTCGATCACGTTCATGTCGCTGCCTTCGCGGTTCTTCCCCGTGCTGTAGCCGGGCCAGCCCGGCGCGTCGAAGCTCCCGCCTTTGGTCCTCACGCGGATGGGCGAGCCGATGCCGATCTGCTCGTTGAAATTGAAGTCCTTGCCGAGGCTCTGCGCGATGGTCAGGACGTGGTCCGGCAATGGATTGTCCGTGAGGCTGTGCCCGGACAGGAACATGCGCGCCGACATGCGCTCCGGGAAGTCCCCGCCCCCGCCGCCCATCCCGCCGGTGCCGCCCATCCCGCCGCCGCCCGCGCCGCCGCCGCCCGCGCCGCCATTCCCGCCCGCGCCGGTGCCGCCAGCACCACCCGTATTCGACGACGGCGGGTCATCCGAGCATCCGGACGCCGCGACCACGGCAGCCACCCCCGCCAGCACGAGCGCAATCCACGGGCTCCTCCATCCACGATGATTCATGATCTCCTCCAGAAAAAGCAAGAACCGTAACGACTCGTTTGAGTCCTAACGGTCTATGCCATTCCCTGTCAAGGAGCAGGAACCGAGGGCTGGTTACCGCTTGCGTTTCCGCTTCTCGCCGAGCACCGCGCGTTTCGTGGCGAGGTACGCGCCCGCGTCCGGCTTCTCGCCGTACGCCCAGCTCTTCATGAGCGGTACGATCTCGTCGTCCCACGGGTCCGCGAGGCGCAGGCGCACGAAGTCCGCGTAGAGCGCCCAAAGCGAGGTCTCGAGGTCTTCGAGCAGCATCATGCGCTCGTAAAAGACCTCGTGTTTCTCGTCGTTCTTCTTGAGCTGCGTCGGCAACTTGAGGCCCGAGAGGCCGAGCGAATCGGCCTTGAGCGTCCAGGCATACTCGCGCTCCCCACGCACGAGGCGCATCTTCGCCTCCTTCGGGAGCTTGCCCTGCCGCAGCGCCTCCTTCGCCTCCGGCGACGAGGCCGGAATCGCGCCCTTGAGCCGGCTCTCTTCTTTCTCCAGGACGAGCGTGATCTGCGCCTCCAGCCACATCGAGACCGGATCGGCGCCCGTGGGGTGCAGGTTCGTCTCCTGCATCTCGCTCTCGAACCAGAGCCAGACCACGAATTCACGCCCCATGAAGCGGCGCCCCTCGATGAGATCCAAGAGCTCCATCAGCGCGCCTCCTCTTCCACGCGGGAAAGGAACGTCGGCTCGAGACCTGCGAAGGCCCGCGCCTCCTTGGCGTCGAGGCCCAGCCGATCGGCGGCGGTACCCGGACTCTCGGGCACGAGGTCGACCTTGAACGTGCGCTTGAAGAGGTCGTCGAGCAGGGCCGCGATACGCTCGGATTGGCTGTACAGGTGGAGGATGTTCGTCCGCAGGTTCCACACGACGTCGTAGCTCTTGAGCGAGGGCACGAGCTGGCGCCGCAGCTTGCGCACGACCATCGTCTTCAAATCGGCCTTCGCCTGCCGGCCGAGGCGCTCGAGCCCCCTCTTGGCGAGCAGCGCCTGCTCGGCCTCGCGCAGGTGGGCCTTGAGCAGCGGCCCAGGGATGGCCCACCGATCGAGGCGCAAGCCCAGACAAACGTACTCGTTGTAGAAGACCTTTTCGTGATCGAGGTCCGTGTCGAAGGGGTCCTCGATGCTGGCCCAGCCCGCGCCCTCGTTCTTCTCGTCGTCGGGCGAGAGGGGCTGGAAAGCGTTGGCACGGATGCGCTTCAAGGTCGTTCCGGGAACATCGTCGGGAATGTCACCGGTGACGTAGAAGCGCGAGAACGTGAGGCTACCGCGGAGCGCACCCAAGGTGGCGCCCATGTACGAGCTTCGTCGCGCGGAGGCAAGAGAGTTGCGGTGTCGTCACGCCCATGCCGCGCCCTCGGCCACGCCGAGCCGCTTGCACACCTCGACGAGCGCCACCTCCGCGCTGGCGGCGATGGGCATGATACCCGGCTTGCTGATGCGCGGCGTGGGATCGATGTTGAAGACGGGCACGCGCCGCGCGCGCGCGGATTGCGTCACGAGCTCGGTCACGCCGACCGAAAAGGACGTGCCCGCGAAGATCACGAGCCGCGCCTGCACCTTCGCGGCGTCGAGCACGCGACTCCACTGGTAGTCGTCGTGCCCGGCATACACCTCGTCGAACCAGAGGACGTGCATCCGTAGAAACGCGCCACACGAAGGGCAACGCGGCACATTCGCCTCCACGGGGTTTGCCCGGAACGCCGTGAGGTCGACCTCGCTCGCGGCGATCGATCCCTCGAGCGCGCCGAGCTCGCAGCCGCTCCGGGAGCACCGATACCGATCGCTCGTGCCGTGGACCTTGACCATGCGCTTCGATCCGGCCTGCTCATGCAGGGTGTCGACGTTCTGCGTGACGAGGAGGAAGTCGCCGCCCCTCTCTGTCTGGAATCGCTCGAGCGCCGCGATGGCGTGGTGCCCGGGGTTTGGCTTCGCGCCGGAGACCTTGTCGAATCGCGACAGATACCATTGCCACGAGCCCGCGGGATTCTCGCTGAAAAACGCGCGGGTGCCGAGCTCGGTGACGTCGCGCTTCCAGATGGCGTCGGGATCGTTTCCGCGGAACGTGGGAATTCCGCTGGCGTGGCTGACGCCCGCGCCGGTGACGATCAAGATCTGTTCGGGGTGCGTGGACCGCACATCGTCCGTGAGCGCGTCGAGAGCGTCCTGCATGCGGAGGACGTTAGCACGGAGAGCGGGCGCGAGGAGCGTCGAGGAGAACGGAGCAGCCCCCCCCCCCGGGGCGGCTTCAGGCCTTGCCCGCGCCGCGCGCCGAGAGCTCCCGCCGGAGCTTGGGCAGCTCTTTCTTTCCGATCTTGGTGCGGATGATGTCGGCGATGCGACCGCGCTCGTCGTCCTCCGGGAACGTGAGCAGATCCATCGGCAATACGTCCAGCCCTTGCGCGATGCGCACGAGCGTCTCGATCGTGATCGCCGCGAGCCCGTGCTCGATGCTGGAGAGGTGCCCCTTCGACAGTTGACCGACATCGGCAACGTGCTGAAGGGACAGACCGCGTTCGAGGCGCAGCGCGCGGATGCGCGCGCCGACCTTGGCTGCGGCGGGAGAAGGTATGGTGCGTCTGGGCATGATGTTACGATGCCACAACATCGCTCCGGCGACAAACGAAAGTTTGGCGGCGCGTAGTGGGGACCACGCGTGGCGCAGGGGCTGCGCCACCCCGGTGCGCGTGCGGCGGACGGATCGAGAACGCCTCGAATCGACCGAAGTCGCAAAGCTCGGGCGGGGGCGGACGTCCTCCACACACGGATAACGGCCGTCTACGCGCCCGCCACGCGTGCTCGGGCGGAGCGGCCGTGCCTCTTGCGGGTCGCGGCGCATGCACCACATGCCTTCGGGGAGATCCCCATGACGCGCGCTGCACGGAAGCTCGATCCGCGTGACCTCGGCCGATTGCAAGCCCGCCCCACGCCCGGCCCCCGCGACGAGGCCCAGCGCGGCGACAGGCCGCTCGGCCTCGGCGACAAACGCGACGGGATCCTCTTCCTCCCGTCGAGCTACGATCCCGCCCGCCCGGCTCCGCTGATGCTCTGCCTGCACGGCGCGGGCGGCGAGGCCCGTCATCGCATCGACCCCATTCGCCCGGAGGCGGAGCGCGACGGCGTCATCCTCGTCGCGCCCGATTCGATGGGCTCGACCTGGGACCTCTTGCGCGGCGGCTACGGCCCCGACGTCGCCCGCATCGATCGCGCGCTCACCGCCGCCTTTCATTGCCTCGCCGTCGACCCGACGCGGATCGCGATCGAGGGGTTCTCCGATGGAGCCTCGTATGCCCTCTCCCTCGGCCTCACGAACGGCGACCTCTTCCGGTTCGTCTTCGCGTTTTCCCCCGGATTCATGCGGCCGCTCACGCAGGTGGGGACGCCCGAGGTCTTCATCAGCCACGGCGTGAAGGACCCCGTCCTGCCCATTCGATGCAGCCGGACCCTCGTCCCCACCCTCGAATCCGCGGGCTACACCGTGACGTACCGCGAATTCGATGGGGGCCATTCCGTCCCCCAGGGCATGCTCCGGGAGGCGATGGATATCCTCCAGGGAGCGACGACGACGTGATCAGTGCCGCCTTCGGTTCGTCTCGAACCCGCCGACCATGATGGCGTGGTCGAGCGGCTCGGCGCGGCCGAACGTCTCGGCGCGCGCCTTGTCCGCGCAAGGGCCGCAGAGCAGCACCTTGCCCACGTCGACCGCTTCGTACAGGCGAACCTCCCCGAGCACCGCGCAGGTATGACAAGCGCCCACGCCGCGGACCGCCCCGCTCCGCCGGGAGGCGAGCGTGGGGAGAGAATGGCGCTCAGCGGGCGCGCGAGGCCGCGCCATCCCCACGGGGGCGCGCTCGGGCATCGGCGCGACGCGGGCTTTCCCGTTCGGACCGACCTTCACGAGTTTCCGCGCCTTGCCCTCTCCGGCGGCGCTCGTGGGTGCGTGCCGCTTCATCCGTTCCTCGAAGCGGATATACAGAAGCCCCCGGGGCCTGTCCAGACCGGACGCCCCGGAGGCTCCTTCACGCGGCGGCGCGTGTGCTAGCGAATCGCGGACGCCTTCCGCTTCCGGGCCACGCGCCTCCGCCGCGCGAACGTCGCGGCGGCGAGCACGAGCGAGCCGAGGAGCAGCGGGGAGACGCCCCCGCCGCCGGTCGTGAGCGAGCAGGCGCCCTCGATCTCGTCACCGCCCTCGTCCGATCCGCACTGCGACTCGCCCCAGACGGCGTCCTTCTTTTCGAGATAATCCGAGCAGGCAGAATTCTCGCCGCCGCTGGTCGTCGCGAGCATTGCGTTGATCGCGTCCTGCTTCGATATCTTGGGCACGTCGAGCCCGCAGGAGAGCTTGACGGATCCCGTCGCGTCGAGCTGCACCGCCCCGACCGAGGAGTTGTTTTCGGTGATTCCGACGAGCACCGGAGCACCGACCGTGGAACCTGCGTTGTAGACGTCGATCGTGTCACCCACCATCGGGGAGGTGAGGGCAGCACCATGAAGGACGTCGACCTTCGCGGTGGCCATGCCCCCCGCTTGGACCGCCGTCACGGTCGCCTCGGCCACAGCGACGACATCAACACCATTGTTCTGGCAGAAGCAGGCATCGGCCTTGCTGACGAAGCAATACGACGGCTGGATCCGGGCCGCCTCGGCCGCCGTGAGCCCGGCCCGATCGAGCCACGCGCGGAGCGCGATGTCCCCTTCGATCTCGCGGATGAACGCGTTGTTCGCCGCGCGGGCCACGCGCGCGACGAGCTCGGTCTCGCCGGTCGCCTCGATGAGGTGCGCCATCGCGCAACGCGTCCCGAAGGCGTCGACGAAATAGGGCATGCGGATCCCGGGGAAATCGAGGTTCCGCGGGAAACGCCCGGTGCGAGCGTACCGCTGAAGCTCGGCGATCAGGCCCGCGCGCGCCGCGCGTTGGTCGGGGGACAGGTGGCTCGTGTCGCGCGCGCGGAGCTCGGCGAGGACCGCGCGGAAATGGGCGACGAGGCGCGCTTTCTCCCTGGCGAGCGGGGAGCGCCCGTGGCGCAGCGTGGCACGCCGGCGGGCAGCGGGAGACGAGCGACGAGACGTGGAGGTCAAAGCGAAGATCATTCTAGCTCCTTCGGGGGCGCCCATCCGCGCCCGGCGACCCCGCGTCTAGCAGGAGTCATGCCGTCGCAAAAAGAGCATTCAACGCAATGGCGAGCCAGCCGGCGAGGAGCAGGAGGCCGCCGAGGGGCGTGACGGCGCCGAGCACGCGGCGGCCGGTCAGCGTCATGACGTAAAGGCTGCCTGAGAAAAGAATGATACCGCCGAGGAAGAACCAGGGCGCGAGGGCGCTGCCTTCCTTCGTGGGTGTGGGGTGCAAGGCCGTGAGGCCTATCGCGAGGGCGTGGAGGAGGTGATATTGGGATCCGGTTTGCCACCAGGTGAGGCGCTGCTCGGCGTCCGGGAACTGCGTGACCCATTTCTTGAGCCCGTGCGCCCCGAACGCGCCGAGCGCGACCCCGACGAAGCCGACGACGCCGGCGAGCAGGAGGGAGAAACGTTCCATGCGCAGAGCGTGACGCGCGTGTCGCGATCGTGCACGAGCCGGGAGGGACGAAAGTACCCGGGACGGAGCGGGTCTGTCGAAGTATGCTGCCCCCGATGAAGCGCCGCGCCGCCCTCTCCTTCGCCGTCGCCCTCGCGCTCTCGGCCTGCGCGCCCACGCAGTGGAGGAGCGCTCCGCCGTGCCTCAGCGGCTCGGTCCCTGCGGTCGGGCGTCCCGTCCCCGACGAGATGTTCGCCCTGATGCGGCGCGAGCGGGACCGAGCCGCGCGCGCGCCGCTGCTCATGCAGGCCCACATCCGCGAGACGATTCCCACGCTTTTCCCCGACGTCAGCGACCTCCTCCTCGCGCCGCCCTGCGCCGAGGAGCTCGAGGCGGAGAGCGCGGCGACGTTCGACGAACAACCCCTCGTGTTTTCGCGTTCGCTCGTCGCGCGCATCCGCACCGTGCACGACGCCGAGATCCTCATGGCGCTCGCCAAGCGGGACAAAGCAAGCATCACCGAGTATCAGCTCGGCCCGGACGAACCCGGGCCGCGCCCGCCGAAATCCTTCGTTCGATATCTCGCGCTCGCCAGCATTCCCGCCTATTGGGTCGTCGACAACGTCCCGGAGGGCCGGCGGCTCCTGCTCGATCGGGTGCGTACGAGCAAGGACGCGCGCGAGCAGCTCCTCTTGCATGGAGCGGCCTCCGCCGTCTATTCGCAGATGTTATGGGGACATCCCGAGCGCGCGGTGGGCGACGAGGGGCCGGTGATCCTCCGCGGCCTGCTCCCCGAAGTGAAGCGGAGGCTCGAAGGGCCGGCGGAGGCGGACTCGCTGGAGCTCGTGATCCTGCAAATCAACGATCTGGGCGCCTTCGGCGTGCGGTTTGGCCTGGAGCGGGAGGCGCGGGCGCTCGTGAACGGGATCCTCGCGGCGAAAGGCGAGGTGCCGCTGACGCGAGGCATTCCGGGCGCGACGCGTGATCTCGCGGAGGCGGCGCGCGCGGCGCTTTTTGATCTCGACACCCCCCAGAAATCGACCAGCGCGGCGGATCTGCCGCGTCCGCGACGAGAACAATTCGATGCCCATGCGGAGGCGCGCTCCGTCGAGCCCGCGGGCGGCAAGGTCCCGGAGGCCGCCGCGCTCGCCCGCGTGCGCGAGCTCGACAAGGAGCTCGAAACGCTGCGCTTCAACGCGCCGCGCTGCTACGTGCTCAAAGAGCTGGGCCACTGGATGCCGGCGGCCGAGGCGTCGCGGCGCTTCGACGCCTTCATCGCGCCCATCTTCGAGGGGGAGCGGATTCGCCTCGATACCGAGACCGTTTGCCGCATGCGGGTCGCGCTCGGCCTCCACGGGGTGGACGAGGCGCGACGGGTCGCGCTCCTCGAAAAGCTCCTCACAGCGAAGCCCGCGCAAGTCGGCCCGCGGGATCGGAGCCGCGACGAACATGGCCCGGCCATCGCCTACCCTGCCAACGAGCAGCCCTTGTGGATGGCCGCAGCGGGCGAGCTGCTCGCGCACCCGGAATGGATCGAGCGGCACGCCGGGGTGCGCGCCTGGCTCGAAGAAAAGGCCCTCGCGCCCATCCCGCTCGACGCTGCGACGGCGGAGGTGTGGACGTACTTCCAGCCCTCGTTCGAGCGTGTGATCACGTTCCACGCCTCCGGCGCGCCGGGCGCGTCGATGGATACGGCGCGCGCGATTTTACGCGGCTACATGCAGCCGATCGACCCGGCGGATCAGAAGAAGATCTCCCACATCTACTTCGGCGAGGTATCGAGGGCACGCATGCGCGCGCTCGGCGAGTACGGGAAGCTCGTCGGGCTCGTCCCGGAGGTCACGGCGTACCTCGAAGAACGCAAAACGGATCGCACGGCGGCCCTCGCGCTCTACATGCTGAACCTCTAGCGGTGTCCGACGAACGACAGTAGCATCCCGCCCCAGGAGGAAGCCCTCGCATGACGGACCAAGCCAAGTACAACATCGACCTCGACGTGAAATTCCAGCACCTCGAACGCATCGACGTTCCCGCCGTCGTCGCCGCGTGCACGGAGACGTGGCAAAACCGAACGCTGACGCAGGTCAATGGCAGCGTGGTGCGGCTCGGGGTGATCGAGGGCGATTTCCACTGGCACAAGCACGACGACGATGACGAGTTTTTTTTCGTCCTCGAAGGCAAGCTCCTCATCGACCTGGAAGATCGGACGATCGAGCTCGGGCCGCAGCAGGGCGTGACGATCACGAAGGGCGTGATGCATCGGCCGCGGGCCCCGGGGAGGACCGTCATGCTCATGGTCGAGACGACGGCCATTCAGCCCACGGGCGATCCGTGAAGGCCCCGGCGGATCCGCCACGCGGGGCCGCGCGTACGTGGGGCGTGATGCGACGTCTTTTGCTTCCCGCCCTCGTGCTCGTCCTCGGCTGTAGCGCGGCGCCCCAGGCACCCCAGGTCGCCCCGCGCGGGCTCGTGCGCGCAGGGACGCCGGACGCGGTGAACCTCGCGCTCGCGCGGGCCAAGGAAAAGAAGCAGCTCTTCACGTGGCATTCGTTTTCGCCGGAGACCTTCGCGCGCGCCCGCGCCGAGCGGAAATTCATCCTCCTCGACGGCGCGGCCTCGTGGTGCCATTGGTGCCACGTGATGGACGAGACGACGTACCACGACGAACGCGTGGGCCGTCTCCTGAACGAGAAGTTCGTCGCCATTCGGGTCGACATCGACGAGCGCCCGGACATCGGCGAACGGTATGTCGACTGGGGCTGGCCGGCGACGATCCTGCTCTCGCCCGACGCCGAGGAGATCGGCAAATACCGCGGATACCTACCCGCGGACGAACTCTTGCCCATCCTCGAAGCGATTGCCCAGGCAGACGCGGAGGGCAGCGGCAAAGCTCCGGATCCAGCGCGAATCGTGCCCTCGCCCGAGGCCATGCCGTGGATCGCCGCGCGCGTCTCGATCGACATGGATCGTTATTTCGACCGGGAAGAGGGGAGCTGGGGCGACTTTCAAAAGTCCCCGCTCGGCGCGAACGTGCTCTTCGAGCTCCGGCGCACGGCGCACGGGGACGACCTCGCGCGCAGGCGCGCCGTGTTTACCCTGGAGAAGCAGCGCGCGATCCTCGACCCGGTCTGGGGCGGCATCTACCAGTATTCCGCGGGCTCGACGTGGGCCGAGCCCCATTATGAGAAGTTGATGCCGTACCAGGCGGCGAACCTCGAAGCCTACGCCGCCGCGCACAAGGCCACCGGCCGCAAGGAGTTGCTGGAGGACGCCCGCGGGATCGCGCGGTACCTGTCGACCTTCCTGTCGAACGCCGAAGGCGCGTTCCTCGTGAGCCAGGACGCGGACGTGGGCGCGCACGAACCGGGAAAACCGTTCATCGACGGGGACGTGTATTATCGCCTCGACGACGCAGGGCGGCGCAAGCTCGGGGTTCCGCGCGTCGACGACCACGTGTATGCCTACGAGAATGGGCTCGCCATCGCGGCGCTGTGCATGCTGTTCGAGGCGTCGGGCGACAAGGACGTGCTCGCACGGGCGGAGCGGGCCGCGGCCCTCGTGACGGCGAGCCACGTGGGGACCGACGGCGCGGTCGAGCATGACGCAAAGGCGCGGTCGCCCGTGCATTACCTCGCGGACGCCGCCGGGTTGGGCCGGGCGCTCGTGCGGCTCTTCGAGGTCACGCAAAACGCGGCGTACCGCGAGGCGGCGCTGCGGATCGCGGACGCCATGGAGAAGACGCTCCTCGACACCACGACGGGGGCGTATTTCGCGCACACGAACGATCCTTCCGCCGTGGGGGTGTTCGCGCGGCGCGAGCGTCCGTTCGCGAGCAATACGCTCGCCGCGCGGTTCCTCGCGGGGCTCGGCCGGATCACGGGGGATCAAGCGTTTGGCGCGCGCGCGAAGAGGACCCTCGGGGCCATCGCGAGCCCCCGCGGGGTGGCGGAGCAGGGCCGGATGGTCGGGGAATTCTTGCTCGCGCTCGATGAGGCGGGCGTTTTTCCGTGGTCGGGCGCGCGCTGACGGAACCGCGGGGGCCCCCGTGGGTCTTGCAGGGACGAGCGGGCTCGTGAAACACTGCGCCACCGCTTCGTGGCAGGAGGACGCGTGAAGCCCTCGATAACATCCATCCCCGTCGTTCTGATGTTCGCTGCCTCGGGCTGCGCGAGCGCGCCACCGTCGCCGCCAGTCGCTTCCCAACCGCCTGCGACAGCGACGGCTGTGCAGGAAAACCCAACGGCCGAGCCCTCGCCGCCGCCTCCGCCCCCCGCGGCCAAGCCGAAGGTCTTCGGGTTCCGGGATTTTCTGTCCATTGCAGGCGTGCGCGCGGGGGCCACGCTCGACGACATCGAGGCGGCCTGGGGCAAGGGGGAACGGACGAAGGACAAGATCCGGTACAAGGACGGGCCCACGGTGTCGGTCATGCCCTCGGGGGGATTGATGATCGACGTCCATCTGGCCGCGGCGGACTGGGTGAAACGGTACGCAGACGGGCCGCTGGCCATCTGGGGAAAAACCTGCGAGGAGGCCGCCGACGCGCTCGATTTCACCGATGTCGTGGGCGGTTATACGACCTGCAAGCATTACGAGAAGGACCTGTTCCTCGACGTGACCCTCATGTGCGGCCAAGGCCACGTGAACACGGTCGCCGTCGTGTGGTATCCGTTCGCCCCGGGCAGCGCTCCCCATCCGCTGCCGCCGGATCATTGCAACTGATCCCTTGAATCCCCAAGCCGTACTCGATCTGCTCACCGTGCTCGCCGATGGCTCGATCCCGGCGGACGAGCGCCTCACGCAGGCGATCGGCGCGGGGAGCATTCCTGCCTCCGTGCTCCTGTGTTTCGCCTGCGATTGTGCCGACCGAGCCCTGGAGAAGGAGCGGGAAGCGCGGCGCGAGCCCGAGGTGTCGAGCGTGGAGGCGGTCCGGCGGACGCGGCAATGGATCGAGGGACAATGGCCCAGGAAGCCGACGCCGAACGAGGACAAACCTTCCCCCGGCGGGCCCTTCGGCAGCATCGCCATGGCCGACGCCATGCTGGCGCGCAATCTGTCCCCGGCGCGGGTCCTCGCGGGCGTCGGCGCAGAGGCGCGCCGGGTCGTCGAGGCATGGGAGGCCCGCGCGCCGGCGGCCGCGGCCGAGGCAGCCGCGCTCGTCGCGGAGGCGGCCGCCGAAATGGCCGAGGCCGAGGCCGAGGCCGAGCACGCGTGGAAGGCCGAAGAGAGTTGGACCGACGTCGAGCTCGATGCCGCCATGCAAGCGGCCGCGGCCCGAGGGCCGGGCGCCTGGGCCGCGAAATCAGAAATGGATTCGGGGGCCATCGCGGCCCGGTTGTCTCGACGACGGAAGGCCGCGGCGAGCCGCGCGGCCGTGGAAGTGTCGCGCCTCGCCGCGACCCGCGCGGCCGAGGACGCGGCAACGTCGATTCCCGAGGAAACCTCGGCCGGCTTCACGTCGTGGTTTCGATCCCTGTGGACGCCGCGGACCCCCTCGCCCGATCCCGTGGCGGCCCGCGCTCGGGCCGAGCAGGCCCGCTGCGAGGAATACGTCTGGCATGTCGCACATCTCTGCGCATTGTTGACGCAGGACGAACCGGAACCCTGAAATCGATTCAGGGGACGAGCAGGAGCTTGCCGACGACCTTGCCGGCGCGTGATCGGACATGCGCCTCCTCGGCCTCCGCGAGCGGGAGTTTCGCCTCGATGATGGCCTCGATCTCGCCCTTCGCGAGCGCCGCGACGAGCGGCGTGAGGCTCGCGCGCGTGGGTTTGCCGAGGAGCGTCTTCGTACGGCGCGAGAACAAGAGCGAAGGATAGTCGGCGGGCCGGATGACCACGAGGCCGAGGAGCCCCGTCGCGTTCAAGAGCTTTCGGCACGCGGACGAGGGGTACACCGCAGAGCCGATGGCATTGAGCACGAGATCGAAGGGGCCGAGGCGGGCAGCGGCTTCGAGCGGGTCGCCTGCATTGTAGTCGATGGCCGTGGCGCCGAGCCGCGTGACGAGCGGCACGTTCCGCGCCGAGCACACGGCGGCCACGGTCGCGCCATACGAGCGGGCGAGCTGCAAAGCAAACAGCCCCACGCCGCCCGAGCCGCCGAGCACGAGGACCCGCGCGTCGGGCTGCGACGAAATGCCGGCCTCCTCGAGCCAGCGCCACGCCGTCACGCCGGCGACGGGGAGGCTCGCGGCCTCATCGAAGGAGACCGACGCGGGCAGCTCGGCGCATTGATCGGCGCGCACGACAACCTCGTCGGCATAACTGCCGCGCTGGTTGCGCGAGAAATCGGTGCCGCCGACGATACGGTCGCCGACCTTGGGTGTCTCGACGCCGCTCCCGACCTCGACGACCTCGCCGGCGAAATCAATGCCGACGACGAGCGGGCCGGACGGGCCGATGATTCGCTGCGCCGTGCCGAGCGGGCCGCCCTCGCGCATTTTCCAGTCGACGGGGTTGACGCCGATGGAGCGGACGCGGACGCGGAGTTCGTCCGCGCGGAGCGGGCGCGAAGGCAGCTCGACGAGGCGCAGGGGTTCACGGGACGAACGGGAGGTCGCGACGATCATCGGCTCGTGTCCCCGTGGTCAGTTCGAGCTCGTGTCGAGGGAGCCGCTCGCGCGCCCCGAGGCGTCGACCGAATAACAGAAGGTGTTTTTCGAGGAGGAGAAGGGCATGCGGGTCACGCTGCCCTTGCAGGTCGAGGCGCCTTTTTTCCCCTCGAAACTCCAGTCGAAGAGCCCCGACGGCGAGACGTGGAGGTCGGTATAGCCCTCCTCCGCGAGGGAACCACGCACGCTCGAAAACCCCATGGCCCAGTAGAGCGGGACGCACAAGATCACGCCGCCTGCAATGAGGAGTTTCTTCCGGCGTTCCTTCGCCGCCGCTTGCTCGAGCGCGGCGATGTCGGGATCGTTCTGAAACGATGAGTCCATGACCTCGCGTACCACATCCGCCCGATGTATGCGAGCAAATAGGGTTTCGATGGTGCACGTCACCCCGACTCGACACTGCGTGTCGGGCGGGGCAGCAAGGCGGCTCGACGCGCGGCGCTGCCGTCCTCGGTGAGCTTTCGAATCGCGAAGGCGAGGCCGTCGCGCAAGGTCGCCAGCGTGCGCACGCGCGAGATGTCGAGGCCGAGGGAGACCATGGTCTGCGCGACGTTCGGGCGAATCCCCGTGATGATTCCTTCTGCCCCGAGGAGGCGGACCGCGGTGATGATATTGAGCATATGGCCGGCCGTGGCCGTGTCGACGATGTCAACGCCCGTCAGATCGAGGATGGCGAAGCGCGCCTGCGTGCGCGAGACCTCGGCGAGGAGGTCGTCCGTGACCCGCGCTGCGCGCTTGCTGTCGACGACGCCGACCATCGGCAGCGTGAGGACATGGTCCCATACCTGGATGATCGGGGTCTCCAGGTTGAAGATGACCTCCTGCTGCCGTTGAATGAGGGCGAGCTTCGCTTCGAGCTCCACCTTGGCCTGGTGTGCCTCGGTGACGTTCAGGCTCAGGCCGAGGACACCCGAGGCCTTTTTGTCGTCCTCGCCGAACGGAATGACCCAGTTGTCCCAGACGGCGCCGTTCATGTGCGAACGATCGTGCGCCGCGCTGCCCAGGAGGGCGCGCTGCACGAGGTGATCGCCCGGGGAAATGTCGAAGATGTTTTTTCCGAGGAGCGTGCCCCGTTCGAACCCGGCCGACGCGCAGCCCTGGCCGTCATGAAACGTGAATGCTCCTGTCTCGTCGGTCGCCCATACGACGACGTCGAGGTGATCGAGGAGGCTCTGGAGGATCCGCGCCATGCGAAGCATTTCCTTCTCGGCGGCGAGCCGCTCCTCCTCGGCGCGGAGCCTTTGCTCGCGCTCGGCCTCGTAGCGCCTTCTCTCCCCGAGGTCACGGCAGACGACCACGGCGCCGCAGATGTCCCCGTCGGCGTCGCGGATTCCGCGCGCCACGCATTCGACGAACCTGCCCCCCGGCAGCCGCTCGCTCCGCACGAAGAGCTCGATGGCGTCGGCGCTGTCGCCCTGCAAGGCCCGGACGAGGGGCATTTCGTGCGCCGGGACGAGGGTCATGCCGTCCGGCTGATAAAGGCCATATCGCGACGACCACTCCCCGGGGGCCGCCTCGCTCGACCGTTCCCCGAAGATCGCGGTCGCGGCGGCATTGAAATGGATGAGGCGCCCATCGCGGTCGCAAATCACCACGCCGTCCGCGAGGCTTTGAATCGCCGCGCGGAGGAGGCGTGTTTCGCCGTCCTGGTCGAAAGGGCTCGCCTCGTGGTGGTGTCCATTCATCTCGGCCGGCGCCGGTAGGGCCAGACGAGCTTCGAGCTCGGCGACCCGCGCGCGCAATTCCGCGCACTCCTGTTCATAGGCAATCAACGACACGCTGTCCTCCCCCCCTCTGTCCCACACGAAACGCGTCGTGGAGCAGACTGTCGTTCACGTTATCTGCGAATTATGTCGCTGCGTCAACGGACTGACGAGCCAAAGATGTGCCTGCCCCGACATTCATGCGCGGCCCGCAAGTCGGGAGAAGCCTGATTCAACGATACCTGCGACGACGGGAGGAATGCGAGGGAGCGGGATTCAGAGGGCCTTCGGGCTGCGGGTCGGCCGAGGAAGCGATCCGGCTCCATGCGCGGCGCCGGAAGATCCAGCGAGCTCTCGAATCGCGAACGAGAGGCCGTCGCGCAAGGTCGCCAGCGTGCGCACACGCGAGAGGTCGAGGCCGAGGGAGATCATGGTCTGCGCGACGTTCGGGCGAATCCCCGTGATGATCCCTTCGGCGCCGAGGAGGCGAACGGCGGAGATGATATTCAGCATGTGGCCCGCCGTGGCCGTGTCGACGACGTCGACGCCCGTCAGATCGAGGATGGCGAAGCGCGCCTGCGTGCGCGAGACTTCGGCAAGGACGTTGTCCGTGACCCGCGCGGCGCGCCGGCTGTCGACGACGCCCACCATCGGCAGCGTGAGGACGCGGTCCCATACCTGGATGATCGGGGTCTCCAGGTTGAAGATGACCTCTTGCTGTCGTTGAATGAGGGCGAGCTTCGCCTCGAGCTCGAGCTTGGCCTGGTGCGCCTCGGTGATGTTCAGGCTCATGCCGATGACGCCCGCGGGCCTGCCGTCATCGTTCACCGGAATGGCCCAATGCTCCCAGGCGACCCCATGCGCGCCGTTGCGATCGTGCTGGGGGACGCCCGCGAGGGCGCGGTGGATGAGCAAGTCGTCGGGGTATACGTCGCGGGCGTCCTTTCCGACGAGCGCGCCCCGCGCGAGCCCCGCCGCTTCGGCGCCGCGGCCGTCGTGAAACGTGAAGACGCCTTTTTCGTCGGTCGCCCATACCACGATGTCGAGGTGCTCGAGCAGGCTCTTCAGGATGCGCGCCATGCGAAGCCGCTCCTTCTCGGCGGCGAGCCGCTGCTCCTCGGCGCGGAGCCGCCGCTCGCGCTCGACCTCGTAACGCCTGCGCTCGCCGAGGTCGCGGCACACGACGACGGCGCCGCAGATGACGCCGTCCGCGTCGCGAATGCAACGCGCGGAGCATTCGATGTACATGCCCGCCGGCAGGCTCTCTCGTCGCACGAAGAGCTCGATGCGGTCGACGTTCTCCCCCCGAAGCGCGCGATGGGAAGGCAAATCGTTCGTGGGGACGAGGGTGACGCCGTCCGGGAGAAAAAGGCCGTATCGCGTGGACAGCTCCTCGGAGGGGACATCACTCGACCGCTCGCCGAAGATCTGCGTCGCCGCGGCGTTGAAGTGGATGGTCCGGCCATCGCGGTTGCAGATCACGATGGCGTCGGCGATGTTATGGATCGCTGCGCGCAGGAGGCGCGCCTCGGCATCGGGGTCGGAAGGGACGGCTTCACGACGGTGGCCATTTATCACCACGGGCGATCGAACGGAGAGGCTCGCCTCGAGCTCGGCGACCCGCGCGCGGAGCGCCGCGCACTCGTTTTCCATCGGAAGATACACGCTGTCCTCCCCCTTCTGACCAGGCGGATCCGAGCGCCAATTGAATCACCCTACGAACACGGTGCGCGTACGTCAACGGATTGGCGCGCCGAGCACAGAATCGTCGGAACGGTACGTCCTGCGATTCCGGGCCGCGTCGAGGTCACGGACCGGTCCCCCTTGCCGGCTCGTCGCCCGCGTGATCCATCAGCCGACTTCGGCACACGCACGTGGGCGACACCACACTGTTGACGTTGCCTCCGGGTGAGAATCGTCACGTTCCGTAGCGATGGGCTTGGACGCGGACGACGGTTTCAGGCATGAGGCACGCCATGTCCGTACCGGTTCTGCCGAAGCGCGCGCGTGTCGTCGTCGTCGGTGGCGGCGTCATTGGCTGCTCCGTCGCTTACCACCTGGCTCACATGGGCTGGAAGGACGTGGTCCTGCTCGAACGGGACCGCCTGACCTCCGGCACGACCTGGCACGCCGCCGGGCTCATCGTGACGTTCGGCTCGACGTCGGAGACGTCGACGGAGATGCGCAAGTACACGCGTGATCTCTACACCCGCCTCGAAGCGGAGACGGGCCTCGGCACCGGGTTCAAGCCGGTCGGATTCATCGAGGTCGCGGCGGATCCGGACAGGCTCGAAGAGTACCGGCGCGTCTCGGCGTTCAACCGCCACTGCGGCGTGGACGTGCACGAGATCTCGCCCTCGCAGGTGAAGGAGCTCTTCCCGCTCGCGCGGACGGACGACATCCTCGCCGGCTTCTACGTGAAGGAGGACGGCCAGGCGAACCCGGTCGACATCACGATGGCGCTCGCGAAGGGCGCCAAGATGCAAGGCGCGACGATCCTCGAGAACGTGCCCTGCACGGGCGTGATCACGAAGCGCGGCGCCGTCGCGGGCGTGCAGACGCCGTTCGGCGACATCGAGGCCGAGTACGTGGTGAACTGCGCGGGCATGTGGGCGCGACAGCTCGGCGCGAAATCGGGCGTCAACATCCCGCTGCAATCGGCCGAGCATTATTACCTCATCACCGCCAAGATCCCCGACCTGCCGAAATCGATGCCCGTGCTCGAAGACCCGGGCTCGTACGGGTATTACCGCGAGGAGGTCGGCGGCATGATGGTGGGCCTCTTCGAGCCCCTCTGCGCGCCGTGGAAAATCGAGGGCGTGCCGGATGATTTTTCCTTCGGCGAGATCACCCCGGACTGGGACCGGATGGGTCCTTATGTCGAGAGGGCGATGCGGCGCGTGCCGGTCACGCTGGAGGTGGGCGTCCGCAAGTTCTTCTGCGGCCCCGAGAGCTTCACGCCCGACCTCGCGCCTGTCGTCGGCGAGGCGCCGGAGATCAAGAATTACTTCGTCGCCGCGGGCCTGAACTCGATCGGCATCCTGACGGGCGGCGGGCTCGGGCGCGTACTCGCGCACTGGATCATCAACGGCCGGCCCGACGTGGACGTCACGGGGATGAACATCGACCGGCTGCACACCTACCAGGCGAACCCCGAATACCGCCGCACGCGCACGGTGGAGTCGCTCGGGATGGTCTATCAATGCCATTACCCGACGCGCTCGATGCAGACGGCGCGCGGCGCGAAGACCTCGGCCATTCACGATCGACTCGCGGCCCAGGGCGCCTATTTCAAGGACGTGAGCGGGTGGGAAGGCGCGGACTGGTATGCGCCGCCCGGCACGCTCCCCAAGGTGGAGCGTCTCTCGTGGGGCCGGCAGAGCTGGTTCCCGTCCTGGGAAGCCGAGCACCGCGCCTGCCGCGAGGGCGTGATCCTCATGGACATGTCGTTCATGGCGAAATTCCTGGTGCAGGGCCGGGACGCGGGGAAGCTGCTCGATTACATCTCCGCGAACAGCGTCGACGGCGCGCCGGGCGTCATCACGTACACGCAATGGCTGAACGCCGGCGGCACGATCGAGGCGGACCTCACGGTCACGAAGCTCGACGACGAGCGTTACTGGGTCGTCGCCTCGGACACGGCGCACCGGCACGCGCTCACCTGGATACGCCGGCACACGAAGCCGGACATGCACGCGTTCGTGACGGACGTGACCTCGGGCTATGCGCAGATCAACATCCAGGGGCCGCGCTCGCGTGAGCTCATGCAAAGGGTGACCTCCGAGGACATGTCGAACGAGGCGTTCCCGTTCCGCGCCGCGCGGGAGATCGACATCGGGTTCGCCCGCGCGCTCTGCGTGCGTATCACGTACCTGGGCGAGCTCGGCTACGAGCTCTACATCCCCACAGAGCAAGCCACGCACGTCTACGATCGCCTCGTCGAGGCGGGCAAACACGTGGACCTGAAGCACGCCGGGCTCAAGGCGCTGGCGAGCCTCCGCATGGAAAAGGGCTACCGCGATTACGGCCACGACATCGACAACACCGATTCGGTGCTGGAGGCGGGGCTCGGCTTCGCGGTCGATCTGAAGAAAGCGGATTTCCTCGGTCGGGACGCGGTGCTCGCGAAGAAGGCCGCTGGGCCGCTCACGCGCCGGATCGTGCAGGTGCTCGTGAAGGATCCCGAGCCCTTGATGTTCCACGCCGAGGTCGTGCGTCGCAATGGCAAGCCCATCGGCTACGTGCGCGCCGCTTCGTACGGACACACGGTCGGGGGCGCCGTCGGCCTCGTCATGGTGGAGGCCGGCGAGCCCGTCGACGCGAAGTACCTCGAAAACGCCACGTGGGAGGTCGAGATCGCCGGCAAGTCGTACCCGGCCGTCGCCTCGCTCAAGCCGCTCTACGATCCGGAGGCGAAGCGCGTGAAGGCGTGAGCGCCGGAAACGTGTGAGCAGGCCAAGCATCCTGGTTGACGGCGGGGCGCCGTTTGTCTCTCCTAGGCGCCATGGCCGCGATCGAACAACTCGCAGAGGGCGTCAGCACGGTCGACGAGCTCCTCGCCGAGCCGCTCCTGGAGCCGGATCCTGAACGTGAAGATTGGGCCCAAGCGCGCCCGCGTGTCGTGTTCGTCCGCGACGCGGTGGAGCGGGACGTGCTCTCGCAGCTCGACGACGCGCTCTTCGCCGCCGACGACGAACTCGCCCCGCGTATCAAAGGCCGCGTGGCCGTCCTGCTCGGCGACGTCGCGGGCCTGAAAGCCGCGAGCGGCGATCTGGACGGGGCGCGGCGCCTGCTCGGCAAGGCGGCCCCGCTCGCGCAGGCGCCCGAGGCGCGGGTTGAGCTCGAAGCAGCCGCGGAGGAGCTCCCGGTCTTCGCGCGGCTCACGCATGCGCGGTGGCTCCAGCGCGCGGGCCATTTCAAGCGGGCCGATCGCGCCCTCGCGCAGGCCCGCCGGCAGGTGAAAAGCCGGGCGCTGCGGGATGCCCTCCGCGAGGTGGAGAAGGCCCCACGACCGCTCGAACGCGCGCCGACGCTCTTCACGCTGAACGGCATCGGCTTCCGGCTCTACGGCGAGCGCGACCCCTGGCCCGACGGCTCGTACGTCGCGACGTATTGCTTTTGCGTGGTGTTCATCCCGATCGTACCCGTCGCGGCCTACCGCGTCCGGCAGGTGAGCACGATGAGCTACCAGTTCCTCGCGAAAGAGCCGCTCGGGCCGATCGCGAAGGTTTGGCGGGGCGTCGCCCTGCTCGGGACGCTCGGCGTGGTGGCCTCGGTGGCCGTGACGAGTTACCTCGACTCGCCCACGCGCAAGGCGTCCGTCGCGCTCGCGGAGGCGCGCGAGGCCGAGGCGAAGGGGGATCCCGAGGGCGCGCTCTCGCAGTATCGGCTCGTGCTCGGGACCTATCCCGGCGAGGTCGACGTGGACGATGTCGCCGCGTCGATCGTGCACCTCGTGACGGCGGAAGGCGTACACGAGCCGGCGACGGTGGCGTCCCTCGAAGCGATCAGCCGGGTGATGAACGCCTTCTACGAGCTGCCGGCCGACGCGCGGGACGGCAAGGCCGCGGTCTTGCTCGCAGAGCGGCTCTCGGCGTTCGCGGATCAGATCGGCGAGGATACGCCGGAGAAAGCGGCCGCAGCGCTCACCGTGCTCGACATGGCCGCGCGCGTGAGCGAGGGGCGCGCAGAGGCGGCGGCGATCACGGCGCGGCGCGCGCGTCTCCGGAAAAACCTCGCCGACGGAATGGCGGAGAGCCGGCCGCTCGGCGCCCTGCGCCATTACGTGGCGCTCGGCGATGCGGCCTCGATCGAGGCGGCGAAGAAGATCCTCGACAGCTTCGGGCCGGCGCCGTCGCTCTGGATCGAGGCGGAGACCGAAGTCGAGGCGTGGGCGGAGCTGGCCTCGAAGCAAGGCCAGGCGGACGGCGCGGCCGACGTGAGGGCGCGCCTCGAAGAAGCACGGAAGAAGCTCGCGGAGGATCGGGCGATCCTCGAAGCGAACGACGAAGTGGCGCTCGTGGTGGCGATCGTGCAGCGAAAGGGGCACCAGGAGCTCGCCGTGGGGATGGCCGCGGGGCAGCGGAGCCGCGGCGAGACGAAGGCCGCATTGAAGCTGCTCGGCGGGCTCGGTGCGCCCGGCCGGCTCACGGCGCTGGCGCAGCAGGCGCTCGCCGATACACACGCCGAGGCGGGGGCGCTCGACAAGGCCGACGAGATCCTCACGGCCCTCGTGAACGAGCGCCTCTCCGACTTTCAGGAAGCACAACGCGCGTTTCGCGCGGCGAGCTTGAAGGTCCAGAGCCGCATCGAAGCCGATCTGCGCGCCGGGAAGGTGCCGAGCGAGCTCCTATCGAAGCTTCAAGGCGCGACCGAGGCGCGGGAGCGAGAGCTCATCCAGGCCTACGTCGCCGAGCAATTCCGCAAGGACCCCACGCTCGCGTCCATGCAGGACGCGCTCCTGCGGCACGAGGCGGTGATCCCCGCGTCGATCTCGCTCGGCATGATCAAGCTGCGGCGGGCCTCGACGACGACGGGCGACACGCAGCGGGCGCTGCTCGAACAGGCAGAGCGCGCGTTCCTCGCGTTGCGCGGCGAGGCGGCGGGGGACCCGCTCTATCACCTCGGCCTCGGGCAGGTCTATCACCGGCTCGGGCGCGCCGCGGACGGCGACGCGGAGCTCGAAGGGCTCCTCCAGAAAAAGGACCCCACGCTGTCCATTCGCGTCGCGAACGCCTATCGCGAGCTCGGCCTGGAGCCCAAAGCGCGGCAGGTGGTGGAGGCCGTGTACAACGACACCAGCGTGGAGCAGGACAAACGCTACGTCGCAGCCTCGCTCCGCGCGAACATCTCGACGAGCTTCGAAGATCGCGCGAAGTGGCTCGGTCTCGCCGATCCGAACTCGCCGTACGTCAAGGCGCAGCTCCTGCAGGTGAAGGGCGCGCGCGCGGTTTCGCAGGGCAACCTCGCGGAGGCCGATCGGGCCTTCGCCGAGGAAGCTGCGTTCCACGAGAAGGACGCGGCGCGGGACGCGTCCTCGGCGAACAACGCGGCCATCGCGCACGCCGGGCGTTACCAGGCGACGGGCGACGTCGCCCACCTGCGCGCGGCCGTGAAGGGCTTGGAGACCGCCGTGCGGCTCGAAGGCGACAGCGCGATCTTGCTCGGGCACCTGGCGGACGCGCTGGATCACCTGGCGATCCTGACCGTGCTCGATCGATGGGTGGACACGCGGGCCTTGCGGCTCGACTCCAGCGACGCGTGGCAGCTCGCGCGGGCGATGCTCGAAGGACCGCTCCGCGCGGAGATCCTCGCGGCGCTGGAGAAGGACGCGAACGAGCGGCGCGCGCTCTCGAGCTCGCGAACGGAG
This sequence comes from Polyangium fumosum, assembly GCF_005144585.1. GTDB lineage: Bacteria > Myxococcota_A > Polyangia > Polyangiales > Polyangiaceae > Polyangium > Polyangium fumosum. The sequence continues at coordinate 41,097 of NZ_SSMQ01000019.1, read as the reverse complement.
CAGGTCCTCGCGCCACAGAAGGCCTCGGCGTATCGTCGCGAGCTCGATTGGCTCGGCCTGCGCGGGGACGGCAAGGGCCTCGGGGAGCTCTCGGCGCGGCTCCAGGCGCTGCCGCCGTTCGACGCGCAAAACACGGCGGCGGCGCGGGCGACGTGGCTCGCGGGGGAGCAAGACGCGGAGCTCGCCGACGCCACGAAGCGCGAGGCAGAGGTCTGGCGCGGCCGCATCCCGGAGCTGGAGAAGTCCCGAAAGGCGCCCACCGCGGCGGCGGCGTGGTTCACGCTCGGGGACCTCTTGTGGTTGCGGACGATGGTCGACAGCTCCGTGGAGAACGTCGACGAGATGGCGAAGGCCTACCGGCGCGCGCACGAGCTCTGGCCCGAGGGCATCCCGGCGCGGTCGTTCAGCGCCGGCCTCGCCGCCGTGGCGATCGGCAAGGCGCGGGCCGCCTCCCCTGCCCTCGCAAAGGCGTGGGAGACCGAGCGCCGGCAGTTCTCGACCCTGCTGATCGCCCACCGCGCGAGCCTCGGACCGGACGCGGCGGAGGTGCTCGCGGCGCTGCGCAAGCAGCCTGAATTCGCCGAGGCGGCGACGCTGCGGCGAGGCAAACTCGACGGGCGGCCGGAGCTCGCGGACTGGATCCTCGCGCGCCTCGCGGGCGACGCGGAGCTCGAAAAGGAAGCCGAGAACGTGTTCGATTGGGACGTGGCGCGCCACCGGGTGGAGATCGATGCGCGCATGTATCCCGGGCAGCCGCAGGAGCAACTCGAACTCGGGTTGGTTCGCTCGCGGGGAAAGACGCCCTAGCGGCCCGATGCTTGACAGACCAGTCCAGAATGTGTAGAGGGTGAGGACGCGCATGGCCCGCCCGAAGGAGTTCGACCGCGACGAGGTGGTGAAGCGGGCCATGGCCGTCTTCTGGGAGAAGGGGTACGAGGCGACGTCGACGGAGGATCTGCTGCGCGCGATGGGCATCGGGCGCCAGAGCATGTACGACACGTTCGGCGACAAACGCCGGCTCTACCTCGAAGCGCTGCAGCGGTATCAGGCGGAGAGCGGCGCGCAGCTCATCGAGCGCCTGCAGGCCGAGCAGTCACCGCTCCTCGCGATCGAGCAGGTCTTGATGGCCGTCGCCGCCGAGACGCCCGCCGAACGGGCGCGGGGATGCATGTACGTGAGCTCCATCGTGGAGCTCGCGCAGAAGGATCCGGAGGTCGCGTCGCTGGCGAGGTCCGGCACGATCCTCTGCGAGACCGCGTTCGAACGGATCGTGCGTGAAGGCAAGCGCAAGGGCGAGATCGCTCCCTGCGTCGACGAGCGGAAAGCCGGGCGTTTTCTGCTCGCCACGGTGCAAGGCCTGCGGGTCATGGCGAAAGCCGGGTCCACGCCCGAGACCCTCCGCGACATCGCCGCCGTCGCGCTCACCTCCCTGAAAGCTCGGTAGTCCCTGCGCGGGCGCACGAAGGCGCGCGTCCGCGTGTTCGTTCGCTTCATTCTGGACAGTTCAGTCAACCAAGGAGTCCGCTGATGTCTCTCGATCGCTACTATCTGCTGGGCCGCTCGGGGCTTCGTGTCAGCCGCCTGGCCCTCGGGACCATGACGTTCGGCACCGACGGGGCCTGGGGCGCGTGGGGTTCGACGGAAGAAGCCGCCCGCGCCGTCTTCGACCGCTATCTCGACGCAGGCGGCAACTTCCTCGACACCGCGGATCTCTACACGCGCGGGACGAGCGAGACCCTGCTCGGCAAGTTCATCGCCGAGCGCGGGGCGCGGGATCGGGTCGTTTTGACCACCAAGTACACGTACGGCCTCGACCCCGGAAACCCGAACGCTGGCGGAAATGGCCGCAAGAACATGATACGCGCGGTGGAGGCGTCGCTCCGGCGGCTCGGGACCGATTACATCGATCTGTACCTCTTGCACACGTGGGACCGCCTCACGCCCACCGAGGAGGTGGTGCGCACGTTCGACGACCTCGTGCGCGCCGGGAAGATCCGTTATGCCGGGCTGTCCGACGTGCCCGCCTGGTATGCCGCGCGCGCGCAGACGTTCGCCGAGGCGCACGCGCTCACGCCGTTCATCAACCTGCAGCTCCAGTATTCGCTCGTGGAGCGCCACATCGAGCACGAGTTCGTGCCGCTCGCGCAGACGCTCGGAATGGGCATCACCGCGTGGAGCCCGCTCGGCGGGGGCCTGCTCTCCGGCAAATATCGGCCGAGCCAGGGGCGCGGCGAGGGCGAGGGGCGGCTGACGAAGGACGAGGCCGGCAGCAAGCTCGGATTGTTCACGGAGCAGAATTGGCAGATCGTCGCGGCCGTCGAGAAGACGGCGAAGGAGCTCGGCCGCAGCATGGCGCAGGTGGCCTTGAACTGGACGGCGACGCAGCCGGGCATCGGCTCGGTGATCCTGGGCGCGACCAAGCTCGCGCAGCTCGAGGACAACCTCGCCGCGCTCGATTTCGAGATTCCGGCCGAGCTGCGCAAGGAGCTCGATCAAGCGAGCGCGCAGCCGCTGCCGTTCCCCTACAAGATGTTCGGGGACGCCTATCAGAAGCAACTGCACGGCGGCGCCACCGTGGGCGACAAACCGGTCGGGTATACGCCGCCGGTGTGGACGGGCAATCCCGCCATCACGGGCTGAGCGCCGACGGAGCCTGCGGCTGGGGGATCAGTCGTCCTGCGACGGAGAGAAAGGCGTGATGGGCGTGGACTCCTCGATCTCTCGCTTGGGCGGGGGGCCCACGCGGAGGTTCGAGTCGATCAGGACAGCCCGACGCGGGCGCGGCGCGCTGACCTGGGCTTTGCAGAGCGCCTCCACGACGCGGTTTCGCAGCGCGTCGTTCGTCTCCTTGTTCTCGCCGGGCGGCACGCGCGCGCTGATACGCAGGACGATCGAGCCCTCGTTCAGCTCCTCCACGCCGACCTCCACGTTCGCAGGAGCGCCCGTCCGCGCCTCGACCTCCTTTTCGGCGATGCTCGTGAGGAGCGCACGCACCCGCGACACGTCCTCTTCATAAGGCACGTGCACGTCGACGACCGCATTCACGTACGAGCGTGAATGGTTCGCGACCTTGCGCACCTCGCCGTTCGGAATCGAATGAAGCACGCCGAGCTCGTCGCGGATCTTCGTGATCCGAACGCCGATCTCCTCCACGCGCCCCTGGATGCCGCCGATCTCCACGAGATCCCCGACGAGAAGCAGGTTCTCGAAGAGGATGAAGAAGCCGGCCACGATGTCACCCACGAACGTCTGCGCGCCAAAACCAATGGCCACGCCGATGACGCCGGCGCCGGCGAGCAGCGGGGTGGGGTCGATCGAGGCCTCGCGGAGGCCCATCACGAGCGCCGAGAAATAGATCGCATACCGCACGAAGCCCAGGGCCACAGGGACCAGGGTCTTTCGTTGCTGGAGCGTCTGCGGGTTCGCCTCGGCCACCTTGCCGAGGAAGAGGTCGTTGATGAGCAGGACGGCGAGCTCGACGAGGACCCGGCTCGCATAAAAGATCGCGATGATCCGGATCCCGACCCGACCCGCCTGGGAGAGCCACGTATCCGGGGTGAGCGCATCCGCGACCCACGTCGCCGCCGTCAGGTAGACGCAATAATCGACGACCCGCTTCGTGATCCCGAGCAGGTGCGAGAGGTTCCCGAGGTACCGGAGCGGGCTCTCGAGGCGGGCGAGCCGCGTCGCGTTGTCGAAGATGACGTCGAGGAGGAGATATCCGATGCCCGTCGCGAGGCGGCTGAGGTAAAACGCGCCCAGCGTGTAGGTGGCGAGCAGGACGGTGCGCTGCGTGCCCGGCGCGAGCTCGAGCTTCGCGGCGATGAGGACCGCGGAAGCGCCGAGGACGACCACGCGCAGCGCTTTGCGCAGGCGTACCGTGACCTCGGCGACCGGCTCGCGCCGCTTGTCGAGCCACTCCGAGCGCGCGACCGCCTGCCCCAGCCCGTCGGCGAGCCCACGGGCGAGGGCGTCGACGAGGAGCGCGCCGAGGGCAATGCCGGCCGCGGTGAGCAGCCGCATCTTGGCGAGCGCAGGGTCGTCCCCGGCGAGCGCGACGAGCGCGACCCACACGAGCGCGCGACGACGCACGCGGCTCCGGAACGCCTTGCGCTCGTCCGCCGTGACACTCTCGAGCGTCGGCGAGCGCAAGACGAAGGCGTAAGCCCTATGAATCACCCTGACCACGAGCTCCGAGAGGAGCATGAGCATCACGATCGCGATGCACAGGGCGACGAGGTTGTGGAGCAGCAGGTCGAGTTGCAGGGTCATCGGGGTCGCCGCGGCTATCGCCCGATCTGGACGTTCTCCAGGATGCCGAGCGCGTCAGGGACGAGAACCGCCGCAGAGAAATACGTGCTCACGAGGTACGAAGCAATCGCCTTCTCGTCGGTGCCCATCTTGCGGGCCGAGACGCCGGGCTCGATTTCCTCGGGCAGGCCCGTGCGGTGGAGGCCGATGACGCCCTGATGCTCCTGCCCGGTGCGCATGACCAGGATGGAGCTCGTGTCGTCCGCGTGGATGGGGATCTTGTCGCTCGGCAAGATCGGGACGCCACGCCACGCCGCGACCTTGGCGCCGGCGATCTCGACGCTGGTCGCGAGGACCCCACGGCGATTGCACTCCCGGTGGAAGGCGGCGATCGTGCGCGGGTGCGCCAGGAAGAACTGCGATTTGCGGCGCCGGCACAGGATCTCGTCCATGTCGTCGGGCGTCGGGGGCCCGCTGCGCGTATGGAGGCGCTGCTTGAGGTCGGCGTTGTGCAGGAGGCCGAAATCGCGGTTGTTGAGGAGCTCGAATTCCTGCCGCTCGCGCAGGGCGTTGACGGTCAGGCGGAGCTGCTCTTGGAGCTGATCCATCGGATCGTTGAACAGATCCGAGACACGCGAGTGCAGCCGGAGGACCGTCTGCGCGACGCTGAGCTCGTATTCACGCGGCGCGGTCTCGTAATCGACGAACGTCCCCGGGAGCGTGTGCTCGCCGCTGTGACCGGCCGTGATCGCGATCGCCGCCTGCCCGAGTTTGTCCTGGGGCTTCTTGAGCCGCTCCTTGAGCGACTCGACATGCGCGTGGAGCGCCGGGGAGCGCGTGATCATCTCCTCGAACACGCGCTGCGGGAGCTCGAGCACGATGCACGGCGTGACGGCCTTGACCGAATACGTCCAGACATCGTTCGACTCGACGACGGACTGATCTCCGAAGTGGTCGCCGTCCCCGAGCACGTCGAGGATCGTGTCGTCGCCGTACTTGCCCACGCCGAGCTTCTGGGCCTTCCCATGCGCGAGCAGGAAGATGGTCTCCGCGGGCTTTCCGCGCTCGGCGATCAGCGCGCCGGGCTTGTACTCCCGCTGGATGAACCGGCTCGCCAGGGCGTCGAGCACGGCATCGTCCGAGAAGCCTTGCAAGAGAGGCAACTCGCAGAGCTCCTGCGGGATCACCTGCACCTTCGCCCCGATGTTGCCGAAGCTCAGCCGCCCGTCGCCGACCGCATAACTCAGACGGCGGTTCACGCGATACGTGCCGCCCGTGACCTCGACCCAGGGCAACATCCGCAAGAGCCAGCGGGGCGTGATGCCCTGCATCTGCGGATGCGACTTGGTCGTCGTCGCGAGCTTCCGCGCCCCGAGCGTGCCGAGGCTCGAACGCTCGCCCTCGTTCCCGTTCCCAGGTTTTTCGGCGTTTGCCATGACGTACCTTTCCTTCTACGCGCTTCGGAGAGCAGAGCGCTCCGCGTATCCCCCACCTCGTAGGCGGGGCACACGCGGAGCGCCTACCGCTCGCGGCTCATTCGTGGGCGCGACCGATCTCGACGCTCTCCAGGACGCCGAGCGCGTCGGGGACCAGCACGGCCGCCGAGTAATAGAGGCTGACGAGGTACGAGATGATGGCCTTCTCGTTGATCCCCATGAAGCGCACGTTGAGGCTCGGCTCGACCTCGTCCGGGATGCCGGCGTGGTGCAGGCCGATGACGCCCTGGTTCTTCTCGCCGGCGCGCATGAGCAGGATCGAGGTCGTCCGCGTCTCGGAGACCGGGATCTTGTTGCAGGGGAAGATCGGCACGCCACGCCACGCCGGAACGTGATTGCCGTTCACCTCGACGCTCTGCGGATAGATGCCGAGGCGGCTGCACTCCTGGCCGAACGCCGCAATGGCGCGCGGGTGCGCGAGGAAGAACGTCGGCTCGCGCCAGACGGTCGCGAGCAGCTCGTCCATGTCGTCCGGCGTGGGCGGGCCGCTCCGGGTGTGGATGCGCTGCTTGAGGTCGGCGTTGTGCAGGAGGCCGAACTCGTGGTTGTTGATGAGCTCGTGCTCCTGGCGCTCCTTCAGGGCCTCGATGGTCAGACGGAGCTGCTGCTCGGTCTGGTTCATCGGCTCGTTGAACAGATCCGCGACGCGCGTGTGGATCTGGAGCACGGTCTGCGCCACGCTGAGCTCGTACTCGCGGGGCGAGGTCTCGTAATCGACGAACGTGCCGGGGAGGACGGGCTCGCCGGAGTGGCCCGCGGAGATCTCGATCGCGGCCTCACCCGTGGTGTCCTGCTTCTTCGCGGAGAGCGCCTTGAAGTCCTCGATGTGCTTCTTCAGCGACGGGTACTGCGCGACGACCTCCTCGAAGACGTTCTGCTGGAGCGTCAGGACGGTGCACGCCGTGACCGCCTTGGCCGTGAACGTCCAGTAGTCCTGCGTCTCGAGGAGCGCCTGGTAGCTGTAATGGTCGCCGTCCGCGAGGACCGCGAGCACCGTCTCGTCGCCGTACTTGCCCGCGCCGATCTTGTTGATCTTGCCGTGCGCGATGAGGGCGATGTGATCGGCCTCCTTGCCGCGCTCGGTGATGACCTCACCGGGCTTGTATTCACGCTGCACGAAGCGGTTGGCCAGCGCGGTGAGGACCTCGATGTCCTCGTACCCGCGGAGGAGCGGCAGCTCGCAGAGCTCCTGCGGGATGACCTGGATCTTGGCGCCGGTGTTCGTGAACTCCACGCGTCCGTCGCCCACGGCGTAGCTCAGGCGGCGGTTCACGCGGTACACGCCGTTGACGTGCACCCACGGCAAAAGCTTGAGCAGCCACCGCGACGAGATGCCCTGCATCTGCGGCGCCGACTTCGTCGTCGTCGCGAGTTGCCTCGCGGCCGCCGTCGCGAGGCTCGTGAGCTGCTGATCGATCGAACCCGACTTCCCTGAGATCGACATGAGTCCCTCTTTCCCGGACGGCTACGACCGCCCGTGCTTCACCGGCACGGACCGCGCCGTACCCATCGAAAGATCCGCCTTCGCAGCAGGAGCCACGGAGCCAGCCTTTCCGGCACCGAAGAAACTGCTGATACGCGCCGCAGAGGCGCCAAACCCACGCGCGCCCTCGATCGCCCGTTCGATCGGGTGGCGCTCGAGCTCCGCGTCCACATACCGGCTTGTCATGACGTGCCAGTTGAGGACACCGGCCATGTACAATCGCTGCTTCTCGACGTACCCGAGCACGGCCTCGCGGGCCTCCTTCTCGAGGTTGAATTCGTCGAGGATGCGGGGCAGCTCGGTCGCGACGATGTGCTCGAACTCCACGATGCGCGCCGTGAGCAGGTCATTGACGACCTCCTTGGCGTGCAGAGCGTCGCATTCGAGGAACCGCTCGACGACCAGCACGAGGTTCGAGAGCTCGCCCTCGAACTCGATCTCCTTGCGGTACGAATAGAGGTCGTTCGTCCACCCGCCGACATCGGCCGTGGTGTTGTCGAGGCTGCGCATCGTACGCGTTCGGAAGACCTCGGCCGGGACCACGTCACCGAGCGTGAGCTTCGACAGGCCCATCGTGAGATCGGCGCCGAACGTCCGGCGGCGCATCTCGACGTAATCGACCGGATCCGGGATCCGGTTCTGGGTCTGGTTCAAAAGCTCCCAGAGCCAGCTCTCGGTCATGCTCTCGATGGCGCGGCGGAGTGTCTTCCGCGCGTTCATCGACATGGGGGTCGCCGTGCGAATCCAGAGATCCAGGAGGCTGCTCTCGAGGGGGTTCTCGGGCACCGGGGCGCCCGTGCAGTCGAGGGGCATGAACAACGAGAGCCGGGCATTGAACCGCTTCGCGCCCGCCATGTCCCGCGTCGCGCCGAAGACGAGCGGGAAATAATCGTCGCCGTACGTCCCCCAGGTGAGCCAGCCCGAACTCAGATCGAGCTCGTGCGGGGTCGCGTCCGGGTGAATGCCCGCAGCGCAGAGGGGGAAATCGAAGCCGATGAGCCTGCGCTCGTCCCAGAGCCCGGAGCCAAAGACGCCCGGCACGACGTCGAGCATCCCGAACTTGCGGGCCCATTCGACGGTGTTCCGGCGCGACGCAGGCAGATGCGGGCTCAAGCGGAGCTTGAACGGTATGTTGATCTTCGGCAGCGGCATCCGGCCCACGGGCCGGAATGGGGTGTGGGTCAGCGTCTTGATCCGCTGCAATCCCAGGGCGCCGGGCGTGAGCCGGATGCGGAACGCGGAGGTGCCGAGCCCCGTCGGCGCGCCGAGGAAATCGGGCACCGACGCGGACTTGTCCGCATTTTCGTTCATGTAGCGGCTCGACCGCATGTGCCATTCGTGGCCGCCGGATTGCCAGTCCTGCAGGCCCTTGACGTACTTGGCGACGTCGAGGGCTTGCGCCGGCGAAAGCCCGTACTCCACACAGAGCGCCGGCACCTCGACGAGCGCCGTGTTCTCGAATTGCTGGAGCCGCGACGTCAGGATCTCGTTCGTCAAATCGGCCGCTTTTTGCGTGGGGACGCCGAGGAAACGCTCGAGGACGAGCACGCAGTTCGCGTTCTCCCCTTCGTCCTCGACCTCGCGCTGGTACGAGAACAGGTCATTGCGCAGGTGGACGCCGTCCGAGAACGTGTCGCGCAGGACCTCGAGGGGTCGCGTCGCGGCGACGGCGGCCGGGACCTCGGCGCCGACGGCGATCTCGACGAGGCCCGCGGACCAGGGCGCGCCGCCGACCTTGCGGCGCATCTCGATGTATTCGACCGGGTTCGCGACGCGGTTCTCCTGGATATTGGCGAGCTCCCACATGCACTCGAGGAGCAGGTTCTTCGTCGCTTCGAGGAAGCGCTTGCGCCAGTCGACCGAGGTGAGCGGGACGGTCCGCGCCCACAGATCCGCGAGCGCGCGCTCGACCACGTTCGTCGGCTCGGGAGGCGTGCCCGTGGGCACGACGGGCATGAAGAGCGGCAGGCGATCGAGGTACGCCTTCGCGCCGCGCATGTCCTTGGTGCGCTTGTAGATCTCGAGGAAATGGTCGTCGAAGAAGAACACCCAGACATACCAATCCGTGATCAGGTCGAGCTCGGACGCGGGCGCATCGGGATGCGTGTACGCACAGAGCAGCGCGTAGTCGTGCGCGTCGAGATCACTCTCGTCCCAGATAGGCTTTCCCTGGGGATTCTTCTCCAGGATGCCCATGTCGTAGGACCATGCCTTGGTGTGCGCGCGTGCACCTTCGAGGTGCGGATTGATGCGCGCCGGATACGGCATGTAGAAGTCGGGCAGCGTAAAAGGTTGCATGTTCGCTGACTTCTCTCGCGTCGTCACGACCATGACGCGGGCGACGGTGACCCGATTGTCCTGGCAGCGAATGATCCAGACGCACCTCGGCCGATCCACACGCGAGCGTGCGGTGATGCGTTATTGGGATGAACCATACAAGCCGTTCAGGATCTTCCGGACAGGGCCGATCTAGCCAGTACGTCCGCTTAAGTAAATTGAAATCTCACCGTCCATCACGTTATTATCTTGCTCGTGCCTGGCTCCCACCTCGCTCGAACCGGGCGGGCGGTGAATCTGCTTGATCTTCATGGGCTTCTGCGTTGCGATGTTCGGCCGCGCGGTTTGGGCATGACCCGGTGACGCAAATTTTTCCGATGTCACCGGGGTGGTTTTGTCGCTGATGCGTTCGTTTGAACGCATTTTTTCGTACAATTGCGCGGATTATGAAGGAATCTTAAGGACGAGCCGACTCTGCGGCGCACAGCAAGTCGTACGCGCGAGCACAAACGCTGGCGCGAGGGTGTTTGAGGAAGGCGCGACGGTCGAGGCATGCGTTCACCGCCACAGCGTCGGCGCGAACGCCGGCGCTCGTCGTGCCCTCGTGGCCTGCTCGAATGCAAATGCCATTCCGAGGAGCTCTCCCTCGGCATACGCGCGGCCCATGAATACGAAGCCGAGCGGGAGGCCGTGGCTTTCGCCCATCGGCACCGTGATGCTCGGCGTGCCGGCGACCGCCGCGACTCCATGACTCGTGCCCATGAAAGGATCCCCGAGGACATGGTCCGTGAGCCACGCCGGGGCCATGCTCGGCGCGACGACGGCGTCGAGCCTTTCGCCGTCGAGGACCGCGAGCAGGCCCTCGTTCCCAGCGAGGCGCCGTGCAGCCTCGCGCGCGTCGAGATACGCCGCATCCGTGAGCGGCCCGAGCGCCTGCGCCTTCTCGAAGAGCTCCTGGCCGAAGAACGGCATCACCGTATCGGCGTGCGCTTTGTTCCACGCAATCAGGGCCTCCAGCGACGCGTGCGGCGCGCCGCTCCGGCGGAGGTACGTATTCAGGCCGTCCTTGAATTCGTACAACATGAGCGTGAACTCGGGCTCGTTCCAGCGATTGTACGTGTCCATCTCGACGTCGACCAGCTCGGCGCCCTGCGCCCGCAACGTCGCCATCGACGCCTCCGCGGCCCTATCGACATCGGGATGGGTTCCCATGGCCTGCCGGAGCACGCCGAGCCGTTTGCCCCGGAGCGCGCCCGGCTTCAAGAAGTTCGTGTAATCGCGCGGGAGCGCGCCTTGCTTCCACGCGGCCGGATCAGCCGGATCGACGGCCGCGAGGGCGCCGAGCAAGATCGCGGCGTCGGTGACGGTGCGGGCCATCGGCCCTGCGGTGTCCTGCGATATCGAGATCGGAATGATGCCGCTGCGGCTGATGAGCCCCACCGTGGGCTTGAGCCCCACGAGGCCATTCACGGACGAAGGGCAAAGGATGCTGCCGTCGGTCTCGGTGCCGACCCCGATCGCGCCGAGGCTCGCGGCGATGGCCGCGCCCGTGCCCGAGCTCGATCCACAAGGATTGCGATCGAGCACGTACGGGTTTTTCGTCTGGCCCCCGCGTGAGCTCCACCCGGAGGTCGCGCGCGTCGACCGGAAATTCGCCCACTCGCTGAGGTTGGTTTTTCCGAGGATCACGGCGCCCGCCGCGCGAAGGCGAGCGACGAGGAAAGCGTCCTCTTTCGGCCGATGGTCGGCGAGCGCGAGCGACCCGGCCGAATTCACCATTCCAGCGACGTCGATGTTGTCCTTGATGAGCACGGGAATGCCGTGCAGAGGCCCGCTCCGCATCCCGGCCCTGCGCTCCGCGTCGAGCGCCGCGGCGTCCAGGAGCGCGCGCGGGTTCAGCTCGACGATCGCATCGAGCCGGGGGCCGGCATCGTCGATGCGCGCGATTCGATCGAGGTACGCCTGGGTGAGCTCCCGCGCGGTGAGCGTGCCCTCGGCCATGCGATCACGCGCGTCCGCAGCGCTGAGCTCGACGATGTCGAGGGAAATTGCAGAGGTCCTGCGGGCGATTCTCGATACGTCGGCGGCCCCAGCGCCGCCGCCTTTCGCCGTCCCTCCGTCGCATGCTCCCACCAGTGCCGCGCCGAGCAGCGTCGCGCCCATGAGCCATCGCGAGTTTTTCATGACCACACGCCGTCGAGAGGCTGCCACAACGTGGCCCAAGAAAACAAGGAGGTTACTCCGATCCCTCCAGCGAGAGCAGCCGCTCCGCCTCCTTCAGCGCCGCGCCCCGCTCCCGCGCGAGCAGCGGATTCTCTTTGAGCGCCGCTCTCAAGGAAGCCTTGGCCTCCCGCGCCGCTTGGATCCTCGCCTTTGCGTCTCGCGCGGCGCGGGCGCGCAGGAGGTGGAGGGCGCCCTTCGACGCGAGCGCCGGCGCCAGGGTCGGATGGATGGCGAGCGCCTTCTTCGCCATCACCAGCCCCAGGGTCAGGTCGTTTTCGGTGTTTTTCTTCCGTTCGAGGAGCCAGCCGGCGCGCAGCTCGTACACCTCGGCCAGCGCCTCGTAGACCTGCGGATTGGCGCGCTCCTTTGCAATGACGGGCAGGAGCGGCGCGAAGGCCGCGTCGAACATCGCGGAATCGGCCTTTCCCTTCGCCAGGGCCCAGCGCAGCGCAAGCGTCTCCGTGCGCGTTTGCTCGACACGGTAGTCCACGTCCCAGGGCGACGCCTCCGCGCTCTTGCGGAAAAACGCCCGCGCCGCCTCGATCGCCTTCGTCGGGTCCTTGCCTTGTCGCAACAGGTAAAGCGCCTGCGTCATGGAAAGGAGCCCGTGGAGCTCGTCGTTCGCGGAGTCCGGCGCGAGCTGCTCCTTTTCACGAAGAAACGCCTCGGCGCGTTCTAGGGAGGCGCTCGGATCCTGGCCGGCATTGCATGCATGGGACGCACCGAGCCAGGATGCCCAGGCCGAGACGTGCGCCGCGTCCAGCGTATTTTGCTCCTTGACGGCGGCGACGGCCGCGAGCGCGCTCGACACCCACGTATCCGGCGAGCGCCCTTTCTCCATGAGGTGCTGCGCCTCCTGCAAATGGGCGTGCGCCTTGTAGATGGCTGGGTACGTGAAGGTCGGGTTCTGTGCGAAGGCTTGATCGCAGCGGGACGTCGCGCGCTCGACGGAAGCACCGGGATCGACGCCGCGCCAGAGCTCGCTCCGGACGCGCTCGAGGTACGACGCGCATACCTCGCTGTAGGGCCAAAGGAAGCCAGGATCGAGCCGGATGGCCTCCTCGTACGCCGCGATGGTGCGGTCCGTCGCGGCCCGCGCGTCGAGCCCTCGGCTCATGAGGTAAAGGAGCTCGACCCGGTATGCGGCGCCGCGGAGGTAATGCGCCATCGGGTCGCCCGCCCGAAGACGAGCCGCCTCCTCGGCGCGCTCGATGGCGGCCCGGAGGATCGGCTCCGGATCCTCCTTCCCGGGGCCATTCATCGTTTGCCAGGCGAACGCGTTGTGGGCGAAGGCCATCGTCAGGCGCGCCGAGCCGCGCTGCGGGTCTGCCGCGAGCGCCTTTCCGCACGCGCTCGTCGCTTTCTCGAAGCTCGGTCGCAAGAGCTCGGGCCGGGCGTCCGACGCGAGCACGATCTGGGTCCAGAGCTCACACTCGGCCTCGTGCACGGCGGGATCACTCCGCGCGATAGAAGCGGCCTCCGCATAGGCTGCTGCCGCCGGCTCGAACGACTGCATCATCTTGTCGTAATCGAACGCAGCGTCCCGCCCGAAACGCTTGCCTTCGGCGAAATGCGCGTCCCCTTCGAGCTTCTTCGCCTCGTTGAGCCACGGCGATTGCGCGAACGCTTCGTGCGCCTTCGCGAGCGCGACGTCGTTTTGCCCCTCGTGGAGCGCGATGAGGCCCTCCACGTAGGCCGGCGACGAGAGCCGCGCCCCGAGCGCCGCGCGCAGGTGGGCGAGGGCGGGCAATTTGTACTCGGCGTCGAGCGCTGCGAGCCTTGCCTTTTTGCGCGCCTCGTCCTGGATCCGCTTCGTCTCTTCGAGGGCCTCGCGATAGAGCTCCACGAGCGCGAGGCCCATGGCATAACGGAGCTCCGGCGGCGTGTATCCGGCGGCCTCGGCGCGGCGCAGATGGGAGAGCGCCTCCTCGGGCTCCTGAAGCGCGAGGAAACCCCGCCCGATCGCGTAATGACCCGGCCCCTCCCCCGCCCGCCCGAGGGTCGCCATGCGCGCCTCGATATCCCGCAACTGCTGCCGCACGATGCTCTGCTCCCGCTCGATATCATGCAGCGGGAGGCTGTACGCGCGTGACAGGAAGAGCTCCATCTCCTTCACGTCCTCGCCGAGCTCGCGCGCGAGGGCCATCTGCTCGGCCAGGGCTTGGCGCTGCCGGATCCCGAAGACGCCGAACACCAAGATCACCACGAACAGCGCTGCCCCGAGCGCGACGCGCACCTTGTGCCGCCTCGCGGCCTTGAGCAGGACGTATCCGAGCGACGCCGGGCGTGCCAGCACGGGCTTGCCGTCGAGAAACCGCTGCAGATCCTCGCCGAGGGCCAGCGCCGACTCGTATCGCCGCCCCTGCTCCTTTTCGAGGCATTTCATGACGATGGCCTGGAGGTCCTCCGGGACGTCCGGGCGAATCTTCCCGAGCGGCAGCGGCTCCTCGGTCAGGAGCTGCTGCATCACCGCGAGCGCATGGGGACCATCAAAAGGAGGCCGACCCGCGAGCAGGTCATACAGTGCCGCGCCCAGCCCATACACGTCGGTTCGCCGGTCCAGCGCCTCGGCATCTCCGCTCGCTTGCTCGGGCGCCATGTAGGCGGGTGTCCCGGCGAGCGAGGCCGTCATCTGGATCGACTTCCCCATTTCGCGGGCAATACCGAAGTCCATGATGTAGGGCTTGTAGGCCCCGTCCTCGCCCTGCTCGACCATGATGTTGGCGGGCTTGACGTCGCGGTGGATGATTCCGAGCCGGTGCGCCTCGTGGAGCGCCATCGATACTTGCTGGACCGCGCGCACCTTCTGCTCGCGGGTCATCCATTCGCCGGCGAGATCGAGCGGCTCGCCCGCGATGTATTGCATCACGATATAGGGCCGGTCGCCGTCCGTCCCCACCTCGTAGACCTTGCACGCGTGCTCGTGCTCGATCCGCGCCTGCGCCCGCGCCTCGCGGAGGAGCGTCCGGTTCGTCTCCGGGTCCGCCTGGTGAAGAAATTTGACGGCGACGTCGCGGCCGAGGTGCCGATCCCTGGCGCGATAGACGGCCCCCATCCCACCGGAGCCGAGGAAATGGAACTCCCCGAAACGCGTGAGGAGCCCGAGCGGAATGCTCGACGGGCTCGGCGGCGTGCTCGAAGGCGTGGCGTCCCGCTGTGGGGTCTCCGCTAATGTAACAGGAGTCACAGAACGCACACGGATACCATGACCTATCGGGAAGGGGGCTCGCCATGGGACCAAGGTCCCATGGTGTAACGGTTGCAAGAAGCCTACCGTAACGTTCGGTCACAGTTGAGACCCAGGCCACATGCACTCCCGAAATCGTCAGGACACTGACCGATGGAGGCGCTGACCAGGGCACTCAGCGCCGAGCGCAGAGAGAAGGAAATCATGCTGTCATTTCGCTTGCTCACGGGGGTTGTTCTTGGAACCGTGCTCACACTCACCGGCTGCGCGACCGCGGTGGATCCGGATGATTTCGTGGGGGCTCCGGAGTTCGACCCCCAAGGCGGTCCCATCAAGGGTTCGGGGGGGATGAACGGCCTGCTCCCGGCCGACTACCACGCCAACGTCGCCGCGCTCGTGGCTGCGTTGGGTGGAGCCGCCGCGGATCCACAGAACCCGTCGGTTGTCAACCCCGCGATCGTGTCGAGCGGGCTGCTCGCCACCGAAGGCGGGCGGGAGGCCTTCTCGTACGCCGCGCGATGCACGCTCCCAGCGGGGACGCAGCTCACGAGCGGGAACCGCGTCTACACGGGCGGCGGGATCCTCAGCACGACCGGCTCATGGCTGAGCGCGGGCCTCACGACCTCGCAAAAGGAAGACGCGCTCACGTGCATGGTGACGCACCTCAACCCCTTCGGCGCCCACGTGCCGTTTTTCCTCTCGGGGCCCAGCATCGCCGGGACGGAGAGCGGGGACGCGCAAGGGTTCACCATCGAGGAGGCGATCTGGCAGGTGAAGCTCCAGGGCCCGAGCGAGACCCCGGTCTACTACGCCTGGCCCCGCACGGACCTGCTCAACACCTGCGGGCTGGTCACGACGCTTTCCTGGGTCACGCGCATTTGCGGTACGGCCCTCAACACCTGCGGCGTGCAGGTTCGTTACG
This sequence comes from Polyangium fumosum, assembly GCF_005144585.1. Classification (GTDB taxonomy): domain Bacteria; phylum Myxococcota_A; class Polyangia; order Polyangiales; family Polyangiaceae; genus Polyangium; species Polyangium fumosum. The sequence continues at coordinate 25,258 of NZ_SSMQ01000019.1, read as the reverse complement.
ATCGCGCCACGGCTTGCACCGGCTCGGACGGGAGCTTCACCTGCAACGGCAAGCCGGCCATCCAGACCTCGCTCGAGGAGAGCGACCTGTGCATCCTGCACCTCAACGTCCTCGGCATCGGCCTGCTGTAGCTTCGTTCGAGGCTGATGCCTGCCTGCCTCGACGCCCGAGGACAGCACCCCTCACAGCGGCTCCGGAGATCGAACGTGGCTTCACGATGACGCCGCGCTCCATGTATCCTCCGGCCCCGTGAGCCGCCTCGCACTTCCCGCGCTCCTCGCCGTCCTCGTTGCGGCCCCCCTCCTCCCCTCCCCCGCCTTCGCTGCCGATGCGACCACGCTCGGCGCCCCCACGATCCGCGTCTTTGGCGTCGACCAGGGCCTTCCCCATAGCGTCGTCAATGTCGTCACCTTCGACCGCCGCGGCCACCTGTGGATCGGTACGCAGGCCGGCGCGGCGTACCACGATGGCCAGCGCATCACGCCCTTGCCCATCCCGACGGGAGGCTCGCCGAGCTGGGTCCAGGCAATCACCGAAGCGCAGGACGGCTCGGTCTGGTTCGGCATGATCGACGGCGCCGTTTTCCGGTTCGCCGACGGGGTTTTTCAGCGGTTCGGGGCCGCCGAGGGCCTCCCGAGCGGGACTCCGATCCGTACCCTGCTCGGATCACGCCGTGGGCCCGCGGTCTGGGTGGGCACCCTCGATGGGCTTTATCAGCTCGAGGGCGGGCGTTTTCACCGCGTCGAGCTCGGGCCGGGCGCCGAGCACCCGGACATCGCCTCCCTCCTCGAAGGGACCTTGCCGTCCGGCGAGCCGACGCTCTGGATCGGCTCCCACGGGCTCTTTCATTGCGAGGAGGGACGCTGCGCGCGCTTCAAAACGGACGGCGAGGCGTCGGCAACCATCAAAGGCGTCCATTCCCTCTTGCAGACGGCCGATGGGAAGGGCCGGAGCGAGTTATGGGTGGGCACGGTGTCCGGCCTCCTCCGCCATGCGGGCGGCCTTTGGGAGCGCGTCGCGCCGGACTCCTCGCCCGCGTCTCGTTTGCCGATCCGCGCGCTCGCCGAGACGGTGGATGGCGCGGCAGGACGTACGATCTGGGCCGGCACCTACGGCGGCGGCCTCGCCCGCTTCGCGAAAGGGGAATGGGCGACGCTCACGACGGCGAACTCCAATCTGACCGACAATTACGTCCTTTCGGTCGCGGCGAACGGCCGCGCGTTGTGGATCGGCGCAGGCGGGCTCGCCCACCTCCGGCACGACGCGTGGGTGGCGTTCACCCCGCGCAACTCCCCCCTCACGGGCTCGGCCATGGGTCTCGCCGAGGTGCGCGGCGCGGGCGGCGAGAGCGAAATCTGGCTTGGCGCAGACAACAAACCGCTCCGACTCTCGGAGCAGGGGCTCTCTCCGGTCCTTCCGCCCGAGATGTCCGACAAACTCGGATCGATGCTCACGACCTTCGTGCCCTCTCGACGCGAGCCCGGGGTGGTCTGGATCGGGGGCGACCAGGGCGGGTTCCACCGCTGGGAGGCCGGTCGGCTGACGACGTACGACGCGAAGGACGCGCCCTTCCTGCTAGGCGCGGTCTACGACATCCGGGAATCGATCGACGGGCGCGGCCTTTGGGTCGCGTCGCGCGGCGGCGTCGGGCGCCTCGACGAGAACGGCACCTGGCAGGTCTTCCAGAAGACGAGCTGCCCGCTCCTCGACGACTCGGTGCACGCCCTTCTGGAGACCACGCGCCCGGGCGGCGGGACGAGCACGTGGTTTGCCACGGCCAAGGGCCTCTCGCGCCTGGATCATGGCGCGTGGAAGAGTTACACCACGGCGAACGCGCCGCTCGGCTCCGATTATCTGATGACCCTCGCCGAGCTGCGCGATACGCGCGGGGCGCGCGTGCTCTGGATCGGCACCATGGGCGCCGGCGTCGCGCGGTATGACCTCGACGCCGAGGTTTGGCTCGACCGGCTCGACACGAAGAGCCGTCCGGCGCTGCCGAGCGACGACATCGCGCAGGTGCGCGCCGACAACCGGGGGCGCCCCTATCTCTTCACGGTACGCGGCGTCGCGCGCCTCACGCCCCGCGCACCCACGCCGGACGACCCGGCGGAGTTTTCCCTGTACACCTACACGATGGACGACGGGCTGCCGAGCAATGATTGCCAGCAGAATGGCTCGCTCGTCGACAGCCGCGGCCGCATCTGGGTCAGCACGGCGGGCGGCGCGGCCGTCTTCGATCCGGCGGGCGAGATCGAGGACGTCACGCCGAAGCCCCTCGTCCTCTCCGCGATCCGCGCGGCGGGCGGGGCGCTCTTGCCGGACACGGCGCTCCCCTGGGATCAGAACACCCTCGCCTTCGACTTCTCGCTCCTCTCCTTTTTTCGCGCGCGTGACACGCGATACCGCATGCAACTCCTGGGCTTCGATCCTTCGCCGAGCGACTGGGCCACGGACACGAAGGCCCGGTACACGAACCTCTCCGCGGGGACGTACACCTTCCAGGCCTGGGGCCGCGACTATGCCGGCAACGTGGCGGGGCCCGTGTCGATCGCGTTCCAGGTCAAACCCGCGCCCTGGCGGACGTGGTGGGCTTATTTCGGGTATGCCCTCACGCTCTCGGCGCTCGTGTACGGGGGCGTGCGGATGCGGGTCCGGGCGCTCGCGCGGCGCAATGTGGAGCTCGAACAGCAGGTGGAGGAGCGGACGGCCGAGCTGAAAGCGGCCAAAGAGGCCGCCGACGCGGCAAACCGCGCGAAATCGAGCTTCCTCGCCAGCATGAGCCACGAGCTGCGCACGCCGCTCAATGGCATCCTCGGGTATACGCAGCTCCTCGGCCGGTCGCCGCGGCTCTCGCGGGAAGACCTCGCGGGGCTCGGCGTCGTGCAGCGCTCGGGGGAGCACCTGCTCGGGCTCATCGACGATGTCCTCGATCTCGCCCGGATCGAGGCCGGCAAGATGGAGCTCGTCCCGGCCGAGGTCCACCTCCCGGCATTGCTGCAAAGCGTCGCCGATCTTTGCCGGGTGCGCGCGGAGGCGAAGGGGCTCGTGTTTCATTACGCGAAAGCCGAAGGCGGACCCACGTTCGTCGAGGTCGACGCGAAACGCTTGACGCAGGTCCTCCTGAACTTGCTCGGCAATGCGGTCAAGTTCACCCGCGAAGGGAGCGTCACGCTCCGCGTCGAGGCAAAGGACGGGGAATTCATCTTCCGCGTGGAAGATACAGGCCCGGGGATCTCGCCCGATGATCTCGCGCGGATCTTCGATCCGTTCGAGCAGGCCGGCGACCGAGGGGCGCGCGCCGAGGGCGCCGGGCTCGGCCTCTCGATCAGCCGGAAGATCGTGGAGCCAATGGGAGGCCGGATCGACGTGGAGAGCACGCTCGGCGAGGGCAGCACCTTCACGGTGGCGCTCCGTCTTCCGGTCCTCGCGGAACACGCGTCGGCAAGCGATGCGGGCCCCGGCGAGGTGATCACCGGCTACGAGGGCGCGCGGCGGGTGGTGCTCGTCGTCGACGACAACGAGGGCAATCGAACGTTCTTGCGGGACGCCCTCGGCCCCCTCGGGTTCGAGGTCGCCCTGGCCGCGGACGGCGCGCAGGCCCTCGCGCGGATCGAGGCCGAGCGGCCCGATCTCGTGATCCTGGACCTCGCCTTGCCCGACCTCCCCGGCGACGAAATCGCGCGCCGCCTGCGCCGCCTTCCTGAACGCGCCGGTTTGCCCCTCGTGGCCTCCTCCGCGAGCGTGGACCAGGCGCAACAGCAGCGCGCCAAGGACGCCGGCTGCGACGCGTTCCTCCCCAAACCCGTGCGCCTCCCGGAGCTCTTCGACGTGCTCGCGCGCCACCTCGCCCTCACCTGGATCCACGCCGCCCCCGCCACGACCGAGGCCGCGGACGATCCCGCGCCCGCGCCCCGGATCGAGCCGCCCGCGGACGTCCTCGCGCGCCTGCTCGACCTCGCCGAACGGGGGCGGATCCCGGAGCTCTTGCAGGAGCTCCAGGGAATCCAGGCCGCGGACGAACGGCTCGCCGCGTGGGCGGGCGAGGTGCGGGCGCTGGCGGAAGAATTCCGCCTCCACGAGCTTTCTGCCGCGCTCGCGCCCCGCGGATAGGACCTTGGTCCCATATTGCGTCGAGCGACGGCCTGGTACACCCAGCGCATGCGTGAGCAAGGCCCGGCTGCCGCGGAGGGGCGCGCGCTCGGACAGGCGTCAGGCGTCCTGAACGCGATCCACGAGACGCACGAGGTCGGCCACCGATGCCGCGCCGAGTTTTTCCATGACCCGGCCCCGATGCACCTTGATCGTCTTCTCGGCGGTGCCGAGCTCCACCGCGATCTGCTTGTTCAGCAGGCCCCGCGCGACGAGCAAGCACACTTCCCGCTCGCGCGGCGTGAGCGCCGCGAACCGCGCTCGAAGGGCCTCCTTCTCCGCCCGCGCCGCCCGCGCCTCGGCGTCCCGCGCGAGCGCCCGCTCCACCGCCGCGAGCAGCTCGGTGTCGTCGCAGGGCTTGGAGAGAAAATCGACCGCGCCGCCCTTCATGGCGCGCACCGAACTCGGCACATCGCCGTGCCCGGTCAAGAACACCAAGGGCAGCTCGAAGCCCCGCCGCGCGAGCTCCTCCTGCAGGTCGAGGCCGCCGATCTCGGGCATGCGCAGGTCCACGACCACGCACCCCGGCCGATCCGCGGGCGCGTGGTCGAGGAACCCGCGGGGCGAGGCGTGCGCCTCGACCGCATACCCCGCCGAACGCAGGAGCCGCTCCAGGCTGCGAAGCACGGAGGGATCATCATCCACGACGAATATGGTGCGCTCCGTCTGTGTCATCGCTTCCTGGCCCTGCGACCATGACGTTACGTTGCTGGCATTCCTCCCCCAGTTCTCCGACCCTGTCAACGATGCGCGTGCCCCTCGTCCTGCTCGTCGACGACGACCCCCAGAGCTTGAAGCTCCTCTCCGACGCGCTCGCGGGCCAGCCCTTCGCCCTCGCGGTGGCGCTCGACGGGGCGATGGCGCTGCGGCAAATCCAGCGCGAGGAGCCCGACCTCGTGCTGCTCGACGCGATCATGCCCGGCATGGACGGCTTCGAGGTCTGCCGGCGCCTGCAAGCGGATCCGGCGACGCGCGACATCCCGATCATCTTCATGACGTCGCTCGCGGACACGGCGAGCCGGGTGCGTGGGCTCGAGCTCGGCGCGGTCGACTACGTCACCAAGCCGTTCGTGCGCGCCGAGCTCGCGGCCCGCGTGCGCGCGCAGATCGCCGTGCGCGCCGGGGCGCGGGCGCTCGCGGAGAAAAACGCCGAGCTCGAACAGGCCGCCGCCGCGCTCGCCCGCGCGAGGGATACCCTCGAAGCCGAGGTCATACGCCGGACCGACGAGCTCATGGCCACGAACCAGCGCCTCACGCACATGAACCGCGTGGCGGCGATGAGCGAGCTCGCGGCCTCGATCGCGCACGAATTGAACCAGCCGCTCGCCGCGATCCTGAGCAACGCGCAGGCGGCGCGGCGCCTGCTCCAGAGGCCGACGCCGGACGTGAACGAAGCGCTCTCGGCGCTCGCCGACATCGTGGACGACGACCGGCGCGCGGCGACGATCATCCAGCGCATGCGGGCGATGCTGAAGAAGGGGACGCCGCGCGCGGATGGGCAGAACCTGAACGAACTCGCGAGCGAGGTGGCGCGGCTCGTGGGCAATGACGCGCTCCTCCGGGGCGTGGCGTTGCGGCTCGACCTCACGCCGCGGCTGCCCGAGGTGCGCGGCGACGGCATTCAGCTCCAGCAGGTCGTGCTGAACCTGGTGGTCAATGCGCTCGACGCGGTCGCGGATCGCCCGGCCGGCGCGCGCCTCGTGGTCGTGCGGACGCGTGGCAATGGCAAGGATCGGGTTTTGCTGTCGGTGGAGGATTCGGGCAAGGGAATCGCGCCGGCCGAGATGGAGCGGGTCTTCGAGGCGTTTTACACGACGAAGGCCGAGGGGCTCGGCGTGGGGCTTCCGATCAGCCGGTCCATCGTGGAGGCGCACGGGGGGAGGTTGTGGGCCGAGAACAACCCCGGGGAAGGCGCGACGTTCTGGTGTGCGCTGCCGATCGGGGAAGAAAAGGGCGCGTAGCGGCTGTTGGAGCTACCCCTCGTAGACCCGAATCGGCAGCAAGTCGAACCCGGTGACGCCCGCGTCGCGGTAGATACGCCAGATCTTCGGGGGGCGCTTGCCGCTTGCCGCTTCCGCTTGCCGCTTGCCGCTCCGGCGTAGGGATCCGGCGCAGCCCTATCCCGCGCTAGGAATCTCGGGCGAGCCGGGCCAGGTGATGCCGACCTTCTGAAGCATGCGTTGAGCGTCGAGCCATCGCTCCGGGTCGGGCGGTTTGGGGAGCAGCGTCGCGAGCTCGTCGGGCAAGAGCTCCGTGGGGCCTTTCAGGGCCCGGTCGGTCAAAGCGTCCGCGAGGGCCTGAATCGGTGCGGCTTTCGTGCGGCCGAGGTCCGCCACGTACGAGCCTTGATACCACCGCCGTAGTTTTCCCTCTTTGAGCTTGCCCCACGCGTACAGCCGGTCCTTGCCCTTCTGGATGTAGTATTCATAGAGCGAGCCTCCGACCAGCTCGCCGTGGAGCCAGACGCCGACGCTCGCAAGCTTCTCCCCATGCGCTCCCACGTCGAGCAGGCCGGCGGCGATTTCGAGCGTGGGCAAAAGCTCGGCGGGGAGGTCCGTCAATGCCACGCGCACGTCGTCCGGACCGCCCTTCACCGCGTCGATCGGGAGTTCGAGGTGCTCGATCGGACCATACCCGAACTCGTACGCGAGGCCGACGACGCCGGCCTCGCTCCACGCCATGACCTCGTAGCTTCCGCCTTCGTCCTTGTTCCGGAAAGCGCCCTGCGAGAGGTCGCCGGTCCAATGCGGGACGAAGGAGGCCGCGAAGGGATGGCGATCGAGCGGGTCGAGCCAAGCGAGGGTGTTTTCGATGTAGGCGCGGAGCGCGGCGCGGACGATGGCGTCGCGGTCCAAGTAGAAGTAGAGGTTTTCAGGGTCGCGGGGGTGCACCGTCGTCGTCGCCATTGGCCCGGAAACACCTGTATCACGACATCTTTGCCGCGGCTCCTCGGGGAGCTTGGGCGAGCCAGGCCAGGTGATGCCGACCTTCTGAAGGCTGCGCTGAACGGCGAGCAGTCGCTTCGGATCGGGCGGCTTCGGCAGCAGCGTCGCAAGCTCGTCCGTCGTGAGCTCCGTAGGGCCTTTCAGCCTCCGATCGACCACGGCGTCGATGATCGCCTGGATCGGCACGGCTTCCGGTTCGTCGGGTTCGAGGTGGATTTCGTCACTACACGCACGTGGCAGGCGACCGCCCCGGAGCAACCCCCACGCAGCCAGCCGGGTGACGCCCCAGGCCAACGTCAAATCGTCGGCGACGAAGAGCGTGCCTCCCGCGCGGTCGCCGCAGAGCCAGAAGCCCGCACCGGCCAATTTCTCCCCATGGTCCGGCCCCACGTCGAGCATGCCGGTGGCGAGCACGAGGGCAGGCTCCAGCTCCTCGGGAAGGTCTGGAACAGCCCCGCGCACGTCGTCCGGGCCGCCGGTCACTGCGTCGACCGACAGGTCGAGCTGCTCGATCGGGCCCTGCCACCCGTCGAGCGCGAGGCCGACGACGCCCACCTCGGTCCACGCCACCACCACGTAATCTCCGCAGCCGTTGTCGTAGTAGATGGTGCCCCGCTTTAGGTCGCCCGTCCAATCCGCACAGTCGGTGACCGCGAACCGATGGCGCTCGAGCGGATCCACCCTGGCGAGGAGGCTTTCGACGTCGGCGCGCAGCGCGGCGCGCACGATGGCGTTTCGGTCAAAGACGAGGTTTCTGAAGAGCGGGGTGGTCCGTTCGACCATCGGCCTCGCCTAGACCACGTTGGTCTTGGCGTCAACACGCGCCGCCTGGGTCCGGCCGCGTCACGGCGTGTACGGCGGAACGGCGTTGACCCAATCCACCTCCTCCTTCGTCGGGTACTTGTTCTTTAGATAATTGTTGAGCTTCGCCGAGATGACCACCGCGTTCTTGTTCGAGTTCGTGCCCCAGTCGCAACCGCGCAGGTCCCTCGCGCGCACAACGTGGTGCACCTCCGCGCGATTCTTGTCATATCCTTGAGATGGCTCTTGGAGGACGAGCGGTTCTATGCATTGGAGCTTGCCGGGTCCATCACACTCATACTCGAAGCCCGCGAGATCGGAGTGAATCTCGCCCTCGCCCGCGTCGCCCTTGTGCGCGTCGCGGTTGACCTGGAGGAGCCGCTCTTTCTGCTTGACGCCGTCGATGTGGTAGCAGTGGAAGTCTTTCCCCGGTATGACCTTTGACGGCTCGGGCAAATTGCGATACGGGCCGTTGATCGCCGTCGGGACACCGTTGACATCGATGAGCGACGTCTCCAGGGGCGCGTCCAGGTAGTAGATGTCGATCTTGATCGCGGGATCCGGACCGACCTGGAGCCACCAATCCTTCGTGCCCTGGACTTCCTGGCACTCGTAGCCCTTGTCATACGGCGCCGCTCCGAAGACCTCGGGGATCTTCTGGGCATCCGTGCACGCTTTCCCCTTCGGCGTCATCTGCGAGGGCTTGTAAAAGCAATCGAACGTGGGTGTGGGTCCCGCGGACGTGTAACAAGCGCCCCCGAACGCAGCCTTGTACTTGTTCCGCAGGGCCACGTTCTCGTGAGGATTTCCGAGGAGCGGGATGCGGTAACGCTTGCACGGCATAGGAGCCATGACATCGAAACATTCGATGGGTTCTCCGGGAGGAAACCTCGGAGGTCGCTCGCCCAGAGGGGGCTTCGCCTGAATGGCCAACGGAGCTTCGGCGAGCGGATCCGGTGGATCAACCTCCGCACGTAGCGACTCTGCCTCGCGCGGCTCGCTCGACCCGCACGCGCCCGTCATTCCTGCCCCACCGAAGCCCACCACCAGCACGCCCAGCATGGCCGAGCGGCGTCTCGTCATGGCTTGCACGGAGGATCGAATCTCACGTCGAGCGACGGGACGACAAGGCAAAACGAGCGAGACAAGTCATCGCGGATCTCCGCGCGGGCGGTAAACGGCACGCACAGGACGAGGAGCAACACGAGGAGGAAGAGCCGCTCACAGCAACACATGCGAGCCAGGCCACCCAAAGCATGGAGCCGGAGGCAAGCTTCTACCGAACCACCTCACGACCCGCTGCGCGCCGATCCCGAAAGGTCGAACCCGCCGCCGACCCTTCCTCGCCGAAAAAATGGCCCCGTTTTTTGTCGATCGACCCTTCCCTCACGAAACAACGGAACGCCCCACGGCGCCACGTCCCCTCCTTGCCGGACCGCGCCCCTCCTCGGCGCGCCGCGGACCGGCCTTCGCCGATTCTCGGGCCCGTTGGTCCGCGGACGACCCTCCCGCGGCGGATTCAGGGGAGGTCTCCCGCGCGAACGACGCGTCGTGGGGCGATGCAGGGAAACGTTGGTTCGGCGAGGAAGGGTCGAAGGCGAGATCGGACGTCCGAGTTCGGCCGGCGGTGGGTCGAACGCCTTATTTTTCGCCCGTTCCGGTGCCGCCGCGCTTCTTGCCGGCGCTCGCGTCGGGGATGATCTCGTGGATCTGCGCCTCGGTGAGGCCGAGGTTCTTCAGGTCGCGCTTGAAGTTCTTGAGGCGCGCGTGCGCGCCCCGCACGGCGGCGCGATACCCGGCCTCGGCGACGACGAGGGCCGCCTCGATGGGTCGATACGACTTCACAGCGGCCTCGTACGCCTCGCGCTTCGCCTCGATGGCCGCGGCCCAGGCAGTCCGCTTGGCCTCGGGCCATTGCGGCGCGTCGGCGGCGATGATGCGGGCGCGGAGGACCTGCATGAGCAAAGGCTGCCCGAGCGGGTCGCCCGCGGTATACGTGCCAATCCCCTCGGGAAAGACCGCGTCCATGTGCGAGCTTTGCTTGGGCCGGCCGAGGGCATTCCACATCTCGTCGCGGACGTTGCCAATGAGGCCATCCGCGTCGTGATCGATGCCGGCCACGGACGCCCACGCGAGGGACTCGGCCTTCTTCGCGGCCTCGTGGATCGCCTTCGCGTCATCGATCGCCGTGACGCCCGGGTGCAGCCGGAAGAAGGCCGCCTCGGCCACCTCGCCCCCACGCGCAACGGCGATCTCGTACGCCGTATGAACATCCCCGTCGATGCGATCGATGCTCGCCGTCGCGGCAATGACCTCTCCCATGAAGAATCCCTCCTGTTTGGACAAAACCGTACGCAAGGGCACGGTGCCATAGAAGCGGAAGCGGTGTCAAGGAGGAATTGTGGGCGTGGACGCGGCCGCAGCCGACGCGGCCGAGGGGACGACGAAAGGAACGGCAGGGAGACGCCTCGTAAAACGTCAGCCGGCGGGCGACGCGTGCGCGGAGGGATGGCCATGCCCGCCGATCTTCGGCAGGCGGAACCAGAATCGGCTCCCGCAGCCGACGACGCTGTTGACGCCGACGGTGCCGCCGTGGGCCTCCACCACTTCGCGGACGATCATGAGCCCGAGGCCCGTGCCCGCCATCCCGCTGTTTGCCCGTGCATAACGCTGAAACAGCTTCGGGATTTCATGCGGCGAGATGCCGCTGCCGGTATCCTCGACGACCGCCTCGATGTACGTCTCCGTCTCCGCGAGCGTGGCCGTGATCTTGCCGCCGCGCGGGGTGAACTTGATGGCATTCGAAAGGAGGTTGGCGACGACCTGCCCGAGCCGCCGGCGATCGGCCAGCACCGTGGGCCGCGGCAGGGCACGCATCTCGAACGAGAGCTCGCCCGAGACGAGCAGCGGGCGCAGGACGTCGGCCACGCCGTCGACGAGCGACACGAGGTCGATCTCTTCCTTGATGAGCTTGAAATGCCCTCCCTCGATGCTCGCGAGGTCGAGGAAATCGTTGATCATGCCCACGAGCATCCGGATCGAGCCCTGCATCTTGTGCAGATCGACGACGGCCTCGCGCGGCAGGGGCCCGTGTTTGCCCAGCAGGATGAGCTCGGAGCGCATCAGCATCGCGCTGAGCGGCGAGCGCAGGTCGTGCGCGATGATCGAATAAAAATCCAGCCGCCGCACCTCGGCCATCCGCCGGGCGGTGACGTTGCGCAGCGCCAGGATCGTCGAGCCCCCGCCGAGGTCGACAGGAAACACGCGGACCGTGGGCGCGTAGACCTCATTGTCGATGGTGATGTCCGGCAGCGCGAATGCCTCCACGCCCGTGGCGGCCGCGAAGAGCTCGGCAGAAAGCTGCGGCAAGAGCTCGCAGATCGACTGGCCGAGGAGCCGCGCCGGCGCCCATCGACCGAGCGCCTTCTGCGCCTCCGGATTGGCATACGTGATCCGCCGCCCCTCCCCCAGGACGAGCAGCGCGTCCGGAACGTTCGCCAGCAAATGGCGTACGGTCGCCTCCGCTTTCTCGGCGCGGTCGAGCAAGGTTATCGAGCGCACGAGCGCATCGACCCGGGCCCCGAGCTCGTTCGTCGCGTACGGCTTCGACAAGTAATCGTTGGCGCCGGCCGAGAGCCCCTCGACCACCTGCTCGGTCTGCTGTCGGACCGTCAGCAGGAGAATGCCTATGCGAGCGTGCGCACCATTCGAACGAACGAATCGACACACCTCGATGCCGGAGACACCGGGCATCACCCAATCGAGCACGAGCACGTCCGGCGCTGGATGGCTCCCCAGGGCCTCCAGGACGGCCGTCCCATCAGGAAAAACCTGAACCGCGTAATGATTTTCCAGGGCACGCCGAGCGCGCTCGGCGTCCAGCGCGGAGTCATCGACAATCCAGACAACACCTTTCTGGAGAGCGCAGCTTGCAGCAGGCATGGTCATCGTTCGCTACACTGCGGTCACCCCCCTGTCAAATGTGCAGCGGCCGAATTCTGCACCAAGGCGAACACGCGCACGCGGCAATGCGCCACGATTGTGGAAGGGCAGCAAAAAGCTGTCGTTCATTGTGCATGAGCGTGCTTGACGGGCTCGGACGAGGGAGGTAATGGACCGGGTCCTCAGGGGGTCGCGTGACGGAAATTCTCGTTGTCGATGACAGCAAAGTGATGCGCGAAATGATCGTCGCGTGCCTTCGCGTGGGAGAGGACTTCACGTTCACCCACGCCGCGAGTGGTCTCGAGGCCATCGAAAAGCTCGCGCTCAAGGCCTTCGATCTCGTCGTGCTCGACCTCAACATGCCCGACATCGGCGGTTTCGAGGTCATCGAGTTCATCCGCGGTCAGGACAAGCTGCAACGCCTGCCCGTCCTCGTGGTGACCACACGAGGCGACGAAGGATCACGCGTGCGCGCCCTCGCCGCAGGCGCCTCCCAGTTCATGACGAAACCTTTCACGCCCGATGCAATCCTGGCGAACGTGCAGTCGATGCTGCGCCTGGATGCGGCGGGATTCCATGAGTAACGCGTTCCATGGGTAACGCGTTCGACGCGAGCGAATTTTTGGCCGGGTTTCTGGTCGAAGCCGAGGAGCACCTCTCGGCCTCGACGACGAACCTGCTCGCCGTCGAAACCTCCTTGCGCAAAGGCGAGAACAACCCGCGGGCCGTGCGCGAGCTTTTTCGCTCGCTCCACACCATCAAGGGGCTCTCGGCAATGGTGGGGATCGAGCCCATCGTGGACGTCGCCCACGCCATGGAGACGGTCCTGCGAAAGGCCGATCGAGCGGCCGGAGCGCTCTCGACGAATGCCTTCGAGGCCCTGCTCGCGGGGCTGCGCGCCATTGGCGAGCGGGTGCGCGCGTTGTCGACGAGCGCGCCCGTGGCGCCTGCGCCCCCGCAGCTCCTCGACGCGCTCGCGGCGCTGGAAATCACGCAGGACGCGTCGCCCGCCACGGTCGAGCTGGTCCTCGACGCCGGCCTCTCCGCCAAGCTCTCGGCCACGGAAAAAGCCCAGCTCCTCCAGGGCGCGGAGAGCGGGCGCCGCGCGCTGCGGGTCGATTTCGTGCCGTCGCCTGCCCGCGCGGCCGAGGGGACGACCATCACGAGCGTGCGCGAGCGCATCGGCGCCTTCGCGGAGATCGTGAAGGTCGTGCCGCTCTCGATCCCCGCGAGCGACACGGCGCCCGGGGGGCTCGCCTTCGCCCTCCTCGTGCTCACGGACGCGACCAACGAGGCGCTCGCGGCCGCAGCCGCGACCCAGCCGGAGCACGTCCAGGTGCTGCACACGCGGCGCGTCGACGGGGCCGATCCGCTCGCCGAGCCCGAGGCCGCCGAGGAGGACGTCGGCGAGGGGCGAAAGCGCGGGATCGTGCGTGTCGAGGTGGCGCGCCTCGACGACGCGCTCGAGCGGCTCTCGGCGCTCGTGATCACCCGCTTCCGCCTGGCGCGCGCCGTGGACGCGCTCGCCGCGCAAGGCGTGAACGTGGGCGAGCTCGGCGAGATCGTGAAGGGCTACGGCCGGCAGGTGCGGGATCTGCGCGGCGCGATCATGCGGGCCCGGATGGTGCCCGTGGCCGAGCTGCTCGACCGCGTGCCGCTCATCGTGCGAGGCCTGAGCCGCGCCACGAAGAAGCCGGTCCGCGTCGTGATCGACGCCGGCAAGGCCGAGCTCGACAAGGCCGTGGCGGATCGGGTCTTTCCGGCGATCGTGCACCTCATCCGCAACGCGGTCGACCACGCGATCGAGTCGCCGGCCGAGCGGCGGCGCCTCGGCAAGCCGGAAGAGGGGCTCGTGCGGGTGACGTGCTTCGAGCGCTCCACGAACCAGCTCGAGCTCGGCATCAGCGACGACGGGCGCGGCATCGACCGCGAGGCCGTCGCACACCGGGCTTCGCGCCCGGTGCCCGCGGACGACGCGGGGTTGCTCGATCTGATCACCCTCCCCGGGCTGACGACGCTCGACCACGCGACGAAGACGAGCGGACGCGGGCTCGGGATGGACATCGTGAAGCGCGCCGTGGTCGAGCTCGGCGGCGAGCTGTCGCTCGGGACCACGCCCGGCGCGGGGACGACGTTCACGCTCTGCATTCCCCTCACGATCACCATCGTCGACGCCTTCTCCTTCGTCTGCGGCGAACAGACCTTCGTGGCGCCCGTCGCGGCGATCGAGGAGGTCGTCGAGGTCGTGCCGGAGGCGCTCGTGCGCGGGCCTTCGCGGCATACACGGTTCGGCGAGGTGAGGTTCATGGAGCGGCGCGGCGAGATCGTGCCGCTCGTGAACCTCGCGTCCGTCTTTTCGCTCGCGTCCCGAGAGGAGCCGAAGGCGCTCGTCGTGCGGCGCAACGGGGCGGCCCTGGCGTTCGGGATCCAGCGGATGGTCGGGCAGCAGGAGGTCGTCATCCGGCCGCTCGAGGATCCCCTCGTGAAGGTGACCGGCGTCTCCGGCTCGACCGATCTCGGCGACGGCCGGCCGACGCTGGTCCTCGACCTGGTTGCGCTGAGCGGGGCGCTTTCCCAGAACCGCACGGAGGTGCCCGTATGAGCGAGCTCTACGTGGTCTTCAAAGTCGACGACGGAGAATACGTCCTCCAGGCCGCGGACGTGCTCCAGATGGAGTCGTTCGGCGGCGCGACGAAGGTGCCGGGGACGCCGCCCTACGTCGCGGGGCTGATCCACATCCGGGGCCGCGTGGTGCCGGTCATCGACGTGCGACGGCGCTTCGGGCTTTCGAGCATCGAACCGACCCTGGATTCACGGGTCATCGTGGTCCAGAGCGGCGAGCGCACGGTGGGGCTGCTCGTCGACAGCGCGCGGGAGATCATGAGGATCCCGCCGGAGGGGCTGCAAGCGCCGCCGGCGTGGATGGGGGGCGACGGCGCCGGTTTCGTGAGGAGCGTGGCCCACGTCGAGCGCGGGCCAGGCGAGAAGCGCCTCGTGATGCTGGTCAATTTCGAAAAAATCATCGGGCAGGAAGGCATTTATGGCGACGAACGGAACGGCTGAGATCGATCTGGCGCTCTCGAAAGCTGCGGAGGCCGAGCGGGACCTGCGCCGGACGGCCACGCAGGCCGACGCGATCGAGCAGGCCGCGTCGCGCCTCGCCGAGGGGAGCGACGGGCGGGCGTCCTCGGGCCAGGAGCTCCGCGCATCCCTGGAGGAGCTCGCGGACGAAGTCGAGGGGACGAGCATCACCCTGCAAACGCTCGCGCGCGCGCAGCAGCGCATCCGCGAGGACGCGGGCGAGGTGCTCCGGGGCCTCGAAGCCACGGCGAGCGGCCTCCAAGAGCTCGCGCCGAGCATCCACGGGATCAAGAACGACACCGAAGCGCTCGCGGCCTCGGCGGAGGGGACGGCGGCCGGCACCGAAGAGATCGCCCGCTCGATCAAAGGGGTCGGTCAGAACGCCGAGGAGCTCGCGACCGCGAGCGAGGAGCTGCTCGCGACCGCGGTCTCGAACACGAAGGACCTCGCCGATCTCGCCGAGCGGGGCGAGTCGAACGCGGCTTCGATGGAGGAGGTCGCGACGACGATCGAGCAGATGGCCAAGGGCATCGGGAGGCTCTCCGCGGATGCCAAGGGCGTCGGCGAGCGGATCCTCGGCATGTCCACGGCCGTGACGAGCGCGGGCACGGCGCTCGAGCGCGTGACGCGCGACGCCACCGAGATGGCGACCGCCGTCGAGGAGACGTCCGCCACGGCCGAGCAAATGGCGCGATCCATCAAGAGCGTCGCCGAGAACGCGAAGGCCCTCGAGGAGGCAGCGGCCTCCACGACGAGCATGGTCACCGAGATCGCGGCGTCGGTGGAGCAGGTCGCCGTGACGGCCGAGAGGAACGCCGTGGTGGTCGAGACGAACGCGACGGCTGCGGAGCAACTCGCGCGCTCGGCGCAGGTGATGGCGCAAAGCGCCGAGCAGATCAACCAGCTCGGCGCGACGAGCACCGCCGCGTCCGCGCAGGTCGAGACGTCGACGCGGCGGATCGTCGAGATCGTCGATCATGCGCGGAAGACGGCCGACCAGAGCGTGGTGATCGCGCGCGAAGGCGCCGCCACGGTGGGCAAGTCGATCGCGGGCCTCGGGAGCATCCGCCAGGCGATGGTCGAGTCCGCGGGCGTGATGAAGGAGATGGGCCGCCGCGCCGAGGAGATCGGCGACATCGTGCAGACGATCAACATGATCGCGGACCGCACGAACCTCCTGTCGCTCAACGCCAGCATCGAGGCCGCCCGCGCCGGCGAGCACGGGCGGGGCTTCGCCGTCGTCGCCGAGGAGATCCGCGCCTTGTCCGATCGCGCGGCCGCGGCGAGCGCCGACATCGCGAAGATCGTCCGGGGCCTGCAGGGCACGGCGCGCGAGGCGGTCACGGCGTCCGTGGAGAGCGTGAAGAACGCGGAGGAAGGCTCGCGCCTCGCCACCGACGCCGAGCGCGCGCTCGGCACCATCCTCGAAGGGGTCGAGGGGCTCGGCCGGTCGGTCCGCGACGTCGAGCGGGCGAACGGCGATCAGGTCCAGGCCGTCTCCTCGATGGCCCAGATCGCCGCGCGCGTGAACGACGAGGGCAAGGCGATCGCCCGCGCGGCCGCCGAGCAGACCAGCGCCATCCAGGCGCTCGCGCAGGGCAGCGGCGAGATGCGCCGCATGGCACGGCAGACCAAGGAAGCGACGGGCGAGCAGGCCCGCAGCCTGCGCGACGTCGTCCGCGCCAACACGCTTCTCACGGCCAACGCCGAGAGGGTCTCGCGCGCGATGGGCGAGCAGGCCTCCGGGGCGGCGCAGCTCGCCAAGGCGGCGATGCAAATGCGCTCGCTGACGCACCAGACGAGCACGGCGATGAACGAGCAGACGCGGGCGCTCACGGGCGTGGGCGCGCTCGCGCAGGAGGTCACGAGCGCCGCGCAACGGATGGTCACGGGCCTCGCCGAGCAGGCGGGCGGCGCGACCGAGGTGGCGCGGACGGTGGATGACGCGCGCAAGCAGGCCGGGCAGGTCTCGCGCGTCGTGGCCGAGCGTTCGCGCGCGGCCAAGCAGCTCGACGTGGCCTCGCGTCAGGTCGCCACGCTGGCGGCGGCGGTGAAGGGCGCGGCGGTCGAGCAGACCAAGGCCGCTGCGGCCCTCGCGAAGGAAGGCGAGGCCGTGCGGCGCATCGCGAAGCAAGCCGCGCGCGCGGTGGCCGAGCAAGCGGAGACGGTCGCCATGCTGGCCACGGCCGCCGTGAGGCAGACGACGACGATGCAGACGATCGCGAGCGCCTCCGCGGAGCAGACGGGCGCCGCCGAGAAGCTCGCGAAGACCTTCGTCGACCTGCGCGGACGCACGCGCGCCGTCGCGGGAGCGCTGCTCGTGCAGGCGCGGGATGCGCTCGCGACGCGGGACGCGCTGGGCCAGGTCGTCGGGCAGATGGCGCGCATCCGGGATGCGAGCACGGGACATGCAGACACCGTGGCGAGCCTGTGGTCTGCGCTCTCCCGGCTGCGGGCGCCGAACGGGACCGCCGGAGGAGCGGCGTCCGAGTCATGAGCACGTCTCCGGGGGGCTTCACGTTCTCGGAAGCGGAAAAGCAACGCATCGAGGCGATCCACGAGCTCGAAGCGGTGGGCGCGCCCGGCGTGCCGGCGCTCGTCGAGATGCTCGCCGACCCGAGCTGGACCGTCAGGCGCCGGGTCGTCGCCTCGCTCGCCGCGATGGGCGACGTCGCGGTGGAGCCGATCTGCCTCGCCCTGCGCGAGCGACGCGACAACGAGGCGCGCACCGCGGCCGCCGTCGACGCGCTCTCGGCCTCGACCGGGAGCGCCGACCTCGCGGTGCTCGGGCTCGCCGACGCCGACTCCCCCGCGGTCCTGGCGGACGCGGCGCAGATCCTCGGCCGCCGCAAGAGCACGGCCGCCCTGCGCAGGCTCTCCGAGCTCACCTCGCATCCCGACGACAACGTGGCCGTCGCGGCGATCGAGGCGCTCGGGCGCATCGGGGGCAGGCGGGTGGTCGAGTCGCTCGTGCGGGTCGTGACGGGGGGCAACTTCTTCCGCACCTTCCCGGCCATCGACGTGCTCGGGCGCAGCGGCGATCCACGCGCCGTCGAGCCGCTCGCCGATCTGCTGCTCGACATGAGGTACATGCTCGAGGCCGCGCGTGCGCTCGGCCGCACCGGCAACCGGGCCGCCGTCACGCCGCTCGTGCGCCTGCTCGCGCGGCCCGGCGACGCGATCGTCCGCGCCGTGGCCCTCGCGCTCGCGGAGCTGCGCGAGAGGCACGCCGAGCTTTACGGCGTGGTCGCGCCGATCGACGAGACCTTGCGCCGTTCGGTGCCCGTGGCGGCGACCGTGCGGCGGTTCGTCCAGGGCCTGCGCGGCGCGGGGCAGGCCGAGCAAATCGCGATCTGCGCGGTGCTCTCGGCGCTGGGCAGTGACGCCGCGATCCCGGATCTGCGGGCGCTGCTCGATGGCCCGTCCGCCGTGGCGGCCGCGGCCGCCGCCGCGCTCCTCGAGCTGGGTCAGAGCTCGGATGCGCGCGTGCTCGACGCGCTGCGCGACGGCGATGGGCCTCGGCGTCTGCTCCTCCTGCCGCTCGTCACGAGCAGCGCCGCGCTGGAGGAGGTGGTCCGTTGCCTTGGCGACGAGGCCCCCGAGGTGCGCGCCGCGGCGTGCGACACGCTCGCCCGGCTCGGCGATCCTTCCGCGGTCCGCGTCCTCTTTCCGCTCCTCGCGGACCCGAACGGCCGCGTCGTGCACGCGGCGAGCTCGGCGATCCAGTCGCTCGGCAGCGCGGACACCGAGGCGCTCGCGCTGGAGGCCGCTCGAAACGAGCACCCAGGCATTCGCCGGGCGGCGCTGCGCATCCTCGGCTACTTTGGTTACGATGCCGCATTGCCGGTGTTCCTCGACGCGCTCGGCGATGCGGATGCACGTGTCCGCGAGGTCGCCATCGCCGGACTGCCTTACCTCGACGCGCCCTCGGCCCTCGACGCCCTGGTGGCGCTGGCGAGCGGGACCGACGCGCGGGCGCGCGCCGCGGCGGTTCGTGCCCTCGGGCAATCGACCGCCGCGCCTCGTGTCGTCGCCTGCCTCGTGGACGCGCTCGGGGATGCGGATGCGTGGGTTCGCTACTTCGCGTGCAAGTCGCTCGGGCGGCTCGGGGACGAGGCGTCGGCTCCGCGGATCGCCGCGCGGCTCGACGACGAGGCCGGGCACGTGCGGGTGGGGGCGGTCGAGGCGCTCGCGCATCTGCGGGGCGAGGTCGCCGTCGCCGCGCTGCAGAAGGCGGCCGAGGAGCGGGATCCGGACGTGCAGCGCGCGGCCCTCATCGGCCTCGGCCTCACGGGGCGGCCGGAGTTGATCCCGCACCTCCTGGCCGGGCTGGCCTCGCCCGACGCCGCGACGCGGATCGTGGCCGTCTCGGCGATCGCGGGCCTGCCTTCGCCCGAGGTCCTGCCCGCGCTCGTGCGGGCCGCGGGGGACAACGACGAGAGCGTCGCCGCGACGGCCATGGGCATCCTCGCGCAGCGGCCCGGGGTCGAGGCCACGCGGGCGCTCGTCGGCCTCCACGCCGCGAACCCGGGGACGACGCGCGCCTTCACCGCGCTCTCGGCGCCCTTGCCGGGCCGGATCGAGGGCCTGCTCGAAGCGCTCGCGACGGCGGACGACGAGCTCTCGGCGCAGCTCGCCTCGGCGCTGGCGCGGATGCGCCGCGAGAGCGCGAACGAGGCGCTCCTGGCGGCGCTCGGCCTCCCGAACCCGGCGGCGCGCAAGGCGGCGGCGACCACGCTCGCCGCGCTCGGCACGCGGCAGGCCCACGTTGCGCTCGAACAGGCGGCGCGGGTGGATCCGGATCCCGAGGTCCGACGGGTGTGCTCCCTCGTCGTAGCGCAGTGGGCCGCATGAACGGCTTGCCGATGTCCCCCCAGGTCTTCGCCATCCTCGGCGCTTTGATCGAGGAAAAGCTCGGCATCCATTATGGGCCCCTCGACAAGGATCTGCTCGGCGACAAGATCGCGATGCGCGCGGTCGAGGCGGGGTTCGATTCCCTCCTCGATTATTACTACTATCTGCGTTACGACCCCGCGGGAGAGGCCGAGTTCGACGCGCTGGCCGACGTCCTCGTCGTCGGCGAGACCTATCTCTTCCGCGAGCTCGATCAGCTCGAAGCCCTCGTGCGTGACGTGCTTTTGCCCCTCGCCGAGGCAGGCGGCCCGCGCAGGCCGCGTATCTGGTCGGCCGCGTGTGCGACCGGGGAGGAGCCGTACAGCATTGCCATGTGCCTCGCCGATCGAGGCCTCCTCCATCAGGTCGAGATCGTGGCGAGCGACCTGAGCACGCGCTCGCTCGCGGCCGCGCGCGCGGGTGCCTACGGGCCCCGGGCGCTGCGCAGCCAGGTGAAGGTCCCGCCCTTCGCCTGGCGCTTCCTGCAGAAGAACGGCGAGCGCATCGTGGTGAGCGAGGAGATCCGCAAAGCGGTCGATTTCCGGCGCATCAATTTGCTCGACGGTGATTCCATCGGAAAAATCGGTTTTTTCGATGTCATTGTTTGTCGCAACGTGCTCATTTACTTCCAGGACTCGACAGCGCGGCGCGTGATCGACATGCTCACCGGGGCCCTCTTTCCCAGCGGCGCCTTGCTCGTCGGGGTGTCGGAGTCGCTCTTGCGGCTCGGCACCGCGCTCCGGTGCGAGGAGCGCGGCGGGGCCTTCGTCTACCGAAAGGCGGGCTGAAAGCGCACGCATGGAACGACCAATCCGGGTGCTCGTCGTCGACGATTCGGCTTTTGCGCGCAAAGTCTTGCGGGAGGTCCTGAGCAAGCAGCCGGGCATCGAAGTGGTCGATATCGCGCGGGACGGCCTCGACGCGCTCGAAAAGATCGCCGAGCACCGGCCCGACGTCGTCGTCCTCGACCTCGTGATGCCGCACCTCGACGGCATCGGCGTCTTACGCGCGCTGCCCACGACCGGCGCGCCCGCGGTCGTGGCGGTCAGCATCTCGGACGCGCAGAGCGAGCTTGGCCAAAAGGCGCTCGCGTACGGGGCGGTCGACCTCGTCCAGAAGCCCACCTCGCTCGCGACCGATCGGCTGTACGAGGTGTCGAACGAGCTCGTGAGCCGGGTCCTCGCGGCGGCCGTTCTCCGGCGGGGCGCGGCGCCATCCCTCGAAACGCCGGTGACGCGGCCCTCCCGCGGGACGAGCCTCGTCGTCGTCGGGGCCTCCACGGGCGGCCCGCACGCGCTCACGCGCCTGTTCACCTCGCTGCCGCGTGATTTTCCGGTCCCTATCGTCGCAGCCCTGCATATCCCGCCGGGGTATACCGAGGCGCTCGCACGCCGCATCAACGACACGAGCGCGGTCTCGGTCCAGGAAGCTCTCGATGACCAGGAGCTCACGCCCGGTCTCGTGGTCCTGGCGCGCGGAGGCACGAACCTGCGGATCGAGCGCCGGGCGGAGCGGCCCTACGCGCGCCTGGAAACGGGCTACGTCGGGGGGTTCTACCGCCCCTCGGTGGATCTCCTCTTCCGCAGCGCCGCCGAGGGATTCGGCGCCGGCGTGCTGGGCGTCGTGCTGACGGGAATGGGGGACGACGGCCTCGACGGCGCGCGCGCCATTCACGCCGCCGGCGGGAGGCTGCTCGTCGAAGCGGAATCGTCTTGCGTCGTTTACGGCATGCCGCGGTGTGTCCGCGAGGCGGGCCTCGCGCTGGGAGAGGCGCCGATCGACAAGATGGGCGAGCTGCTCGTGGGGCACGTCGCCTGAGCTGCGCGTTCGGCTTGGCTTGACATGCGGCCGTGACCGCCGTCT
The DNA here is from genome assembly GCF_005144585.1 of Polyangium fumosum. Classification (GTDB taxonomy): domain Bacteria; phylum Myxococcota_A; class Polyangia; order Polyangiales; family Polyangiaceae; genus Polyangium; species Polyangium fumosum. The sequence goes on along the minus strand of NZ_SSMQ01000019.1, from coordinate 3,584 downwards.
CATCGGCCGACGAGCCTGCGCTTTGATGACCTCGTTCAAATATCCCCGCGACATGATCGCGCCGCTGAAGGCGCGGTGGTACGAGTGGGCCCGGCAAGAGAGCGAGCCTCCGGCGCTCCCGAGCGACGACAAGCTCGCGCTCCTGCTCGAGGTCGCATACCACGCGAGCTACACGGCGGACGAGCGCCGCGGCACGCAGTTCCGCGCTGTCGTTTGCAGCCCCGACCTGCGCGAAACGGAGATCGATCACCCCCTGCGGATCGACCCGCCGAGGAGCTTCACGCCGCACGAAATCATGCGCCTGGCGCCGGCCGCGGATGCGGCCAAGGTCATGCTGACCGTCGATGCGCGCGGGGACGTACCGCTCATCTGGGGATTCTGCAATGGCGCGGACATGCAGCTCACCGTCTCCGTGATGGCGCCTGGAAAGCTCTCCGTGGGGCGCAACATGCGCAGCCTCGTGGCCCTGGAAGACGGGCGTATCTTCGAGGAGGGCGAGCGGCTCGGCGTCTTTCAATCCGTGATCGAGGCGCTCGCCGAGGCGACCGATGCGTTATGGGACGGCGTCAAATGGCCCGGGGGCTCGTGGTCGCCTCAGGTGAATTACCCGGCGCACCTGCACGACGTCCTTTCGACGATCCGCAAGCTCGGGCACGGGGGCACGGTCCTCGTCATCCCCGACCGTGAATGCCAGTCCCTCTCCTGGCGACAGCTCGTCAAGATCAAATACCAGTGCGAGGACGACTCGGTCTGGCCGCTCCTGCGGAAATCGGTCTTCCAGTTCGACGAGGATTCCCCTGGCCGCGGCGCCATGGAGTTCCAGTATGCGGAGGACAAGGCGCGCCGCCTGCTCGAACGGCTGCCCGGCCTCACGGCGGTGGACGGAGCGCTGCTCCTCACGGACCGGTATCGGGTGCTCGGCTTCGGCGTCGAAGTGCTCGCGCAGACCGAGCTCGAAACGATCTTCCTGCCGGACGGGACGTCCCGGAGCGTCGAGGCCTACGGCACGCGGCATCGATCCGCGTTCCGCTTCTGCGCGGCGTACCCTCGTGGTGCGGCTTTCGTTTGCTCGCAGGATGGCTCGATCAAATGCGTGCGCAATCGCGATGGAAAGGTCACGTTGTACGAGTGAGGGAGGTACGTCATGCGAAGAGGATTCTTGTTCTCGCTGTTCGTGCTGGTTGCTGGCTGCGCGGAAGACCCGAAGGATCCGCAGGAGCAACATGGATCTTTTCAGCCCGGACTCCAGTACGCCGGAGCGATCGCCACCGGAAACGCGGGGGCGCCGGGCATCGAGCTCTCGGCCCCGCTCTTCCCTGACGCGCGCGTCTTTCAGGTGTTTCAGGATGCGAGCGTGTATCCCGCGCTCTCCGAGGCCGAGCGCGCCGCGCTCCTCGACGACGTGTACACCTTCGCGCAGCTCGTGCCGCTCTGCGCGCCCGCGCACCCGGGCATCAAGCAGCAGGTCCCAGGCGGGCCTCCCCTCACGCAGGCGGAAATCGCCGCCAATTACGACGAAGTGGCGCGCTGCGCGTACGAAGATTACGGCGCCAAACCTTATTGGGTCCCGCAGCACGTGAGCGACGTCGACGTGTGCTCCGCGAAGCTCGGCGAAGATTGGCGCATGCCGACCGAGGCCGACGTCGGCGCGTTCGACGAGAGCGACTTCGCGTTTTTCCAGGCGACGCTCGCGGCCCAGCAGGGACAGGATTCGTTCCCGCTCCACTTCTACTATTCGCTCGACGTCTACGTGCGCGCCGACGACGGCTCGCTCGCGCTGGGGAACCTCGCGCCGCAGACGGACCACGTCGTGCCGCTCCCCGTCTCGGGCGCCGCGATGACGGAGCTTTACCTCGGGAATGGCCAGCCCATCGGCCTGCGCTGCCTCCGGGTCGCAAGCCCTGCGCCTTGAGGCCACGCCCCCCCTTCGGCTGTCCCGCCACACCCGTACGCTCGCCTGCCCTGTCGCACGTCTCGCACGCAATCCTTGAGTGTACCGGCGAGCGAGCTCGTGGCATCCGCCCAGGGTCCGTGGCTCGCGCCCCGAGGTGCTATGCTCGCGGGGAGGGTCGAAGAAATGGCCACGCCGGACATCCTGCTCATCGGACACGTCGCCCGGGATCTGCTCCGCACCGATCCGAGCGACGGCTACCGCCTCGGGGGCACGGTGAGTTTTGCCGCCGTCACGTCCGTGAAGCTCGGGCGCAGGCCCACGATTGTCACTGCGGCGGCGCCGGGCCTCGACGTCTCCGAGCTGCCGCGTGACGTCGAGCTTCACGTCCTCCCCTCGGCGGCCACGACCACCTTCGCCAATACTTATATCGAGGCGGGCCGCATTCAGCATTGCAGCATGCGCGCGCGACCGATCACCGCCGCCGATATCGATCCCTCGTTGCGCCGACCGCGGGCCGCGCTGCTCGGGCCGATTGCCGACGAGATCACCCCCGACGTCGCCCACGTCCTCGCCGAGGAAACGCTGGTCGTCGCCACGCCCCAGGGATGGATGCGGCACTTCGACGAACACGGGCGCGTCCATGCCAAACCATGGGAGAGCGCGCCCGCGATTCTCCCGCACGTGGATGCCGTCGTGCTCTCGCTCGAAGACATCGGCGCCGACCTCCGCCGCCTCGACCCGATCGTCGCGCAGGTGCCCCTCGTGGTCGTCACCGAATACCGGGACGGGAGCACGCTCTACCGACGCCGCGACGACGGGTCGCTCTCCGTGACGCGGATCCCGCCCCGCCCCGCCCGGGAGATCGACCCCACCGGCGCTGGAGACGTCTTCGCGACGGCCTTCATGATTCGTTTCCAGGAGACCGGTGATCCGGTGGAAGCGGCGCGCTTCGCCAATGTCACCGCCTCGTTTGGCGTCGAGGCCGTCGGGGTCGCCGGAATTCCGAGCCGCGACGTGGTGCTCGTGTATATGCGGGAGAACCCCTTTCGCATGGGCGCGCACGGGTGACGTGTGGCAAGCTGGGGCTCCGCCCCATGCCGCGCCCCCGCCCCCTCCCGAAGCGCCCGATCCTCCTCGCCGCCCTCGTCCTTGCGGCGGTCGCCCTCCTCGTGCTTTTCCTGCCGCCTTCGAGCCTCGCGAAGCCCGCCTCCTGCGAGAAGCCCGCGATCGTCGTCCGCAAGAAGGACGCCGCGCTCGATCTGCACTGCGGCGAAAAGCTGTTCCACACCTTCTCGGCCACATTCGGGGCGCAGCCCGTCGGGCAGAAGGAGCGCGAAGGGGACGAGCGCACGCCCGAGGGAGTCTATCGCATCACGAGCAAATCGGAGAGCGAGCGATTTCATCGATTCCTCGGGATCTCCTATCCGGAGCCCGTCGACCTCGCGCGGGCGAAGAAGAATGGGATCGACAAACCTGGCGGCGGCATTGGCATCCACGGGACGAAGCGGAAGCTCGCGGCGCTCGCGCGGGCGTGGATCCGCCTCTCCAGCGCGACCGGGCTCGGGCCTGAGCACTGGTCTCATCTTACGAGCCCATTCTCCCTGAGGACGCGCAGCATCTCTGCTGCGGGAGCTAGGCGTTCCAGGCCGCGACTGATGGTGACGGAGCCGGGGGGACCTCCCGAAGACTT
>NZ_SSMQ01000200.1 GCF_005144585.1 Polyangium fumosum | reverse complement strand
TCACGCTCCAGGAGCAGGGCCGCCTGCCGGAGGATCTCGGGGTCGTTCTCGGTCTCGAAATTCACGGGGGCCTCGACTGTATAATGTCGTCAGACCCCCCGAATGTACCGACGGGATGATAAAAAAGTTCTCACGCCCAGCGCAGGACGCGCTCGGCGGCGGCGTAGGGCGGCGGCGAGAGGGGCATACGCAACGCGAGCTCGCTCCCTTCGAGCAGAATCGCAAGCTCGCTGGTGGTGAGCATGAGCGGGTGGTCGCCAGGCTGCGCCCATGGCGCCGCGAAGCAGCCCTTCGCGAGGCGCTTCGAGAAGAGGCAAAGCCCCGTCCCGTCCCAGTAGATCAGCTTGGCGAGCTTTCGCGTCCGGCCGACGAAAAGGAAGATGTCGCCGGACATGACGTCGCGACCGAGACCCTGAACGACGAGGGCCGCCAGCGTATTGAACGACTTCCTCATATCCGCGGGCGTTCGGTAGACGTACACCCGAACCTGCCGTGTCGATCCGATCACGAGAGCCT
>NZ_SSMQ01000199.1 GCF_005144585.1 Polyangium fumosum | reverse complement strand
TGCGCAGACGTCTGCGCGCGCTTGCTGTCGAAGCTCGATGCCGCCCGGCGGCCGGACGAACGCGCGTGCGCGCGGCGCCTGCCACGGCGGCGGGCCGGCGTCCAGACGGGGGTGAGCGAGGTGATACGAAAGGTCGCCGGCATCTGACTTGGTACGGCCTGCGCCTCCACGATGTTTCTTCATGATCTGCTCCCACCCTCCGCGGCGATCAAGACGCTCGCATCCGCCGCCCTCCGAGCCCACATCTGATCCACCGGACCGATGAGGTCCAGCACGTCGATCGCCCTACTGTTGTTGAGACGGATCCCCATGCAATTCCGACTTTAGTCCACCGGCAGTGGCCTGCTGTAGACAACCATCCCGATCCGCAGAAATCCTCGATCTCGACAGCGATCACGAGTTCGCGCTGGCCTGCGAGGTCATGAGTTCGCCACCGCGCTGGGCGCTTGCCGTGTGGATGGCGTGATCGATGGTCCGGCCGTGCGGACGCGGGAGCGCGTTTACTCGTCGCTGCGACGTTTCTCGCGCACGGCGAGGGAGCGGCGCAGAGAGGACTTTTGGCGCCAGGAGTCGGCGTCGATGTCG
>NZ_SSMQ01000198.1 GCF_005144585.1 Polyangium fumosum | reverse complement strand
ATCCCTGCTCGGGTTTCCCCATTCGGAGACCTCCGGATCACAACCTGTTAGCGGTTCCCCGGAGCTTTTCGCAGCTGTCCACGTCCTTCTTCGCCTCTGATCGCCTAGGCATCCACCGTGCGCCCTTTGTAGCTTGACCGTACCCCTAAGGCACGCATCGAACTCGCGCCCGGAGTTCGATTGCCGAACTTCCGCGCGCCAGCTTCTTCGCTAGCTTTAGGACGCTATCTACTATTCAATTGTCAGAGATCCAGGACGCCGAAGCGTCGCAGTCTTTTGGTGTCTGGCGGTCCAGACGGTGGAGCTGAACGGGCTCGAACCGTCGACCTCAGGCTTGCAAAGCCCGCGCTCTCCCAGCTGAGCTACAGCCCCAAGAGCATTCCAGAACGCTCAGGTGGGCCAGGGCAGAGTTGAACTGCCGACCTCACGCTTATCAGGCGTGCGCTCTAACCACCTGAGCTACTGGCCCAAACTGCAGCCTCCGCTCTCGCGGAGCCGCAGCTCGGTCCCTGGAAACTGGATTGTACGCGCCACCGTGTGGGACGGGTTTGACCTCTAGGTAGGCGCCGAAGCGCTTCCTTAGAAAGGAGGTGATCCAGCCGCAGGTTCCCCTACGGCTACCTTGTTACGACTTCACCCCAGTTACCAGCCACTCCTTGGG
>NZ_SSMQ01000197.1 GCF_005144585.1 Polyangium fumosum | reverse complement strand
TTGGCTTGGGCGGGGGAGGTGGCTCGCAAGCCGTCGCCAGGTGAAAAAACTTCTTCGGTATCAACTGACTGCTCTTCAGGTCCGCGTTCGGCTGGTAGACGAAGAGCGGCAAGACGTCATGGCAGGCGACGAGCTCCCGCGCCGCGCGGCCGAAGAGCGGGTTGCCCGAGAAATCGTAGGTCCACTCGTTGTGCGCCGGCCCGTGCGGGTGCATGCACATGCCGATGTAATGGATCGGCGTCTTGCGCTTGCATTCCTGTCCGAGCACAGGCGACGAAAAAACAACGAGCCCGAGCACGAGGAGCACGACGAGGTAGACCCGCGACGCACGCATCGAAAGGAGGAGATTCATTGCCCTGCCCCGACGTGCAGGCTCCCCGAAACGTCGGAGAGCCTGGATAGGCGGCAGGTTGCCCGACCAACATGCTGACGGTCAAGGATAGAAGGACGAGGCCAGCCCGCACTTGCTGCTTGGTAAGGCACCGTCTAACAAGGGATGCCTCACAAAGCTTGTTCATCCTGAGACCCGCGAACGCCTCCGCGTCGATTTCCGGTTACCGTTCTCCGGCTGCGGGCAAGAAGCGGATGTGGGGAACAACCAGAACCAACCCGATCTCCTCGGCGACCTCCTCGCCCTTCGTCCCGATCTCGTCCAGCGCTTCGCGCG
>NZ_SSMQ01000196.1 GCF_005144585.1 Polyangium fumosum | reverse complement strand
GCGATCCACCAGGGCCGTCGCCACGAGCAAGTTCGGCAAGCGGAACGTGAGCCGTGGATACTCCGGGTGCAGGTTTTCGAGGATCACCTCCTCGTCGCCGCGCAGGTATCGATATCCCTCGCCCTCGCGCGCGAGCGCGTCGCCGAGCGGCGCCCGCCGCACCGGTACGATCGGCGAGAGCGACCAGCCGAGGAGCGGCGTATACACGCGGGCGCGCGGACCGGTGACGGTATGGTGTCTCGTGGACGCTCCCACAGCCCATCCGACGCGAAAGGAGGGCACCGGCACACCCCCCGGGGCGTACGCGGTCGCCTGGCAGAGGATATCGGTCCCGATCTTGAAAGGGACGGCCTCGTCGAGCGCGATCACCTCCTGCGTGGACGCGAGCGCGAGCGGCGCGCCGGGCACGATATCGAAGACGCCCTTGGCGATGACGACCTGGAAGGGTTCGTCTTCGAGGTCAACGCTGGAAAACGTCGAAAGAGCGAGCGGCGTCTTGTTGCACGTCTTCATGGCACGCCCCTCCCTCACGAATTGAGGTCGACGGGATCACCGGACACCCTGACGGACGCGCCCGCGACCTCGACGGGGCCCGAGGCAGAGACGCCCACGGTCGTGCCACGAAGGGTGATCTCCGTTCCGGCAATGGAAACGGCGCCGGACGAAGAAATGTTGATCTCGGTGCCGCTCAGCGTGATCTTGCCCGAGCTCTCGACGAGGATCGTGGCCGCGCCGCAGACGATCGTGGTCCGATCCCCGACGAGGAGCGTCTTCGTGGAGCCGATCTTCTCCGATTGCGCGCCGGACACGCTGACCTCGCTCGACCCGCCGACATC
>NZ_SSMQ01000195.1 GCF_005144585.1 Polyangium fumosum | reverse complement strand
TGCGCAGACGTCTGCGCGCGCTTGCTGTCGAAGCTCGATGCGCCCGGCGGCCGGACGAACGCGCGTGCGCGCGGCGCCTGCCACGGCAGCGGGCCGGCGTCCAGACGGGGGTGAGCGAGGTGATACCCATGAACCCGTAGCCATTCGCAGGGGAGACGACGGCCGTCGTGGCTACCGCCAAGATGTCTCCGCAGAGAATTTCGACGTCCGCAAACGGGTGGAATTCCCTCCGCCAGGCGGCGACCAGCGTTGCATTCATGTCAACCAAGTGCAGACGCATGTTTATGTCATTCCGATCTTCTGTGGGGGCACCATGAGCGGCATCGGCGGACGAAACATGGATGACGCGCTCACGCGGCAGCGTTACACGGGATCCTCCCATCCGGGAGTGGCGGCTGACGGGTAGGATTGCACAATGTCGACGATGGACGCTCTCGTCGTCTGGATTTGCGCGCTCGAGGTGGGCCCTGCCCGCGAGAGACGAATATCGGTAGCCCCAGGGGGGGCCACGCGGGGAAAAGGTAAACAGGACGAGGCTCATCTCCTCGTCGCGCATCAGGCCTCCTTTAGGAAGCTCGCCGCGGGTACCCAAGCTCAAACGGATACGGATACTTTGCCGCAACGGGTGCCCATGTTACGTATCGTCGATTACTGGAGGACTGCGAGTGAGAACTAGATCCGAGCGGCGATCAGCACTGTTTTACTGTCTCCTTGTTCTTTCGATGATCAGTGCCATTCCGACCATGGGTTGCAAGTATCACCTCGCTCACCCCCGTCTGGACGCCGGCCCGCTGCCGTGGCAGGCGCCGCGCGCACGCGCGTTCGTCCGGCCGCCGGGCGCATCGAGCTTCGACAGCAAGCGCGCGCAGACGTCTGCGCAA
>NZ_SSMQ01000194.1 GCF_005144585.1 Polyangium fumosum | reverse complement strand
CAGCCCCAGCCCGCGGTGCGTCCACCACGCGGCGCATGCATGGGTCGAGCCCGGCGTCGACCCACCGTCAAGCGCCATCCCCTCTCAAAGTTTGCCGGCGTACCCTCCGGCAAACCGCACGACCGGCCGAGGGGTGGGTCCGTTGCGACCTGGTGGCCATGTCACATCGGAATCGATGCCCACGTGCCGTCGGAACGCGTGCCCACGTGCCGTCGGAACGCGTGCCTACGTGCCGTCGGAACGCGTGCCTACGTGGGTTCGGAATACGCACGTCTCCAGAGCGGAGTGTGGGAGCTGCAGCGCCGCCTTTCAGGTCGGATGAGCGCATCCCCCGCCCTGCACCGCCGCAGGGCGGAGGACACGCCCAGGGAGCGGCGGCTGACGGCGCCGAAGGTCGGCGGACGCGCAGACAGGGACCGCGTTGCGGCGCCGCAGGAGGCCCTCCGCGGGGAGTGCTCACGATCTACGGGGGGCTGAGAGCATGGGTCTCTTCGTGAAGCCGTTTTGCTGGGGCTTTGCCCCAGGCCCCAGCAGGGGCTGTCCGCCCCTGCACCCGGACCAGCCAGGGGCTGGACCCAAGCTCGAGGAACTGCGCTCCGCGCAGTTCCTCGAACAGGCCCGGTGAAGACCAGCAACGGCGTTGCCCACCGAGACAGCCGCGCTGCTGGTTCGGCTGGCACCCCCGCTTCTTCGTCGGCCCGTTTGAAAAACTGCGCACCGCGCAGTTTTTCAATCACCGGTCCAGGCCGTGCCCTGAGCACTGGTCTCATCTCGGGGCCGCCTCGCTGGGGCGTTGCCCCAGGCCCCACCCGGGGCTATCCGCCCCGGGACCCGGACCAGCGCCAGCGCTGGACCGAGGGTCGATGAACTGCGCATCGCGCAGTT
>NZ_SSMQ01000193.1 GCF_005144585.1 Polyangium fumosum | reverse complement strand
TCGCGCGCTTCTCGTGTGACGACGACTGACGCATTTGCCGCGAAGGGCCGGCCCACGGGTGCGCTCGTGGGCAGGCTCCCCTGCGCGCCGTGCGCTTTCGTCAAGCGTCCGTCTGATCTGCTTCGCTCTCGCTCGTGCTGGCGTCGGCGTCCCCGCGGTTCTTGCGGGACGCGCGGCGGAACCAGCCCCGCAGTCCGATGATCGAGGGCGCGGGGATCGTGGGGTCCACCTCACGGGCCTGTTCGAGGGCGTCGACGAGCTGCTCGAAGAAGGTGATGGCGATGCCGTCCCAGAGGTCCACCTGCGATTGCGAGACGGGCGCGGTCGGCGCGACCGAGGCGGCGTCGCGGAGGGCCTGCGCTGCGGAGAGGGCGAGGTCGCGGAATCGCCCCACGGCATTCATATCCAATCGATTGCGCGCGCGGCGCTTGACGATGCCGGGGGACGGATCCGTCAAGAGGGCGTCCGCGACGTCGCAGAGCGCGACGAGGGCGTCGCTGATCGGGCTCTGGGTCCCCGGGGTCGCGTACGCTGCGTCGATCCGCGTGACCCAGCCGGGGATCCCGCCGGCGAGGTGGAGGAGCGTGCCACGGAGCCGATCGCGCGCTTGCTTCGCCTCCGCGCCGAGCTCCTCGGCCTGCGTTTGCCGGATCTGCTTCTCCGCGGCGCCGAGGGACGCGCCTTTCTGATTGGCGTCGTAATGGGTCTCCGATTGCCGCGCGGCCCAGGCGGCGATGCGGAGCCAATCGGCGGAGACGAACCCGAGGAGGTCGAGCTGCTCGGCCTTGGCGGTGAGGAGCCAATCGGCGAGGAGGCCGTAATTGCGCGCGAGCTCCTTCGCCAGGCGAGGCGTGCCGATGCGCCGACCCTTCGCGATGAAGTCGTCATTGCGGAGCCCTTCGAGCTCCAGCCGCGCCTCGGATTCGGTGGCGTCGCCGAGGCGGGAGACGATGTCGGT
>NZ_SSMQ01000192.1 GCF_005144585.1 Polyangium fumosum | reverse complement strand
CAGAGACAGGCCCTCGCAGGCCCTCGTTGGTCTTGTCGCTTCGTGGAATGGCCCCCGGCCGTGGTCCGAGAACGAGAGGGAGGTAGGGCGCGGAGCCCGCTCCAGGGGGGGCGAGGCTTTTCCAGGGGCCGATCAGGCCCCGCTGGAGCCCGCGCCGGCTTCGGGCTTCTCCTTGGCGGGCTTCGTGCTCTCCCACTCGCGCAAGGGCTTGAGCAGGGCCTCGGCCCGCGCGGCCGTCTCCGGCTTGTTGCGCTTCACCGTGCCAGCCACCTGGATGACGTAGTCACGAATCGAATCGAGCAGGGCATACCTGCTCTCCCGTAGCTCCGGCGCCTCCTCGGGGGCCTCGGTGGTGCCGATGACCTGGCCATAAAGTGTATGCACCTCCTTGAGGAGGGTGAGGACGGGCGTGGCGCCGATGCCGCCGATGACCCCCGTGAGCCCCTCGCGCTCGACCGTGGCGAGCTTGGTCTCGATGGCCGCCCATTCCTCTTTCACCTTGAGATTGACGAACGAACGCCCCTCGGGGAAGAGACGATCGAGCACGACACGCGCGTCTTTCCCTTGCGGGAGGAACTCGCCGAGCGACGCCCAGGCGACGAGGATGTCATGAAATGCCCCGCCGACTTTGTCCATTCGCCGATCGGCCTCCTTGACCGTGACGACGGTGCCCGGCGTCCTGGCAATGGCCTGCTGGAGGACCGCGCGATCGGACGCGATTTGAACGACGGCCTCGACGACGTTTTGCGGGAGGTCGTTGAACTTCGCCGCGCCCGCCTCGACGGCGCTCGCGAGGGCGACCGCGCCATGAGAATCGACAAGTGGGAGCTTGACGAGATCTACAGGGGTAAAGGTTCGTGCCATGGTGCGGGAGGCTAGTTCCTCGACACAGGGGTCTTGACTGTTTCACGCTGCGACGGGCAGCGCGGGATGCGCTGGCTGTGGGTATGCGTGCCCCATCTTCTTGCGAGCGTGCTGGACACTGAACCTCCA
>NZ_SSMQ01000191.1 GCF_005144585.1 Polyangium fumosum | reverse complement strand
GTCCATCGGGTGCTCCAGGCCCGAGGACTCCGGCCGCACCGGGTTCGTCCGTGGCTGCACAGCCCCGATCCCGACTTTCGACCGAAGGTCCGGCGCATCTGCGAGCTCTACCTCGACCCGCCGAAGGACGCGGTCGTCCTTTGCATCGACGAGAAGCCCATGCAGGCGCTCTCCCGAAGGTATCCGACGCGGCGCACGCGGGATGGCAGCCTGCGGCGCGAATTCGAGTACGTTCGGCACGGCACGCGAGCGCTGCTCGGAGCCTTCGAGGTGCGCAAGGGCAAGGTGGTCGGCAAGGTCGTGAAGCACCGTGACGCGGCCTCGATGCTGAAGTTCATGGAGAGGATCGCACGCTGCTACCCCAAGCAGCGGATCATCGTCATCTGGGACAACCTCAACATTCACAAGGACGGCCTGGGCGAGCGGTGGAGCCTGTTCAACGCGCGCCACGGCAACCGCTTCGAGTTCGTGTACACGCCCCTGCACGCGTCCTGGGTCAACCAGATCGAGATCTGGTTCTCCATCCTCCAGCGGCGCGTGCTGCGACTCGGTAGCTTCGGCGACGCGGGGGAGCTCGAGGCCGCAGTGCGAGGCTTCATCGCCTACTGGAATCGCTACGAAGCTCACCCGTTCCGCTGGAAATTCTCTGGGGACTTCGTACAAGCTCCGCATCGAACCCATGGCCAAGTCGTTCGTCATCCAACACGACGTTTCCACGGTCGAGCGCTGGTTGAAGAAGCACCCCGACCTCGCCCATGTCCGCGTTCGCAAGCGGGGCAACTTGCTCATTCTGGAGTCGGGGGCGAAAGACGCCCCCATACCGCACGCCCGTCTGCGTCGCACCGAGATCGGTACATGGGCACTCGAAATGCCATACCGCTCCCGCTGGGAGCCCACGCCCTACCAGGACCGCGGGCAGGAGCCCCTGCTCGACCTCCTCCACGGTTCCTTCGGCTGGATGCTCATGCCGATCGCGTGAACCACTACGAATTTGCGGGATGATGTACTAG
>NZ_SSMQ01000018.1 GCF_005144585.1 Polyangium fumosum | reverse complement strand
CGGGTCGAGCGAGGTCAGCGTGTCCGGCGCGCAATCGGAGAAGATCGGCTCCACGAAGACGCTCCTCGTCGGGGATCGGACCACGATCGTCTGCGGCGCGGCCACGATCCTCGTCGAGAGCTCGGGCAAGATCACGCTGAGCGGCACCGAGATCAACATTTCTTCGTCCGGCGCCGTTTCCATTGCCGGAACGGAGATCACCCTTCGTGGCACGACCGTGGGCGTCTCTGCCTCGGGCCCCGTCGAGGTCGCGGGCGCGTCCGTCAGGGTGTCCGGTGATCCCGTCGACCTCAATTCGTGAGGGAGGGGCGTGCCATGAAGACGTGCAACAAGACGCCGCTCGCTCTTTCGACGTTTTCCAGCGTTGACCTCGAAGACGAACCCTTCCAGGTCGTCATCGCCAAGGGCGTCTTCGATATCGTGCCCGGCGCGCCGCTCGCGCTCGCGTCCACGCAGGAGGTGATCGCGCTCGACGAGGCCGTCCCTTTCAAGATCGGGACCGATATCCTCTGCCAGGCGACCGCGTACGCCCCGGGGGGTGTGCCGGTGCCCTCCTTTCGCGTCGGATGGGCTGTGGGAGCGTCCACGAGACACCATACCGTCACCGGTCCGCGCGCCCGCGTGTATACGCCGCTCCTCGGCTGGTCGCTCTCGCCGATCGTACCGGTGCGGCGGGCGCCGCTCGGCGACGCGCTCGCGCGCGAGGGCGAGGGATATCGATACCTGCGCGGCGACGAGGAGGTGATCCTCGAAAACCTGCACCCGGAGTATCCACGGCTCACGTTCCGCTTGCCGAACTTGCTCGTGGCGACGGCCCTGGTGGATCGCGTCGGCTTCCGGTATGGCAGTCCGCTCCGCCTCGATACGCTTTCCATCGACGTCGAGCGCATGCGCGCCGTCCTCGTCTGGCGCGCGAGCCCGCCCCTGTACAAAGACGGAGTGGCCCGTGTCGACCTCGCCATGCAAAGGAGGGCATCATGAGCCGCGAGCTCGCGCGCGCCTGCCCCGAGGCGGTCGTCTATTGCATCGCGCCGGACGTGTGCCTGACGCCGGCGCCGGGGGGCGGCATGGTGCCGGTCCCGTACATGATCCTCGCGCGCTTGGAGCTTGCGGAGAACACGGACCCGAAGCACCGCATCAACGGGTATCCGGCGTTCACGATGAAGAGCCGGATCCCCCACGTGGAAGGCAATGAGGCGGGGACGGGTGGCGGAGTCGTGTCCGGCGTGAACCGCGGGTATTGCCGGCCGGTCGAGCATTCGACGACCTACAAGGCCGGCGGGGAGTGGATCGTCCGCGAGGGCGATCTCTTCGCGATGAATTGCGCGGGGCCCGAGGGCGAGCCGAATACCTACGGGCGCCTGGTCATCATGAACCAGGTGGCCGCGGCGCCGAGCGTGTCCATTTCCAGGACGGAGAAGACCGTCGTGGATCAAGCGACGGGGCAGACCGTCACCGAAACGGAGGAGGTGACGCGAAACCCGATCACGGGCGCGGAGACCGTGACGCAGCAGCGGACGGTGGTCGATCCGAAGACGGGCCGCGTGGAGTCGCAACGTGTCGATATCACGACGCATCCCGACGGCCGGCGGACGTACGCGGCGAACGCGGGACTCTTCGATCCGGAGACGAAGACCTACGGGTACAAGACGACGGCGGGCGAGCTGCCGGCGGACGTGGGGGAGGTCGATCCGGAGGGTCTGTCCGTGGACGAGGATGGACGGCTCTACCTGGGCATGGCGGAGGACGAGGGGTCGTTCGTCCCGTCGAAGGCGCTTTACGGGAATGCGGAGATTTCGGATGATGACCCCGAGGTCCTGAAGGACCCGGAGGTGAAAGCGGCGCTCGAAGAGCAAGCGGCGGCGGAGGCGGAGCTCGCCGCATTGGAGCAGGAAATCACGTGGGAAGGCGTGAAGCTCGGCGTGGACGCGGCCGGGCTCATGGATCCGACGCCGGTGGCGGATCTCGCGGGCGCGGGGATGGCGCTCTTGGATGGAGATTGGGCGGGCGCCGGGCTCAGCGTGGTGTCGGCGGCGGTGCCGTTCGTCGGGGATGCGATCGCAAAACCGTTCAAGGGGACGCGGGCGGCGGCGAGGTTGGCGGCGCTTCACCAGAAGATGGTAAAGCTCGTCGGGAAGCGGGCGAAGATCGCGGATTCATTACGGAGGACGCGGCAGCGGATCAAGGAGGCGATCAAGAAGCGGAGGGCAGGCGGGGCGGGTGCGGTCGACCCGCCGAAGCCGAAGAGCCCGGGGGATGGTGGGTTTGCGCCGAAGAAGGTGGTGAATCCGGACTATACGCTGCCAACCGGGAAGAGCGGAGGGAAGCCGAGGGGGAGTCCGCATACGGTACGGCGGAACGCAAAGGAGGTCGAACAGTTGGCTTTCCGTCGCGAGCGGGAGACCGCCGATACTCTTGCCGCCAAGGGTTACGACGTGGAACAATCCCCGGCGTCGCCGCCGGGGTCGGACAAGAAACCAGACTTCAAAATCGAGGGCAGGTACTTCGATAACTACGCTCCAAACGAAGCAGAGATGATCAGAATCGCCAATGGCAAGAATCCACCAGAGGTAAAAACGCCCACCGACATGCTCTTTAGCATCCGGCGCACTATCGCAAAAAGGTCGAGAAGGCGCAGGCCGATCGGTTTACAATCAACCTGGATGACATGCCCAGCATCAGCATCTCCGACGTCAAGCAGAAGTTCGCGGATGTGCCCGTGGACGGCCTAAAGGAGATCATCGCCGTGAAGGGCGGGCAGGTTGTACACATTTTTCCCTAGGTCGACGTGCGGAGGAAGGGAATACTAGCATCATGGCCATTGAATATGATCTCATCATGTTTCGGCGAACGGGTCCACTATCGGTGAATGATGTCCGCGCCAAACTATTCGCACACCTCGGTGTGGTGACGGATGATGTCGATAAGCGCATATCGGTGCTCTACAAGGACGTCCTGACAGTTTCTGTCATTGCGACGGCAACAGACGACATGAAGGCTTTGGGATTCGCATACCCGGGCGTAAACGTCGGTTTTCGGTTGTACTGGCTGGAGGCAGACGAACCCGATCCGAATGTCGAGATGGTGCGCATCTTGGACTGGCTCCTACATAACGTGGACGCCGACGCTCATTTCAGCCATGATGTGGCGCCGGACACCGCGATACTCTTCAAGTCTGGGAAACGAATCGTGGCGCTCAAGGACAGAGACTTCTGGACAACGGGAGCCCCCTCCTTACCGTATCTCTCGCCTGGATATGAGTACCGGAAGGTGAGTCGTGGCTTCCGCCTCGATGTGAAGCTCCGCGATCCACGGGTCCATCCCCTGACCATTCGAGGAGCGCTGGTCGCTCAGTTCCAGTTCGGCCTCGACCCGGAGAACATCAACACAGCCGTGGCCGATGCCTTCAAGGTCGAGGTCTCACGGTTCACCAAAGACGCCGCGACGGGCGAGCTCGACGAGGATCCCTCGGGGGACTGGTTGAGCCTCTACTTCTACATCGACATTTTCGAATACGATCGCGCCATCGACGGCATGCTCCAAGTGGTTCGTTACGTGCTCCAGCAGAAGTACGCAGGCGATGCGAAGTTCGATGGGTTCAATGGCCCACCGCAACTGGAACGTACGGGCAGCACGCTCACGCTCCTCGACGAACCCGACTTCTGGACCCCTGCCCGCAAAGCCCTCTTCGAGCCGAAACCCTGATTCGCCCTGGAGTCAGCCGCCATGCCCGACACCTGGATCCCCCCCACCGCCGCCGACACCCCGACCCTCTACCCGCCGGAACCCGAGCCCGACGCGTCCTCGTGGCTCACGTGGATCCCCGCGCCCGAATCCTGGAACGCCGCGCCCACGATGCTCCTGCCGCCACCGAAGCTGGGGCCGCCCATTCCAATCCCGGAAGGCGTCTTCCTCATCCCGACGGAGCTCCTGCCGCCGCCGATGATGGAGCCGGCCGCGCCGCGCGAGCCCTCGGCCATCCCGCCCCCGCCGCGCGTCGGCCCGATAGCCGCATCCGCCCCCGCTCCCGCTCCCGCGTGCGCTTCCGCTTCCGCTTCCGCCTCGGTTCCGACCCCGCTTCCACTCGACCTCTTCCCCGTCGAACGCGTTGCCCGCCTCGACGCGGCGCTTGCACTCGCCCCCGAGAACGCGCCTCGCATCCTGGACACGCATCAACTCGATCCCGCCACCTGGATCGCTCTCCGCCAGCACTGCCAGACCGCCCTCCGCGCCGCCCTCCGCGATGGCGATCCCGCCCCGCTCCGCGCCTACGACGTAGCCTTCGTCGCGGAGCTGGAGCGCGTGCGCGGCCCCATCGCCGCGAGCCAGCACGCCGAGCTTGTCCAGGCCGCCGCGCGCGGCCGGCGCTCCGAAGCGTTCGCGCGCCTGGGTCTCCCCCATCTCGCTGCGCTCGCCATCGAGCGCGTCATGGTGCAACGGGCCTGCGCCACCCGTTGATATTCCAGGAACGTCGCGGTCCGCTCGATATCCTCGCCCGCGAGCGGCCCTTCGTGTGCCTTGCTATTCATCGCCGCGGACGCCCGCAATTCCCCAAAACAAGCTTCAATCGGCGGCCGCCGCGACCGCGTCGAGCAGACCCAGGACCTCGTCGGGGTGGGCCGGCTTCACGAGGTGCTCCGTGAAGCCGGCTGCCGCGGCCAGCCGGCGGTCCGACTCCTGGCCATACCCGGTCAATGCGACGAGCTCGGCCGGGCCATGCCCCGAGGCGCGCAGGCGCCGGGCGACCTCGTATCCATCCATGCCGGGCAATCCGATGTCGAGGAACACGACCTCGGGGTGCTGCTCCTCCGCTTCCGCGAGCGCGCCAAGCCCGTCGTGGACGACCCGCACGTCGTGCCCGTGCTCGCGCACGAGCTCGGCGATCATCGCCGCGGCGTCGACATTGTCATCCACCACGAGGACACGGAGCCTCCGGCCTGCAGGGGAAGGGGTTGTCGCGCCAATCCTTGCCGGGGCCGCTCGTTCGGTCGTGATGCGCGCCGGCTCTTCCGGCGCGAGGGGCAGCCACACGAAGAACGTGCTTCCCTGGCCGAGACCCGGGCTCTGCGCCTCCACCGTCCCGCCGTGCATCTCGACCAGGTGCCGCACGATGGAGAGCCCGATCCCGAGCCCACCCTGGGCCCGATCGAGCGTACGCTCTGCTTGCTCGAAGATGTGCCACACCCGATCGAGCATGTGCGGCGCGATCCCTACGCCGTCGTCGTGCACGTAGATCTCCACCTGCGCCCCGACCCTCGTGGCATGCAGGGTGATGTGCCCGCCCGGATCGGTGTATTTCGCCGCGTTCGTGAGCAGATTGACGAGGATCTGCTCCAGGCGAACGGCGTCCGCGAAGACGGTCACGGGCGCGGCTGGAAGCTCGACCGTGAGCGTGTGGTGCCGCCCCTCGATGAGCCCGCGCGTCGCGTCGACGGCGCGCGTGACCACGGTGGCGATGTCGAGCCGCTCCTTGCGCAGCTCGATTTTGCCTCGGGTCAGGCGCGAGACGTCGAGCAGGTCGTCGACGAGGCGCGCGAGGTTGTCGGTCTGGCGCTCCAGGATTTGAAGGTGCCGATCCGTCGCCGCGTTCGCTTGCCGCGCCCGGATGATGTGCAGCGCCATCCGCATCGGCGCGAGGGGGTTTCGGAGCTCGTGCGCGAGCATGGCCAGAAATTCGTCTTTGCGGCGGTCCGCCTCGGCTTGCATCTGTTCGGCCAGCTTGCGCTCGGTGATGTCCGTGCACGAGCCGATGTGGCCGAGGTAGCCCCGGTCCTCGCCGCGCCGCGGGACGCCGTAATCGAGGAACCACCGATACGAGCCGTCCACGATCCGCAGGCGATACTCGAAGTTGAAGGGCTCGTGGCGGGCCACGGCAGCCCGGAAGATCTGCCCGACGCGCGGGCGATCTTCGGGGTGGATCGGATCGAGCCAGCCCACGCCATGCGCGTCCTCCGGCGATTGCCCCGTGATCCGCTCCCAGGTCGCGTTGATGTAATGACACGCTCCGGTCGCGTCGGTCAGCCAGATGATGACCGGCGCATTGTCGGCGAGCGTGCGGAAGCGTTTCTCGCTCTCGCGCAGGCGCTCGGTCTCCTGCGCCACCTGCCGGCGCAGCCGCGACAGCTCGATCCGCGCGTCGACCCGCGCCAGCAATTCGCGCGGCGAGAAGGGTTTGACCAGGTAATCGTCGGCGCCGAACTCGGCCCCCTCCACCCGCGCCGACTCGCTCGCGCGCGCCGAGAGCATCACCACGGGCACGGTCTGCGTGCGCGGGTCGGTGCGTAGCGCGCGGACGAGGGCGAAGCCGTCCATGCCCGGCATCATCACGTCCGTGAGGATCAGATCGGGCACACGGGCGCGGGCGCGGGCGAGCGCTTCGATCCCGTCGCCGACCACCTCGACGTCGTGGTGGTGTTCGAGCAGGCGGCTGATGTAGCGCTGCATGTCGGCGTTGTCCTCGGCGAGCAGGATGTGGGCGCGGATGCCCGCGGGCGCCGGGCGCGAGGGCGGTGGGCGCTCGGTCTCGACCCGCGCGGGCGCATCGATCCAGTGCGCCGCTTCCTCCACGAACGCGGCGGCGTTCGTCGCCGAGAGCCCGAGCTCGCGCTCGACGCCAATGCGCTCGGCGGGCAGGTGCGCCGCGCCGACCGGAAGGCTGACCGTGAACGTGCTGCCCTGCCCGACCGTGCTCGTGACGGAGACCGTGCCTTTGTGAAACCCCACGAGCTCGCGGACGAGCGCGAGGCCGATGCCGGAGCCTTCGAAGGTGCGCCCGCGCGCGCGCTGCACACGATGAAACCGCTCGAAGAGCCGCGGCAGCTCCTCCTCGGCGATGCCCGTGCCGGTGTCGCGGACCGAGAGCTTCACGCAATCGCCCGCCCAGCGCAGCGAGACCTCGATCGCCCCCTCGAACGTGAATTTGAAGGCGTTCGAGATCAGGTTGAGGACGATCTTCTCCCACATCTCGCGGTCGACATAGACCGGCTCCGGGAGCGGCGGGCAATCGACGTCGTACACGAGCCCCGCGCGCTCGACGACCGAGCGGAACGTATTCGCGAGCTCCGCGGTGAGGACCGCAAGATCGGTCGGCTCGTAGGCCACCTGCAGGCGCGCCGCCTCGATCCGGGAGAAATCGAGCAATGTATTGACGAGCTTGAGCAGGCGCCGCGCATTGCGCCGAACGACCTCGATTTCGCGTCGCTGCTCGTCGGGCAGCGAGCCGTGCCCGCCGTGGAGGAGCTCCTCGACCGGGCCGAGCATCAGCGTGAGCGGCGTGCGGAACTCGTGGCTCACGTTGGAGAAGAAGCGGGTCTTGAGCTCGTCCAATCGGTTGAGTTTTTCGTTCGCGACACGTAGCTGCTCGTTTGCCTGCTGGATCTCCTGCGCGCGGTGGTAGAGCTCCGACTCCATCCGGTCCGCGCGCGTCCGCTCCTCCTCCACGATCCGGCTCTGCTCGCCGCCGAGCTTCTTCAGGAGCATGAACTCGGTCACGTCCTCGCCGCGGTGCACGACGTGCGTGACGTTTCCCTTCTCGTCGAAGACCGGGGTATTCGTCGGGCTGTAGTATCGCTCCGTGAAGCCCCCGCCCTCCGAGGCAGGCCGGCGAATGTCGTACTTCTGCACGGCCATCGTCTCGGGGACCCCCATCGCGAAGACGCGCTCGAGCGAGGCGCGGAGGTTACGGGTCCCCGTGGCGTTCGGATCGTCCGGGTTATCGGGAAAGACTTCGAACAGGTTGCGCCTGAGGATCGCCTCGCGCGAGACCAGCCTCGTGCGCAGGAAAGCGTCGCTCGCGGCGACGACGGTGAAGCTCGGGTCGACCACGAGGTAACACTCGGGCGCGGACTCGAAGAGCGCGCGAAAATCGGGCTCGCCCGCTCGGGAAGCCGTTTCCCCAGAGGCCCTCCCGCCCCTCCCGTCGGCGCCCGCTCGCGGGGGCTGCCTTCGCTCCTGGTGCTTGGATCGCGCGAACATGGTGCAGTTTCGCGACGCTCGTGATTCGTCGCTCGGCGGCCCCGTGCGCGCTGGGTACGAACATTGCGCGCGGGGCCGGCGATTCAGCCTTGTTGCATGAACCCTTCCACTTGGATCGAGGGATCCGTGGAGCCCTGGGAGAACTCGACACCCGCATGACCATCTGCCAGAGTCCCGGCGGCCGCCTGTAAGTTGGGCGGTCGTTCGGCGTTATCTTCTTCGTGAGGAGGATCTTTCGTATGCGCTTCGGTTCCGTGCTCGCGTTCGTCTTGCTCGTCCCCGCCTCGTTCGGGCTCATCGGCTGTGGTGGCTCCCATCACGGCGGCTGGGGCGCGCGCGGCGCCTCTCAGGAGGCGGTCCGTCACATCACGGTCGTCGGCCATGGCGAGGCCATGGGCAAACCCGACATCGCGCGGACGAGCCTCGGCGTCGAAGCCTCGGCGCCGACGGTCGAAGAGGCGATGAACCAGACGAGCGCGCGGATGAAGGCGATCCTCGATGCGCTGAAGAAGCTCGGGGTCGAGGACAAGGACGTCCAGACGGCGAATTTCTCGATCCAGGTCGAGCGGCCCTTCATCGACGGTCCGATGCCCGTGCCCATGCCCGAGCCGCTTCCCGCGCCCGCGCCGGTGAAGGGCGGGAAGGCCGCCGCGGCTTCGGCGCCGGCTTCGGCGCCCGTCGCGTTGCCGCCTCCGCCGGCCGTGAAATACCGGGTGAGCAACACCGTGGAAGTGACGATCCGCGACGTGTCGAAGGCGAGCCGCGTCGTGCAGGCGGCGGTCGACGCGGGGGCGAACAACGTGTGGAACGTGAGCTTCGGGATCGACGAAACGAAGGCGCTCGAAGCGACGGCGCGGGAGAAAGCGGTCGCGGACGCGAAGGCGCGCGCCGAGGTGCTGGCAAAGCTCTCGGGGGTCGAGCTCGGGCCGGTGATCAGCGTGAGCGAGGTCGTCGGGCGCGGGCCGATCGGCCCGATGCCGATGATGGCCACGGCCGAGGCGAAATGGGGCGGCGGCGGCCCGCCGC
The DNA here is from genome assembly GCF_005144585.1 of Polyangium fumosum. GTDB lineage: Bacteria > Myxococcota_A > Polyangia > Polyangiales > Polyangiaceae > Polyangium > Polyangium fumosum. The sequence goes on along the minus strand of NZ_SSMQ01000018.1, from coordinate 173,714 downwards.
TCGCGATGGGCGAGGTGACGTATTCGACCTCGATCGAGGTCATCTTCGGCATCAAGAGGGCGCCCGAGCCGCCGCCCCCGGCCGAGTGATTTCAATCGGCGCCGCGCGGCGGACCGAGCAGGGCCCCGAGCAGAATCGCGCGACGCACGTCGCCAGGTTTTTCCAAAAGAACCGGTGACGTGCGCCGCTGGCGGCGCGGCGCGGCGGGCGCCGCTTCGAGCGTGCTCGGGATCGCGGGGAGCGCGTCTTCGAGGGAGACCGGGCGCGCGGGGATTTCTTCCAGCGATTGATATTCCACCGGCGAGCGACGGTCGGGGCGAGGGGGTGACGGCGGCGCCCTTCCCAAAAGCGCTCGCCGGTGCGCTGCGAGTTCCCTCGCGGCGCGCTCCTGCGCTTTGTGGGAGGCCCGTGCGAGGAGCGCCGGCAGCACCGGCATCATCAAAAACACGAGCACGACGAGCAGCGAGACGAGCCCCTCCACGGCCTCACCCTCGTCCTTGTCCGATCGCCGGCCTCACGTTGGAGGGCACGTCGTTCGCCACTGAATGCCGCATGGCCGTGTCCGCTTCGAGGTTCCGCATTCGATAATAATCGAAGATGCCGAGGTTGCCCGACCGGAACGCCTCGGCCATCGCGCGTGGCACGTCCGCCTCCGACTCCACGACCCGCGCGCGCATCTCCTGCTCCAGCGCCACGGCCATCGCGCGGCGCTCCTCCGCCTTCGCCTGCGCGATCTGTTTGTCCGCGTTCGCCTGGTCGATCTGGAGCTTCGCCCCGATGTTCGCGCCGACGTCGACGTCCGCGATGTCGATCGAGAGGATCTCGAACGCCGTGCCCGCGTCGAGCCCGCGCGCGAGGATGTTCTTCGAGATGTGATCGGGGTTCTCCAGCACCGCCTTGTGCGTCGCGGCCGAGCCGATCGTGCTCACCATTCCCTCGCCGACACGCGCGATGACCGTCTCCTCGCCGGCGCCGCCGACGAGCCGGTCGAGGTTCGTTCGCACCGTCACGCGCGCGATCGCGATGAGCTGGATGCCGTCCTTCGCCACCGCGGCGACCCGCGGCGTCTCGATCACCCTGGGCAACACGGACATTTTGACCGCGTCGAGCACGTCCCGCCCGGCGAGGTCGATCGCCGCGGCGCGCTTGAGCGGGAGGTGGATGTTCGCCTTGTCGGCCGAGATCAGCGCATTGACCACGCGCGTCACGTTGCCGCCCGCGAGGTAATGCGCTTCGAGGTCGTTCGTCGACACGTCGAGCCCGGCCTTCACCGCGCTGATCCGCCCATTCACGATGACGCCGGGCGGCACCCTCCGAAAGCGCATGCCCACGAGCGACGACAGCCCCACGTACGCCCCCGAGGCCCACGCCGCGATCCAGAGCGGCAGGGGGATCAGATACAGGACGACGAAGAGGCCCACGAGGACGAGGCCGACGATCCCGAGGATCCCGAGCTCCACGCCGAACATGGTCATTCACCTGTTTCTTTCTCGCCGACGCGCCGCACGACCACGTAGCTCCGCTCCACGCGAAGCACCTCGAGCGGCGTGCCGGCCGGAATGTATTCGCCCTCGGAGAGAGCATTGACCCGCGCGCCCGTGATTTCCGCGACGCCCGAAGGCCGCAGTGGCGAGGCCGCCTTGCCGAGGTCGCCGGGCAAAATCGCGTCGAGGGGCGAGGCCGGGAAGGGGAGCGCGCGTTCGGGATGCCCCGTTTCGAGGACGAGCCTGCGGCCGAAAGGCAATCGAGGGAGAAACCGCAAAAGGAGGGCGGCCCCGCCGAGCATGATCGCGAGCGCGAGGGCGACCTCGGTCGCGGCTCGCACGGCGCCCTCCGCGGTCACGCCCGGCCCGACGAAGCTCATCCCGAGCCCCGCGAGGATGGCCGCGACGCCGAGGATGCCTGCCAGGCCAAACCCCGGGATCACGAAAATCTCCAGCAAAAGGAGCGCGATTCCACCGCCCACGAGCGCGAGCTCCTCCCAGCCCACGAGCGCGAGGATCGCGTGCGACCAGAAGAACAGCGCCAGGCAAACGAGCCCGACGATGCCTGGCACGCCAAACCCGGGCGTGCGGATCTCCACGAAGAGCCCCATCAACCCGAACCCGAGCAGGAGCGAGCTGACCAAGGGCGACGTCGAGAATCGCACGAGGCTCTCGGCCCAGTTCGGCGCGAGCGTGCGAATCTCCGCGCCGGACAAACCTCGTTTCGCCAGGATCTCGTCGAGGGAGTCGGCGCGATACGACGCGGCGCCGAGCGCGAGCGCCTCCTCGGTCGTCAGCGTGAGCAGCTTGCCTTTCGCCACGACGTCCGGGATCTCCACATCGGAATCGACCATGGCCTCGAAGAGCGCAGGCGGCCGGCCGCGCGCCTCGGCCGTGGCGCGAAACTCCTTGCGTACGAACGACGTCGCCTTTTCCCCGGCGGGCTCCGTTTGCCCCTGGGGCCCGGCGACGACGGGCGCGGCGGCGCCGATCGTCGCGCCCTTGGCCATCGCGATGTCCTCGGCCGCGAGCGCGATGAGCGCGCCCGCGGAGATCGCACGCGGGTCGACGAACGCGACCGTGGGGACGCGCGCGTCGAGCAGCGCATCCCGAATGACGAGGGCCGCGTCGACACGCCCGCCGAGGGTATCGATGGGCAAGACGAGCGCGGCAGCGCCGGCCTGATCGGCCTCGCGCACGGCGCGCTGCACGTAAGGCGCGAGGCCATTGTCGATTTCACCCCGAAGGGGCGCGACGTACACGATGGGCCGCGCCGTCGCCTGGCCGCGCGCGGACGCGCCGAACAGGAGGGCCCAAAGAGCGAGCACGAGGACGCCTATGCGACGTCGAGACGAGGCGCGATTCGCCACACGAAAACCCCCACGAGAAGGCTAGGGCTCCCGGGGCGAGGCGGAAGGGGGATCTCTCAGCGCGTGGGCTCGGGAGATGCCGGGCGATCGTCCAGGTGCACGACGTCCTTCGTGGCCGCGTCGAGCCAGGTCCGCAGGCCCGTCTCGTCCGCGGGGAGGTCGTCGCCCCAGAGCCGCACCGTTCGATCCTGGCCCGTCGAGACGAGCGCCCGACTGTCGGGCGAAAAAGCGATCGATGCAACGCCGCCCGCGTGCCCGGCGAGCGGTCGATCTTCGTGGCTCTCCAGGTCCCAGATGCGGGCGCTGCCGTCGAGGCTCGCCGAGGCGATACGTTTTCCGTCGGAGGAGACGGAAATGCTCACGACGGTTTTTCCGTGCCCGCGCAGGATCTCGCGGGGTTTGCCCGTGGCCGTCTCCCAAAGCCGCACCGAGGGCTCCGAGCCGAGCGAGGCAAACGTGGCGCCGTCCGGGAAAAACACGATCTGCGTGACGCCATTGCCGCTCGCGTCGATCACCCGCCCCTGGCCGGTTGCGAGGTCCCAAAGCCCGATGGTATGGTCGGCGCTGCCCGAGGCGAGCGTCTTTCCATCCGGCGAAAATGCGACGGCGCGGACCGCGCGCTCGTAGGTGCCCAGCGTCTTTGCTTCTTTCGTAGCGAATCGATAAATGCGCACGGTCTTGTCGGCGCTGCCCGTGGCGAGGACCGCGCCGTCCGGCGAGAACGCGAGCGTCTCGACGGGTTTTTCGTGCTCGAAGAGGACCTCGGCTTGTCCAGAGGCGACGTCCCAAAGCCGGATTTTCTTGTCGGCGCCGCCGGAGGCGAGGTGTTTTCCGTCGGGCGCGATGGCGATCCGCGCGACGCGCCCCGCATGGCCGCGAAGCACCTTGGGGGGCTCGCCCGAGAGCGAGGCGATACGCACGGCGCCGTCCTCGCCAGACGAGGCGATCGCGGTTCCATTCGGAAATACCCGCAAATCGCTGACCTTGCTGCCATGCCGATCGACGATCTGCGGCGCGCCCGAGGCGAGGTCGAAGAGGCGTACCGTGCCGTCGTCCGCGGCCGAAACGACGCGTTTTCCGTCGGGGAGGAAGGCCGCGGTCGTGGCCGCGCCGTCGTGCTCGCCGACCACCCGATCGATCTGCGTGCCGAGCTCCCATACGCGCATCGTCTGGTCGAAGCCCGCGGCGGCGAGGCGCTTTCCATCCGGCGAGAACGTGACGCCGTGGAGCCCGAGCCAATCCTGGAAGCCGCCGAGCGTGCGGCGCTGGCCATTGCCGACATCCCACAAGACCACGTTGCGGTCCTGCCCCACCGCGGCGACGCGGCTGCCGTCGGGGGAGAGCGCGAGCGTCTTGATCTCGCCGCCGTACTGGCCGAGCAGCCGGGTGGCGCCGTTCGAGAGATCAGCATAACGAACCGCGCGGTCCTTCGAGCCGGAGACGAACGCGGTGCCATTCGGCAAGAACGCGAGCGCCGTGACCTCCTTCGTGTGGCCGGGGAACGTGCGGAGCGCCCCTTTCGAGGTGTTCCACAGCCGGATCGAGCCGTCGACGCCGCCCGTAACCACGAACATGCCGTCGCGCGAGACCGCGATGCTGGAGCAAACCGAGGTCTGGCCGGAGAAACTCTGGCTCTTGTCGGTCGCGACGTCCCAGACGACGAGTTTTCCCTTTTCGACGAGGACGAGCGTGCGGCCGTCCCCCGAAAAGACCGCGCCGCGGCTCAATTCGACGCCCGTGTTTTCCGCGACCCGTTTTCCCGTGCCCGCCGCGACGTTCCAGAGGAAGACGCCGTCGCCGAAGCCCTGCGAGGTGAGCCATTGGCCGTTCGCCGAGAAGCGGATGCTCGTCACCCATTGCTCGTGGCCCGCGAGGACACGCGAGGTGCCCGACGCGAGGTCCCAGATCCGCACGGATTTGTCCTTGCCGCCCGTGGCGAGGAGCTTTCCGTCGGGCGAAAACGCCGCGGTCCAGACCTCGTCGCCGTGCCCCGCGAGGACCTTGTGCGTGCCGGTTTCGAGGTCCCACACCCACACGGTTCGATCGTCGCTCGCGGTCGCGACGGTATTGCCGTCGGGCGCGAACGCGACCGCGTTGATGCCGCCGCCGTGCCCCCGGAAGACCTTTCCGATGCCACGCGCGAGCGCGTCGGCGGCGAGCGTGCGCGCGGCGGGGAAACGCGGGCTGTTCGGCGAGAGCGTCTTCAGCCAAGCGATGGCCTGGCTCGGGTCCCGCTCCATGAGGCCGCGGGCCTGCGAGATCGTGAGCTCGTCGGCGCGCTTCGTGGCCTCGGATTGCTTTTGCTGGGCTTCGAGGCGCTGCGCCTGGGCCTCGGCCTTTTGCCTTTGCGCCTCGACCTCGTTCGCCTGCGCCCGATTGCGCTCCTGGATGATGCGCGTGAGGCTCAAGATGCCGACGACCGAGAGGGCCACGACGCCCACCAGGCCCACGAGGAGCGGCGTGCGGCGGCGCTTGATGAAGCGGCGGACGATCTCGCCGCGCGAATACGTGTGTGCCGCGACGAACTGGCCCATCTGGAAGCGGCGCAGGTCGTCCGCCAACTCCTTCGCTGTCGGATATCGCTTCGACGCGTCGCGGGCCATCGCTTTCTCCACGATGGCGAGCAGGTCCTCGGGGATCCCTTTTTGCCGCTCGGCGAGCGGCACGGGCGGCGCCTCGAGGACCTTGAGGGCCACGTCGATCACGTCCCCGCCCGGGACGTCGTACGGGGCCACGCCGGAGAGCGCGCGATAGAGCAGCGCGCCGATCGCATACACGTCCGCGCGCTCATCCACGGGTTTGGCCATGGCCTGCTCCGGGGGCATGTACGCGGGCGTGCCCATGATCGCGCCGACGGACGTCAAATGCGCGCTCCTGCTGACCGATTTTTCCTCGGACGCCAGCGGCCGGGGTTTGCCGGAGAGCGGCTCGGCGAGTTCGTCGTTCAGGTCCTTCGCGAGGCCCCAATCGATGACCACGGTCTCGCCAAACCGACCGACGAGGACGTTCGCCGGCTTGAGGTCGCGATGGACGATCCGCTGGCTATGCGCATACGCCATCGCGTCGGCGACGGCGAGCAGGTGCGGGAGCAAGGCGAGGCGCTCTTCGAGCGTGTGCGCCTCGTTCATCGCGTCGCCGAGGGGTTTGCCCGTGATGAGCTTCATCGCGTAGAACGGCTCGCCCGTCGGCCAGCGGCCGGCCTCGTGCACGGGGACGATCGAGGGGTGCTGGAGGCGCGCCGTGATGATCGCCTCGTACACGAAGCGCTCGGCCTCGGCCGCGTCCGTGGAGAGCAGCTCCTTGATGGCGACCGTGCGGTCGAGCCGCGTATCACGCGCCTTCAGGATGCGACCGATCCCGCCTTCCGCGAAGACGCCGCTGACGGCGTAGGCCGTGCGCTGGACGAGCGGGAGCGACGCGGGGGTGAGCGCGGGGCGCGCCGCGGGCGGCGGAGGCGGCGGCGCGTCACGGAAGGAGGCGATCTCCGCGTCCGAGATCTCGAGCTCGTCGATGGAGGGCCTGTCGAGGGGAGGGCTTGCCGGCACGCGGGCAGACTATCCGATTTGCGTTTGGCCGGCACAGGGGAGCGGAGCGGCGTGGTCGTGCTTTTTCGTCGCGCCCGTCGATCCCGGACGTACGGGTCAGGACGGATCGGCGCGCTCCTTGAGGCTCCGGAGCGGTTGGCCGTCCATGACGCGCTGGAGGAGGACCGGCCAGTCCTTCCATTCCGTGCCGCAGAGTCGATCCATGATCGAGGACTGGAAGCTGTAATGGCCTGTCCAGCGGGCGTGATGGAGCGCGTGATAGACGAAGGGGTTCGCGCTGATGGAGCGCCACCGGATGCCCGTCACCGAGCGCGTGAGCTCCACGTTCGCGTGCCCGACGATGTTGCCGCCGATGTTGACCACGAGATAAGCGGCCCAGCCCCAGAAGCCGATCGGCGCGACGTACGACATCACGAGCGGCATCCCCGCATACCCGATCATCCAGGCGCACGACTCGACGAAGCTCATCGATTGCCCCGTGAGCGGCGTCGTCACGTGGGAGCGATGATGCCATCGGTGAAATCGCACGAGCGCGCGGTGGTGCATGGCCCGGTGCAGGAAGTAATAATACACCTGAAAGCCCGCGAGCATCACGAAGAACGTGAGGCCGTCCCGCAGGAGCGAGGTCTCGCCGAAGCGCACGAGGCCCGAGGAGAGCACGGCCGTAAACGTCGTCACGGCGACCGCGAGAAAGACGAGGTTGCCCACGAGCTCGAAGCGATACTGGCCCTGCGCGAGGGGCACGTCGAAAATGCGGCGGCGCGGGAGCAGGCGCTCGAGCGCGAACCCGATCGGGACGTTGAAGAGCGTCAAACCCAGGAAGAAGGCGAGCACGATCAAGGCCAGCTCGGGCAAGGAGGCCTGGATAAGGAGGTCGGGCATGTTCCACCCGTAGCGGCGAAAAGCTGCGCATTCAAGAGATCCCGCGGCTGGGCTCGCTCGATTCTTCCGCGCTCGCCGACGCCTCGCGCCGTCCGTCCGTTACATCCCGTGCCGTCCCGCGCGGTCCGCCCTTGGCGCCTCGATTGCACCGCGGACGCGGCATGAAGAAGCCCCGCACCCGATACGCTCCCGCTCTTCTGTTCGTCGTCCTCGGCACCGGCGTCGCGCTCGGCGCCTGCAGCCGCGAGAACCGCGCCCTGGGCGAGTCGCCCCGCGGCGACGTCGCCCGCGCCCTGCAATCGCTGGCCGACGCGCGCTGCGACCGCGCCGTGCGCTGCAACCAGATCGGCGCCGGGCAGCGCTGGTCGAGCCGCGACGCGTGTATCCAGTCCGTGCGCCAAGCCGAGCGCGAGGACATCAACCTGTACGAATGCACCGGGGGCATCGATCAGAAGGAGCTCTCGGAGTGCCTGAACGAGATCAACACGGCCCAATGTGACTCCGCCTTCGACGCCCTCGCCCAGATGGCCGCCTGTCGCTCCAGCGACATGTGCCTCCACTGAGGACGTCGTCGCCGGGGTCCGCGCTCACGAGACCACCTCGGCGAAAAATTTACCGGGCGGGTTCAAAGTTCCATGGGGGATGTGCGTCCAATCTTTGCGCGCGACGTGATGGCCGCCCTCGGCGGTGCCCGTCGATGACGTGATCCTTTGCCCTATCGGGAGGCATTCCCCCATGTCCGCCACGCGAGACAACTCCGTCCTTTTTTCGCTGAACCAGCTCCTTTCTCTGCACGAGCAGACCGTGCGCGAGGAAGAAGAGGCCGCGCAGGCGCGGATCGAGGCCGCGCGAATCGCCCGAGAAGAGGCGGCCCGGCGCGAGGCCGAGGCTCTGCAGCAAAAGGCGCAGGCCGAGGCCGAGCGGATCGCCCGGGAAGAGGCTGCCCGGCGCGAGGAGGCGGCGCGGCTCGAAGCGCTGCGGCTCGCGGAGGTGGAGCGCGCGCGGGCCGAGGTCGAGGCCCAGGCCCGCATGGAGATGATGCGCAAGGCCGACGAGCACGAGCGGGCGCTCGCAGCGCTGCGTGAGGATGAAAAGAAAAAGAAGCTGAAGCGCGCCCTGGTCTCGAGCGTGCTCGGCGCCGCGGCGCTGATCGGTAGCGGAATGGGCCTGTATTTCGGCAAGATCAAGCCGGACCAGGACGCGTCGCTGGCCAATCAGTCAGCCGAGGTCGAGGCGACGCGCGAGGAGGCGGCGCGGCTGCGCGCGAAGCTCGACGCGAATGGAAAGCGGCTCGACGAGACCGCGGCGCGCCTCGAAGAGGAGAAGCGCCGGGCGCGCGAGCTCGAAGAGGCGAAGAGCGCAGCAAACGAGGCCCCGGCGCGACCCGTGCAAAAGGGGCCGTTGCCCAAGCAGCACGAGGGCCCGAAGACGGGCGGCAAGTGCCTGCCCGGCGAGCCCGGCTGCGATCTCGACGGAAACCGCCTGTTCTAGCCGGTATTTCGCATTCCCGCGGCGATCCCGTTGATGGAGAGCAGGATGGCCCGGTCGCAGCACGCATCCCCCGCCCGCTTCCGCCGAAGCAACGCCACCTGCAAGAACGACATCGGGTCCACGTAGGGATTGCGGAGGTCGATCGACCTCTGGAGCGTGGGGTTTCCGTCGAGCAATCGTTTCACCCCGAAGAGGCGTTTGATCCACGCCACCGTGCGCGCGTGTTCGTCCTTGATGGGCGGCCAGACGGCCTTGCGGGTCGCAGGCGAGGCGAGGGCGGCATACCGGGCGGCGATCTCCATGTCGCTTTTCGCGAGCACCATTTGCACGTTGTCGAGCACGGTGCGGAAGAACGGCCACCGGTTCGTCATTTCGACGAGCAGCTCGGCGCCGCCCTCGCGCCGGGCGAACGCGTCGAGCGCGCTGCCGACGCCATACCAGCCGGGAAGGATGGCGCGGTTCTGCGTCCAGCCGAAGACCCAGGGGATCGCGCGGAGCGCTTCGAGGCCGCCGACCTTGCGTTTGCTCGGGCGTGAGCCGATCGGCAATCGCGCGATTTCGTCGACCGGGGTCGCCGTGGTGAAGAAATCGACGAAGCGAGGGTTTTCCCAGACGAGCGCGCGATAGACGCGCAGCCCCTCCTCGGCGAGCTCCTCGAAGGCCTGCGCATAACGATGCTCGTCCTCCTCGGAGGGCCGCTCCTCGGCGCCGAGGGTATGCAAGAGGGCGCCGCCGACCATGAGCTCGAGCGTGCGCAGGGCGAGCTCGGGGCGCGCATATTTGTGGTCGAGCGCCTCGCCCTGTTCGGTCGCCTTGTACCGCCCGGCCACGCTCCCCGCGGGGAGCGCCAAAATGGCTTGCTGCGCCGGCCCTCCGCCGCGCGCGACGGATTCGCCGCGGCCGTGAAACACCCGGAGCGCGATGCCCGCCTCGCGCGAGACCTTCGTCAGCTCGGATTGCGCTTTGCGGAGCGCGAACGCCGCCGCCAAGAGCCCCACCTCCTTGCCGGAATCGCTGTAGCCGACCATGACCTCCTGCACGCCGCGCGCCATGAGGTGGCGCCGATACTCGGGGTGCGCGAGCAGCGTGCGCAGAATGGTCGGCGCGGAGACGAGCGCGTCGTGCGTCTCGAAGAGCGGGACGATGTCGATCGTGACGGCCTGTTTGTCGACGTCGTACAATCCCGCGGCCCGCGCCAGCGTGAGCGCCGCGAGGAGGTCCTCCGCGCGCTGCGTCATGGAGAGGATCAACGTACGCGCCGAGCGCTCGCCATACTGGCGCTGCGCCTCGGAGAGCTTGCGAAGCGCGGCGAGCAAGCGCGCGGCGCCGGGCGTCTCCTCGCCGCCGCCCGCGAGCCACGCCGCCGCGGCCGTCGCGTCCTCCGCGGGCGCGCGGAGCTCGAGCTCAGCGATCGACAGGCCGAGGACACGCACCCGCTCGGCGAGCGCGCGCGCCCGCATCTCTCCTGCGTTCGAAGCGTTCGCCTTGTGCAAGGTGTCGGCGACGAGCAGGAGGTCGCGATGAAGCTCGTCGCTCGTGCGGTACGCGACGCCGAGCTCGGCGTGACTGCCGATCGCGCTCGCGGGAGCCCGCGCCGGCGGCGGCACGCTGCCGACCCGCGGTGCGCGCTGCCGCGCCACCTGGCGCTCGGTCTCCACGGCTTCGAGCGCCGCCGCGAGCCGCGCCTCGACGAAGCGCAGCTTGCGCCGCCACGGCTCGCCCTCGGTCTGCGCGCTCTCCTGCGCGGCCACGCCCGGCATGGCCACCGCGTCGTCCGCGAGCGATGCGCTCAGCGCCTCGGGCACGCGCACGTGCCGCGCCGACTGCGAGAGCGATCCGCCGAGCTCACGCACGGCCCCGAGCAAGCGACGCAGGCCGCGCGCGCGATACGCGCGGATCGCGTCCTCGACGACCTCGGGCGTGACGTTCGGGTTGCCGTCCATGTCGCCGCCGGGCCAGGCGTGGATCCGGAGCGGCATCGGCTGCGCGGCGAGCGGCTCGCCGTACGCACGTTCGAACGCGCGCCCGAGCTCCAGCGGCAGCTCGGGCAGGAGGTCCCAGAGGATCTCCTCGACGTACCAGAGGACGTTTTTGACCTCGTCGCCGACGGTCGGTTTTTCTCGACGCACCTCGTCGGTCTGCCAGAGGACGGTGATCTCTTCGCGGATCGCCGCGCGTGCTTCTTCTTCCTCGCGCGGGAGCAGCCGGCATCGGTCGCGCTCTTCGAGGCGCCGCGCGATGCGGTAGAGCTTTTCGAGCACCGTGCGCCGCGCTGCCTCCGTCGGATGCGCCGTGAGCGTGAGCGTGACTTCGAGCCGCGCGAGCGCCTCGCGCATGGCCTCGGCCGAGACGCCTGCCTTCTTCGCGGTGATCATCGCGGCCGCGAGTGAGCCCCGCTGCGGCGGTTCGTCCGGGTTGCTCGCGTGGGCGCGCGCGCGTCGGATGCGGTGGTGCTGCTCGGCAATGTTGACGAGGCGGAAGTACATCGCGAAGGCACGCAGCACGGGCTCGGCCTGCTCGATCGGCAGCGCTTCGAGCTGCCGCACGAGCTCCTTCTGCGCTTCGGCCCTGCCCGTGCGAGGCCCTCGACGTCTGCGGATCGAGAGCTTGCGGATCACCTCTTCCACGGAGAAGAGCGTCTCGCCCTCTTGCTCGACGAGCACTTCGCCGAGCAGGCGACCGAGGAAACGTACGTCGGAGCGGAGCGGAGCGTCGACCTCGCGGCTCATGGCGCGGAGTGTACGCCGAGCCGAAGACGAAGATGACGATGAACGGGCGAATCCGTTTTCCCCCGGGAATCCGTGCCAAACAGAGCGAACGAGTCCGGCGCGGATCGCCTTGCCGTCGAGCTTGATCGGCTCGAAGTGCTGGCGGCCGGCGCGCATGCGCGTGCGCCGCCCACGTCGATACCGGGGCGCGGGCCCCAGGGGAGGATTCCATGAAAAGGACGTTGACTCGGGTGTTGTTCGGGCTCGGGCTCTCGGCGCTCGTCGCGCCCGCCGTCGCGAAGGCGGAGACGCCGCCCGAGGTCTCTCTCCGCTCGGTCACGGCCCTCGGCACCGGATGCCCGTCAGGTTCGGTGCGGGCGATCGTCGCGAGCGACCGTCAGTACATCGCGCTCGTCGACGGCGCGCTCGCGGCCTCCGCGGGGCCCGGCGTGCCGCCCTCGGAGCAACGCGTGTTTTGCCAGGTGATCCTCGATCTCGATCACACACCCGGCTACTCGTACGCCGTGACGAACGCGTACGGATATCGCGGCTCCGCCGAGCTCGACGCGGGGGTCACCGCGACGGTCGGCGTCGAGCGGTACTTCACGGGAGAGCTCGGCGAGAACCCGGTGCAGACGACGCTGCGCGGGCCGTTCGCGGAGCGCTTCGTGGTGCGCGAGCCGGCCGACGCCGTGGGTCCGTTTTCGCCGTGCGGGGCTTCGCGGCCGCTCAACATCCGCACCGCCGTGAACGTGAGCGTGCTCGGAAACCCCGCGGGCGCGGGCCGCATCCGGCTCACGCCGGCGTGGGGCATCGAGGTCCTCCGGCTGCACTGGAGACGCTGCGGCTAGCAGGCTGCTGCCGGCGCGCCACGCGCGCGGCGCCTACTTGGCCTTCGACTTGGCCTTGATGGGCAGCCGCGCCGTGGCGAGCGTCGCGCCGCCGTCGTCGAGCACGCGCACTTCGAGCTCGCCGGTGTCGCCGGCTTGCATCGTGTTGTAGCCCCACGTGCGGAACGACCACGAAGGTTCGACGGTGAGGTCGAGCGGCGTGCGGAGCTTGCCGTTCACGAGGAAGTCGACGTGCACCTTGCGCTTGTCCTGCGAGCGGTTGCGCAGCTTGAGGTGCGCGTAGACGCGCGTCCCCGGAGGCGCGACGTCGAGCGTGTCGACGGGGTCTTTTTTCTGCACGTCGGACGTGAGCGTGAGCTGAAGCAACTCGATCGAGGCACGCTCGCTGCTCGGCTCGGCAGGCGGCGACGACGGCGTGGACGACGACGCATGCCAAGGCGTCGTGCTCTGTGCGTCCGAGGCACCTGCGTCGACGGGCGGTCCTGCGTCGGGGTTTTGCGCGACGGCGGAGCCCTCGGGACAACCCGCGAGGGTGAGCATCAGAGCGGCGAGCGTGGGGAGATGAGAAGCGCGGGTCACTGCGCGCGATCCTCGTACGGGTTGTGCAGCTCCACGGGCGCCTGCTTGCGCACGCGCAGCTTCATGTTGATGAGCTCGACGCCGAGCGAGAAGGCCATGGCGAAGTAGACGTAGCCCTTGTTGATGTGCTGGCGCATGCCCTCGGCCACGAGCAGCACGCCGATGAGCAGGAGGAAGCTCAACGCGAGGATGCGCATGCTCGGGTGACGGTTGACGAAGCGGCCGATCGCCCCGGCGAAGAGGAGCATCACGAAGACGGCGATCACCACGGCCGTGGCCATGATGCTCAGGTGCTGCGCCATGCCGACCGCGGTGATGACCGAGTCGAGCGAGAAGACGATGTCGAGCAGGACGATCTGCGCGACCGCGAAGCCGAACGAGATGTGCTTGACGGGCTTGCCGTCCTTGTCGCCCTCGACCTCCAGGCGTTCGAACATCTCGTGCGTGCTCTTCGCGATCAGGAAGAGGCCGCCGCCGAGCAGGATGAGGTCGCGCGTGGAGAACGCGTGGCCGAGGAGCGAGAAGAGATCACTCGTCAAGCTCATCACCCACGTCAGCCCGAAGAGCAGGCCGAGGCGCATGAACAGCGCGAGCGCGAGGCCGAGCGAACGCGCCGCGGGCTGCTGCTTCGCCGGCAGTTTGTTCGTCGTGAGCGTGAGGAAGACGATGTTGTCGATCCCGAGCACGACCTCGAGACCCGTGAGCGTCGCGAGGCTCGCCCAACTGTCGGCATGCTTGAAGACTTCGAGGCCGCTGCTCATGAGGCGCTCGCTCTAGCACGACCGCCGTTCGGCTGCCGAACGACCTCGTGCACAGCTCGTTCGTTCACGAACAAGCCGAAGGCGCGAGCCGCGCGCGCTCCTCGATCTCCAAGTGGAAGGCGCGGAAGATCGATTCCTCCGGCCAGGGCGGCGCACCAGCGAGCAGGCGTGTGGCCTTGTCGTTGTCACCGCGGTCGATGGCGATGACGGCGGCCGCGTACCGCATGGCCCAGAAGACGAGCGGGCTGTTCTCGCTCGCCCGTTCGAGCAGCTCGTCGTCGCCGGGTTCGCTCTGGTGCGCGAAGGCGCGGGCGAGCGCGAACGCCGCGGAGCGCAAAGCGAGGACACGATCCCGCAACACGCTCGCGCCACGCGGCAGGGGCAAACGCACGAGGCGGCGGGCTTTTTCGAGCGCGGCGTCGCGGTCGCCCTCGAACGTGAGGAGGAGCGTGTCGAGGAAGAGGCGATGCTCGATCGCCGCCTCCCACACGGGCCCTCGCTCGGCGGCGGCGAGCGCGGCGCGCGCCTTGTCGATCCAGCCGCACGCGGCGAACGCCGTGGCCGCCATGAGCGGGCCCATCGTGGCCGGATAGGGGATCCGTTCGAGCGCGCCCGCCCAGCTCCGCAGGACCGCGATCACGTCGCCCGAGCGCAGCACGCGCCGAAGCCGCCTGCGCGAGAGCCACCGGCCGAGCCACGCCGCCAGGACGATGCCGATCACGGCGCCGGCGACGAGCGGCTCGTGCAGGGCAAACCGCAGGCCCGCTGCGACGAGGGCGGCGGACGCGATGAACGCGACCCACCGGAACACCCGGCCCTCGCGCGGCTCGTCGTTGCCCGGGGACAGAAAATCCACGACGACCGTAGCGTACGGCCAGGCGTCGGGAGAGCAACCCTCGCGGGATGTCCGAGGACAAAAAGGGAAAAGGGCCCGCCACACCCGCTTCCTGCTACCGTTGCTCCCTTCCGGGCCTGGCGGGGTTCACAGTGCGCTGTCGGCGGACCCACAACGGGACGAATCCCGAACGGCCACAGTCGTACTTCATCGAAACGCGCCTGTCGAGCGCCCGACCGAAAAAAGTTCGGGGTGCGTCTCGGGCGCGGGCGCATGTCCCTGATCGCTTTGGCGCGCGGGGTCACTTTTCGTTCGCGCGAGGTCGGGGCGCGTGGTAGCCGGCGCACCGTGAATCAGCGGGCTTCCGGATCGGAGCGGTCGTCGGGGCGGCGGGTGCTCGTGCTCGGCTCGGGCGCACGAGAGCACGCCCTGGCCAGAGCGATTTCGCGGTCGAGCACGACGGCCGAGGTCGTCGTGGCGCCGGGCAATGCGGGCACCATGGACGAAGGCGGGGCGGACGCCGCGCCGATCCGTTCAATCGAGGGCGCGCGGCTCGACCCTGCGGATGTGGTCGCGCTCGCGCAGCGCGAAGCCGTGGACCTCGTGGTCGTGGGCCCCGAAGGGCCGCTCTGCGCGGGCGTCGCGGACGCGCTCGGCGCGGCGGGGATCCGGGTCTTCGGTCCGAGCGCGGAGGCTTCGCAGCTCGAAGGGTCGAAGGCGTTCATGAAGCAGTTCGCCGCGCGGCACCGGATCCCCACGGCGGACTTCGAGATCGTGACGGACATGGTCGCCGCCGAGGCGGAAATCCGGCGGCGCGGCGCGCCCGTGGTGGTGAAGGCCGACGGCCTCTGCGCGGGCAAGGGCGTCGTCGTGGCGCAGACCGAGGCGGAGGCGATCGAGGCGGCGCACGCGATGCTCGTCGAGCGTCGTTTCGGGGACGCGGGGCGCGTGGTCGTGATCGAAGAGGCCCTCGTCGGCGAGGAGGCGAGCGTCCTCGCGGTCACCGATGGCACGTCGCTGCTCGTGCTCCCCGTTGCGCGGGATCACAAGCGTGTCTTCGACGGCGACCGAGGCCCGAACACGGGCGGCATGGGCGTGTTCGCTCCGTCGCCGCACGTCGGCCCCGAGCTGCTCGCGCGGATCGAGCGGGAAATCTTGCGGCCGACGATCGACGGCATGCGCGCCGAGGGCCGGCCCTTCCGGGGCGTGCTCTTCGCGGGGCTCATGATCACCCCGGCGGGGGATCCGCTCTTGCTCGAACACAACGTCCGCTTCGGGGATCCCGAGTGCGAGGCGCTCGTCGCGCTGCTCGACGGCGACCTCGCCGCGATGTGCGCGTCGGTCGCGCACGGCAAGCTCGATCCGACGGCCGTGCGGGTCGCGCCGGGGCGGAGCGCGGTCGTCGTGGTGCTCGCGGCGGCCGGATATCCGGGCACGCCGCGCGCGGGGGACGTGATCCGCGGGCTCGACGAGGCGGCGAAGGTGCCCGGCGTGGTGGTGCATCACGCGGGCACGAAGCGGTCGGCCGAGGGGATCGTCACGGCGGGCGGGCGCGTGCTTGCCGTCACGGCTGTGGGGGCTTCGATCCTGGAAGCCCGCGAGCGCGCGTACGAGGCGGCGCGGCGCATCTCCTTTGCGGGCGGGCACTTCCGGACCGACATCGGCGCCTCGGTGATCGCCGCTGCGCGGTAGCGCTCGACCGCGCGGCGCGCCTTCGTCATGCTCCTCTCACCGGGCGCATGGTCCGGGACGAGCGGCACCGTGGACCCGATCATCGATCTCGCCGAAGGCACGGAAGAAAACACCCTCGCGATCCTGCTCGCCGACCGGATCCGGCAAAACGTCGCCCATTCCGCTCGAAAAATGCAGGACTTTCGGGCGCTTCGAGGCTCCGTGCTCGTCGTGGCGCAGGACACGACGCAGACGCTGACGATGCGCTTCGATCACGGGCGGTTGACGATCCACGACGGCACCGTGGGCATCCCCTCCGTGACTCTCTGTGGTGACGAAGCCGTCCTCCGGCGCCTCGCAAACGTCGGTCTTTCCCGCTGGTTGCGTCTGCCGAAGGTGTTCACGCGTACGCCGGAGGGCGGTGCGACCTTGTGGGACGTCGCGCGTGCGATGGCTGACGAGAAGCTCACGATGTACGGGCTCCTCTCGCATCCGCGGCTGCTCCTCTTCCTCCTCCGGGTTCTGTCCGAGGAAGGCCCGGGCCGGGCGTGGCCCGGGTTTCGGTGGGTCGGCCGGCCGGACCGAAAAGAGCCGCTTTGACGGCGTTCTACGCCATTGGTATGGCTCGAACATGGCGGTCCGACTGCGGTATCTGTCGCACGAGCTCGAAGTGCCGCTGGGCCAGTTCGTGATCGGCCGCAGCGCCGACTGCCAGCTCGCCCTCGATGATCCGCTGGTGTCACGCAGGCACGCGCTTCTCACGGTGCGCGGCGACAGCGTGACGATCGAGGACCTCGGCAGCCGCAACGGCGTGAGCCTGAACGGCACGAAGATCGAAGGACCGCAGAAGCTCGCGCACGGGGATCACATCACCATCGGCGGTCAGGAGATGGTGCTCGAGAACATCCCCGAGGAGGGCCTCTCGAGCGTGCCCGAGTCGATCGCGTTCGGCCATCCGCGCAGCGCCGCGCGCTCGGCCCGCATGCCCACCGTGGCGGGCCACGAGGGCTTCGAGACGCGCGAGGACTTCTGGAGCGACTACACGACGCCCGGCGTCGCGTCGCAGCAGAACACGTCCCCGACGCCGAGCGTGAACAGCGCGAACATCGTGGCGGCCGCGAACGTGCAGCCCGATCGGCACGTCAACGCGCTCTCGCTCATCGGGAGCGTCGCGGACAAAGCGCTCGCGATGGGCCGCGCCGAGGAGGCGGAGCGCATCCTCCTGCGCTCGCTGAACGACGTGCTGCAGAAGGCGCGCGACGGGAAAGAGCCTCCGCTCGACCTCGCGTCGACGGCCGCCATCTATGCGGCGAAGCTCGCCTCGGCGACGGGCAGGGGCCTCTGGATCGACTACATCTTCGAGCTCTACACGCGCATCGATCAGCTCGTACCGGGTACGGTCGTCGACGAGCTCTACTCCGCGGTGCGCAAGGTCAAGACGCTCGACATGGGCAAGATGCGGGCGTACACCGAGTCGTTGCGGAGCCGGTCTTCGAGCTTCGGTCCCAGCGAGCGGTTCGTGCAGCAACGAATCGAGGGCCTCGAGCGCCTCGGTGGGCTCAAGTGAGGTTCGGACATGCCGTTCAGGATCCGTTACCTCGCGCATGACCTCGAGCTCCCGTTCGGGGAGTTCGTCGTCGGGCGCGGGCCCGAGTGCCAGCTCGCGGTCGATGATCCGCTCGTGTCGCGCAAGCACGCCGCGCTCGTCGTGGGCTCGAACGGCGTCGTCGCGAAGGACCTCGGCAGCCGCAACGGCGTGCTCGTCAACGGCGTGCGCATCGAGGGTCCGCGCGAGCTCGTGCCGGGCGACAAGATCCGCATCGGCAACCAGGAGATCATCATCTACAAGACCGACGAGCCGCGCTCGAGCCCGCTCGCGGACGAGGAGCACCGCCGCGCGATGCAGACGATCGGCGGCATGCAGGTCGCCGAGATCCATGCCTCCATCGAGGCCGCGGCGATCGACTCGAAGGGCGACGTCGACATCCGGCTCGGCGGTCGATCGGAGACGTCGCGACGTTTCCAGTCGGTGCGCCTGCTCTGCGGCGTCGCGGACAAGGCGCTCGCGATGGGCCGCGCCGACGAGGCCGAGCGCATCCTCGCCTCGCTCCTGCAGGGCATCTTGAAGCGCGCCAAGACGGGCCAGCGTCCGAAGGGCGGCGTCGCCGAGTACGCCGCGCTCTACGCCGCGCGCCTCGCCGCGGCGACGACGAAGGGCTCGTGGATCGACTACGTCTTCGATCTCTACACGACGATCAGCGCGCCGCTGCCTGGCTCCGTGATCGACGAGCTCTACACGATCGTGCGCAAGGCCAAGGGCTACGACATCAAGATGATCCGCGCGTACGTCGCGGAGCTGCAGAAGATTGCGCCCCAGCTCGGTCCTGCGGAGCGCTTCCTGGTGCAGCGGGTCGAGGGCCTCGAGCGGCTCGCGTCGTCGTAGCCGTCTCCGCTTCGGGCGCGCGCGCGGCACGCTCGTCCTTCTCGACACGCGCTTCGGGCGCGGCGGTCCTCTTGCGGCTCGTGCGCATGCGTTGCCAGCCGAGGTTCTTCGCCGCTGCGCGTCGGATCGCCTCGCGCAACGCTTCATCCGCCACGTGTTCGATCTCCGCGGCGAGCACCTCGGGCAGCTTCACGGCCGGCGGCGCCGTGCGCACGTCGTTCCGCGTCGTCGCGCGTTCGGGCGGGTCCACGGGGCCCACGCGGAAGCGCAGCGACTCGACCGCGACGCCGCGCGCCTTGAGCTGCTCCAGGATCGGCTCGCACAGCATCGAGAGCTCCTGCGCCCACGTCGCGCTCGCCGCGCGCACGTGCAGCACGCCGCGCTCCAGCTTGACCGGCCGCGCGCGCGCCGCGATGCGCGAGCCGACAGCAGCCTCCCAGTCTCGTGCGCGCACCGGAGAACGCGACGCGTCCGACGGCGGCGTGATCCCGCGCTCGCGGGCGAGCACCGCGAAGAGCGGCTCTATCCCCGAACGCCCTCTTCCCCGCTTCAACGTTGCCTCTTCGCGCTGGCCTGCCTGCTACGCAGCGACGAACTCGGTACCGAAGGTGGGACTCGAACCCACAAGCCCGTGAGGACAGTGGATTTTGAATCCACCGCGTTTGCCATTCCGCCACTTCGGCTCGTCTTGGACCCGGACTCTACCCACCCTGGCGGCGATCTGCAACGCCCGAGGCGGCATCGATGGCCACGCGTCCCTCCATGCTATAGGCACCCTCGATCGTTGCCGAGGTCTCGATGAGCAAGTCGAAAGTCGCGATCCTGCGGACATCCCCCGGGACCGTCCTCGAGGACTACCACCGCTTGATGAACCTGGCGGGCTACCAGGACGTCGTCGCCAAGGACGCGGACACGGCCCTCAAGGTCAACATCTCCTGGCATTTCTTCTTTCCGGGCTCGTCCACCGTGCCCTGGCAGCTCGAGGGCGTCATCCGCGCGATGCAGCGGGATGGCTACACGAAGGATCTGATCCACGCCTGCCACAACCGCACCGTCGTGATCGATGCGCACCTCGGCGAGCGCGAGAACAAGCAGATCGACGTCGTCCAGGCCCACGGCCTGCGCAACGTCCACCTCTACGAGGGCGAAGCGTGGATCGACGTGCGCGACGCCGTCGGGGATCTGACGAAGAAGTTCCTCTGCTTGAACGAGGTCTACCCGAAGGGCTTCAGCATCCCGAAGCGCTTCCTCGGGGAGAACATCATCCACCTGCCCACGGTGAAGACGCACATCTTCACGACGACGACGGGCGCGATGAAGAACGCGTTCGGCGGCCTCTTGAACGAGCACCGCCACTGGACGCACCCGGTCATCCACGAGACGCTCGTCGATCTTCTGATGATCCAGAAGAAGATCCACCGCGGCGTCTTCGCCGTGATGGACGGGACCTTCGCCGGCGACGGCCCGGGGCCGCGCTGCATGATCCCGCACGTGAAGAACGTGATCCTCGCGTCGGCCGATCAGGTCGCGATCGACGCGGTCGCGGGCAAGCTCATGGGCTTCGACCCGCTGCGTGACCTCAAGTTCGTCCGCCTCGCGCACGACCTCGGCCTCGGCTGCGGCGACGTGCGCGACATCGAGATCGTCGGCGACGTCGATGCTTTGAACGACAAGTGGGACTTCCAGGGACCGTTCAAGGAGATGACCTTCGCCTCGCGCAACCAGCACCGGATCTACTGGGGCCCGCTGAAGAAGCCGGTCGAGTGGTCGCTGAAGACGTGGCTCGCGCCGTGGGCGTACGTCGCGTCCGTCGCGTACCACGACGCGTTCTGGTACCCGATGTACGCGCAGAAGAACGTGCAGCGCGTCCTCGCGAGCGAGTGGGGCCGCCTCTTCGCGAACTGGGGCCGCGTGCAACCCGACGCCGAGGGCCGCGGTTATCCCGACGTCGGCGAGGTCAGCCCCGAGCTCATTCGCATCGGCCTCAAGCACTTCCTCGAAGCTTTCCGCCTCATCGGCATGGCCGTCGCCGAGTCGCCCGAGCTCAAGCACCGCCGCATGCGCCAGGAGCGCGAGGCGGCGCGCAGCTCGCATCCCTGAATCAGATCAGCGGCGACCCGCCCCCGGTCGCCGCATTCCCTCCCGGCGGCCCGCCCGTCAGGTCGATCGTCTCGGCCATCGAATTCGGGCCGCCCCTGCCGCCAATCGTATCTCCACCCGCGCGACGCACGAGTTCGAACGCTTCGAGGGGCTCGCTCGTCGCTGGGTGGACGGGCACGCAATCGAACGAATCTTTCGCCACGTCGAACGCGCCTCGATTCATGAGGATCTGGTTCTTCGTGGCCGCGGCCTGGAGCATCGCCGCCGCGCGCGGCACCTCGCCGACGATCGTGTAATCGAGTCGGCCAAACGCCTTCGATCCGATCTCGCCGGACAACATGTCCCCCGTCGCCACGCCGATCGACACCCCGAGCGCGAACGGCGAATCCTGCCCGGCGCGTAATGCCAGCGTGCGGAGCTGCATTCGCACGTCGAGGCTCGCTTCGAGCGCGCGCGTCACGTGATGATCGCCCCGGAACGTCGCCATCACGGCGTCGCCGAGGAACTTGTCGACCACGCCGCCGCGGTTCGTCACGGCTGGCACGATCACCTCGAAATTCGCGTTCAGCGTCCGCACGCGCTCATTGGGCTCTTGCGACTTCGAACTCGCGTGGAAGCCCGCGACGTCGATGAACACCACCGTGCCTTGCCAGGTATCGATCGCGCCGAACGACGACGCCGACCGGAGCCTGTCGACCAGGCTCGGGCTCACGAACATGCGCAGCACGCTGTTTTCTTCGCTCGAACGGGCGTTCGTCCGGAGCTCCGTCACGTGCTTCAGCGTCTTTTCGATCGTGACCTCGAGATCCTTGAAATCGATCGGTTTGACCAGGAAATCGAACGCGCCGCGGTTCATCGCGGTGCGGATGTTGCTCATGTCGCCGTAGGCCGAGACGATGATCGTCCGCACGAGCGGGTTCACATCGCCCACGCGCGAGAGGAACGTGAGCCCATCCATGCCGGGCATGTTGATGTCGGTCAGGACGACGTCGATGTCCCCGTGCTTGCGCAGCTCTTCGAGTGCGCTCTCGCCGTTCGTCGCGAAGACGAAGGTATACACCTCTTTCTTGATCTGCTGGCGAAATCGCTGCTTGATGAGGTGCGGGACGTCGGGCTCGTCGTCGACGACGAGGATCTTCGCTGTCCCTGGCTGGTTGTGCTCGGCGAGCGCCGCGAATGCGCTGGCGAACTCCCGCGCCGAGCGAAAGCGCTTGTCCGGGTCCTTCGCCAGCGCGCGCTCGAAGAAACGATCCACCTCCGGCGTAAGCTCCTTCAAATAGGTCGAAGGCGGCGGGAACGGATCGGTGCAAATGCGCACCATCAGCATCCCCAGCCATTGCCCGGGGAACGGGTGCTGCCCCGTCAGGGCGCGGTAGGCGAGCACCGCGAGTGACCAGAGATCGCTCCGCAGATCCACGGCGCCGCAGCGGATCTGCTCGGGGCTCATGTAGAGCGGCGTCCCGACGATGCTGCCTGCGTGGGTGAGCTGAAGCTCGTCCTCCGTCGCGTCCTCTTCGCTCGTCAGCATCGAGACGACGCCGAAATCGAGGATCTTGACCGTCTCGTTGGCCTCGCCGCGCGACATGAACACGTTCGCCGGCTTGAAATCGCGGTGCACGATGCCCTTCGCGTGCGCGGCCGCGAGCCCGAGCGCCGCTTGCGTCACGATTGGCACGAGCGCGCTGAGCGGCAGACGCTCGATCCGTTCGAGCCGGCTCTCGAAGTCCTCGCCCTCCAGGAGCTCCATCACGATGTACGGCGAACCCTCGTCAATGCCGTAATCGTAAATCTGCACCACGTGCTGATTCCGGAGCTGCGCAATCGCCTTCGCTTCCCGGTCGAAGCGGGTCCGCGCGGTGGTCGAGGCCACGTGGTCCGGGGACATGAGCTTGAGGGCCACCCGCCGACGCAGATGGAGATCGAGCCCCTCCCAGATGTAGCCCATGGCCCCACGCCCGATCTGCCGCACGAGCTCGTATTTCCCGGCGATGAGGCGGTGGGACATGAGGATTTTCCCGACTCTAGCCGATGGTCCCTCGCGCCGTCAACGCGCCGTTCGTGGCTCCGTGACGGAAGGTCTGTCGTTCCTCCCGCACCAGAGGTTCGCCGCAGTGCTACGCTCGGCTCCGTGCCCGTCCTCGTCGCGCAGGAGTTAACGAAGTCGTTTGGTGAGAGGCGCATCCTCGATGGCGTCTCGCTTTCCATCCACAGCGGAGAACACGTCGGGCTCGTGGGAGCCAATGGGAGCGGCAAGAGCACGCTCGCGCGTATCCTCGCGGGCCTCGACAAGCCCGACACGGGCACGGTCGCGCAGCGGCGCGGCGCCGACGTCGCGTATCTCGCGCAGGAGCCCGCGCTCGATCCGGTGAAAACAGGCCGCGAGCTGGTCGTCGAGGGCCTCGGCCCGTGGGCCGCGGCGAAGTCGCGATACGACGCGATCTCGGCGCGTCTCGGCCACGGCGACGGGGATCAGGATGCCCTCCTCGCCGAGCAGGCGGAGGTGGCTGCGCAGATCGAGCGGCTCGGCGGCTGGGATCAGCTCCACAAGGTCGATGAGATCCTCGGCCACGTCGGCGTCACGCGCCCCGACGCGCCCACGGCCGAGCTCTCGGGCGGGGACAAACGGCGCGTCGCGCTCGCCTGTCTGCTCATCGCGCCGCCTGCGCTGCTCGTGCTCGACGAACCTTCGAACCACCTCGACACCGAGACGATCGACTGGCTCGAACGCTGGCTCGTCGAGGAGTACAAGGGCGCGCTGCTCATCGTCACGCACGATCGGTATTTGCTCGACCGCGTCGTCGATCGGACGATCGAGCTGCACCGCGGCAAGGTGTATTCGTACGAGGGCGGCTACGAGGACTACCTCGAAGCGAAGGCGGAGCGGCTCGCGCTCGAAGCGCGCACCGAGCAGAACCGGCAGAATCTGCTCCGGACCGAGCTCGAATGGCTCCGGCGCCAGCCGAAGGCGCGCACGACCAAGCAAAAGGCGCGCATCCAGCGGGCCGAGGCCGCAAAGGCGGCCACCCCCGCGCGCGCCGAGCAGACGACGAAGCTCCTGGCGGAGTCGAGTTTTACAGGGAAAACCGTCCTCGAACTACGCAAGCTCACGCTGGAGATGGCGGGCCGCACGCTCGTGAAGGATTTCGACTTCGTGCTCGCGGCCGGCGAGCGCGTGGGGATCGTGGGCCGGAACGGTACGGGGAAGACCACGCTCCTCCGGTCGATCCTGGGCGACGTCATGCCGGCACGTGGCGAGGTGGTGGTCGGGAAAAACACCCGGGTCGGGTATTTCGATCAGCACCGGAGCGGGCTCGACGAGGACAAATCGATCTACGACAACGTCGCCGCGGCGGGGAACAAGATCGAGCTCGGCGGCCAGCCGATCGAGGTCCGCTCGTTCCTCGAACGGTTCCTCTTCGACGGCCACGCGCAGCGGCAGCCCGTGAAATCGCTCTCCGGCGGCGAACGGGCGCGCGTCGTCCTGGCGAAGATGCTCTCGCAGAGCCATAGCCTGCTCATCCTGGACGAACCCACGAACGACCTCGATTTGCCCACGCTCTCGGCGCTGGAGGAGATGCTCACCGAATACGGCGGCAGCGCGCTCGTCGTGACGCACGACCGGTGGTTCCTCGATCGGGTCGCGACCTCGCTCCTCGTGTTCGAGGGCGACGGCCGCGTCGTGCGGTATGCCGGCGGGCACCAGGATTATCTCGTCCAAAAAGCGGCCGCGGAGGCGGCGAAGGAAGAGGCGACGAAGGCCGCTGCGGCCGCCGCGAAAGTGACCAGCAAGGACAAACCCGCCGCGGCGAAGCCGACCGCGCCGAAATCGAAGGGGCTCACCTGGTCCGAGCAGCGCGAGCTCGAAGGGATCATGGGCCGGATCGAGGACGCGGAGGGCGAGGTCGCGTCCCTCGAAAAGGAGCTCGCGGATCCGACGCTGTATTCGTCACGCGGGGCGGAGGTCCCGGTGCTCGGGCGGCGCCTCGACGAGGCCAAGGCCCGCGCCGCGACGTTGATTGCGCGGTGGGAAGAGCTGGAGCAAAAACAAGCCGGCGCTTAGCGGCTCACTCCTTCACGATATTGCACGTGAGCTCCTCGGAGACGAGCTCGGTGCCGCCCCTGCCCTCGCGCAGCGAGACCACGAGGATCTTGCCGTCGGGCAGCGGGAGCAGGCGCACCTCCGAGGCCAGGCTCTTGTCGTCGAGCACCGAGAAGCGCTTGCCGATCGCCTGGAACTTCTCGTCGACCGGCACGAGCTCGAGGTCGCCGCTGCCGCGCTTGCCCTCGATGAACGCGAGCCAGCGCCGCCCCTGCGTGTCGCGCAGGAAGGTCGGATCCGTCTCGGAATGGTCGTGGTGGTCCGCCTCGTCGTCGTGCCCGTGCGCGTGGTCGTGGCCCGCGTCGCCCATGTGCGTATCGATCGCGACGAGCTTCTTCGGCAGCTCGTAGCTCTTCGGCACCCGCAGCGCGCGCAGCGCGAATTGCCCCTTTTCCTTGGCCACGGACGTGACGATCACGAGATCCTCGCCGTCCTTCGTGGCGTGCGGGATCGTCGGGAAGCCCGGATAACTCGCGAGCTTGCTTTTCAGGCGCTTGTTTTTCCCGAGGATCCCCACGCGGAGCGTCGAGCTGAATCGCGTCGCGAGCAGGAGCGAGCCGTCGTCGAACGCGTGCGAGATCGGCACCTCGAACGAGGCGAGCGCGGGCGGATCTCCCTTGAGCACAATTTCGTGCAGGTGGACCTCGTTGTCCTTGTTGCCCGTGTCCACCATCAGCGTGCTCTTCCATTCGAGCGCGCCTTCGGCCTTCTCGTCCGCTTCGAGTTCGGAGCCCACGATCCACGCATGGCCGCCGCCGTCCGAGAACGTGCGGCAATCACGCAGCTCGTGATACCCTTTCTCGTCCTCGGCCTCGTCGACCTTGGCCTTCGCGTCGTCCTCGGCGTGGCCCCGCTCGTACTCGTGACCCTTCAGGAGCTTCGCCCGCTCTTCGCCGGTCGGTTTTTCCGGACGATCGAGCCAGGGCGTCCCGTCGAAATGGTTCCAGGCGTCGCTCGTATCGGCCGGGCCGCAGGCGACGCGGCGCTTTTTGTCCTTGTATTCGTCGTGGTAATCGACGAACGCGTAGACCTTCTCGCCGTCGACCTTCGACGGCGTCACGCGCATGACCTTGCGCGTCCCTTCCTCGGCCTTCGGCGGCTTCGCGAGGTGCGAGCCTTTGCCCACGGCGACCTTCACGAGCCGGCCCTCGCCCGACTTCTCGACGACGAGCACGTAGGGATCGTAGCCCATCGCCAGGCCCACGCCGTGCCGGCCTTCGCCGAGATCCACGACCGAAAGGCCCGTCAGCTTGTTCGCGCCCGAGCCCCACACCTTCTTTTCGCCAGCCTTGCACGCGGGCGGCCCCTCCGGGGGTTTGATCGGTGCGGCCGTGCTGGGCGCGGCAGCGACGGCGGGCGTGATGGATCCAGCCGAGGATGTCCCCGAGGCCGTGACAGCGGCCGAGGGGATGGGCGAGGGCGTGATGTCGCTCGACCCGCGGTCACACGCGGCGACGAGGAGGAGCGGAAGGAGCGGAAGGAGCGGGGCGACGCGGCGGAAGTCGTGCACGCGGCGATGAGAAAACGAATTGCCCCCGCCCGTCAATCTCATTCGATGCGCGGCGGCTCGTACTTGCGGTCGGGATCGAGCACCTCGGCGTACGTGCCGCCGAACCCGTCCTCGAAGATGCGCGCGAGCTGCCCGGCGATCGCCTTGCCGTCGATGAACAGCCCGACGTTTCGGCTCACCGTGAAATAGTCGCCCTCCCAGTTGCTCGTGCCGATCCAGGCGCTCTTGCCGTCGACGACCATGTATTTCGCGTGGGCCACGCGGGCGAACGGGATGAAGCCGGACGAGCTCTGCGGGATCACGAGGAACCGGATGGAGATCCCAGGCACGCGCGAAAGCTCGCGCAGCCCTTCGAGCGACGCCTCGCGTTTGCTCCAATCCGCGACGAGCAAACGCACGCGCACGCCGCGTTTTGCCGCTCTTCGGAGCGCGTCGTCGAGGTCCGGCCACGGCGTGCCGTTTCGCATCTTCGTGCGGTACGTCAGGACTTGCACGTCGAGCGTGCGCTCGGCGCCGTCGATCCGCGCGAGCAGCTCGGGAAGCTCCCACGGCACGCCCGCGGGCAGGAGATCCTTGGGGCTCGCCGTGGGCAGGATTCGCACCTCCTCGGCGCCGAACGTGAAGCGCGCGGGAATCGTGAGCGGCTTCGTCTCCGGCGACTCGGCAGCGACCTGCCCGCCGGCGATCCACCAATCCTGCGCGAACACCCTTGCGTACGCCGCGACGACCTCCGGCACGCGCACGCGTGCGCCGATTTCCTGGATGTGTTCGAGCGAGCGGTAATCCATGTTCTGGCTGCCGACGTACGCGTCCCCGTCGTCGACGACCATGTATTTCGCGTGCTGCACGCCGTCGCGCGCCCGGAGGTCCACCTTGCGGACGAGGACCCCGTGCGAGGCCAGCCGATCGACGGATTCGGGGTATCGCAGGTAAAACTTGATGTCGGCGAGGAGCCGCACGCGCACGCCGCGCGCCGCGGCCTCCTCGATCGCCGCGAGCACCGGTTCGAGTTTTCCGCCGGGCGCATTGCTGATATAAAAATGCTCGATGTCGATCGACCGCTTCGCGCCCTGGATCATCGCGAGCCACACCTCGGCGGCGTTTTGCACGTCGGGATGATCGAGCGTGGTCTCGACCGGCGGCGTTTCGACGATCTCGAGGGGCATCACCGCGGCGGATGGCTCCCCGGGCGTGGGCGCGGGCGCGGGGGTTTGCGGGGCCGGTTCGTGGGAACAGCCGGCGAGGGCGAGGAGCGAGGCGGCGAGGGGGAGGGCGAGGCGCGACATCGGAGAGCCGCGCCAGAATAGGAGGATCGAGGGCGTTCGTCGAGGTCCCGGCGTGCTTTTTCAGCGCGCCACGGCCGGCCCCTGATTGCCCGTCGCGAGCTTCTCCGCGCGGTGCACGAGGCTCACGAACTCCTGCTGATCGGATTGCGTCGTCGCGGCCTGATCGGCGAGCCGGGCGATGTCCTTCATCGACCAATCGCGCGCGTGCGGGCTCTGCCGCAGCACCTCGGCGAACGCAGCGACCGTCGCGGCGAACCGGAAATCGCGCCCCGCCGCGTCGAACGAGGCCGCGATCGCCCCCGGATCCATCTTGAACTCGCTCTCCGTCGCCGTATCGCCCGCGAGCGGCTGCTTGTGTCGGAGGCGGAGCACGATCGGCGAGGACTTCGTGTCCTTGAGGACCACGTCGTAGATCGCCGTCACCGCGTGGCCGTTGCCGATCTCGCCCGCGTCGACCTTGTCATTGCGGAAATCCTTGTCCGCGATGTCCCGGTTCTCGTAGCCGATGAGCCGGTATTCCTTCACCACCTTCGGGTCGAACTCCACCTGAATCTTCACGTCGCGCGCGATGACCTCCAGCATGCCGGAGAGCTGGTCCTGGAACACGCGCTTCGCCTGGACCTCGCTGTCGATGTACGCGTAGTTGCCGTCGCCCTTGTCGGCGAGGCGCTCCATCATCGTGTCCTTGTAATTGCCGGTCCCGAAGCCCACCGTGCTCAGCGTGATGCCCTTCTCCTTGTGGCGGCCGATCATATCGAGGATCTGCTCGTGCGACGTCGGCCCCACGTTCGCGTCGCCGTCCGAGAGCACGATGACGCGATTGACGTGGCCCTTCACCAGCGTCCGCTCGGCGAGCTTGTACGCGAGCTCGATTCCGCTCGCCATCGCGGTCGATCCCGAGGCCGAGAGGTCGTCGATCGCGCGGAAGATTTTGTCCTTCTCCTCGATTCCGGTCGGCGCGAGCACCTCGCGCACGTTGCCGGCGTAGGTGCAGAGCGCCACGGTGTCACCCTTCTTCAGCGAACTCGTCAGGAGCTTCAGGCTGCGCTTGGCGAGCGGGATCTTGTCGGCCGCTTCCATCGAGCCGCTCGTGTCGACGAGGTACACGAGGTGCACGGGCTTGCGCGCGCTCTCCGGCACGCGCTTGCCTTGCACGGCGACGCGCACGAGGTGATGGCCCTTCGTGAACGGCGACGGCGCAGCGGCGAAGTGCACCGCAAACGGCCCGCTCTTCGGCGCCTCGTAGCTGTAATCGAAGTAGTTCAAAAACTCCTCGGCGCGGATGGAGGCGAACGGAGGGAGCGTGCCCTCCATGATCTTCCGGCGCGCGATCGAATACGACGCGGTGTCGACATCAATGGCGAACGTCGAGAGCCGATCCTTCTGCGGATCGACGACCGGGTTCACGCCGTAATCCTTGTAATCCTCGGTGCCTTTCGGCTCGGGCGGCGCGACGGCGATTGGGGCGGGCTGCGGCGCCGGCTTTTGCGTGGCGACGGCGACCTTGCGCTCGGCCTCGGCCTTTTTCATGGGCTGCGTGGGCACGATCGGGGGCGGCGCGGGCGGAGGCGGCGCCATCATCGTGGGCGAAGGATTCACGGGCTGCTGCGCCATCGGTGCGGCCGCCCCGGCTGCCACGGGCGCGGCCTCGTCCGCGGCCGGCGCGTCCGTCTCGGCGGCCGTGTATTGCTGCGGGTAGGAGGACGCATCGCCGCTGACCGCCGTCGCGGTCCTCGGCTCGGCGGCGCCTCCCGACGAGGAGGGTGCGGCGCCGCAACCGGCGAGGGTCTGGGCGAGCGTGACGAGGGCGACGAGGGCGACGACGGGGCGAGAGCGCAACATGGCAGAAGTCCTCCGGGTGGCGTTTCGCCCGAGGAAACGGCGGCGCCCGGCGAACCTTACAGCCGCTCGTCGCGATCGTGCGGGAGGGTGTCCGTGGCGCCGGGGCGGCGGATCTGGGCCCCGAGGGGAGTGTGAACGAAACGACGGTGCCGCCCCTGCGCAAATCGAGCAGCCGTGGCGCAACCGAGGCCTCGATGGCCTGCGCGCGCCGACGAATGCACGTTGGCCTTCCCCTTGCAATGCGGCGGGACGAACCCTTTCGCGGAGTCAAAACGCGTGCGATCCTCGCTTGCTTTCCTTTTTCTTGCCTCGTTCCTTCCTGCCTGCTCGGGCGGCCCCGGGCCCAGCGAGCCTCCTCCGGTGGATGGTCCCGACAAACCCGACGAGGCCGTCGCCCTCGTCTGTGACCTCATGCGTGCCGCGTGCGAGCGGCAGGTCGCGTGCGGGCATCCCTTCATCAACAACACGCCGGGCGACGTCGACGCTTGCCTCGAAGCGCAACGCTGCGAAACGGTCGCCGACGTGCTCACGTCGCCCGACGTCGTGGTCGACCCTGCCGCTGTCGCGAACTGCGTCGCGGCGATCGAGGTTGCGAGCTGCGGGGCGCTCGCCGCGCAGGGCCTCGGTATCGATCCCTCTTGCGCGCATTACGTCGTCGGCACGCGCGCCGAGGGCGAGAGCTGCCGCGGCGGCACCGTCTCCGATTGCGCGGCGGGCCTCTCCTGCGCGTTCGAGGGCGACACGTGCCCAGGCACCTG
Source organism: Polyangium fumosum (assembly GCF_005144585.1). Taxonomy (GTDB): domain Bacteria; phylum Myxococcota_A; class Polyangia; order Polyangiales; family Polyangiaceae; genus Polyangium; species Polyangium fumosum. The sequence continues at coordinate 143,499 of NZ_SSMQ01000018.1, read as the reverse complement.
CACGCGCGCGCCCGAGCGTTGCAGCGAGGGCTCGTGCGGCGCGAACGCGTTCTGCGCCTCCGACGGCACCTGCAAAGACCGCGCGGCCATCGGCGAAGCGTGTGACGAGACGCTCCTCGATTTCGAAAACCTCCGCGACGACCCTTGCGTGGCCGGCGCCCATTGCGAGGCCTTCGTCTGCGTGGCCAACCTCGACGCGGGCGCGGCGTGCGCCGGGGCGAACCTCCACGCCTGCGGCGAAGGCGCGGCCTGCCTCTGCGCAGACCCTGCGAATTGCGCGAGCGATGCTGATTATGCTTGCCGCCCCGCGCGTGCCGAGGGCGAGCCGTGCAACATGGCGCTCGATTGCAACGAGGGCCTTTACTGCAACTTCGGCGACGAAGGCCGCTGCGCGAAGCGCGGCGGACCCGGCACGGCGTGCGGGGATTCGTACGGCGCTTGCCAGCACCCGCTCACGTGCGTCGATGGAGCATGTGCCGGCGAGGAGCCGCTCATCGCCGACCTCCCACTGCTCGAAGAAGGCCAGAGCTGCGTCGAGAGCGGCGCTTGCCCGCTCGGCATGGCCTGCACCTGCGACAACGAGGGTTGCACCGAAAAACGCTGCCTGCCCGCGCCGGGCCTCGGCGCGAGCTGCCAGGAGCAAATGCTCGCGAACATCACGCCGTTCGCCTGCGCCGAGGGCCTTTGCGACCTCCTCGCCGGGTATACCTGCGTGTTGCCTGCGGCCGCCGGCGAGCCTTGCCCCGTCGACGGCCTGACCCTCGCCTGCGCCTCGCTCGTCTGCATCGGCGGCAAATGCGCCTCCGCGGAGCAGACGCGCTGCGAGGAATGACGCGCGCTGCGATTGTCGCGGAACACGTTCCGGCAAGCCGGGGGGGCGAGGCTTGCGACGCGCCTCGCCCCCTCGATCATGCCGCCTTCCCGGAGGAAGCCTTCTCCATCTCCGCGGCGAAGCGGAGCAGGCCCTCGCCCCAGCCGCCGAGGATGTACGTACGGTCGTAGAACTCCGGCACGAGCGTGTCCTTGTAGCCGGCGATCTGCACCAAGAACACCTTTACGTTCGGGTTCACGCGCTTGCGATACGTCGACACGAGCTTCGCTACGTCGATGTATTGCCCGCCCGAACCCCAGCCGTACTCGCGATACTGCGCCTTGTTCGTACCGTACAGGCCGCCGTGGCCCGCCTGCATGTCGCTCATCACGAAGATCGAGTCCCAGTGCTCCTTCATCCGGATCGCCCGGTCGAAGAAGAGCCAGATTCCATTCTCCGTCGACTGACCGATGTGCTTCGCGAGCGCCTCGGCGCGCTTCAATTGATCGAAGATCGACGCGCCCTTTCGGATCGCGAACGTCTCCAGCTCGTCCCCGAACACGCCGAGGTGACCCTCGTCCGCGCGCATCCCCGCGAGCACGCCCGTCAGGTTGCCGATCGTCGAGACCTTCATCGTGCCCATCGCGCTCGTCGCCGTCCCCTGCGCCGAGCCGCTGTTGTCCGCGAGCACCATCACGCGCCCGCGGAAATACGGCAGCTCGCCGAGCGACGTGACGAGGCACGTCTCGATCGCGTCGAGCAGCGCCCCCGACGCCTTCTCCTCCACGGCCTTGTAGGCCGAGAAGTAACGGAAGGGCAATTGCTTGCCGTCCTTCGCGCCCGCGAGCAAGGACGGGACGATCTCCTCCGCCTTGAGACCCGCCTCCAGCATGTTGCGGAGGTTGCGCAGCGTGGCCATGTGGCCCATGACCGCCATGGCCTTCTTCCACGACGTCCGATTCGACCCGCGCGCGCTCACGATCGCCTCCCACGTGCGCCCCGTGTTCTTCGCCTCGCCCTTCACGAGCTTGTGCACCGCCTCGCTCTTCGGGTGCACGAGGTTCACGACGTCCACGGTCTTCGCCGCGTGATCCTCGAGCCGGTACTTCGCGAGCCCGTACGTATCGAAGCGCGTGATCGCGTCACGCCACGCCTTCTTCAGCGCATTCGGGATCGGCTTGCCATAACGAAACATCTGATACGCCAGGCCCACCGCCGGCTCGTCCGCGCGCTTCACGATTCGCGGCGCATACTTGCGCACGAGGCCCGTCCCCTTCACGGCGCGATGGTTCGCCGCGCGCACGAGGATGACCTGCGGCGTCGTGCGGATGTGCTCGTCGTTCCGCAGCCGCGCCGCCTCTTCCAGCGTCGCCTCCGCGTCGTGGTCGAGCGCCTCGTCGATTGCGCTCTCGATGAGCTCCGCGGGCGACATCTTGCGCCACGCCTGCGGATCGACCGCGTCGAGCGTCGCGCGGAGGTAATCAACCTCCTTGTTCGAGAGCCCGCACGGGCTCGCGGCCTTCACGGGCCGCGCGTCCTTCTCGTCACGGTGATAATACATGGGCTCGCCGAAGAAGCACGTCGACGCCGCGAGGCGGAGGCGCAGGACCGGCGACGAGAGGTCGTACGAGACGCCGCCCATGAAATTCAGGTGTCCCGAGGCCGGGGGCGTCTGAACCGCCGCCTTCGCGCGAGCCTTCTCCTTCTTGATGAAGCTGAAAAACGCCATGACGAACCTACCGATTCCCCGCGCAGCACGCGCCGCGCGGATAAAAAAACACCCGAGGAGCCCGGGAGAACCATCGGCCGCGGTTTTTTTCGTGGAAATCGAAGGAACCGCTGCCTTCACTGCCCGGGGCTCGGGGGAGCGGCCCTCGCGAGGAGGGTGCTCGGCGAGGAGGCATTGCAGCGGGCGTGCCAGCGCCCCGTGGGACCTCAAAACGCAGGCGTTTTCGCGGATGGTTCGAAAATCCGGCCGCGCGGGGGCGGAACTGGCGCGTGTGACGTAGATGTTTGTATAAATAATTATCCAGGAGGAGCGCCGAGCTTTCCTTCGAGCTCGACCTCGAGGCCGCCGTACTTCGACGGCCGGAGCGTCAGGCGGTAGCCGTGCAGCTCGGCGGCGCGGTGCGTGATGTGCAGCCCGAGCCCCTGTCCGTCCGGCGCACGTGAGCGCGCCTCATTGCCGCGAAAGCCGCGCTCCGCGAGCCGCGAAAGCTCGGCCTCCGGGATGCCCGGGCCGTCGTCGACCACGCGGAGACGGAAAACGGCCTCCTTCGCGACGCGCTCCAGGATGACCGCGACGTGACCGCCGGATCGATTGTAACGAACGGCGTTGTACGTGACGTTGCTGATCGCCTGTTCGAGGAGCGTCACGTCGGCCGAGACGGTCACGGGCTCCCCGGGTACGGCCGTCTCGATCGACACCCCGAGCTGCTTCGCGATGGGCTTGTGCCGCCCGACCACCCTCTTCACGAGCGTTTCGAGATCCACCTCGCTCCGCTGGAGGTTTACGTCGGCCGCTTCGAGCCGAGCCGTCGCCGCGAGGTTGTGCACGAGCGACGCCATGTAATGGGCCTCGTCCATCGCCGAGACGAGCGCGCCGACGTCGACGGGTTTCCCCGCTGCCGCGTCCTCGCGCAGCGTCGCGAGGTGGCCTTGCAGCACCGTGAGCGGGATCATCACGTCGTGCGTCGTGTTCGCCAGGAAATGGCGGAGCGCCTGCTCGCGCTGGTCCTTTTCTTCGAGCTGCGATCGGATCTCGCGCCCCGCGGCATTGAAGGAGCGCGCGAGCACGCCGATCTCGTCGTCGCCCTCGATCAGGACGGCGTCCGCGTAGGTGGCCGAGGCCGAGCGCTGCACGGCCTCGGTGAGCTTGCGAATACGCCGTACCACGGGGCCCAGGGCGAGGAGCATCGCCGCGAAGACGGCGACCGTGGGCAGCAGCCATATGTTGGATTCGGGCAGCACCGCGCCCCACGTCGGATCCGTCGTCCCGCGGGCGAGCACGTACGCGCACGGGCCCGTGCCCCAGGGCATTCGCGCCAGGATCTCGACCGACGAGGTCGGCAAGACGTGCGACGTAATGGCGACGTCTTGCTCCTCCATGGCGCGGGCGAGCGCCTCGGGGACGGCGGGCGCATCGGGATTTTCCGAATGGAACGTTTCGTCGTACGCGTGCACGACCGCGGGCCTCGCCGCGCGGGGCCGCGGGGGCCTCGGCAGCGGCTCTCCATGCGGTGGCCCTCCGTGCGGCGGCCCTCCGTGCGGCGGCTCCCCGCGCGGCGGCTCTTCAGGCGGAGGACGATGGCTATGTGGAGGCCCCAGCGCTCGGCTCGGCCGCAGCTCGCCGCCGAACGACGAAGGCGCCGCCTCGCACGCCTCCCGCGCCACGGGCATTTGCCCAAAAACGAATTCCGTGAGGTTCTGCTCCGCGGCCCGATGCCTCGCCGACGCGTCGTACCAGAACAGCGCGAATGTCATCGGGAGCATCACCGCAATGGTGGCGACCGCGAGTCGCGCGCGGAGCTTCATTCCTCGCGCCCATCGCCCAGCCGATACCCGATTCCCCACACGGTCTCGACGAACGCGCCGCGCCCGAGCTTTTTGCGCAACCTCGATACGTGCACGTCGAGCGTCCGCTCGGTCCCGTCGCGCTCCGGATCGAGCACGCGCTCGGCGAGCGAGCTCCGCGTCATGGCCTCGCCCGGCCGCTCGGCGAGCGCCGCGAGGAACTCGAACTCGAGCCGCGTGACCTCGACGCGCTCGCCGCGCACGGAGACCTCGCGCCGCCCGCGATCGATCCGCAGCGCGCCGACCTCGACGACGTCCCCGCGCCCGAGCGTGGGCCTGCGGAGGCGCGCGCGTACGCGCTCGACGAGCTCCTCGGGCCAGAAGGGTTTCGTCATGTAGTCGTCGGCGCCGAGCCGCAGCGCGCGGACCTTGTCCGCCGTGTCGTTGCGCGCGCTGAGCACGAGCACCGGCACCTCGGAGAACACGCGCAGATCCTTGAGGATGTCCATTCCGTACGTACCGGGCAGCATCAGATCGAGCACGACGAGTTCGACGTCGGGCAAGGTCTCTCGGGACAAACGCCGCCCTTCCTTCCACCAGGTGGGCTCGTAGCCGGCGTCGCGGAGGCGCTTGACGATCTGCGCGCCGAGCTCCTGATCATCCTCGATGACGAGCACCTTTTTTCCCATGGTCCCTTTTCTGGAGCGGCGAAACGCGCGGCGCGAGCCCCATCGTAGCCGAGGACGGAACGCATGTCCCGGCACGTAAGGAAGTCGTAAGATTTCCGATCTACATACGAGTCCAGGAGGAACGCGCATGCCTCGCCACTCGAAAAAGGATCGCTCCCAGGAAACCATCACGCGCCGATCCGTTCTCCGCGGCATTGGCACGGCCCTTTGCGCCGCGCCGCTCGCGGCATTCATCGGTTGCGGAGGAACCAACGAAAACACCGGGTCCGGCGGCGCAGGCGGCAGCGGCGGCAGCGGCGGTTCGGGCGGAAGCGGCGGCAGCGGCGGCACCGGCGGCGCCGGAAACGGCGAATGGGCCACGGGCGGCACCGCCTCGATGTCCGGCGATTACGCGGACCCGTTCACCGACGACCCGGGCGCGACGTGCGCGCTCGTTTGCGCCATGACGCTCGGCCCGTGTTATGCCAAGACGATCGTCCGGAAAGACATCAGCGAGGAATCACCCGGCCTGCCGATGCGCCTCGCGCTGCGCGTCGTCGACGAGACGTGCAAGCCGATCGAGGGCGCAGAAGTCGACGTCTGGCACACAGCCGCCTCGGGCCTCTATTCGGGCGACGACTCCGTGGAGATGTGCACGGGCAACGACGCCGAGGCGCTCGCGGCCCGGTGGTTCCGCGGCGTGCAGACCACCGACGCGAACGGGCGCGTCGATTTCGATTCGTGTTTCCCGGGCTGGTATTCGAGCCGGACGATCCACATCCACTTCACGGTGCGCGTCGGCGGGGACGAATACGTCACGTCCCAGCTCTTCTTCCCGGACGAGTTGAGCGACGACATCATCGCGACGCAGCCCATTTACAAGGACCGCGGCGAGCGCGACACGACGAACGAAAACGACACGGTGATCTCGGCCGACGCCGCCGCAGATTACACGCTGCAGGCGAAGAAGATGTCGGACGGCGCGCTGCTCGCGTGGAAGACACTCGTCATTCGCTCCTCGCTCGCGGATACGTTGTGCCAGGCGCCGGGTGGAATGGGCGGCCCGGGCGGCGGACCGCCTCCGATGCCGTGACCGGCGCGCGTTCCTGAACTCGCTCGGTCGACGAGCGGCCTGCCCGCCATTCCATCGCTCGGGCCGCCTCACGCGCGGCGACCTGCTTGACACCCACCGAGAGGGGCACCCTGTTCCGTGCAGGAAAAGGAGGGTACCCTCATGATGCAGCCTCCGGAAGCGCCGATCGACACGACCCGCATAACGGTGGTCGGGCAGATCGAGGACGTCGTACGGAAAAACCGCGGCTGGTTTTACGGGCTCGGCGCCGCTTTCATGGTGCTCGGCGTTCTCTTGCTCCTCATGCCCCTGATCGCCTCCCTGGTCACGGCGCTCGTGATCGGTTTCGTCATGGTGATCGCCGGCATCTTCCAGGCGTTTCACGCGGTCAAGGCCCGTGGCTGGAGAGGCGGAGCCTGGTCGCTCGTGGGCGCGGTGCTGCTCGTGATCGCCGGCGCGCTCGTGGCAGCCTTCCCCGTCACGGGCACGCTAACGCTGACGCTCACGCTGTCGGCATTTTTCATCGCGAGCGGCCTGGTGAAGCTCATTCGGGCCGTGCAGAACCGCCATATCGCCGCCTGGGGCTGGCTCTTTTTCGACGGCATCGTCTCTCTGGCGCTCGGCGTGCTCATCTTTGCCGGCTGGCCGAGCACGGCCGCCTGGGCGCTCGGCTTGCTCGTCGGAATCGATTTGCTCCTCGGCGGGACGTCGATGATCCTGATCGGGCTCGGCGCGGGAAGCATGCGCGGACCGATCCTCACGACGCGGCCGTAACGGCGTCGGGGCACAAAGCCTCGCTCGACACATCCCCGCGGCTCGCTTGGCTTGCCGAACCCATCCCACGACGTAGTATCGTGCGGCATGGTTCCGCCTGCGGCCGAAGTGACCATTCGCCCCCTACGAATCGAGAACGAGGCCGAGCGCGCGCTCGTGCTCGCGCTCTTCGAGCGCTCGACGAGTGTCGGCTTTCCTGCCTGGTTCACGCTCCAAGAGCTCATCGCCCGCCAGCGCGAGAGCGCGGCGGCGCTGCTCGAACGGCAGGCCTTGCCCGAGCCGCCGTCGAAGACGCCGATGGGCGAGGTCGTGCTGATCGCGGAGACGGCTGGGGCGTTGATCGGCTTCGTATGGGTGAGGACGGCGGTGGACCATTTCACCCAGCAGCCGGTGGGCCACGTCGAAGACCTCGCGACGGTGCCAGGGCATGAGGGCAAGGGCGTGGGGAGCGCGCTCCTGGCTGCCACGGAGGCATGGGCGCGGGACCGCGGGCTGTCGGCGTTGACGCTCCACGTGTGGCCCGCGAACACGCGCGCCCGTGCGCTCTACGCACGGCAGGGCTTCGGTGAGGAGATGATTCGAATGCGGAAGACGCTCTGAGGCGTCCTCTATACGAAACGGCAAAGCCCGATCCCCATGGAGGGGATCGGGCAGAAAGCTCCTTCCGAGCCTTCCAAGCGCCAGGAGCGGGACTCGAACCCGCGACCTCGCCGTTGACAGCGGAGTAACCCTCGTCATCACTGCCGTCGCCGGAGAATAGCGACCAAGGTGTTTTTACGCGCTCTACCTCTGAGCTATCCTGGCTTCTATCGTCTCGTATCCGTCCATCTCACTTTGAAAAACGCTCGCTCCTCGGGAGAAAACCGGCCGCGGGGTCTTTTTCGTATCCAAAACGAAGGAACCGCGTGCCTCACTGCCCGGGAGCTTGCGCGCAAAGGGAACGAGGGGGAACCCGAACCCTTCGCGGTACCAGGAGCGGGATTCGAACCCGCGACCACGTCCTTTAATGGAAGTAACCCTGGCCATCACTGCCGTTGCCGGAGAAAACCGGCCAAGGTTTTTTTTTACGTGCTCTACCTCTGAGCTATCCTGGCGTCTTCGTGTTCCCCCTTGAAGCAGGCGCCGTGCCAAGCCGGCCAGGACCCCGCCACGGCGCGTTTGGGGCCGGATTTGGTGGTCTGTTTCGCAAAGGACGAGGAGGCGTCTGGAAAATCGACTATCTCATCGGATAAATTTTATCCCATCGGCTCGATGATCGATGCCACGCGCATGCTGGTACGCGTGGACGATGTGGTTCACGATCGCTTCGACCCCGACGTCCTTCGTCGCTTGCGTGAAGACCATGGGACCGCCGCCACGAATCGCCTTGGCGTCCCGCTCCATCACGCCAAGGTCGGCGCCCACCGCGCCCGCGAGGTCCGTCTTGTTGATGACCAGGAGGTCCGATTGGGTGATCCCGGGCCCGCCCTTGCGCGGGACCTTGTCGCCGCCGGCCACGTCGATCACGTAGATGATGTAATCGGCGAGCTCCCGGCTGAAGTTCGCCGCGAGGTTGTCACCGCCGGACTCGATGAGGAGCATCTCCGGCCGGTGCTGCGCCGAGAGCTCTTCGAGCGCGAGCAGGTTCGCGGTGATGTCCTCGCGGATCGCCGCGTGCGGGCAGCCGCCCGTCTCCACGGCGCGAATGCGATCCGAGGGCAGGGCCTTGTTCCGGATGAGAAACTCGCCGTCCTCGCGGGTAAAGATGTCGTTCGTGACGACCGCCAGGCTCATGCGTTCCCGCAGGCTCCGGCAGAGCGCGAGCACGAGCGCTGTTTTGCCGCTGCCCACCGGCCCGCCGATGCCGACCGTGAAGGCGCGCTCGTCGAAGGCGCGCGCGAGCGGCCGAGCACGCTCCTCGAAGCGCCCCGGGTGCTCCATGTGCTCGTGCGTGTGCCCGTGATCGTGCCCATGTTCGTGAGAATGGCCGTGCATGCTTCTCTCCGGAATTCAGCTCGAAAACAGACGCGAATAAAGCCGGTCCTGGTGGCCCTGGAAAAGATCGACGAGCGGCGCGGTCGTCGCGAGGTCCTCCGCCCCGCGCATTTCGTGCCGGGCGAGGACCGCGAGGACCGCGCCCGTGAGTTGGTATTGCAGCGCCTGCGCCTCCAGCGGCCCAAGGAGGCTCAAGCGCACGGCGCTGGAGACGAGGCCGCGGAGGTGCAAGAACAGAAAGAGCCGCTGCGCCTCGCCGCGCGCGAGCCCGAGCCGCGCGGCGATGGCGCCGAAGAGCGGCGCGAAATGCCCGCAGAACGATTCGTCCTCGCGCGAGCGCGCGCGAAGCTCGCGCAGGGACGCGATTCCGAACGAATGCGAGGCCGCCGCGAGCCACGCCCGTCCTTGCGCGCGGCTCGCCCGGTTCGCCACGTGGTTCGTCAGGAACGCATCCTGACGTCGATCGAGCGCGGGGAACCTCTCGGGGGCGGCGTGGGCGGCCGTGACCATCGGCAAGGCGCCGGCGCCGGCTTGCTCCAGGTTGTGCAGGAGGAATCGTTCGAGGCTCGAAGGCCCCGTGATTTCGCCGAGCTGCGCCGCCGCTTCGAGCCCGCCGGAATGCGCGAATCCCCCCGTCGGAAAGGCCGAATCGGCGAGCTGGAGCAGGAGGAGCGAGAGGGCCATGGCGAGACGATCAGAACAAGAAAAACCTTTGCGCGAGGGGTAAGACCTTCGCGGGCTCGCACGTGAGGCGCACGCCGTCCGCCGTCACCGCGTACGTCTCCGGATCCACGGTGATGCGAGGCAAGGTGTCGTTCAGCCGCATGTCCTTTTTCCCGAGCGCGCGGCACCCGCGCGCGGCCTCGATCCGTTTGCCGAGGCCATACGAGGCTGCCACGCCGGATGCGATCGACGCGCCGCTCACGAACGCGATCGAGGCTCGCCCCGGCGCGCGGCCGAAGCTCGCGAACATCGGACGCATGCGGACCGGCTGCGGCGTCGGGATCGATGCATTTGGATCGCCCATCTGCGCCCATGCGATGACGCCGCCCTTGATCACGATCTCGGGTTTGGCCCCGAAAAATGCCGGGCGCCACAGGACGAGGTCTGCAAGCTTGCCGACCTCGACCGAGCCAATGAGGTGCGAGGCGCCGTGCGCGACGGCGGGGTTGATGGTGTATTTCGCGACGTAACGGCGCACGCGGAGGTTGTCGTGGTCGCCGCGCTCGTCCGCGAGCCGCCCGCGCTGCTTGCGCATCTTGTCGGCCGTTTGCCAGGTGCGTGTGATGGACTCGCCGACCCGGCCCATCGCCTGCGAATCCGAGGAAATGATCGAGATCGCGCCCATGTCGTGCAGGATGTCTTCCGCTGCGATCGTCTCGCCGCGAATGCGCGACTCCGCGAATGCGACGTCCTCGGGGATGCTCCGGTCGAGGTGGTGACAGACCATGAGCATGTCGAGGTGCTCGTCGAGCGTGTTCACCGTGAAGGGGCGCGTGGGGTTCGTCGACGAGGGGAGCACGTTGGGCTCGCCGCAAACACGGAGAATGTCGGGCGCGTGGCCGCCGCCCGCGCCCTCGCTGTGGTACGCGTGGATCGAGCGGCCCTTGAACGATGCAATCGAATGCTCGACGGCCGCGCTCTCGTTCAGGGTGTCGGTGTGAATCGTCACCTGTACGTCGTATTGCTCGGCCACGGAGAGGCAGCAATCGATGGCCGCGGGCGTCGTGCCCCAGTCCTCATGTAGCTTGAGCCCGATCGCACCGGCCTGGATTTGCTCGTGCAGGCCTTCGGGTTTGGACGAATTGCCTTTCCCGGTGAAGCCAAAGTTGAGCGGCAGCCCGTCGGTCGCTTCCAGCATCATGCGGAGGTGGTGGGCGCCCGGGGTGCACGTCGTCGCGTTCGTCCCTGTCGCCGGGCCGGTGCCGCCGCCGATCATCGTGGTGATCCCCGAGGCGATCGCCTCGTCGCATTGCTGCGGGCAGATGAAATGGATGTGCGTGTCGACCCCGCCCGCCGTCACGATCAGCCCCTCGCCCGCGATGGCCTCGGTCGTCGGGCCAACCACCATTCCTGGCGTGACGCCGGCCATGACGTCGGGGTTGCCCGCTTTTCCGATCCCCGTGATGAGGCCGTCCTTGATGCCGATGTCGGCCTTGTAGATGCCGGTCCAGTCGACGACGACGACGTTCGTGATCACGCAATCGAGGGCATCCCGCTGGGCCGCGCCCGCGCGCTGGCCCATTCCATCCCGGAGAACCTTGCCCCCGCCGAATTTGCACTCGTCGCCGTACACCGTAAAATCTTTTTCGATCTCGATGATCAGATCGGTGTCGCCGAGCCGGACCCGGTCTCGGGTGGTCGGGCCGAAGATCTCGGCATAGGTGCGTCGGTCGATGATGCGGGACATGGCGTCCTCCGATCGAAATCGAGTCAGGGTTCGGTTTCGTGGGCGAAGCCGAGCGCGCGGACGCGCTCCATCGCGCGGGCGAGGCCATCGGGGCCGACGGGGCCGTCGGCGAGGGCATTGCCGCCGCGGATGATCCGCTCGCCGGCGATCTCCACGAGCGAGACCGTCTTCGTCTCGCCAGGCTCGAAGCGCACGGCCGTGCCCGCCGGAATGTCGAGCCGCCGGCCATAGGCTTTCTCGCGGTCGAAGCGCAGGTACGGGTTCGCCTCGATGAAATGGTAGTGGCTGCCCACCTGGATCGGGCGGTCGGCCAGGTTCGTGACACGGAGCGAGATCGAGGCGCGTCCCTCGTTCAGCACGAGCGTCCCCTCCGCGGGCAGAATTTCCCCCGGCATGGGCCCGCTCGGCGCTTCGGCGAAGAACGAACGATCGGGTACAGGGAGGAAGCTCCCGTAAAGGGCGAGGCCGAGATCGCCGTGCTCGGCCGCAATGGGGTGGTGGACCGTGACGAGCTTCGTTCCATCGGGGAACGTGCCCTCGACCTGCACTTCGGTCACGAGCTCCGGTACGCCCTCCAGGACCTGATTGCGTCCGAGCAGCTTACGTCCGAGGTCCATGAGCTCCTCGACGCGCCGCCCATCCCGAATGAATTCGAGGAGCTGCGTGGCGATGAGCGCGACGCTCTCCGGCACGTTGAGCCGCACCCCGCGGGCGAGGCGCTTCTGCGCCAGAAAGCCAGCATTGTGAAGGAGCAGCTTATCCAGCTCGCGAGGAGAGAGATGCATGGCCTCACCGGGAGCCCCCCGCCCAGCTCTCGATTACACCACATCGACGCGTCGCGTCAAGACCGTTTTTCGAGCGCTACCATTTTCTCGCCCAGGGGTCGTCGCCGAGGAGCGGGGCGAGGAAGGCAAGGGAGGTGCGGAGAAAGGCCGCGACGGCTTCCGGCTCCTCGCTCGCCACGCGCAGCACGGCGCCTCCGGGGAGGGGGCTGGCGGTCGCGAGCAGCGGGTTTCGTGCGTGATCCGGCGAGCGGAGGGGCTGGCGCGCGAGGGATTCGACGAGGGCGGCCGCGGCCGTCTCGATCCGAGGGCCGACGAGGACGGCCGTCGCGAACCCATCGAACCGCCCCATACGTTCGGCAATGTTGGATTCGGCGGTATTTTCGAGCGTGAGCGCATCGAGCACGAGGAGGCGGTTCTCCTGGACGACCTCGGTGACGGTCCGGTACGAGGTGAAGGCATACCGCTCCCCGCGCGCCGCGCGGCCCGAGACGAGGCCATCGACGAGGACGAGGGTGGCGCCGGGCGCGAGCTCGACGCGCTGGCGCTGCTGATAGACGGCGCCGGCAAAAGGACAAACCGGATCCGGGAGCAGCGCAAAAAGGGCGCTCTCGCCGACCGTCGCCGACAAGGTTTGGCAGGCCAACTTCCCGTGTTCGCTCTTGTAGACCTTCGTGGACGCCTGCGTGGCGCAGAGCGCCGACGCGCCGGGGCCGACGCGGACCTCGAGATCGATGGAGTCGCCAGCCAGCAAGCCGCCGCCGAAGGTCGCCGCATACACCCACGCGGATGCGCCGCGCGGGCGCGGGACGAGGAGCTTGAGCGGCGCGGACGCGCGCGCGGTGAGGACCGTGGACGCGGAGGCGACACGTTCGACGACGATCGATCCGGCACCGGGCACGGTGGCAGAGGCAGGCAGGATGGATTCGGGCCGGTGCATGGAGAGGACAACGATTGCACAGCGAGAGGGGCCGGGCGTCAAGGCGGGATTGCAGGCGCGCAAGGAGCAAGACGATTGCCGCACCTCGTCATCTTCCGGCGACGGGATTGACGTCCTGGGCGTGACCTGTACCATCGGCGCTCGGAGGCGATTCTGATGCAGGCGAGGCGGCTTCTGCTCAAGGACGGAGTACAAACGGAGACGGTCCGGCAGTTCGCCGCGGGAAACTGGTTCCTGTGGAACCGGATCGAGCCGCTCGACCATCAGCCGCTCGTCTACGAGTGGGCCACACCCGCGAGCGACTGCCGCATCCGATACGTGGACGATCATCGGCTCGGGCTCAAGTGGTTCGACGTGGAAGGGCCGCGGAGCGAGCACACGATCGAGGTCATCCGGCGGAGCCTCCCGGTGTACGAGCGCGCCGAGATCCTCACGCTTTGCAGCGAAGCGCGGACCGAGGCCGAGGGAATCTGGGCGGCGTACAAGCTCGCGGTGACGGCCGGGCCCACGTTCGACGCGGAGCTCTTCGGCTGCTTCGGGGATCTCGCGAATCATCGCGACGCAGGCGTGCGACGAGCGGCGATTTACGCGATGGAGCAGGCGCGATGGCGCGAATTCGCAGGGATCGCCGAGCCGATGGCGGAGGACGATCCGAACGACGACGTGCGAGCGCGGGCCGCGGCGCTCGTGCGGGCTTTGCAATGAAGTGCATTGCGCCCGGGCAGGTGGTCATCGGGGGCCCGCCGAGGCGCCCTGATCAACGGAAGAAGGCGGCCCGGAAAAACCAGGCCGTCATGGCGAAGCCTAGCACCACGATCGCTCGACGCAGTTTGTCAGGGTCGATGCGTTGCGAGAGGCGTGCCGAGAAATAGCCGCCTGCGATGGCGCCGGCCATGACGGAGAATCCGGGGACGAGCCAGAGCAGGCCCTCGCGGAGGAAAAACATCGAGGCGACGAGGTTGATCGCCACGCCGAGCCAGGCCTTCATGGCATTGAGCTCGTGCAGTGTCCCCTCGATGAAGAGGCCAAAGACGGCGAGCATGACGATGCCCATCCCAGCCCCGAAGTATCCGCCGTAGACGCTGACCAGGAATTGCAAGAAGATCCCGAGCGCTACGGGGACGCGCGCCTTTTGGCCGAGGGCGGCCTTGCGGATCCGCGCCTGGAAGGCGAGGAGGAGCGTGGCGAGGAGGACGAGGAGCGGGACGACGAAATCGAAGAGGCGCTCGGGCGTGTGCGTGAGCAGCCATGCGCCGAGGAGCGCGCCGGTGATCGTCGGGAGCGTGAGGTATCGCAAATGGGGCTTCGTGCGCGCGAGCTGGTCGCGGAAGCCGTACGCGCTCGCGAGCGAGCCGGGCCAGAGGGCGACCGCGTTCGTGGCATTCGCGGCGAGCGGAGGGACGCCGAATGCGACGAGGAGCGGGAAGGAGAGGAGGGATCCGCCGCCGGCGACGGCGTTGATCGACGAGGCCACGAAGCCCACGGCGAAGAGGGCCACGAGGGCGAGCGGGTTCTGACTGGAAAAACCGAGGTCCTGGGAGACGAGCGGCATGGGGGGCCTCGGTCCGAATCAGGTGGAGCGTCCGCTCGCGGTTTGCCAGTCGAGGCCGAAGCGGGCGAGGTATTTGCGTAATCGATCGGCGTCGTTGACCGTGGTGCGCTCCTTGCGCGATTCGGCGAAGAGCGTGCGGCCGGCCTCGCTGAGGGTGCGCGAGGCGCGGCAGACCCGTAAGACCTCTTCGAGCTGGGCGCGGTCGAATCGATCGAGCTTTGTGGAGGCCTCGGCGCCGAGGACCTCGGCGAGGATTTTGCCGCCGCCGGCGGAGCTGCCATTTGGCAGGTGAATGCGTCCGCTCGCCCAGGCGAGTTCCAATCGTTCGATCTCCTCGGCGACGTTTTCCTTCGTGATGCGGCCGCCGTGCGCGAGCGTGGCCATGCGGGTGACGCAGGCGTTGAGGTCCCGAAAATTGCCGCTCCAGAGGGCACGCGGGGAGGCAGCAAAATCGAGGAAGGCCTCGCGCGCGGCGCGGTTCATGGTGACGTTGACGCCGAGGAGGCGCGAGGCAAGCTCGAGTTCGTAATCGAGGTTCGGCTCGATGTCCTCGGGGCGCTCGCGCAGGGCCGGGAGGCGGAAGGTCCAGAGGTTGATACGGGCGTATAGGTCCTCGCGAAAATCGCCGCGCGCCGCCCGGGCCCCGAGGTCGCGGTTCGTGCCGGCGATGAGGAGGAAATCACTCTTGACCTCCTGGTCCGCGCCGACCGGATAAAACGCCTTTTGCTCGATCGCGCGGAGGAGCATGGCCTGCTCGTCGAGGCCGAGCTCGCCGATCTCATCGAGGAAGAGGAGTCCGCCATCGGCCTTGCGCAAGAGGCCCGGGCGATCGGCGACGGCGCCGGTGTACGCGCCCTTTTTATGGCCGAAGAGCGTGGCCATGGCCGCGTCGCCGCGGAGCGTGGCGCAGTTGACCGGGACGAAATCGCCCTGGATCTGGCGTCGCGCTTTCTTGAGCTCGTAAATGCGCGCGGCGAGCTGGCTCTTGCCGGCGCCCGTGGGGCCCATGAGGAGCATCGGGGCGCGCGAGGCCTTGGCGACCTCTTCGACGCGCTCGATCAGGCGATTGAACGAGGCATTCTTGGTGTCGATGCCAGCCTTGAGGAAGCTTTGGCCCTCGTGGCGCTCGCGGGAGAAGCGCGAAGCAATGCGGTCATAGCGGGAGAGGTCGAGGTCGACGATCGTGTACGCGCCCGGTCCGCCGCGGGTCTCCTTGCGGGGCGGCGAGGTCTGGATGACGCGGCCGGGGAAATAACGGGCCTCGGTCAGGAGGAAGAGGCAGATCTGCGCGACGTGGGTGCCCGTCGTGAGGTGGATAAGATAATCCTCGCGCTCGGGTTTCCACGGATAGGCGCGCGCGATGTCGTGGAGGCCGGCATAAACCTCCTCGAAATCCCAGGCGTCCTTCCAGGTGACCGCGATTCGCTCGACGATTGTGTCGGGCGAGGCGTGGCGGACGTCCTCTTCGATCTGCGTGGCGAGATCGCCGAATCTGGGCTCCGCGAGCAAGACGAGGCGGCTCACGAGCAGGTCCTCGTGCTGGCAAAGCGAGACCGTGGGCCGCCACTTCTCCCAGCGCGCTGGGCCTTTGCCCGCGTCGAGCGAGGTGCCGAGGATGCCGAACACGACGAGGGGTCGAGAGGACATGGTAAGGTCGACGACAGAATAGCACGTTCTTCGTCCCCTGTATCGGACTTTATCCAGGTGTCTATGCGCGGACGCGAAAAAGGGCCCCGGGAGCCAGGCACGCGGCGTGCTCTTCCGGTCCGCGTCCACCCGTGACGTGAAAGGCTAGGCGACCATGAAGGAGACGACGACCCACCTGACGTTCGAGACCGACGGCGTGCCCATCAAGGCCTGGACGCGCGGCGTGCCGTTCGAGAGCGAGGCGGAGACGCAGGTGCGGCGCCTGGCGAGCCTGCCGTTCCTCCACAAGTGGGTCGCCGTGATGCCCGACGTACACGCCGGGAAGGGAGCGACGGTCGGGAGCGTGATCGCGACGCGCGGCGCGATCATCCCCGCGGCGGTGGGCGTGGACATCGGCTGCGGGATGATCGCCGTCGAGACGTCGCTGACGGCGTCGCAGTTGCCTGACGATCTGAAGGGGATCCGCAGCGTGATCGAGGCGGCCGTGCCGCACGGTCGCACGAACAACGGCGGGCCCGGCGACCGCGGCGCGTGGGGCGAGGCACCCGAGCGCGTGCAGAAGGCGTGGGCAGAGCTCGCGCCGGGCTACGAGGCGATCGTGAAGGAGAACCCGTCGATCGGGCGCGGGACGTCGTTCGGGCACCTCGGGACGCTCGGGACGGGGAACCATTTCATCGAGGTCTGCCTCGATGAGCGCGACCACGTGTGGTTCATGCTGCACTCGGGTTCGCGCGGCGTGGGAAACCGCATCGGGAGCCACTTCATCGACCTCGCGAAGAAGGACATGAAGCGGTGGTTCATCAACTTGCCGGACGCGGACCTCGCCTACATCCCGGATGGGAGCGAGACGTTTGGCGCGTACTGGCGCGCGCTCGCCTGGGCGCAGGAGTTCGCGCGGACGAACCGCGCGCTGATGATGGAGGCGACGATCATGGCGGTGCGAACGTCGGGGCTTCTGCCGCCGTTCGAGCTGATGAACGAGGCGGTGAACTGCCACCACAACTACGTGTCGAAGGAGCACCACTACGGCAAGGACGTGTGGGTGACGCGCAAGGGCGCGGTGCGCGCAGGCGAGGGCGAGCTCGGGATCATCCCCGGCAGCATGGGCGCGAAGAGTTTTATCGTGCGCGGGCTCGGGAACCAGGAGTCGTTCTGCTCGTGCAGCCACGGCGCGGGTCGGAAGATGTCGCGCTCGGCGGCGAAGCGGGCGTTCTCGCTCGAGGACCACGCGCGCATGACGGCCGGGATCGAGTGCCGCAAGGACGAGGACGTGATCGACGAGACGCCCGGCGCGTACAAGTCGATCGACGATGTGATGCAAGCGCAGCGCGACCTCGTCGAGGTCGTGCGCACGCTGCGGCAAGTGGTGTGCGTGAAGGGGTGAGGCGATGCTGACGCTGGATGGAGCAACGGGCGAGGGCGGAGGGCAGATCCTGCGCTCCTCCCTGGCCTTGTCGATGGTGACGGGTCAGGCGTTCCGGGTGCACTCGATCCGCGCGAGGCGGTCGAAGCCGGGGCTCATGCGTCAGCACCTCGCGGCCGTGCGCGCGGCCGCGGAGGTGAGCGGCGCGGCGCTCGAAGGCGACGTGATCAATTCGCGCGAGCTCGTGTTCAGGCCGAGCGCCGTGAAGCACGGGTCGTATCGGTTCGCGATCGGGAGCGCGGGGAGCGCGACGCTCGTGCTGCAGACGGTGCTGCCGGCGCTGCTCGCGACGGCCGGCAGCTCGTCGCTCGTGTTCGAGGGCGGGACGCACAACCCGATGGCGCCGCCCTACGATTTCGTGGAGCGCGCGTTTTTGCCGATCGTGCGTCGCATGGGCGCGAGCATCTCGGCGCAGATCGTGTCGTACGGGTTTTACCCGGCCGGCGGGGGCCGCGTGGAGGTGACCGTGGAGGGCTGCCCGCGGCTCGCGGCTCTCGCGCTGCTCAATCGAGGCGAGGTGCGAAGGACGCAGCTTCGCGCGCTCGTGTCGCAGATCCCAGGCACGGTCGGGCTGCGCGAGGTGGACGCGTTCCTCGCGGAGGTGCCGTGGGATCGCGCGTGCGCGCGGCCCGAGGTCGTGAAGAACAGCCCGGGGCCGGGCAACGCGCTTGTGGCCGACGTGGAGAGCGAGCACGTGACGGAGATCTTCACGTCGTTCGGCGAGCGCGGAGTGCGCGCGGAGGCCGTGGCAGAGAAGCTCGCGAAGGAGGTGAAGCGATATCTCGTCGCTGGCGTGCCCGTCGGCGAGCACCTCGCCGATCAACTGCTCTTGCCGATGGCGCTCGGCGAGGGCGGGGCCTTTCGCACGCTCGCACCGTCGGGGCACACGCGGACGCAAGTCGAGGTGATCCGGACCTTCCTGGGAACGGAGGTGCGGATGGACGAGCGTGGCGCGGAGGAATGCGTGATCGAGGTCAAAGGAATGCGGCGGTAGGAGCGAGCGGGCAGGCGCTCGGGCTCGGCATGCAAGGGAACGCTCGACAACGCGGCCGACCCCGGGCATGACGGGCACGTGCTGCGTCTGCTCGTGTCCCCCCGAAGCGAGGAGCGGCTCCGGGCCGCGGAGGTTTTCCTCGGGGAGGGGAACGCCGACGCGGTCGCGCTCCTGGTGGGGCCGTCCCGCGGGGCAGCGCTCGATCTCGCGGCGCGGGTGGGTTCGTCGCGAGGCGCGATCTTCGGGCTGCATCGTCTGACGCTCGGGCAACTCGCGGCGCGCCTCGCAGCGCCGGAGCTCGCGCGGCGGAGGCTCGCGCCGGCCACGCCGCTCGGCGTGGAGGCGGTGGTGGCGCGCGCCGTGGCGAGCGCGCTCGAAGCGGGCGCGCTGGGATATTTCGCGCCAGTCGCGCGGACGCCGAGCTTCGCGAGCACGCTCGCGGCGACGCTCAGCGAGCTGCGGGTGGAGGGCGTCGGGCCGGCGGAGATCCGAGGGGACGATCCGAGGAGCCGGGATCTGCGGGAGCTCGCGCGTCGCTACGACGAGCAGCGAGAGCGAGCGCGGATCGCCGATCGCGCGGAGGTGCTCGCGGCGGCGACGGTGGCCGTGCGCGAGGCGAGCGAGATACGAAGGGCGCGGCTCGTGCTTCTCGACGTGCCGATCGCGTCGCGGCTCGAAGAGAGGTTCGTCGCGGAGCTCGTCGCCGCGGCGGAGGTCACGTTCGCGACGGCGCCGACAGGGGACGATCGCGCGGTGGAGGCGCTCGCAGCGCTCGCTTCGGAGGTCGTGACGGATCGGAGCGAGCGGTCGCATTCGTCGCTCTCGCGGCTGCATCAATACCTGTTCGCCGCCGCGGAGCTGCCGGCCGCGGAGGCGGGGGAGGACGTGTCGTTTTTCTCGGCGCCGGGCGAGGGGCGCGAGTGCGTGGAGATCACGCGTCGGATCCTCGCGGAGGCGCGGCGCGGCGTGCCGTTCGACGACATCGCGGTGTTCCTGCGCGCGCCCGACACGTACGCGGCGTTGCTCGAGAGCGCGCTGCGCCGCGCGAAGATTCCCGCGCATTTTGCGATAGGCGCCGCGCGGCCGGATCCCTCGGGACGCGCGTTCCTCGCGCTGCTCGCCTGTCGCGCCGAAGACCTCTCACCGCGGCGGTTCGCCGAGTACCTGTCGCTCGCGCCGATGCCGAAGGAGAACGTCGCGGCAGAGGCAGCGCCGCGGCCGTTGATGCCGCGGGCCGATCTTTTCGGCGCGCTGCTCGAAGGCGAGCCGACGGCGAAACGGATGCGTCGCGAGCAGGTGAGCGAGGGTGCGCGTGTGCCTGTGCGGTCCGCGCCGATCGGATGGGAGCGTCTGCTCACGAAGGCCTCGATCGTCGGGCGCAAGGAGCGCTGGGCCGAGCGGCTCGCGGCCCTCGGAAAGGCCTTCGAACGGGAGCTTGCGTTGCTCCGGCGGCGGGATCCGAGCTCGCCGCGGATCGAGACGGTGGAGCGCGAGATCGAGGCGCTCTCGGAGCTCACGCGGTTCGCGCTTCCGCTCGTCGATACGCTCGCGTCGCTGCCCGAGCACGGGAGCTGGGGTGTGTGGATCGAGGAGCTCGGCAAGCTCGCGCGGATGGCGCTGGAAGAGCCGGAGGACGTGCTCTCCGCGCTGTTCGAGCTCGCGCCGATGGCGGAGCTGCCGGCGGTGTCGTTCGACGAAGTTCGGCGCGTGCTCGAAGGCCGGCTCGGGTCCCGCGTGACGCCGCCGTCGGGGAGACGATACGGCGCGGTGTTCGTGGGGACGCCGGAGCTCGCGCGAGGTCGATCGTTCGCGGTGGTGTTCGTCCCCGGGCTTGCCGAGCGGCTGTTCCCGGAGGCGCCGCGCGAGGATCCGATCCTGCTCGACGGAGACCGGCGCGCGATCTCGAAGGCGTTGCGGACGCAGGCAGATCGGAGCCGCAATGAGCGGTTGCTTCTGCGTTTGTCCGTGGGGGCTGCGCGAGAGCGGGTGCATCTCTCGTATCCGCGCGTCGAGGTGGCGGCGGGACGGCCGCGGGTGCCTTCGTTTTATGGGCTCGACGTGCGACGCGCGACGACGGGGACGTTGCCCGATCACGACGCGCTGGAGCGAGACGCGGCGAGCGCGTCGGGCGCGCGGCTCGCGTGGCCCGCGCCCGCCGAGCCCGAGGACGCGATCGACGACGCCGAGCATGACCTCGCGATGCTGGGGCGGCTCTTGCACGGAGGCGAGGAGGCCGAGGCGGCAGGGCGCGCGCAGTACTTGCTGGATTTGAATCCGCACCTCGCGCGATCGTTGCGTACACGGTCGGCGCGCTGGGACAAACCCGTGACGCATCATGACGGCATCGTGCGCAAGACCGCGGCGACGGCGGCGGTGCTCGCGGCGAGCCGGCTGCGCGTGCGGCCGTATGCAGTGACGGCGCTCGAGAAGTTCGCGGCGTGCCCGTATCGATTCTTGCTGGCGGCGATCCACCGGCTGCCGGCGCGCGAGCGGCGCGGTTCGCCCGATAGGCTCGATCCGATCTCGCGCGGCGTGCTCTTTCACCGTGTGCAAGCCGAGACGCTCGCAAAGCTGGAGCGAGAAGGGGCGCTGCCGTTCGGCCCGGATGGTTTGTCGCGGGCCGAGGCCGTGCTCGATGAGCGGCTCGACGCGGCGGCGCGCGAGCACGAGGAGCGTACGCTGCCGCCGGTGGAGAGCGTGTTCCGCGACGAGATCGAGCGCGCGCGGGTGGAGCTTCATACGTGGCTCGCGCGCGTGGCCGAGCAGAGCTGGCTCGTCTGGCCGGTGCGGTACGACCTCGCGTTCGGGCTGCCGCCGCACGAGCACGAGGATCCACGCAGCGTGGTCGAGGCCGCGTTGATCGAGGGGCAGTACCTGCTGCACGGCGCGATCGACGTGGTCGAGCGGCATGCGGCGACAGGGCATGCACGTGTGACCGACGTGAAGACGGGGGCGAACTTCACGCGGCCGGGGCTCGTGATCGACGGCGGCGAAGTGCTGCAGCCGGTGCTCTACGGTCTCGCGTACGAGGCGGTGTGGAAGGAGCCGGTGGCGGACGCGAGTTTGTCGTTCTGTACGGCACGCGGTGGGTATGTCGAGCACGTGATCGAGCTCGACGAGTCGGCGCGCGCGAAGGCCGTCCGCGTGCTCTCGCTCGTCGACGAGGCAATCGACAAGGGGTTTTTCCCGCCTGCGCCGAGGCCGGGCGCGTGTGAGACCTGCGGCTACAGGCTCGTATGCGGGCCCCACGAGGAGAGGCGCGCGGCGCGCAAGGACGAGGACTCGCTCGACGGCGGCGCGTTGTTCACGCGGCTTCGTCTGCTCCGAGGTGAGCCGTGACCGAAGGCACGCTCGCGTTCGAGGCGCTGCAAGGCGAGGGGCTCGCCGACGCGGAGGCGCGTGCGCTCATCCGCGGCGCGCTCGGGAGCACGATGATCGTCGAGGCTGCGGCCGGCACGGGCAAGACGACCGAGCTCGTGCTCCGCATGGTCGCCGTGCTCGCGGAGGGGCGCGCGGAGATCGAGGAGATCGTCGCGGTCACGTTTACCGAAAAAGCAGCCGGCGAGCTCAAGCTCCGGCTGCGCAGCGGGATCGAGCGCGCGCGGAGGCTCGCCCCGGACGAGGCGCAACGCGCGAACTTGGAGCGATCGCTCGCGCATCTGGAAGAAGCGCGAATCAGCACGATCCACGGGTTTTGCGCGGATCTCCTGCGCGAGCGCCCCGTGGAGGCGGGCGTCGATCCGGCGTTCCGCGTGGTGACCGAGGCCGAGGCGGATCGGCGGTACGGCGAGGCGTTCCATCGGTGGCTCGAACAGATCCTCGGTCGTCCGCCCGAAGGTGTTCGACGGCTCCTGCGGCGGCGCGAGCACGGCCCCGGTCCGATCGAGAGGCTGCGCCGTGCCGGACAGGAGCTCATCGCCTGGCGACATTTCACCGCGCGCTGGCAGCGGCCTCCGTTCGAGCGGGACCACGCCGTCGACGCGATCCTCGCGGAGATGTCGGCCTTCGCCGAGGCGAGCGAGGGCGCGCTCCACGGAAACGATCCGCTACACCGCGACACCGAGCCGGCACGCGCGCTCGTCATGCGCCTGCGCGCCGAGGGCGAGCACCGCTGGGATCGCGACGAGATCGAGGCCGAGCTTTGCGCCCTCGCGCGGCAACGCGACTTCATGCGACCGCGGCGCGGCGCGGGATCCCGCTACGGAGCGCACACGACGCGGGCCGATTTGCTCGCGGCGCACGCAGCGCTCGTGGCATCGCTCGAGCGGTTCCAGCGCGCGGCCGACGGGGATCTCGCGGCGCTCTTGCAGGAAGAGCTTGGAGCGCTCGTCGCGACGTACCAGGCGCGCAAGGCCGAGGTGGGCGCGCTCGACTTCGAGGATCTGCTCGTCTGCACGCGCGACCTCGTGCGTGATCAGGGCGAGGTGCGCCGCGCGTTCCAGGAGCGGTATCGCTGCATCTTCGTCGACGAGTTCCAGGACACGGACCCGCTCCAGGCCGAGATCCTCATGCTGCTGGCGGCCGACGATCCGAGCGTCCGCGCCTATCGCGACGTGCGGCCCGTGCCCGGAAAGCTCTTCCTCGTCGGGGATCCGAAGCAGGCGATCTACCGGTTTCGTCGGGCCGATCTTTCCGTGTACGAGGAGGTCAAGGAGCTGCTCGTCCGGCGCGGCGCGCTCTTCGTGGAGCTCAGCACGAGCTTCCGATCGGTCCCCGGGATCCAAAAGCTCGTGAACGTCGCGTTCGCGCCCGTGATGGTGGGCGATCGCGAGGCGCTCTCCGCGCGGTACGTGCCGCTCCGGCCCGCGCGCAAGTCGATCGCAGAGCAGCCGTCGATCGTGTGCGTTCCCGTGCCCGAGCCGTACGGCAAGCAGCGGCTCACCTCGGCCGCCGTCGAGGAGAGTGTGCCGGCCGCGGTGGGCGCGTACCTCGACTGGCTCCTGCACGAGAGCGGCTGGAAGGTGACCGAGCGCGATCAGCCCGGCGAGCTCGTCCCCGTGGCGCCGAGGCACGTTTGCCTGGTCTTCCGCCGCTTCGAGAGCCACGGCGAGGACGTCACGCGCGCCTACGTCGAGGCCCTCGAAGCGCGCGGCATCCCGCACGTGCTCGTCGGCGGAAAGTCGTTTTACGCCCGCGAGGAGGTCGAGACCATGCTCGCGGCGCTGCGCGCGATCGAGCGCCCCGAGGACGAGCTCGCCGTCTTCGCGACGCTGCGTGGTTCGCTCTTCGCCGTCGGCGACGAGGCGCTGCTCGAATACCGGTTCACCTACGGGAAGTTGCACCCCCAACGAATCCCCGAGGCCCCGCTGCCCCCGCACCTCGCGCCGATCGCCGCCGCGCTCTCGCTCCTCGCGCGGCTCTCCGAGGGGCGAAACGCGCGGCCGATCGAGACCACGGTCACCGAGCTCTGCGACGCGACACGCGCCTGCGTGGGGTTTGCCCTGCGTCCCTCGGGCGAACGCGCGCTCGCCAACGTGCTGCACGTCGCCGAGCTCGGGCGCGCCTACGAGGCCTCCGGTGGCACGTCGTTCCGCGCGTTCGTCGAGCAACTCGAAGAGGACGCCGAGCGCGGTCGCGCGCCCGAAGCGCCGATCCTCGAAGAGGGCGGCGACGGCGTGCGGATCATGACGGCGCATCGAGCCAAGGGCCTCGAATTTCCCGTCGTGGTGCTCGCCGACGTGACCGCGCGTCTCGGCGCGCAAGCGGTGAGCCGCTACGTCGACGCCTCGCGCTCGCTCTGCGCGCTCCGCCTCGGCAGCGTCGCGCCCTGGGACCTCGTGGAGCACGAGGCGCTCGAAATGCGGCGCGACGAGGCCGAAGGCACGCGGCTCGTGTATGTGGCCGCGACGCGCGCGCGGGACCTCGTCATCGTGCCGGCCGTGGGCGACGCTCCGCAGTTCCCCGAGCAATCGTGGATCGGCCCGATCCACGCGGCGATCGCGCCTCCCTCGGGCGCGATGCCGTCCGTCGACGCGGCGCCCGGCTGCCCGCCGTTCGGCGACGATACGGTCCTGTCACGGCCGCCGGGGGTTTCACGCGGGCCGGCCACGGTTTGTCCGGGCGGATATCGTTTGTCCGGCGGTCATGACGTCGTGTGGTGGGACGTGACGCGCCTCGACCTCGCGCGTGAGCCTGCGTTCGGCGTGCGGCGCGAGGACATGCTGCGCAAGGACGCGCCCGTCGGCCGCGTGGAAGAGGATCTGGAGACGTACCGACGCTGGGTCCGGGAGCGCGCGGCCGATCGCGAGCGCGGCGCGCGTCCGCTGTACAAGGTGCAGACGGTCACGGAGCGGGCCGAGACGTCGAACGAAGCGCCTGCGCTCGACGTGCCGATCTTCGATGTCGGTCGGGAAGCGGGCCGGCCCGGGGGGGCTCGCTTCGGCGAGCTCGTGCATGCGGTGCTCGCGCAGGTCCCGCTCTCGGCCGACCGGGATGTCGTGGAGCAGGCGGCGGCGCTCGCGGCGCGGCTCTTCGGCGCGACGGAGATCGAGGAGGCGGCGGCGGTGCGCGCGGTCGTCCTCGCGCTCGCTCATCCGGTGATCGAGAGGGCGCGCGCGGCCGAGGCGCGCGGCGAATGCCGACGGGAGACGCCGCTCAGCCTGATGGCCGAGGATGGGACGCTGATCGAGGGCATCGTCGACCTCGCGTTTCGCGAGCCGAACGGATGGACCGTGGTGGATTTCAAGACCGACCGCGCGATCGACCGCGCGGGGCCCGTGTATCGGCGGCAGGTTTCGCTTTATGCGACGGCGATCGGGCGGGCGACGGGGGAGCCCTGCGTGGCTTTGCTCTTGCGGGTTTGAATCCTCTTGCGTGCGTGGAAGCCTCGCAGACGGTGATTCAACCAGACAAACCCCACGTGCGTTCGGGCTTTTTGTGACGCGTTTGCAATGGGACGTGATGGAACTTCGTCCGAGGTGTGTCTGTGAGCAGGGCTTGACGGCTCACTTACGCGCTGGTGGAGTGGTTCGATCATGCGTGACGATACGCCGAACCCCTACGAGCCCCCGAAAGAGGCGCCTCCGCAGAGATTCGAGAACTCGTGGAGCCAGAACGCAGAACTCAGCGGGGCGGATTGGGCCCTCATCGTCCTTTGTTCATGTCCCGCGGCCATCGTCGGGCTCGTCCGGGTCATCAAGGGCGAGCCCAGTGGCGCGAAAATGCTTGGGTTTTCCATTCTGTCCATGTTTGTGTGGGGGATTCTGCGCGGGTGCGTCACCGCGGCGCAGCAGACCCCGCACATGTACTGAGGTCGAGGCGGTCCGAAGCAGGCGCGCCGGCTTGACTGCGGCGTGAAGTGTCGCGGCGCGCGCTCGGCGCTCGCCGCGGCGCCTCGGGGACACTAGATTCCAGGCATGACGCCCCTCCTCAAGCGCGCGCTCGATCAGGCGGCGGTTTGGCATCGAGGACAGAAACGCAAGTACCCCGGCGTCGACGTGCCGTACGTGAGCCACCTGGCTGGCGTCGCCGTCCTCCTCGCCAAGCATGGCTTCGACGACGAAGTCATCGCAGCAGGCGCGCTGCACGACGCCATCGAGGACACCGGCGCGACAGCCGAGGACATCGCGCGTCTGTTCGGGCGCCGCGTCGCCGAGCTGGTGCTCGCCGTGACCGAGCCCGCGAAGACGTTCGCCTGGGAGGAGCGCAAACAGCGCTACCTCGAGCAATTCATGAACAACCCCTGGGACGCCCAGGCCATCACCATTGCGGACAAGATCGACAACTTCCAATCGATCGTCGTCTGCGCGGCGACCCACGGCGACCCTTGGCCCATGTTCCGCCGCGGCCGCGATACGCAGATCGCCGGCTTCCGCGCGCTGCGCGAGCGCATCGTGCGCTTGCCGTCGCACCCGTTGATCGACGAGTTCGAGCGCGCCTTCGCCGACGTCCTCGCCACTCCGGCCGGCGCCGCGCTCGAACATCGCTCGGCCTGAACGCCTGGGGTCTGTGGTATGTGCGGATCCGCTCGGGCCGCGCGAGCGTTTCGGGCGCATCTCACGAGAGGAGGAGAGCGATGAAGAAGACCCTCAGGTTTCCCCTGGCGGTGGGCCCAACTGCGCCGCCGACGGCGAGTCACCCTGACCGTCTCCTCGCATGAAACACCGAATGTTGTGGATGGGGCTCGTGGTTCTTGGGGCTTTGGCGTCCGCCTGCCGCTCGGAACCGCCTCCGCCAGCGATCGAGTATGGAGAGCCGGTCGGGCTTCGGATGGCGACGAAGCGCGGGGTGCCGGACTATGAAATTGCCGTCGCCGTCTCCAAAGGGACCGACATCGCGCCGCTCGTCCCGGCGCTCGGCGCGGCCTTGCACGCAGCGGTCGAGCTTTGCCCGGAGATCGTGCAGGCCGGGCAACGCGGTGAGATCGTGGGCGTCTCGTTCCGCGTCGAGCAGGGCGCGATCGGCAAGGTCGCGACGAAGGGCGTGGAGGCGACGTGCGTCGGGGGCGCGCTCGGTGGAAAACCCATCGCCGCGCCGGACAAACTCGCCGTGCTGGCGCAGATCCGGTTCCCGTCCGAGGCGCCCGTTCCGACGGCTCCGACGGGCACACCTTGAAGCGCAGGCGCCGGGGTGGGCGTCGCGCTTGCGCGGTCGCTGCTTTGGACGGCTGCGGCGGGGTGTTATCGCGTCGTCGGTGACGGAGCCGCGGGGGGCGGGGTCGGCTGCGTCTTCTTCGGGGGAGGCACAGGATCCTTCGGGTCGGCTTCCTTCGGCTCCTCGTCCTTTTCCGCCGGCGGCTGCGCCGTTGGATTCGTAGGGGCCTGCGCCGCGGGGGGATCCTTCGGGGCCTGCGCCGCGGTTTGCGGCTCCTTCGTCGCGGGCTGCTCCTTGCCCTGCTGCTCCATCGCCTCGTCCACCGCGGCGACGGGCGACGTTGCCGGCGCATCCGCGGGCTCTGGCGGCGGCGGCCACTGGCTCACGTAGCGCGGCGCTTCTCCCGGCCCCGACGCGTCGATCCAGGTCACCGAGCCCGTCCCCGGCGTGCGCACGTCCACGTGGACGAACGAGCTGTTCGGGTAGTAGCCACAGCCCGTGTCCGCGATCGTCTTGCAGAACGCGACGACTTCCTCGTTCGATACGCCCGCGACGCGCAGGTCGAGCGCGCGCGCGCTCTGGTGCAAGCTGCCCCGGCTCTTCGGGCGGTAGCCGCTCACGAGCGAGATCCCCTTGCCCGGGAAATGCTTCGCGATCGCCTCGACTCGCGACAGGAGCCCTGGATCGAGCAGCCGCACGTTCGGCGCGATCTCGTGGGACGCGACCGCCGGCTCCTTCTCCTTGCCTCCCTTGCCCTTGGCCGCGGCTGGTTTTTCCTGCTTCGCCGCGCGCGGGTCGGGCTTTTTCGCCTTCGGAAGCTCTGGCCGCGGCGTGCCCCAGGGCCGCGCGAGCACGCTGAGCTTCTCGCGCGCGTCGTCGAGCACCTTGCCCTTGCAGTCGACGAGCGAGAACGTCTCGCCTTCGAGGCCGTTCCGATCGATCGACACCGCCGGCGCGAAGCAGGGTGGGCGGTCCGTCTCGGCTTCGGCTTTTTTCGTGCCTTTGCGCTTCTTGCTCGGCGTCCGCGTCGATGCCTTTTTCGTGCGCGAAACGCCCGCCGCGCCCTCGGACTTCTTCGCGCTCGTGGTCTTCGTGCTGGCCGTCGTGGTCGCGCCCTCGGACTTCTTCGCGCTCGCGGCCTTCGTGCCGGCGGTCGTGGTCGCGCCCTTCTCGTGCGTGGCGGGCTTCGTGGCCGCCTCGGGCTTGGCCTTCGTCGACGCCGCCTTGTTCGCGACCTCGGCCGTCTTCGGCTCGGCCTGCACCATGCGCTTCGGCGGGGCCTTGCGTCGGTTCTTGCGTTTCTTCGGCGCAGCGGCGGTTTTTTGGGGCTCCTCGGGCGCCTTCTCCGTCTTCGCGGGCGCCTGCGCCTTCGCGGGCTCCGCCGCCTTCGGCGCCGCCTCTTCCGCGAACGCCTCGCCGAAGGCGAAGGGCGCCGCGAGCGTCAACACCGCCGCGAGCGTGGACGCAACCCTACGCCTGATCCGACCGTAACGACCGCTGACCATGTGTCGTGCTCTCCACCGACGCCCATCCGTCCATGCGCGGGACGCTGGGTACGCCGGTGTCTCGCGTTGTGTCATGGGGTAGGTGCGCGGGCCTAATTTTCTGAGGCTTCCACGGGTGCCTGTGGTAGAGGTGGGGCACCCATCGCGGCGCCACGCGCGCCTCGATGGCGCGGACGTCGCCCTCGTTCATGGCACGTCCCGTCGCTCGGACGGCGGCGGGCAGAGTCCAACCGAGGCGCCCGCGCAGTTGGCCCGCACCGGGGGAAAGGTCGGCTCGAAGCAGACGAGCGTTCTTGGAGAACCAGAGAAGGGCAACGCCGCACGGCGGGCCCGCGCGTGAGCGAGCGACTGCCAGCGAAGCACGAGCACGCCACGAGGCGCGGACGTCGAGCATGAACGTTGCCTCCGGGCTCACGAGTCCCGGGACCAAGAACCGCGAGCCCTGCGAAGCTCTCCCCCTCCGGCGGCAGCAAGGACGAATTTATGCGGCGGATGCGGAAAGACGAGACCAAGGTCTGGCACAACCCCGAGCTCGCGCCGTTTGCGCGGGCGCCGAAGGCCGGCAGCACGAGCCGGAGCGGCACGACCCCCCAGGACAGCCGCGTCGCGAAGGAGCATCGCGCCGCGCTCGAGGCGCTCTTCGCGCCGCGCCGGGAACCGGAGCCAGAAGGCAGCGGAAAGAACGGCAAGAACGGCCGCGACTCGACGCCGAAGCCGGGCCGCATCGTGCTCGCGCCGCCTCCGCAGAGTGATCCGCGCGCCACGGAGCGCCAGCGGCTCCTGTCGAAGCTCCTCGTCGCCGAGGGGCGCCCGCACATCACGAAGGCCGCGAACGAGTTCCTCGGCGCCGGCTTCACCTTCCCCGACGACCAGGACGTGCACCTGAAGCTCCTCGAGCACAGCGACGAGTCGCGCGTGCGTGAGGCGCTCTCCTCGCTCTCCTCGCTCCTCGTCGGCGAGCTGCCGAAGCGCCGCGCCGTGCTCGAGTCGCGCCTGCGCCGCATCGAGGAGTTCGCCGAGGACGAGTCCACCCGCGATGCCGCCGCCCAGCTCCGCAGGCAAGTGAGCGGCAGGCCCGATACGCAGAACCAGTCCGCCCAATGAACAAAGCCGAGTTCGAGGCCGAGCTGCGCAAGCTCTTCCAGGCCCACGAGTCCCGCACCGAAAACGAGCGCTGCGTGCAGTGCGTGAGCTGCGAGCGCTGCGTCGACTGCACGTTCTGCAAGAGCTCGAAGGCGCTCGCGCGTTGCCACTACTGCGTCGACTCGCAGCGCTGCTCGGACAGCACGCACTGCCGCAGCTCGCGCGACCTCGTGCGCTGCAACCACTGCGTCGCGTGCGAGCGCTGCACGCAGTGCTCGTACGTGGTTCGCTCCGTCGACTGCACCGAGTGCACGTACTGCTTTGGTTGCGTCGGGCTCGTTCGCAAGGACTTCCACATCCTGAACAAGCCCTACGACCGCAGCACGTACTTCGCGATCACGAGCCGCCTCACGCGCGAGCTCGGCCTCGGCTGATCGTTCGATGCGCGCCGTCGTGCAGCGCGCCCTATCCGCCCGCGTCGAAGTGAACGGCGAGGTCACGGGCCGCATCGGCCAGGGCCTCGTCGCGTTCATCGGCGCCGAGGAGGGCGACGCGCAGGCCGACCTCGACTACGTCGCGAGCAAGGTCCTCGGCCTCCGCGTCTTTCCCGACGAAAACGGCAAGATGACCCGCGCGCTCGCCGACGTCGGCGGGGGCTTGCTCGTCATCAGCCAGTTCACCGTCTTCGGCGACGTGCGCCGCGGCCTGCGCCCGAGCTTCGACGGCGCGATGGAGCCTGCTGGCGCCGAGGCGCTCTACGATCGTTTCGTCGAGGCCGCTCGCAAGAGCGGCGTCCCCGTCGAGACCGGTCGCTTCCGCGCGGACATGCGTGTCTTCGTCGAGAACGACGGACCGGTCACGATCCTCGTCGATTCGCGCCGCTTGTTCTGACCGTCTTCCCACGCGCCACGCGCGGCGGTACGTAACGGCTCACCATGCACGTGATCGTGTTCGGAGCGGGCGCGCTCGGGCGCATTTATGGCGTACGCCTCGCCGCGGCGGGCGTTCAGGTCTCGTTCGTCGTTCGGCCCTCGCGCCTTGCCGAGACGTACTCGTTCGTCGTCGAGCAGGTGAACGGGGAGAAGCGCCGCGACGTCATCGAGCAGCCGCGCCGCATCGAGCAGATCCCCGCCGACGCGACGCTCCTCCTCCTCGCGGTTCGGTTCGACCAGCTCGACCACCTTTGCCAGAACCAGGACGACGCGCTCGCCGAGGCCCTCCGCGCGGGCCCTGCCGTGCCGCTCGTCGTGCTCACGCCCGTCTTGCCGCCGCAGCTCGCTGCATTGGAGAAGGCGATCGGGCGGCGCGCCGTCAGCGCCATGCCCGGCGTCGCGGGGTACGTGGACGACGTCGATGATCGTGGCGTCGTTCGGTACTGGTCGACCGGCATCGCCTCGACGCTCCTCGACGACGACGCCTCGGGCCCCGCGCACTCGACGTCCCGCGATGCGCTCGAGGTCCTCGCGCGTCGCCTCACGAACGGTGGTTTGCCCACGCGCTTCGAGCGCGACGTCGCCTCGCTCAATGCGGCCAGCACTGTCTCGTTTTTTCCGCTCATCGCGTCGATCGACGCGGGCCGCGGCATCGACGGCGTGCTCCAGGACAAGGACCTCTTCGAGACCGCGGTCGCGGCCGCCAAGGAGTGCGAGGGCCTCGCGAAAAAGCTCGGCAAGGTCGCGCCGTGGGCGCACGTGCTCACGCGCTTCGTCGGGCCCTACACCATCAAGCCCGGCGTGGCCCTCGCGCGCCGCCTGGCGCCCGAGACCGTGCGCTTCGTCGAGCGCCACTTCGGCCCGAAGCTCCACGCGCAGCACCTCGCCATGGGCGAGAGCATCCGCGAGCTCGGCCGCGAGCAGGGCCTCGACATGCCCCAGCTCGATCACCTCATGCAGCGGCTCCGCGCGTCATGACGTGCCCGCGATGAGCGACGCGCGCCCGCGCACCTTCGCGAGCGTGAGCGCGAGCGCGAGGGCGCTCTCCATCCCGCGTGGATCGGCCTTGCCCGTGCCCGCGATGTCGTACCCCGTCCCGTGATCGACGCTCGTGCGGATCACGGGCAGGCCGAGCGTCACGTTCACCGCTTCGCCAAACCCCACGAGCTTGCAGGGGATCGTCGCCTGGTCGTGGTACATCGCGACGACCCCGTCGAAGGCCCCTGCCGCTTGCTTGCGGAACGCAGTCTCGGCGCCGAGCGGGCCCGAGAGCTGCGCGAAAAACCCATCCGCGGCGAGCCGCTCGTTCGCGTGCTCGATCCCCGGCTTGATGCTCGTCTCCTCCTCGATCCCGAGCATCCCGCCCTCGCCCGCGTGCGGGTTCAGCGCCGCGACGGCCACGCGCGGCGCCGCCATGCCGAGCGATCGGAGCAGCCGCACGAGCCAGTAACAGCTTGTCGCCACCGCGTCGGGCGTCACGGCCGCCGGGACCTCCGCGAGCGGAAGGTGCGTCGTGACGAGCGCCGTCGTGATGTTTGCCGCGCGAAACGCCATCACCACCTCGCGCGCCCCGAGCCGCGCCGCGAGGTGCTCCGTGTGTCCCGAAAAACCTTTTGCCCCGGGAGCACCACTCGTCGCGATCGCGAGCTTCGACACCGGACCGGTCACGAGCGCGGCAGCGGTGCCGTCTTGCACGAGCGAGAGCGCCTCGTTCACCCACGCGAGCTGCGCGGCGCCGGCCTTGCGATCCGGGGCGCCGGGCTGCGCGGGCGCGGCGAGCTGCGTGCTCGGCCCCCACACGCCGATCTCGCCGAGCGCGAGGGCCTCGATCTCCTGCGCGCTCGCCACGACGCGTAACCTCGACGCCGCGATCTTCCCGTCGCGCGCCGCGCGCCGCAACGTCTCCGTATCCCCGACGAGCACGCACCGCGCCTCGGCCTCGGCGTTTGCCGCCGCGTGCACCGCGACCTCGGGACCGATTCCGCTCGGACAACCCACACTCACGGCGATCGTCTGGCGCTTCATGCGAGCATCGCCCTCCGCGGCTCGACCGTGGTCCGGCTCGGCGTGTCCGGCGCTTCGAGCTTGTAGCCCGCGCCTCGCAGCGTCACGAGCGGCAGCGCGCCGCCGAGCTTCGAGCGCAGCCGCCGCACGTGGATGTCCACCGTGCGGGGCCCGCCTTCGTACCGCGGCCCCCATACCTTCACGAGCAGCTCCTCGCGCGACACGACCTTGCCGCGCTTCTCGCAGAGATACGAGAGCAACGCGAACTCTTTCGCCGTGAGCGGCACGCTGCGGCCATCGATGCACGCCTCGTGCGCCGATCGATCGACGACGAGCGCGCCGACCTTCACGCGCTCCTCCGTGGCAAACTCGCTCTTTTGCCACTCCCCCTTGCGGATACGCGCGTAAAGCTCCGCAGGCACGTACGGCGAAAGGACGAAATCGTCGAAGCCGCTCGCGGGATCCATCCGCGCGACCTGCGCCACCGAGACGGCCGCGATCGCCGGGACGCCCGTGAGCCGCGTCTCCCGCCGCAACGCGCGGAGCGCCGCCACCGCGAGATCCGGCCGCTCCGGCGTCTCCACGAGGATCGCCCGCGCCTCGTCGTCCTCGCGCTGGAAACACCGCGAGGGCTCGTCCCACAGATCGAGCGTGCGCACCGTGGCGCCGAGGCCTCGCAGCACGCTCGCCGCGCACTCTTCGCGTTCGAGCTCGGGGCCGTGCCCGACGATGACGATGAACGACGAGCGGCGCGACATCGGGCGTCGCTATAAAGCTCATGCTGCGGCGCGGCAAGCGTGCGCCTGCCGCGCTGAAACTTCAGCCGATCTTGGTGCCGCCCACGGTGATCTTGTCGATCTTGATCGTCGGGCATCCGACGCCGACGGGCACGCTCTGGCCGTCCTTGCCGCAGGTCCAGATGCCGTCGGAGATCGCGAGGTCCGTGCCGAGCATCGTGACCTTGCCGAGCACGTCGGGGCCGTTGCCGATGAGGTTCACGCCCTTCAGAGGCCGCGTGATCTTGCCGTCTTCGATCAGGTAGCTCTCGGTCAACGAGAACACGAAGTCGCCGTTCGAGATGTCGACCTGGCCGCCGCCGAACTTCTTCGCGAACACGCCGCGTTTGACGCTGCGAACGATCTCCTCCGGATCGTGCGGACCCGCGAGCAGAATGGTGTTCGTCATGCGGGGCAAGGGCGCGGCGCCGAAGCTCTCGCGCCGGCCGTTGCCCGTCGGCGCGAGCTTGTAGTGCTTGGCCGAGAGCCGGTCGTGCATGTACCCGGCGAGCGTGCCGTTCTCGATGAGCACGCTCCTGCCCGGCTCGTTGCCCTCGTCGTCGACGTTGATCGCGCCGCGCGACGAGAGCAGCGTCGCGTCGTCGACGACGGTGCAGAGCGGGCTCGCGACCGGCTCGCCGACCTTGCCGGCGTAGTTCGATGTGCCCTTCCTGTTGAAGTCGGCTTCGAGCCCGTGGCCCACGGCCTCGTGCAGGAGGATGCCGCTGTCGCCGGGGCCGAGCACTACGTTCATCTCGCCCGCCGGCGCTTCCTCGGCGTCGAGCATCGTCGTCGCTTGCCGCGCGGCTTCTCGGGCGTGCATCTCCGGCGAGAGATCGGCGAAGTAAGCTGTGAGCGTGGTTCGTCCGCCGCCGCTGCTCGATCCTTCCTGCCGTTTGCCGTCGCGCTCCGCGATCGCGCGCACGCTGAAGCGGAAGAGCGGCTGCACGTCGTGCGCCATCACGCCGTCGCTCGTCGCCAGCAGGATCTCGCGGATCTCCTCGGAGAAACTCGCCTCGGCCTTCACGATGTGCGGACCTTCGGCGAGGGCCGCGGCGCTCGCTCGTTCGAGCAGCGCGCGTTTTTCCATGCCGGGCACGTCGAGCGAAACGAGCGGCACGTCGTAGCGGTTCGGCAGCGGCCGGAACCTCGGCAGCACGTGCGTCGTGCCGCCGGAGCTCGTGGCGATCTGCGCCGCGGTCTCGGCCGCGCGCTTCATCGACTCCCACGAGAGGTCCTCGGTGTAGGCGTAGCCCGTCGCGTCGCCGCGCTGCACGCGTACGCCGACGCCCATCGACACGCCGCGCGAGGCGGCCTTGAGGATGCCTTCGTCGAAGGAGAAGCCACCGCCGGCGCGGTATTCGAAGAACAGATCGGCGTACTCGCCGCCTTTGGAGAGGGCGACGGCGAGGAGGCGTCCGCACAGGTCGGCGTCGATCTCGGTGTCTCCGCCCGGCGCGAACGGGGCACGATAGGCAGCGCTTCTGGTCATGGGCCTCCGAATGTAGAGCGCGGCCCTGGATCGGTCGAGCCGAAGCCCCGGAAATCCGGCCTTCGCGTGTGGTTTCTCGCGACCTCGGGCGCAGAAAAGTCGACGTCGCTCGGGCGAAGAGGTAACGCGTTTTTACGATGAACGGACCCCAGATCGCCCTCGTGTGGCTCCACGTGTCGGGCAACCTCGTCTGGATCGGCTCGATCCTCGCGGTTGCGTTCGCTCTCACGGCGGGCGGGACCGACCCGAAGGTTCGTGGCGCGCTGGGAGAGCGGATCTACCGGCTGCTCAGCGTGCCTGCGTTCGTGCTTTCGTTCGTGGCCGGCGTGGCGCGCCTGTTGATGGACACGCGCTACTACCTCGTCGAGCACCACTGGATGCACGGCAAGCTGCTCTTCGCGCTCGTGATCATCGGGATCCACCACGTGATCGGCGGCCGGGCGAAGAAGCTCGCGCGGGGAACTGTGCAGGACGCCGGGCCGACTGCTATGATGGCCATGATCCTCGCGGTGTCGGCGGTCATCGCCGCCTTCTTCGCGATTTTCAAGCTGCCGAACTGAAAAAGCCGGGATCGCGGCTCGCCTGAGATCGCCCGGTTTTGGTTTCGATACTCCGTTCTGACGCGACCGTGCTTGTGCGGGTCGTCGTTCCGTTAGATGATGAATCGTGGATGAGGCGGCGCGAAGCGTCGCGTCGCGTCGTCCCCGGTCGCTCTCTCGAGGAGAATCCCATCGCCGTGGCGGTCGATCGCGACAAGGTGCTCCGAGCAGCGCAGAAGTTCGTCGAAGGAAAGCGCTGGGACAAAGCGATTGCCGAGTTCCAGCGGCTCATCGCCGAAGATCCGAAGGACGTCCGGGTCCTGCTCAAGATCGGCGACTGCCACCTCAAGATCGAGCAGTACGCCGAGGCCATCGAGACGTACGAGGTCGTGGCGCGGCTCTACATCGAGCAGAAGCCGCCCGAGCCGCTCAAGGCGATCCGCGTCTACCGTCAGATCCTGGAGATCATCGACAAGCGCGCGCCGAAGCTCCTCGAACGGTTTGGCTGGGTCTTGCCGCGCCTCGCGGAGCTCTACACGCAGCTCGGCCTGACGAGCGACGCGGCCGCGACGTACGACGACATCGCGAACCGGCTGCACAAGGCGAACAAGGATCGCGAGGCGATCGAGCCGCTGAAGAAGGTCGTCGATCTCGACCCGCAAAACCCCGTGCCGCGCCTGCGCCTCGCCGAGGCGTACAGCCGCATCAAGGACACGCCGGCGGCGATCGGGCAGCTCGGACAAGCGGCGGAGGTCCTCGTCAAGATCGGCCGTCGCGACGACGCGATGAAGGTCCTCGACCGGCTGCTCGCGATCAAGCCCGACGGCAAGTACGCCAAGGTCGCGGCGAGGATGTACCTGGAGCGCGCGCAGCAAACCGACGCGATGACCGCGCTCGCGAAGCTCCAGATCTCCTTCAAGGAGAACCCGAAGGACCTCGAGACGCTCGGCCTCTTGGCGAAGGCGTTCGACAAACTCGGGCAGGGGCCGAAGGCGACCGAGGTCCTGAAGGAGGCCGCGCGCCTCGCGAAGGAAGCCAAGAAAAACGACGAGTTCAACGAGCTCGTCGACGCGCTCCTCGCGCGCGCGCCGAACGACGACGCGGTCCGGCAGCTCGCGGCGCAGCGGCCCGCGCCGCCGCGCAAGCAGGTCGAGGACGACTCGGTCATCGTCGTGGGCGACGACTACGTCGACGTCGACGATCTGCCGCCCGACTCCGAGCCGCCGATCCCGCTCCAGCCCTCGCACCACGACGACGAGGCGCTCCGCGCGCGGCAGTACATGCAGCGGGCGGAGGCGTACCGCAGCCAGTACGACTATCCCTCGGCGATCGCGATCCTGCTCGACGCCGTCGCCATGGTGCCCACCTCGCACGAGCTGCGATCGCGGCTCGTCGACGTGCTCAAGGAGGCGGGCGACGAGGAAGGCGCGATCCGCCAGATGCTGATCTTCGCGCAGCGCCTGAGCGTCGAAGGCGACGTGAAGAGGGCGGCGGAGCTGCTCGACGAGATCCTGCTCATGGATGCGTCGCAACCCGAGGCGATCCAGATGCTGCGCGCGCTCGGCTACCAGGTCGATGCGCCGCAGCCGCAGCAGGTCTACCCGCAGCAGCAAGCGTATCCGTACGCGCAGCCGCAGGGGCAGCTCGGCGCGCTCGACGATCCGTTCGCGGGCGTCCCGGCGCAGCAGCATCAGGCCTACGCGCAGCAGCCGCAGTACCCGGCGCAGCCGTACGCGCCGCCGCAGCATCCGCCTGCGCCGACGCGGAGCCAGACGGGGCACACGCTCGACGAGGACGTCCTCGAGCAGATCGATTTCTATGCCAACCAAGGCATGCTCGACGACGCGCGCGCCATGCTCGACGAGCAGCTCGCGCTCCTGCCGAACCACCCGCTCCTGCTCTACAAGCGCGCCGAGCTCGAGCAGATGGGCCGGCCTTCGTACGTGCCGGATCTGCCGGGCGGCGGCAGCGGGATCATCACGAAGAAGAGCGAGTACCCGGCCGATAACGACTTCAAAGAGATCCAGGACATGATCAATGACCTGGAGTTCGCGCCCGAGGCCGCAGCGGCGCCGCCCGAGTTCCCCGGTGTCAACGTCGAGAAGATTTTCGACGAGTTCAAGCAGGGCGTTCAGGCGCAGATCTCGGATGCGGATTCGGCCACGCATTACGATCTCGGCGTCGCCTATCGCGAGATGGGCATGTACATGGACGCAATCCATGAATTCGAGGTCGCGGCGCGGGACCCGTCCCGTGAATGCGTGTGCCGGTCGGTCATCGGGATGATCCACCTGCAGCTCGGCAACGTGGACGCGGCGATCGACGCGTTCCTGCGCGGGCTCGAGGCGCGGCAGAAGACGCGGGAACAGGAGCTCGCGCTCGCGTACGAGCTCGCGGACGCGTACGAGGCCCGGAAAAACCCGGAGCAGGCGCTCTATTACTTCAAGCGCGTCGGGCAGATCGACCCGAACTACCGAGAGCCGCGTGGCGGCGTGCAGGATCGTATTCGCCGGCTGGAGCCGAACCCGGTCCCGGCCAAGCAGGCGAAGGCGGCCGGCGCGGAGCTCCTCGGCGACGATTTCGATCTCGCGTTCGACGATCTCGTGAGCAAGGGCAAGCTCTCGTAATTCCAACCCAGCCTCATCTTCTGCGGTGTATCGTCGTCGCATGACGCGATACCGCCTTCCTTTTGCTGCGCTGCTCGTCCTGGCCGCCGCAGGCTGCGGACAACCGAGCCAAAAGCCCGCGCGCGAGGCGGGGAAGGTCGACGCGCCTGTCGCCGCCCCGACGACGGCCCCGCGCCTGCGCGCGCTCGTGGCCGGCGAGAGGCATTTCTGCGCGCTGCGCGGCGACGGTCGGGTCCTCTGCTGGGGCCATAACGAGGATTTTCAGGCGGGCAACGTCGACGACCAGGCAATCGCCACGCCGCGGCTGGTCGAGGGGATCACGGGCGCGACCCGCATTGCCGCGGGCGGCCGCGCCACGTGCGCCATCGTCGGCGACGGGTCCCTCACTTGCTGGGGCGAAGGGCGCTGGCGGGCGCCGCGCGTGGTGCCGCTGCCTGGCAAAGCGCGTGATGTGGCGCTGGGAGGCGACACGATCGTCGTCGAGGTCGAGGCAGGCCCGGGAAACAGCACGTTGTTCGGCGGCACGCTGCGCCGCATCGAGCAGCTCGTCCCGTTCCGCGATGGCCATCGGCCTCGCGCCATCAAGAGCATTTTCGTTTGTGGGCAAACCCTCCCGGCCCCGGGCGTACCAGTTTGTCGGAGCAGCATCGAGACGATCCCCGCGCCCGCGGGCGCGACCGCGATCGACGACGACGGCTGCTTCCTCGGCCCGGAAGGGCGCGCGTGCCCCGTCGAAGAAAAGCTCTACCTCGACGATTTCAGCGATGCGCCCCCGGCGTGGCGACGGCATTTCGAGGCCCGGCCGCCGCTCTTCGCCGTGGCGCATCATATGGGCAGCGAAGTCGGTTGTGGAGGTTTTCCCGATGGCCGGATTGAATGCCATGGAATCGGCGATCGAGGGCAATTCGGCGACGGTCGATTCGGCGACGGTCGGTTCGGCGAGCCCAGCGCGGCCGCGCCCGTGGCCGGCCTCGCCGACGTGGCGCAGGTCCGGCTGAGCGCCGACGTGGACAAGGACCATCCCATCGCCTGCGCGCGGACCCGCGGCGGCGCGGTCTCTTGCTGGGTCGTCGGCGAAACGGGGCCCATTGCGTTGCCGATCCAGGACGCCCTCGACATCAGCGTGAACCTCGTGCGCGTGGTCGCGCTCCGGCGCGACGGGAGCGTCGTCGAGATTCTGCTCGACCTCCACGAGGGAAACAGGCTCGTCGCGGCGCGCCGAATCCGCTCAAGGGCCCGCTCGGGAAACGTCGGTATGCGTCCCTCGTCGATTCCCCGGTCCCCGGCGCGATCACGCCGGAGGGCCAGCTCGTCCAGACCCGCTGCCCGATTCGAGGTGATACGTGCGTGTCCGCGTACGACGTGAAATCGATCCGGGCGCGCGCGGCAGGCTGGAACATGGACCGCTATTATGCGTGCGTCCTCGACGACAAGGGCGCCGTGCAATGCCAGGTGAATGACAGCGACGTGGGGATCCTCGGGGACGGTCGGGTGGCGGCAAAGGGCGCGTTCGACACGAAGACGAAGCGGTTCGTGATGGCCGAGGGCACGGCCGTGTTGCCGGGGCCCGCGGCGCAGGTCGCGGCAGCGGTGGCGCACGTCTGCGCGCGCTTGCAGACAGGCGAATTGCGCTGCTGGGGCGAGGATCTGTATGGCGCTCTCGGCAATGGCGGCCCGCGCCTGCCCCAGGGCGCGGCCGAAAACGAGCCCGCGCGCGTGAGCGCGACGCCCGTGGCGCCGGTCGGCCTCGGGAAGGTCCTCGACGTCGCCGCGAGCCGGAGCGCGACCTGCGCAGTGGACGAAGCGAATTCCGTGTGGTGCTGGGGGCAAACGAGCGTGATCCCCGCGTCGGCGACCGGTCAGACGCCCGTGCGCCTCGACCTGCCGAAGGCCACGAGCGTGGCCATGTCCCACGCAGCGATTTGTATCCTCACGCAGAATGGCGAGGTCGTCTGCCAGCGCGGGCGCGCGCCGGGCAGCCCGAAAGATCGAAAATCGTCGTTTCGACTTACGGAATGAGCTGCGCGATCGAGGTGAGGGGGCTTTCGGGTTGTCCCGAAAACCCCCCACCGGTCTTCAGACCGGATTCTCGTTCACGATGCCCTTGATGCTCGGACCGGTGTAGAAGT
This sequence comes from Polyangium fumosum, assembly GCF_005144585.1. Classification (GTDB taxonomy): domain Bacteria; phylum Myxococcota_A; class Polyangia; order Polyangiales; family Polyangiaceae; genus Polyangium; species Polyangium fumosum. Next base: position 103,320 of record NZ_SSMQ01000018.1, on the reverse strand, counting down.
CCTGCACCCGGCGCATGTCGCCCTTGGCCACCGCGAAGGCCACGGCCGCGCCCGCCGCCGCGCTCGTCGCATTGCTCTGCTGGCCCGGCACGTTTTCGCCCGTCGTGGGATCGAAGCCGTCCGTGCTGCCGTCGGCCCGCACGCCGCCGAACCAGCCCGTCTTCGTGAAGCCATTGCCCATGACGTAGAGCCAGTTCGAGTTGTTCGGCGTCCCGTCGGGCCAGCCGCCGCGGTCGCGCGGGTTCTTCGGCGTATCGCCGTGCACCGTCATGACGATGTTGTCGGCGAGGTTGCGCGCCGTGCAGACCGGGTCGGGGATGGCGGCGAGGTCGTTCATGAACTCGTCGAACATCTTGCCGAGCTGAGCGACCGTGTTGCGCAGGTTGTTCATGTCATTGAACGCCCCGTGCGGGTCGTCGCGCATGGCCGGCATCATCACGCTTTGCGTGAGGCCGAGCTTGAAGGCGCGCGCCGTCGTGATGAAGGCGCGGCCAATCTCGGCGAGGCGGTTCGGCGTGCCCTGCCCGATGTTGTAGCGGGTGAGGTCGTCGGCCGACGGCGCGAGCTGCGCGGAGAGGTTTTTCCCGAGGAAGTTCGCGCTCGTCTTGCCCACGCGGAGCTGCCTCGACCACGTCGGGCGGCCGGCGGCCGCATTGAGGCCGACGAACGCCTTGTAATAGGCCTCGAAGAGCGCCGCGTCCTCCTCGACGGCGAGCGTCACGCGCGATGCTGCGCTGTCGAAGAGATCGACCATGCCGCCCGCGTTGTTCACCGTGGCGACCTGCGGCGCGCCCGGGGCGGCGCCGAAGTTCAGCGGGTTGATCGCAATGACCGGCAGGAGCGACGGGGTTTGTCGCTGAATGGCGGCGGCCGTGGCGAGCATGCTGACGCCATTGCCGAGCGTCGCGGCGGAGCCGGGCGTCGGTGTGTGCGTCTGGTTCGTCCCGGCCATGAATGCCGAGATGCGCTTGCGCTTGTCGAGGTTCCTCCAGGGGGATTGGGGCGCGTAGACGAACGGTTTGTCCGTGTCCTTCGCGTCTTCCGTCTGGCCGAACGCGTGGAAGGCGAAGTTGTCGTTGTTCGCCTTGGCGATTTGCGTGTGGGGCCAGAGGAGCTGGAACCACGCGAATCCGCCGTCGCCCGCCACGAGGTGGACCGAGCGGTTCGTCGCGGCGCACGCGTCGTCGGCCATGGCCGTGCCGGCCGAGTCCGCGATGACGTCGAGCACCTTCGCGCGATCGAGCGCGAGGACGGCGCCCATTGCGGTGGTCCAGCGCAGGAAGTTACGCCGGGCATTGCCTTGGAGGCTCTTGAGCTTGTCGTCGACCATGGTCTCCTCCGTCACTCGCACGAATGGGCTGCGGCCATCATCGTACCGACCGCAATTCGCTTGCCTTTTTCCACATCGGAGGCGCTCGTCACGACCTTGTTGCAGATCGCGACGTGCGAGTCGGTCGCGGGGCGACCCGTGATGCAGGCGATGGCGTCCCGATTGCACTGGTTGTTCGCGTCGAACATCTCGGTCCCGACGCCGCCGACCTTGCATTGGTCGACGTTCGGCAGGTTCGCGATGATCTCGGGCGCCGCTTGCACGAAGATGTCGAAGAGCTTCGCCGCGCCGGCCGCGCTCCACACGACCGCCTCGCCGACGCGGGCGTCGTAGGTCGCCGCGCCGAGCGCGCCGCCGCCGCCCTTGAAGAGCTGGCCTGCGGTGGGCACCTGCGCCGTCGCGTCGATGTTCACGCCGAGCGAGACGAGCAGGTTCTGGAGCGCCGCGTTTTGCAGCTTCTGGCACGAATGAAGGCGCGTGCGCACCTCCGGCGGGCCCTCTTCCTGGCGCTGCGCGAGGACCTCGAACGGATCCTTGAAGACGCCCTCGCCGAGGTCGCCCATGTGGCTGTGCGTGTTGTCCTCGTCGCCCGCGAAGACGCCCGGCTGGTTTTCGAAGTCCGTCGTCGGATCGTCGATGACGGGGGACGGCCGCGAGAGGTTTCCGGACGGCGGCTCCTGCACGCAGGCCGTCGCGAAGAGTCCGGCGGCGAGAGCAATCGGCGCGCCGCGGAGGAACATCGAGATGATGCGATTCATGGTCTCTCTCCTTTCTTTCCGCATGCGCCTAGAACTTGGTGAAGTCCTCGCTGAGCAGGATCGTGCGCAGCGTCTTCTTCAGGTTCATGCCATTCGCGAGGAACTCCTCGACGTAGGGCTTGAGGACCGCGGGCGGCACCGTCGCGAGGTCCGAGACGATGTCTTCCTTCGACATCGCGAAGTTGTACATGCGCGCGACGGCGCAATCGTGGACGTCCGTGTCCGCGGCCATGGCCTGGCCGAGCGCGGGCAGGTCCGCGACAGGTTCGCCGAAGCGCCAGGCCGTGCTCTCGCCATTGCGGAGCCAATGGGAGATGACCGTCTTCTGCGGATCGGGCACGGTCGGGGTCTCGACCTGGCTGTCGTTCATCCATTGCCCGTTCATGTTGAAGTTCGCGAAGAGCGGCGCGACGCGGTTCAGCGTCACGTGGCAGTTCGCGCAGACGACCGACGACGTGTCCTGGAAATTGATCGGGGCCGTCCCCACCGATTCAAAGGGCCAGGGGCCGGTGTAATCGGCGCCGTTGACCTGCCTCGGCTCCGCCGCGTATTCGGCCGGGAACTTCGTGCAAACGAAGACCTCCTGCACCCAGCGCACGCGTCGGAACGCCATGTTGCCGTAGAACTGCATCATGACGCCGGGGTTCGTGAGCACGCCGGCGTGCGTGGGGACGCCGTTGTCGCAATTGCCGTCGTTGAACGTGTTCGTCCCGCCGTCGTACGTCGGGCAGGTGTTCGTGCTGGCCGTGAAGAGGTCGGTGTACGGCTTCTCCTCGATCATCACGCGCGTCGCGAACACGGGCGCGGTGTCGCGGCTCGGCTTGTTGTCCTGGGCGCCGCCGCCCTGGCGCATCGTATCGCGCCACCATTTGATCATGCGCGAGGTGAAACGCTGATCGGCGAGCAGCGTGTCGATCTCGGCCTCGTACGCGGCGCGCTGATCGGTCGCGGTCTCGACGTTCTTGATCTGCTGGAGCGTCGGGAGGTTTCGCACGAGCTTGAGCGACGCCGTGCGCAGGGCCTCCGTGTAGCTCGTGACCCGGTCGTCGAGCACGGTCTTGTCCGGGATCGGGGGCGCCTCGGGGTCGCCGCTCGTCGTCGGGTTGCCGCTGGTGGTGTTGTCGGGGTCGCCGGTCGAATTGTCTCCCGACGGCGGCTCGAGGCCACTAGGCCCCGAGCTCGAGCACGCGCCCGCCGCGAGCGCGGCGAGCAAGGTGAGCATTCTGGTCCGCTTCATGGCCGCCTACCTTTCGTCCTCATCATTTCTCCGCTGCGATCCAGATGGATACGTTGTCGCGGAAGGTGTTGAACGCGCCGCCCTGCCCGCCGAATTTAAACGGATGCGCGGCATTCCCGCCGGGATTCGTGGTGATGAAGAGCTGACTCGCGGGCGGGTCGTTCGGGTTGACGCGATTCCTGATCTGCCCGCACGCCTTCGCCGAGTCGCTCTGGAGCGCCGTCATGTCGACCGCCGCGACGGCCTGACCATTGCCACCACCGTGGCAATTCAGGCAGGTCGTGAGCTGCTGCCGTGCATTGGCCTCGAACGAGGGGACGTCCTTGCATCCGCCCGTGGGCCCGCCGTCCCCCGCGTCGGGCGACGCCGGCTCGTATTTCTCGATGAGCTCGAACGCGAGCGAGAGCTTCGCGTCCGTCGACCAGTTCACGAGGATGAGCGTGCCGGGGCCGAGCGGGCCGGATTCGCCGACCTGGTAAATCGTGTCCACGTTCGAGAAGCTGTCGACCGGATCCGGATTCGGGTCCTTGCCGAGCGGGTGCACGACCCAGAGCGGGTGGACGATCTTCAAGCCCGTCTTCGAGGTCGGGTGCAGCTCGATGTTCGTGAGCTCGAGCGTCGTCTCGGCGAGCACGTCGGCCTGGAACGTGACGGCCATGCCCTCGAATTCGGGCCCGAGCGCGCCGAGGTAAATCGCATTGAAGCCCATGATGGGCACGAACGGCGTGATGTGCGGGCCGGCCTGCGGCGGCGGCTCCGAGAAGTTCTTCGCCTCCTGCGCGAGCCATGCCTTGACCTTCGGCAAGAGCGTCTCTTTCAGCGCCGGCGAATCGAGGTTCGTCCCGCTGTGCCCCTTGCCCGTCATTGCATACGTGAGCAAGAGGCTGTGCGTGGGGTCCGTCGAGACAATCCCGGGCCAGCTCGCGAACGATTGATAACGATCCGGCCCCGCGAGGAAGGGCGTGTCGGCGAGCCCCGCGACGTCGTGGCAAAGGCCACACGCGCTCATCAGGTCGGCCTGCATGGACTCGAAAAGGGCCCGCCCGCTGACGACAGGGAGCCCGCCGCCGTCGCTGGGGCCACCATCCTCTGCGCCGCCGCCCGTCGGTCCGGGCGCGAGGCCCGAGGGCGCCTCGACGCAGCCTGCGGAGACCGCGGAGGCCGCGACCGCGAGCGCCCCAAGTCCGATGGCAATCGCTCGAAAGTATTGCTGTTTTGGTTTCATCGTCGCAAGGATGCCCATGGGTCGAGAATGGCTGAGTCGCCGAGCGGCGAGAAGCCCCAAACGCTCTTGCACGCCCTGCGCCATCCGCTCTGCCTGTGCGTTTGCACCCGAGCCGTACGAACGAGGCCCGGAAGACGCCCTCGCGGCGAGGGGGTGGATGACAGATGCCCCAGGGTGGATCTGCGTTGAACCAGGTCGAGGGGACCAACCGGCGGCGATCTTCGGATCGCACAAAACTGGTCCCGATCGGCCCGGCGGATGTACCCGATGCGCATGAATCGGATCCTGCTCCCCGCCCTCGTATCGCTCCTCGCCATGGGCTGCGGCAAAGCCGCGGTCCGCACGCAAGCGCTCGCCCCGGAAAAGCCCGCGCCCGTCGTCACCGAGCAAAAAGAAACGGTCGCGAAGGCCGAGCCCGAGGCCGCCGAGGAGGAGCAGGCGCCTGTGGAGGGTCGTCGCGAGGTCGGCGATTACGTGGTCTATCGATTCTCGGGCAGCTTCCAGAAGGCGCCCGTGACGCTCACCGAGCGCGTCGTGGGCCGCGACAAGAATTCGCTCCTGATCGACTTCCTCCTGGAAGAAGGCAAGGAGAAGAGCGAGCTCCGCGTGCGTCTGAGCGATACGGCCGAGACGCGCGGCGAGGTGCTCTCGGTCCAGCGCATCGAAAAAGGCAAGCTCGTCGCGGCCGGCGTCGACGAATACGAGGCGCTGATGGGCAAGACGATGGTCGTCGCCGACGAGAACGAGGAAGCCCTCGGCTCGGAGCACGTGGTCGCCGTGATGGGCAACGACATGCTGCCCGCGAAGCGCACGAGCTTCCGCGTGAAGATCGGCGAAAAGAAGGCGACGCTCACCACGGTCGTGAGTGACAAATTCCCCTGGGGCGACCTCTCCGGCGAGATCGCGGCCGAGGACGGCTCGGTCATTTATCGCGCCGAGGTCTTGAACGTCGGCCACGTGGTCGAATCCAAGACGGGCAAGGAGCCCCAGGTCGCCCGCAGCGATTACGAAGACGAATGATTCGAGGGGCCGCGCCCGGCGTTACGGGCGGCCCTTTCGCGCGAGGATCTCGTCGGCGCGCTTCGCCGCCTCTTTGACGAGGTGGCCCATTTTGGAATGCTCCGGCTCGACGTCGGGGCTGAGCCCCTCCTGCCGGAGCGCCTCCGAGCAGACAGGGCCGATCGATCCAAGAAGGCCGCGCCCGAGCGCCTCCCGAACAGGGCCGTCGATCCCCTCCTCGGCCGCGACGAGCAGCGCATGCTCGACCTGCGCGCGGCTCGTGAAGAGGGCAATCGAGATTTCGCCGGTCGCGAGCCTCCGAAGTGCGCTGCGGAGCGGCGCCGTGTCCTCGGGCAAGGCGTAACGATAGACGGAGACGGGCAGGACCTCGGCGCCACGCGCGGCGAGGCCCTCGTGGAGCGCAGCGTTCGGAACGCCATACTCCTGGACCGCGACGCGCTTCCCCACGAGCAGGCCTCGTGTGTCGAGCGCGGAGAGGACCTCCCGATGGCTGTTCGGCGCGGCGACCGTGACGAAACCGGGGACGCCGAGCTCCCGAAGCGCGACGGCAGGCTTCGGCCCCCGCGCGACGACGGTCACACGGGCGAGCGCAGCGGCGAACGCAACGCGATCGAGCACGGGCGCAACGGCCTCGGCGAGGCCGCGGGTGCCGACGCCCGTCATGAGGACGAGGACGTCGATCGTGCCTGCGGCGAGGGCCTCGGCGAACGCGAGGGCGCCCTCCGGCGCGTCGAGACCGACCTCCCGGAGCGCAGGCGCGCGGACGGGCTCACCGCCGTGGCGCTCGACGAGCGAGGCCATCTCGGGCGCGCGCCGGCTCTCGAAGGAGACGACCAGGCGGCCGCCGAAGGACGCAGGACCAGGAGGCACGTGGGCCATCGTGCGCGCACAGGTCCCGCGCCGCCAGCGCTTCGTGGAACGCCGAGTCTGCGCTAGACTGGGATCGAGCAAGGAAGGTGCGCATGGACGAGAGCGCAGACGGGCTGCACGGAGCCGGCGGCGACGAGGAAGGTGCCGGGGAAGCGCTCGACACGAGGAAGGCGGAGGGGCCCGATCCGGTGATCGGCGCAGGCCTCGCGCTGTTCGGCATCTTCGTGATGGGCCTCGGGGGAGCGCGCGACCTGCACTATGTGTTCAACGCAGGGATGTTCCTCGCGGTCGGCGGGGCCGTGACGTTCGTCCTGTTCGTCGCCCTCACGGCGATGAAGCAGCGCGCGGCGCGCAGCGCGAAGAGCTAGCGGAACGACGCCCTCACGCCGAACCCCTCTCCCTCGCGGGAGAGGGGAGACGCGCGCGAAGCATCAGCCGACTTCTTCCTCGACGGCGGCGAGCTCGCTCTCGGGCACGCCGAGATCCGCGGCGACGTGGTGCAGCTCCGCGCGCTCGGCGGGCGAGAGCCTTCCATCCGCCACCGCGACCTTGGCGAGGAGCCGGATCACCTCGACGCGCTCGCGGCCGTCGCAGAGAGTCTTGAGCTCACGCACGCAGAGCGCGAGCTCTTCGTCGCGCAGCGCCGGAAGCTTGCCCTTGAGGGCGTGCGTGACGGCCTCGATCGCCTCGGGGGACAAGCCCTCGATGTGCGCGAGCAGGCCGCGGAGCGTTTGTTCTTCCCCCTCGGTGAGGCGGCCGTCCACGCCCGCGACCTTGCCGAGCAGGACGACCACCGCAGCGATGTAACGAAGGACGACGCTCTCGTCGTCAGGCAGGGCGCGGCGCAGCTCCGCGAGGAGCGCGTCCACGTTCGGATACGTGTCCCCTCGCTTGAGGCCGAGCCAGGCTAGAAGTCCCACGACAGACCAACGTACTCGGGGTGATTCTCGGGGGTCAATCCTCGGGGAGCGCCGCTTCGCCGAGCCACTCGGCGACCGGATCGTCCGTCTTCGGCGTCTTCAGGATCGTGCCGTCGGCGCCATCCTTGCGCACGACGAGCGTGCGGCGCGTCATCGTGTCCGAGTTCTCACGCGCGACGACCGTGATGACGTTCACGCCCGGCCGGAGCGGCGCATCGAACTCGAACGTCGCCTTCTTGGGGTCGGCGCCGTCGCGGTTCGACTTGTAGTAGAGCTTGCGCGAACCAACGAAGACGTAGAGGTCGAGCAAGCGCTCGCCGTCGGAGGCGGCGCCCGTGATCTTCACCTTCTCGTCGCGCGTGGCCATGGCCGAGGCGCTCACGTCGAGCGTCGGCGGCGCCTTCGAGTAGACGTCCTCGAAGGACGGCGTGACGGACGCGGCGCCGCTGCCCTGCGCTGTCTCCGCGGCGAGCACGAAGGCGAAGCGACTCGAACCGAGGTCGACCTTGTAGAAGTCGCTCACCTTGCCGGTGATCGCCACGGTCTCGCCGGGCCGCAGCTTGCCGAAGACGAGCCCGTTCGCGTCCGCCGTCGCGTACAACGTCGCGCCCTGCAGGCCGGCCTTCGCCGTGCCCGTGGCCTTCGCGATCGTGATCGGGCTGCCGACGGGGATCTTCACCTTCTCCGTGGCGACCTCGCGCAGGTCGCGATCGCCGACGGACAGGCTCAGCGTGGCTTCGGTGTCTTGCAGCTCGGGCTGCACGTCGAACGTGAAGACCACCTTGCGCACGTCGCCGGGGTTCATGTTCGAGATGTCGAACCGGCCGGCGCGCAGGAGCAGGCCCTCGCCCGAGAGGTTCGCGATGTTCGCCTGCGTCTCGAACGAGCGGCCCTTGCCGACGTTCTTCACGGTCAGGTACATCGACACGCCCTCGCCGCGCTGGATACGGCCGTCGCCGTTGCCGCTGCGGTCGTCGACGATCTGGTAGGCGTACTGGAAGAGCGGGCGCTCGAGGGCGCGGATCGTCGGGCGGAACTCGGCCGGCGTGGGCTCGAAGCCACCCGCGGCCTCGAACTTCACCTTCACGCCGTCGGCGCGGCTCAGCGCGTCCATTGGGATCTTGCAGATGCGCTTCTGGTTCGCGAGGCGCGGCTTCGTCGTGCCGACCTTGCGGCCTTCGACCTCGCACCAGCCGAGCGGCGCCTTCGAGGTCTTGCTCTGGCCGGGCGCGATCTTGCCGAAGACGAGCTCCTTGCCGTCGAGGTAGCCGCTGTCGCTCTCGGTGGAGGCGCGCAGGCGATAGATCGGCTGCTTGCCGTTGTTCTTCACCGTGACCGAGAGGTTCATGGGCTCGCCCGCCGTCACCTCGTTGTTTGCGCGGTCGGTCTCGACCTTCACTTCGAGGTCGCTCTTCGCCGGGCCCTGCGCGCCCTCGGGTGCGTCGGACCAGTCGTAGCCGAGCTTCGACAGCTCCGCGGCGACCTTGTCGAGCTCGTCCTTGCGCGCCTTCTCAATGTAGTCGCGCGAGGCGTCGATCTGCGTGTTGCGCGCGGCGCCGGGGGGCATGCGCTGCGCGAGGTCACGCGCGAAGCGGATCGGGAAGTCCACGCGGAAGTCGTCGTCGGTCTCGCCGCCACGCTCGCGCATGTCCTCGCGCTCGGTGCTCGTGAGCTGGTAGCGCACGACCTCGCGCGGCTTCGACCCGGGCTGGGCCTTGCCGTTCGTCAGGTGCGCCGAGAGATCACGCTCGCGCAGGCCGTCCTTCTGGATCGTGAGATCCATCTCGAGCTCGTCGACCGTCATCGGATCGAGCTCGATGTCGGGCGTGACGCCGACGCCCTGGATCGAGACGTCGCCGGGCGTGAGGTACTGCGCGATCGTGAGCTTGAGCGCGGCCTTCTCCGGCGTGACGTCGGGGAAGACGAGCTGCACGCTGCCCTTGCCGAACGTCGTCGAGCCGACGATGACCGCGCGATCGTGGTTCTTCAGCGCGCCCGCGACGATCTCGCTCGCGCTGGCGGAGTTGCCGTTGACGAGGACGACGATGGGGTACGTAGGCTCGGTGCCGGGGCTCTTGGCCTTCTTCTCGTCGCGGCCCTCGGAGGCGCCCACGGTGGAGACGATGACGCCGTCGGCGAGGAACTTGTCGGCGACGCGCGTGGCCTGATCGAGCAGGCCGCCCGGGTTGCCGCGCAGGTCGAGCACGAGGCCCTTCAGCGAGCCCTTGGTTCGCAGATCGTCGAGCGCGAGGTCGAGCTCCGTCGACGTCGTCGCCTGGAAGTTCTTGATGCGCACGTAGCCGATGCCCGAGGCCTCGAGCGGGCGCGACTCGATGGAGCGGACCTTGATGACCTCACGCACGAGATCGTAGGGCTTTGGCGTCTGCCAGCCTTGCTCGCCGTCACGCGTGACCCACACCGTGACCTTCGTCCCGGGGTCGCCGCGCAGGCGGCGTACGGCGTCGTCGAGCGGCATGTTGAGCGTCGACTCGTTGTTGATCTTGACGATCCGATCGTGACGCTTGATGCCCGCGCGCCCCGCCGGCGTGTCCGGCATGGGGTTGATCACGGTGAGGACCTGATCGCGGATCGAGATCACGATGCCGAGGCCGCCGAAATGGCCCGACGTGGAGAGGTTCATCTCCTTGTAGGCCTCGGGGCTCAAAAAGACCGAGTGCGGGTCGAGCGTGTGGAGCATGCCGTTGCACGCCGCGTACTCGACCTCGCGCAGATCGACCTCGGTGCCGCGCAGGTTTTTCTGGAGGAACGCGAAGACCTCGCGCAGGCGCGCCGATACGTCCCAGGGGCCCTGCACGTTGTCGATGCGGAACTTCTTCTCCGCCGTCTCGACGCGGACGGTCACCTCGTTCGGATCGTCGTTCACGACGATCACCTGGGCGACGTCACGCTGGACATAGTTCAAAGCCGAAAGAAGCATCTCTTTCGGCTTGACCCGTCCGGGCTCGACGTACTTGTCGCGGATGAGCTTGAGCGTCTCGTTGACGGCTTCGAGCCGCGTCAAATCGTAGGGCGCTTTCGTCGTGGGGCTGCCGCCCGTCACGGCGAGGGCGGGTTCGAATCCGCGCCACAGACCGCCCGCCCCGAACTGCACCGCGAAAAACGCAGCGATGGCGAACGTGGCAAACGCGATGCCGATCTTCCCGAGACGCTCGAGGATCTTCATACGATTCCCCGAGTATAGGCCTCGGGGCGTCCGCGTCGACCACGCGCTACGCGGCCGCCTCGGCCAACGCTCGGGGGCTCCGCTCGGACCAGCCGAGCGCCGCCCCCGAACCCCCCGCCTGGAAAGAAAGATCGCGGGCCGACGCGCCTACGACGTCGACTTCTCGCCGCCCTCTTCGTCCTTCTTCGGGAGCTGCTTCGGCGGGGGTTGGTCCTCGTCCTTGAGGCCCTTCTTGAAGTTTCGGATGCCCTCGCCGAGGCCCTTGCCGATGTCGGAGATGCGCCCGGCGCCGAACAAGAGCAGAGCGACGCCCAGGATGAGAAGGAGTTCGGTGATGCTCAGTCGGCCCATGGTCGTGCTCCTGCCCGGGGAAGCGTCGAGCTTCCCGCGTCCACTCCACCCGTACCATCCTCGGGCGCCTCCGGCAATGGACGCCAAGGCCGCAGGATCGCGGGTGAAGGGGACGCGGGTCGCTGGATCCGCCGTCTTCTTTCGTCATGCGCCCGGGGCGCGGCGTGATGCGAGAATTCGCGCGAACCGGGCCGCCAGGAGCGGACCGAGCAGGCCGAGCGCAGGGACGAGGCCATAAGCGAGGAGCGGGCTCCTTTCGCGTTCGAGCGCCGAAAGGACGAGGAGCGCGAGCGCCGGGCCAGAGAGGCCGACGAAAAGGGCGAGCGCGCGGCCGCGGATCGAGGAGGCGAGCACGGCGAGGCTCGTGAGCAGGGCGCTCGCCGCCGACGTCGCGCCGAGGAGCACAGCCCGCACGGGGGCGCGGAGGTTCGAGGGGCGGCCGAGGGGCAGGAGGCCGCGGACCGAGGCGCGGGCGACACGGACGGTCATGGGGCCGGTCGTCTCGTTCGAGGGCAAAGCAAGGACGAGGTCGTCGGCCACGAGGGAAGCCGTATCGGCGGAGAGCTCGATCGAGCGCGCCGCGAGCGCGGAGCCGCCGAGGAGGGAAGGGCTCATGACGAGGCGCGGGGGCTCGCCGGGCAAGCAGATCCAGGTGGCCTCGGCCATCGGGACCGTCGCGGCGTGCGGGACTTGGGGATCCCGCGCGGCTCGATCGACGCAGGCGGCGCGGCCGTCCGCGAGGAGGCGCGAGGCGAGCCGGCCGGGCGCTTCGGCTTCGAGGCCCCACGCGAGCGAGGCGAGGGCGGACAGGACGAACACGAGGAGCCAAACGGGAAGGGCCGAAGCGACAAGCGATCGCGGCGAAGCGCCCAGGGCGAAGACGGCGCGCGCCTCGCCGCGATCGACGAGCCGAGCCGCCGCGAGCGCCGCGCCGAGGGGAGGGGCGAGCACGAGGGCGACTTCGAGCGAGACGGCGAGCGCGGCGCGGGCAAACGGCAAGCCGAGCCGCGCGGGCACGCTCGGCGCGAGGAGGAGCGGCATCGAACGGACGAGGCCCGCGGCGACCGAGACCGAGGTGACGAGCGCGGCCACGAGCGCGACGTCCCGGCAGGTGGGGAGCGCGAGGAGGCGGAGCCCGGGCGGGATCGGGACGATCGAGCGGCTCATGGGTGGGACGGCTGCGGGGAGTGTACTAACGTTCCGGCTCGTGACGGACCGAGCAGCACGCAAGGAGGCCGGATGTCCGCGGTCGTGATCGTCGGCGCCCAGTGGGGGGACGAGGGAAAAGGCAAGATCGTCGACCTGTACACGGAGAGCGCGGACGTGGTCGTGCGCTTCGCCGGAGGGCCAAACGCCGGGCACACGCTCGTCGTGGGCGACGACAAGATCGTCGTGCGGCTCGTGCCGAGCGGGATTCTCCGGGCGCAGGCGCGATGCATCATGGCGCAGGGCATGGTGGTCGATCCGGCCGTGCTCGTGTCGGAGCTCGACGTACTCGAAGCGAAGGGCCACGCGACGCGCGGGCGGCTCTTCGTCTCGGACCTCGCGCACCTCATCCTGCCCTACCATCGGCTCGTCGACGGCCTGCGCGAGGCAGCCGCGACGGACGGGCAGAAGATCGGGACGACGAAGCGCGGCATCGGGCCGTGTTACGAGGACAAAGCGGCGCGGCGCGGGATCCGCGTCGGGGATCTCGCGGATCTCGACGGGCTCGCGCAGAAGCTCGCGCGGGCGGCGAGCGCGTGGGGCCCGGTGGTGCGCGAGCTCGGCGGCGAGATGCCGGAGGTGTCCGCGATGATGACGGAGCTTCGCGCGCTCGCGCCGCGGATCGTCCCGCTCCTCGCGGACACGGCGGTGCTCGCGAACGATGCGATCCAGAAGGGCGAACGCGTGATGTTCGAGGGCGCGCAGGGGACGCTGCTCGACCTGGATCACGGGACGTACCCGTTCGTGACGTCGTCGTCGGCGGTGGCGGGCGGCGCGTGTGTGGGCGCGGGCGTGGGGCCGACGCGGATCAAGCGGGTCCTCGGGATCACGAAGGGCTACGCGACGCGCGTGGGCGAGGGGCCTTTCCCGACGGAGCTCTCGGACGATGTCGGCGAGCGGCTGCGGGTCGCGGGAGGCGAGTTCGGCTCGGTGACGGGTCGGCCGCGGCGAACGGGTTGGCTCGACCTGCCGGCGCTTCGGTATGCAGCGCGGGTGAATGGGCTCGACGGGCTCGCCGTGACGAAGCTCGACGTGCTCTCGGGGCTCGACTCGATCGAGGTGTGCGTCGCGTACGACACGCCGGAGGGGCGCACGAAGGAGCTGCCGATCCGGCACGTCGGAGCGGCGAAGCCCGTGTACGAAAAGCGGCCGGGCTGGCGCGAGCCGCTCTCCCACGCGCGGACGATGAAAGAGCTGCCCCAGGCCGCGCAAGACTACGTGCGCTACCTCGAAGCCGAGATCGGCGTGCCGGTGTTCTTGGTGTCGGTGGGGCCGCGGCGGGACGAGACGATCGTCCTCAGGGACGCATTTGCTTGAAGGTCAAACGGACAGGCTCTTCATGTCGATGACGAAGCGATAACGAACGTCGCCTTTGACGGTCCGGTCGTACGCCTCGTTGACCTGCTGCATCGGGATCACCTCGACGTCGGAGGTGATCCCCTTCTCGCCGCAATAGTCGAGCATCTCCTGCGTCTCCTTGATGCCGCCGATCAAGGAGCCCGCGAGCGTCTTGCGCCCCATGACGAGGCCAAACGCCCCGATGGGGAGCGGCTTCTCCGGCGCGCCCACGAGCACGATCGTGCCGTCGCGACGGAGCAGGCCGAGGAGCGCATTGACGTCGTGCGTCGCCGAGACGGTGTCGAGGATGAAGTCGAACGACCCCGCCTGCTTTGCGAGCGCGCTCGGATCGCTGCTCACGAGGAAATGGTTCGCGCCGAGCCGGCGCGCATCGGCTTCCTTCCGCGCCGACGTGCTGATCACCGTGACCTCGGCGCCGAACGACGCGGCGAACTTCACGCCCATGTGCCCGAGTCCGCCGAGCCCGACGACGCCGACCCGCTGCCCCGCGCTCACCTTCCAGTGCCGCAGCGGCGAATAGGTCGTGATGCCCGCGCAGAGCAGAGGCGCCGCGGCCGCGGGATCGAGGCCCTCCGGGACGCGGAGCACGTAGTTCTCGTCCGTCACGATGGTGCTCGCGTACCCGCCGAACGTCGGCGTTTTGCCGTCGCGCTCGACGCCGTTGTACGTGAGGACCATCCCGCCCTCGCAGAACTGCTCGACGCCTTCTTTGCAGCTCCCACATTCGCGGCACGAATCGACGAAGCAGCCGACGCCGACCAGATCTCCCTGGCGGAACTTCGTGACGCCCTTGCCGGTCCCGGTCACGCGGCCGACGATCTCGTGGCCCGGCACCATGGGAAACGTCGAATTGCCCCACTCGCCTCGGACCTGATGAATGTCGGAATGGCAGACCCCGCAGTAGAGGATCTTGATGACGACGTCGTGGTCGCCGGGGTCACGCCGATCGAACGTGAACGGCGCGAGGCCAGACTGTGCGTTTTGCGCGGCGTAGCCCTGTGCTTTGATCATCCGTCCTGCGTACACGGAAAGCAAAGGCGCGGCAACGTCGGGGCAGGACCGTTACGTCCCCGCTTCCTCCTCGAAAAGCGCCGGGACGAACCCCTCCACCGTCGCCAGCGCTTCGAGGAGCCCCGTGCGCGGCACCGTGCTTTGGAGCCCCACCGATTGCGGCGCCGGCGCGAGCACCGTCCGGCTCGGCATCACCTGCGCCGTCGGCGCCACGGCCGCCGCCGCTGTATTCTGTGGTCCGCGCGTCGTCAGGAGGCGCGACGGCGAGACCGCCTGCGTGGGCAAGCTCCATTGACCCGAGGTCCGGCTGCGGGCCTGTTTGCTCCGCCAGTAGTCGCGCGCGCGCATGCCCGCGGCGCGCGCGTCGAGGTCCGGGATCCGCGGCCAGAAGCCGCCGTTCGCCGTGCCGAGCGAATGCGCGAGCGCCTCGTGCCGGGCTCGTACGCTCGCCGCATCCTCGCCGAGGCGGACCTCGGCGAGCGACTCGGCGAACCGCTCGAGCGCGCCGAGCAGGAGCGCGCGCTGGCCCGACACGATGATGCGCGAGGTGGCCTCCTCCCCGAGCCGACGCACCTCGCGCGGATCGCCGCGCCGGAGCGCGGTGACGTGCATGCGGCCGAGGAGACCGAGGCAAACGGCCTGCTCGTCGCCGTTCGGGCCCGAGCCCTGCTCGATGGCGCGTTCGTACGAGAGAAGCGCGTCGGCGAGGTGGCCCTCGACGAGGTGCACGTCGCCGAGGAACGCTTGCCCGAGGGCGCGGCCGAGGTTCGTGCCCACGAGCCGCGCGAGGTTCAGCGCGTTCGTGACGAGCATGCGGGCGCGGTGCAGGTGGCCGACGTGGAACTGGTGGCGGCCCGCGTAGAGCGTGCCCGTGCAGAGGTAATGGCCGCCGAGCTTGTGCTCCTCGGCGTACGCGAGGAGCTGCGCCGTGGAGCTCACGCCGAGGTCCCAATCATACCGCGCCTCGGCGAGGAGCGCGCACGCGTGCCACGCGCCGAGCAGCCGCGCAGGATCGGCGAGCTGCTCGGCGAGGTGGGCGGCGGCCTGGATCTCGCGCTCGGCGCCGTCGAGATCCCCGGTCCGGCCGAGCGCCACGCCGTAGAGGCCCTGCGCGTGGCAGAGCTCGTCGAGGTCGCCTTCGCGCTCGGCGAGCGAAGAGCCCACGGCGAGGGAGCGCGCGGCCTGCTCGACGAAGCCACGCGCGAGATCCACGCGGCCAAGGACGTTCGTCGCGGCGCACCTGTGACGTTCGAGCGCGGGCTCCTTCCCCGCCGTCGCGATCGATTGCTCGGCGTGCTTGCGCGCCTCGGCGAGCTCGCCGCGCACCTCGTGCACGCGGGCGAGCGCGGCGCCGAGCATGGCCGAGGCCGCGGGCGTGTCCGCGGTGCACCGCTCCACGAGCTTGTGCAGCTCCTCCGTGCCGCCGAGCAGGCAGCGCTGGCGCACGAGCTCGGCCGTGGCGACGAGCTGGATGCGGCGCTGCTCGGGGGAGGCGGGGAGCGTGGCGACGAGCTCGATCGCGCGGTGGAGCTTCGGGCCGGCGCCGGGATCGTTCGCGGGGCTCTCGAGGGCCGCCGTGAGGTACGCGTCCGCGGCGCTCTGGGTTTCGCCGGCGCGTTCGAGGTGGCGCGCGAGCGTGCCGGGATCGGCGCCGCGTCGTTCGAGCTGGCGAGCGATGCGCAGGTGGTGCTGGCGCAGATCTGCGCGCACCGCGCGTCGTTCGAGTTGTTCGAGCACGACGTCGTGCACGAACGAGGTGGACGTCGGTTCGTCGAGCACGAGGCATCGCGTCTCGGCCTCTTCGAGGGCGCGATCAATGCGGTCGAGCGTGAAGATCCCGAGTGCGCGGAGGTCCGAGCGCAGGAAGCTGCGGCCGAGGAGCGCGGCCACGCCGAGCACCTCGCGTGATTCGGGCATGAGGCTGTCGACGCCGCGGCGGAGCGCTTCGGTGATCGAGTCCGGGGCGCGGTAGTCGGCGAGGTTGCGCGAGCCGAGGCACAAGGTGCCGAAGGCGGTTCGACCGACGAACCCCTCGACTTCGAGGTTGCGGATCACCTGGATCCCGAAGAGCGGGTTTCCTGCGGCGAGCAGCGGCACGTGCCGCTCGAGCTCGCGCAGGATCGACTCGTCTCCGCCGCGGGCGAACTCGGCGAGCAGCCGCGCGTTCTCCTCGCGATCGAGCGGGCCGAGATCCATGAGCTCCACGCCGCGCCACGCCGCGCGTAGGGGAGGCCGCGTCGTGCCCAGCAAAAAGACCTTCGCGCCGCCGAGGGACCCCGAGAGGAATTCCAGCACCGCGAGCGTCGCCTCGTCGCCCCAGTGCAGGTCCTCGATGGCCACGAGCACGGGCAGGTCCGCGGCGATGCGCGTGACGAGCCTGCGCACGAGCTCCGCCACCCGCCGCGCCGACGAGGGCCGTAGCAGCGTTCTTCGCACGTCGGCGTCGCCGAGGCCCCGGCCGAGCTCGGGCACGAGCGCCGTGAGCAGCTCCGCGTCCTCGTCGTTGGTCGCGTCGATCGCGGCCTGCACGAGCGCGCCCGTGATGCCCTTGCGCCGCGTGGCCGCGGCGACCCGGCTCAGCGCCTCGCGCAGCGGCGAGTACGGCATGAGCGCGCTGAGCTCGCGGCAACGCGCATAAATCACCACCGCCGCGCCGTCCTGCTCCACGACGTTGAGCAGCTCCGAGACGAGCCGGCTCTTGCCGATCCCGGCGTCCCCCACGATCACCACGGGCGCTGCGGCGCGCGACGTCGTGCCGAGCACGCGCGAGGCGAGCAGCGACAGCTCGCTCTCGCGGCCCACGAAGGCCGCCTCCTCGGTGTTGTGCCGCGGCGGCATCGACGTGCGCACGCTCGGCGGCGCCCGCGTGCTCTGCGGCCCGCGCTCGACGTCCGGCTCCGCGCCGCGGAGCGTGTCGTAGTAGATCTCCTTCAGCCGCGCGCAGAGCTGCGCCGCGCTCCCCGGCCGTTGCGATGGATCCTGCGCGAGCAGCTCGTCGACGAGCGCCGCGATCGCCGGCGGCGCGCCTGGGGACGCCTCCCGCAGCGGCACCATCTCGCCGACGGTCCGGTTCATCATGATCGTCCGCTGCCCGCGCCCCTCGAAGGGCAGCTTCCCCGAGACGAGCTCGTACAGGATCGTCCCGAGCGCGTAGAGATCCATGCGCGGATCGGGCCGCGCGCGGCCGCTGCGCAGGCACTCGGGCGCCATGTAGCCCACGGTCCCCGCGGTCACGCGCGTGTCGTCCGGCTGCCAGCTCGACGTCAGCGTGGCGAGCCCGAAATCGAGCACTTTTACGCGTGGCTCGTGCGGATCGACGATCACGATGTTGCTCGGCTTGAGGTCGAGGTGCAGCACGCCGCGCGCGTGGCAGTGCGCGAGCGCCTCGGCCACCTTGCGCATGAGCCGCACCGCCTCCAGCGTGTCGAGCGCGCCGACGCGCTCGAGGTACGCGTCGAGCGTCTCACCCGCCGCGAGCTCCATCGCGAGGTAAAACCCCACGCCCTCGACGAACCCGTAGCCGTAGAGCTGGATCAACGAGGGATGATCGAGCTTGAGCAGCGCCTCGATCTCGTTCTGCTGGCTGATGAGCCGCTCGGCCGTGAGCTCGGCCGTGGTCGTCTTGAAGACCTTCAGCGCGGCGGGCACGCCCGCGTCGCTCCGCGCCCGGAACACCGCGCCGAACCCACCTTCGCCGAGGAGATCCTCGATGGTGTAGTCCTCGACCCGCGTCCCTCGCTCGAGCCAGCGGTCGCCCTCCATCACGTCGAAACCCTTCGAGGTCGTTCTTTCCGCTTCTACAGACTGCCGGAGGCGAAGCCCGAAAGATACGGCCAACGCGCGACGAATGCGTGCGCTCTCTCCGTCCAAGTTCGCTCTCGCGAGCGACCTCGTGATGCGCGTCACGCGATGAACCGGTATACTGCGGCGCGTGATCCCGAGCGTCTTCCTCGCCTCGATCGTCCTCGCGTCCCCGACGCCTCCATCGAGCGGACAAGGCGCGAGCCTCGTCGCCGCAGCCGCCGCATCGGGCCGTCCGCGCGAATGCGCTTCGACCGTCCGGCGTGGATTGTCCCGACGTCCCACGGTGTGGGAGCTCGCGCGCGCGCCGGAGCTCGGACGGTATTGCGACCTCGTCGCGCGCGCCAAGGCGCTGCTCGTCTCGGATCCGGCCGCCGCGAAGAGCGCCGCCGAGGGCGCCGAGAAGGTGCTGCCCGGCCACGCCGCCCCGCGCGTGCTCCTCGCCCGCGCGGCCCTCGCGCTCGGCAAGATCGACGATGCCGCGCGCGAGTTCGAGGCGGCGCGTACCAAGGACCCGCGCAGCGTCGAGGACCCGCCCACGATGCACGACCTCGCCGAGGTCCTCCGCCGCACGGGCAAACTCGACGACGCGCTCGCCGTCTACCGCGCGCTCGTGCCGCGCATCGACCTGCTCGGCTCGTCCGATCGCCGCGTCGCCGTGCTCCTCGAAGCCGCGCACGTCTCCATGGCCGTCGCGGCGGCCCGCGCGCCCGGCGGCGCGGCTGCGCCTGCCGAAGCATCTTCCACCGAGCCGAAGCGCGCGCCGCTCGACGAGGCCGCGGCGTACCTGCGCGAGGCGCGGCAACGTCCGCCGAGCGCGCTCTCGGGCGACGTGCTCCTCTCGCTCGTGCTCGTCCTCGATCGCAACGGGGATCGCGTGCAGGCCGACGCGGCGCTCGCCGACGCGCGTGCCTCCGGCGTGCGCCTGCGCGCGGGCGGACCGAGTTACCTCGCGGCGGTCGAGGACAAGGCTTGCCTCGAAGCGCTCGCGGCCGAGGGCGCGGCGGCCGTGAAGTCCTGGGAGACGTACCTCGCGGGCCCCGGCGGCAAGACCCCGTGGGCGGCCTCCGCGCGGGCGCGGCTCGAAGCCGCGAAGAAGGCGCCGCGCCCTGCGGGCGGGAAGGGGGGACCGTGAAACGAAGGGGGCTTCGCGCCGCGTTTGTCGCGCTCGCCGTCGCGTTCGTGATGCCCGCTCCACGCGAGGCGCTCGCTGCGCCCTCCGTGTGGACGCAGGCGCGTGATCCCGCGGCTGCGTCGCGCGTCACGCTGCTCGAAGAGGCCGATCAGTTCCTCCTCAAGCACGACCTCGCGCAGAGCGAGTCCCTGTTCGACGCGACCGGCGTCGACCTCCTGCGCATGCGGGACGTCTACCTGCTCGAAGCGCTCAAGCGGCTCGAACAAGCGGGCGGCGCGGAGAGCCCCGATCCACGCGTGCGCTTGCGCCTCGGCCACGTGCTGCGCCGGCTCGGACAGGATCGCAAGCCGCCGAACCCGGGCCGCATCGAGGAGGCGATCCGCGTGCTCCTCACCGTCGCGCACGGCAGCGCGCCGCCTGCGATCACGACCTCCGCGTGGAACGAGCTCGCGATCGCCTACGCCGTCCTCGGCAAGCGGGATCAAGAGGTCCACGCGTACGGCGAGGCGCTCGCGCACGAGCCGCTCGGCCATCACCGCGCCGTCCTCTTCGCCAACCGCGCCGAGTCGTACATGGGCATGGGCCGGCTCGACGACGCCATCCAGGGCTACCGCCAGGCGCTACGCTCGCTCCTGCCGATCGAGATGTTCCAGTACGGCGTCACGGCCCTCTGGGGCCTCGCCGTTGCCACCGATCGCGACGGCGACCTCGACGGCGCGCTCGCCTCGATCGCGCTCGCCCGCGCCTACGATCGTGACGATCGGAAGATCCACGAGCCGAGCTGGTTCTTCTCGCCGCCGCACGACGAGGCCTGGTACGACGCGCTCGGCGCCTGGAGCACGGCGCGCTCCACCGACCTCGGCGCCGTGCGCGCCGAGGCGTACACGCGTGCCATCGAGGGCTGGGAGGCGTACCTCGAACGTGCGCCGGACGACGACCGTTGGGCGCCGCTCGGCCGCGTGCGCCTCGACGCTTGCAAGAAGGAGCGGGATCGGGTCCTTTCGGCGGCGCGACGACGCTGAGATCGTACGGTCCCCCTTTACGGTGACCCAAGGACGCTCCACGCTCCACTGTCACCACGGCGGAGGGCGTTCGTTGAAGCGGGATTCGCTCTTCGAGGAGTCGGTAGTCTGGTCGGGGCGCCCCAAGGCCGTCACGTGCCCGGTGCTCTACCAGATCGCGGCGGGGATCGCGGGCGTCGTCTCGGCGATCACCACCGCGTCCGCCGTCGTCGTCGCCACGGCGCTCGGATCGAGCCCCGGCGCGCTCCTCGCGTTCGCCGCGTGGATGGCCGTGCTCGCGGTCGCGTTCGCGCTCGGCCCCAAGTGGTGGCGCAGCGAGCTCGAGTTCGTCGTCACCGAGCGCCACATCATCCTGGAGCGCGGCCGGCTCCGGCGCATGATGGATCGATCGGCGATCAGCTTCGCCCGCATCCACTGGGACCCCAAGCGGCCTGGCATCGGCGACCTCGAGCTCGTGCGTGCCGTGCCCACGGGCGCCTTGCGCCGTCGCCTCGCGATCGTCTTCACCGGCCTCATCGCGCCCGACCGCGTCTGGGCCATCGTCCGCGGCGTCACGCCCTCCACGCCGGCGGGCGACGGCCAGCGCCTCCTCGCACAGCGCCTCGACGATGGCGAGCGTGTCCTCTGGTCGGGCCATCCACCCGACGGCCTTCGCAAGTGGCTCCCGTCGAGCGGACGCGCGGCGCTCGGCCTCGCCCTCGGCATTGGCCTCTTCGTCGCCGCGATCGTCTCGTCGACCCACGCCGTGCACGCGACCCGCACCGTCGTGCGTGGCGGCCTCTCGCCCGAATCGCTCTCCTTCTTCGCGCTCGTCACCTCGCTCGCGTTGACGATCCTCCTGCTCGTCTCGGCGGGCGCGCTCGTCGTGTACGCCTCGATCGTCCGGCCTGCGCGGCTCGAAACGCGGACGCGTTACTGGGTGACGAACCGGCGGGTCCTCATCCAGCGCGGCGACGAGGAGCTGCACCTCGAACGCACGCGGATCGTCGACGTCATCGACAGCCCCGCAGCGGGCGGGCTCAACGATCTGTTCCTGGTGCTCGATGGCCCGCGCGCGCGTGCCTTTGCGTCGAGCGGCGCGTTCGGCGAGCGTGAGGCCGAGGGCCTCCAGCCGGTGCTTCGTCGCATCACGGATCCGGAGGCCGTGCGTCGGATCATCCTGCGGGCCCCGAGCGAGCCCGCGCTCCCGTCGGTGGCGTGACGGCTCAGTCCTTCACGACGAGGAACTCGACGCGCCGGTTCTTGTCGTGGCACGTGTCGGAGTCCTCCGAGCAGAGCGGCTTGCTCTGGCCGTAGCCCTTCGAGTCGATCTTCACGTTCGGCAGGCCGTGGCTGTTGAGGTACTGCGCGACGGCCTTGGCGCGCCGCTCGGACAGATCCTGGTTGTGCTCGGCCGAGCCACGCACGTCGGTGTGCCCCTCGATGCGCAGGTGCACGAGCTCCGGGTGCGCTTTGAGCAAGGCCACGAGGTCGCCGAGGACCTTCTGCGACTGCGCCTCGTTGATGTGATCGCTGTCCGTGTCGAACAGGATCTGGTGATCGATCTCCAGGTGATCACCCTTGAGGTGCGCCTCGCCCACGTCGGAGGCGGCAGCGGTTGCTGCGGTATCCGACGGCGGCGGTGTCGCGTCGCCGCCGGTCTTCAGCTCGACCTGGGCGCTGCCTCCGCCACCGCATGCGACGAGAAAGAGAAACGAAGCAACCATCGCGGACGTCATCGTTCGGCTCACGGCATCATCCTCCCTGCGCGTGGATCCTTTGAGGTCCCAAGATGTCGGCACGGGAGCACGAGCCGGGGGAGGGTGTCAATCGCCGTGTTTTCTGGCGGATAACCTGGGCAGGGACGAAGCGAGCCCGAGGAGCGACTGCGCGCAGTGCACGGCGTCGTCTGTCGCGGGCGCATGGGCGCGCAGCTCCAGCGCGCTGGCGCTCATCAGGACGAGCCAAATTCCTTTGGGGAACGAATCGACCCATTCGGCGAGGGCCTCGTTATCGAACGCGGAGCCCGCTTCGTTCTCGATCACGAGCTCGACGCCGCCGGGCGTGACCAGCGTCGGCGCCTCGCCGGGGAGGCCGTCGCGCCATTCGAAGACGGTCCGCACGGGCGTCCGCACGTTCACGCCTGCGGGCAAGCCTTTGGGGCCTTTGCCTTCGAGCGTCATCCAGTCGATGAGCTTTTCTTTTTCGAACAACCCCGCGACGAGCGCGGGCGAGCCCATACACAAGGTGACGTCGTCGGGCGCGGCGGGGGAATACAGCCGGAAGGTGGTGGGGATCTCGGCGTCCTGCTCGGCGACGAACCCGAGGGCGTCCGCGACGGCGTTCGTGCGTGTGGTGCTTCGTTCCAGCGCGCGCCGCTCCGCGCGCGGGCGCGGGATCATCCCGCTCGCCGTGACGAGCAGCAGCCCGAGGATCAGGGCGGCGAGGACGCCGAGGAGCAGGGGGAGGACGATGAGGATGGATTACGCCGAAATCGCGGCGGCGTCATCTCGAAGCGGCGGCGCGTGCGCGGCGGGCGCGTCTTCCGGGGCCTCGTCGTCCGTCACATCGACGTCTTTGCCGCTCGGCGTCGTGCGCAGGAAGCCGAGCTGCCGGAGCAGGCTGCGCTGGGTGATGGCTCGCCGCGCGATGGCGCTCCATTCGAGGTACCAGGCCCAGAGCGCCGCCTCGGCCTTCTCGAAGCTCTCGTCCTCGGCGGCGATCTTTGCGAGGTCGGGGATTGGCCCGTCGACGTTGCGGAATTTGTCGAGCAGCGCCTTGGCTTCGTCGACCACCTGCTCCGTGAGCCCGCGCTGGGCGAGGAGACTCCGCGCATCTTTCCCCGCCTGCCCGAATCCGCCGTCCCATTCGGGACGGTCGATGGTGTCGAGTCGTTCGACGAAGGTGCCGACGGAGACGATGACGGCCATGCCGTCGGTCTGGGAGAGGTTCCGGAAGACCTGCGCGTGAATCTCCGGCGCGTGCCGCTTCAGGGTGGCATCGCCGATGACGAACCATTGATTTTCCCAGGCGTCGAGGGCGCGCAGGGCGTCGGGGTCCTTATTGGGCGGCGCCTCGACGAAATCGAGCTTCGTGCGCGTCACGTTCTTGAGCAGCGTCCATCCCTCGTCGAGGTCGGCGTTCGCGAAGCCGTGCCCGGCGAGGGGGGCGGCGATCCGCGGGTTGCGGAGCGCGATGAGAAGCTTGAGGACGCGTTCGGCCTTCTGACCAATCGTGAGCTTTGCCATGTCGGAACCTCCCTATGGGGTGTGGACTTAGGCAGTTCCCGCTCGGAACGTATGTGACGGACGCGAACCCGTCGAAATGCTGCTCGCGCCGGCGAGCCCCCGGCTCCGGGAGGGGATCCCCCGCGGGGGATCGTTGACCGGAGGCGGGGGGTGGGTGCGAGGGAGCAGGGGGGTGTGAAGTGGGATACGGGGGATCGGTGTTGGGAGCAGGGGGATGACCTGCGGGAGCAGGGGGATCACTCTTGGGAGCAGGGGGGTGTGAGGTCGGATACGGGGGATCGGTGTTCGGAGGAGGGGGGTGAAAAAACGACCAAAGAATCCACGTGCGGGTCGATTCCCTAGAAAGAGGTGTCTTCGCAAAGGAACTTCACGAAGAGGGGATGATTGAATCGGCGTGGCAAAGAAACGACACGCGGCATCGTCCTCCGCCGCACCGCGCCGTAGCTTTCTCCCCGTACGTCCGCGCGATCCCGCGTCCCGGCCGAACCTCGTTTCGTGGTACTCATCACCTCGGAAGCATCCCGGGGGTTCTCATGTACGACTGGAACGACAGCGTCCCGTTCGTCGATGCATCGGGCCACGCAATTTCCCTCTCCGGTGGGCCTGTGCGACGCGACTTCGCGCGCAGGGTGCGGCCGATCAAGGTCGTCGACGAGACCCTCCGGGATGGTTTGCAGAGCGCGGCCGGCCATCAGCCCGACGCCGCGCAGAAGATCGATCTGCTCTACGCCATGGCCGCGATCGGCGTCGATGTCGTCAGCGTCGGCCTCCCCGCCGCCGGCCTCGCCAATGCCGAGGATTGTTTCCTCCTCTGCCGCGAGATCGTCCGCTCCAAGCTCGGCCTCGTCCCCACCGCCGCCGCGCGCACCGTCGTCGCCGATGTCCACGGCATCGCCCGCGCCGCCGATCGCGCCGGGATCCCCATCGAGGTCTACGCCTTCATCGGCAGCTCCCCCATTCGCCTCGCCGTCGAAGGGTGGGACACGGACTTCCTCCTCGGCGCCATCACCGCCGCCGCGCGGGAGGCCAAGGCCGCGGGCTTGCCGTTCTGTCTCGTCACCGAGGACACCACCCGCTCGAACCCCGACGTCCTCCGCAGCCTCTACAGCGCCGCCATCGACGCCGGCGCGAGCCGCATCTGCCTTTGCGACACCACCGGCCACGTCACGCCGTACGGCATCGAGGCGCTCGTCGGGTTTGCGCGACACACCCTCGACGAGCTCGGCGCGCGGCACGTCGAGCTCGACTGGCACGGGCACAACGACCGCGGCATCGGCTTGCCGAACGCGTTATGGGCCGCCGCGCGGGGCGTCGATCGCGTGCACGGCACGGGCCTCGGCGTCGGCGAGCGGGTCGGCAACACGAGCCTCGAATTGCTCGTCGAGAACCTCGGCCTCCTCGGCGCGCGCCCCCGTGTCCCCGAGGCGCGCCTCGTCGAGTACTGCGAGCTTGCTTCCCGCGCGCTCCGATATCCCATCCCCGCGGGGCATCCGATCGCCGGCGCGAACATGCGCGGCGCGCGTTTCGAGGTACGCCCCTACCGCGCGACGCCCGAAGATGCGTCTGCATCCGAGCCCTTGGAGCCCATGGAAAAACTCGTACCGATGTGCATGAAGATCGGCGGCAGCGCCGTCGCGCTCGCGGTCCCTGCGCGCAGGACGCTCCTCGAAGCGCTGCGGTACGACCTCGACCTCGTCGGCACGAAGCAGGGCTGCGACAAGGGGGATTGTGGCGCGTGTACGGTCGTCGTGGACGGCGTCGCGACCCTCTCTTGCCTCACGCTCGCGCTCGATGCGGACGGCAAGGAGGTCCGCACGGTCGAGACGCTTGAAGGCGCGCCGCACATCGACGCGCTCCTCGACGGCTTCGACAGGCTCGGCGGCGGGCAGTGCGGGTTCTGCACGCCCGGCATGCTCATGACCGCGACCGCGCTGCTCGACCGGAACACGCGGCCCACGCGCGACGAGATCAAGTGCGCGATCGCGGGCAACCTCTGCCGCTGTACGGGCTACGGGAAGATCATCGACGCGATCGAGCTGGCGGCGAAGATCCGCCGCGGCGAGGCGGAGGCGGGCGTGGGCCTGCCGGGGATCGAGAACACGCCTCCGCCTTTGCCTTCGAACAAGAGCTCGCGCGAGGGGAGGCAGGGCTAGCCATGACGGACACGCGAAAGCCGAGTGCGCTTCGAGGTCTCGTCGGCAGCCGCACGCGCACGCTGCTCGCGCCGCGCGTGACCGGGCAGGTCCGCTACACCGACGACATCCACCTGCCGCGCATGCTCTGGGGTCGGATCGTCCGCTCGCCACATCCCCATGCGCGCATCGTGCGCATCGACGCGACACGCGCGCTGGCGAAGCCCGGCGTGCTCGCGGTCATCACGGGCAAGGACATGCCCGAGCGCTTCGGCATCATCCCCTGGACGCCGGACGAGTACCCGCTCGCCCTCGACCACGCGCGCTTCGTCGGGGACGCCGTCGCCGCCGTCGCCGCGACCGACGAGCGCATCGCGCACGAGGCGGCGGAGCTCGTGGACGTCGCGTACGAGGTGCTGCCGGCCGCGACGGATCTGCAAACCGCGATCGACAAACCCGAGGTCGGGCTCGGCAAGGGCGGCAAGGACAACGTCTCGAAGGAGGTCGACCTCGCGTTCGGTGACGTCGACGCCGCGCTCGCGGAGAGCGAGGTCGTCATCGCGGGCGACTACTACTACGAGGGCAGCGCGCACGTCCCGATCGAGACCCACTGCGCCATCGCGAACCTCGACAAGAACGGCCTGCTCACGGTCTGGTCCACGACGCAGGTCCCGCACTACCTGCACCGCGAGCTCTCGCGCGTCCTGCGCGTGCCGCCCACGCGCATCCGCGTGATCCAGCCGCCCGTCGGCGGCGCCTTCGGCGGCAAGAGCGAACCCTTCTCGCTCGAGTTCTGCGCCGCCAAGCTCGCGATGGTCACGGGCCGCCCCGTGAAGTTCCTCTACACGCGCGAGGAGGAGTTTTACGCGCATCGCGGGCGGCACCCGATGCAGATCCACATGAAGGTCGGCGCGAGGCGCGACGGCAAGCTCACCGGCGTCGACGCGCGCACGTTCATCGACGGCGGCGCGTACTCCTCGTTTGGCCTCGTCACGACCTACTACTCGGGCCAGCTCCTCACGCTGCCCGCGTTCGCCGACACCTACCGCTTCCGCTCGACGCGCCTCTTCACGAACAAGCCTCCCTGCGGCCCGAAGCGTGGCCACGGCAGCGTGCAGCCGCGCTTCGCCTTCGAGGTCTCGCTCGACAAGATCGCCCGCGCGCTCGTGATCGATCCGATCGAGCTCCGCCGGAAGAACCTCGTCCCGCCGAACACGACCACGCTGAACGGCCTGCGCGTCACCTCGAACGGCATCGAGCAATGCCTCGACGCCGTGGAGAGGGCGAGCGGCTGGAAAGACCGCTTTGGCAAGATGCCCAAGGGGCGCGGGCTCGGCGTGGCCACGAGCGCGTACATCAGCGGGACGAACTACGCGATCTACCCGAACGCGATGCCGCAGAGCGCCGTGCAGCTCAAGGTCGATCGCTCGGGCGTGGTGACGGTCTTTTCAGGTCAAAGCGAGATCGGCCAGGGCTGCGACCTCATGCTCGCCGTCCTCGTCGCCGACGAGCTCGGCCTGGATCTCGGGTCGGTGCGCGTCATCTCGGGCGACACGGACCTCACGCCCGTCGACCTCGGCGCTTACTCCTCGCGCGGCACGTTCATGAACGGCAACGCGTGCCTGATGGCGGCGCGCGAGATCAAGAGCAAGCTCGTCGCCGCCGTCGCCGAGAAGCTCGACGTCGATCCGCGCAACGTGCTCGTCACGCGCGGCGCCCTCGTCGTCGTGCACGACCCGGCCCGCGGCGTCTCCGTCACCGAGGCCATCCAGCTCGCCGAGGCGAAGTTCGGCACGCTCGGCGCCGTCGGCCACTACAACACGCCGAAGCTCGGCGGCGAGTACCGCGGCGGCACCATCGGCGCCTCGCCCGCGTACTCGTTCACCGCGCACGTCGCCGAGGTCTCGGTCGACGCGCGCTCGGGGTTCGTCCGCGTCGAGAAGATCTGGGTCGCGCACGACTGCGGCAAGGCCCTCTGTCCCACGATCGTCGAGGGGCAAATGGAAGGATCGGCGTACATGGGCGCGGCCGAGGCGCTGCTCGAAGAGCACGTCATCGGACCCGACGGCCTGCACAAGGGGCCGAACCTGCTCGACTACCGCATCCCGACGAGCCTCGACGTCCCCGACCTGCACGCGCTCATCGTCGAGTCCGAGGATCAAGAGGGGCCGCTCGGCGCGAAGGAGTCGGGCGAAGGTCCGCTGCATCCGTCGATCCCGGCCATCGCGAACGCCATCTTCGACGCCGTCGGCGTACGCGTCGACAGGCTCCCTTTCTCGCCCGCGCGAGTCCTTTCGGCCCTTCGAAAGAAGCAAGCCGACGAGCAAGCCACCGCGACTGCTGCGGCGGAGTGAGGTCCTCGTGTTACCGCTGCCCGTCTTCGATCATCACAGGCCACGCACCCTCTCGGCGGCGCTCGATCTGCTCGCGCGTCTCGGCGACAAGGCCGTCGTCCTCGCGGGCGGCACCGACGTGCTGCCCAACATGAAGCACGGGCTCGTCGAGCCCGACCACGTCGTCTCCATCGCCGGCATCGACGAGCTGCGCGGCATCTCGCTCGACCGCGAGGGCGACGACGACAAGCTCGTCCTCGGCGCCGGCGCGCGCCTCGCCGAGATCGAGAGCTCGATCCTCGTGCGCCGCGTCGCGCCCGCGCTCGCCGAGGCCGCGGGCCAGGTCGGCGGACCGCACCACCGCGCCATGGGCACGCTCGGCGGCAACATCTGCCTCGACACGCGCTGCCGCTACTACAACCAGACCTACTTCTGGCGCAAATCGCTGGGCTTCTGCCTCAAGAAGGACGGCACCGTCTGCCACGTCGTGCGCGGCGGATCGCGCTGCGTCGCCGCCGCCTCGAACGACACCGCGCCCGCGCTCATCGCGCTCGACGCCGACCTCCACCTCCTCGGCCCGCGCGGCGCGCGCATCGTAGCCGCCCACGATTTCTACGTGGCCGACGGCATCAAGAACACCGTGCTCGAACCCGGCGAACTCGTCGTGCGTGTCTCGATCACGCGCCGCCCCGGTCGCCGTTCGAGCTTCGAAAAACTCCGGCGCCGGAACGCGATCGACTTCCCGCTGCTCTCGATCGCCGTCCGGCTCGACGTCTCGGGCGTGGAGACCCCGCGCGTCGACGCCGCGGACGTCGTCGTCTCGGCGCTCGGTGCTCGCCCGCGCCGCGTCCGCGCCGCTTCGAACGTCCGTCCTGGGACGCCCTTCGACGTCGCCGCGCGCGAGCTCGCCGAGGGCGCCTACGCCGAGTGCAAGCCCCTCCCGAACGTCGACGACGACACCGAGTGGCGCCGCGAGATGGTCCCCGCCCTCGTCGAGCGCGCCGTCACTCGCCTCGAAGGCTGAAGGCCGAGATCCGAGGCGCTCTGCGATCTCCCGCGCCCTCCGGGGCGTGATCCCCGCGCGCCTCCCGAATTCCTCCCTTGCGGCGCCGACGCGCGCGGACCAAGGTCCCTGTAGGTGCGCTTTCTCCCGTTCGTCCTCGTCGCCACCGGGCTGCACTTCTTCATCCCGGTCGTCGCTCGGGTCGCGCCGCGGCCGAATGGCCCGCTCCTCGCGATCTCGAGCGGCATGGCGCGGCGCATGGAGATCGACATCGAGGACGTTCCGATCGAGCCGATGCGCCCGGACGAACCTCGTTTCGAGCGTCCGCAGGACCCCGCCGTCGCGATGAACGATACGCGTCCGCGCGTGACGGACGCGGTCGATCCGCGCGTCGTGGAGCCGAACACGCAGCCGAACACCGTCGAGCCGCAGCAGGTCGAGCCCGTGCCCACGGCGATGCCTTCGGCCGCGCCGCCCGACGAGTACGGCGCGCCGCCGCCCGCGGTGCCCGGCGGGGGCCCTGGGATCCCGGGCCTCGGCGGGCCCGTGTGGGCGATGCCCGGCGTCATCCCCGAGACGGGCAAGCCGAAGCCCGCGCCCACCACGGTCGGCCCTCCGCCCGAGGTCGATCGCAAGATCGCGGGCCGCGTGATCTCCGACGTGATGCGCGAGAAGGATCGACAGCTCGGCCTGGATCTGCCAGGCGCGGGCACGATTGCGAGTGTCGTCTCCGACGTCGTGCGCGGCTCGGGCACGCCCGACGTCTCGCGCGCGACGCTCGAAGTGCGCATCGCGCCCGGCGGTCGTGTGGCGAGCGTGCGTGTCGTGCGTTCGTCGGCGGGGAACGCGGGCGACTGGAGCGCAGTCGCGGGCGCGGTGAGCGGGCGGCTCGCGAGCCGACAGTTCACGCTGCCGGAGTCGTATGCGGCGGGCGCGATCGTGATGGTCGAGGTCGTCTCGCAGCTCCAGATGCCGGACGGCAGCACGGGCGGCACGAACATCGGCAAGGGCGGGTCGAGCGATAGCCTCGGTGGCAGCGTGAGCTTCGACGTGGCGAACATCGGCGCGCGCCCCAAGCGCCACGTGCGTGCCTCCGCTAGCGCGCGCCCGGCGACCTGAGCACGCAAGTGCGCAAAATTCGCGGGCGACGCGCCGATTGGTGGGCTTGCCCCCCGGATTGTGTGCTCGTTGTGGCAAGAGCCACAAAATTCTTCGCAGAAGGGGGCTTTTCGGCGACCCGTGGGACGGGCAAGACTGCTCGCGGCGACGACCACGGGCGGTGACATCCCGCGCGGCTCGTGCGACTCTCCCCAATCTCCCGCTCATGGCGAAGGAACGAGTTTTCTCTCTCGATGCGGTCCGCACCGACGGCTGGTTCGAGCGCATCGGCGATGGGATCGGCAGCTTTCAGGCTCTCTGCGACATCGTCGGCGAGACGTTTTTCGCCTTCTCGATGATCACGGGAGCGCGCATCACCGCGCTCACGGTCGACCGCCGCAACCCCGACAACACCCTCGTGGACTTCGTCATCGCGCCTCCGGGCGACGAGGAAGAAGACAGCGAGGTCCAGCGGTTGACGCTGGCCGACTTCCGGCATCGGCTCGTCGGCGCGCTCCTCACCGAGGACGCGACGCCCGGCCCGCCGGAGCGCGACACGGACATCGAGGCGCTGCAGCTCCACATCGGCGTCCGCTACCTCCTGCTCGCGCCGCTCTTCGGCTACAGCCTGCGCAAGCTCTACGTCGACGGTCGCACGTCGAGGTTGCTCGTGCTGCGCGACGGCCTCGAGCAAACGTACGAGCTCAGCGAGTTCCGCGCGCGCATCCGAGCGCACGTGCGCGAGGAGCTCGAGCGCGCCTCGGCGGGCTCACGCTCGGCGATCGATCTGACGCGCGTGGCGGAGGCCGAGGCGGCGAGCCAGCGCAACGATTGGTCGCGCGTGGTGCAGCTCCTCGGCGCGTGGCCGGCGCCTCTCGCGATCTTCCTTCGCACGCCCGAGGGGCAAATGCTCACGAGTGATGCGCGTGCGCTCATCGCGAAGGGGCTCGGCCTCCTCGGCACGGCATGCGTCAAGCTCGGCGAAGAGCATCAAGGCGAGGAGGTCATGCGCCTCGCGGTGCAATACGCGCAGGATGGCGCAGCGGCGGCGGACATCTTCCGCCGTCTCGGGGAGGCGCAGCTCGAGAACGGGCGAGCAGGGGAGGCCATCGGCGGCCTCCGGCGCGCGGCGAGCCTCGGCGCGTCGCCCAAGCTCATCTGGCCGCTCCTGGCGAAGGCGTACGTGAAGCGGCAGCGCTACGTGGCCGCGTTCGCGTGTGTGCGGGAGGCCCGCGCGGCGGGCGTGCCCGACGCCGAGCTCATCGAGGAGATCCGCGAGATCGAGACCCGGCTCGGCACGGCGCTGACGGCGTTCCGTGGGCTCGTGTTGAGCTCCCGGAGTTGACCGGGCTCCTGGAGCCCCCATACACCCTGGCCGCCCAATTGACACCCCAGAACGCCAAAGCTACATAGCCGCGGCGATTGTGCCGAGATCGCACGGATTTCGTGTGATCTCGGAGCCTGCCAGCGCCCGCTCGTGATCGCGAGCGATCGCGAGAGAGGTCCGCACCTTCTCGGTCGGCACCAGAACCGGGTACACCACGTACCCGGAGCACCCGGAGCACCCGGAGCAAACGATGTTGTCCACCTACGTCCCCCTGTTCCTGCTCTTCATCGTGGCGGCGGTCCTCGCGGGCGCCTTGTTCACGATCAGCACCGTGCTCGGACCGAAGAACCCGACGCCGGAGAAGATGATCCCGTACGAGTGCGGGAGCGAAACGACGGGCGGCCGCTTCGTCAAGCCGAGCGTCAAGTTCTACCTCACGGCGATCCTCTTCGTGGTCTTCGACATCGAAGCGGTGCTCATCTACCCGTGGACGGTGGAGTTCAAGAACCTCGGCTGGATCGGCCTCGCGACCATGGGTTCGTTCATCCTCATGCTCGTGGTGGCGCTGCTCTACATCTGGAAGAAGGGAGCCCTCGAATGGGAGAAATGACCACTGGCGGCGCTGGCACGACGATCCAGGTCCTCGAGGGATCGGAGACCGGGTTCGCGACGACGCGCTTCGATGCGCTCTTGAACTGGGCGAGGAAGTACTCGCTGTTCCAGTACCCGTTCATCACGGCGTGCTGCGCGATGGAATTCATGGCCATGGCGAGCCCGCGCTTCGACATGGCGCGCTTCGGCGCCGAGGCGCCGCGCTTCTCGCCGCGCCAGGCGGACCTGCTCTGGGTCGTGGGCACGATCAGCCAGCGCCAGGCGCCCGCGCTCAAGCGTATCTACGAGCAGATGGCGGACCCGAAGTACGTCTTCGCGTTCGGCACGTGCGCGTCGTGCGGCGGCTTCTACGACAACTACACGACGCTCGCGGGCATCGACAAAGTCATCCCTGTCGACGTCTACGTCCCCGGCTGCCCCCCGCGCCCGGAGGCCGTGATCGATGGCCTTCTGCTGCTGCAGGACAAGATCGCGCGTGGCGACCGTACGCCCGCGATCGTCAAGCCGCGCCGCGACCCGATCGTGCAAGCGGGCAACCTCGTCAGGCTCGGCAAGAAGAGCACCGCAACATGAGCAAGCGCGTCCTCGAAATCCTGAAGAGCAAGTTCGGCGACGACATCTACGAGACCCACTCGCAGTTCGGCGACGACACGGCCGTGGTGAACCCCGAGAAATGGCGCGAGATCGCGCGGTTTCTCCGGGACGATCCCCAGTGCGCGATGAACATGTTCGTCGACCTCACCGCCGTCGACTACCTCGGCCGGCAGACGCCGCGCTTCGAGGTCGTGCTGCATCTGCGCTCGATGGAGCGAAACCATCGCATCCGGCTGAAGGCGCGCATCGGCGACGAGGACGCGAACGGCGCGGACATCGCCTCGCTCGTGCCCGTCTGGAAAGGCGCGAACTGGTTCGAGCGCGAGTGCTTCGACATGTTCGGCGTGAACTTCAAGGGCCACCCCGATCTGCGGCGGATCCTGATGTACCCCGAGTTTGTCGGGTACCCGCTTCGCAAGGATTATCCGGCGGACAAGATCCAGCCGCTCGTCGAGCTGCGCAACGTCCCCGACAAGCTGCCCCCCTTCGGCATCGACGAGGGCATGCCGTTCGGGCGACAGACCCACGACTACCCGCGGGGCGAGGAGACGAACTGAGCCATGGAACCCTTGGATCGTGATCTCGAGGAGGGCCTCCTCGAGCTGCCCAGCGAGCCGATGATGCTCAACATGGGCCCGTCCCATCCGGCGATGCACGGGACGGTGCGCATCGTGCTCGAGCTCTCGGGCGAGATGATCCAGAAGGCCGACGTGCAGATCGGCTACCTGCACCGCGGCTTCGAGAAGATGTGCGAGCGGGGCACCTGGACGCAGATCTTCCCGTACGTCGATCGCTGCAACTACGTCTCGCCGATGCTGAACAACGTGGGCTTCGCGCTCGCGGTGGAGAAGATGCTCGGCGTGACGGTGCCCGAGCGCTGCCAGTACTACCGCGTGGCGCTCGGCGAGCTCGCGCGCATCTGCGACCACATGATCTGCTCGGGCGCGATGTGCATGGAGCTCGGCGCGTTCACGCCGTTCCTCTACTTCGCTCGCGCCCGCGAGATCATCTGGGACATCTTCGAGGAGGAGACGGGCGCGCGCGTCACGCACAGCTTCGGTCGCGTGGGCGGCATGGCGAGCCCGCCGACGAAGCACTTCAAGGACATGATCCGCGCGGGCGTGCCGCGCGTGCTCCAGCTCATCAACGAGGGCGAGAAGATGCTGCTCAAGAACCGCATCTTCCTCGACCGCCTCGAAGGCGTCGGCGTGATGTCGAAGGAGGACGCGCTCGCGCTCGGGTGGACGGGCGTCGTTCTGCGCGCCTCGGGCGTGCCGTACGACGTGCGCCGCGCGCACCCGTACATGGTCTACGACCGGATGGAGTTCGACGTGCCGGTGGGCACGACGGGCGACAACTACGACCGGTTCATGTGCCGCCAGGAGGAGATCCGGCAGACGTGGCGGATCATCGAGCAGGCGCTCGATCAGATGCCGGACGAGGGCCCGATCAACATCGAGGATCCGCGGATCATCCTGCCCCCGAAGCAGGACGTCTACACGACCATCGAGGCCACCATCCAGCACTTCAAGATCGTGATGGAGGGCATCAAGGTCCCGGCGGGCGAGTGTTACTCGTACACCGAGGCGGGCAACGGCGAGCTCGGCTTCTACCTGGTCTCCGACGGCAGCGGCACGCCCTACCGCGTGCGGATCCGGCCCCCCTGCTTTGCCACCACGCAGGGCCTCGAGCAGCTCATCACGGGCCTGATGATCCCGGACGTCGTCCCGACGTTCGGTTCCCTCAACATGATCGGCGGGGAGTGCGATCACTGAGATGGCTACGATCAAGATCGACGGGCGCGAGATCCCCTTCGAGCAAGGGGAAACCATCATCAAAGCGGCGCACCGCGCCGGCATCGACATCCCCCACTACTGCTGGCATCCGGGCCTCTCCGTCGCGGCGAACTGCCGCATGTGCCTCGTCGAGGTCGCGCCGCCTCCCGGCCGCCCCGCGATGCAGCTCGACATCCTGCGCTGGGATCCGGAGAAGAAGGACTACGTCCCTGCCCGCAAGCCGAAGCTCGTCCCTGCCTGCCAGCAGGCCTGCGCGCCCGGCATGGAGGTCCTCTCCGAGGGCAGCGATCACGTCGAGGAGGCGCGCGGCGCGGTGCAGGAGCTGTTGCTCCTGAACCACCCGGTCGACTGCCCGATCTGCGATCAGGCAGGCGAGTGCCGGCTCCAGGACTACTGGCTGGAGCACCAGGGCACGGGCAAGCGCATGCAGCAGGAGGTCGTGCACAAGCCGAAGGCCGTCGATTTCGGGCCGACCATCGTCTACGACGCCGAGCGGTGCATCATCTGCACGCGTTGTGTCCGCTTCACGGCCGAGGTCGCGAAGGATCCGGTCCTCAGCGTGCGCGAGCGCGGCAACCTCAACGAGATTGTCGTCTCGCCGGGCCGCGAGCTCGACCACGACTACACGCTCATGACGGAGCACGTCTGCCCCGTCGGTGCGCTGACCTCGAAGGACTTCCGCTTCAAGGCGCGCGTGTGGTTCCTCCGCAGCGCGCGCACGGTCTGCCAGGGCTGCGCGACGGGCTGCAACGCGTACCTCGACTACGATCCGCGGTCGAACGTGCCGCATCGGCACCGCCCGCGCGACAACGAAGAGGTCAACAAGTACTGGATGTGCGACGAGGGCATGCTCTCGTACCGGCGCGCGGTCGAAGGCCGCCTCGGCACGGCGCTCGTCGGCGGCGAGGACGCGAGCCTCGAAGAGGCGCTCGCGGCGGCGAAGGATCAGCTCGCGGGCATCAAGGATGATCCGGGCCGGGTCGCCATCGTGCTCAGCGCGCAGCATTCGAACGAGGACAACTTCGCGCTCCTCAAGCTCGCGCGCACGTTCATCGGCGCGAAGGACCTCTACGTGTCGGGTCGTCCGCTCGGTCGCGGCGACAAGATCCTCATGAGCGAGGACAAGAACCCGAACACGCTCGGCGTCATGCAGCTCGCGGGCGCGCCGGCGCCGAAGCCGATCGCGGCGCTCTTCGACGCGATCAAGGCGGGCAAGTACTCGTTCGTGATCGCGCTCGGCGCCGAGATCGAGGTCGACGCGAAGGACGCCGAGAGCGCGCTGTCGAAGCTCAAGGGCGTGGTGACGATCGCCGCGCACGACGGGCCGCTCGCGCGCGCCGCGCACGTCGCGCTGCCCGCGACCGCGTGGGCCGAGGCGGACGGCACGTACGTCAACCGCCAGGGCCTCGCCCAGAAGAGCGAGCGCGCGCTCAAGCCGCGCGGCGACGCGCGTCCGGGCTGGGAGCTCGTGGCGAAGCTCGGCAAGGAGCTCGGCTACGCGATGACCGAAAAGACGCTCGCGGACGTGCGTCGGGCGATGACGCCCGAGGCGCCTCTCGCGAGCCGTGACGCGGATCGGGCCGCGAAGCCCGAGGTGAGCGCATGAGCCTCGTCGAGATCGTCCTGGCAGTCGTCAAGATCCTCATCCTGGCCCTGTTCTTCTTGAACATGGCGGCGCTCAGCACGTGGGCCGACCGCCGGCAGGGCGCGATGGTGCAGGACCGCGTCGGCCCGAACCGCGCGGTCGTGTACCTGCCGAACATGGTGGCGCGGGTCATCGTGCTCCTGCCGCCCGCGCTCTTCGGCGTGCTCGCGATCTTCTCCTCGCTCGGTCAGCTCGCGGGACGCGCGGCTGCCGAGCGGTTCACGATGAACGTGCAGCTCACGATCCTCGTGGCCTGGTTCAGCTTGCTCGTGCTCTGCGCGAAGGTGCGGAGCGGCGGCGCGATCAACCGCGCCGAGCAGATGTTCGAGGACACGGACCCGCGCTCGATCTTCTTCGCGGGCCTCGGCGTGCACGCGATCGGCCTCGTGGCCGGGCGCCTCGTGCCGCCGGCGGCGATCCCGCTCGCGGCGCAGGTCTCGGGCTTCGTGCTCGGCGGCGTCTTCCTGCTCGTCGGCCTCTACGCCACCTCGCGCGTGCCCGACGGCAAGATCCCGCTGCGTCTCGCGGGCACGCTCCACGCGCTCGCCGACTCGGTCAAGATGATCTGGAAGGAGGACTTCATCCCGAAGAACGCGGATCGCCTCCTCCACGGCCTCGCGCCGGTCCTCGCGGTCTTCTCGGCGCTCGCGGTCATGGCCGTCATTCCTTTCGGCAACGACCTCTGCTTCGCCGACGGCAACAAGAACGGCACGCTCGACCTCTCGGACCTCGGACACCTCCTCGCCACGGTCCCCGCGAGCGGCGCGTGCAACGGCTTCCGCGTGAAGCTGCAGATCATCGATCTGAACGTCGGCATCCTCTACGTCTTCGGGATCGCGGGCACGGGCATCATCGGCGCAGCGATCGCGGGCTGGGCGAGCGACAACAAGTTCGCGCTCCTCGGCGGCCTGCGCGCGTCGAGCCAGATGGTCTCGTACGAGGTCGCGATGGGCCTTTCGCTCGTCGGCCTCTTCCTCATCTACGGCAGCGTCCGGATGAGCGACATGGCCGTATGGCAGGGCCAGAACGCGTGGGGCGTCTTCGTGCAGCCGCTCGGGTTCGTCCTGTTCCTGACGGCGCTCTGCGCGGAGACGAAGCGCGTGCCCTTCGATCAGCCCGAAGGCGAGAGCGAGATCGTCGCCGGCTACTTCCTCGAGTACTCGGGGTTCAAGTGGGGCATGTTCATGACGGGCGAGTACATCGAGCTCGTCTTCTCGAGCGCGCTGCTCGTCGCGCTCTTCTTCGGCGGCTACTCACTGCCCTTCCTGCACCCGGACGGCCTCAACATCGCGTTCGGCGACACGGTGCTCTTCCAGTACAAGATGACGCACCTCGCGGTGAGCCTCATCTCGGCGATCGCGTTCTTCGGCAAGACCGTGTTCGTCACGTGGGTGCAGATCTTCTTCCGCTGGACGCTGCCGCGCTTCCGTTACGACCAGCTCATGAAGCTCGGCTGGACCAAGCTCCTGCCGCTCGCCATCGCGAACATGATGGTGACGGGCGTGGTCGTGCTCGCGCTCCGCAACGCGGGTCCGGCGGCGGATTCGTGGCTCAAGCTCCTCGCGGACATCACGCAGGGCGTCGTCGCCGTGGCCACGCTCGCTGGTTTCGTCGCGGTTGTGGTCGGGTTGCTCGAGCCGGTCGAGCGCAAGAAGTTCCTCGCCTCGTCGGCGGCGCGTTTCGCGGCGGCGATGGGCGGGGTCAAGCCGGAGCCTCAGCAGGCCTGAGAGGATCGAACGATGGCGAAGCGCACTCCGTCGAACCCGTGGACCAAGCCTGCCGGCGCGCCCGTCCAGGGCAAGGCCATCCCGCGACCGCGCCGCACGGCCGAGGTCCAGTCCTACCTGCCCGAGCTCTTCCGGGGCATGGCGATCACGATGCGTCACTTCTTCAAGAACACGAAGGAGATGATGCTCGGCCAGAAGCCCGACCCGGTGCTGGAGGCCCTCAACGAGGGCGTCACGACGATCTGCTACCCCGAGGAGAAGCGCCCCTACCCGGAGCGCTTCCGCGGGCTGCATCGCCTCACGCTCCGTGACGACGGCTCGCCGCGCTGCGTGGCGTGCCTGTGCTGCTCCACCGCTTGCCCCGCGCAGTGCATCCACATCGAGGCGGGCGAGTACGGCGAGGGCGACAAGCGTCGCGGTTACGAGCGGTTCCCGAAGACGTTCGTCATCGACGAGCTGCGCTGCATCTTCTGCGGGTTCTGCGTCGAGGCTTGTCCCTGCGACGCGATCCGCATGGACACGGGCATCCACGCGACGCCGTACGACTCGCGTGAGCAGTTCATCTACAGGAAGGACCTGCTCATGGAGTTCACCGGCCGGGACGGTTCGCGCAAGTCGGCGAACCCGCGCCACGAGCCGGGCGATCCGACGCATCCCGGTCTGTCGCGCGAGCAGATGGATCACTGATCCCGATTCGCTGACGGACAGAAGCCCCCTCTTCTTCGCGTGGCCCGCGAGGAGAGGGGGTTTTTGCTTCCTGCGGGAAAACAGGGGCGTTCGCGTTTCGGCTTGCCATAATCCGCCCGATGAGCGCCTACGGTGAGTACGAGCCGGTGATCGGGCTCGAGGTGCACGCGCAGTTGCTCACGCGGACGAAGGCGTTCTGCGGCTGTGCCACGAGCTTCGGCGACCCGCCGAACACGCACACCTGCCCCGTCTGCCTCGGCTTGCCCGGCGCGCTGCCCGTGCTCAACGCGGAGGCCGTGGCGCTCGCCGTGCGCGCCTCGCTCGCCCTCGGCTGCTCGTTGCAGACGCGGAGCGTGTTTGCCCGGAAGAACTACTTTTATCCGGACCTGCCGAAGGGCTACCAGATCAGCCAGTACGACCTGCCGCTCGCGCTCTCGGGCGTGCTCGACGTCGAGGTGGAGGGCACGCCGCGCCGCGTGGGGATCCATCGAGTCCACATGGAGGAGGACGCGGGCAAGAACCTGCACGGCGTCGGCGACGAGTCCGTCGTCGACCTGAACCGCGCGGGCACGCCGCTCATCGAGATCGTGAGCGAGCCCGATCTGCGCGCGGGCGCCGAGGCGGCCGAGTATCTCCGGCGGCTCCGCGAGGTCTTGATGTTCACGGGCGTGAACGACGGCAACCTCGAACAGGGCAGCTTCCGGTGCGACGCGAACGTGTCGATCCGCAAGGTGGGTGAGACGCGGCTCGGCACGCGTGTCGAGCTCAAGAACATCAACTCGTTCAAGTTCGTGGCCGACGCGATCGACGTGGAGATCCGGCGGCAGATCAACCTCGTCGAGCGGGGCGAGCGGGTCCGGCAGCAGACACGCGGCTACAGCGCGGAGAAGCGCGAGAGTTACCTCCTGCGCGACAAGGAGAGCGAGTCCGACTACCGCTACTTCCCCGAGCCAGACCTGCCTCCGCTCGTGCTTGCGGAGGCGTACGTCGAGTCGATCCGCAGCGCGCTGCCGGAGCTGCCCGTCGCGAAGCGCGCGCGATGGGCCCTCGAGCTCGGGCTCACGGCGTACGCGACAGGCGTGCTCGGCGGGCATCCCGCGATCGCGCGTTTCTTCGACGAGGCGCGCGCGCTTTATCCGGACGCGGTGAAGCTCGCGAACTTCGTGCAGAGCGAGGTCCTGCGCGACGTGACGACGACGGGCCTCTCGGCGAGCTTCCCGGTGACGCCTGCGCAGGTGGCCGAGATCCTGCGGCTCGTCGACGCCGGCACGATCAGCGGCAAGCAGGCGAAGGAGCTGTATGCGGCGGTCGCGGGCACGGACCACGCGCCTGCGGACGTCGTACGGGAGCGAGGCATGGCCGTGCTCGGCGATGCGTCGGCGATCGAGTCCATCGCGCGCGGCGTGATGGAGGCGAACCCGAAGCAGGTCGCCGCGTACCGCGCCGGCAAGACGGCGCTCCTCGGGTTTTTCGTCGGACAGATCATGAAGCAGACGAAGGGCAGCGCAGATCCGGCGACGGTGAACGCGGTGCTCGTGCGTCTCCTCGGCGAAGGGAGCGGGGCATGAGCGATCAGTCCCTCGTGGAGAAGGGGCGATTCGTCGGGCGCACGGCGGCGTTCGTGGGCCTCACGTTCAGCATGTACGGGATGCTCGAGCTCGACACGGCGATCTCGCCCGCGTCCGAGCGTGAAGCTGTCCTCCACGCGTGGATCCGTCGGTACGGCGAGGCCCTGCTCAAATTGTATGGGGTCCAAATGATCGCGCGGGGTCCTCACGTGGAGCGCGGCGACGTCTACCCGGGTCGTGGCGCCGGGGAGCGCGGGCGTGTGTTCGTGATGAACCACCGCTCCGGTTTGGACATCCCGATCTGTCTTGCGTACATCGAGGCCACGATCCTGAGCCGCGCCGACCTCTCGGGCTGGCCCGTCATCGGCGTGGCCGCGCGGCGCGTGGGTACGCTCTTCGTCGATCGCACGAACAAGCAGAGCGGCGCGGCCGCGATCAACGCCATGACCGCCTCGATCGAGCGAGGCCGCGCCGTGCTCGTGTACCCCGAGGGCACGACGTACGAGGGCGACGAAGTGCGACCGTTCAAGCCCGGCGCCTTCCTCGCCGCGCAACGCACGGAGGCGGAGATCGTCCCGGTGGGCCTCGCCTACGAAGGCGCGGCGGCGTCGTTCGGCTCCGAGAGCTTCGCCGATCACATGGTCCGCGTGAGCGGTGCGCCGAGGACACGCGCGGCGATCGTCGTGGGGGAGCCGATCGTCGATGTCGGCGGCGACGTTGGCGTCCTTCGCGAGCGAGTGCGCGCCGAGGTTCAATCGCTCGTCTACGCAGCGCGCCGCGCGCTCGACGTGGACGGAGAAGGCTCCTCCTGACAAGAGAGCAAGGGCCCCGCACAGTGGCGAGCGTGCACACCGATCGCTAGGCTGAGCGATCGGGGCACGATGGCGGGGGATGCATCGAAGACGGAGCGCGTCCGGGATCTTGCGCAGACCGGGGTGACGCACATCAACGACGCTCGAACGAGGCGCCGCGCCGCGTTCGTGGAGCGAGCGGCCGACGAGCTTCTGCGCGCGTCGACGCTCGAAGAGGTGCTCACGCGGGTCGTGTGGCTCGCGGTGCCAAACCTCGCGGATTACTGCACGCTCGACCTCCTCGAGCGCGGCGAGCTGCGCCGCGTCGCCGTGGCGCACGTGGACATCCGCGACGAGCAGCGGCTCTGGGACGTGTGCAGCCCGGATGGCGACGCCGAGGCCCACGAACGCGCCGCGCGCGCGGCCCTCGAAGCCGGCGAGCCGCAGACGCGGCGTGGTTCGATGCGCGTCACGAAGCTCGCCCCCCAGGGCGCGGCAACGCCTGCGCGGTCGCAAGCGACGCGTGCTCTGCGCGAGGTCGTCTACCCTTTGCGCGTCGCGAACCGCACGCACGGTGTCCTTTCGGTCGGCGTGGGGCCGTTCCGCGAGGTGATGCCGCGTGAGGAGCGCAGCCTGATCGAGGCGCTCGTTCGCATCGGCGCCTCGGCCATCGACACGGCGCTCGCGCGCTCCTCGCGCGAGCGGGCTTTCGAGGCGGCCGAGCGAGGGCTTTCGCAGATGAAGCGCCTCTCCGAGGTCACGGCGGCGCTCTCGCGCGCGGTCTCACCGAACGAGGTCGCGCGGCGCGTGGTGGAGGACGGAGCGCGTGTGCTCGGGGCTCGCGCGTGCGTGATCGCGCGCCTCTCGCCTTGCGGCGCCGAGCTCGAGATCGTCCATGCGGCGGGTTTTCCCGAGGTGATCCCTGCGCACAGCCCGCGCATCTCCATGGCCACGGAGGCGCCCGTCGCCGAGGCCGTGCGCATCAAGCAGCCGATCTGGCTCCGATCGCGCGCCGATCTCGCGGCACGTTACCCTGGCCTCCCGCTCGGCGATCTCGTGCAGGGCAGCCACGCGTGGGCCGCGGTGCCGCTCTTCGTCGACGGCCAGGTCGTCGGCAGCCTCGCGCTCTCTTTCCAGGAGCCGCGCTCCTTCGACGACGACGAGCGCTGGCTCGTCCTCTCACTCGCCCAGCATTGCGCCGACGCGCTCGATCGCGCCTCGCTCTCCGCCGGCGCTGCCGAGGAGGCGGTCCACCTCTCGCACGAGATCTTGAAGCAGATGCCCGAGGCGATCCTCGTGACCGACCTCGGCGGCACGATCCTGCGCTGGATGGGCAAGGCCACGCAGATCTTCGGCTTCACCGAGAACGAAGCCATCGGCCGCCCGGTCACGATCCTCGCGCACCCCGACACGGTCGAGCGCCTCGGCCCGCACATCCTGCGCGGCGTCCGCGATCAGGGCGCGTTCCTCGGCGAGCTCATTTGTGTTCGAAAGGATGGAACGACGGTCCCGATCGAGACCACGGCCAAGCCCGTCTTCGACAAGGAGGGCCGCGCGCGGTTCCTCGTCGGCGTTTGTCGCGACATCAGCGAGCGCAAGCGCGCCGAAGAGGAGAGGACGCGCCTCATCCGCGAGCAGATCGCGCGCGCGGAGGCCGAGGACGCGGCCCGGCGCTCGTCGTTCCTCGCCGAGGCGAGCGCGCTGCTCTCCGCGTCGCTCGACTACGAGGCCACGCTCGAAAAGATCGTGCGGCTCGTGGTGCCCACGATGGCGACGTACGCGATGCTCGACATCGCCTCCGAGGATGGAACCATGGTCACCGTCGCCGTCGCCCACGAGGATCCGACCCTGGAGCGCGACGTCCAGGATCTCCGCGGCGGTGATGCGCCTGATGGTTGGCGCGAAGGCCCTGTCGCGCGTGTGCTCGGCGGCCGCACCTCGGAGATGTACACGGACCTCAGCCTCGTGTCCCTCGAACGCATCGTGGGTTCGTCCGAGCAGGCCGCGCGGTTCGCGAAGCTCCGGGCGCGCTCGGCCATCGTCGTCCCGTTGACCGTGGGCGACACGGCGTCTGCCACGCTCTCGCTCTTCCGCGTCGGCGAGCGGTACTCGACAAAGGATCTTCCGTTCGCCGAGGAGCTCGCACATCGCGCCGCGATGGCCCTGGAGAACGCGCGCCTCTACCAGAACGCGCAGGAAGCCACGCGCTTGCGCGACGAGTTCCTCGGCACCGTCTCGCACGAGCTGCGCACGCCGCTCAATGCGGTCCTCGGCTGGACGCGCATGCTCCGCACCGCGTCCTTGAACGGCACCTCCCAGGAGCGCGCGCTCGCGACGATCGAGCGCAACGCCATGCTGCAAGCTCGCCTCGTCGAGGACCTGCTCGACGCCTCGCGCATCGTCATGGGCAAGCTACGCCTGGAGCTGCGTACGCTCGACCTCGTCGGCCCGATCAACGCCGCGATCGAGGCCGTTCGTCCCGCGGCGACGGCGAAGTCGGTCCGCCTCGAAAGCAGCCTGGAGCGCGGCGCTTGCCTCGTGGAAGGTGATCCCAGCCGCGTGCAGCAGATCGTCTGGAACCTCCTGACGAACGCGATCAAGTTCACCCCGCACGGCGGCCGTGTCGAGCTTTCGCTTGGTCGAGCGGGCCAGCATGCGCGCATCACGGTCCGCGACACGGGCGAGGGGATCCGGCCGGAGTTCCTCCCGTACGTCTTTGATCGTTTCCGTCAGGGCGACAGCACCACGACGCGCAAGCATGGCGGCCTCGGCCTCGGACTCGCGATCGTACGGCACCTCGTCGAGCTGCACGGCGGCGCGGTGCGCGCCGACAGCGCGGGCGAGGGCAAGGGCGCGATCTTCTCGGTCTTGCTCCCGCTCAGCCCGAACCCGGATCTGCTCGCGAGCCTCGACCGCTTGACCCCGCAGCCGGCCGGCCTCGAAGAACTCCCGTCGCTCGAAGGGCTACGCCTCTTGCTCGTCGACGACGAGCAGGACAGCCGCGAGATGCTGGCCGCGATGCTCCAGCAGTGCGGCGCCGTCGTGCGGTGTGTGCCCTCTGCGGCCGCGGCGTTGTCGGCGCTCGACGAGTTCCGCCCCGACGTCCTCGTCTCCGACATCGGCATGCCCGGCGAGGACGGTTATGCGCTCATCCGGCAGATCCGCGCGCTCAAGCCTGCGCGCTGGGGCGCGCTCCCCGCGGTCGCGCTCACGGCGTACGCGAGCGCCGAGGACCGCGTCCGTGTGCTCGCGGCTGGCTTCCAGATGCACGTCCCGAAGCCTGTGGACGCGGCCGAGCTTGCTGCGACGGTGGCGAGTTTGTCCCCGCGCACCACGTCACGCGACTCTGCGCCGCCCTCGATGACGACGTGAGCGATGGGCCTCTGCGCGGGCGGGCGTAGATGGGCCCGCGCGGAGGCGCTTGCGTGACGATGCGAGGGGATGTCGGGGGAGAAGGGCGGGGTGGGGCGTCGTCCGGAAGGTCGCGGCTCAGAGCGCTTCGACGGACTTCAGCAGCTCGTTCACGAACTGCACGCGCGGGCGGATCAGCTTGTCGCGCATCCCCGTCTGCCGGACCTTGATCAGGCCGTACTGGTTGCCGATGTCGTTGCCGAGCAACGCATCGTCCGTGAACGTGTAGCCGTAGTCCTGGGACTTTTCCTTCTT
This sequence comes from Polyangium fumosum, assembly GCF_005144585.1. Classification (GTDB taxonomy): domain Bacteria; phylum Myxococcota_A; class Polyangia; order Polyangiales; family Polyangiaceae; genus Polyangium; species Polyangium fumosum. Next base: position 58,685 of record NZ_SSMQ01000018.1, on the reverse strand, counting down.
GGGCTCCGCGTACGCCGCGCTCGTAAAGAGGGTCGCGCCGAGGGTCGCAAGGGTCAGGATCATCATCTTTCGCATCGTCGTGCCTCCGTTCGCTCCTTCCGACACGGCGCCCTCGCGCGGCTTTGGGCCCGGATCGCGGACGGAACAATTTTCGGTTGAGCCCCGCGTAAAGCTCGGTCGAAGCTCGTATCCCTGAGGCCACGCGCCTCGCGCCCCGAGCCCCCATGAAGCGCGTCGAGTTCTTTTTCGATTTTTCGAGCCCCTTCGCGTACCTCGCCTCCACGCAGATCGAGGCCCTCACGGCGCGGAAGGGCGCCTCGCTCGTGTATCGGCCCTTCCTGCTCGGCGCGCTCTTCAAGGCGATCGGCACACCCAACGTCCCGCTCTTCGCGATGCCCGCGCCGAAGCGAAGGCTCGTGACGGCCGACCTTCATCGCTGGGCGGATCACTGGGGCGTGCCGTTCCGGTTCGCCTCGCGGTTCCCCATGAACACGGTCAAGCCCCTGCGGATGGTGCTCGCGACGCCGGAGGATCACGTCGCCGCCTTCGTGAACGCCGTGTACCGCGCGTATTGGGTCGAGGATCGCGACATCTCCGCGGACGAGGTCCTCGCCGACATCGCGGCCTCCGTGGGGCTCGACGGCGCGGCCCTCGTCGCAGCGACGACGGACGAGCGGATGAAACAGGGCCTCAAGGACGTTACAGAGCAGGCCGAGCGGATCGGCGTCTGCGGCGCGCCGAGCTTCCTCGTCGGCGACATCTTGTTTTGGGGTCAGGACCGGCTGCTCTTCGTGGAGAAGGCGCTCGATGGTTGGCGTCCCAAAGACCCGTGAAGGCCGCGGCTGCCCGGTGGAAAGTCGAGCCTCGATCGTGGGAATCCTGTAAGATGGTGGCCATGCGTGCGCGGTTTCTGTCCTCCCTCCTGACCCTCGCTGCCGCGTCGGCGGGCCTCGTGGCCACGTCGAGTGTCGCCCGCGCAGACACGAACGACGCGCCTTCGGCCGGCGAGCCGCGCGAGATCGGCGTGGGGATGTACTTCGTCGCCACGGAAGACGTGAACCTGCGCGACGCCGCGCTCAGCAAAGGCGCGCGCATCCACGTCACGCGTGTCGGCCTGCAGAAGGGCCGCGTGGCCACGGTGGACGTGGAGCTCGCGGATGGCCACGTCCTCAAGCGCGTCGCGGTCGACGCGATCCGCAAGGCGTTCGTCCTCGCCGACGAGTCCCGGGACTAGCGAGCTCGACCGCAGATCGCCCGCTGGATCCTGCGTGGATCGGGGCTCCTCGGCCGGATGTTTCACCGGGCCCGAGCACCCTGCTAGGGTGCGGCCTTCATGAGCGCCCCGCGCAAGCTCCGTGTCGCCGTGCTCTTCGGCGGTCGCTCTGCCGAGCACGAGATCTCCCTCCTTTCGGCCCGCAACGTCGTCGAGGCCCTCGACCGGGATCGCTTCGATCCCGTCCTCATCGGCATCGACAAGACGGGCCGATGGCTCTTGCAGGAAGAAGCGCTCCTCCTCGGCGCCTCGCGCGATCCGCGCCTCGCGCGCCTCAACCAGTCGGCCCCGGACGTCGCGCTCCTCGCGCATCCGAGCCCGACCGGCGACGCCGCGCTCACGGTCGGCGGCGCGGCGCAGGCGATCGACGTGGTCTTCCCCGTGCTGCACGGCCCCATGGGCGAGGATGGCTCCGTGCAGGGCTTGCTCGAGCTCGCGGGCGTGCCGTACGTCGGCTCCGGCGTGCTCGGCTCGGCCGTGGGCATGGACAAGGACGTGATGAAGCGCCTGCTCGCGCAGGACGAGCTGCCTCTCGTCCCCTACGAGACCGTGCGTCGCCTCGCGTGGGAGCGTGAGCCGAGCGAAGTCCTCGCACGCTGCGAAAGGCTCGCGCTCCCGCTCTTCGTCAAACCCGCGAACCTCGGCTCGTCGGTCGGCGTGACGAAGGTGAAGACGTATGAAGCGCTCGCCGACGCGATCAGCCTCGCGTTCGAGTACGACACCAAGATCGTCGTGGAGCAAGGCGTCGAAGGCGCGCGCGAGATCGAGTGCGCCGTCCTCGGCGACGAGGAGCCCATCGTGAGCATCCCGGGCGAGATCGTGGTCGATCACCCGGACGGGTTTTACTCGTACGCCGCCAAATACATCGACGAGCGCGGCGTCACCACGCGCGTCCCGGCCGACCTCACCGGCGCCGAGACGCGCGCCGTGCAGCTCCTCGCGCTGCGCACCTTCCGGGTCCTCGAAGCCTCCGGGCTCGCGCGGATCGACCTCTTCATGTCGAAGAGCGGCGAGGTCTACGTGAACGAGATCAACACGCTGCCCGGCTTCACCTCGATCTCGATGTACCCGAAGCTGTGGGAGGCGAGCGGCATCCCGCCGCGTGAGCTCGTCGCGCGCCTCATCGACCTCGCGCTCGGGCGGGCGGAGCGGCGTCGCAAACTGAAGACGTCGACCTGACCATGCGCGCCGTCGTTCTTCGCGAGGTCGGCGGACCAGACAAACTCGTCCTGTCCCCGAACACCCCGAACCCCGTCCCCGCGGCCGACGAGGTCCTCGTCCGCGTCCGCGCCTCGGCCGTGTGCGGCCGTGATCTCATCGATCGTCGCGGCGGCTTCCCGCTCATGAAGCTGCCGACCATCCTCGGCCACGAGTTCGCCGGCGAGCTCGAGGCCGTGGGCGACGAAGCGGCGCGCGCCGGGTTTGCCCCGGGAGATCGTGTGGCCAACCTGCACCGGCCCGCCTGCGGCGAATGCCCGCGTTGCGTGGGCGGTGAGGAGCTGCTCTGCGAGCGCGCCCATCAGAGCTTCGGCCACACGGTCGACGGCGCGTACGCCGAGCTCGTCGTCGCGCACCACCGCGCCCTCGTCAAAATCCCTGCGCCTGTGCCGTTCGAGGACGCCTCGACTCTCATGTGCACCGCGGGTGTCGCCTACCAGGCTCTCGCGTCCCGCGCGCGCCTCGTCGCGGGCGAGACCGTCGTCATCACGGGCGCGAGCGGCGGCGTGGGCACCGCGGCGATCCAGGTCGCGCGCCACCTCGGCGCCCGCGTCGTCGCCGTGACCGGCAGCCCCGCCAAGGCCGCCGCCCTAGCCGAGCTTGGCGCGCACGAGGTCCTCGTGAGCCCCGACGGCAGGTTCGAGGACGACGTCAAGACACGCCTCGGCGGCCCCGTCGACGTCGCGCTCGAGCTGACCGGCAGCGCCACGTTCGGCTCCGCCTTGAAGTCGCTCCGCCGCGGAGGCCGCCTGGTCGTCGTCGGCAACATCGACCAGGCCAAGGTCTCCATCAAGCTCGGCGCCTTGATCCTTTGGAGTCATACGATCGCCGGGTCGGCCTCCTGCACGCGGCAGGACCTCGAACGCGTGCTCGACCTCGCAGCCTCGGGCGCGCTCCGCGCCGTGATCGATCGAAAGCTCCCGCTCCGGTACGCCGCCGAGGCGCACGCCCTGCTCGAAGCACGCGCCGTCTTCGGCCGCGTCGTCCTGATCCCCTAGGCCGGCTCGATCCGCACGCCGGGCGCCGAGAGCGCGGGCTTTCGCACGGTCGCAGGGCCCAGCGCGCGCAGAATCTCCCCGTGACGCGCCTCGGGCGCCCACACGAGCACGTGCCCGCCTCCGCCTGCGCCGCACGCGCGGATCACCTCCACGCCGAGCCCTGCGAGCCGATGGCCGAGCTCCGTCGCCAGCGCGCTCGCCGAGGGCGCGCGCCGCACCTTGGCCATCGCGCTCCGGCGCATCCCCGCGAGCGCTCGTCCGAGGGATCCCTCGCGCAGCGCTGCGGCCACCTGCGTCGCGGACTCCACGAGATCCGCCACGTTCGCGAGCGCCGCCGCCGCGTCGACCTGCTCCAGCACCTCGCCTGAGACGCGACGCACGCGCGTGTCGACGAGCAAAAGCCCCGCTTCGAGCTCCGCCGCGAGCGCCTCCTCCGGCGTGACCCGCTCGATCCGCGTGCACCCCGCCTCGCCGAACGTCAGATCGAGCATCCCTCCGCATGCCGCGAAGGTCGCGTCCTGCGCGCCGCACACGATCGAGAGCCCTTCGCGCTCCATCGTCGTCGCCTCGCGCGCGAGCTCCTCCACGGCCGTCACTTCCCCCACGCTCCACCGCAACGCCGACAGCGCGGCCACCGCCGTCGACGCGCTCCCGCCGAGCCCTGCGCCGGGCGCGACATCGGTGTCGATCCGGAGCTTCACGCCGTCCGTCACGCCCGTCCGCGCGAGCGCCGCTTCCAGCAGGCGAAACGCGAGCTCACTCGACGGCGGCTCGTGGCTGCGTCGTGTCGTCGTTTCCTCCGCCACGGGCACTTCGAGCCGCACCCAACCTCGGTCGAATGGCTCCACGAGCGCGCGCACCCGCAGACCGATCGCGCTGCCCACGACGCGCCCCGGCAGGCCTTCCACGAAGGGCGGCAGATCGCTGCCGCCTCCGGCGAACGAAACACGCATCGGTGCGCTCGCGACGGCGTGCCTTTGCGGGCTGCGTGCGGAGCGGGCGTAGGGCATGGGGACGGCGCAGGTCGTCATGGGGTGCGCGCGGAGGTGCCGCCCCTCAGCGCCCAGCGCCGGCTCGGACGTCCGCGCCGCGCGGTGCAGCACGGACCGCGCCAGGAGGCTTCGGGGACGCGTGCGCACCGGGGTGACACGGCGAGCCCTCGTGCTCGGCTAGTTCAGGACCAGCGGCGTGGACGGCTCGGCCGCCTTCGCTCGCTCTTTGGCCTCGTCGAGGATCCGATCGATCAGCCGGAGCCCTGCGAGGAGCACCTTGCCCTCCTCCTGTTCACCGCCGTCTTGGGCAGCCGACGCGAACACGCGGAGCGACTGCGCATCCTTGCGGATCGTCGAGAGATCCGCGGCGCGCGCGGCCGACGCGATCTGGTCGGCCAGCTCGATCACCGTGTTCGCGTCTCCGAACTCGAAGCCCGTCTTTGCGGCGCGACTGAGCACGCCCGTGAGCTCCACCCGGTACGTCGCGAGCACGAGGAGGAAGAGCGCCTCCCGTTGCCGGAACGAGCGCAGGATCAAGTGGTGGAGGGGAAGCGCGTCATCCGGAAAGGAGCGTTCCATGCATGAAAACCCATAAGCCCAGTGCGCCCCGGTCTCAAGACCGCCGTGGACCCCGGGCATCCCGCGTACTTTGGAACACGGAACCGCCCGCGATTCGCGCCTGCCCGCGTTCTGTGCGATCCTTCGAATTCGGATCAATTTGAGCGCGTGGGACCTCGGCGTTTGCCGGGGTTTGCCGCGTACGCTACCCCCCCTGTCGACGCTTCGGCGGTGGGGAAAATCAAGCCGGATACGGAGCAGAGCAAGCGATGGCCAACGCGAAGACGAGCGGCGCCGGGGTGACCCGGCCAAACCTCAGCCCGCTCGCGAACCTCAAATACGACTTGCCTGCGGGCCTCGTCGTGTTCCTCGTAGCGCTGCCGTTGTGCCTCGGCGTCGCGCTCGCCTCGAACGCCCCGCTCTTCGCGGGACTCACGGCGGGCGTGATCGGCGGGCTCTTGATCCCGCTCATGAGCCGTTCGCCGCTCAGCGTGTGCGGGCCGGCTGCGGGCCTCACGGCGATCGTCCTCGCCGGCATCGACAAGCTCGGCACCTTCGAGAACTTCCTCGTCGCCGTGGTCCTCGGCGGGGTCTTGCAGATCGTCCTCGGCGTCGCGCGCCTCGGCACGGCCGTCTACCTCATCCCCTCGTCCGTCATCAAAGGGATGCTCGCTGCGATCGGCCTGATCCTGATCCTCAAGCAGTTCCCGCACGCCGTCGGGTACGACCTCGATCAGGAGGGCTCCGAGCAGTTCGTGGTCTCCGCGGAGGAGAACACGTTCACGATGATCCTCCACGCCTTCGGCCGTCTCGAGCGTGGCGCGCTCGTGATCAGCGCGGTCTCGATGGGCATCCTCGTCCTGTGGGAGAAGACCGAGCGGCTGCGCAAGCTCTCGTGGCTCCCTGGCGCGCTCGTCGTCGTCCTCGTCGGCACCGGGCTCAACATCCTGTTCCGCAAGACCGGCTTGCCCATCGCGCTCGAACAGACGCACCTCGTCACATTGCCCGCCTACGACGGCGTGAGCGGCGCGCTCGGCCAGCTCCGCACGCCCACCTTCGCCGCGCTCACGAACCCGCAGGTCTACGTCGTCGCGTTGACGATCGGCATCGTCGCGAGCCTCGAAACGCTGCTCAGCATCGAGGCCGTCGACAAGCTCGATCCCTGGAAGCGCAACACCCCGCTCGACCGTGAGCTCATCGCGCAGGGCATCGGCAATGCGGCGAGCGGCCTGCTCGGCGGTTTGCCCGTGACGAGCGTGATCGTCCGCTCCAGCGCCAACATCAACGCCGGCGGACGGACGCGGGCGGCGACGGTCTTCCACGGGCTCTTCTTGCTGCTCGCCGTCCTCTTCATTGGCCGGTTCCTGAACATGATCCCGCTCGCGTGCCTCGCGTCGATCCTGCTCATGACCGGCTACAAGCTGGCCAAGCCCGAGCTCTTCAAGAAGATGCACAAGCTCGGCTGGGATCAGTTCATCCCGTTCGTCTTCACCATCTCCGCCATCCTCCTCACGGACCTGCTGCGCGGCATCCTCGCGGGCATCGTCGTCGGCGTCGGCTTCGTGCTGCGCAGCCACATGCGCGCGGCCTTCACCGTCGCGAAGGAGGGCAAGAAGCGCGTGATCACGTTCAAGAAGGACGTCTCTTTCCTCAACAAGGCGACGTTCATCGGCGTGCTCAAGCGCATCCCCGACGGCTCGTCCGTCATCATCGACGGCACCCGCGCCGAGTTCATCGATCAGGACATCATCGAGGTGATCGAGGACTTCCAGCTCTCCGCGGCGCTCCGCGGCATCCACGTCGAGGTGCGCGACGTCCGCACGAAAGAGAACGCGCGCCGGGCCACGATGGCCTCGGTCTCCGAGCCGAGCCAGGCGCACGCCGAAGCGCGCACCTGACGCGCGCCGCTCCTTCCGCTGCCTGCCCGGACGGCCGAACCGGTCCACCCGAGCGACGCGCTCTCCCCCCGACAAACTCTTGCGCGGCCCGAAAGGATGGGTCAAAACGCGCGGTCGCCTCGCGGCCGAGGGACGTTTTCCGCGACATCCGCGAGGTCTGCCGTCCGTCCACCGGTCCTCCGGGCCGCGACGGATGGAAATGGAAATCGAGGGGCAAACTCCCTCCCAACCCCGCTCCGCGCGCTACGTAATCCACCGTGACCGCCAAGCAGACGACCGCGCAGCCGCTTCGCCCCGAGCCGAGCTCGGGCAACTCCCACAGCAGCCCGCAGCCGGACGGCGCGGACGAGCTCGCGATCGTTCGCGAAGAGCAAGCGCTCCTCGATCGCGTGCGCGACCACCTCGCGACGGTGAAGCCCTCGCGCCCGCCGCCCACGGAGGACTACGAGGCGCAGATGATCTCGCTGCGCGATCAGATCGCGGCGAGCCGCCTCGAAGACGTCCCTGCGCTCGTGCAGCAGATGGAGCGCATCGCGGGCGTCGCCGCGCGCCGCGCCGAGGTCGTCACCGAGCCCGTCGACCCGCGCTCGCCCTACTTCGGCCACCTTCGCCTCCGCGAGCGCGACAAGCAGGACCGCGACGTCCTCATCGGCCGCACGACGCACGTCGACGCCAAGGCCGGCGTGCGGATCGTCGACTGGCGCCACGCGCCCGTGAGCCAGCTTTATTACCGCTACGAGGAAGGCGCGGAGTACGAAGAGACCTTCGGCGACCGCGAGGTCGAGGGCAAGGTCCTCGCCCGGCGCACGGTCACCATCGAGGACGGCGAGCTCTACCGCATCGCCGCGCCGCAAGGCGTCTTCGTGCGTGTCGAGGGCGGGTATCGCCGCCTCGACAGCCGCGCCGTCGTGCTCGCGGGTGGCCAGGGCAAGGCCGTTCGCCCCGAGGACATGCGCGGCGCGCTCGGCACGGGCGCGAGCTTCGCGGCGAAGGAGGATCGGCACCTGCCCGAGATCGCCGCGCTCCTCGACCCGCGCCAGTTCGAGCTGATCTCGCGGCCCGACGCGGGCATCGTGGTCATCCAGGGCGGCGCGGGCAGCGGCAAGACGACCATCGGCGTCCACCGCATGGCCTTCCTCGCCTTCAACAACCGCTCCCGCTTCTCGGCCGACAAGATGCTCGTCATCGTCGGCAGCCCCGCGCTCCGGGCGTACATCAGCGAGGTCTTGCCTGCGCTCGGCATCGGCGAGGTCCAGGTCGAGACCTTCGCCGAGTGGGCGCGCGCTGCGCGCACGCGCGCCTTCCCGTGGCTCGAAGTGCCGGTCGAGGAGAACACGCCGAGCGCGGTCACGCGGTACAAGACGCACCCGGCGCTCCTGCGCCTGCTCGAAGAGCGCGCCGCTGCGTACGGGCAGGACCTCACGACCCGCAAGGACTCGCGCGGCATCCTCTGGTTCTGGGCCGATCTGCTCACCGACAAGGAGAGCATCGAGAAGGCGTTCATCGCGGCGAACGATCCCGAGTTCGGCCTCGACAAGGTCCGCCAGGCGTGGCGCTGGTGCGCCGAGCGTTGCCCCGCGGTCCTCGATCGCGACCCCGGCGATCGCGCCGAGCGCAAGGCTGCGCTCGCCGACGAGCCCATCGCCGACGAGCCCGAGGAAGAGCGCCTCGGCGCAGACGACAGGCCCATCGAAGAGGACGAGCGCGCGCTGCTCGATCCCGAGGACGACGCGCTCCTCTTGCGTGCCTACCAGGTCATCAAGGGCGACCTCAAGAAGGGCAAACAGCCCTACGTCTTCGAGCACCTCTTCGTCGACGAGGCGCAGGACCTCGCGCCCTTGGATCTCGCGGTCCTGCTCGGCGTCGTCTCCAAGCAGAAGTCGGTGACGCTCGCGGGCGACACCGCGCAGCGCCTCTTCATGGACTCGGGCTTCCGCGACTGGAGCCGCGTCCTCGAAGACCTCGGCCTCGACTCGGTCAACATCGAGCCTCTGCGCATCGCGTATCGCTCGACGCGTGAGGTCCTCGCGGTCGCGCGTGACATCCTCGGCCCGCTCGCCGATCCCACGCCGCCCCTCGCGCCGCGCACGGGTGCGCCTGTCGAGCACCACCATTTCCCGAGCCAAGGCGCGGCCGTCGCGTTCCTCGCGGACTCGATTCGCCCGCTCTTCACGCGCGAGCCGCGCGCCACGCTGGCGATCCTCGCGCGCCACCCCGAGCAGGCGGACGCGTACTACGAGGCGCTCAAGATGGCCGAGATCCCGAGCCTTCGCCGTGTGCGCGCATTCGACTTCCTCTTCCGGCCGGGTGTCGACGTCACCGAGATCCGGCAGGTGAAGGGCCTCGAGTACGACTATGTCGTGCTCGTCGACGTGAACCACTCGACGTACCCGGCGGATGACGAGTCGCGACACCTCCTGCACATCGGCGCGACGCGCGCGGCGCATCAGCTCTGGGTGGTCTCGACGGCCAAGCCGAGCCCGCTCGTGCCGGCGTGGCTGCTCAATGCCTGACGGGGACCCCGGAAAAACGGCCTTCCCGCGCGAAGCGTGATCGAACGGTCACGAGGGGCTTGACTCCTGCACGGACAGGAGTAGGTTCCGACCCGTCGTCGCCGCTTCGTTTGGCGAACATGACGCGCGGTGGAGCAGCCTGGTAGCTCGTCGGGCTCATAACCCGAAGGTCGTAGGTTCAAATCCTACCCGCGCAACCAGCGGAGCGTGGGGACAGCCGTAGTCGCTGTCCTCCACGCTCAGTTGTTTTGTAGAGGAAACACAATGACGCGCGGTGGAGCAGCCTGGTAGCTCGTCGGGCTCATAACCCGAAGGTCGTAGGTTCAAATCCTGCCCGCGCAACCAAGTCCGAAAACCGGAAAGCAAGGGGCCGACTCGAATGGGTCGGCCCTTTTGCTTTTGTGGCTTCGGATCTCACAGTCGACCCGGGGTTCAGACCGGTCGCGCTTGCGACAGCCCGCCCGGCCCGAGCGTCCCTTCCGCGCCGACGCAAAACGCCAGATTGCGTTTGTCATGGCCGAGCGTCAGCCGGGACCATACGGGCAGCCCCAGCGGCTCGAGCGCCTCGCGCAACACGTCCGTGAGCTCGTAACGCGCGCCCTCCGGCGGGTCGCATTTCACGAAATCGCCGAGCGCGATCCCCACCGCCCCGTCGAGCGCCCCGCTCAGGCGGAGCTGCATGATCAGCCGATCGATCCGGTAGGGCACCTCCGTCACCTCTTCCAGCACCACGATCGCCCCCCGCGCGTCGAGCGCCCACGGCGTCCCGGCCAGGCTCGCGAGCACGCACAGGTTTCCCCCGACGACCCGCCCGCGCACCTCTTCCTTCGGCCCCGCGAAATGCTGCGCCGCAATGGGCGCGACCTCATTGCCTTCCAGCATGGCCCGGATTCGCACGCGTGTCGCGTCGTCCACCTTCGTCGCGATCGTCTCCAGCATCGGCCCGTGCACGAGGTGGCCCCCGCGCGACTTCACGAGCGCCGCAAAAAGCGCTGTCGCGTCCGAGCAGCCGATCACCGGCCGCCCGTCGAGCCCCTCGGGCAGGCTCGGCAGGCAATGCACGCACCCGTAGCCGCCTCGCGCGAGCCACACCGCGTCGATTCCCTCGGCCGTCAGCGCCCACAGGAGATCCTGCGTCCGCACCTCGGCCGTGCCCGCGGTGAAATGGTGTTGTTTTTCCAGATTCGGAGCGAGAAGGACCTCGTAGCCCCAGCTCTTCACGAGCGACGCGCCGGCTGCGACGCCGGCGAGCTGCGGGATGCCTGCGGGGGCGACGACGGCGACGGTCGCGTTTCGTTTCAGCACGAGCGCATCATGCGCCGGCTCGATTGTGCGGCCAAGCCAAATGCTAAATCGAGCGACACGCGAAGATGTGCTCGACCGCGTCGACGAGCATCTGCTCCACGTACTCGTGCGTGATCTCCTTCGGCGCCGCGAAACGCAGCAGATCCATCGGCGGCGGCGCGACCACGAGGTACGCGAGCACCTCCGGGAAGTCGCGCCAGTGGATCACGCAGAAACCCACGAGATTCGTCCCGCGCGTCTTCGGCACGCCCGAGAGACCGAGGCATAACTCCATGCTCGGCTTTTCGGCGGCCTCGTCGACGGCGATCCACGGTGAATGCCCGGCGCGCTCGAGCTCCTTTTGCACGTCCAGCATCGCCGGCCGGATCACGCGCTCGCGCGCCTCATCGAATTCGCGAAGGAATCGGGCTCCGTCCGCCTCGGACTTTTCTTTTTGCCGCGTCGCATACCGCGCCGCCATGCGCTCGATCCGGAAGCGGTTCTGCTCCTTCATCGCTCGCCGACTATACACGTGGCTAGCGGCGCCGGCCATGGTCCTGATACAGTCTCGCCCGTGGACCTTCCCACTCCGCCGAATCCTGGCAGGACGACGCAGCTCGTCCTCGGCGCTGTTTTCACGGGCCTCGGTGTGCTCCTCCTCCTCGCCGGCCTCGCGCAGCTCCTCTTCTTCTGGAACGGCACGCCGCGGGGCCTCACGATCGAGCCCATCGTCCTGCCCATGGGCCTCATCCTCACGGTCGTCGGCGCGCGTTTCCTCGTCCGCGAGCTCGGCGCCCGCTGGCTCGCCAAGAACGGCCTCGACGCGCAGGCCGAGGTCCTCCGCGTCGATCACACGGGCGAGGTCGTCGATCGCCAGCAGGTCGTCTGCAAGGTCGGCCTGCGCGTGCACCTGCCCGGCCAGCCGCCGTACGACGTCTCCATTCGGTGGCTCATGGGCCCGTACGACGGCCTGCGCCTCATCCCTGGCAAATACGTGAACGTGAAGGTGAGCCCGAAGGATCGGATGCACGTCGCGCCCGCGTGAGCGCAGCACTCCGCGTCTTTCAGGGCCCGAGGCTCAGCACCGTCGGCTGGCTCGGCACGATCCGCATGCCGGGGCAATTCGTGCTGTTTTGGATCGACATGCTCGTCATCTTCGTGACGGGCATTCCGCCGACGAGCACGGTGAACGACCCGGTCACGTGACGCACCGGCCCCATCACCATCCCCGACGCCACGCCCGTCGCGATTCCGGGGTTATCGCCCACGCTCATCGTGATCGGCGTCGCCATGTTGTGCGTCGGTGTGCACATCGTGAGCACGTTCCACACCGGCGGACAGGCCATCGGCCCGAATCCCATGTTCGGATAAGGAATCGGCACCGGGGCCGGCGCGGGCGGCACGGGCGTGAGGCACACGTCCGGGAAGCCCATGTTCATGCCCATCATCTGCGTATTGACGAACATCGGACTAGCCCTCCTTTTCAGCCGAGATGCACCTGATCGGCGTTCACCTTCACGAGGTCCGTCGCCGTCACGAGCGTGTTTTCGCCCCGGAGGTGCGCATTGCCCTGCGCTGCCCAGTCGATGTGCTGCGCACGCACCTGATCGATCTCCTCGACCGTCCGGTACGAGCGCTTCACCCGCTGGCTGAATCGATCGAGCGTCGCGTCGAACGTCGACGCCAGCATCTTCACCTTGCCGAGCTCCGCCTTCACCGCGGCGCCCACCACGTCGATCCACTCCGCCGACAAACGCGCCCGCAGCGCCTTCACGGTCACCTCGGAGCCCGTCACGTTCACGGGCGCCGCGGCCACCACGTCGACGCCCTCCTGCGCCGCGATTTCCACCTTCCCGCTCGGCGTGCGCAGTTCGAGATCCCCCTCCACGGCGATCGTCGTCTTCTGCGATTCTTTCCGCTCCAGCACTGCCAGCACGAACGAATCGCCCTCCTCCTCGGTCGCCACGAGGACGCGGTCCCCCGGGGCCGGCGCGACGAGACAACTCGCGGCGCGCTTCGCGTTCACTTCGGCGAGCGCCGTGCGCACGGAAAACCCTTCCGGACCCGCCGAAACGACCTCGCCGAACTCCTGCCACACGGTCTTCGCCGCGAGCTTCCGCGCCGCGTTATGCATCGCCGTCTCCTTTCCAGATCCGCTGGTGCTTGTCTCGCCAAACTTCCGCTTCCGCCAGGTCGGCGTCGTCGCCGAGCGCGCCCGCCCGTCCCAGCGGATACCGCGCGCCCCCGTCCTTCACCCGGTGGAGCCTCGTCCTGTACATCTTCGCGCCCGAGAAATCCGCCCCCTCGATCGACGCGTGCGAAAAATCCGCATACGTGAGATCGCAATTCTTGAAGCTCGCGCCCGGGGCCTTTGCCTCGTGCCAGATCGACATCTCCAGGATCGCGTCATCAAAAGGCACGGCCGGCGCGATCACCTTCGGAAAGAGCGCCTCTTTCAGGTTCGCCCCGCGCGCGTCGACCCCTTCGAGCCGCGCCTCGAAAAAGATCGCATTCTTCGCGTCCGCCCGCGTGAGCTTTGCACCCTTCAGGTTTGCGCCCTTGAAATTGACCTGCGTGATCTTTGCCTTCTCGAAATTGCACCCTTCGAGGTTCGCGTCATTGAGCTGCGTCAGATGCAGATCCACGCCCGCGAACGAGTGCCCGGCGAGCTTCGCCTCGGTCAGCACCGTCATTTCGAGCCGTGCGCCCGCGAGCGTCACGCCCACGAGGTCCGCGCGGAAGAGGGCCGTGCGCTTGAGATTCGCGCCCGCGAGGCTCGCGCCCTTGAAGCTCGATTCGAGCAGCGACGCGCGCTCCAGGTTCGCCCCCGCGAGCGTCGCCTCGTCGAAGCAGCTCTTCGAGAAATTCGCGAGCAAGAGCGACGCCGACCCGAGCTCGGCCGCCGTGAAATCACACCCGTTCGCCGTCACGTTGACGAACTCGGCCCCGCCAAGTTTTGCCATGACGAACCGCGTGTTCATCACGGTCGCATGCCTCCACGTCGCCCCTTCGAGCACCGCGTTCGCGAAATCGCATTGCGTGAACGTCGCCTCGCGCAGGTTCGCGCCCGCGAGGTTCGCGCCGCGGAACGACGTATTCGCGAAGACCGCGCCGCGCAGGTCCGCGCCCGCGAGGTCCTTGCCGCCGAGGTCCGCGCCGTCGAAGAGTTCGCCGCTGCGGACGAGGTTCTCAAGCGTTGCCTTGTCCATCGTCCCCTCGGCTTTGCAGATATCGGAAGTGCTTCAGATTCGCGCCCTTGAAGCTCGTCTTCGTATCGCCCACCATCCGCGCCCCGTCGGCCCGGAACAGGTTCGCCTCCTCGAAATTCGCGCCCGCCACCGTGGCCCGCGCGAGCATCGCCGAGAGCAGATCGGCCCCGCGCAGATCCGCATTCGTGAGGTTCGCGCGCTCGAAGCGCGATTCGGGCGCCCGTACACCCATGAGCTTCGCGCCCGTGAGGTCCGTCTCCGAGAAATCTGCCGTATGCAAGGTCGCGGCCACGAACGTACTCCCCGCGAGCCGCGCGCCCCGTAGATTTGCCCGGGTCATGTCCGCGTCACGAAAATCGGCGTTCGTGAACCGCGTGCCCTTCTCGACCCGCACGACCCTGAGGTTCGTGAGGCTCGCGCGCCGGAAGACCGCCCCGTCCCCCTCCACGTCGAGGAACACCGATTGATCGAGCTTCGCCACCGTGAAGTTCGTCTTCGTGCAATCGACTTCGAGGAAGTTGCATTTCTCCAGCACCGAGCCGGAGAGGTCCGCCCCGGCGAGCGAGACCTTCGAGAACATGAGCTCCTCGGCCTTGCAGCCGGCGAGCTTCGTCCCTTCGAGCTTCGCCTCCGTGAAATCGGTCCGGTCGAGCGTCGCCTTTTCGAGGTTCGCCCGCGTGAGGTTCGCCCGAAAAAAGATGACGCGCGTGACGTTCGTGTTCTCCGAGAAATCGGCCTCCGTGAGGTCCGCGCAACCGAGGTTCGCCTCTTCGAGCCGCGCCCCGCGGAAGATCGCGCCCTTCGCCCGCGCGTGTGCGAGGACGGCGCGATGGAGATTCGCCTCGTCGAACCGACACCCCTCCACGTTCGCTGATTCGAAAAACGACTCCGAGAGATCGGCCTTCCGGAAATCGATGCCCGAGAGATCCACGCCCGAAAAATCACAGCCCGCGAGGCTCTCGCCATTCCGCAGCGCTTGCTCCACCTCGGCGCGGACCTTCCGCCCGTCCTCCTCGTCGAGCGGCGGCATGCCCTCCGCCCGGTGCACGGATTGCCGATATGCCTCTTTCACTTTTTGTTCGGCGAAGACGAGCTTCTCCTCGATGGAAGGATCGTGGAGCTTCTGAAAGACCTCCTCCGGCATGGGCACGCCCGTCGCCTCGCTGAGGGTCGCGAGCCCGCGCAGCGTTTCGAGCTCCTTTTGCGCGCTGAACTTGGGCGGCCCGAGCGAGCGCCGCTTCTGCCGTTCGAGGACCTCGTCCGGATCGAGCTTCGCGTCCTTGCACGATTGCCGGAACTGCTCCATCGCCTGCTTCTTGAGCGCCTCGCCCTCTTTTTTGGCAGCCTCGACCTTCTCGTCGACGGACTCCATGAAGGCGAGCACGTCGCCCTTGGGCATTTCCTCGCGCGGCGGCAGCTTTTCGGGCAACCTCGGCCCCGGATCGAGGCCCGCGGCGCGGACCTGCTCGTGGGCGCGCTGCAATTCGAGCTCCGCGCGCCGCCGCATGTTCTCTTCGAACGAGCCCTCGCGTTCGAGCAGGACCTTCGTATCGTCGCTCCCGCTCGGCTTGAGCACGCCCACGCCCTCGGGCAAGAGATCGCTGTCCTTGAGCGCGTGGAGCGCCCCGCGCTCCTTGTCGAGCCGTCGCCGCCGCACTTCCTCGTAATGCGACCGCGGCTTCGCCTCGCCCAACCGTTCGAGGCCCACCATCACCTCGTTCACTTCGAGCTCATCATCCGTCGCGACCTGGAAAATGCCACGATAGATCAGCGCGACGCGCTCGACGTGCGGGAAGATCCACACCGTATCGCAGTGCATCGGCACCTCGACGGGCGAAGGCGCGCTGCGCGTCCCGAGGAACGCCCGCGGCAAGAAGCCCGGGAGGGCCGCCTCGATCTTGGGTTTGTCGGGGTGCATGTTCTCCACGACGAACGCCTCGTCGCCGCGGAAATACCCGGGCATCCACTGGTCCTCGGGCGCCACGTTGAAGAAGAGCGGATCGAAATCCTCGGGCAGCTCCGGATACCGCGTCTTCAGCCATTTCTGGCCATAACTGCCGACGCGCTTCGAGCGCGGCTCCCACGTCAGGTCGAGCGGGCCGAAGCCCGCGGGGGGCGGCTCGTCGCCCGGCGATTTGACGAGCCGGTTCGGCCATTCCACGTTCGGCAAGGGATGCACCTTCTTGCCGGCCGCCGTGATCGGCTTTTTGCCCTTGCCCACGGAGTTTCTCGGGTCGCCCTCGCCGCCGAGCGCGTTCTCCCAGGCGATCCGCATTCTCGTGTACGGCACGGGCTCGGACGGGCCTGTCGCGCCCCACGTCCGGTCGCCGACGACGTAGAGCTTCTTGTCGATCCGGCCGAGGGCGAGCCGCACCTGCCGCGCAATCGCAGGCTCGGGGCCCGCGGCAAAACCCTCGCAGAGCACCTCGCCGCGCACCTTCGGCAATCCCTGGTCGAAGACGCTCGTGCCCTCGTCGGTGAACGTCGTGACGAGGTTTCCATCGTTGACGAGCAGGCC
Organism: Polyangium fumosum; assembly: GCF_005144585.1. Lineage (GTDB taxonomy): Bacteria > Myxococcota_A > Polyangia > Polyangiales > Polyangiaceae > Polyangium > Polyangium fumosum. Next base: position 42,224 of record NZ_SSMQ01000018.1, on the reverse strand, counting down.
CGCGCCCTCGCCGCCGAATTGCAGCATGAAGGTCACGGACAGGCAGCCGCGCCCAGGCAATCCGATCGCCTGGACCCGGACGGACGGGATCAATCCTGCGGGTTTGATCGTACGCACGTGAATCTCGTCTCGGCGAGCGCGCTCAGTTGATGAGCTGGATCGCGGCGCGCGACATGAACGCCGCGCCCGTGAACACGAGCGTCGGCGTCTGGACCATGAAGACGCCGGCCGACATGAACGCGAACCCCGCCGTGGCTTCGGAGACCTTCATCGGCGTCGCGCGAAGATCGATCACGCTGGAGAACTCGGCCTTGATGCCCGTGGCGAACGTGAAATCGGCCGAGCATTTCACGTCGATGAACACGCCGACCTTCAGGTTGAACTCAGCGGCGAGCGTGAAGTTCGCGTTCGCGTTCGCGTTGAACGTGATCCCCGTGCCGTACGTGATCTCCCGCTTGTCGCTGCCGACGATCTTGAAACTCGTGCCGAGGATGTTCGTCGTCTTGTCGCCGCTGACGGAGCCCGTGTATTTGCCCTCGGTCGTGACGTTGATGTTGCCCTTGGCGAAAATGTCGACGTCGCCGTCCGAGCTCTTCAGCGTCGCTTTCCCCGTGCTCACGTACGACTGCGTGCCCGCGGTCGCCTTCATGTCGATGTTCTGGTTCGTCGTCGCCTTGAAATTGCCCCCGGTCACGCCGACGTTGAAATCGCTGTTGCCGGGCGCGGCGAGCCCCGTGCCGGCGCCGACGTTGAACGAGACGCCGCCGTCCACCGCGACGCCCATGCCGCCCCCGATGCCGATCTTCTGCCCGCCGGCCGTGATCGAGAGGTCCTGCCCCTTCGCGACCGTGATGACCTGACGATCGTTGTAGTTCTCGGTGACGAGCTTCGTGACCGTCTCGGTCTTTACGTCCTCGAACGTCTCGGTGACGGAGCCCTTGACCTTTTCGGTCTTGTTGCCGACCGGTCCGCCGTCGTGATAGCCGACCTCGATGTTCCAGTCGCCGCCCGCGTCGAGCAGGGTCGCGGCGTCGGTGTGGATGATCATCGTGTGGCCGTCGTTGGGCGACCCCATGCGCACGTACGAGTTCGTGTGCGGCGTCGACATCGTGATGCGCTGCTGTCCGGACTTGTCCTCGAGCTCGAGCCGGTTCCGCCCGCCCGTTTGAATGATGTTCTTCGTGTGATTGCCGCTCGTGACCGGGCTCGGCGTGTGCGCGTTCGGCACGACGCCCGAGATGACCGGGCGATCCGGGTCGCCGCCGAGGAAGCTGAAGACGACCTCGGTGTTCCTGCGCAACGGGAAATGGAACCCCTCCACGCCGCCGCCGTGCGGCTGCATCATGCGCACGAACGTGCTCGCCTTGCCGTCCTTCAGGTTCGTCTCGTCGAACTTGAACTTGACCGAATAACGCCCCTGATCGTCGATCTGCGCGTACTCGCTGTCGGCCGGCCCGTCCACCGTGCCATTCTCGTACCCGTAGATGCGCGGCCATTGCGTGCGCGCCTCCGGCCGGAACTGCGTGCCCTCCGGGATCGCCTCGACCTCGACGAAATACACCTCGTCGTGATCCAGATCGAGCAGTTGCTGGAACGCCGACCCGCTCGCCGCCTGGTTGCCGTGGTGGCGCGCCTCGACCGCGAGGTAACGGGCGTTGAGCGCCGCGCGCGGGTGCTCCTCGATCTCGAAGACGTGCCCGGCGCGCAGGTGCGAGCGCGTGCCGCGGGCCTGGTAGACGACCTCGCGCGCGAGCATCTCCTCGGCCCGGAGCTTCGCCAATCGCTCGCCCGCCGCGGCCGAGAAGAAGCGCTCGCCATAAAGGCTCACCTCGCCCGCGCCGTTCGACGCGACCTGCGCCGAGCCGGCGATCGTCAGGTTCGGCCGGGCATAATCATAATCCTTGAGCTTGACCAGCGACGGCAGCGTCCGGTGGCGGCTCGTGAACGCGCGGAACGAGGCCCCGGCGCTCCGGTCCTGCCCCGTCTGCGGGAAATACCGCACGGGCTTGCCGATGATGTCGTCCTCGTACGACGCCCCGTCGCTGATGACGAGCTTCTCGCCGTCCTCGTTGTGGATGAAGTAGTAAAAAATGCCCTCGCGCTCCATCCAGCGCGAGATGAAATCGAGGTCGCTCTCCCGGTACTGGCAGATGTGCTCTTCCGTCTCGTAGGATCCGAGCCGCAGCTCGTAATCGTCGCCGGAGAGGCCATTGTCTTCGAGGATCGACTCGATCACCTCGGGCAGCTTCTTCTTCGTATAGATACGGCTGTGCTTGGAGAGGCCGAGCAGCCATAACCGCGGGACGAGCACCGCGCGGACGAGCGAGCGGCCCTCGACCGCGTGCAAGAGCTCCACGCTCGCGAGGATCCCCGCGAACACGAAGGGCGGCAGCTTGTCGTCCGCCCGATCGATCACGAGCTGCGCCTTGGCCCCGATCGCGTCGCCGAGATCCAGCCCGTCGCCCTCTTCCCCTTCGAGCGACAGGAAAATTTCGAACTCGTACGTCCGCGAGATCGCCTCGACGCCGCGGAATGCGACCACACGCGTCGTGTCCGGCAGCACGCTCGACGAGATGGTGATGAGGTCGGTCAAAGCCATGGCCCGCGCTCTCCCGGGGATCCCCCCAAAGTCCTCGAAGCGGCATCGAGCGTACCATTGTCCGTCCCATCCCGGGAAGCGCGCCGCGGGCTTTGGGACCAAAAAGAGTCGTTGTAGGATGCGCCACGGCGCGAGCGCGCCCGGAGCCCGGAGGACGAGCCGTGAAGACCCTGATCAAGGACGTGGACATCGTGACCCTCGACGAAAAAGGCACGGTGATCCGGGGCGGCGCCATCGCCATCGACGGCGCGTTTCTCGTGGCCGTCGGCAAAACGCCTGAAGATTTCGCGCCCGACACGACGATCGACGGCACGAACCACGTCGCCGTACCCGGATTTTTCAACGCCCACTGCCACGCGTCGATGTCGCTCGTGCGCGGCTACGCAGAGGACCTGCCACTCGATCGATGGTTCAACGAGCGCGTCTGGGTCGCCGAGTCCGCGCTCGGCCCCGAAGAAGTGCGCGTCGGAGCGCAGCTCGCCGCGTGCGAGATGATCCGCTCGGGCACGGTCGCCTTCAATGATCACTACTTCTACATGGACCACGTCGCCGAGGTCGTGGAGGCGTCGGGGATGCGCGCGTCGCTCACGTGGTGCCAGTTCGGGACGGGCAAGGAGGTCGGCGTGGACCTCGAAGGCGCGCTCGCCTTTGCCGAGCGATGGAACGGCAAAGCAGAAGGCCGCATCCGCGCGATGCTCGGGCCCCACTCGCCCTACGTCTGCCCGCCCGCGTTCCTGCGCGAGATCGCGGCGCTCGCGAAGGAAAAAGGCCTCGGCCTGCACATTCACCTCGCCGAGAGCGGGGAGCAGGTGAGCCGCTCGCTCGCCACGCACGGCGTCACGCCCACGCGGCTGCTCGAAGACACGGGCGTGCTCGACGTGCCCACGATCGCGGCGCACGCGCTCTACCTGAGCGACGACGACGTCGCCATCCTCGCGCGGCGCGGCGCCACCGTCGCGTATTGCCCGATCACGTACATGAAGCTCGCGATGGGCCCGGGCGACGTGCCGCGCCTGCTCCGCGCGGGCGTCTCCGTCGCGCTCGGGACCGACGGGCCCGCATCGAACAACGACATGGACATGAAGGAAGCCGTCCGGTTTCTCACGCTGCTCCAGAAGCTCGCGTGCCGCGACGCGGAGGCCCTCGCGGGCGACGCCTCGCTGCGCGTGGCCACGCAGGCCGGCGCCCGCGCGATGGGTTTTCCCGAGGCGGGCGCGCTCGAAGCCGGACGCGCGGCCGATCTCGTGCTCTTCGATTTCGACAAACCACACCTCGTGCCGCGCCACGACCTCGTGGCGAACCTCGTCCACGCGGCGAAAGGCAGCGACGTGAGCCACGTCTTCGTCGCAGGCAAACTCGTGTACGCGGACGGGACGATCCTGACGCTCGATGAAGAGAAGATCCGCGCCGAGGCCGAGCGCGCGGCATTTCGCATGGTTTCCCGTGATTTGACGGTTCTCCGCGCCTACACGTCCTGACGGAGGAAGGCCGGAGCGGAATTTCGTGTTGCGCGTCTTTTGCATCGACGCGCCATCATGGAAGAAGTCAAGACGAGGCCAGCGGGCGTCATCGCGGTGGCCGTGCTGATGGCGCTCAGCGGTGTGCTCACGGTTCTCTCCAGCATCCCGGCCGTCACGGGGACGGCGTTGCCGCCTTGGGCGATCGCGCTCGATGTCGCGGTCGGGATCGCCATGTTCGCCGTCGCGTGGGGGCTCTTCATGCTGCGGGCCTGGGCGTGGGTCGTGACGCTCGGCGTCCAGGCGGTCAACGCCCTCTTCGCGATCATCGCCGTCGCGTCGGCGCCGGCCGCCTGGCCGATCTGGCTCGCCATTGCGATTGCAGCGGTGGTGATCTTTTATTTGACGCGCCGGAACGTCCGATGGGCCTTCGGGGTGGGCGCACACCCCGCCTGATCTCCTCTCCGGAGTTTCCGAAAATGACTGTCGACCCACCACGACAGGTGTACGCTCGGCTCTTCTGCGAATCGACCATCGACGTGATTGTCGATGGGGCGCCCGCAGGGAGGTCCGAATGCGCGCTTTTCATTCCCCCGCTTCCATTCCTGTTCTCCTGCTCGCCACCGCTTGTGGCTTCGCCGGTTGCGGCGCGGAGCCCGGAGATCCGACCCCGCAGACGAATTCCCTGGTCCCCGGCGGGCGGGATGGCCGTGGTCAAATATGACGCGGCGGGCTCGCACGCCTGGATGAAGTCCCTCTGCCCGAACCTCGCCGGCACCAGCGGCGAGACCGTTTCCTCCGTCGCGACGGACGCGGCGGGCAATGTGCTCGCCGTCGGCATCTCCAGCGGCACCTGTGATTTCGGCACCGGACCCATGACGGTCACGGGACTCGGCTTCGTCGTGAAGCTGGACCCCGCGGGCAATACGCTCTGGGCGCGACCCTTCACAGGGGGCACGTACGGCGGCAGCGTCGCCGTGGATGCGACGGGCAATGTCTACTCCGCGAGCTACAGCAACGCGCCCTTCGACTTCGGCGCGGGCGCGCTGACCGGCGCCGATGACGACATTGTCCTCGGGAAATTCGACACGTCGGGCAATGCGGTATGGGCGAAGAGCCTCGACGGCCCGTACGACAGCGGCGATCAGCGGCTCGGCGGCCTCGCCGTCGACACCGCCGGGAACACGATCCTCGCGGGCGCGCTCTACGGCGGTTCGATCGACTTCGGCGGCGGGCCGCTGAATGCATACCTCACGAACGGCGACGGCTTCCTCGCGAAGCTCTCGCCCTGATTGAAGGCGCGCTCAGCTCGCCGCGCCCGGCTCGCCCGAGCCCGCCCCACCTTCCTCGTTTGCCTTGGCCGCGGCCTCCGCCTCGGCCTTCTTCCGCTCCGCCTCCTCGCGCCGCTTCTGCATCGCCGCGGCTTCCGCCTCGCGCCGCTCGACCGCGTCCTGCGCGCTCCGGATCGCCGCCAGCGCCGCGCGCGCCTTGATCCGCGTCTCCTCGGCCTCACGCAGCGGATCGCTGTCGGCCACGATCCCCGCGCCCGCCGTCACCTCGAAATCCGCGCCGCGCGCGATCACCGTGCGGATCGGGATCGCGAAGTCGACCGTTCCATCCGGCAATACGTACCCGATCGCGCCGCCGTACACGCCGCGCGGGCCCGGTTCGAGCTGCCGGATGATCTGCATCGCCCGCACCTTCGGCGCGCCCGAGAGCGTGCCTGCCGGCATCGCCGCGCGCACCGCGTCGATCGGCGATTTGTCCTCCGCGAGCGTCCCTTCCACCTCGCTCACGAGGTGCATCACGTGCGAGAAGCGCTGCACCTTCATCTCGCTCGTCACCGTCACCGACCCCGGCGCGGCCACACGACCCACGTCGTTCCGCGCGAGATCCACGAGCATCACGTGCTCGGCGCGCTCCTTCGGGTCGGCCACGAGCTCGCGCTCGAGCGCCTCGTCCTCCTCCTGCGTCGCCCCGCGCTTGCGTGTCCCCGCGATCGGCCGCAGCGTCACCTTTCCGCCCGACACGCGCACCATCGTCTCCGGCGACGCGCCTGCGATCGCCATCCCCTCGGCGAACGGCGTCTCCGCGAAGTCCAGGAAGAACAGGTACGGCGAGGGCGAGAGCACCCGCAGCGCCCGGTACACGTCGAACGCATCCGCGTTCCGCATCGGCGCGCGGAACGTACGAGCGAGGACGATCTGCAGGCAATCGCCCGCCTCGATGTACTGCTTCGCCTTCGCGACCTTCGCCGCGTAGGTGTCGTCGTCGATGTTCGGCTCGGCGAACAGCGCTTCCAGCGTCGGGTCCGGCGAGGGCAGCGGATCGAGCTCGGGCCCGTGCGTCATTTCCCACGCGCACCGATCGATCGCGCCCTTCGATCGCCCTGCGATCGTGAGCATCTGCGTGAGGTTGTCGAACACGACCACCGTGCAGTCGCGCATGAGCCGCCCGCTCATGCCCTCGTTCGGCCACGGCTTGATGCCGTTCGCCACGTTCGCCGCGTCGTAGACCAGGTAGCCGACGAGCGCCTGCGAGAAGCGCGCGGCGAGGCCCTCGGCGTTCTCCAGCTCGGACGCGTCGCTGGCGAGCAGCTCGAGCGCGTTCGCGCCGGGCGGATAGGCGTGCTCGGTGCGCGCGCGGTAGCCGAGGATCGAGTAGCGCCCCCAGCGCTCGCCGGGCAGCACGGATTCGAGCAGGAATGACGAACGACCGGCGGATTGCGCCCGGAGCGCGTTGTACGCGCGGACAGGCGTGACGTGATCGGCGGCGAGGGTGCGGGTCAGGATCTGGCTCTGGCTCACGCGCGAGAGCCTACACCGAGCGAGCATGCCTTGCCGCGTGGATTCAGGCCTACGCCGTGGCCTTGCTCGGGTGTGACCGGGGCGGCATCGTTGGATCTTCCGATGCGCACCTCGCTGAAGCACCTGTTCACGTCGTCCGTGTTCGTCCTGCTCACGGCGTGTGGCGGCGCGCGCTCCTATCCGAAGGACGCGCGCACCGTCGTCGTCTCGCTCGACAAGATCGACTGCAGCGACTGCGGCGACGGGATCGTCGCGGACTTGCGCGAGCGCCCGGGCGTCTACGACGCTCGGTTCGATCGCCGCAACGCGGAGGTCGTGGTCGTGGCTTCGCCCGGCTTCGACGTCTTCACTGCGGTGCGCAAGCTCGCCGCCGAGGACGGGTTCGAGGCGATCCTCGGGGCGGGCAAGGGCCGCTACCTCGATCATGTCCCGTTCCCCGAGGGCGCGGACGTGCGCACGGTCGTGGAGGGCGGAAGGGACGTCCCGGACCTCGCGCCGCACCTCGCGAGCGGCAAGGTCACGGTCGTCGACTTCTCGGCCACGTGGTGCGGCCCGTGCCGCAAGGTGGACGAGCACATGGTGAAGGTGCTCGGCGCGCGCAAGGACGTCGCGTATCGACGGCTCGACGTGGGGGACTGGGACACGCCGCTCGCGAAGCGCTACCTCGCGAACGTGCCCCAGCTTCCGTATGTCGTCGTGTACGACAAGCGCGGCGCTGCGGTCGACCGCATCGCTGGCGTGGACCTCGCGCGGATCGACCGCGCGATCGAGAAGGGCTCTTTGCCCTAGTACTGGCCGAAGAGGTCCTGGATGCGGGACTCCAGGGCGACCGCGATCTTGTAGAGCGACGAGATCGACGCGCTCGACTCGGCGCGCTCGATCTGCGAGAGCAGCGACACGCTGAGGCCCGTGCGGCGAGCCATCTGCTTCAGCGTCAGATCCTTCTCCTTGCGGAGGTTGCGGATCGTGTCGCCGATGACGCGGTGCAGTTGCTCTTCGGGGGTGCGCGCCAGGCCCTTCTTGCGCATGACGCGGGCGAGCACCTCGCGGAACTCGTCCACGTTGAAGGGCTTCTTGATGTAGTCGACGGCGTCGAGCTTCATCGATTGCACGGCGCTCTCCAGGTTCGGGAAGCCCGTGAAGATGACGACCGCGATGTCGGTGTCGACCTTGCGGATGCGCTTGAGCACCTCGATGCCGTCGAGCTTGGGCATCATCAGATCGAGGATGATGAGGTGATACCCGCCGGTGCGGACCTCCTCCTCCACGGCCGAGGGATCCACCAGCGTCTTGACTTGGTACCCATCCCGTTCGAGCAGCGTCTGCATGTAGTCGCAGATGGCTCGGTCATCGTCCACGATCAGGATGCGAACTGCCGGAAGCTCGATTGCCACCTTGTCCTCCTATTCGCGGCCACATCGACCGGGGGTTTGGGGGCACAGCCCCCAAACGTTAAAAAAGCTCACGTCGACGCCCGAGGGGTTCCCCCGGACCGCCGGGCTTCTCCCTCGAACCCCCCCCTGGAGTCGCCGCAGGTTCGGCCTGGGGGGAGCTCTGAGCGCCCCCAGGTCTCGTCTCGATTCCAGTAGCACTTTAACACGAGCCCGTCCGCTCTGGGATCGACTTTTTTACTTGCGTTTCAAGATTTTTACAGTCAGGCGACGTCCCCGGCGGACGTGAGGGCGCCCAGGGCGATGGCACCTCGGATGAAATCTCTGCTCGTCAGGACTTGACAGAAGCGCCCGCTGCGAGCATGGTCCGCCCCCACGTCGGTGGCGAAAGCCCGCGGCGTACGGGGCGTAGCGCAGCCTGGTAGCGCACTCGGTTCGGGACCGAGGAGTCGGAGGTTCAAATCCTCTCGCCCCGACAAGACAGACACGAGACCCGAAAGCAGTCCCCGGTAGGCGCCGCCTCCCGGGGATTGTTCGTTTGTGCTCACGATCGCGCTCGACCGAGCGGTACGCCGCATGCAGGCGTGCTCACCTCTGGAGAGCGCTGTGATTGTCCACGTCAGAGCCTCGGCATCGCCGTTCGAGTACCCGGTCTGCTTCACGAGCGACGTGTTCTCGCCGATGAACCGTGACTTGCGTCACCTCATCGTTCAGCGCGAGCCCGACGTCCGTCACCGCGTCGCGGCCATCGTCGACCGGGGGGCGCTCGCTGCCCAGCCCGAGCTGAATTTGCACATCGAGCGGTATGCCCGGTGTCACACCGACGCGCTGGATCTCGTGGCTCCGCCGATCGTTCAGGGCGGAGGCGAGCGCGTGAAGGACGACGCGGCGCTTCCGTCGCGCCTGCAGGCGTACTTCCACGCCCTGGAGCTCGATCGACGCTCGATCCTGCTCGTCGTGGGCGGCGCGTCGCTGCTCGACCTCGTGGGCTTCGCCGCGTCGACGATGCAGAGCGCGCCGCGGGTCGTCCGCGTGCCCACGACGACGCTCGCGCAGGCCGGCCCCGCGGTCTTGCCGAAGAGCGCGATCAACGCGTTCGGCACGAAGGACTTCTTGTGCACGTTCCGCGCGCCCTACGCGGTCGTATGCGATCGGCGCTTCGTCGAGACGCAGAAGACGCGCGAAAAGGTCTTCGGCCTCGTCCAGGCCGTACGCGCTGCGCTCCTGTGGGACGAGGGGCTCGTCGACTGGATCGTCTCGCACGCGCACCGGCTCGTCTCGGGGGAGCGCGACGCCGTCGCGGAGCTCCTGCAGCAGAGCGCCACCTTGCACGCGAGCCTCGCGGCCACGGTGCCGAACGAGGACATCTACGGCCCCGAGGGGCCGCTCGCGTTCGGCGCGTGGGCGGCCGACCGGATCGAGCTCCACACGGAGCGCCGCATCCGCCAGGGCGAAGCGCTCGCGGTGGGCATCGCGCTCGACACGACGCTCGGCGCGCTGCACGGGACGAACACGGAGGCGGAGCGCGAGTCGATCCACCGCCTGCTCGAGCGGCTCGGGCTGCGCCTGTGGCACGACGCGCTCGGCAACGTCGATTCGGAGGGGCGGCTCTTGCTGCTCGACGGGTTGTCGGAGCGATCCTTTGGCCGGCCGCCGCATGTGCCGCTGCTGAACGGCATTGGCCATGGCGTGATTGCGCAAGAGCTACGCGAGGACCTCCTGCGCGAGGCCATCACGCGGCTCGCGTATCGGGACGCGCATCGGGCGCACGCGTTTGCATTGGCGTGAGGTGGAAAGGGGGGCGGCGGCGCTATTGCGCCTCTTCCGCCCATGCGACGGCTCTGTGGCCTTTTCCCGTGCCCGGATGCGCGTGGTGGACGCCGCGTAGGGAGCGGTACTCCTGCGGGACCGGACGCACGGGTTCGGGCGGTGGGACGGGCGTTCGGATCGGCGGCATCAGGTGGAGCGGCTCGCGACTTCGGGCATCGCCGAGGAGTTGTGTCCGCACAGCGCGACCAAGGATCTCGGCCAGAAGCGACGGGACCGCGTTTCCAACCTGCCGTTGGATGGCGCGGTCGTTCCCCTGGATGTGTACGTCATCCGGGAATGTCTGCAGGCGGCAAAGTTCGCGCATGGAGAGACGTCGGTTTGCCCAGTGGAATGGACCTGTGCCAGGCCCCGGCTGCGCCTGGATCGTCCATGAGGGCCGGTCCTTCGCGAGCTTCAGGAGAAAAGACCAGAAACGACGGCGCCAACCGAAGAGTGGCATTCCGCCGCCGCGGTCCGTGTGCCAGAGGTAGTTTTCTCCCTCGGGAATCGAAGGAAGCAGGCGCGCCCACTTCCCCCTCATCTCCAGCTCCTCGCTCGGGTCCACCCGCAAATCCCCGAGCGCATCCCATGCAGTCCGATAGGGCGGCAGAGCAAGGAGGGATGTCTGCTGTGCCGTTTCGTTCTTCGAGGCGTGAGTCGGAGATGGGAAAGAGAAAGGTTGTCCTTCGCGCGAGGCTATCAGAAATAGACGGTAGCGGAGCTGCGGGACCCCGAAATCAGCGGCGCACAGAACGCGGAAGGAGGGGATATAGTGGACCTTCTGTCGCCGGTTGATCTGCTCGATCATGTCGAGCACGAGCGTGAGGCCCTCGTTCTTCTCCGTGTACGCAAGGCCCTCGACGTTCTCCAGCACGAACGCGCGGGGAAGGGCCTCCTCGACGACACGCATGTAGGCGCCAAGCGTTCCTGCGCGTGGATCCTCAAGTCGCTTGGTGTCGCCACGCGCCCAGTATCCGGACTTCGAGAACGGTTGACATGGAGGACCCCCGATCACCAGGTCCAGCTTGCCCCGCTTCGTGCGAGCTGCGGCGAGCATGTCGCCGGTGGGCACATCGAAGATGCTCTTCTCGATGACCGGGAAGGTGCGGTTCGCGCGGAGCGTGTCGCAACAGTCGTGATCCATCTCGACGGCAACGCCCGTGCGAAACCCCGCCTCCTCGAACCCGTAGTCGAGTCCGCCAGCACCGGAGTAGAGGCTGATGAGAACCGGTTTGCGGTCCATCGGGCAGGTCGAGTACCACGCGGGTCGTCCGGCGGGTAGTCCTGTTAGCCTGCGAGATGAAGAACCTGGTGTACGTCGGCCGACCAGCGGTCGTCGATCCGTACGTTGCTCGCGAGTTTGCCCACGCAAGTTGCGTGCGGATCGAGCGTCTTGGGGAGCGCGAACTTGAATGTCCACTCCTCCGTCACCGCATGGAGGCACGCCGCGACGATGTCGAAGTCGTGCGGCGAGTAGTATCGCGAGCATGGCTCGGCCTTCGCGGCACGGGTGCGCTGAAAGTCAAGGCGAGCCAGCCCGTCCCGGGAGCGCTGTCGTAGAACGTTTTTGCATTGGATGCCGATAGGACGGCCGCCGTCGAGTCGGATGGACACGTCGACCTCACCGTCCCCAGGCACGCGATGTACGTCCGTTGCGCCTGGGAGCCTGGCAAGAACGCGGACCAAGTGCTCCTCCGCAACGGAGCCCCGCACGGCTTTTTTCACGTAGGGCGTGGACGCGATCAGGTCGAGCACCTCGGACTCGGTCATGGCGAACTCGTGAGAGAGCGTGTGTAGGCGTTCAGCCGACGGGACCGCAGACCGCGTGGCCTGACCGCCGCCTCGCGTATTGCGCGGAACGAGCAGGCGGTCACTTCTATCTGCGAGGAGGTGACGATGGCCTTGGTCTTCGCCGAGCGCCTCGCGCTCGAACAGGATGTACCGGAGGAATGCGGTAGGCTGGCCACCGGCGAGTATCTCGACGGGATCGTCTGCTCCCTGTCGTTCACGCTCCCACGCATGCCAACCGAAGCGCTCGATCGCTGCTGCGTGGGCTTCCTTGAACTCTACCGAGATGAAGAACTTGGTGGGGCTGTGCAGCACGGGATCTGCGCCCACGAAGAACCCTCGCTCGGGGTTGATACCCACGAACAGCGTCGTGTAGAGGCCGAAGGGGTCCTGCCAGAGCGGATGGAGTTCACCGTCCTTCGAGCCGTACTTTACCTGGAAACGATGCTCGTCGTCGGGCCGATTCTTCGTGAGCCTGGTGTTCGCAAGGAACGCGTAAGCGATGATGCCCATGCGCTCACCCGTTGGAAGCTCGAATGAGATTCGGAAAGGTGCAGACCGCGGCCCGCTCGTGTGGATGATACGACATCCGCACTGAGCGAGCGCATCCACCATCCATCGGAGCAGGGGTTCTCGGTCTTTGGCCCGCACCTGGTACGTGCGCGGCAGGTCGGGGGGAGTCTGCATGGGGCAAAGATAAGCTTTTGCCTCGCCGTCTGGGAACCCTCGAGCCTGCGTTCCCTGATCGTTCGTGGCGACCCGGCAGTTACGTTCGCGCTGGCTTGGTAGGGGAGGGTCGGGTGGGGCGGCGGCGCGTGGAGGGGAGCGCGCCGCCGCCCCCCTTCTTGCATCGTTCAGCCGGTGGTGGGCGTGGCCTTGGCCTTCTCGGCGTTCTTGCGACGCGTCTTCGCGGCCTTCTCGGCGATCTGCGCGTTGTACTTGATCGTCTTCTCGAATGCGTTGAGCAGCGCTTTGTCTGCGCCGCGGCGCGCCCTCGACTTCACGGTGTCGACGATCGAGGCGATGTCGTTTTCGCGCTCGTGCACCTTCTTCGCCCGTGATTCCCGGACGACCTCGAGGGCCTTGGCGAGCACGACTTCGTGGATGGCGAGCTTGTCGATCGAGCCATTGGAATCGAGCAGGCGCTGATAGACCTTCGGCAGGATGCCGGCTTCGTCACCGAGCGCCGGCACGCTGGCGGCGAGCTCTGCGAAGACCTCGGCGAGGCCATCTTGCTCGCTGCGGAGGTGGCTCATCGCGCCTGGAGGGAGGTCGACGAGGTCGGGCTCGCAATCTTTGAGGGAGAACTCGAACGGACCGGGATACGGCTTTGCAGCTACATGGGACATCGCGATACCTCTTTTGCAAGGGTTGCGGGAGAACGGGGAACGTAACCAGGGGGATTGTGTCGTCGAGGGGCGGGCGTGATTCAGCACGAATTCGACGACGGGATCGTCGGGGGAGGTCGACGAAGTCGTCGGGCTGGGCCGACGATGTCGTCGGGGGAGGTCGACGATCGCGTGGGGGTTGTCGGCGAGGTCGTTGAGGGAGGTCGACGATCGCGTGGGTGGAGCCGACGAGGTCGAGGGGGGTGGGCGGCGATTGCGTCAGGGGAGGGGACGAGGATGCTGGGCGGGTCGACGATTGCGTCGGGGGAGGGCGAGGAGGGCGTTGGGCGGGATGATGCGATCGTCGGATGGGACGGTGCATTCGCTGAGTGGCCGTGTCGATTGCGTGGGGCGGGTCGAGGAACCACCAACCGTCCTCCCAGACGCCCCCATCCCCGGCGTGAGCATGAGAGCGACATCGACAGCGACGGCCAACCGGTGGAGGCGTTTCATGACGTGCTCCCCTCTTCCTCAGGACACCGACCCCTCCACCACCCGTCGGGCGGACGGGACGAACGTTTGTCCTCGCGCTCGAACTCGAACGGAAACGTTTGTCGCGGTGCTTGACAACGGAGTTTGCCCGCGATAGGACCACCCTCGGAAGCTGGCGCGGAGCCGCTGTTGCACCACTCCCACATTCGCGACACAACTTCGCGTCAATTCCCTTGAACTGCCGGTCACTCCTTTCGTTCCCGCATCCGCGCGAACCAATCCGTACCCCTGATCTCCGGGCATTGCCGCCCGACCGCCTCTTTCAAGCACGCATCCCAGACCTCCGGGTCGACCTCGGCGTATCCCACGCCGAGCTCCCCATCGCACCAGGCCGCGGTGCTGAAGAGGTTGCTCCAGAAGAGAGCGCCCCGCATCTCGGTGCACGACGCACACCACACGGGATCCCCGCCCGTGCACCTCGTCTGCTCCGGGCAGACGCCCGCCACGCAGCCGGCCTGACACGCCTCCTCGAACGCTTCGGACACGTGCTCGCAGGGGCCATTCGTCCGGCCTCGCTCGCACATCTCGAAGACGACGCGGAGGTCGGTCTCGCAGGTGGTTGCTTGGAGCATCTCCGACTCCGCCCGGCGGGTCATCAGCCCCACGGTGACGACGATGGCGATGGCGATGGCGACGAGGGCGGCCAATGCTCGACGGCGCTTCATGACGTGCTCCCCTCTTCTCCTACGACGAACCCTACACCACCCGCGCGTGGGCAAGACGAAAATGTTTGTCCTCGGGCTTGACCGTCTCGTTTGTCCGCGGTAGGGGCGAGGGCCGGCGCGGGGCCGTGTTGGCGGTTGGCCAGGGGCAAGGCCTCGCGCCGGCTCTTTTTTGGGGGACCCAACAAAAACGTTTGTCCCGGGCTTGACATCGAAGTTTGTCCGCGGTAAGATGCGCCTCGGAAGCTGGCGCGGAGCCGTTGTCGTTCGAGCCCAGACGGGCGGCACGGCTCCGCGTCGGTTCCCGTTGGACGAACCCCCCTTGCGGATCACCCTTCTTTCCGGGTATCTTGGGGTTCGTCATGATCAACCGGGTTGCCATCGCCGTTGCATGCGCCGCCCTGACGCTCTCGGGCAACGTCGCCGCCGAGGCGCCGCCGCAGATTGCGTTCGGGCTGGATTACCAGGTCCATCTCCCGGGGCGCGGCTGTCCGAACGCGGACGAGTTTGCCCTGATCCTCGCGGGCGAGTTCGGATATCTGCTCGTTCGTGCGGACGCGGCGGCGACGCTCCGGGTGGAGACCCGGACGAACGGCAGGGGGATCGAGGCCGAGCTTTCCGCGCCAAACCCGACGGGGGAGGGGGAGTGGCGGCGGGTCGTCACGAGCCCGGACTGCCGGGAGCTCCTTTATGATGCGGCGACCCTGATCCGGATCCGGTTTGGCCCGGGCGGTTGGCCGGGGGAGGCGCCGCCGCCGTGGCTCCTTTCGCCGCCCCGGTTCGAGGTGGAGCGCCCCGAGCTGCGGATGGAGATGCCGGCGTCGTTCCTGGACGCGATGGCGGGGGAGCCGTCGGAGGCGCCGCTGACGCCGTGGGAGGGGACGGCGCCGATGTGGGCGCAGCGGGCGCCGGCCGAGGAAACGGACAAGCTGCCTTTTCAGATCGAGATGGCCCTGGGCGCCACGGTCATGCCCTACGGAATGCCGCAGGTCGCCATCGGGGGTGGGGGCCTGCTGGGCATTCGGTGGAAGAACCTCGCGTTTGGCATGGATCTTCGGGGCGTGATCACCCCCGTCGCCGGGGTCGGGGATCCAGAGCTGAAGGACGCCCGCGCGTCGCTCTTCACCGTGGGCTTCCTCCCCTGCGTCGGCGTCCGATTCCTCGACGTCTGCGGCGCGATCAACGCCTCGATCATCGGTCTCGATGCGCCGCCGCCCATCGTGGTCAGCGCATCGGACGGCTTCTCGATGGGATTTGGCGGCCGGGTTGTGGGTAGGTACCCGCTCTCGTCGCGCTTTACGCTGTTCGGCTACGGGGATGTGAGCGGGCAGCTAAGGGCCATCACGATCCGGGGCCCGCTCGACGGCGACTCCACGGACATCGTGACCCACTGGCGATCGCCATACATGCGCGTCGCGCTGGGGCTCGGCGTTGCAGTTTCTTTTATCGAATGAGGAGTATCAGAGATGCACAAGGATCGGCATGTGCTGGTCAAGCTGGGTGCGGTTCTCGTGTTTGCCGCCTGCGTGGTGGCGAGCGCTTGTGGGCAAGGGGAAGGTGTCATTGAGGTCATCGTCCCCCCCGACGGCGAGGGGGGTGAAGGGGGTAGCACCCCCGACGCCGGCACCGACGGCGGCGAGAAAGAGGACGCAGGCCCGAGTAGCAGCAACTGCGATTTTACCTGTGACGGCGACTGCGTGCCCTTCCACCCCGGCGACAGCTCCTACCCCGTCCTCGTCTGGATCGGCCCGAACGACGGCACCGCGCCGGATTGCCCCGACAACGCGCCCGTCGAGCAATTCGTCTGGTACACGGACCTCGTCCTTCCACCCAAACACTGCGGCCCGTGCTCCTGCGGTCCCTCGGACGGCACCTGTTCCCTCCCCGAGACGATCACCGCCCACGCCGCCCCCTGCACGCCGCCCGAAGGCACCGCCGCGACGCCGAATGATCCCCCCGCGGCGTGGGATGGCACCTGCGCCGCAGACCATGCCATCGCCGGGACCTCTCTTGCGGCGCGGGAACGCCCTGCGTGCAATCCGTGACGATCGGGCCGCTCGGCAAACAAGACATCGGCTGCGCCGCCCTCGACAAGACGGGCGCGACCACGACGGCCCCGCCCAAACCCTCTTGGAGCCGCATGGCCCGTGTGTGCGAGGGCAGCGCGTATGGCAAATGCGCGCCTGACGAGCATTGCGCCCCCAAGCCATCCGCCGACTTTCGGCAGTGCGTGTACCTGACGGGCCTGCACGCTTGCCCAGCCGAAGGGTACGTGGAGCAGTTCGTCCTTTACGAAGAATTCAAGGACGAACGCATTTGCACGGCCTGCACCTGCGGCGCGCCCCAGGGCAGCTCGTGTTCCTCGGAGATCTCCCTCTTCGCCGATGCGGCCTGCACCACGTCTCCTTGGATTGCCAGCGCAGGGTCGGATGGTCCGACCTGCCACGACGTCGCCTCCAAAGGCCGCGCGCTCGGCGCGAAGACGGCCGCTCCGCCCGTGTATCACGCCGGGTCCTGCGCTCCTGCGGGCGGTGACGTCGAGGGAGAGGTCGCGCTCGCAGGGCCCCGCACCCTTTGTTGTCTGGTTTGAGCGAGGTCGCCATGGACGAACGCGAATTCACGAGAGCCCTGGAGTCGCAACGGACCAAGCTGCAAGCTTGGCTCTCACGCCGGTTCCCCGCCGCCGATGTGCCCGACCTCGTGCAGGAGACGCTCCTCTCTTGCTGGAAGAAGCGCGAGGAATATGACCCTGCCAAAGAAATCGGGGGCTGGGTGCATTACCAGATGCGCACGGTGGCCTACGCCTATCAGAAGCGCGTCAGGGTACGCGAGCGGTTCGCGCTGCACCTCGACGAGGCCGATGTCGCCGCGTCCCCGTCGACCCCGGAGCGCGAAGCCTCGATACAAGAGACGGATTCGCTCCTCCACCAGATCCTCGATTCCCTGCCCACGCAGGAGCGGGAGATGGTCGCGGCGCGGTTCTTCGACGAGCTTTCGATTCGCGAAATCGCCACCTCGTTCGGCCGAACGGCGGACGCCGTCGACGCGGCCTTGCGGCGGGTCAACAAGAAGATGCGCGAGGCGCTTCAGCGCGTCGGCGTCGAGGACGCGCGGCGGGGCGTGGTGCTGCCGTTCCTCATCGAGAGGTCTGGTGGCGCGGAGGTCGAGGACGACACGCAAGGCGCGCGGCCGACGCCCGTCTCGACCTCCCTCCCGGCCGCCGCTCCGCCTGCAAGGCCCACCACGGACACATGGGGGCCATGGGCGCGCCGTTTCGCGGTCGCGGCCGGCGTCATCGCTCTTCTCCTTTTTCTGCTCTCGCGGAGGGACGCGCCCTGGGCGAACCACCTCGCGCTCGTGGTGCCCGACCTCCGGCCCGGTGGCGTGGTGCCGGTCGTGACCGAGCTCATGCAGTCGCGTCCGATGGTCGAGCCGCCGCCCTTCTGCCCCCCGTCGCCGCCGCCGCGCGCGCTCCCGTGCCCGGCGGACGACACGTACAAGAACGCAGGGCCGCGTTCGCTCGGGCGCGCCGCCGCGATCGCCCACGACCGCGGCGACAAGAAGAGCGTTGCCGAGGCGTGCCGCATGGCCGGTCCCGGCAACGTCTTCTGTCGCGAGCTCCAGAGCGTCCATCCGTAGGGCGCGCAGGCGCCGCGGGCCTCGATCCGAAAAAACACCGTGACCCGTCACGACGCGCGACGGATTTGCGTGCCTCGGGTGCAGTACGTAGCGAGCGGCGTGCGCGCGGACCGTTTCGGGCTGCAGCGCGCTTTGCTGTTGTTCGGAGAAACCACGCCTGGACGGCGGCGCCGGGTTGGCTTGCTCTTTTCTGGGCGAGCACGCCGTCCGACGCCGTCGTCCAGGCGTGGTCATTCGTCAGGTCCCATGAAAACGCGACCCCTTCCAGAACCCGACCCGCGCCTCCCGACGGAAATCATGCTCACGAGCGACGGCGGGCTCTTCGTTGCCCTTCCCGAGGAAAAGCCTGCCTCGTACGCCGGGCGCGAGATCTTCGTCGGCTACGCGCTTCGTCCGCGTGAAGTGGCCGCTCGCGGCAGGGCGGCGCTGCTCCTGTGGGGCACCGAGGTGCTTCTCGGCATTGGCAGCGACGGCCGCATTTACGTGACCGAGGAGGCGATGCCCGGGAAGGGTGGACGCAAGGTGTTTCGCGGATTCCGGGCGACCGACGAGGAGCGGGCGCATATCGTCGCGGAGCTGCATCGAATGGTATTCAATCTGGTCGGCGGCGTCCCGAGGGCGTGATCCGGCGTACGCCAAGTGCATCGTCGACTGCGAGCAGGAAAAACGATGCTAGTCATCGCTGAACGTGAATACGAATTCGTGTTCGACGACGCCCGGCCATCGGAAAAGGTATGGCTCCGCGTCGGGGCGCCCGAAGAAAAGGACGCCTCGAAATGGGTCCTCCCCTTCGAGATCATCGGTCCCGGGCAGCGTCGCATGGAGCGCGTTTTTTCCGCCGTGGATGCCGTGCAATCGCTACAGTGGGGCCTCCAGATGATCGCCCTGGAGCTCCGGTCCCTGCAAAGCAGCGCGAGGGGCAAGCTCCACTTCCTCGACGAGGAGAGCCTCGGGTTCGACCCTCTGAACATCCCGTGACCGCTCCCGTGGACAGGAGCCTCCGTCCCCGCCGCCCCCGCACCCCCGGGGCCTCTGCCTTCCGTCCGGGCGTCCAAGATCCTGCGACCGCGTTGCGCGTCGCCCCCTCACGTGATGCAATCCGCCCCGCCATGAGCGACGTCGAAAGTCGGCTGAGCAGCGCCATCTCCGCGGTCCGCTCCTACCTGGAGGCCAAGCTCCTCGGGGAGGCCGTCGTTGCCTCCGAGAAGGCGATGGAGATCGCGCACGAGCTCGGCCGAGAGCATCCGCGGTACGTCGAGGCCGCGCGCATCGCCGCCCTCGCCTACGCGCTCGACAACAACGCCGGCATGTCGGCGCGCTACCAGCGCCTCGCCATCGCCAGCGCCGAGCGACAGCCGACGTATCCGAAGGATCGGCTCGGGTCGCTGCACTTCGATCTCGCACGCGCCGAGCTCGATCGCGGCCGGCAAGAGGAGGCCTCCGCCGAGCTCGAAGCCGCCATCCCCCTGCTCTGCGAGAACCGCACGGATCGAGACGCCGAGGCGCGGCAGGCCATGTTCCTGCGCGTCGCGCTGTGCATGGTCGCGGGGGATCCGAAGGAGGAGATGGACGCGCTCGTGGGGCGCCTCGGCACGTGGCTCGAGCCCGTCTTCGAAGATCCCGAGGCGACGGCCGACACGAAGGCGCTCGCCGAGCACGACATGGTCACGGCGCTCTGCTCCTCGGCGCGGCTCAAGATCGCGCAGCGGCGCTGGGACCGGACCGAGGCGGCGTTGCTCGAAGCGTTCGAGCGCGCCGAGCGGCACATGCTCACGGCGGATCGGCCGAACCCGCACCTGCTCGGCCTCGTGAGCGAGGTCTACAAGGAGATGCGCCGCGCCTCGAAGGACGAGAGCGCGGCGATCCGCACGCGCGCCGAGTCGTTGCTCGGGCCCGCGGCCGAGCGGGCCGAGCGGCTCTTCTGGGCGCAGCTTCGCGTCGTCGTGGTGGACGCGCAGAAGAGCCTCGGCTGGTCGGAGAGGCAGATCGCGCGGCTGCTCGAACCCGCGCTGCACGAGGGGGATCTCGCGGCGGATCTGAACCGCCATCCGCTGCTGCATGGGCTCACGGAGGTGCTCGGTCGGCATGCGGCGAAGGGCACGCATCTGCGGGAGCAGGGGCCGGACGAGCTGCGCCACGTGATGCGCGGAGACAAGACGCTGGCCGCCGCGATCGACGTGATGGAGGCGGCCGGCCTTTCGGATGTTTGATGGGTGAAGCTCTCCGGCGCGCCGGGCTCGGCCTCGCGCTCGCCACGTCTCTGGCCGCCGCGCCTGCGCGCGCGGAAGCACCCCCGTCCGCGGAGCCTGCGCCGCCGGAAGCGTCCGCGCTTGCGCCCGCGGAGCCCGCGCCTGCGGAGCCTTCGCCCGAGCCGCCCCCGGAGCCGCCTCCGCCGCAGCCGATCGAGGTGACCGTCGAGGGCGACAAGGCGCCGGCTGGGTCGGTCTCGCTCAAGCGCCGGGACATCCGGGAGATGCCGGGCGTGCTCGGCGATCCGTACCGCGCGATCGAGGTGCAGCCGGGCGTGACGCCGACGGCGAGCGGATTGCCCTATTATTACATTCGCGGCGCGCCGCCCGGCAACATCGGGTTTTTCTACGACGGCGTGCGCGTGCCGCTGCTCTTTCACGTGGGCGCGGGGCCGAGCGTGATTCCAGCGCCGCTCGTTTCACGCGTGACGCTGCACATGGGCCCGTATCCGGCCGACATCGGCCGTCTCGCGGGCGCGGCGGTCGAGGCCGAGGCGGCGCCCTTTCCGAATGAATGGAAGGGCGAGGGCGCATTCCGGTTCGTGGACGTGGGCGGCGTGGTCGAGGGGCCGATCGGCGACAAGACCACGGTCCTCGTCGGCGGGCATTATGCGTTTGGCGGGCATATTCTTGCCGCGCTGATCGACAACGTCGAGTTCGGGTACGGCGATTACCAGGCCCGCGTGAGCCGCCGCGTCGGGGAGCGAGGCCGGCTCACGGCGCTCGCGTTCGGGGCGTGGGATTATCTGGCGACGACGACGACGGGCGACGCGAGCGGGGAGAAAGACGTCCTGCTCGACGCAGATTTTCACCGGCTGGATTTCCGGTACGATCATGAATTCGATTCGGGGGCGAAGCTGCGCGCGGCGGTGATGCTCGGCCTCGATCGGTCGAGGCAGGTCGGCGCGGAGAGCGCGACCAACTGGAAGATGGGGGCGCGCCTGCGCGGCTCGAAGCCGATCGGCGGGGGAAAGGCGCTCCTCCGCGGCGGGCTCGATCTGATGGTCGATCGATACGACATCGTGCACAAGGAGCCGTGCGACATCGCCCTCGAAGAATGCGCCTCGGGGCCGCTCGGCGAGCTCGACGAGGCGTTCCGCGCGCTTTTCCCGAGCCGCTGGGATACGGCTGTGGGCGCGTGGGCGGACGCGCTCGTGGTCCTCTCGGATCGGGCGACGATCACGCCCGGTCTGCGCGTCGACCATTACACGTCGATGGGGAACACGGCGCTCGCGATCGACCCGAAGATCACGGGCCGGTTCGGGGTTTCCGAGCGCGTGCGGATCGTCCCCTCGTTTGGCGTGGCCTCGCAGCTCCCCGGCTTCGCGCCCTTGCCGGCGCTGCAGATCGGGGCCATCACGGGTGGCCTCCAGCGGGCCTTGCAATCGAGCTTCGGCGCCGAGGTCAAGCTCTCGCCCATTCCGGTCGAAATCAGCGGGTCGCTCTTCCGTCAGGTGACGTTCAACCTGACGGACCCGATCGGCTCCGATCGTGGCACGAACCTCGGCACCGCCCGCTTCCTCTCGCGCAGCACGGGCGACGCATATGGGCTCGAGCTCTCGGCCCGCGGCGCATTACGCAAGGATCTGCTCTTCCTCGCCTCGTACACGCTTTCCCGGTCGACCCGCACGTCGAAGAGCGGCCTCACGACGCCCTCGGCGGTCGATCGGACACACGTCGCGCACGTGGCCTTGATGTACGACCTCGGCAAGGGCTGGAAGGCGGGCGTGCGGCACGTGTTTTACAGCGGGTTTCCCGCGCAGGAGGCGGGCAGCGGGGCCGTGGTGGAGGATCCGCCGCGGGTCCGGCCTTTTTATCGGCTCGATCTGCGGGTGTCGCGGCGGTGGAAGGTCGGCGAGACGGGGTTCGTCTCGCTCGTGCTCGACATGCAGAACGCGACGTTGAGCAAAGAGGTCTTCGACGTGACGTGTGCCCGCGGGATCTGTCAGCCGCGGCTGCTCGGGCCGATCACGATCCCGCAGCTCTCGGTGGAGGCGGGGTTCTAAAGGTATTTTGTTACGGCGGGCGGGTTCCACCAGTTGTTGTTTCGCCCGTCGTAATACGTGATGGGAGCCGCGGCGAGCTCCTCTGGGTCGACGTCGTCGAGGCAGGCCACGTTGATCGCGTAAAACGCGCCGCCGAGCTGCTCCATCGATCCGGGCCCGAACGGCGCCACGCCGCACGTCTTGCAGAAGCGGTGGTGCATGCTCTTCGAGCCGAACTGATAATCGGCGAGCGCCGATTCGTCCGTGAGCAGGCGGAACGCGTCGGGCTTCGCGATCGTGCCCCACCACCGGATCTTCGCGCAATACGTGCAATTGCACCGACCCGTGCCCGCCGAGAGGTCGATGTCCGCCTCGAAGCGGACCGCGCCGCAGTGGCAGCTCCCCTTGTAGGTCTTCTTCATTCGTCGCTCTTTCCGAAGAGCCGGTGCCGGAAGTATCCGATCTGGCTCTTCGCGATCTCTTTCACGAGATCGAGTTTGTCCACCTCGCGTGCGCTCGTCCTTCCGAGGAGCTCTCCGGATTCGTACAGTTCACGGGTCCTCGCGCGCTGGAGTTTGCCGCTCGACGTTTTCGGCAAGACGCCCGGCGCGAGCGGCACGACGTCGTCGACGGTCAGGCCCACGGTCTGCTGCACGGCCTTGCGCACGTCGGCTTCGAGCCGCTTCTTCGTGGCCTCGTCCTTCTCGCCCGTCTCGAACGCGATGACCACGCGCTCGCGATCGGAGGGGCCCTTCATCGTGCCGAACGCAATGACGTTGCCCTTGCGCACGCCCTCGACCTGGCTCGCCTCCCACTCGATGTCCTGCGGGTAGTAGTTGCGGCCGTTGACGATCACGACCTCCTTCGAGCGCCCGCAGATGTAGACCTTCCCCTCTGCGATGTACCCGAGGTCGCCCGTGCGCAAGAAGCCACCCGCGAACGAGCGCTTCGTGACCTCCGGATCGTTCCAGTAGCCTTGCATCACGCTCGGCCCGCGGATGCGCAGCTCGCCGACCTCGCGCTCGGGCAAGGGGCGCGCGCTCTCCGTGTCGTCGGGCGCGAACGTCTTGATTTCGTGCTCCTCGAAGGCCGCGCCGCACTCGACGATGCCCGAGGCGCGCGGCGAGCCTTCCGCCGCGGGTTCGGCGTGGCCCTTCGCCCAGAGCGTCTCGCCGTCGACGACGTCGGCCCGCACGCCTGTCCAGATCTTGCTGAACGAGACCGCGAGCGTCGACTCGGCCATGCCGTAGCAGCACACGAACGCGCGCTCGTCGAAGCCGATGCGGGAAAACTTCTCCGCGAAGGCGCGGAGGTTGTCGGCGCGGATGGGCTCGGCGCCGCACCCCGCGATGCGCCAGCTCGAGAGATCGAGCCCCTCCATCTCGCTCTCCTTGATGCGCTTCACCGCGAGCGCGTAGGCGAAATTGGGGCCGAACGAGATCGAGCCCTTGTACTTCGAGATCGACTCGAGCCAGCGCGCCGGGCGCTTCAGGAAGAGCAGCGGCGGCAGGAAGGTGATCTGGTTGCGGTGGTAGATCGGCGCGATCACGAAGCCGATGAGCCCCATGTCGTGGTAGAGCGGCAGCCACGAGACGCCGTGATCGACGCCGTCCTGGATGCTCAGGCCCACGGGCATGATCGCGTGCACGTTCGCGGCGAGGTTTCGGTGCGTGAGCGTCACGCCCTTCGGCCGCGCGGTCGAGCCGCTCGTGAACTGCAGGAAGCAGACGTCGTCGAGGTCGATCTTCTCGGGCCGTAGTTTGTCGCTCGCCGTGCGCACGCCCTCGACCGCCACGACCTTTTCGAGCCCGGGCGCCTGGGCCTGGATCGTGCCGAGGATCTTCTTGATCTCGCTGCTCGTGAGCAGCACACGCGCGCCGCTCTTCGCCACGATGTGCAGCGTGTTTTCGAGGTAACCCGAGAGCTTGCCGAGGCCCGTGGGCGGGTAGATCGGCACCGGGATGATGCCCGCCCGCACGGCGCCCAGGAACGCGAACACGAAATCGGCGTTGTCGGGGAGGATCAGCGCGATGCGATCGCCTTTGCGCAGGCCCATCGCCTGCATCGCGCCGCCGAAACGAGCGCTCATCCGTTCCACGTCGACGTACGAGTGGAAGGGCGCGACGTCGGGCGACTCTTCGAGGAAACGGTACCCCGTGCTGCTGCCGCTCGCCGCCGCGTCCTCGATGGCCTGCGCGACGGTGCGGGGCGGAGGCGCGCTCATCCTTGGAGCCTTCCGTCGCCTTCGAGGCGCGTGAGGACCGCAGTCGCGACGTCGCCGATCGTGTTGATCTCGCGGAGCGCCTCGTCGGGGATCGTGAGCTTGAAGGTGTCTTCGAGGTCCGCGAGCACCTCCATGACGCCGAGCGAATCGATGCCGAGGTCGGCGACGATGTGGCTCGTCTCGCTCACCTCGATCTCGGTCTGCTTGTGCTGACGGAACACCTTGAGCAGCTCTTCGTGGACGGTTTCCCGATTCCAAGTCATGGGGCGCTTCCTACTCCAATTCGTTGCCGTTCACCAGACGCCTGAGCCGATCGAAGCCCTCGACGCTGCGCGCGCCGTACCACATGAGGTCCTTGCCGTTGCAGAGGAGCACGCGGCCCGTCTTCGCGGCGGGGATGTCGAGCTTGCGGAAGACGTCGGCGTCGGCCTCCGTGAACGCATGCGGCTCGTCGGGCAAGAGGACCACCTCGGGCTGCCGCGCGACGACCTCGTCCAGCGTGACCCGTGGATATCGCGTGTCCCGGCTGCCCACGCGTTCGGGCGGGAGCGGCGCGGCTTTGCCGAGATCCGCCGCGAGCGGGTAGCGGCGCCGCCGGTCTGCGAAGATGTTTTGCGCACCAACGAGATCCATCATGTCGGAGATGAACGTCTCCTCGTGCACGGTCATGAGCGGATCCATCCAGATGGGGACGAACGCGCGGACGGGGACGCGCTCGCCGCGGTGCTTCTCGGCTTCGCGGTGCGCGTGGTAGGCCGATGCGAGGAGCGCGCGGGCCGTGTCGTCGCGTTCGAGCCCGAGCGCGAGGGCGAGGCGAGCGAGGTGCGCGATTCCGTCGGCGACGCGCCTCGGGAACGAGACGAAGACGGCGACGCCGGCCGCGTCGAGGCGCTCGATCTGCGAGCGGGTGTTCTCTTCCTGGTTCGCGATCACGAGGTCGGGTTCGAGCGCGAGGAGCTTGTCGACGTCGACGTCTTTCGTGCCGCCGACGTCCTCGATCGTCTCGACTTCGCCCTCGGGCGCGATGCAAAAGCGGGTTCTCCCGACCAGGCGGTCTTTGGCGCCGAGCCGGATGACCGAGTAGGTATCGCTCGGGACGAGCGAGACGACGCGCCTCGGCGGGGCTGTGAAAATATGACGGCGTTGTCTGTCGTCCTGGACCTTGATGATTTTCATCGGCTCGGCTCTTTAGCGCCGGCAGCGCAGATGGGGGAGGGGGGATTGTGGCTGGCGGCCGGGTTCGACCTTGCGGTACGCTCGCCCGTGGAGGTGTTTGATGAGGAACGTGCCGTCCGTGCGCGTGGGCTGGGCTGCTTTGCTTGGCGCGCTTTTGCTTGTGGGGTGCGGGGATGGCTCGGGCAGCCAGGGCGGCGCAGGCGGGCAAGGCGCGAGCGGCGGCTCGGGCGGCAGCGGCGGCGGCGGCGGCCAGGGCGGCGGCGGAGGCCCCTCCTACGCGGATCCGTACACGATCGCCGCATTCGACGACACGCGCATCACGAGCGACGGAAACCAGCCGAATTTCCAGACGGTGTTCACGGACATCGATTTCAAGGACGGCCCGTTCGCGAGCGCAAAGCTCGTCGTCGACCTCGCGAGCACCTGTTATCCGTTCGACAAGTGGGTCGACAACCCGCCGCCCGCCGGGCAGAACTGGCCGGCCGATTGCGACGCGTTCGATCGCAATTTCGACATCTCGATCGATGATCCGATGGATCCGGCGACGGAGCCGCCGGGGCTCGAGCTGATGCACGCGATCACGCCGTTCGGCGGGCCGCTGCACCTCGAAATCGACGTCACGGACGTGGCGAACGGCCTGCCGGGCGCGCACCGGATGCGCGCGCACATCACGACCTATTCGGATGGCGCGGGCATGGTCTCGGGGTCGAACGGCGGCTGGAACGTGACGGCGAAGCTCGAAATGGTGCCGGGCGCGCCGCCGCGGAACGTGCTCGCGGTCAAATCGCTCTATTACGGGTCGCAGACGACGGTGGAGGGGCCGGGCGCGCTCGACTTCGAGGCGCCCGAGGGCGCGGTGGCGGGCAAGATGGAGTTCCGCACGAGCGGGCACGGAGGCGGCAGCGCCGGGTCGGGTTGCATCGGGCCCGCCGAGGAGTTCTGCAACCGCACGCATACGGTCTCGATCGACGGCGCGGTGATCGACACGTGGAAGCCCTGGCGGACGGACTGCAAGGAGCTTTGTACGGAGACGACGCACACCTGGCCGAGCGGAAACAGTTTTACGTATTGCCTCGAAAACCCCTGCGGCGCCATTTCGAGCGTGAAGGCCCCGCGGGCGAACTGGTGCCCGGGGAGCATGACGGCGCCGAAGGTGTGGGAGACACCCGAGCTCGGAAAACCCGGGACGCATTCGTTCCAGTGGGTGATCAACACGGTCGCGTCGGGCGGGAACTGGGCCGCGAGCGCCACGTATTTCGCCTACGGACCTTGAGCCAAAAGGTGTCTCCGATGTCTCTCTGCTTTCGGGCGGCGCTGGGCCTCGTCCTCGCCGCCGCGCTCGTCGGGTGCGGCGGCGGGGGGGATCCCGCGGAGGTCAAACCCCCGGATCCGCCGCCGAAGTTCGATTATCCGCTCGACGACGTGCTCAGGCTGCACCACCTGCAGACGAAATCGACGCACAACAGCTACCACATCGAGACCGAAGGCAACACCGTCGGCGAGTGGCGCTACACGCACGCGCCGCTCGACGTGCAGCTCGGCGCGCAGGGCGTACGGCACGTCGAGCTGGATCTGCGGTACAACTTCGATCTCGAAGCGTTCGAGGTGTATCACCTGCCGGTCCTCGATGAGCAGACGACGTGCAGGAAGCTCACGGATTGCCTGCGGGTCTTGAAAGACTGGTCCGACGCGCATCGGGCGCACCACCCGATCGTCGTGCAATTCGAGATCAAGGATGCCGTGCCGGCCGACGAGGCCGGGGCGGAGACGTATTTCGCCGCCTTGCACGAGGAGATCCTCCGCGTTTGGCCGGACGATCGGATCCTCGTGCCGGACGAGGTCCAGGGCGACGCGGCCACGCTGCGGGAAGCGGTCCTCTCCAAGGGCTGGCCGACGCTCGGAGAGGTCCGCGGGCACGTGCTCTTCACGCTGGACGACGCCGGTGATGCGCGGAGAGCGTACACGAAAAACCATACGAGCCTCGCGGGCCGGATCCTCTTCGCGAACGCCTCCCCCGCGGATCCGTGGGCCGCGATCGCGATCCTCAACAACCCCCTCGGCGAGGCGTCCGTCATCGCCGAGGCGCTCGCCGCGAACATGCTCGTGCGCACGCGCGCCGACGGGGACCCGGGCGCGGTGATCGAGACGGGCAGCACGGTCGAGCGAGAAGCTGCGATCGCGAGCGGCGCGCAGTTCGTCTCGACGGACTTCCCCGCGAAGGTCCCGGCGGCCGAGTACTGGGTCGAGATCCCAGACGGCGCGCCGTCGCGATGCAACCCGGTGACGGCGCCGAGCGCGTGCAGCGCCGAGGCGATCGAGGATCCGAAATTCGTGGGACCCTGAAGCCCCTCAGCGCTCCTCGAACGACGCCACGACCTTCTCTTCGATCGCCTTCCACCCCTCGGGCCGCCGGCCCTTGCGCGCGTACCCGCGCACGATGAGCTCGCGTGAGCCCACGACGACGAAGTACGTGCGCAGCGTGAACGACTCGCCGCCGATCGGCATCTCGTGCTCGACGAGCACCGCTTTCCGCGCGCCCACGGTCTCGATCCGCGCCTTGTCGAGGCGCACCGCCTTGTCGGGCGCGGTCTTGTCCGCCGCGACGCGCATCTCCTCGACGAACGCGTCGAGCTGCTCGGCGAGCGGCGCCGGCTCCAGGTCCACCGCGATGATCTCGACGAGCACGGGAGACGCGTCGAGGTCACCGAACGTGAGCACCTGAAGGCCGTCGCGGTCCTCCTTCCCGGCCATCTTCGCGAGCGGCGCGGGCATCTCCACGGACAAACCCAGGCCCGGCAGCGACGTGCGGGTCATCGCGGGCGGGTTCTTCATCGCCCACGGTCCGCCGAGCGCCACGCCCGCGCCGATCGAGGCGAGCATCGCCGCGCCCACGATCATCGAGGCGAGCGAGAGCAACGGGCGCGGGCGGGGCTCCACGTCGCCTTCGTCGATGCGCTCCTCGACGGGCTTGAGCCCGCGGCCGAGCAGCAGCGCCGTGGCCAGAAAGCCCACGATGCCGCCGCCGAAATGCGCGAGGTAATCCACGCCGGGGAAGAAGCTGATGAGGATGTTCGGCACGAGCGGCCGCCACGCGCCTTGCTTGAGCCGCGTGATGAAGAGCGGCGGCAAGACGCCGCGCGGGAAGAGGACGATCGCGAGCACCGCCGTCATGAGGCCCCAGATCGCGCCCGACGCGCCGACGCTCCACTGCCCGCTGCCGAGCAGCGTCGTGGCGAGCGCGCCGCCGAGGCCGGAGAGGCCGTAGAGCACGAGGAAACGCCGCGAACCGAGGATCGGCTCGAGCATCACGCCGAGGCTCCAGAGCGCGACCATGTTCATCAAGAAATGCATCGGGCTCGCGTGGAGGAACGCCGAGGCGAAGATGCGCCACACGTCGCCGCTCTTCACCGCGTGCCCGCTCGTCGCGCCGAGCGCCACGAGCGCTTGCGTCGTCCCCATGCTCTGCCGCCAGAGCAACGTGAGCATGCCGAGCACTGCGCAGACCGCGATGATCCCGACCGTCACGGGGGTTCCGGCGCGCAGCCGCGACACCGCGCGACGATCGCGTTGCGCCAGGATCCGCCCCTTCACGAGCGCCTCTTCGAGCCGCTCGGGCGTCGGCGGCTCGGTCGCGCGGATCTGTTCGCTCGCGCGTTCGAGCAGCGCGAGCTTGGGCCCGGCCACGTGCGCGTACCGGCTCGCGTCGTCCACGTGGTGAAAGCCGAGCTTCGTCGCCGCCGCCTCGCTCGATGACGCGCGACGCAGCGCGTTCACGATCTCGGGACCCCCGCCGACCGCAGCGACGTGCATTGGCACCGGCGCTTGTTGCGTGGAGGCCACGATCTGCGCGAGCAGCTTCGGCAGCCGGTCCATCGCGTCACGATCCCGCGTGGGCAGGAGGAGGATCTGCGGCGGCGCGCTCGTCGTCACCACGTGGGACACGACGGGGCCGTGCTGGATGAGGCAGCTCTCCGGATCATCCGCGAAGATCGCGCCGAGGAGCCTGTCCCTGCGCACGACGCTCGGGTCTGTCGCGAGCTCCACCTCCTCGATCCTCTCCTCGGGCATCATGCGCCGCTCCTCGCCTCGCGTCGTTTCGTGGTGTCGGGGACGGCGCAGAGTTGCAGGCGTTTCGCGGAGCCGCAACGTGGCTTTACGCGTGCGGTCTTGGGGAAGGCTCGGGTAGGATGCGTGCGTCATGCCCGACTGGCTCAAGAACCTCCTGCCGATCGTGCTCTTGCTCGCGGCGATCGCCGTGGTCGTCAGCCGCTTGCCGAAGATCGACGTCGGCCACTCCGAGGCCTTCAAACGCAGGCGTTTCTTGAACTGGTTCCCCCTCGGGCTCACGTACGCGCTGCTCTACTTCGGTCGCTACAACCTCTCGGCGAACGCGTCGCTCCTGGAGAAGATCGGGCTCCTGACGAAGCAGGAGTACGGCGACATCGACGGCGTAGGCTCCATCCTTTACGGCGTGGCCTTCCTTCTCAACGGCCCGCTCACGGATCGATGGGGCGGCCGCGCGACGATCCTCATCGCGGCCGGCGGCTCGGCGCTCATGAACGCGCTGCTCGGCGTGGTCACGATGCGGGCGCAGGCGGGCCAGATGGAGCATGGGTCCGTCGTCACCGCGATGACCGTGCTCTTCGCGGCGAACATGTATTTCCAGAGCTTCGGCGCCGTCTCGATCGTCAAGGTCAATGCGCCCTGGTTCCACGTGCGCGAGCGCGGCGTGCTCGGCGGGGTCTTCGGCATCCTGATCTCGCTCGGCCTCTATTTCGCCTACGACTGGAGCCGCTTCATCGCGAAGGCCATGGGCATGACCGCGGCGTTCATGATCCCGGCGGCCCTGCTCGTCGGATTCTTGATCCTCGACGCCTTCATGATCCGCGATACGCCCGGACAAGCGGGTTTTGCCGATTTCGATACGGCCGACGCGTCGAGCGGCGACACGGGCGAGCAGGTCGGGCTCGCCGAGGTCGCGCGGAAGATGTTTTCCCAGAAGGTCATCTGGATCATCATCGCGATCGAGTTTTGCAGCGGCTTCCTCCGCAACGCCGTCATGAAATGGTACCTCGTCTTCGCCGACAAGACGGGATTCAAGGACGGGTTCGTCTCGGAGAACTGGGGCGTCTTGCTCTGCGTGGCCGGGATCCTCGGCGGCATCTTCGCGGGCCTCATCTCCGACCACGTCTTCGACTCGCGGCGCGGCCCGGTCGCGTCGGTCCTTTATGCGGGCCTGCTCGGGGGCACGGCCGTCACGCTCGTCGTGCTCGGCAGCCCCCTCACGGGCTGGGCCGTGGTTTTCATGTCGCTCTGCGTGATCGGCGTGCACGGCATGCTCTCCGGCACCGCGAGCATGGACTTCGGCGGCAAGAAGAACGCGGGCGTGGCGACGGGCATCATCGACGGATTCGTGTATCTCGGCACGGGCTTCCAGTCGCTCCTTTATGCCCGCATCCTGCCTTCGGGCGACGCCGCGAAGGATCCGGCGAGCTGGAAGCCATGGCCGATCGCCATGCTCCCGGTCGCCGTCGTGGGCTTCCTTCTCGCCACGCGCGTGTGGAACGCCAAGCCCAAGGCCGCCGCCGGGACGCCTGGGGCCGCCTCGAAAAAAGCCGAGTCCAAGCCGGAAACCGCGGCGGCTTGAGCGGATCGTGAGCGGTCGGGCCTCCGTGGGGCCGTCGCTACGGCCGGTGGACGGGTAGACACGGCCCCCGGGGGCGGGATCCTGCGAGCACCGCACTTTCGCCGAAAACGAAGCCCGGCACGGATCCTGATAGTACCGTGCCCGGAGGCTTCGTCATGCGTCTCGGTTCCGCTCTCGCTGCTCTTCTGATCGTCGTGTCCGCCGTCGGTTGCTCGAAGCGCGAGGCCCTCGTCAAAATCCCCAGCGTCGAGCCCTCCGCCGTCGTGTTGCCCGCTCCCGCGCCCGCGCCCTCGGCGCCTGGTACCGAAAAAGCGCCCGGAATGCCGGGCGACATCGATCCCAGCCTTTTTGCACACGTCCTCGTCGAGCACGGGAAGACGTACGTCGTCCTCGACGCCAGCCCGGACGTCGATCGCTGGGCCCAGGGCGCGCCGACCCTCGTCTCCGACGAATCTCCCGTCGTCACGCGCCGCGAAATCGTGCCCACCACGCTCCCGGCGTCGCTCGTCCGGCGCATCGGGACACCGGTCCGCCTCTATGGCCCTCCGGGCGCCGTGTGCGAGGGCAAGCTCGGCCCGATCAGCCTGATCAGCCGGGTGGAGCCGGAGTACAACGTGCGTCAGCAATGGAAGGGCGAGGATTACGACGGGACGCCGATCCCGCCCGCGAATGCCGAGCAGATCGCCGAGGAGGCGTGGAGCATGGCCGAGGGCGGCCGTTCGCTCGTCGCGGAACTCGGCGACGTGCAGGGCGATTGCAAGGACGCGATGTTCGCTCGGGATCGGGATTTCCCCCTGGCGCGCCCGTTTACGGTGAAGGACGCGCCGACCGCGCTCGCGACGCGCGCCGCCGCGGAGATGCGAAACCTCGCGGGGTATGCCGAGATCGACGAGGCGTACCAGGGCTCGGGCATTCAGACGCCCGACGTCCCCTGGGAGCAGCACAACGGCGCGACCCCCACCGTAAAGGTATTTTCGGGCGAGGGCGCGACGTACGTGTGGCTCGACGCCGACGCCGGCGAGGTTTGCAGCGAGTTCCGCGGGAAACTCACGGCGCTCTGGAAGCTCGAAGGCGGGTCCACCAAGGACGCCCGATTCGTGAAGCTATACGAGGGCGCGGACGACTTCCTCCCGAGCACCCTCGTCCACCTCGATCGTGACGGGTCGCCCTCGTTGCTCGGCTACCAATCGGTCCTTCGCAAGGGCCCGAGCGGCTTCGCGGTCCGCAGCGTCTCGGTCCCCTACTTCCTCTGCCCCTGCTGACGTCCGGCGAGCCTGCCCACGCCGCGCCTCCGCCCATCCTTCTCGCCCCCCGCCCGCCCTTCCCTGGCTCGTCAGCATCGCGACGGCTCCCCTCGTCAAGACCGTAACGATCCCCCGCCCCCGCTCCCGACCCCGGCGCCGTTTTCGCGGCAAAACACGTGGATCGTGGCTCCTTCGAGCTAGGTACGGTTCCTGCCTTGGTTCTGTCGGTCCTCCTCCCCCTGTCATTGACGCCGGGGGCCAGGTGTGAGACGCAACCGAGTCCCTCGGGGCGTCGGCACCGGCGGCGAGGGCGCTCGGTAGATCGTGGAGAAGCACGGCATGAAGCATCGTCTCGGGATCGTCTTTGCCCTCGGCGTGGGGCTCTTCGGGCAGGCCTCGGCGCTGGCGCAGCCGGCACCGGCCACGGGCGCGGATCAGGCCGACGCGCCCGCGCCGCCTCCCTCCCCGAACCCGGACGCGCCGCCTCCGCCTCCGCCTCCGGGGGAGCCGACCGGGACGCCCGAGCCGCCGCCGCCCGTCGCGCTCCCGCCTTATCTCACCGGCAACACCACGACTCCGCTCAACCCGCCGCCGCCTCCGCCGCCGGCCCCGGGTCAGGCGACGACGCTCACGCCGCCCGGGCCCGGCGCGGATGCGGGCGTGACGCCCAAGACGGCCCCGGCGCGCGTGCGGTGGCGCGGCACGAACTTCAACTTTGGTACGAACGCGACGACGACGGCGCTCGGGCTCGGTCGTGACAACATCGGCAGCGAGGGCGAGCAGGTCTCGATGGGCTTCGGCCTCGTGCTGAACTACTTCGTCCTCGAGCCGAAGCTCGCCGACGGCACGCCGCGCGGGTATTCGTTCCGCGTGCAGACGGCGCCCGGCTTCGACGTCGAGCTGACGAACAGCGATTTCACCTCGACGAAGCGCGAGCCGCTCTTCCGCGACCTGCCCATTCAGGGCATTTTCTCGAAGCCGCTCTGGAAGAGCGCGAACGAGGAATGGGGGCTCAGCATGGCGGCGAACGGCACCGTCCTTTTGCCGACGTCGAAGCTCTCGTACGATCGTGGGGTCTACGTGACGACCTCGCCGCGCGTGTCGCTCTTCGGGCAGATCCCGCTGCGGGGCAAGGACGCGGAGTTCTTGAAGAACTTCCTCGTCGGTGCGAGCGTGCGCTGGGATCACCAGTTCACGCGGGCGACGGTCCCGACGAACCCGGACATCCAGCGGCCGCGGCAGACGCTCCAGGGGACCGTGTCGATGTCGGACCAGCTCACGGGTGGCTCGATCGACACGAACAGCTTGCGCACCGGCGCGTTCCTCTTCTTCGATGAGAAGCTCTTCGACCACACGCTCTGGATTTTCGTGAGCGGCGGTCTCCAGTATTCGTTCCTCAACCAGCCCCAGGTGAGCGAGTGCGTGTCGATCTCGACGGGGTGCGTCGACCCGACCCGCGTCGAGAGCCCCACGACGACGCGGTACACGACGAGCTTCGGCGTTGGCGTGAGCTATTTCCCCGCCGCGGAGTGGGGTTTTTCGATCGATTACGGCAACGCCAGTACGCAGATTGGCCTCAACGGCAAGCGGCGCAATCCCTTGTATGGCCCCGACGCCACGCTCAGCGCGAGCCTCATTCTCTCGCTCGACGCCATTTACGAGCGCTTGACGGGTCCGGCGCGCGACGAGCCGTTCATCGTCTTCGGCAGCAACAAGAACACCCGCGGCGTGCCGCAGTCGGCCCGGCGCGAAGTCCTGTTTTAGTCCCGAGGGGGACGCCTCGCGTCCCCCTCTCGTCCGGGCAAAGCCCGGCCGATTCACCCCCCGAGGCGAGCTCGCTGCGCGACCTCGCAGGGCGCCTATCAGGCGCTCCCTCCTCCCGCGGTTTCTTGGCCCGTCCCCCGGCCCTCTGGCATGGGGGACGTGTCGTGACCGCCGCGCTCGCTGCCCAACCGACCCCTACGCCCCCGCCCTCCGCCGTTCCGTCCTCGCGCCGGAAGCAGCGCGCGAGCCGGCGGCTGCCCTGCAAGCTCGGCCCGTATACGCTCTTCGAGCGGATCGGCTACGGCGGCATGGCGAACGTGTATCTCGCCCGCCAGAAGACCGAGCGCGGCGGGCATCGCCTCTGCGTCATCAAGGAGGTCCTGCCCGAGCTCGCGCACGACGCGCGTATGGCGGAGATGCTCGCCGAGGAGGCCCGGATCACGAGCCTGCTCCGCCACAAAAACGTCGTCGAGGTCCACGAGATCGGGCGTGACGGCGAGAGCGTCTACCTCGCGATGGAGTACGTCGAGGGGTTCGATCTGCGCGAGCTCTTGCGTCGCGCCGCCGCGGCGAAGGTGCCCTTTCCGGTCGCATATTCGCTGATGCTCGTGGGCGACGTCCTGCGCGGCCTCGATTCCGCGCATCGATGGAAGGACGAGGCCGGCGCGCCGCTCGGGATCGTGCATCGCGACGTTTCGCCGGCGAACGTGCTCGTGAGCTTCGAGGGAGAGGTCAAGCTCTGCGATTTCGGGATCGCGCAGGCGGGCACGGTGAGCGGCGTGGACACGGCGTTCCAGGGCAAAGCCGGCTACATGAGCCCGGAGCAGGCGCGGGGCGAGGCGCTCACCGCGACCTCGGATGTCTTCGCGGTCGGCATCATTCTATGGGAGCTGCTCGCGGGGAGGCGTCTTTACAAGGCGCAGCCCGGGGAGACATTGCTTCAAGCTTCGCGCCGGGCGGAGATCCCGGAGCTGCCGAGCCGGGGTTTGCCCGAGGAGGACGAGCTCTTCGGCATCGTGCGGCGCGCGCTCGCGACGGAGACGGACGAGCGATATCCCACGGCCGCGGCGATGCTGCGTGACCTCGAAGCCTACGCCGCGAAGACGCGGATGCTGGCGAGCTCGATCCAGTTCGGCGCGTGGCTCACGCAGCATTTCGGCAAGGAAGTGATCTCCGAGCGGCGGGGGCGGCAGCGCGCGATCGAGGCGATCGAGCGCGGCCCGGTCGCGGTGATCACGCCGATCGGCAAGCGCGCGCGGCCGGCGAACGGCAATGCGGTCGAGAAAAACGCGAACCACACGCCGACGCCGCCCACGCAGCGCGTGGTGCCGCGAAAGGAATCGGTCGTGGAGGCCCCGCCGAGCGGCGTGCGGCAGACGCGGTCGCTCGATCCGGCGGAGCGGGAGAAGCGGCTCGCGAAGAAGCGGCGCAAGGCGCTGAAAGCGCAGGGGCAGAGCAGCGCGCCGGTGAAGGTCGTGCCGCGCGAGGCGTCGGAGGGCGGGTATGCCGGGGCGATTCTGCTACTCGCGGCGGCGATGGTAGCGGGGCTCGTGATGCTCCAGCTCACGGCGGGCGGCTGACGCGAATCACTCGTCGTCGGGGAACAGGTCGCGGGCCCAGTTGCCGAGGGGATCGGGCCGGCCGAGCATGGTACGCGTGTCCAAGTTGACGTCCTTGTCTCTGAGGTCGCGCCGGACCGCGATGCAATCACCGGCGCGGGCGTGCGCTGCCGCGACTCGACCTTTCTCGCAGAAATACACACGCTCCTGACAATGGCCGCAGAAGCGCACCGTCGGGTCCTCCGTCGGCGCGAGCGTCTCCCAGCGCGCCGAGCATACGAAGCTGAATCGGATGCGCGGCCGCTCGGCCCGCGCGTCGCCGCAGTTCAGGACCATGTCGCGGCGGAGCAGCCGTAGCAGGTCGTAGCTGAGCAGGCGCGAGAGCTCACCGTAACGCGCGTGGATCGCCGCATCATTCGTGGCGCGCCCGTGGAGCGCGACTTCGAGCCGCAACCACTCCGCGCGTTCGGGGTCGCGTGGATCGAGCCGCGCCGCATAGGCGAGGCGCTTCTCGTCGTCGAGCGTGCCATTCATCGCTTCGATCAGGAAGGGACGCTCTTCCTCGTCACGCAGGTAATCAAAGAGTCCACGCTGCGCTCGCGTCATGCCGCCGAGGTTATCACGATCCGCGCATGGACGGGCCCGCTCGTCCTCCTGGGTGCACGACCCCCGAAAACCTGATACCTCTCCGGCATCCATGCCCCTCCTCTGCGAGGTCGCCGTCCCCGTCCCGCTCGCTCGGGCCTTCTCCTACGAGGTCCCGCTCGCGCTCGCCGCCTCGGTTCGTCCGGGCGCGCGGGTGCTCGTCGAGTTCGGTCGAAAGAAGGTCCTCGGCGTGGTCCTCGCGACGTCCGAGGGCGCGGCGCCCGAGGGCGTGCGGCTCAAGCCCATCACGGCGGTCGTTGATCCCGAGCCGGTCCTGCCGCCGGAGCTGCTCTCGTTTTTGCGTGAGCTCTCGTCGTATTATTTCGCGCCGATCGGTGAGGTGCTCCGGCTCGCGCTGCCGGCCGTCGAGCGCGAGGACGTGCGCGTGCTCGAAGCGCAGGGCGAGCTGCCGGGCACGCTCTCGCGCGTGAAGCAGGTGGGCGGGCGCAAGATTGCGTATGCGCGGCCGACGGATGTGGTGGAGGAGCCGGGGGTGTTGCGCGGGCAGGCCGCGTCGGTGCTGGCGCTCTTGCGGTCGAACGGGGAGATGCCGATCGCGCGGCTCGAAGAGAAATTCGGCAATGCGCGGGCCGCGGTGAAAAAGCTCGCCTCGCTCGGGCTCGTGGTGACCGAGGAGCGGGAGCCGCCGCGGGATGCGTTTTTCGTGAGGCCCGAGCCACGCGACGAGCCGCCGGAGTTGAACGAGGCGCAAAGCGCAGCCGAGGCGCGCATCGAGGCGGCCCTCGCGGAAGCAAAGTCGTCGGCGTTTTTGCTTTTCGGCGTCACGGGGTCCGGGAAAACCGAGGTGTATCTGCGGGCGATCGCGGGTTGCCTCGCGCGGGGGCGGGGCGCGATCGTGATGGTGCCCGAAATCGCGCTCACGCCGCAGCTCGTGGCGCGGTTCCGGGCGCGGTTCGGCGATGATCTCGCCGTCTTGCACAGCGGTTTGTCGGAGGCGGACCGGCACGCGATGTGGAAACGCGTGCGGACGGGGGCGGTGCGCGTGGCGATCGGGGCGCGCTCCGCGATCTTCGCGCCCGTCGCGAACCTCGGGCTCATCCTCGTGGACGAGGAGCACGACGGCTCGTTCAAGCAGGAGGAGGGCGTGCGGTATCACGCCCGCGACATGGCCTTGCTGCGGGCGCACCGCGCCGCGGCCGTCGCCGTGCTCGGATCGGCGACGCCCTCGCTCGAATCGGTGCACCTCGTGCGCCAGGGCAAGCTTACCGAATTGCGCCTGCCCGATCGCGCGCACCGGGAGGCGACGTTGCCCGAGGTGACGACCGTCGATCTGCGGCGGATCGGGCCGGGGGCGACGGGGAACAAGCTCATTTCGTTGCCGCTCCACCGCGCCATCGAAAAGACGCTCGCGGCGGGGGAGCAGGTGATCCTGTTCCTCAATCGTCGCGGGTTCGCGCCGAGCGTCGTGTGCGAGTCGTGCGGGCACGTGGCGACGTGCCTCGCTTGCTCGGTGGCGCTCACGTTCCACCGGGCGCGGGGCGGGCGCATGCGGTGCCATTATTGCGACTGGGAAGGGCCGATGCCCGCGGCGTGCTCGGAATGCAGGGCGCCCTCGCTCGCGCTCGAAGGGCTCGGGACCGAGCGGCTGGAGGAGACGATCGCGGAGGCGTTCCCCACGGCGCGCGTCGCGCGGCTCGACCGGGACGTGGCCGACGGCGCGAAGGCGGAGGCGATCCTCGCAAAAATGAGGGCCGGCGAGATCGACGTGCTCGTGGGCACGCAAATGGTCACGAAGGGGCACGACCTCGGCAACGTGACGCTCGTCGGCGTGCTCAATGCGGACGCGGCGCTCTCGCTCCCGGATTTTCGGGCATCGGAGCGTGGGTTTCAGCTCCTCGTGCAGGTCGCGGGGCGCGCGGGGAGGCGGGATCGTCCGGGCCGGGTGATCATCCAGACGCGAAACCCCGAGCAGCCTGCGGTGCAATTCGCGAAGCGGCACGACGTGAACGCGTTCCTGGAGCACGAGCTCGCCGATCGGGCGGAGGTCGGGTATCCGCCCTTCTCGCGATTGTCGCTCTTCCGGGTCGACGCGCTCGACGAGGAGGCGGCGCGGCGCGCGGCGGGCGTGATCGCGGCGCACGCGAAGACCTCGCCGGAAGGACAATCGCGCGTGGTCGAGGTCCTCGGCCCCGCGGCGGCGCCGCTCGCGCGCCTGCGAGGCCGGTATCGATTCCGTGTTCTTTTGCGCTCCAAGGATCGCCGCGCGCTCCGGGCCGCGACCGCGGTGGCGGCGGCGGCGATCCCGGAGCTCGATCGGCGCGTCCGGGTCGTGGTGGACGTCGATCCCGTGGCGATGCTCTGATCAGGGTTTTCCGCCGCCCGCCTTCGCGTCCTCCTCGATGACGAGGTCACGCACGGCGTCGTCGAGTTCGGCGCGGGCGATGGCCGCGTCGTCGCTGCGCTGGGTGATCTTCACGGCCAGCTCGTCGCCGGCCTTCGTCACGCTTTCGAGCCGTTCGAGCAGCATCTTGCGGAGCTTGTCGGCCTGGGGTGTCTTTTCGATCGCCTTCACGTTCTCGCGGAGCTCCACGGCGCGATCGGTCGCCTCCTGCCGCTTTTCGCGCAATCGACCGAGCTCGTCGCTCGCGGCGCCGAGGGCGCGGCGGAGCTCGACGATGCGGGCCATTCGTTTCTGCGTGCCCTCGGGGAGCGCCGAGCCTTTCAGGTAGAGCGCGAGCCGCTCGCCGTCGGCCGTGAGGACGAGCCATTGCCGCTCGACGGGGCGCGCCTCCTCGATGGCGATTTTCGTCGGCTTGTGCGGCGTGAGCGCGACGCGGATGAGGTAAGCGTCGGGGGTCTTTTCGGTGCCCTCGGGCAGCACGACCGGCTCGTAGCCGAATGTCCTCGGGTGCCGGAGCACGAGCGTGTTCGGCACGTTGTGGCCGGGCTCGATGTCGTAGGTGGTCACGAGCCGCTGCCGGTCCGTGACACGCAGGACGCCGCGCGCGAGGGCCACGATGCGCACGGGTTCGTCGAGCGAGATCCGGGCTTGCGAGACGCGCGTCGAATCGTCGATGGCGTAGGGAATGGTCGAGCGTTCGCCCGGGAGCAGGCGCGTGATCACGCCCTCGCCGACGAACGTGCCACCCGAAAAAATCGAGACCGAGCCGGGTTGCAGGCCGATGTCGCTCTTGTTTTCGATCTCGGCCGCGCGGAAAGGATGCGTCGAGCTTTGCGGCGCCGCGGGGTCGGGGCGATAGAGGAGCACGTCGTCGCCGTTCATCGGACGATTGATGAGCGTGATCAGCGCCGACGACTTTTTCGCGAGGGTGACGGGATTCGCGATCTCGTACCGATAACTCCCGCTCGAAGCGTCGATGCGACCCGCGCCCTCGGGCACGCGCGCGAGGGATTGCGGCGTGATGGTCGTGGTCGTCGGCGCGCGGAACTTCGGATCCTCGCGCGGGCCCTGCTCGGCGATGTGGAACGCGACGCGCCGGTTCTTCGCGCGCCCGGGCTCCGTCGCATTGCTGTCGACGGGCCGGTCGGCCGCATAGGAGCGCATCGAGAGCCGGGACGAGGACACGCCCCGCTTGACGAGCGCGGCGCGAATGGCCGAGGCGCGGCGCGCCGAGAGCTCGGTCGGGTTTTGCTCGTCGGTCGAGGTGTGGCCCTCGATTTCGAGGAGCATGATCGACGGGTTTTGCTGGAGCACCTGCGCGACTTCGTCGAGGATCGGCAGGCTCGCCGGCTTCACGGCGTCCGAGCCCTTGTCGAAGAAGAGCTGCGCGAGGATCTTGATCTCTCTCAGGGCCAAGGTGACGTGCGAGGGGCAGCCGGCGCGCGCGGGATCGGTATGCACGGTGCCGCGCTCGTTGGGACAAGCGTCCTCGCGATCGGGGACGCCGTCCGCGTCCGTGTCGCGGGCGGCGACGTTCTCGGCGAGGACGGGGCCCACGACGCCGCCCTGCGGGCCGTAAATGCCCTTGAGCTCGGGACGCTCGATCATCGTGGGCGAGCGGAGATCGGAGCTGTACGAGAGCGGCGCGCCCGTGGCGAGCGTGACGCGCACGTCGTTCCAGTCCTCGTCGCCCACGTTGTCGATGAGCGCCCAGGCTTGCAGGAGCGCGCGGCGGTCCTTTTGCTCCTTCGTCGGGAGAATGATGCGATACGTGGCTTTCCAGGCGGCCGTGGGGACGGCGTACGCAATGGAGACGGGGCGCGACGGGCGCGGGGAGAAGACGAGCTCGAGCTCGGTCGCCTCCTCGGGCGAGGCGCCGCGGCCCGATCGCGGCAAATGCGCGCTGACGGTCGAGGGCGTCTCGTTCGGGCCGAGCCCCTCCTCGACGACGACCACGCTCTTCAGGACGTCGTCGACTTCCCGCTCGCGGAACCGGAGCGCGAGTTTGTCAGAGGACATCTCCCCGGTGCGCTCGAAGTAGCCGAGGCCATTCTGGTAGAGGACGACATGGCGTAAGCGCAGGCCCTTCGAGGGGCCGTGGGCGAGCGGCGTGGTGCAGGCGGAGAGAAGGAGAAGAGGGGCGAACAGGAGCGCCCGTAATGACAGCGAGGGAGCGCGCATGGGCCGGAAGCCTACTACGAATTCGAAGTCTTTCGGGATCAAAAGACGGTTTTCAAACGGAGCGGCCCGCCCTATAACCGCCCGGCTCATGCAGGATCCGCTGCCTCCCGCCGTGCTCGTCTCCCTGCGCTCCCGGC
This sequence comes from Polyangium fumosum, assembly GCF_005144585.1. GTDB lineage: Bacteria > Myxococcota_A > Polyangia > Polyangiales > Polyangiaceae > Polyangium > Polyangium fumosum. The sequence goes on along the minus strand of NZ_SSMQ01000018.1, from coordinate 1,019 downwards.
GTGAAGCTCTGCTGGAAGAGGCGCGCCGGGACCTCGAAGGCTCTGCTCAGCGAGGAGAGACGAACGCCCCCGGTTCGAGCCTCGTGGTCGGGTCGTGCTCACGGGCCTCGGGCCGTCCGCGGCCCACACGCTGGTGGAGCTCCATTGGGAGCTCGGCAGCATCACGACGAAAGCGACATTGCGGGATGGGCTCGCGGCGGCGCGGAAGCTCGCGCGAGCAGGGTGCTGTAAACTTGCTGCGCGCCCTGGATCGTCGCGAGGACCCGAGCGCCCCAGCACCGAAATCACCCGCCGCGCCTTCCCCGCCTCGCCCAGGTGGAGGAGGTCTCGCCGCTCACGCACCGCGTGTGGAGCGACGGCATCACGCCGAGGCGCTGCAGGCTGCGGCATGCACGCAATGATGGCAAGCGCCAGCAGATGTCGGGCTTGGCCCTGTTCCCCGAACGGCTCTACCGAAGCGAATCTGCCTGTTCGTCGGTGAAACCGGCGCTTCGCGCCGACGAAATCCCTATGGCATGCGCCATGCAATCGCTCATGGCAAGCGGCACCCGCCGCAAGAAAGGATGCTTGTCATGTTGAACAAGTCACGCATTGCAGCCGCCTGCCTCCTCTTTGGCATCGTGCTCTCGACGGGATGCCTCATGCAGAGCGACCCTCCTCTCGACAGCGACGAGGCCGCGAACGCGGCGCTTCTCCCCGCTGCGTCGGAGATGCGGATGGACGAACCCGAGGAGGCGCGTACCCCTGCCGCCTCGGAGGCAGGACCGGGTGATGATGATGATACGGGGAAAGGCTGCTTCGATCCCGTATGCTATCGGGACTGCCAGAACAGTTGCTTGGGCTGCCCCGGCTGCCAGAGCGAATGCAGCGCTGCGTGCTGGAATTTCTGCTGCTAGGTGGCTGGTGTTGATCGCGAGCCCATCGACGACGGTCGATGGCCGCTCCTGTTCCCATGGCCGCCACGGTGCATATCGGACAGGCCACCTGACGGCTTATAACGGTTCGGTTCATCTTCTGTT
>NZ_SSMQ01000190.1 GCF_005144585.1 Polyangium fumosum | reverse complement strand
AAACTGCGCGGAGCGCAGTTTTTCAACCCTGGGTCCAGCGCCTCGCTGGTCCGGGGTCGAGGGGGCGGACAGCCCCCCGCGGGGACCGGGGCAGCGCCCCGGCGCGACTACGCCCCCCCGAGCACCTCGCGCACTTTGCGGAGGAGCGCTTCGGGGGTGATTGGCTTGGGGATGAAGTTGATGCCTGAGTCGAGTACGCCGTGATGCACGATCGCGTTCTCGGTGTAGCCGGACATGAAGAGCACCTTCATGGCGGGGCGCACGTTTCGTAGGCGTTCGGCGAGCTGCCGGCCGCTCATTTTGGGCATGACGACGTCCGTCAAGAGCAGGTGGATCGTCGCGCCGTGTTGCTCGCATACGAGCAGCGCTTCGCCGCCGTTTGCTGCTTCGATGACGTGATACCCGGCTCGTGACAGGATCCCGCGCACCAGCATGCGGACCTGCGGATCGTCCTCGACGACGAGGACCGTCTCCGACCCGCGCACGCGGCTCTCCTGGGCCTCGGCTGTGGGCGCTTCGACGGCGTCGTCTCCGGCGCGCGGGAGATAGACCTTGATCGTCGTCCCCTTCCCCGGCTCGCTGTAGACCCATACGCAGCCGCCGCTCTGCTTGACGATGCCGTAGACCATCGACAAACCGAGCCCCGTGCCCACGCCTTTGGGTTTGGTCGTGAAGAAGGGCTCGAACATCCGCGCTTGCGTCGCTCGATCCATTCCCACGCCGTTGTCGCTCACCGACAGCACTACGTGTGGCCCGACGTTCGCTTCGGGGTGTTCGCGGACGTATTCCTCGTCGAGGTCCGTGTTTGCTGTCTCGATCGTCAACTGCCCGCCTTCTGGCATCGCGTCGCGGGCATTCACCACGAGATTGAGGAGGATTTGCTCCATTTGCCCCGGATCCACGAAACATCTGAGCATTGGTCTCATCTCGGGGCCGCCTCGCTGGGGCGTTGCCCCAGGCCCCACCCGGGGCTATCCGCCCCGGGACCCGGACCAGCGCCAGCGCTGGACCGAGGTTCGATGAACTGCGCATCGCG
>NZ_SSMQ01000189.1 GCF_005144585.1 Polyangium fumosum | reverse complement strand
CCGCGCCCGTCGCGCCCCCGCCGCTCCACGACGCCCAGGCGACGCTCGGCGGCCTCGCGGCGGCCTCGGATGCCGCGGCCCTGGCCGCGCCGCGCCCCGAGCCGGCCACGCCCACGCCTTCGACGCCTGGGCCCGTGCCCGTGCGGCGCCGCCCACCGGCCTCCGAATACGTCGATTTGATCTGGTTCGACGAGCACGCGCCGCAGCGGGTGCGGCAGCAATCGGCGTGGGCGTCCTACGTGCGGGATCCGCAGCGCCCGACGGAATGGATCACGGGCGAGGAGCCGGAGGAGCCGACGCAGGCCGTGACGGATCGCCGCGACATCCGGCGCGCGCTCGGCCGCGTGCCGCCGCTCGACGCGATCGGCATGGCCCGCGTGATGGAGGAGGCCATCGACGAGGACGGGATCTTCGAGCAGCCGCTGGTGATCGTGAACGGCGAGCTCGCGATGACCTGCGACCCGCTGGAGACGCTGAAGACCACGGTGGCCGTCGCCTCCCAGCTCGCGGCAGCGGACAAACGCCTGAAGGAGGCGCTCGACGCGGCGGAAGAGCTCCTGCAGAGGCCACGGAGCGCGGCGGTGCCGCTCCTGGAGGGCGCCTTGTCGCGTGTGCGGCAGGCGTTTGCCCAGGTCAATCGGTCGCTCGCGTCGGATTACCTTGAAACGACGGCGCAGCGAATCCTGATCGAGGAGCGTCATTACCTGAAGCGCAAGCTCTTCGGCGGGGAGCACATCGGCGGATTGCTCTCTCTGGGCAGCGGTTCGCCGCTGCCGACGTACATGCCGGAGGTGCTGTCGGAGAAGCTGCCGCTCTTCCCGCGGCTACGTGTGCGAGCCATTGCCGAGCCGCACCCGCAGCAGGATCCGGCAGACAACGAGTCGATCACGCTGCGGGTGCTGGCGCTGGGCCGCGTGGTGCAATCGCAGCCCGTGGGCCGAGGCGGGCGCTAAGGTCAGCCCTTACCGAGATTCACGCCTCCTCCAGCAGGAGGCGGCGGCGGTGGCGGCGGCGGCGGCGGCGGTGGCGGTGGCGGTGGCGGCGGCGGCGGCGGTGGCGGCGGCGGCGGTGGCGGCG
>NZ_SSMQ01000188.1 GCF_005144585.1 Polyangium fumosum | reverse complement strand
TACGTCGGCAGCAGCACGCATTGCCCTCCCCCGGGATAATGCCGCTGCCATTCCACGGGATACCCTCCCGCGTACAGCGCTCCCAGCGACAGCAACATCGTACGCTGCTCGTCACGCTCTCGCCGCAGCGACCCCACGACCTGGCCGCTCTCCCCGCTCGCCGCGAGGCATTGCTCCAGGTTGCTCGACAGGACCGGGTGCGGGCCGACCTCCACGAAGACGCGGTCCCCATCTCGTACGGCAGAGCGGATCGCCTGCGCGAACTGGACCGGCTCCCGCAGGTTTTTCCCCCAATAACCGGCGCCGAGGTCCTCACCCTTGATCTGCTCGCCCGTGACGGTGCTGTACATCCTCCGGGCCGCGCGCCCCACCGCCACGCGCCCAAGCTCCTGCACCAGCGCACCCTCGAACGGCGCCATCACCGGGCTGTGAAATGCGTAATTCACCCGCAGCATCCGGCAATCTACGCCCTGGCCTTGCAGGCGCTCCAAAACCTCGGAGAGCGCTGACGCCTCTCCAGCGAGCACCACAGAACCCGGATCGTTGACCGCTGCAATCGCGAGCCGGCTCGCCATCCCCTCCAAGGCCGCACGCGCAGCTTCCTCGGGGAGCGCCACCGAAGCCATCTTCCCCAGCCCCGTCGCACCCTGCATCACACGTCCACGGATGCACACCAAACGCACCGCTTCTTCGAGGCTCAGCGCCCCGGCCGCGTGCGCCGCCGCTACCTCCCCCACGCTATGGCCAAGCACCGCGTCCGGCTCCACGCCCCACGACCCCCACAGCGCCGTCAATCCAACCTGGACCGCGAACAACACCGGCTGCACCACCTCGGTCTCGTGCAGCCGCGAGCTCTCTTCCGGCGCCTCCAGCGCCCCCAGCACAGAGAAGCCCCCGTGCTTTTTGACCAGCGGCTCGCACTGCTCGAGCGCCGCACGGAACACGGGCTCCGCCTCCAGCAGCCGGCGGCCCATCCCCACCCATTGCGACCCCTGACCGGAATAGACGAATACCACCTTCGGCCGCGCGTCGAGCTTCGCCTCGCCACGCGCCGCCCACGGGCTCGCCTCGCCACGCGCCACCGCAGCCAGCGACGTGAGCAGCTCCTCCCGCGAGCCTCCCACCACCGCAAGACGGTGCTCGAAATG
>NZ_SSMQ01000187.1 GCF_005144585.1 Polyangium fumosum | reverse complement strand
AAGGCGCCGCCACCCAGAGCGGCGCTTGCTTCTCCCGTGTTCGACCCATCGACATGACGCGGACAAACCTACCATCGTCTCCCGTCTCTGTCGATCGTCCCTTCGGGATAGGTCCACGGGCTGCTAGCTGTCCTGTCGTTCCAAGCCTGCTCGGCGGCCACGAGTAATTGCCGGTTCTCTGTATAGCTCTTCTCGAGCGCCTTGTATTTCGCGTGGCCCTGCTTGACTTCCGAGTCAAGGTCATTGCCTGCAGATTGGGTCCCTGACGGATCGGAAAGCCGGATGGGATTGCCGAGGACATACGCATACAAATTTGGCCCATCTAGTATCCCGACCGGATCCGCACTCGTCCACCGCCCGAGCCACGGCGCGTAGTACCTCGCCCCGTGGTAATACAGGCCAGTCTCCTCGTCCTTCTCCTTACCCGTATACCTGTACCGTTTCGCACTGACCTCGACCCCACTCACGACCGCGTGGTAGGCGCTCGTCCCGTAGGGGTGGTACTCCTCGTAGCTGATGACGAGTCCATCCTCATCCAGTTCGAGGGAGGCTGAGCCCAGATGGTTGCCAAACTGATACCGGAGCCTCGGCGTCGGCGTGAACGGCGGCGCGTTCGCGTCGACCGTCTTGGTCTCCACCATCGCAATCCGCCGCGCATCATCCATCACGTGGAGCGTCTCCCGCTCGTGCACCACATTCCCGAGTTCGTGCCTCCGGTAGACCTCGAAGGCCCCCAGGTAGATCCGCTCCTCGACGATCCCGCTGTGCTCCCAGAGCTTCCGAACCCGTTGCCCATTAGCGTCATACGTGAAGTAAACCGTGCCCCCACCGCCCTTGTCGACCTCGCGTTTCTGGTCCTTGAAATCCCACGCGATGCCATCCAAATGCGGCATTGACGTCATGCTCCCATGCTCATCGTACGTATACGCCGCGGAATACTGCCCCAGCGCATCCCCCGGCAAGCTCGTCCCGAGCAACCGATTGCTCGACTCCGCAATATCGTACCGCCGCGTCCAGCTCCCCGTGCTGTCCTGCGCGGCGTGAATCATCTTCAGAATGTTGCCGACTGCGTCGTACTCGAAGCTCTCCGCGTAGTTCCGCATCGCCTGCGGATCATTCGGGTTCGCCGCACTCACCAGCGGAAACCCATTTGCATCCTGCTGGATATCCGCATTCTGCCCCGAATGTTCCCGCCCCGTCGCCTCGATCAGCCGGTAGATCGCATCGTACTCGTACTTCCAGACCGGCTCGACCAACTCGCTGTTGTGGTAGAGCTCCTCCTGCGCCAGGT
>NZ_SSMQ01000186.1 GCF_005144585.1 Polyangium fumosum | reverse complement strand
CACACCTGCATATGTCGCCAGCCGTGAAAATGTACCGACGGCTGGACCGACGCTGGTTAAATTGATCCCACAAAGTGGGATGTTGGAGCCGATGGTCCTACCGGATGGTTTATGGGATGACTTCTAGCGCTGCCGAGGGGAGCAAGAAATGCGCAGCAAACCTGTTCGCTCGCAGCTCAACGAGCTCTGCCGAGCTGTATCGATAGGACACGACGCACCCTTCGGTCTCAATCGTGTCACGATCAAATAGAGCATGGGCATACTCGTGTGCCGCAGAGAAAAATTGCCTGTAGAGGTCGTCGTCATAATTGACGAGAACGCAGATTCCAGCGTGCGGATGCACAACGGTAAGGCCCGATAGGTCCGAGTCCTCGAGAATGTGTCGAACCACTCGGCAGCCTTGGGAGCGCAGGATGTCGAAAATGTTGTGAACTGGAGAAACTCCGAGTCCCAGTCGAACGCGCTCCGCCTCGGCTGCATGCGCGGCCTGCTCAATGTGTTTCGCACGGCGAAGCCGGGGTGGCGGATAGCGGGGCGGGAGCGAAGGACGACTGGCGCCGACAATGCTCTCGACCTCGGCTTCGGCGAGGCACATTGCCATGAATCGGCCAATGGCATACAGATCGGCTGACTTCGGAGCCGAGAGAGCACGGTACACGCGGCGGGTCTGTTCTTCGTCCGCATCCAGCTCAGTGGAAATGAAATAGCGAAAATCCCTGTTGAGCGCACGAGACGCAATCAGAATGTAGTCGCCCGGCAACGGCGATAGAGTGCCCTCTTCAAGCTTGTCGACGATGCTCACGTCCACGCCGAGAGCTTCCGCGAGAGTGAGGCGCGAAACGCCAACGTCCTGGCGTACCGCCCGAATGCGGTTACCGATCTCGACGCTGCTGAACATTGCGTGTTCTACTCCTTCCCTAGCTTTTCTGGGCAGCCACTCAGCCGCCCGCCCAATTGACCGCCGATGGTCTGCTCCCTTTACGAGACGTATGGATAGTATCTCGAGATGTCTCGAAGTACTATAAATGGCAACTTGTTCTCGAAGGCAGAAAGGTACTTCTTGATGAGGAGAGACGTTCCTGAGTTTACCTCATTCGCCAGGACAGAGCCCCAACCATGCGGAGAGTACCTCATGATGTTCGACAGTGCGTTGATCAGGAGGAAGTGTGTATCACCTCGCTCACCCCCGTCTGGACGCCGGCCCGCTGCCGTGGCAGGCGCCGCGCGCACGCGCGTTCGTCCGGCCGCCGGGCGCATCGAGCTTCGACAGCAAGCGCGCGCAGACGTCTGCGCA
>NZ_SSMQ01000185.1 GCF_005144585.1 Polyangium fumosum | reverse complement strand
CCATCGATCACACCACCCACACGGCAAGCGCCCAGCGCGGCGGCGAACTCATGACCTCGCAGGCCAGCGCGAACTCGTGATCGCTGTCGAGATCGAGGATTTCTGCGGATCGGGATGGTTGTCTACAAACGAGCAGGGAGCGCTCGTTCTGTCCTCGACCGAGGGCCCAAAGTGCGTTGACCTGCCGATGGGCACGGCTCTCGCGAGCAAGATGGCCGAGGTCATCTTCTCAGAGCCTGGTACCTGCGAGCCCAGCGGGGGAGAGGTCCTTGGTGCCACGTACAAGGACCTTCCCGTGACTTTTTGTTGCGTCCAAGAACTCGCCCCACCGCCATGAGTACTGCGGGCGCTCAGTCGCAGATCCCATTCACGCAAGAAAGGTGGAGGCAGTCCTCATTCTTGGTGCAAGGATACCCGTCCTTCCACGCGCAGGTCCCCGCAAGACCACAGATCTGTCCGGAAAGGCAGCCAGCCCATGGGATGGGACCGGCGATCTGGACGCATTCCCCATCGACCTCGCACTGCTGGCAGCCGTCGCAGACGACCTTGCAGCAGACGTCGCTGGCCGCGCAAATGCCTGTTGCGCACTGCTCGTCTGTCTCGCACTTGTAACCGGTGCAAACGGGACAGTGGCCAAGCAAGGAGCCGCAGTCGACGCCCGTTTCGTCCCCATTCTGGATCCCGTCGTCACATCGGACGCAGAGGCCCTCCCAGCAGTAGCCTGCCGGGCAGTCGGCATCCACGTTGCACGTCCCCGGGCACAGCGGGCACGACCCGCCGCAGTCGACGTCAGTCTCGTCCCCGTTCTTCACCCCGTCGTCGCAGCGCGAGCACACGTTCCCGGCCTCGCAGGTATGCCCCGGCTTGCAGTCCGCGTCCTGCAGGCACCCGATGCACGTGCCCGCGCCGTCGCACACGCCGGGGCACTTGTCTGGGCCTGGGCAGGTATCCATCATGCAGCGGAAGCCCACGCGCTCGTTGAAGCTGTGGCAGGTGCCGTCGCACATCCAGCCCGTGCAGGCAGGCGGCCTGCCGCACTCTACGCCTGTCGTACACGGGCAGCCCTCGCCGCCGTCGTCGCACGCAGGATCGCTGCACGACGGCAAGGCCGCGAGGGCTGGGAAAACAAGCGTGGCAGTAACTGAAGCAACAAGGCGACGAAGGTTCATAGGGCCTCCTTGGCGGCCCGCATTGTACTCTGGGTGGAGCTAGCAGCCCGTGGATCTACGCCACCCCAATCGCGAGCCCAACACCCCGCACATGACCCCGTCGCATCCCGTCCCACGCATCCCGGGAAAATCGTGCCAACCGCCTCGGCGTGCTCCGCACCAGAG
>NZ_SSMQ01000184.1 GCF_005144585.1 Polyangium fumosum | reverse complement strand
CTAGAGGACAAACCTCCGGTCGCGCGCAACCATCCGCATCGTTTGGATGACGAGCTCGCGGACGTCTTCGTGAAGACGCGCAAAGACCACCCGACCTGGGGACCGAAAAAGCTCCGCGCGTTCGTCGCGGCCCAGCAGCCGGAGCTCGTCGTGCCGGCCGCCAGCACCATCGGCGAGCTGCTCAAGAGCCGCGGCTTGATTCGTCCGCGCCGCAGGCGCTTGCGCGTCCCGCTGCATACGAGCCCGCTGTCGAGCAGCGATCGACCGAATAGCACATGGTGTGCAGACTTCAAAGGACATTTTGCATTGGGAGATCGAACGCGATGCCATCCGCTGACGATCACCGACGACTACAGCCGCTATCTGCTTGCTTGCGAGGGCATGCACGACCCGAAAGGCAAGCCGGTTTGCGAGCACTTCGAGCGCGTCTTTCGCGAATTCGGGGTGCCCGAGCGGATACGCACGGACAACGGCGCCCCCTTCGCCTCCAAGGCCCCAGGAGGGTTATCGGCGCTGTCGGTCTGGTGGATCAAGCTCGGCATCGTCCCCGAGCGCATCGAGCCCGGTAGGCCCGAGCAAAACGGCCGGCACGAGCGCATGCACCGCACGCTCAAGGACGAGGCCACGCAGCCGCCCGGCGCGACGTTGAACGAGCAGCAGCGCGTCCTCGATCGCTTTCGTCACGAATACAATGACGTCCGTCCTCACGAGGCGCTCAACCAGAAGCCGCCAGCGAAGATCTATGTAACATCCGCGCGCTCATTTCCACAGTCACCAAGGTCGCCCGAGTACGGCGAAGGCTTCATCGTGCGCAAGCTCGATGATCTCGGACGATTGCGGCGGCCGAGCGCGAGACACGTCATGACACGGCTCCTCTCGCTCGAGCCTGTCGGGCTCCGTGAAGTCGACGATGACCGCTGGGAGGTCTTTTACGGCCCCGTGCTCCTCGGGACGCTCGACGAGACCGGCAAGGAGCCGCGCTTCATACGCGCAGGCTGATGCGCCAATAAAGCAGCTTTCCCCCAAGCTGCCCCCACGCGATTCACAAGTTACCAGTCTCCCCCCAGACCCCCCTCAATCCACCTGAACCGTCGTGGCTGCTATGGCTCCGTTGGAGCACCATTCCAAGACGACCCGGAATACGACGACGGTGATTTTGTGATCGGTCCGCGAGGATCAACCTGTCGAATCACGCTTCGGAGGCTGGGGGTCTCCGTGGACGCCTTGATGGTTTCTGAGGATCAACCTGTCGGAGCACGCTTCGAAGGCTGACGGTCCTCGTCCCCGCCACGCCAGACAGTGTTACCCAGGGTCCCGGTCTACGTACCCGAGGCACCGGTCTGCGCCACCCGAGCGGATGGGTCGACCCCTCGAGAAGCGAAAAAGTGTCACCCGAGGTCCCGGTCTGAAGTGTCACCCAAGATTCCGGTTGCACA
>NZ_SSMQ01000183.1 GCF_005144585.1 Polyangium fumosum | reverse complement strand
CTAGTTCCTCGACACAGGGGTCTTGACTGTTTCACGCTGCGACGGGCAGCGCGGGATGCGCTGGCTGTGGGTATGCGTGCCCCATCTTCTTGCGAGCGTGCTGGACACTGAACCTCCAGCGGATTCCGATTTTGGCAGCGTTTCGCGCCGTCTGCCACGCGGCTATCTCGCGCTTGAGGGTGGCGCGATCGTCGATGCGTCGCGCGAGGCACTGCTGTTTGAGCACGCCTATCTCGATCTCCACCATGTTCAGCCAGCTTGCGTGTTTGGGTACGTAGTGCATTTCGATCCTGCGTAGGATTCGACGGGCCTCGTCGGGTGGAAACGCTTGGTAGAGGGCGGAAGCGCTGTGGATGGACAGGTTGTCGAGCACGAGGCGAATGCGTCGTGCATTGGGGTAGTGCACGTCCACAAGGTCCCGCATGCATTCGGCGAAGTCGATACAAGTGCGATGCTCCGTGGTCTTGACGTGTCGCCAGGGGTTATGGGCGTCGACGAAGACAAATAGGTTGGCTGTACCGTTACGCCGGTACTCATAGTCGATGCGTGCAGGGGTTCCGGGTTGGGCTGGGATCGGAACGCGGGTTTCCCCGATCAACTGCACCGGCGACTCGTCAAAGCTGACGACCGGGGTATCGGGTTCGGGGATTTCCGCGTATAGATCGAGCACATCCTCCATTCGTGCAACGAATTCGGCGTCGACCTTCGGGATGCACCACATCTTCTTTTGCCAAGGCTTGATTTCGTTCTCGGCCAGCCTACGCCGTACGGTCTCGCTTGAAAGCGATGAGTGATTCGTCAAGCGCACCATTTCTCCGGCGAGCAGGTCGAGCGTCCACCTTGCACGGCCCTCTGGAGGAGCGGAACAGGTTGTCGCTATCAATAGCGCTTCCTCCTTGCCCGACAGCTTGCGGGTCCCGCCGGGTCTCGGCTCATCGTTGAGCGCTCGCGAAAGCCCTCCTTCGACGAATCGCTGCTTTGTCCGGTAGACCGTCGATGTGCCGACTGCCACGCTCGCAGCGATCTCGCCATCGCGGGTTCCCGCATCCGCAGCCAATAGGATTTGCGCCCGCTTGACCTTGCGAACCTGCGTGCTACCACCGCTTATAAAATGGCGCAGCTCTGCGCGTTCCTCGTCCGTCAGTTCCACGATCCAGCGCACGTTCATTGGATGCCTCCGAAGAGGCAGCCGATCAAATTCTCGATGGTTTGTCCAGTCTATGCGACCGCAATTCACGGAAAAACAAGGCCAGTACCTCGCCTTCATTTACGCGTACCTCATGCTGCACCGCAGAGCGCCGGCAGAGGCCGACATGCAGACCTACTTCCAGACCACGCCGCCCACCGTGCACCGCATGGTTATCGAACTGGAACACAAAGGGCTGATCCGTCGCCAACCCGGACAGCCTCGTAGCATCGAGCTCCTCGTAGACCCCGAGCTGCTTCCCGTGCTTCGAAGACCCTGAAACGAATCGATCAGGATCCCTGTGTCGAGGAACTAG
>NZ_SSMQ01000182.1 GCF_005144585.1 Polyangium fumosum | reverse complement strand
CGTTCATGAGGGGCGGGATGACCCGCCGCACGGCCTGGGGAACGATGACGTACCGCATCGATTGCATGTAGCCGAGCCCGAGGCCCCGGGCCGCTTCCATCTGGCCGCGCTCGATCGACTGGATACCAGCCCGGAACACCTCCGCGGAGTATGCGCCGGTGTTGAGGGAGAAGGCCAGGATGGCGGCGGTGTAGGCGGACATGTTCACGCCGAGCCCGAGGGCCAGGCCGAAATAGATCAGAGAGAGCTGGAGCAGGAGCGGCGTCCCTCGAAAGAGGTTGATGTACACGCGCACCGGAGCCCGTACGACCGCTCGTTTGGAAATCGTGAACACCGAGAGGACGAGGCCGAGGATCACCCCGAAGAGCTCGCCCGCGCCGGCCAGGAGAAGCGTATTTTTGGCTCCGTTCAGGAAGGCCTCGTAGTGCGGTACGATCTGCTCGAAGCTCAGGAAGTTACGGGCGAACCTCTCCATGTCGCCCTGGATGAACCAGAGGAGGGCGAGGCCGCAGAGGGCGGCCTGAAGGCCCAGCACCGCCCCGGCGATCGCCTCTTCCCGTGACACCCGGGTCGGCATGCGCCGGTAGGTCCCGAAGCCGAGCGCCGTGGCGCCCGCGCCGAGCAGGCTCCCGAACACGAGGATCGTGAAGAGCTCGATCGATTGCAGCGCGGCCGCGATCCGGTCCTCGCGCTGGATCCCGTATTCGGTCAGCACGGATGCCGTGCCCCCAAGCACGATCGCGAGGGCGAGCCCCCCGACGAGGGCGCTCACCAGCCCGAGGGGCCGGCTCTCCTCGCGGAGCGCGGCGATCCCTCGAATCGGATGCGGCGCTGGTATCCGGTTCATGCGCGCTCAACCGCTCGCCTTCACCGTCAGCGACTGCAGGGCTGAATAATAGGGCTTCGTGAATGACACGATTTTCTGTCGGGCCTTCACCGTGGCGTACGAGGGAGAGCCCACTGGGGCGTACGCGGTCACTGCCGCGGCGACCACGTCAAACCTGCCCGCCGAGAGGCTCGTGAAAATGGTGTCGAAGTTCGAGTTGACCCACTTCGGGGTCAGGCATAGCTCCTTGGCGATGGCTTCGATGAGCTCGACATCGAATCCCGTCGTTTCGCCGCTCTCGGTGAACAACTCGAAAGGAGGATAGGGGAGGTCCGATCCGATCGTCAACATCTTCGGCTGCACGGTCGATAGCGAGGGGCAGCCGGAGAAGGGTACGGCCGTCGCCTCCTCCACATGAGACGGGAGCTGCTGCCTGGGAAAATACTTGGTGAAGATCGCCTTGTAGGTGCCGTCGGCGAAGAGGTTCTCGAGCGCCTGGTCGATGCCCTGGAGGAGCGCGAGGTTCTCCTTGTGGACGGCGAATGCGTATTTTTCGCCATTGTCGATCCGCTGGACGATCTTCAGATCGGGCTTCCTCTCGACCACGTCCTCGGAGATCGGAAGGTCGTTGATGATGGCTTGGATCTGCCCCGCCTCAAGCGCGTTGTACATATCCGGGGCCTTGATGAAGGTCACGATCT
>NZ_SSMQ01000181.1 GCF_005144585.1 Polyangium fumosum | reverse complement strand
CCGAGCGGCTATCTCATGAGGCAGGGGAATTCGCTCCCCGCGCACCGCCGCGGTGATGGCCGTACGCAGGTACGCTTTCGGATCGAGCCCGCAGAGCTTCGCGCTCTCCACGAAAGAATAAAAGAGCGCCGCGACCTCGGTCCCTCGCCGCGATCGAGACCCGTAGTGATTCTTGCGTCCGACCACGACGCCGCGCTCGGCTCTTTCGGTGTGGTTGTTGTCCAACGGAATTCGCGGGTCGGAAAGGAATCGCGTGAGTCCGCTCCAGTGCCCGGCCATGTACTTGATCGCGTCGTCCAGGCTGCTCCTCGGCACGACCGGCGTCGCCTCCGCCCATTGCTGAATGCGCTCCAGCAGCGACCTCGATTCAGCTCGTCGCAGCGCCAGCCGCTCGGCATCCCCCTCGGGCCCGGGCCTGCACTTCGCCTCGACGGCATAAAGGCCGCGGATCAAGTCGAGCACTTGCTTCGTCTCCGCGGGATACGACGACTCGATCTTGATGAATTCGCGCCGTGCGTGAGCCCAGCAATGCGCGAGCGAGAAGCCCTCCGTTTTCGAGAGCGACTTGTACACGCCGTAGCCGTCGCACATCACGACGCCCTTGTAGCCCCCGAGCACCTTTCGCCCCTCCTCGGCTCCACGGCCCTCCAGGATTCGATAGACCACCGCGTCGGGCGCCACCACCGACCACGCATGCCAGCGCGAAGGCTCATTCTTGCCGAGGAGCGGCCACCGCGTCTCGTCCGCGCCGATGACGCCCCGGCTGAGCACGTATTGAAAGAGCGCTTCGTATCCCGGCGCGAGCAGCCTCGCCGCGCGCTCGAGCTGATCCCAGAGCGTTTGCGACTCCACGAGCAAACCCTCGCGTCGCATCTTGCGCACCTGGCGCTCCAGTGGCGCGTGGTCGTCGTACTTGTCCACGCCGACCTCGACGGCGAAATCAATCGAGTAACGCGCCCCCTCGAAGAGCTTCTCGGGCCCGGGCGCCGTCTCGATGCATCCGCCACAAGGGCAGCGATACTTCTGGCGCTTGTGCTTCTTCACCACGAAGCGGCGCGGTACGGGGGTGACCTCCTCCGACGTCTCGAATTGCCCCTCCCACGCCTCGAGCGCGCCGCCGCACGATTTGCAAACCTTGTCAGCGTCGTCCAGCTTGTGCTCGACCTCCACGATCTCCAACGAAAGCTGCGCCTTCGGGCCGTGTCCCTTCTTCGGCGGCTTCGGCGGCGCGGGCGGCGCGGGCGGCGTGCCACTTTCGCCGTTCGCGCGTCGTTCCGAGCTTTCGCCGAAGAGCAGGCGATTCTTCTGGGCGATCTGCTGTTCGAGCGCCGCGATACGCAGCTTCATCTGCTCGGAGCTCTCGCCCTTCAGCGCGACGAGCTCCGCGGTCAGCGCGATGATCTGCTTCGCGAGCCGCTGGTTCTCACGCTCCAGGAGCAGGGCCGCCTGCCGGAGGATCTCGGGGTCGTTCTCGGTCTCGAAATTCACGGGGGCCTCGACTGTATAATGTCGTCAGACCCCCCGAATGTACCGACGGGATGA
>NZ_SSMQ01000017.1 GCF_005144585.1 Polyangium fumosum | reverse complement strand
GAAACGGCCGCGGCTGCGCCGACGGATACGGCCGCGCCTGCGGCCGCGCCGGGCCCTGGACCCGGGACCGCGCCCGCCACCGCGAAGACGGCGACGGCCGCGCCCACGGCCGCGCCCACGGCGACGGCGAGCGCCGCGGCCGCGTCCGGCGAGCCGGGCTTCTTGACGATCGTGTGCAACCCGTTCTGCGACGACGTGCTCGACAACGGGCGCTCGCTCGGCCCCTCGCCGATCGTGCACATCTCGGTCAAGCCGGGCTCGCACCGGGTCACGCTCAAGAAGGGCGACATGACGAAGGTCATCTCGGTCATCGTCGTGTCCGGCCAGGTGACGGCGCAACGCGTGTCGATGAAGTGAGACGAACCGGGCCGCTCGCTCCGAAGACGGGGCGGGCGGTGCACGTGCGTTCGTCGTGACGTAGTCTCCGTCGATGCCGCACGGAACGCGTCCCGCTGGAAAGCCGGACCGCAGGGACAAACAGGCGAGGCCGAAACAGGCGCTTCGCCCGGAGATCCTGCACATCGAAAACCTGGCCGCAGGTGGAGCGGGCGTGGCTCGGCTCGCCGATCGCACGGCCGTCTTCGTGCCGGGCACCGCGCCGGGCGAGCGCGTGGAGGCCGAGGTCGACAGGAACACGCGACCCGCGCGCGGGCGCCTGCTGCGGGTGATCGAGGCGAGCCCCGATCGCGTGGATCCGACGTGCTTGCACGTGGACGCGTGTGGTGGCTGCGACTTCATGCACCTCTCACCGCGCGCGCAGGAAGCGGCGCACGCGGAGATCGTCCGGAGCGCGGTCGCGCATGCAACCGGCGAGGCGCCGCCCGCGATCCACGTGCACGCCGCGCCCGAGCCGCTCGGCTACCGCACGCGCGCGCGGCTCTACGTGCGCGGCGAGCGAGGTCGGGTGCGGATCGGGTATCGCGCCCCGGGCTCGCACACGCTCGTCGCCACGCCGACCTGCATCGTGCTCGCGTCGTCGATCGCCGGCGCGCTCGACGAGATCCCGGCGGCGCTCGCGGGCTCGACGGGCGAGGGCGACGTGCAGGTCGCGCGAGGCGCGGGCGGGCGGCTCGTCGTGGATGTGACGTGGCGCGGCGAGATCGCGCCCGCGGCCTGGACCGCGATCGATCGGCGTGTCGCGGAGGGCGCGTGGGCCGGCGCGCGCGTGCGCATGGAGGGCGCGAAGACGCCGGCCGTGTTCGGGGATCCGCGCCCGGTGCTCGAAGGCGCGGACGGCGCGCCGCTCGTCATCGCGGCCGGATCGTTCGCACAGAGCTCGGATCACGGCGCGACGCTGCTCGCTCGGCGCGTGGCGGAGCTCGCCCGCGCGGACGTCGATGCGCCGCGGGAAGGCGCGGACGAAGCGACGAACGGGCACGTCCTCGAGCTCTTCGCCGGCAGCGGCACGCTCTCGATCCTGCTCGCGCGTGGGGCCGCGTCGTTCGTCGCGGTCGAGTCGGACGAGGGAGCTGCGCGCTCGGCCCGTGAAAACCTCGCGGCGCGGGATCTCGCGGGCAAGGTCGTCG
This sequence comes from Polyangium fumosum, assembly GCF_005144585.1. GTDB lineage: Bacteria > Myxococcota_A > Polyangia > Polyangiales > Polyangiaceae > Polyangium > Polyangium fumosum. Next base: position 182,031 of record NZ_SSMQ01000017.1, on the reverse strand, counting down.
CCACCGACGCGGACGCTTACCCGGTTCCGCCGCGCGTCGACGTCGTCGTGCTCGATCCGCCGCGGGCCGGCGCGGAGGGCGCGACGGCTGCGATCGCGGCCTCGCGCGTGCAACGCATCGTCTACGTCGCGTGTGATCCGGCCACGCTCGCGCGGGACCTCGGCGTGCTCTCACGCGCGGGCTTTTCGCTCACGCACCTGGAGACGGTCGAGCTCTTCCCGCAGACGAGCCACGTCGAGACCGTGGCCCGCCTCGTGCGTCGCCGCGGGGCGCGTTGAGCGCTCGCGTGCGCTACGCTCTCGCCGGATGATCCACACCGTCGACGAACGGCTCCGGCAGGAGGCGCGCCGCTTTCGCCTCGTGTTCACGTGCGGCGACTGCGCGCAATACGACCCGGAAGGCGATCGTTGCTCGCTCGGGTATCCGCACGTCATGCACAAGGAGCCCGACCTCGATGCGCGTGACGAGGTCGTCTTCTGCAAGGCCTTCGAGCTCCGTTGACCAAGCCCTCGCACCCGCCTTCGTTACGACGCCTCGCGGAGCGCACCATCCGCGACGAAGCGCTCTTCGATCGCGGCGATCGTGTGCTCGTCGCCTGCTCGGGTGGCCCCGACTCGACGGCGCTGCTCCACGTGCTCGCGCTGCTCCGCCGCACGATCGGCCACGACGTGGTGGGGCACGGGATCGATCATGGATTGCGCCCCGAGGCGCGGGACGAGCTCGCGCTCGCGGCCGAGCTCGCTGACAAGCTCGGTGTTCCTTTCGAGGTCACGCGGCTCGACGTCGAGCCGGGGGGAAACCTCCAGGCGCGGGCCCGCGAGGCGCGTCATCGAGCGCTGCAGGACGCCGCGGCGCGGCGCGGCGCCGCCGTGATCGCCACGGGCCACACGGCCGACGACAAGGCCGAGACGGTCCTCCTCCGCTTGCTCCGTGGCGCGGGCCCGCGTGGGCTCGCCGTGCTCGAACCACGCGCGCCTGCGCCCGTACCGCCGAGCGGCGGAGGCACGCCGCGCGACCTCGTGCGCCCGCTCGTCCGGGCGCGCCGGGCCGACGTCCTGCTCCACCTCGATCGCCACGCGATCGCCCACGCCCGCGACCCTTCCAACCTCGACCCTCGATTCACGCGTGTCCGGGTGCGCCGCGAGCTGATTCCCCTGATGGAGGAATTATCACCGCGGATCATCGACCATCTCTGTGCCCTCGCGGACATGCTGAACGACGTCCGTCCGGAGGAGGACCCGATGAGCGAGCTCGGCCGGGCACAACGCAAGACGATCGAAAAAGCCCAAAAAAAGGGCGTTCGGATTGTGAAGATTCGTATGAAGGGGGGACGAGAGCTCGACGTGACCTTCCCAGCCGGGAAGATCGTCCTTAACGAAAAGAAATGATCAAGCTGCGTCGCTACCGAATGGACGGCGCGGCTTGGCTTCCATCGACGGGCATGCCACCGCGTGGCATGCTGCCGCAAAGAAGCGTTACATTTGGACGCAGTCTGCTCGTCCCGAGGAGATCGGGCCGGGCAACCCGAGGATCCTCGTGAAGCAATCGCACAAGACGCTCCTCCTTTGGGTCCTGCTGATCATGATGTTCCTCGTGATCTGGCAGTTCCTGAGCCCCGATCGCCCGCCCGCGACGCAGGTCGCGTTCAGCGAGTTCATGGGCCAGGTTCAGGCCGATCGCGAGAAGGACCCGCACGTCGACTCCGTCTCGATCAAGGATCGTGAATACACCTTCTGGGTCAAGGACCCGAAGAGCAACTCGAAGGTCAAAAAGGTCACGATCGGCCCGGACAACGCCGACGAGATCACGAAGACGCTCGTCGACAACAAGGTCGCCGTCACCTTCGAGAAAGAGGACGCGTCGCCGTTCTGGTCGGGCGCGCTCGTGACCATCCTGCCGATGGTCTTCCTCCTCGTCATGTTTTACCTGTTCATGCGGCAGCTCCAGGCGGGCGGCGGCAAGGCGATGAGCTTCGGCAAATCGCGCGCGCGGCTGCTCTCGGAGTCGCAGAACAAGGTGACGTTCGCGGACGTCGCGGGCATCGACGAGGCGAAGGACGAGCTCGAAGAGATCATCGCCTTCCTCAAGGATCCCAAGAAGTTCCAGAAGCTCGGCGGTCGCATCCCCAAGGGCGTGCTCATGATGGGCCCGCCTGGCACGGGCAAGACGCTGCTCGCGAAGGCCATCGCGGGCGAGGCGGGCGTGCCGTTCTTCTCGATCTCGGGCTCGGACTTCGTCGAGATGTTCGTGGGCGTCGGCGCGAGCCGCGTGCGTGACCTGTTCGAGCAGGGCAAGAAGCACGCGCCCTGCATCATCTTCATCGACGAGATCGACGCCGTCGGCCGGCACCGCGGCGCGGGCCTCGGCGGCGGTCACGACGAGCGCGAGCAGACGCTGAACCAGCTCCTCGTCGAGATGGACGGCTTCGAGTCGAACGAGGGCGTGATCATCATCGCCGCGACGAACCGTCCGGACGTCCTCGACCCCGCGATCCTGCGGCCCGGCCGCTTCGATCGGCGCATCGTGGTGAATCGCCCGGACGTGCGTGGCCGCGAGGGCATCCTCCGCGTGCACACGAAGAAGGTGCCGCTCGGTCCGGACGTCGACCTCGAGATCATCTCGCGCGGCACGCCCGGGTTCGTCGGGGCCGACCTCGAAAACCTCGTCAACGAGGCCGCGCTGCTCGCCGCGCGCCAGGACAAGGACCTCGTCTCGATGGTCGACTTCGAGATGGCCAAGGACAAGGTCCTCATGGGCACCGAGCGCCGCAGCATGGTGATCAGCGAGGAGGAGCGGAAGACGACGGCGTGGCACGAGGCCGGCCACGCGCTCGTGGCGAAGCTGCTCGAAAAGAACGCCGACCCCGTGCACAAGGTGACGATCATCCCGCGCGGCCCGGCGCTCGGCATCACGCAGCAGCTCCCGAAGGAAGACCGCCTGAGCATGTCGCGCGACTTCGCGAAGGCGCGCCTCGCGGTGCTGATGGGCGGCCGCGTCGCCGAGGAGATCGTCTTCGGCCAGTTCACGACGGGCGCGGGCAACGACATCAAGCAAGCGTCGAACCTCGCGCGCCGCATGGTGACCGAGTTCGGCATGAGCGACGTCATCGGCCCGATCTCGTACGCCGCGAACGAGGAGAGCGTGTTCCTCGGCCGCGACTTCACGAGCCAGCGCCGCGACTACTCGGAGACGGTCGCCAACCAGATCGACGACGAGGTCCGCAAGTTCGTGTTCGACGGCCACGCCGAGGCGCGCCGCCTGCTCGACGAGCACCGCGAGGCGCTCGACAAGCTGGCGAACGCCCTGCTCGAGCGCGAGACGCTCGACGCCGAGGAGGTCGACGCGATCGTGGCTGGGCGCGAGCTTCCCGAGCGGCAGAAGGTCGTCATCCCGACCTACGCCGACCGCGAGCGCGCCGCGAAGGAGAAGCGCCGCGCCGCCAGCATCTTCGGCGCGCCGAAGCCGGCTCCGAGCACGTGAAAGGTCGGGCGATCGCGCCGGCCCTCGTCGCCGCGGCGTTCGCCCTGCCCGTCCCCTCCCCCCTCTCCGAAGCTCCCCTCCCACCCCCACGCAAAAGCACCGCCGCCGTGATCGACGCGGCGGCGGCGCTTGCTCCATCGCTCGAGCCACGCCTCGTGGATCCCGCAGCGGAGGCACCTCCCGCGAAGAAGCCGATCGCGACGATCGTGCACGGTCACACGCAGGAGACGCTCGCGCTCACCGAGGACGAACCCACGATTGAGCGCTTCTCCACGTTCCTCGCGGACCACGGTTACGAGCAAGAGACGCGCATCGATCCGCGCCTGCTCGATCTGCTTCGTACGATCGCGAAGAAACACGAGGGCACGCGGATCGAGATCGTGAGCGGCTACCGGAGCCCCAAGCGCAACGAGGTGATGCGCAAAAAGGGCCGGCACGTCGCGTCGCACAGCCAGCACACGCTCGGCATGGCGATCGATTTCCGCGTCGAGGGGCTCGTTGTCCCGAAGCTCGCCGCTGAGATCCTGCAGGCGAAGTGGCAAGGCGGGCTCGGCACCTACGCGGGGAAACGCGACAGGTTCGTGCACGTCGACACGGGGCCGAAGCGGCGCTGGAGCGGGTTCTAGAGCGCCGAAAGGTTCGGCGCTCTACGAGATCGCGAAGCGAGCTCGCCTCGGGGGGTGAATCGGCCGGGCTTTGCCTGGACGAGAGGGGGACGCGAGGCGTCCCCCTCGGGACGAAGAAAGCCTTAGAACAGCGAGCGGTTGTCAAACCGCTCGCTGTTCTAGGGCGCGCGCAGCACGGCCTGCAGATAGGCGAAGTGCTGCATGTCGGGCTGGCCGCGGCTCGATGCCTGGAGGATGTTCCGCGCGCCTTCGCCCGTCAGGAAGAGGCCATAGGAGGCCTCGATCACTAGCGGATCCCAGACGCGCAGGCCCACCGTGGCGTCGATCTGGTGGCCGAGGACGCGCGACTCGTTCGTGGCCGAAGCGCCGATCGGAGTGAGCGACGCGCTCGTCCAGCGGCCCTTCGGGTTGGCGAGCCCGACGAAGCGGTAGCCGAGGTTCACCGAGAACGTGTCGGTCGGGCGCGCCGCGATGTCGGCGCCGGCCTCGATCAGGTTCGACCACGCGTAGAGGCCCATGCGGCCGTGCGTCGGGCGCTCTTCGGGCAGGATCGGATCGAAGCGCGTCTGCACGGAGAGCGTATCCGTGCTGCCGTTGTCCCCCGAGGCGTACGCGCCCGCCGCGCCGAACGTGAGATGCCACGGCAGCGCCGTCTCCCACGCGACGCGCGCCGCGCCCGCGAAGGCGCGTAGATCGCGGTTCGCGCCGAAGCTCGAAATGCGGCCGAGCTCGTACGCGCCTTCAACGGCGTACCGAACGCCGCGGTAGTCCCCGGACAGGCGCGCGTCGATCACGTACGTATCGCTCGGCGTGAGATCGATCGCGACCGGCGGGCGCACGATCCGCGCGAGCGCCGTCACGTCGATCGCGAGCAGCGGGAAGATGCGAAAGACCGCGTGCGCGCCGTAGAGCTGGCTGCCCGTCTGCGGCTGGATCGTCGTCGTGGGCACCATGCTGCTGTCCGTGCTCCCCGTCGATCCCCCTCCCGCCGCGCCGCCGAGAGTGCCGAGCCCCCCGAGCGGCGACGTTCCGATGAGCGCCGCGAGCAGCTCGACATCGATGTCCTTCCAGGACAAACCGAGCCGCGCCGCATCGAGCGAGCGCGGCCGTTGCGTGAAATCGCTCTCGCCGACGAGCCGCCCGTCGCCCCACACGACCCGCTGGCGCCCGAGCCTGAACCACAGCCGGCGGTTCTTGCGATGCACGTCGAGGTACGCCTCGAAGAGCCCGAGGCCCGCGCCGAGCTGGCTGCTTTGCAGCACGCTGTACCCCATGGATCCCGCGATCGGCCGCGCGTCCTGCAGCACGATCGCCGCCGTCACCGGGCCTCGATCCACCGCGAGGCCGAGCCGCGCGCGGCTCGTCGCCGCCCACTGCGACGCGTAGATCGGCGTCATGTAGGTCGGCGCGTCGAAGCGCGGCGGCAGGTTCGAGCCGTACGCGTCTTCGAGCACCGCCCCGCGCGTGAAGTTCACGCCGCCGATGTCGAACGGATCGGTGCGGAACTCGCCGCGCACGCGCAGCTCGAACGAAGGGCGGAAGGTGAAGGACCCGACCGGGATCGACTCGGGCAGCGGCGTCGCCTGCGCCTCGGCGCGAGGGCTCGCGAGCGAGAGCGCGAGCGCGGCTGCCGCGGCGAAAACGTGGGGGTTTGGGGGCGTAGCTCGGCTTGCCCGAGCGCAGCCTCCATCGTCAGCGGGGCTCAATTTCGTCATGTCAGGGCTCGAAATCGTCGCTCGGCTTGGGCTTCGGCGCCGGGGATCCTCCCGCGGGCGCGCCTCCGCCGCCACCCCCACCGCCGGGCCGCGGGCGCGCCGCCTTGCCGGTGAACTTGGCGAGCGCCGTGTCGGCCGCGCCGGTCTCCAGCGCCATCGCCAGACCCACGACGAACGACGACGCGAGCCCCGCCTCTGTCGTCGCGCGCCCACGCAGCTCGGCGAGCACGATCCGGGCGCCTTCGAGCTCGCGCGTGGCGTCGCCCGATTTCGCCGCGGGCGTCGCGGCGAGCTCCGTCCGTTTCGTGTCGAGGAACCGCGCGCGTTGTTCGAGCTCGCCCATGCGCCGCGCCACGTCGAGCGACGCCTTCACCGATTGCTCCACGGCCTTCGCGAGCGCCTCGGGATCTTCGCTCGTCTTGCCTCGCTTCTGCGCGAGCACGAGGAGCTTCGCGTCGGGCGTGAGCTCGAGGTGCAGCGACGTGCCCGCCTCGTCGAGCGTCTTCGCCTTCTTCGCGGCCGCCTCCAGCGCCGCCCCGGCTTCGGCCGTCTCCGCGAGGCCGAGCGCCTTCACGAGATCGGCGCGCGCGGCCTTCCGATCACCCTCGGCGCGATCGACCTCGCCGCGCAACGCGACGACGGACTTGAAGAAGTCGTCGAGCGCGGGCTCCTTCGTGGTGATCGCCTTGCCCTGCTCGATCTGCGACAACGAGGGCCCACACGCGGGCAGCGAGGACAGGCTCGCCGCCACGACGAAGGCCCACGCGAACGCTCGCCTCGACGACACTCTCATCCGCACTGGAGCACGCCTCCCCAAAGCTCGTAGCTCGACTTGCCCCTCTGGAGGAACACCGCGGTCACGTACGCGCCCGCCACCGCGGCCATGCCCTGGCCGAAGTTGCCCGCGGGCGGGGAGAGCGCGATCGGATCCCCCACGGGCACGAAATCCGGGCCGAGCGTCTGCGCACGAACGGCGCGCGCGCCCGCCGATCCTTCGGTCCAGACGAGCACCCATCGGCCGTCCGGCAGGCCCGCGATCCCGGGCGCGAACGCGTCGCCGCCGGGGCCTCCGGCCGGCAGCTCGATCACCTCGGTCGACGCCGGGATCGATCCCGCGGGCGCGTGGCCGAGCCGGATCTTCCACGGGCTCTGATCGTCCTGACGATCGGCGAACAGGATCGCGACCTCGCGGCCGTTCCATCCGCTCATCGGCTTGCCCACCTGCCCGCCGGATCCGGCGACCTTCACGAGCTCGCCGAGCGGCTTGCGATCCGGGCCGATGAAGCCGCCCATGACCACGCCGTCGCGCCGGAACGAGAGCGCGTAGCCCTTGTCGTCGGCGACCACCACGCGCGCCGCGTCGAGCGGATCCGCCCCCGCGATCGGCCAGAGCGCTTGTGGCGCGGCGTCGACCCCATCGGCCGTCGCGAGGCTGCCGTCGGCGACGCCCAGGAAAAACGCCGTGGACGCGGGCACCTGCACGATCGACTTCAGCGCGCCCGGCGCCTCCTTTGCCGCGACGAAGTACCCCTTGTCGGTCCCGGTCGGCGCGACGCGATCGATCTCGCCGCTGACCTTCTCGACGAAGCCTTCGTTCACCTGGCCGCTCGACGGCGTGACCTCGATGCCGACGGCCTCGTCCGAGCTCTTCGCGTAGCCGATCGAGACGTTGCCCGAGGCGAGCGGCAAGAGCTCGAAGGGGACCTTGTTCGAGACGACGGGCGCCCAGCGCACGGGCTGCTTGGCCACCCAGCAAGGCTTCGGCGGCTGCGGCAGGGCGTCGCGGATCTCGCGCACCGTGTTCGCCAGGGCCGAACGCGCGCCGCCGCCGGCCACCGTCGGCTTGACCGAGCAACGACCCACGAAAAACGCCGAGATCACCATCATCACGAGCAAGCCGCTGCTCGTGGCGATCACCTTCAAAGGCAACGTGCTCGACGCTTGCTCGGGCGACACGGCGCGCAGGCCGTCCGACGTCGCGTCGAGCGCGGCGCGTCCGCGCGGCGAGTCCGTGTACGGGAGCGGCGCGTTCGGCCCCGCGCCGACGATCTCCACCGCAGGCGGCGGCGCCCCGCGAAACGAGCCCTCGTCCATCGCCGAGGGCAACGTCGTCGTCTCCCCGGACGAACCCCGCGCGGCCGCTTCTTTTTCGGGCAACGGCGCCGTCGAAGGATCGGCGAGCAGCCCGTCGATCCGGATCGTCCGCGTCACCTCATGCGGAAACTTCACCGCGCCCGCCATCGACGGGCCGGTGTACCCGCCGCTGCTGGGGAGATCGGGCGGAAGGATCGCGGGCGCGCTGGTGTACACACCGCTGCTGGAGAGATCGGGCGGGAGGATCGCGGTCGTGCTCGGCTCGCGCGGAGGCGGCGCCGGGGGCAGCTCGTCGACGCGGGAGGGCGCCGTCACGGGCGCGAGCTCGGCCGGCGACGCGACCTCGGACGGCGGCATGGCGGGCGGCGGCTCGGTCGCGGCGAGCGGCCGAGCGGCGGCGGCCGCAGGCGGATCGGCCGGCGGTTGCGCGGCGGGAGGCTCGATCGGCGCGGGCGGCGGCGCGCTCGGCGAGGCCTTCCCGGTCGACGTGCCCGGCGCGGCGCCGGCGCGTGGAACGGGCGCGGGCTTGAGCAGGGCCGACGGGCGCAGGATGGCCGAGGGCTTGTCCGCGGACTTGTCCACGACCGGCCGCGGGAGGGTCGGCGACACGGCGGGGCGCACGGCCGGCTCCGTGGGCTTCGTGAACACCTTCGACGGCGCGCGCATCGGGCTCGGCCCCACCGTCGAGTACTCGGACGTCTTCGGGCCGAGGGGCTTCGGCGCGAGGCCGACCGCCGTGTTCTCCGCGCTCGCGAAGGCCTTGCCGCGCGGGCCCTCGGCGGGCTTGGCGGGCGCGGCGCCGGCCGGCGGTGGGCTCGATTTGGGCACCACGTGGGGCGGCTTCGCGGGGCTCTCCGCCGCGCGGGGCGCGACCATCGCGGGCTTCGGCAGCGCCGCGGCCGTCGTCTCTTTCGGCGGCTTCGCGGCGGGCGGGGCGAGGTCGCCGACGTTGGTCGTCTCGTCGTCGTTGACGTTGCCCCAGAGCTGGTCGACGGCGCTCGTGCTCGTCGGAGAACGCCGCGCGGCCGCGTCGGCGACGGGGCCCGGCACGGGCGGTCCGACGGGCGGGGGCGGACGCACGGCGGCCGGCGGCTCGGGCGACGCGTTCGGGCTTCGGGGGAGCGCGGCTTCGAACGCGGCGCCGCCGTATTCGGGCCGCAACGTGATCGGCGCGGCGCCCGGGGGCGCGGCGTCGGTGCCTCCTCCCGAGGGCACCACGATCGGCGCGCCTTCGGCGCCCTTTTGCGGCGCGCCGGGGCCCGTGAGCCCGAGCAACGTGCCCATCTGGCCGCGCTTCTCGGGCAGCGCGGCGCCGAAGCGAGACGGCGAAAGGGCGGAGGCCTCCTGCCGCGGCTCCTGCGTGGTGGGCGTGGCGTCGGCGAATTCGGGCACCGTGAAGGCGGGGACCCACGCGTCCATGCCCTCGCGCCAGACGAGGACGGACGGCGGCAGCACGCGGGTCGCGATGGCTTCCCGCAGCTCCTCGGTTCGCACGAGCCGCTGCACGCCTTGCTCGTCGGTCCAGCGCCACTCGTCGCGGCTGGTCACGTGTGCCTCCGGGGGTTTGGGGGCGTAGCTCGGCTTGTCCGAGCGTAGCCCCCAAGCGCGAGCAACGTGCAGGTCGTGCGCGGATCGGGTTCGTGTCGGGCGAGCACCTCGCGCGAATCGTACAGCGACCCCTGCGACGTTGCGCAGAATTTCGTTCGTCGGAGCGACGGTCCGGCGCTCCGGCGAAATCGCGAAGCGAGATCGCCTCGGGGGGTGAATCGGCCGGGCTTTGCCCGGCTGAGAGGGGGACGCGAGACGTCCCCCTCGGGACAAAAGACGCAACTCTGGGCCGCTCGCGTCGATGTTCGGTCATGCCCCACGTGCGTCCCTTCCTCCTCGTGTCCCTCGCCGCGCGCGCGCTCGCCCGCGCCGTCCTCGACACGCTCAGCCCCCCGGCATGCGCGGCTTGCGATGCGCCCGTACGCCGCGACCGTGTCTTTTGCGCGCCCTGCGCCGCGAGCGTGCACCGGACCGCGAACGAGCCCGGCGCGCCGCTCGCGTTCGCGGCCTACGGCGGCGCCGTCGCGGCTGCGCTGCGGCGGTTCAAGTACGGGGAGCGCCCCGATCTCGGACGCCCGCTCGGCCATCTCTTGCGCGGGGTCGTGCGCGAGCAAGCGCCGGAGGTGGACCTCGTCGTGCCGGTTCCGTTGCACCCACGAAAACTCGCGGAGCGCGGCTACAACCAGGCCGCGCTGCTCGCGCAGGCTGCCGCCGACGAGCTCGACGTGCCTCTCGCGGCGCGCGCGCTCGTGCGGCTTCGCGACACCACGCAGCAAGCGTCCCTCGGCCGCGCCGAGCGACACACGAACGTCGCGCGGGCCTTCGTGGCGCGCTCCCCACGCGCCCTGCAAGGCCGCAAGGTGCTGCTCGTCGACGACGTGGCCACGACCGGCGCCACGCTCTCGGCTTGCCGCGACGCGCTCGTTGAAGCAGGCGCGCGGGACGTGATCACGTCGTGCGTCGCCCGTGCAGGCGACGGCTAGCGCCTCTTCTTGCGCGGCACCTGCGGCGCCGGCCTGCCTGGGACGACCTCGATCCGCAGCGTCTCCTGACACGGCACGAGCACCGTCTCCCCGGCCGAGAGCCACTCCGGATACTTCCCCTCGGCCGTGCTCGACACGCGCACGAACTTGCTCCCGCACGGCGCCTGGAACGCCTCGTTCGTGTGGCCGAGCTTCTTGCCGCTGACGTACACGTTTCCTTCCGACGGGAAGGCCACCGTGAGGAGGCCGTATCCCGCGGGAGGCGCGGCGGGCGTGGTGGACGTCGGCGCCACGGCGGTTTCGGTCGGGCCCGTCTCGGGCCCCGCGAGGGCAGGCTTGGCCGAGGACGAGGCCGACGCGCCGACGCTGGGATCCGCGTTCGGATCCGAGCCGCCGGTCAAGAGCACGACGGCCCCCGCGGTGATCAACGCGACCGCGCCCCCGGCGATCGCCAGCGCGACGGGCGGCGGACGCTTCTTGCGGCTCGCCGGTTGCGCGGACGCGACGACGGGATCGGCCGTGGAGCTGGTGGCGGAGACGGCTGCGGGCGCGGCAGGCATGACGGGCGCGGACACGGCGGCCAGCGCGGGCGTCGCCGTGGGCGTGCCGAACCGAGGCGGCACCGGCGGCGCGGCGATCGCCGGCATCGGCGGCGGCGCGAACGCGGGCGGCTTCGTCGCGGCCGGCAGCGGGGCCATCGCGGGCGGCTTCGTCGCGGCCGGCGGCACCGGCGGCGGCGCGAACGCGGGCAACGCTGCGGGCGGCGCCCCGGGCGACGGCGCCGTCTTCAGCGCCATCACCGTGTCCGCGAGCTCCAATCGCTTGTTGCCCACCTTCGATGCAGCCGCGGGATCGAGCACCTCGGGCAAGGTCGGGGGCACGTCCTTGGGTGCCCCGAACCTGAAATCGGCAGGCGGGGGCACGTCCTTGGGCGCCCCGAACCTGAAATCGGCAGGCGGGGGCACGTCCTTGGGCGCCCCGAGCCCGAAATCGACAGGTGAGGCGTCACCTTTCCCCGCTCCGGGCTTGAGCGGGGGAGGAATGGGCGTGAACTTCCCCGCGCCGGACGTGATCTTGGATGGACCGGGGACGACTTTGTCCGCGCCGCTCGTGATCCTCGGCGCCGACGGGATGACCTTCTCCGGACCGGTCATGAGCTTGGCCGGAGGAGGCATCACCTTGCCCGCGCTGGGCGTGGTCTGGGGTGGAGGAGGCGTCACCCTGTCTTTTCGCGCCGGGATCTGATCAGGTTCGGTGATCGCCAGCGCGGCCTTCTCCCGCTCCTCGGCGCCGATACCCATCGCCGTCAGGCTGATGCCCGAACGCGAGGTCGCGTCGTTGAAGAGCTGGTCGAAGAGCTCCTCGTCCGGCACCGACTCCTTCCATTCGCCTTCGGGCACCACGGCTCCGAGCGGCGCCGCGATCGACGGCTTCGACGGCCCTCGCGCCGCGCGCGCCTGGGCCTGCGCCGGTCGCACCGTGGGCGCCTCCGGCTGCACGTCGGCCTCGGCCTCGACCACCGCGAGCGGCAGCCTCGGCGGGCCCGGCACGCGCTCGGCCAGGGCCCGGAGCAGCGGGTACACCGAGGCCGGCCCGGCATCTCCTGGGTCGGCGGGCCGCTCCGACAAACGCACCGGCGGGATCGAGCCCGGCGGCCGCGAAGGCGGCGGCACCGAGAGCCTCTGCTTGCTCGACGGCGGCGGCTTCGCGGGCCGCACCGATTCGAGTGGCACGCGCTTGCGCGGCCCGCCGTCGCCCTCCGTCGCCTTCGTTCGCGGCCCCTTGAGCGGCGCGACCTTCTCTTCGAGGTCCTTCTGCCCGAGCTCGATCCCCGGCGCCTTGTTGAGGACGCGCTCGAGATCCTGACACGACACCTTGCGTTTGTCCGGGGACGGCTCCAGCGCCCCGTCGATCGCGCTCGTCAGCTCCTTCGGCAGATCCGACCGCAGCACCGCGAGCGGCATGGGCCGCGTGCCCACCTCGGGCGGCTTCGCGCCTGCGTAGAGCGACCAGAGCAGGACCGCGAGCCCGTACACGTCCGCCTTTGGCGTCACGCGCTCGCCGCGCGCTTGCTCCGGCGCCATGAACCCCGGCGCGCCTTTGATCACGAACGCCACCGTGTCCGGGCTTCGCCCGAGGATCTTCCCCAGCCCGAACCCCGTCAGCCGCACGTGCCCGTCCCAGCCGATCAGCACGTTCTCGGGGTGCATCGTCCGGTGGATCACGGGCGTCGGCGTCCCCTCCTCGTCCTTCGCCGCGTGCGCGTGCGCGAGCGCGCCGCCGAGCGCGCGGCCGAGGAACGCGATCGTCCTGTCGTCGAGCCTCGACTTGTTCCGCCCGAGCACGTCTTGCAGCCGGTCGAGCGTCACGCCCTCCACGTGCTCCAGCACCAGCACGAGGTGCTTGTCGTGCTCGAAGAAGTCGAACATCCGCTGGATCGACGGATGGTTCAGCACGGCGCAAATCGCCGCCTCGCGCACGAGCTCCTCGCCGAAATGCGCGTCTCCCTCGATCGTGTTCCGGACGAGCTTCAGCGTGCAGAGACGCGAGAAGCCCATCGGGCCTTCCATGCGTCCGACGTACACGTCCGCCGAGCCCGCTCCGGACAACCTTCGGAGCACTTTGTACGCCCCGATACGCTCGGGAACGGGCTCACTCGGGAACATTGGCGCGATCATACCGGAGCCGGGTCCTCTTCCCCAAATCGCAGGCACGCTGTCGGCGGATCCTGTTCGCCGGCCCAGCGCCGGAACGTCACCGGTGGAAAAATCGGTCGAAACGAAGGCAATCGTAGGCACGAGCACATCGTTTAAAGTGTGCTCAACTACATCACCAAGATGCGCCTCAAACCGGTGCGCCCGACGGCGCGGCCTTCCAAGCGTGCGCGGCTCGCGCGCGCGTTCGACTCCCTGGGGATCCTGGATCGGATGCTCTCGCTGCGGGCGAAGCTCACGACACGATCCCTCATGGTGCTGACGTACCACCGGATCGCCGACGCCGCGGAGGTGGGAGAGCTCGACGGCGACGTGCGCGAGACCGACGCGCATGGGCTCTCCGAGCAGATCAAGGTGGTGAAGCAGCACGGCGCGCTCGTGTCGCTGCCCGACGTGCGGCGCTTCCTCCTGGGCGGGCCGCTGCCCTCGAACGCGGTGATGCTGGCGTTCGACGACGGCTACCGCGATTGCCACGACGTCGCCCTGCCCATCCTGAAGACGGCCGGCGCGACGGCGACGTTCTTCGTGCCCACGGCCTACCCCGACGCGGGGCGAATCTTCTGGTGGGATCGCATCGCGCTGCTCCTCGGGCGCTGCCAGAAGCACACGCTCGCGCTCGCGTACCCGTACCCGATCGTGCTCGACCTCGGCCGCGATCCCGTCGGCGCCAAGCGCCTCCTGCTCAGCCTCGTCAAGCGCACGCCGGGGCTCGATCTCGCGCGCTTCTTCGACGAGCTCTCGCGCGCCGCGGACGTCACGCTCGACCCCGCGGAGGAGCGCTCGATCGCAGCGCGCACCATCATGGGCTTCCGCGACGTCCGGGCGCTCGCGGACGCGGGGATGAGCGTCGCCTCGCATTCTCATGAGCACCGCGTGATCGCCACGATGACGCCCGAGGAGGCGCTCTCCGATCTCCATCGATCCCGCCGCGTGCTCTCCGACGTGCTCGAGCAAGACGTGCGCACCGTGGCGTACCCCGTCGGGCACCAGGTCCAGGGGCCCTTCGTGCGTGTCGCGCGCGACGCAGGCTTCGACCTCGGCTTCACGAATGCGACGGGCGTGTGTGTGCGCGAACGAGCGGACTTGCTCAACATCCCCCGCATCGCGATGGGCCCGGAGCTCGAAGGCGCGATGTTCAAAGCGCTGCTGATCGCGGGGCCCTAAGCGCCGTTCAACGCTCGGGGGCTACGCTCGGACACGCCGAGCTACGCCCCCAAACCCCCGTTCACCCCGGACATCCTCGCGTCAGCGGCTCGAATCTGCCCATCGCCGAGGCCCGGTGTTTGCCCCTCTCGACCGTGGGCTTCCGCCCGGGAAGGTCAGGTGGCTCGTGTCACGCAAACTCCGTCGTCGCTCCCTCGGGGCTGCTCTGCTTTCGCTCGCCACGGCCTCCGCCGCCTTCGCGGCCGCCGGTTGTGGCGCGGCGCCGAAGGGAAGTCGGGCCCGCTCGGCCAATCCGAACATCGTGAAGGTCGCGGGAACCACGGAAGACCCGGCCGTCGTGGAGGCGGCGGACGAGCGCGCCGCGCAGCAGATCTGGTGCGAGTACCTCGAAGCGCTCTACCACCGCGCGACGGGCGATAACGAGCGCTGGCCGAGCCGAGACGAGTGCTTCCAGGCGAAGACGATGGCGTCGCCGGAGATGCTGCGACGCACGGCGAGCTGCTCGCGCGCCGCGCTCGACAAGTTCGCCGGAGATCCCTTCACGAGCGCCTACGCGGCCGAGGTGAGCCGCTGCGGCTCGTCCGCGCTCGACGCGGTGGTGGTGAAGGGCGAGGAGATCACGCCGTACGTCACCGCGATCTGCGGGCGGATGGCCCGGTGCGGCGAGGCCACGTACGACGAGTGCCGGGGCGAGCTCGGCAACGGCCTCGCGCCGCACCTCGAGCGCGCCGTCGGCGCGATGAACCGGCGCGGCCGCGTGGCATTCGAGGTTTGCCTGAAAAACCTCTCGTGCGGCGACGTCGGCTCGCAGGTCGTCAGTTGCCTGGAGCCGATCATGGACGGCCTGCTCTGGCTGCCTGGTTGAGGCGTGGGTTATGCTGCGCGGGTATGGGTAAAAACGTCATCGTGTCGGAGGAGACGCTCCGGGATCTCCTGGAGGCGCACGCATCTCTTTCGGCCTGGTATTACGAGCTCTCGGCCGCGCTCGCGACGGCCGGGGCCTCGGCGCGCTCGCCCGACGACGCGAGCCGCGCGGCGTTCGTCGAGGGGATCGGCAAGATGTTCCCCGAGGTCGCGCAGGTCGCCGCCTCGATCCGCGTGCCCCGCCCCTTCGTCCCGCCTCCGCCCCGCATCTCGATCCCCGCGCCGATCACGGACGATCCGAAGCGCTGACGTTCAGCCCTCCGCGTCCACGATGCGGAGGACGAACCACACGAGCCCGAGCGCGGCGATGCCGAGGCTCAAGATCTTCACGCCGCGCTTCTCCAGCCATTTGCGCTTCTGCGCCACGACGAGCAGCGGCACCACGACGGCGAGCACCACGAGCTGACCGGCCTCGACGCCCAGGTTGAACGCGACGAGCGCGCCCGGGATCTGCGGCCTGGGGAGCGCGATTTCCCCGAGCGCGCCCGCGAACCCGAAGCCGTGCACGAGGCCAAACGGGAACGTGACGCGCCAGCGCTTCTCGGCGTCCTTCACGAGCTGGTTCTCGACGCCGACGTACGCGACGGAGAGCGCGATGACAGGCTCGACGATCCGCCCGCTCGGCGC
Source organism: Polyangium fumosum (assembly GCF_005144585.1). Classification (GTDB taxonomy): domain Bacteria; phylum Myxococcota_A; class Polyangia; order Polyangiales; family Polyangiaceae; genus Polyangium; species Polyangium fumosum. The sequence continues at coordinate 166,156 of NZ_SSMQ01000017.1, read as the reverse complement.
CCAGATCCCGAGCACGGCGAGCCCGAGCGTGATCGAATGCGCCACCGTGAACGCGGTGACGACGAGCAAGAGCGCGCGCAGGCGGCCGCCGACGAGCACGAGGCCGAAGAGGAAAACGAGGTGGTCGTAGCCGAACAGGATGTGCTCGATGCCCATCCGGAAGAAGCCGACGAAGCCTTCGTTTTTGGGCTCGGCTTTTGGCGCCGCGGGGGCCTCGCCGCCGCCGGGCAATCCGGCGATCCCGAGCTCGCGGTTCGCGCCGAAGAGCACGTGCTCGGTGGGCCCGGCGCCCACGTCCGCGCGCGCGACGTGGCGGTGGCCGTACGGGAGCTCGTCGAGCACGTCGAGGCGCACGCGCACCGCGCGGGGAGGCGTGGGGCAGCGGTAGACGGAGCGCAGGGAAAACCCGTCTTCTTCCACGAGGAACGCGTCGTCGAGCGTCCCCGGGCAAACGCCCTCGCCGGCGCGCACGGAGACGCGATCGACCACCGCGCGACCGAGCGCCGCGCGGGCGTGCTGGATCTCCGTGGGTGAAATCGCGCCGTCGCCGTCCTCGTCCAGGCTCCGGACGAGCGAGAGCACCTCGCGCCGCGCGAAGACGAGCTCCGCGGTGATCGTCGCGCCGCTGATCTTGTAGTCGCCCCGGGACAACCCCACCTGATGGGCCGAGGCGACCCGCGGCAGGAGCACGAGGAGCACGCCGAAACACGTGAGCAGCACGGCGAACAGGGCGCGAGGACGCACGCGCTAGCCTCCCTCGCCGAGGAGCTTTTTCGCCTCGGCCGCGGCGTTCGGCTCGAAGTGCGGGTTCATGGCGAGCGCCTCGCGGACGAGCTTTTCGCCCTCTTTTTTCTCGCCCTGCGCGATGCGGATCGCGCCCGCGTGGAAGAGCAACACGGGCTCGCGCGTGCCGTGCGCGCGGGCCGCGTCGCTCTCCTTGCGCGCGGCGGCGAAATCGCCCTTTCGATAGAGCGCCCACGCGAGGACGTCGGTCGTGTGGATGCCCTTGCGCGCCTTCATCTCCTCGCGGATGAGCACGAGCGCCTCGTCGGGATCCTTGTCCTTCGCCGCGAGGAACGCCGCGAGCGTGCGCTTGTCCGTCGCGCGGCCGATCTCCGCGACGCGCTTGTACGCCTCCGCCGCGCCCTTCTCGTCGCCCGCGGCCTTCCGCGCGTCGCCGAGCAGCCACGCCGTCTCGCAGAGCGGGCTCTTCGCGAGCGCGCGCGCGGCGAGCTCGGCGGCGCGCTTTGCATCCCCCTTCGCGAGCGCCACGCGCGCCTTGCCCACGAGCGCAGGCGGGTACTCCGCGACGGCGCTGAGCGCGCGGTCGAAGCCCTTGTCGGCGCCGTCGACGTCGCCCTCGTGCCAGAAGACTTTTGCCGCCTCCACGAGCACCCACGCGAACGGCTCGGGATCCCGCGGGTCGCTCGCGTCCATCGCCGCGCGGTAGTTCTTCTTCGCGGCCGCTGGATCTCCTTGCAGCCAGCGCAAGAGGCCCGCGCGCCCGTAGGCCGGCAGGCTCGGCTTGAGATCCATCAGCCGCTGCGCGGTCGAGAGCGCCGCGTCGAACGCGCCGAGCTCGAGCTCCGCGTCGGCCTTCGTGCCGAGCGCGAGCAGATCGTCCGGATCGTCGGCGAGGATCTGCTCGGCGAGGTCCTTCGCCTCGACGAACGCGTGGCTCTCCAGCAGCACCGCCGCGCGCAGGTTCCGCGCCGGCCGGTTCTTCGGCTCGCGGCCGAGCACGAGATCCGCGACGGCCCCCGCGTTCAAGTAGTAGCCCGGATCCGCCTCGTACCGCGCCTTCCGGACCCACGCGCGCCCGAGCAGGATCCACGGATCGATCGGCTCGGGCGTCTTCTCGATGCGCCGCACGAGGATCTCGATCTCCTTGTCGACCGTGCTCGATCCGCTCGGTTTTTGCAGAGCGAGCGCGCGTGTCGTCCGCGCGGCGTCGTCCTGCACGGACGGCGCCACGGACGCCGATGGAGCGGCCGCAGACGACGCGATCGGCGCGGGTGGCGTTTCCTGCGCGGCCTTGTTGCAGGCGGGGATCACGAGGACGAGCAGGGCGGCGAGGGCACGCCGGCTCGGGGTTCGGGAGATACGCTCGCTCGAGGGCACGATGGCTTCACGCGCTACGCGCGACGGGCCTCTCCGGCCCCGCGAAAACGTATCAAAAAAAGGCCTTGCTGTGCGGGGACCGTGTCTGCGATGCGATGGCTACGCATGAGGCCCGCTTTCCTTCTGCTCTTCGTTTTCGGGGTGTTCGGCGGCTGTACGTGCGGAAAGGACGCGGGGTCCGGGGCCACGCCCTCCGCGAGCGCGCCCGCCTCCGCGGCGCCGAGCGCGAGCGCGCCCGCCGCGAACACGTCGACGCCTGACGACGAGGTGCGGCCCGTGTATCCGAAGACCAACGACCCGCCCGATCCCCTCGCCGAGAAGCTCTGCGACGCGCTGCACGGCGTGCCCACGAAGCGCAGAGCGACGTGTTGCGGACACGCGCCCGGCTTCTCGCTCGCCGCCGAATGCACGCGCACCTTGAGCTACGCGCTGCGGGAAAAGGCCGTCACCGTGGACGCAGCCGCGGCCGACGCGTGCATCGCTGCGATGGAGAAAGCGCACGAGGGATGCGCGTGGGTCGGGCCGACGGGCGCGCCGTTGCCCGCCGCGTGTGACGGCCTCGTGCGTGGCGTGCTCGCCGAGGACAAACCGTGCCGATCGTCGCTCGAATGCGGCGACGGGCTCCGCTGCCTCGGCGTGGGACCGACGGACACGGGCACGTGTCGCAGGCCGCTCCCGACGGGCTTTCCGTGCGGCGTCTCGGTCGACACGCTCGCGGCGCTCACGCGGCAGGACACGTTCGAGGCGCGCCACCCCGAGTGCTCGGGCTACTGCGCGCAGCGCCGCTGCCGCGAGCTCGTGGCCGAGGGCGGCGCATGCAAACTCGACGTCGCGTGCGGCGCGGGGAAGATCTGCGACGACGGCAAATGCCGCGCAGGCGCGCTCCCCGGCGAAGGGCGAACTTGCAAGCTCACCTGCGCCGCCGGGCTCCGCTGCGAGAAAGGACAATGCGTCGGCCCGAAGGAAGAAGGCGCCGCGTGCGAGCGCGACGTCGAGTGCCGCGGCGGTTGCCTGCGCGGCGACGCGGGCAAGGGCGGTACGTGCGGCATGAAGTGCCGCATGTTGTGACGAACGAGCGCGTTCGCTCAGCGCCACTGAAGCATGTCCGCGTCCATCTGCGGCGGCGGCGTCGCGGGCTTCGGCGGCGGCGCGGCCTTGCCCGTATACGGATCCTTCCCGTCGATCGGGCGCAGCAGCGAGAGCTGCACCTTTCCACCGCGCACCGTGACCTTCACCTGGCCCGAATCGAGCAGCGCTTGCACCTTGCGCACCGCGGCCGCTCGCTCCTCGGCCGACCCTTGCTCCGCCGCGCGGCGCGCCGCTGCGATGTCGACCTCGGCCGGCACCTCGTTCTCGTGGATCCGCGACACCATGCCCTCGACGCGCGCCAGCCGGGCGGACATCTCGGCGATGCGCCCGTCGCGCTCGTCGTCCCGGTCCCTGCGCGCGTCGCGGCCATAGCTCGCTTGCGCCATGGCCATCACCATGGCCATCTGCTGCGTGAAGGCGGCTTGCCGCTCCTCCAGCACGCGGAGCTGCGCCTCCCGCGCGGCGGACTCCCGCCGCACGGCGTCGATCTCGGCGAGCGCCCGGTCCTCTCGACCCGGATCGACGCACCCGACCCCGAAGGCGCCGAGGCACGTGATCACGAAGCACCCTGTCACCCAGCGACTGGCCATGCGCACCTCCACCAGAGTCCATCGTATCCCGACCGTCCCGCAGGCGAAATGTCCGCCTTCCCCGGGCGCTGAGGCCCTCCGATGAGCGGGAGCATGTCGGGCGGCCATTTCCTGGGTTTTTATGTCGCCGTGCTCGGGCTCGTGGCGCTCGTCGTCGCCGTCTCCCGCCCGCACATCGCCGCGCGCCTCGGTCGCCGCAGGATCCCCGCCGCCGTCGCCGCGACCCTGCTCCTCGTCGCGCTCGCCATCTTCGGCAGCGGCACCCGCAGGATCACCCTCCGCACGGCCGTCGGACCGAGCGGCGGCCTGCCCGCGCGCCTCTCCCAAGCGCACGTCGACGCGGCGCTCGCCCGCGCCACATCCCCCGCGTTCGTCGCGTACGTCGCGGCGCTCAGCGGCCTCCCGCCGCTCGATCACCCCGATGGGCTCGGCCCGCGGTTGTCCATTCGGCACGTCTCGGGCTTCGACCTTGCGAACGAGGGCCTTCGTGTCTCGCCGCCGCCCAAGGTCGGCGAGCCCTGGATCGTCGTCTCGTACGACGACACCGAAAATGCCCTGCGCGCGGCCTTCGACGGCGGCGAGGGCATGCGCCGCTTGCAGGTCGTGCAGCGCCTCGTGACGGACGTCATGCCCGAGCTGATCGTCATCGAGGCGATCCGCGCGGCGCCCACGGACGCCGAGAGAATCGAAATCCTCCGCGGGCAAACCCTCACCGTGCCCCACACGGCCGAATTCTTGGCGCGCGCGCTCGACGAGATCGCGGCGAACGCCTCGCCCGCGCTGAAAGACGTCCTCGCGTCGAAGCGCGCGTACGTGCAGAAATACCTCGACGACCCCACGATGCGGGGTTTGCCCCCGACCACACGCCTCGCGCCGCCCGCGCCTTGAGTCGCCCCCCAAAAAGCGGAAAGCCCCGCCGAGGCAGGGCTTTCCATGGCAACCCGTTACGATCGACGAGCGGCGATCACTCGCCCTTGCCGCGCGTCGACCCCTCCCAGGGCGGCGCGAGGTACGGGAACCCGTTTTTGAACGTCGCGTCGTTCGTATCCACGCCGTCGGGCACGTTCGCCGCGAGCTTGCAGAGCAAGAGGCTCAGCTCGATGTCGGTCACGTCCTCTTCCTTGTTCGTGCCCTTGTTGACCTTGCGGCCGTTCGGGAACTGCGAGGGAATGCCGAGATCCACGCGCAGCACGTCGCCGATCGCCGTGATGTTGTGCCCGAACATGCCGTTCAGGCTGATGGTGTCGATGATGTCCGTGCGGTTCGACTTGAGGCCCGCCGGCCCCCCCGGGCAGGCCGCGAGCGGGCCGCCGGCCATGTAAAAGCCCGCGAACTCGGCGTCGCGCACGATCACCGGGTTCAGGATGTACGCGCCGAAATTCGCCACGTCGTCCTTCGGGTGCGTCCGGTTGTACTTGTCCTTGTCCTGAATGCCGATCACCGCCTCGTTGATGAGCGGCAGGCCGAGGCGCGAGACCGGGACCCACGGGCCAAAGCCGTCCGCCGATTCCTTCTTGCGCAGAATGCGGGTCTTGCGGCGGCTCGCCGAGGCCCACACGCCGATCGTCTGGTTGTCGTTCGCCGTGCCGGGGACGACGGCCGCGCCGCCGTTCGCCACCGCGAGCGGGATTTCCAGGGCGATCGTGTGCACGTTGTAACCCGACACGTTGTCGTACGGCGTGCCGCCGAGCACGGTCTCGAGGCCGGCGAGATCGAAGATCGCGCCGAGGTCCACGCCAAAGCCGTCATCGCGCGGACCCGCGAAGACGCGGCCCTCGCCGCCATTGAGGTTGCGCACGACGGACGTCGCGCTCTCGTCCACGAAGTACTGCTCGTACGTCTTGCCCGGCGGAATCTGATAGGCGAGCGCGTTCGTCCGCGGACCGACGTTCGGCGGGGCGACCGGCGCGTCGTTCACGACGACCGTCGGGTTGGCACCATTGACGAGCTTCGTCACCGAATACGTCTGCGTCGCGCCGGAGAGCTGCGAAAAGAACTCCTTGCCGCCGCCGACGGGGGCCGCCAGGTCCGCCGGATCGACGGAAGGGTACGCCGTCGACTTGAAGCGGATCTGGTAGGTCAGCGCGTCATTGAGGCTGCTCGGGCCCCGCGCGATGTGGATCTCGTAGAGCACGTCGTCCGAGAACTTGTGGAAGTTCGGGCCAGCGGCGGGCTCTTCGAGGGGGATGTAGTTCGCAAGGATCACGAGGTTCCCGCCCTCGACCCAGGCATACAGATCGGTGTTGTCGGCGCGGGGGTCCTCGCCAATGCCCGGCGCCTCGGCGTGGCTCGAAGCCATCGCCGTGCCCGCCGTCCCGAGAATCGTGAGTGCCGCGAGGGCAGCGCTCGTCCACGTCATTCGCTTCATCATGATGAGGAAAACTCCTTGTTTTGCCCTCTGGCGCTCACGGGAACGTAACGCGAAACACGGTCCCGCCCTTGGCCGTGCTATCGACGAAGGCGAACGTATTGCCGCCCTTTTTCGCGCGATGCAGACCCGCGGCCTCGGTGAACGTGTCGATGTCCTGCGACAGGTACGTCGGCGCGTTCGTCTTGAGATCCACGGAGATCACGACGTCGGTCTGCTTCTCCGTGTCGAGCGCGGAGACGAGCAGGGTCTGGTCGCCGTTCATGAGCGCGACGCCGCAGGGATACCCCACGCGAACCCCCGAAAGGATCACCGTCGCCGTGCCATTCGGCGCGACGGCGAAGATGCTGCCGAGCCCGTCGCCCTGCACGGTATCGCAGGCGTACACCGTGCCTTCGACGGAAATGGCCACGCCGCTGGGATCCTGGAACGGATTGCCCTTGATGACGGTGGACACGCTGCCGCTTCCATCCGCGGCGAGCTTGAAAATGCCGGGCACGCCCTGCGGATCGGTGCCGGCGAAATAAAGGACGTCCTTGCCGCCCTCGTCGCGAATCTCGAGGCCACGCGGCCGATACGCGTCTGCCGCCGTGAGCCCGGTCAGCGCGCCGCCGTCATTGGCGATCGTGAAGATGCGGCCGCGATCCCCGACGGGATCCTCGGCGCCCACATCCGCGACGAAGAGCTTGCCGCCGTCGGTGCTCGTCGCGAGGTTGAGCGGCGCCACGAGCGGAGCGCCCGCGTGGAGCGCCGTCGGAGGCGCGGAGTTGTCGCCCTTCGCCTTGAAAAGGGCCGGCTCGCCGTTCGCGTCGAGCCCCGTGAAATACACGTCGTTGCCCGCCGGATCCGGGGTCGCGTCGAACGGGCGCTGGAACGACGCGTGATTCGAAGCGGTGGAGACGGCGAAATCGCCCGAACCGCCGCTGCCGCCGGTGCCACCCATGCCACCGGTGCCTCCCATCCCCCCCGTGCCCCCCGTCCCGCTGCTGGACGAGCTCGACGACGTCGTCGTGTTTCCGGGCGGCGGTTCGTCGCTGCAACCCTGCGCGGCGATGGCGACGAAAAGCAAGCCGGTCACGGCGATGGGGCGCAGGAGGCGGTGATGCCTCGTTTCCCTCATGCTTCCTCCTTCAAATGGACCTCCCCACCCAGCCGCCGCGCTTGCAGCGCGTGCCACGTTCGATTAAGTGAGTGTCACGCGCCGCTGCGTGGAGGATGCGTGGTTCGACCCGCGATACCCCTTTATCGGGGTTCGCGGGCTACGCCCGAGCAGTGGCCGCGGTTGCGCGCGTTCTGCGCGTTATTCGTGAAATGGCGCGATCTCGTGAGCGAGGTCGCGGGCATCGACCACGAACGACCCTCGATCTAGACTGCGCGCGCCATGTTCGACGTCGCGAAGTCCATCTACGCCCAAACCCTCAGCGAGATACGTTCGGCCGGCCTCTACAAGGACGAGCGCGTCATAACCACGCCGCAGGGCGCGAGCATCCGCACGAGCGGCGGCCCGTCGGGCGCTCTGCCGCGCGAGGTCCTGAACTTCTGCGCCAACAACTACCTCGGCCTCTCCTCGCACCCCGCGGTGATCGAGGCGGCCAAGCACGCCATCGACACGCACGGCTTCGGCCTCTCCAGCGTCCGCTTCATCTGCGGCACGCAGGACCTGCACAAGCAGCTCGAAGGCACCATCAGCCGCTTCTTCGGCACCGACGACACGATCCTCTACTCGTCATGCTTCGACGCGAACGGCGGGCTCTTCGAGACGCTGCTCGGCGAGGAAGACGCGATCATCTCGGACGCACTGAACCACGCCTCGATCATCGACGGCATCCGCCTCTGCAAGGCCGAGCGCCACCGCTACCAGAACGGCGACATGGCCGCGCTCGAAGAGGCGCTGCGCAAGACGCAGGACAAGCGCATCCGCATGATCGCGACCGACGGCGTCTTCTCGATGGACGGCTACCTCGCGAAGCTCGATGTCGTCTGCGATCTCGCGGACAAGTACCGCGCGATGGTGATGGTCGACGACTCGCACGCGACGGGCTTCATCGGGCCGACGGGCCGCGGCACGCCCGAGGAGTGTGGCGTCCTGCACCGCATCGACGTCATGACCTCCACGCTCGGCAAGGCCCTCGGCGGCGCGAGCGGCGGCTTCACCACGGGCCGGCGCGAGATCATCGATCTGCTCCGCCAGCGCTCGCGCCCGTACCTGTTCTCGAACACGGTCGCGCCGCCGATCGCGGGCGCCTCGATCGCGGTCTTCGCGCTGCTCGAACGAGAGCCCGCGCTGCGCGAGCGGCTGATGTCGAACGCGCGCCGCTTCCGCGAGGGCATGACGGCGGCGGGCTTCACCATCAAGCCGGGCATCCACCCGATCGTGCCGATCATGCTGGGCGACGCGCGCCTCGCCGCGGACCTGGCCGCCGCGATGCTGGAGGAAGGCATTTACGTGATCGGCTTCTCGTACCCGGTGGTGCCGAAGGGCGAGGCCCGCATCCGCGTGCAGCTCAGCGCCGCGCACACGCCCGAGCACGTGGAGCAGGCGATCGAGGCATTTACCCGCGTGGGCAAGAAGCTCGGCGTCGTGGCCTGAGCGCCCCTTACCCCCTGCCCCCTCTCCCTGCGGGTCCCTGCGGGGGAGAGGGGGTGAAGGGTCGAATCAGTAGCGGATGACGACCTTCGGGTAGGTCGTGATCGCCTTCTGGAAGTCGCCCGCGTCGTATTCGCGGAAGTCGAACATCGTCCCCTCGCCGCGCTTGAGGATGACCTCCCAGATGAGGTCGTGGATGTTCGGATCCCGCGACTCCAGGAGATGCCGCGTGATGTGCCAGGTCTCGAAGATCCGGCGCCCGATCACGCTGTGCAGGCTGATGCCGTCGACGATCAGCCGATCGAAGTTCTCGATCACCGCGTCGCCGCTCTTCAGGCCGAACAGGATCACATCGCCGCCGCGACGAACCGCGTGGATCGCGTTGTTCACGCTGGAGTTCACGCCGCTCATTTCGAGGGCCACGTCCACGCCGACGCCGTCCGTCAGCTTCCGGATGCGCTCCGTCAGCTCCGGATCGCTCTTGTGCGGCTTGTCCTTCGAACCGTTCTGGAGCTGCGGCCGAAGCACCACGTCCGCGCCGAGCCGCCGCGCCATCTCCGCGTGGCTCTCCATCGGCTCGACGCCGATGATGTAGTTCGCGCCCATCGCCCGCGCGACCGCCACCGCGAAGAGGCCGATCGTCCCGCAGCCGACGATCGCCACGCGCTTGCCGCGCAGGTTCACCTTCGTGCACGCGTGCACCGCGTTGCCGAACGGCTCCTGGATCGCCGCGACCTCCGGCCGGATCTTCGTGATGTCCGTCCGCCACAGGTTCTTGGCGGGCAGCTTCACGAGCTCGGCGAAGCAGCCGTCCTCGCTGATGCCGATGATCTTGTCGTCGGCGCAGACGTGCGTGTCGCCGATGCGGCACTGGTAACAAACGCCGCAGGGGATGTGGCTCTCCGTCGTCACGACGTCGCCCACTTCGAGCCCGTATTGCCGCTTGGCGTCCGTGCCGAGCTCCACCACCCGGCCGAGCAGCTCGTGCCCGATCACGCGCGACGACTTCTTGTCGCGCTCGAGCGACTTGAAGATCATGTCCTTGAAGGCCGAGCGGAACCAGATGCCGCGGTCCGAGCCGCAGAAGCCGGTCATGATCGGCTTGATGAGCACCTGCGACCGGTCGTGGTAGTCGCTCGTCTCGTCGATGCGCGGCTTCTCTACCTCGGTCTTGCGCAGGCCCGTGGAGTTTTCCCACGGATCCGTCTCGCGGTCGTATGTCAGGGCCTGCATCGCGTCGCTCACGTTGTGCGCCTCCTCGAAAGACACGTCGGCCAGTGTCGTCGCGGTACGACGCTACGCAAGTCCCAAGGCGATCGAAGCCTGCTTGACGCGTTGGGTTAACGCAGCTTGCGACCAGGCGGAGGCGTCGTCTGCGAGACGGGCGGGCGCTCGCGCATGCACTTGTCGAGGCCCGCTTGCAGCGAAGCGTCGAGCCCGCCAGGGAGCTTCGGACGGCCCATCACGTTCACGAAGAGCCTGTCCTGCGCGATACCGCCACCCGGCGCGAAGCTCATCCACACGAACATCGCGCGGCCCTTGATGTTCTCGAAGGGCACGCCCGCGCCGAGCCCGCCGCGCCAGCTCCGCGAGTCGTGGCTGTTGTAGCGGTTGTCGCCCATCACCCACACCTCGTTCGCGTTGACCTTGAACGGTGTCGGTGAGCCCTGCAGATGGCCGCAGATCCCTGCCTTGCACGACTGCCCGATCCCGCACTCTTCTTGCCCCTTGCACGTGGGTTCGTCGGGGCCGTTCGGGTGCATGTCGTCGTGCGCGAAGAGCGTGAGGTAGGACTTGTCCTCCAGGAACTCCACGTAGAGCCAGCCGTCGTTCCCGTAGCGCCCCACGTAGCAGTGCGGCACGAGCCAGCCGTTGATGATCGGGCGGCCGTTGATCGCCTCCAGCGTATCGCCGGGAGCCGCGATCACCCGCTTGATGAAGTCTTGCTCCTTGTTCTCCGGGAACTTGAAGACCATCACGTCCCCGCGCGTGGGCGGCAGGCTCGAGAAGAGCCGCTTCTCCGTCCACGGGATCAGCGGGCCGTAGGTCAATTTGTTCACGAAGATGTGATCGCCGATCATCAGGCTCGGGATCATCGAGCCGCTCGGGATCTTGAAGGCCTCGATCACGAACGCCCGCAGGATGAGCGCGACCGCCACCGCCACGCCGATCGACTCGGCGTACTCGCGCATCTCGCCCTTGCGCCAGCGCGACAGGTGCTCGCCGACCGCGCGGTCGGCCCGCGCGTGCGCCGTGTCGAACTCGGCGAGGTCGAACGTCTCGGCGTTCATCACCTTTTCAAGGCCGCTGATGGCCTCGTCGAGGCGCTCACGCTCTGCGGTCCGGAGCCCCTTGGCCACGTCGCGCGCGTTCTGCTTGAGGATACGCCGCGCCTCGTCGACGAGCGCCTGCGCCTCCTCGTACCGCGCCCGCGCTTGCGGCGGGATGTCCTTGCGTCCGACGCCGATCGCGCTCGAGAGCGGGAGCTCGTAGCGGTAGTGCCACGCGAGCATCGCGAAGATCGTGAAGAGCACGATGCCCGCTGGAATCTGCTGCTCCGCGACGAAGACGCGCAGGCCTCCGGCCGAGACGTCCCCGGGCGCCGGGGTCAGCAGCCAGACGGCGAGAATGGCCAGGACAAACGGGAGCGTGACGATCCAGATCGCGTAGAAAAGTCCGCGGAGCCAGGTCGGTCCGGCGCTGCCCGTGTTCGGCCGGTGGGAGGGGGACGGGTCGGATCCCTCCGTCGCGCCGCCTTCTTTGGCGAGGGCGGGCGAGCTCTCGGGAGACCGTTCATCCGGCGTGGTTGCCAAGGGGTTAGCCTTTCTATACGCCGCCCTGGGGCAGGGCAAGGGCGAGAGGCGCCGCGAACTTCAAGGCGCGGCCCCGACTTCGACCGCGTAACTGACGAGAGCGGCCCGGTCGTCACCGGCCGCGCCGGGCGGAGCCGTCCTGCCGGCCGCCGCCGTGTTGTCGAAGACCACGTAGTACTGCCCGGCCGGCAGCGGCAGCGGTCTCCGCCACACCATGCCGGAGGGCACGGGCTCGTCCAGGACGGGGGCCGCGGGCGGAGGCCCGAGCGCGACGTTCGTCGTGTACTGCTGAAGCCACGCATCCCCCACGCCGCGATGCACGACGATCACGTCGACCGCAGGCGCGCCGTCCACGGCCACGCTGAGGTACAGGGCCTGCCCCTTTCCTTTGACCTCGAAGGGTCCCGTGTAATCGCGCTGGTTCTGGTGGACCTCGATGCGCTCGTTCACGAGCACGAGCCGTCCGTTGTCCGCCGTCTTGTACGGCGACCCCGGCCGCTTGCCCTTCTCCACGACGCCGAGGCCGAAGTCGACGCTGCCGTCGGAATCACGGATGACCGTGAAGCCACGGCTGATCTCCTTCTTCAGCACCGCGCCGCCGACTTGATCGAGGAAGCCTTGGGTGGATCCGCCGGGCAGGCCGAAGGCCCCGGGCGCGGGCGGCTGCTCGACGAGGCGCGAGCCGAACGTCGTGGCGCTCGTCGCGCGCTCGCGGAAGTACACGTACATCGTGCTGCCATCCATCAGGAAATCGTGGTCGTACTCGACGGCCGCGCTCGCATCGAAGCCGATGCGCTTCGTGAGGTTCGTCCAGGCGTAACCGTAGCCGCCGAACTGGAGGAAGAGGTTGCCCGAGGCGAGCTCCTGCGCGGCGCAGGAGAGCGGGAAGAAGCGGCCCGTCGCGGGGTCTTCTTCGCGCAGCTTGAGCGGCACGCTGCGCTTCTGCACCTCGCGACAGATCTCGCCGCGCGCGAACGAGAAGATGCCGCGGCGGAGCGTGAGGTTGCCCGGATCGTTCACGACGCCGGGCATCACCGCGAGCGACGTCTGGCCGCAGCTCGCGCCTACGAAGGAGAGCGCGAAAGCGACGGAGAGAAGACGCGCTGTGACGGCACGGAAGGACATGGCGGGGGAGAATAGTGCATACGCACGGCCTCGGGCAGGTTTGGGGCGCAGCTCGGCATGTCCGAGCGGAGCCCCAAGCGTTGAAAGGGGTGATAGCGTTTTGGCCTCATGTCGAAGGTGGCAGTCCTTGGCGCGGGGGCGTGGGGCACGGCGCTCGCAAAGGTCCTCGCAGACAAACAGAACCCGACGTTCCTCTGGTCGCACAGCGCCGATCTCGCGCTCCTGATCAACGAGCGGCGCGTGAACGAGCGGTACCTGCCCTCGGCCCCGCTGCCGCCGACGCTGCGCGCGACAGGCGACATCGAACAGGCGCTCTCCGGCGCCGAGCTCGTCGTGTTCGTCGTGCCCTCGCACGCGATGCGCGAAGTCGTGGCGCGCGCGCGACCGTACCTCCCGCAGCGCGCGCTCCTTTGCAGCGCGACGAAGGGCATCGAGAACGACTCGCTCATGCTGATGAGCGAGGTGCTCATCGACGAGCTCGGGCGCGACGTCGAACCGCGGCTCTCGTATTTGTCGGGGCCGAGCTTCGCGAAGGAGGTCGCCGCGGGGCAACCGACGGCCGTCGTCGTCGCGGGCAAGAGCAACGATGAGACCGTGGCCGTGCAGCACGCGTTCGCCACGGAGCGACTGCGCGTCTACCAATCGGACGACGTCGTCGGCGTGGAGGTCGGCGGGGCGCTGAAGAACGTCGTCGCCATCGCGGCGGGCGCGGTCGACGGGCTCGGCTTCGGCCACAACGCGCGGGCCGGTGTCATCACACGTGGGCTCGCGGAGATCGCCCGGATCGCCATGGTCAAGGGCGGCAGCCCCCTCACGCTCGCGGGCCTCTCGGGGCTCGGCGACCTCGTGCTCACGTGCACCGGCGAGCTCTCGCGCAACCGCACCGTCGGCTACGAGATGGGGCGCGGGCGCACGCTCGACGACGTCCTTTCGCACCTCGGCCACGTCGCCGAGGGCGTCAAGACCGCGAAGAGCGCCTACGATCTCGGGACGAAGCTCGACGTGGACCTGCCCATCACCAGCGAGGTCTACCGCGTGCTCTACGAGCAAAAGACCCCGCTCCAGGCGGTCGTGGACCTCATGAACCGGTCGCTGCGCAAGGAATGACGCGCCCGATCGCGCCTCGCCGACACGGTCCGCTTTGCGCAGAAGAAGGCAGGAGAGCCGGAAAGGTGTAGACTCGGAGGCGCAATGCTACGTGCGCGTTGGTTCGCTCTCCTTGCTGCATGCCTTTCCCTTGGCGCCGCTGCGACGGCCGCGGCGCAGAACCCGGTCCCGGATCCGTCCGGTCAAGCGCCGCCTCCGCAGCCCTTCCCGCTGCCGACGACGCTGCCCACGATCCCGGGCTTGCCGCCGCTCATCCCGCAGCAGCCCTCGACGCAGCCGGATCCGAACCAGCCGCAGCAGCCGCCGCAGCAGCCCACGCTCCCGGGCCTGCCCACGATCCCCGGCCTGCCGCCACTCATCCCGCAGCAGCCCACGCAGACGCAGCCCACGCAGCCCACGCAGCCCACGCAGCCGACCCCCTACGGGCAAACCCAGCCTTATCCGTACGGACAGCAGCCGTATGGACAGCAGCCTTATGGGCAGCAACCTTATGGGCAGCAACCTTATGGGCAGCAACCATATGGCCAACCGTATGGCCAGCAGCCTTGCGTGCAGCAGCCGTACGGCCCTCCGTGCCCGGCGCAGATGCCCGTCCCGCTGATGCAGGATCGGACGAAGCTCGAAATGGGCTACCTCTACGGCGCCTCGATCGCCTGGGGTGTGACCACCGGCATCTGGATCGATCTCGAAGCGGAGACTGAAAACCCCGGCCTCGCGCTCATCGCGCCCGCGCTCTTCGGCGCCGCCGCGCCGACCGCGATGTTCTTCCTCGATCGCCCGAAAATGCCCCTGGGCCGCCCCTCCGCGGTCGCCACCGGCATCCTGCTCGGCTCGGGCGAGGCCGCGCTCATCTGGTCACGCCAGTACACCACGGCGAAATCGGGCGAGGAGTGGGGCCCCAAGCAATATTTCCGCGCCCACGTCATCAGCTCGACCATCGGCGGCGTCGGCGGCTACCTCGCGCATTACGGCCTCAAGTTCCGTCCGCAGACGAGCATGTTCGTCGGCTCGGCGGCGCTCTGGGGATCGATCGCGGGCGGCGCGTTCGGCGGCGGCGGCAGCAACGGATCGTGGAGCGCGTGGGCCAACGACGGCGTCTTCCTCGGCGGCCTGATCGGCTACAACCTCGGCATGGCCGCGGCCGCGGGCGTCTCTGCCGTGTGGACGCCGTCGTGGAACCAGCTCGGGTGGATGTGGGGCGGCTTCGGCGCGGGCGCCGCGGTCTCCGCGCTCGTCTATCCGTTTTACGCGCTCTCGGATGACGCCGATCCGCGCAGCGGCCTGATCTTCCAGGGAGTCCTGTCCCTGCTCGGCGTGGCCGGCGGCGCGCTGATCGGCGCCCCCGAGAGCAGCAGCGCAACGGCCCAGGCCCCCACCCCGGGCATCGGCAATCACCCCAAGTTCGCGCGCATCCTCGGCCCCTCCATCATGCCGGTCCAGGGCCCCGGCGCAGGGATCTCGCTGATCGGCGAGCTTTACTGACGCACGGCGACGTAGCCGAGCCTCCCGACATCGAACGGCGCGCGCCAGGGCCGACGCTCGCGGCAAAAGCGCTATCCTCCGGGTCCCCATGCCGACACTGAAGTACTTCGCCGCCCGCGGCGCGCCTCGGGTGTATGCCGTGCACAAGCCGGTCACGACGATCGGCAAGGCGCTCGGAAACGACGTCGCGCTCGCGGGGACGGGGCTCGCGGACCACCACGCGCAGATCTCCTTCGACGGCCGGGACTTCGTGCTCGAAGAGCTCGACCGGGACGGCGACATCCAGATCAACGGCAAGAAGAAGCGTCGCGCGCGCCTCGTCCACGGCGACCGCGTCACGCTCGGCGCCGTCGAGCTCGGCTTCTCGATGTTCTCCGAGGCCACGAAGGCGCGGAACGACGACGACGAGACCGAGAAGCCCGCGACGCCCGGCGTCTCCGCGGAGCTCGCGGGCGTGCGCAAGCTCTTCGCGTTCAGCGAGAAGCTCATCAACCGGCGCAGCGTCGACGAGCTGCTCGAAGCGATGCTCGACGACATCATCGAGCTGACGCACGCGGACAAGGGTTTTCTCCTGCTCGTCGAGGGCGCCGAGGAGGCCGCGGATCCGGGCAAGGGTGCGCGGCGCGAGGCCCAGGGCGAAGAGCGCAAGCTCGTGGTGCGCGCCTCGCGCAACGTGCGGCGCGAGGCGATGACGGACGCGCAGGGCTCGATCTCGGACAGCATCGCGCGGCAGGTCCTCGCCACGGGCCGCCCGATCATCGTCTCGGACGCGCTCGCGGACACGCAGTTCGGCCGTAGCGAGAGCGTCATCGCGATGAAGCTCTCCAGCGTCATGTGCGCGCCGCTGCGCTCGCAAGGCGAGGTGATCGGCGCGCTCTACGTCGGCAACGACAAGGTCAAGCACCTCTTCGATCGCACGCAACTCGAGCTGCTCGGCATCTTCGCCTCGCAAGCGTCGCTCATCCTGCAAAACGCGATGCTCCTCTCCGCGCTACGGGCCGACAAGGCGAAGCTCGAAGCGGAGCTCAAGGACAAGAAGTTCGGCGAGATCATCGGCGCGTGTCCGAGCATGCTGGAGGTCTTCCGCAAGCTCACGAAGGTCGCGGCGACGGACATCAGCGTGCTCATCACGGGCGAGACCGGGACGGGCAAGGAGCTCATCGCGCGGGAGATCCACCGGCGATCGAACCGCGAGGGCGGGCCGTTCGTCACGATCAACTGCGGCGCGATTCCGGAGACCCTCATCGAGAGCGAACTCTTCGGCCACGTGAAGGGCGCGTTCACCGGCGCCATCGCGAGCCGGCCCGGCAAATTCCAGGTCGCGGACAAGGGCACGCTCTTCCTCGACGAGATCGGCGAGCTGCCGCTGAACTTGCAGGTCAAACTGCTCCGCGCGCTCCAGGAGCGTGTCGTCTTCCGCGTCGGCGACTCGAAGCCGGAGAAGGTCGACATCCGCATCGTCGCCGCGACGAACCGAAACCTCGAAGAGGAGATCCGCGCGAACCACTTCCGCGAAGACCTCTACTACCGGCTCAACGTCGTGAACCTGTGGCTCCCGCCCCTGCGCGAGCGCGGCGACGACGTGCTCATCATCGCGAAGATGCTGCTCTCGAAGTACGCAGACGAGCTCGGCAGCTCGGTGCGCGGCTACAGCCCCGCGGCGCTCGCGGCGGTCAAGAAGTACGGCTGGCCCGGGAACATCCGGCAGCTCGAAAACCGCATCAAGAAGGCGCTCGTGCTCTGCGACAAGACGCTGCTCGGCCCCGAGGATCTCGATCTCGGGCCCGGCGCGGAGACCGCCATCTTGCCGCTCGAAAAAGCGAAAGAAGAATTCCAGCGCAGGTACGTCCTCGAAGTGCTGGAACGCAACAACGGCAACCGCACGCAGACCGCCCGCGACCTCGGCGTCGATCCACGCACCATCTTCCGGTACCTGGAAAAAGAGCAGAACCCGATGCCGAGCGGCGCGGGCGGCACGCCGCGGGATCCTTCCGAAGGCTGAATGGAAAGCACCGAAGCCCGGTCCCTCCCCCACCCCTGTCCCGACAAAACGCGCGCCGATCTCGAATGGGATCGGCTGCTCGCGGCGCTCGCCGATCGCGCGGCGAGCGAAGCCGGCAAGCGCATCGCCCGTGATCTCCCGTTCGCCTCGACGCACGAAGGCGTGCGGGTCGCGCTCGGCGAGGTGAAGGAGGCCGTCGACCTCGATCGCACGGCCGAGCCCTTGCCCGCCGCCGACGTGCCCTGGGTCGAGGCCGCGCTCGATCGCGCGCGCATCGGCGCGACGCTCGCGAACGAGGAGCTGCGCGCCGTCGGCCGTTGCCTCGCGGAGGCCGGCCGGCTGCGGCGTTTCCTCGCGGCGCGCAAGCAAAGGCTGCCGCTGCTCTTCCGCGCGTGCTCGACCGATCCGGGCCTCGACGCGCTCGAGCGCGAGGTGAGCTCTTCCTTCGATCCCGACGGCACGCTCTCCGATCGCGCCTCGCCGCGCCTCGCCGAGCTCCGCGGCGAGCGGCGCAACCTGCGCGATCGCCTCGTCCGCAAGCTCGACGAGATCATGCGCAAGCACGCGGACATCCTGCAGGACACGTACTACACGGAGCGCGACGGCCGGTACGTGCTGCCCGTGCGCGCCGACGCGCACGAGCGGTTCCCGGGGATCGTGCACGCGACGAGCGGGAGCGGCGCGACGCTCTTCGTCGAGCCGCGTGTCGTCGTCGACATGGGCAACCGCCTGAAGATGGTGGAGGCCCTCGTGCAGCACGAAGAGGAGCTCGTCTACGCGGCGCTCAGCGCGAAGATCGGCGAAGAGATCGACGCGGTCGCGGCCGCCGTCTTTGCCCTCGCATACGCGGACGTGCGCGCCGCGGCCGCGCGCCTCGCGAAGGATCTACGCTTCACGTTCCCCGAGGTGCCCGAGGCCGCGTCCGTGGGATCGATCCACCTCGTCGGCGCGCGTCACCCGCTGCTCGCGCTCGACGGCGTCTCCGTCGTCCCGAGTGATCTCGGGATCACGGCGGGCCACGCGATGATCGTCTCGGGCCCGAATGCGGGCGGCAAGACCGTGGCGCTGAAGACGCTCGGCCTCGCCGCGCTTTGCGTCCGCGCAGGCCTGCCCGTGCCGGCCGACGAGGGCTCGCGCGTCGACGTCTTCGAGGTCGTGCTCACGGACGTCGGCGACGATCAGAGCCTGCACAAGAACCTCTCCACGTTCAGCGCGCACGTGCAGAACCTCGCGCACATCCTCGCGGACACGCGGCCCGGCGCTCTGGTCCTGCTCGACGAACTGGCAGGCGGAACCGATCCGCGCGAAGGCGAGGCGCTCGCGTCCGCGGTACTCGACTCGCTCTGCGCGCGCGGCGGCACCGTGGCGACGACGACGCACTACGAGGGCCTCAAAGCGCTCGCGCTCGCCGATCCGCGCTTCGAGAACGCCTCCGTCGGCTTCGACATCGCCACGATGAGCCCGACGTTCCGGCTCTCGATGGGCATCCCCGGCGCGTCGAGCGCGCTCGCCGTGGCGCGCCGCTTCGGCATCCCCGGCACCGTGCTCGATCGCGCCGAGCGCTTCCTCTCGCGCGAGGCCGTGCGCTTCGAGGACATGGTCGCAAAGCTCCAGGCCGAGCGAAACGCGCTCGAAGTCGCGCGCACGTCGGCCGAGCGCGAGGTCGAGATCGCGCGTGACAAACAGCGCGCGCTCGACGAGGAACTCACGCGCCTCCGCGCCGAGGAGCGACGTTTCGTCACCGAGGCCGGCCGCGAGCTGATGGAGTCGATCCGCAAGGCGCGGCAAGACATCCGCGACGCTCAAGCGCGCCTCCGGGCCAAGCCCACGGCCGAGGACCTGCGCGCCGCGGCCCGCGCGATCGACGCCGTCGCCCAGAAGACGAGCACCTTCGGCGAGCTCGAACCGACCGGGCGTGACGAAGGTTTGTCCCGCGGAACCGTCGCGCCGGCCGAGATCCGCGTCGGCACACGCGTCTACGTCCCGCGCCTGCGCGCGGAAGCCGACGTCGTCGAGGTCCTCGCAAACGGCCAGCTCCGCGTCGCTGCCGGTCCCCTCAAGCTCACCACGTCCATCGCGGAGGTGCGCGCGGCGGATGGCGGTTCGTCCGAAAAAACCCGCGCGGGCGGCGGCAAAAAGCGCGTCGATCTCGACGCGGCCGCCGATCCGGACGTCCCCATCCAGACGAGCGAGAACACTGTTGATCTCCGCGGCCTCCGCGCGCACGAGGCCGTCGGCATGGCCGAGCAGTTCCTCGATCGCTCCGTCGGCGCGGGCCGCCGCGTGGCGTTCCTGATCCACGGCCACGGCAAGGGCGCCCTGCGCGATGCCGTGCGGGACGCGATGCGCCAGAGCCCCTACGTCTCCCGCCTCCGCCCCGGCGAACCTCGCGAGGGCGGAGACGGCGTCACGGTCGTCTGGCTCCGCGCTTAGCGGGCCGGTGTCCTCCACCGCCGCCGCCACCGCCACCGCCCTTGCCGCCGGGCGCGGCCGCCTTGCTCGCGGCCGCGCGATCACGATCGACGCGGCCGAGATCCTCGGCGACCCGATCGAGCACGCCGTTCACGAACGCCGACGAGTCCTCGCTGCCGAAGCGCTTGGCGAGCTCCACGGACTCGTCGAGGATGACCGCGCGCGGCACGTCCCCGCCGTTCATGAGCTCCCACGCGCCGAGGCGCAGCACGTTCCGATCGACCCGCGCCATCCGCTCGAGCCGCCAGTTCACGCTCGCCTTGCGGATCGTCTCGTCGACCTTCTTGAGGTCCTTCTCGACGCCTCGCACGATCCGGTCGGCATACTCCCGACCTTCCGGATCCCCCGGCGTCAGACGCCAGTAGTGCATGATCACGCGCTCGGCCGAGCTAGTGCCCTGCTCGAGCGCAAACAACATTTGCAGCGCGGCCTCGCGGCCGGTCGACCGAGCGCCCATGGTCCCGAGAGCTTTCGTTCAGAGCCCGGCGCCGTCGAGGGCCGAGGCGAGCGAGACCATCTCGATCGCGCTCACGGCGGCCTCCCAGCCCTTGTTGCCAGCCTTCGTCCCAGCGCGCTCGACCGCCTGCTCGATCGTGTCCGTCGTCAGGACGCCGAACGTCACGGGCACGCCCGTCTGCAAGGAGACCTGCGCGATCCCCTTCGTCACCTCGGACGCGACGTAATCGAAGTGCGGCGTCGATCCGCGGATCACCGCGCCGAGCGCCACGATCGCGCTCACGCTGCGCTTCTCCGCGAGCCTGCGGACGACGACGGGGATCTCCCACGCGCCCGGCACGCGCACGATCGTCACGTCCGACGTCGAACCACCATGCCGCGCGATCGCGTCGAGCGCGCCTTCGACCAGCCTGTCGACGATGAAGTGGTTGAACCGGCTCACGACGAGGGCGAACTTCGCCCCCGACGGGACGACCAGGTGGCCCTCGACCGTGCGCGGAGCGCCGCGCTCTCCGTTGGTGCTCATCCGAATTTCCTCAAGCCTCGCCCTGCATCGACACGAGCGGCACGCGCTCGACCACCTCGAGCCCGAACCCGTCGAGCCCCGCGATCTTCGTCTGGCTGTTCGTCAGAAGCCGGAGCTTCTGGCAGCCGAGATCGGCGAGCACCTGCGCGCCGAGCCCGAACTCCCGCAGCGCCTGCTGTGGCGCACGCGTCTCTTGCGTCGTCGTGCGGCCCTTCGCTTCGAGCTCGGCCCCGAGATCGAGCCGCGGCGGGATGTAGAGCACCACGCCCTCGCCCGCCTTCTCGATCAGCGAGATCGCCTCGCGCAGGTTCGACCCGCCCTCGAACGGCGTCGAGCTGAAGAGGTCGGCCACGAGCGCGCCCGCGTGCACGCGGCAGAGCGTGGGCTTCGTGCCGTCCACCGTGCCCTTCACGAGCGCGAGGAACTGCCGTGCTTCACCGATGATCTCGTAGACCGCCGCCGTCCACGTCGTGCCCGTCAGATCGAGCCGGATCTGCCGCTCCGACACGCGACGCACGAGCCGCTCGGTCTGAAGGCGGTACTGGATGAGGTCCGCCACCGACAGGATCACGAGCTCGTGCTGCCCGCCGAACCGCTCGAGGTCCGGCATCCGCGCCATCGTGCCGTCGTCGTTCATGATCTCGCAGATCACGCCCGCGGCGCGGAGCCCCGCGAGCCGGGCGAGATCCACGGAGCCCTCGGTTTGTCCCGTCCGAACCAGCACGCCGCCGCGCCGCGCGCGCAGGGGAAACACGTGCCCCGGCGTGACGAGGTCGGTGGGCCGCGCGTCCGGCTGGATCGCGACCTGGATCGTCCTCGCGCGATCGGCCGCGCTGATGCCCGTGGTCACGCCCGTACGCGCCTCGATGCTCACGGTGAACGCCGTCCCGAGGGGCGGACCGCCGCGCCCCGGGGCGCTCATCATCGGCAGCTCGAGCCTATCGACCTGCTCCTCTTCGAGCGTCAGGCAGATGAGGCCACGGCCGTGCTTGGCCATGAAGTTGATCGCCTCCGGCGACACGCGCTCGGCGGCCATGCAGAGGTCGCCCTCGTTCTCGCGGTCCTCGTCGTCGACGAGGATCACCATCCGACCGCTCCGGATCTCGTCGAGCGCGCGGTTCACACGGCTGAGGACGGCAGAGTCGATCGTCAGTCGATGCGGCATGGTGCCCCCGCCCTTCTCGCTCGCGCGTGGGTTGGGAGTGGCGAGCTCATCAAAGGAATCCCCCCGATCGGAGCTTCGCGAGGAGGCGTTCGTCCCTGGATTCGTGGTGGTGGTGCTCATCGTTTTCTGCGACCTTTCCTCCCCACCCCGGCGCCTCTTCCGACGAAGACGTAGCGCGCGCTCCGCTCGCGATCGAAAGCTGGCGCGCCACGTAGCGCGCGAGCACATCGACTTCAAGATTCACGGCTTGCCCCGGCCGAAGATTGCCGAGGTTCGTCCGCCCGAGCGTGTGCGGCACGAGCATGACCTCGAACACGACCCGTGACGAGCGCCCCTGCCCCTGATCCGTCACCCGGTTGATCGTCAGGCTCACGCCGTCGATCGCCACCGAACCCTTGTCGGCCAGGTACGGCGCCAATCCGCCGTCGGCCTCGACCACGAGCCGCGTCGCGTCTCCGCTCGGCGCTCGCTCGCTCACGCGCCCGATGCCGTCCACGTGCCCGAGCACCATGTGCCCGCCCATGCGCCCGCCGAGCTTCATCGCTCGTTCGAGGTGCACCCGCGCGCCCACCACGAGCGCGCCGAGCGTCGTCCGATCGAGCGTCTCCGAGGACATGTCGCACTCGAACCCGGCCTTTCGGATCCGATCCACGGTCAGGCACGCGCCGTTCACGCTGATCGACTCGCCGAGCTCCAGCGGCCCGAGCGAGCACTCGATGAACGCGCGCGCGACGGGGCTGCCGGCCCTCTGCCGGAGGATCCCGATGGTCTCGACGAGGCCTGTGAACATCCTCTTCGGCTCGATCCGAGGGCTTACTCTTTGTTCGCCTGCGCGGCGAGCAGCCGATCGACGATCACCTTCGCCTCGTCGCCGAGCTCCGTGAATACGACGCCCATGCCGGGCGGATCGTCGTGGACGCGCACCACTTCGCCGACGCCCTCGATCGTCTCGATGTCGTCCATGATCACGGTGAAGCGCAGGTTGACCTTCGTGCCGACTTCGAGCGGGGTCTTCGAGCGGACGAACACACCCGTGCGGGAGATGTTCGACACGTACTCGTTGATGAACGAGTCGTAGCTCTCGAACTCCTTGTTGATGGTGACGCGCTCGTCCTTGCGCGGGCCAAGTTCAACAGGAGGACGGTCGCTCTCGCTCATGCGTCACCTCATCTGCCCAGCAGGTCGAACTGTTCGAGGTGGTATTCCTTGCGGGGAACGAGCTCGATCCGACGCGTGAACAGGCGCTCGGCCTCTTGCACGGCGACGCGCTCGTCGTTCTTCAGAAGGTCGACGACCGCCGGGTGCGCGTTGACGATCACCACGTACCCCGGCAGGTTCAAGCGCTCGCGCCGGATCTGCCGCAGGATCTCGTACGCGATGCTCTGCTTCGACTGGAGCTGCCCGGTGCCGTCGCAGTAGAAGCACGGCTCGAGCATGATGCGCCCGAGGCTCTCCCGCGTGCGCTTGCGGGTCATCTCGATGAGCCCGAGCTCCGAGATCCGGTTGAACGTGGTCTTCGCCTTGTCCCGCGACAGGAGCTCCTCCAGGCGCTTGCGCACCTTCTCGCGGTTGCCCGCGCGCTCCATGTCGATGAGGTCGAGGATGATCAGCCCGCCGATGTTCCGGAACCGGAGCTGGTAGGCGATCTCCTCGACCGCCTCCAGGTTCGTCGTGAGGATTGTCTCTTCGAGATCCCGCGATCCTTTGCCCACGAACTTTCCGGTGTTCACGTCGATCGCCGTGAGCGCCTCGGCCTGGTCGATGATCAGGTGGCCGCCCGAAGGCAGCGGGACCTTGCGCGACAAGGCGCGCTGGATCTCGTCCTCGATGCCGTACGCGTCGAAGATCGGCTCCTCGCCCTCGTAGAGCTCCACGGCGTCCACGCGCTCCGGCATGAACATCTCCATGAAGCGCTTCAGCCGCACGTACTCCTCGCGGCTGTCGATCACGATCTTCTCGATGTCGTCCGTGAACAGATCACGCGCCGTCTTCAGCACGAGATCGAGCTCCGTGTAGAGGCACGCCGGCCCCCGCACCACGGTCTCGCGCTTCTTCACGACCTCGCCCCAGAGCCGCACGAGGTAACCGACGTCCGACTTGAGCTGCTTCTTCGTCAGCCCCTCGGCCACCGTGCGCACGATGAGCCCGCCCTGCGGCGGCTTCATCGACTCGATCGCCTCGCGCAACCGCGAGCGCTCCTTCTCCGAGCCGATGCGCTTCGAGATGCCCACGTGATCGACCGTCGGCAGGTACACGACGTAGCGGCCCGGCAGCGAGACGTGGCTCGTCACGCGCGCGCCCTTCGTCCCGATCGGCTCCTTCGAGACCTGCACGAGGACCTCCTGGCCCTCGCGGATCACTTCGCGGATCGGCGTCGTCTTCGAGACGCGCATCGGCTCGTGGTGGCTGCCCTGCGCTCGCTTCGTGGTCGTACGATCGCCTCCGCGATCACGACCTCCGCGGCCTCCATCCCGGCCGCGCCCCTTCTCGCCGCGGTCGCGGCTGCGCCCTTCCTTCGGCGCCCGCGAGGTCTCGCGAGCGGCCTCCTTGGGCGCTTCCTTCACCGCCACGATCACCGCAGCAGCCGCGGCCTCCGGTCGACGATCACGGGTTCGTCCGGACCGACGCACGCGACCACGTTGCCCACGACCACGCCGCGAGCGCCCGCCGCGGGGCTCCGTCGGCGAGGTCTCGGCCGCCTCGCTGCCCGCGCCCTCGACCTTCACCTCGGCCGCCTGCGCCTCCGCGCCTTCCTCGGCATGCGCTGCGTCCTCTTGATCCTCGGGCTCCGCGCTCGCCTCGGTCGCCTCGACGGCTTCGACAGCCTCGACGTCGCCTTCGTCTTCCGACTCCGTCGCGTCGTCCGCTTCTTCCTCGGCGCGCGCCTCGTCCGCGACGGCTTCGTCCGCGGCGAGCTCCTCCGAGGCCGGTTCGTCCGAGGCCGGACCTTCGCTGCTCTGCGCCTCGACGAGTTGTTCGTCCTCGGCCTCTTCGTAGACCTCTTCGCCGCTCGGCTCGGCCATCACGTCGAGCGCGGTCGGCAACGAGATCGACACGTCGCGCTCGGTGCGCACCGGCTCTTCGGGCACGTGCGCCATGATCTCGGGCGGCGCGTGCGCCGGACGTTCTTCTTCTTCGTGTGGCGTGCCGTGCGTGTGCCGACCCGCGAGGTACGCGTCGAAGTCATCCGGACGGATCAGATCCTCGACGTGCAGGAAGGCTGCGCGTTCGAGCCCGATGTCGATGAACGCGGCCTGCATGCCCGGGAGAACACGGCTGACCCTACCGAGGTAGATGTTCCCGAGGGTCCCCTTCTGCGCATCTCGCTCGATGTGCAGCTCGGCGATGATCCCGTTTTCGATGAGGGCGACTCGCGTTTCGCGGATGTCGACGTTGATGACGAGGAGATTCTTACCCATGCCCACTGGAGCGCCCTTACCGCGCTGCGAGCGAAGGGTTACCACGACAAGCCCGGGCCATGAAGCCGATTGGCTCGCCTTTCGTTCAGGGATCGTCCTTCACGACGGACCCGCGCTGCGCCGGTGCCCCCGGCGGCACGACCGAGCGCCGCCGGGACGTGGCGTGGGTCGGGCCGGCCGAACCGCGGAAGTGTAGGAAAAGAGGAAGGTTTCGCCGTGCTGCGAGGCCGATCTCAGGGACAGAAGCTCGCGCTGTCGGAGCAAGAGGTCGCGCAGGAGTCGCAGATGATGCAGGTCACGAGCGCGTTGTACCGCTCGGCGCCGAGGGGGTTTCCCATGGCACACCCGCCCTGACAGCCGACGTCGTCCTCGCAGCCGGCCATGCACATGTTGAATTCAACACAGGATTTGTCGCCGAAGCAGCCCTCGTAGGCCATGACACACGGGCCCTTCACAGCGCAGCCCGTGCAGCCGCGGCTGTAATCGCCGCACAAAACGAGCTCGTCGCAGTTCTTGGGGGGATAGGCCGAAGCATCGGCCCCCGCGTCGCCCTCGCCGCCGGTGCCGACGCTGGCGGCGACCGTGGTCGCCATGCCCCCGGCGCCCCAGCTTCCTTCGGAAAATTCCCCCCCGTCATCGCCGCGCGAGCAGGCCAAGAGGAACACGAGCGCCGCCCCGAAAATGCCGATCCGTTGCGCCATAAGTGCAACGGATCAGCGTACTTCGGGGCGGTTCCCTGCGAAAGGGCGACATTGCCCTACATGGACAATGTCCGTCCGCCCATGCCAGCGGTCAGGTCACGGCGGGCACATGGCGGCTTGCTGGGAGCAGGCGCTCGGGCAGTTGTCACAGATGAGGCAAACGGCGACAGCGTTGTAGGGCGCGAGGCCCGCCTGGTTCATCTGCGCGCAGTTCTGCTGGCACGCGGCGTCCGCGCAGTTCTGGAGGCACTGCGCGAGCGTCGCGCAAGCTTGGTTGGTCTGACACGCCATAATCTGGGTCTGACATCCGCCGCCCATCTGCGTGCAGGTCTGGCAGGTCTGGCAGCTCGCGCCTGCCGTGTCGCAAGCCGGGTTGCCGCCGCCAGCGCCGCTGCCGCCGCTGCCGCCCGCGCCGCCCATGCCGCCGCTGCCGCCCGAGGCGGAGGCCGCCGACGTGGTCTTGCCGCCGCCGTTGCCGCCGTTGCCGCCCCAGTCGTCACCGCCCTCGCCGCCACCACCGCCACTGCCGCTGGTGCCGCTGCTGCTGCACGCCACGAGCGCACCGAGCGACACGAACAAAGCCGCGAACGTCCACTTCATCGGAAACCTCCAAGGATGTGCGACCCCGGCCTCGCAAGAGGTAGAGAGGCCGAGGACAAACGCGTCCGTACACGCGTGGTTGTCCCACGGCAACGAGATCGCGAAGCGATCTCCCTCAAGGGGGTGAATCGGCCGGGCTCTGCCCGGACGAGGGGGGGGACGCGAGGCGTCCCCCTGAGGACTGCCTAGAGCGCCGACCCGTTCGGCGCTCTGCGAGATCGCGAAGCGAGCTCGCCTCGGGGGGTGAATCGACCGGGCTTTGCCCGGTCGAGAGGGGGACGCGAGGCGTCCCCCTCGGGACAAAAGAGCTAGAACATCGAGCGGTTGTCAAACCGATCGATGTTCTAGAGCGGAATGTTGCCGTGTTTCTTCGGCGGGTTCTTGTCGCGCTTGTCGCGAAGAAGCTCGAGCGCGCGATCGAGGCGAACACGGAGCGTCCTCGGATGGATGACCTCGTCGATGAAGCCGAGCTCCGCGGCCTTGTAGGGGTTCGCGAACTTCGCCTTGTACTCCTCGACGAACCGCGCGCGCGCCGCCGCCGGATCCGACGCCGCCTGGATCTCCTTGCGGTAGACGATGTTCACCGCGCCGTCGGGCCCCATGACCGCGATCTCCGCCGTCGGGAAGGCGAGGTTGTAGTCGGCGCGGATGTGCTTCGAGGCCATCACGTCGTACGCGCCGCCGTAGGCCTTGCGCGTGATCACCGTGATCTTCGGGACCGTCGCCTCGGCGAACGCGTAGAGCAGCTTCGCGCCGTGCGTGATGATGCCGCCGTACTCCTGATCGGTCCCGGGCAAGAAGCCGGGTACGTCGACGAACGTGACGAGCGGGATGTTGAAGCAGTCGCAGAACCGCACGAAGCGCGCGCCCTTGATGCTCGCGCGGATGTCGAGGCACCCCGCGAGCACGTTCGGCTGGTTCGCCACGACGCCCACGGTCCGCCCGCCGACGCGCGCGAAGCCGCACACGATGTTCTGCGCATACCGCTCGTGCACCTCGTAGAGGTAGCCGTCGTCGACGACCGCGCGGACGACGTTCTTGATGTCGTACGGCTTCGAAGATTCGCTCGGCACCATGGTGTCGAGCTCCGGCACCTCGCGGTCCGTGGGATCGGTGCACGGCCGCCGCGGCGGATCCTCGGTATTGTTGGAGGGCAAAAAGGCGAGCAGCTCCCGCACGCGGGCGAGCGCCGCGCGATCATCGGGGGCCGTCAGGTGGCAGACGCCGCTCTTCGCTGCGTGCGCCGAGGCGCCGCCGAGGTCCTCCTTGGTCACGTCCTCGTTCGTCACCGTCTTGATGACCTCGGGGCCCGTGATGAACATGTAGCTCGTCCCCTCGACCATCATGATGAAGTCCGTGATCGCCGGCGAATACACGGCGCCGCCCGCGCACGGCCCCATGATGGCGCTGATCTGCGGCACGACGCCGCTCGCCAGCGTGTTGCGCAAGAAGATGTCCGCGTAGCCCGCGAGCGACTCGACCCCCTCCTGGATCCGCGCCCCGCCGGAGTCGTTGAGCCCGATCACGGGCGCACCGATCTTCATCGCGAGATCCATCACCTTGCAGATCTTCTGCGCGTAGGCCCCCGAGAGCGAACCGCCGATCACCGTGAAGTCTTGCGCGAACACGCAGACCTTGCGGCCGTCGACGAGCCCCCAGCCGGTCACCACGCCGTCGCCGAGGACCTTCGACTTGTCCATGTCGAAGTCGTTGCAGCGATGCACGACGAACCGGTCGATCTCGACGAAGGATCCAGGGTCGAGCAAGAGCTCGACGCGCTCGCGCGCGGTGAGCTTGCCGGCCTCGTGTTGCTTTGCGATTCGCGCCGCGCCGCCCCCCTCGAGGGCACGGCGGTTCATGTCGTCGAGTCGTTCGATCGCGTCTTTCGCGCGGGAGCTCTGTTGTTCGGACATCGCGGAGGGCCCCTACCATGGGCGCGCGCGCGCCGCCTCCCTTCGCCGTCCAGCGACCGAACGGGCGTTGCGCGGCGCGCTGCACCAAGTACGATTTCCTGGCCCGAGCGAGCCCGCGCCTGCGCGGAGACGACATGAGCGACGGAAAGTAGAGGGGGGCCGCGCTCGCCTCGGGCAACTCACGCATGAAGCCCGCTCCGACCTGCGAGGCCGGCGCATCGGCACTGCCGAACGCCAAAGGCGATGCATCCCCGTTCGAGGAGACGGAGCCCATCGCCCCCACGCTCCCCGACGGAGGCGCGCGCTACCGCATCGTCGAGCGCCTCGGCACCGGCGGCACGGGCGTCGTCTACGCCGCCGAAGACCTCGCCGCGAGCCGCCTCGTCGCGCTGAAGACGCGCAAAGAGGACAACGACGATCCGCACGGGAACCAAGGCCTCTTCCTCCACGAGGCGCGCGTCGCCGCGCAGCTCGAGCACCCGAACATCGTCCCCGTCTACGACGTCGGCCGCCTGCCCGACGGCCGGCCCTTCTACACGATGCGCATCGTCAAGCAGCAGAGCTTGCACGACGTGCTCATGCAGCCCGAGCTCCACCCGACATGGCCGCTCGCGCGCCTCGTCTCCGCGTTCGTCCAGATCTCGCGCGCCCTCGCCTACGCGCACCGCCGCGGCGTCGTGCACCGCGACATCAAGCCGGAGAACATCCTGCTCGGCGACGAGGGCGAGGTCTACCTGAGCGACTGGGGCAACGCGCGCATGCTCACGGGCATCGAGCCCACCTCACCGCTCTCGCTCCCCGACGACGATCCCTTCTTCATCCGCGGCGAAGGTGGTTATCCGAGCGGTTTGTCCGGGACCCCGGGCTACATCGCCCCCGAGCAGATCCGCGGCGAGCGCGCGAAGATCGATCACCGCGCCGACATCTTCGCGCTCGGCGTCGTGCTCTACGAGATGCTCACGGGCGAGCACCCCTTCGACGCGCCCACCGTGCTCGGCGTGATCCTCGCGACGCAGACGCGGGATCCCAGGCCGCCGCGCGCCGTCGCGCCGAGCTGCCCGCTCGTGCTCGAGGATCTCTGCCTCGCCATGCTCTCGAAAGACCCCGCGAAGAGGCCGCATTGCGCCGCGGCCGTCGCCGGGGGAGCCGAGGCCTTCCTCGAAGGCGCGAAGGAGCGGGATCGTCGCCGCGCCGAGGCGCGATCGCTCTGCGAGCTCGCGCGCGAGCCGGCCCTGCGCGACAAAGCCCTGCGCCTCGAACGCGCGCAGCTCGACGCCGAGGCGCGACGCCTGCGCGCCGACGTGAAGAGCTACGATCCGATCGATCGCAAGCGCCCTGCGTGGGCCCTCGAAGATCGCGCCGCCGCCGTGGAGCGCGAGCGGGCGCGCGCCATGGCCGAGGCGATCGACCTCTACACGAAGGCGCTCGCGTACGACCCCGAGCTCGAAGAGGCGCGCTCGGGCCTCGCCGATCTCTACTGGGCCCGCGCCGTCGCCGCGGGCGCCGAGCGCCGCCACGCGAGCCGCATCTACTACGAGGCCCTCGTCTCCGAGTTCGACGTCGGCAGCTACGCCGCGCTCCTCCGCTCCGACGCGTGCCTCGCGATCGAGACGAACCCGCCCGGCGCGCGTGTCCTCGCGTATCGCTACGTCGAAAAGGATCGTGTCCTCGTCGCGAGCGAAGAGCGCTACCTCGGCCGCACGCCCATCGCCGAGGTCCGCCTCTCGCCGGGCAGCTACCTGCTCGTGCTGCGTCGTCCCGGTTTTCGCGACGTTCGTTACCCCGTCCTGCTCCGCCGCGGCGAGCGCCACGAGGCCATGGTCAACCTCTACACCGAGGAAGAGATCGGCGAGGGCTTCGTCTACATCCCCGGTGGCTCGTTCATCGCCGGCGGCGACGACGACGCGCCCGACGCGCTCGCCCGCGCCGAGCCCGTCGTCGCCGACTTCGCGATCTCGCGCTTCCCCGTCACCTTCCGGCACTACTGCGACTTCCTCGACCGCATCGAGGAGCGCTCCCACGCGCTCGCGCTCATGCGCGCCCCGCGCGACTTCCGCGGCACCGAGGGCTACGTCGTGCGCCGCGGCGAGCACGGGCAGTGGGAGCCCGTGCCCGGCCTCATCGAAGGCGATGCGCGCAAGCAGTTCCCCTACGAAGAGGGCCACCTCCTCGACGTGCCCGTCCTCCTCGTCGACTGGTTCGACGCCGCCGCGTACTGCGCGTTCCACACCGAACACGAGGACTTCGAGATGCGTTTGCCCACGGAGCTCGAATGGGAGAAGGCCGCGCGCGGCACCGACGGCCGCATCCATCCCTGGGGCGATCCTTTTGATCCCACCTTCTGCCTCATGCGCGCCTCGCGCCCCTACCTCCCGCAGCCCGAGCCTGTCGGCACCTTCCCGCTCGACGAATCACCGTACGGCGTGCGCGACATGGCGGGCGGCGTGCGCGAGTGGGTCGGCGACGTGCACGGCGAGCGCACGTGGTCCGAGACGAGCACCGAGCCCGAGCCCGGCGCCGGCGCTTTGCGTGACGCCTCCGAGTGGCGCGTCATCCGCTCGGGCGGTTGGTCCACGACGCCCGAGTACACCCGCAGCGCCGCGCGCACGCGCTTCTTCGCCCTCACCCGCGCGACGCACCTCGGCTTCCGCGTCGCGCATGATCTGCCGCGCCGGCGCTCGGGCTGAAGTTCGTCCTTCCGAACCTTACGGCGCGCCCGCGTCGCCCGCGCCGCCGTCCGCCGCTTCTTGTCCGGGCGGCGTGTATCCGGGCAGCGCCCACGGCCCCGGATCCTTGCCTTCGAAGGGTTTGACGCCTTCGGGCAGCTTCACCTTCGCGAGCGCCGCGTCGTCGATCTCCACGGCGAACTTCTTCTTCAGCTCCGCTTCGAGCGCCTTCTCGCGCTCCTGCATCTTCTGCTGCAGGAGTTTTACGCGGATCGAGCGATCTGCTTCCGGGAGCGTCCGGTTGTGCGCCGCCGTGATGCCGTTCATCCGCACCACGTAAAACCGACCGTCCGCCTCGACGATCTCGTCGAGCACCGACCCCACGCTGCCGATCTTGAACACCGCCGCGCGGATCGACTCGGGGATCTTCGGGTTCTTGCCGCGCGGATCGTCGGGCGCGCCGACCACGCCGAGATCCCCCGCGAGATCCACCGACGCTCCCGGATCCTTCGTTTTCGCCGCCGTCACCGAGTGCTTGAAGAAAAGCTCGCCCCACTCGGCCGCGGTCTTGATCTTCGTCGCGTCCTTCAACACGCGCTCTGCCGTCTTCTTGTCGGACAACACGATCGCCGCGACGCGACGCCGCTCCGGCTCGCGGAACTCCTCTGCGTGCGCCTCGTAGTACGCGCGCACCTCGGTCGCCGGGATCTCGCCCGGCGCGGGCAGGCCTTTCCGCGCGTCAGCGAGGATCGCGTCACGCAGGATCTGCCGGATCGCCTCTTCCGTCTCGGGCTGCTTGTCGAGCCCGCGGCGCCGCGCCTCGGCGGCGAGCAGCTCCACGTCGATGATCTCGTCGAGCAGCTCTTTTCGGCGCTCCTTCGTCTGGTAGCGGAGCCTGTCGAACTGATCCATCCGCTCCAGCGTCGCGGCGAAGTCGCCGAGCGTGATCACCCGATCGCCGACCTTCGCCAGCGTCCGCGCCGCTTGCTCTTGCGAGAGCCCTGCTGCAGGCAGCGCGGCGTCCGCTGCGGACGGCTCCACGGCCTTGTCGTTGCAGCCTGCGGAGAGCGCGACGATTGCCGCGACGAACAGGAACGATTGCGCGCGCCTCACCAGCATCGAGCGGCCGGTCTAGCACTTCTCTGGCGCGTTTGGGGGGCGGTTCTGCGAGGTTTGCGCGCAGCACCTTGCCGCTTCTCCGGCCTTTTGCCGAACGACGCGTTGCGGACGAGGCGAACCGGGGCTACGAGACCCGCGTGACCCGCGACGCGACCCGTCAAGACCGCGACGACTCGACCCTTCCCCCTCCGCCGAGCCCGGCCCCTGGCCTCAAGTACCGCCGCATCGTCCTCAAGATCAGCGGCGAGGCCCTGTGCGGCGAGGGCAACTTCGGCATTCACCCCGATACGCTCCAGCGTGTCGCCGCCGAGATCGCGGAGCTCTCCTCGCTCGGCGTGCAGATCGGCATCGTCGTCGGCGGTGGCAACATCTTCCGCGGCTTGAAGGGCGCGAGCGCCGGCATGGATCGCTCGCAGAGCGACTACATGGGCATGCTCGCGACGGTCATCAACTCGCTCGCGCTCCAGGACGCGCTCGAAAAGCACGGCGTCCCCACGCGCGTGATGACCGCGATCGAGATCCGCCAGGTCGCCGAGCCGTACATCCGGCGCCGCGCGATGCGACACCTCGAGAAGGGCAGCGTGGTCATCTTCGCCGCCGGCACGGGCAACCCGTTCTTCTCGACGGACACCGCGGCGGCGCTCCGGGCCATGGAGATCCAGGCGCAGGCGATCTTCAAGGCCACCAAGGTCGAGGGCATCTACGACCGCGACCCGGCGCGCCACGAGGACGCGCAGATGTTCACGAAGCTCTCGTACGACCGCTTCCTCGTCGACCGGATCGGCGTGATGGACTCGACCGCCGTCACGCTCTGCCGCGAGAACAAGCTCCCCATCCGCGTCTTCAAGTTGACGACGCGCGGGAACATCCTGCGCGTCTGCAAAGGCGAAAACATCGGCACCGTCGTCGAGGCGTGACCTACGCGTTCCCGACGGACGGGCCCTCCCGGTCGGGAACGCAAGTTGCGCGTTTCCCCGAGGACGGCTAACCTCCCGAGTCCCACCTATGGCACGCGTCACCGTTGAAGATTGCCTCGAGCGCGAAGAGAACCGCTTCGCCCTCGTCGTCCTGGCCTCGAACCGCACCCGGCAGCTCATGAAGGGCGCCGAGCCTCTGCTGAAGACGAGGAACAAGCCCGCTGTGACAAGCTTGCGCGAGATCGCGGCTGGCAAGGTGCACTTCCACCGGAACTCCTCGGAAGTCGTGTACGAGTGGCTCCGCCACCAGCACGCCCTCGACCGCTGATCGCGTCGCCGGGCAGCCCCGGACATGTCCTCTCCCCCGAGCAAACGCCCTGCGCGCACGCATACGCGTGTCCGGCGTGATCTCGAGCTCGAGGCTGGCACCTCGGCTCATTACGAAGACCCCGCCTACTACACGAAGACCTACCGCTCGCGGCTCGACGACGTCCGTTTTTACGCGGACTACGCGTCCGAGCGTGGCGGCCCCGTGCTCGAGTACGGCTGCGGCAACGGACGCATCACGCTCCCGATCGCGCGGCTCGGCCTCGACGTCACGGGCGTTGATCTCTCCAGCGAGATGCTCGCGGACCTGCGCGCGCGCCTGCGCGAAGAGCCTGCGGACGTCCGGGCGCGGGTCCGCACGAAGCGCGGCGACATGCGGACGGTCCGCCTTGACCGCCGCTTCCCGCTCGTCTTTTGCCCTTTCAACGCCTTCCTGCACCTCTACACGCGGGTCGACGTCGAGCGCTTCCTCGCGCGCGTGCGAGAGCACCTCGCGCCGCGCGGCGAGCTCGTCTTCGACGTCTCGATCCCCGAGCCTGAAGAGCTCGCGCGGGATCCTGGGCGCGCCTATGCGACGCCGCGCTTCAACTACCCGACGCCCGACGGCAAGGGCATGCCCGTCCGGTACACGGAGCGCTTCGACTACGACAAGCTCCGCCAGATCCTGTTCGTCGCCATGGAGTTCTCGCCGGTCGCAGGCGGGGACGCGTGGATGACACCGCTCGCGCACCGGCAGTTCTACCCGCGCGAGCTCGAAGCGCTCCTCCACTACAACGGCTTCGAGATCCTCGACGCGTGGGGCGACTTCGACCGCTCGCCCCCGACCCGCGACTCGATCACGCTGGTCTTGCGCGCCCGCGCCCGCCGCCGCTGATCAAGCGCAACGCCCCAACTCGAACCCACGGGAAAACCCTTCAGCTCGAACCCGCGGGGGGTGTGGGGGGCAGAGGAAGGCTCGCTTCGCGAGCCGACCGGAGCCCCCCCACCATGACTAAACGCCGATGTACAACCGATGCGCGAAGTTCCGCTCGAGCTTCGCCCGCAGCACCTTCTCGGCTGCGGTCTCGATGTCGTACTCGACTCGTTTGAACTCGAAGCGTTTTACTTCGCTGTCGTAGATCGTGTAGCTCGCGCGGTTGTCGTAATCGCGCGGCTGGCCGACCGATCCGACGCTCACGATGTACTTCCTGTTGGGGTCGAGCGTGAAGTCGACCGCGGGCAGCTCTTCCACGGTCGTCGGCGTCAGCGCGAAGACCTTGCAGAGGTGCGAGTGCCCGATGAGGGTGAGATGCCCGAGCTCGGCGTACATCGGCAGACACTCACGTGCCTGCTCGGGGGCGAAGATGTACTCGAACTCTTCAAGGCGAACCGGCGAACCGTGGCAGAGGTCGACGCCGATATCGGTCAACTTCTCCTGGTACGGCAGGTTCTTGAGCCAGGCGGCGTTCTCGGCAGAGAGCATCGACGCATGGGTGTCGAGTGCCTGACGAGCGGCCTCGTAGTAATACGAGTAGTCCATTCGTCCGGCGACGGCCGCGTCATGATTCCCGAGGATCGTTTTCTTGGCGATCTTCCGGACCAGATCGGCGCATTCGTTCGGGGATCCGCCATAGCCTACCGTGTCGCCGAGACAGTAGTAGACATCGATGCGCTCGCGCCGGTACGCCTCCAGCACAGCACTGAGCGCCTCGTAGTTGGCATGCGTGTCGCTGAAGACTCCAATCCGCATGTGCGTGAGGACCGGAGGGTAGCATGAGGCACCTACCGTTACGGTAGTATTTTCGTCGAAAAAAATTTTCCTTCGGATCAGCCTGTTTCAAAGGGTTTCGTCGCTTAAAACGATGCCCTTCGTTAGAGAACGAACACGAAGATCCAGCGTGTTCTCGCGCCTCACGAGCGCGAAAAAAGCGCTCGTGGCTCCTGCGCCGAAAAGATGGAAGGAAGGCTCGCGTGACAGGGACGAACGGGAAAAGCAACGGCAAAACCAACGGTCACGCGATCCCATCGGCGATGACGCAGGGCACGATCGAACGTTCGAGCGCGCCCCTCACGCCGCCGCCGCCGCGCGCGGTTCAGGATCTCGCGGACTCCTGCGTTCGATTCGTCGAGCGATCCATCGGCTTCAAGCTCGACTTCGAACCCGAGACCTTGCCCGTGCTCGATCACTACATCGAGAAAGCACGCGAGGAGACGCGTGATCGCAAGGAGGCGCGCCCGCTCCTCGCGCAGGCCATCGGCGCCTACCTCGGCGAGATCGCGCGTCGCAAATTCCAGGGCTTCTGGCGCCTCGAAGACGAGCACGATCCGCGCTCGTGGCGCGTCGAGCTCGAGCCCGTTTACCTGATCCTCCGTCCGATCGAGCTCGCCACGCGCGCGCTCGATCTGCCCCCCACGCCCCCGCGTGACGCTTCTCCGATCCAGGGGCGCAAGGGCGACGACGCAGACGAGGACGACGACGAGAACGAGGGCGCGGAGGCGGCCGCGGAGAGCGAGGCGACGCCGGACGAAGTCGTCGTCCCCGATCCCACGGATGACCTCGGCCCTGCGCTCCTCGAGCTCGACGAGGACGACCGAGCGGCCGTCGCCGAGCGCCTCGCCTTGCTCCCGCCCGTCTCCGACGCCGAGTACCACGCCCCGTCGACGCACCTGGAAGTCGTCGAGATCATCGTCGAAGCCATCCGCGCCCGCCGCATGGCCGCGGGGATGGAGGCCGACGCGCACCTCGAGCCCGACGACTACTCCTGAACACACGTCTTCCTGCGAAGACGGCCTCGATCCGAAGGATGCGGAGCGAGGGCGGCCCCTCGTGATAAGGTCGCTCCACCGTGTGGTGGGTTCTATCTGCGCTCCTCGCGCTGATCGTCTGGGCGCTCTGGTACATCCTCAAGCTGCCGCTCTGGCTCCCGATCGTCGGCACGGTGCTCATCGTGCTCGTCTCGGTCGTGCGGCTCCTCTGGAACCGGATCCGGGCAAGCCGCGCCGCCTCCGCGCTCGAGCGCGCCATCGCGCAACAAGGCGCGCAGCAGGCGCTCAACGCGCGGCCCGAGCGGCGCGCCGAGATCCAGGAGCTCCAGAAGCAGGTCCAGGGCGGCATCAACGCCCTCAAGACCTCGAAGCTCGGCAAGAACAAGAAGGGCGGGGCGGCCGCGCTCTACTCGCTGCCCTGGTACGTGATCATCGGCCCTCCGGGCGCCGGCAAGACGACCGCGCTGAAGCACTCCGGCCTCGTCTTCCCCTTCGCCGATCCCCGCGGCGGCGGCGTGCGCGGCGTCGGCGGCACCCGCAACTGCGACTGGTGGTTCACGAACGAGGCGATCCTGCTCGACACCGCGGGCCGCTACACGACGGAGGGCGACGACCACGACGAGTGGATCTCCTTCCTTCAGATGCTCAAGCGCTACCGCAGCCGCAAGCCGATCAACGGCGTGCTCGTGGCCATCAGCATCGCCGAGCTCATCGACGCCTCCGAGCAGCAGATCGAGTCGACCGGCAAGAAGCTACGCGCCCGTATCGACGAGGTCATGACCCAGCTCCAGATGGTCGTGCCCGTCTACGTGCTCTTCACGAAGTGCGACCTCATCGCCGGCTTCATCGAGTTCTTCGGCGACATCCGCAAGAGCGACCGCGCGCAGGCCTGGGGCGCAACGGTCAAGCTCACCGAGAACAAGTCGAACCCCCAGCAGCTCTTCGAGCGCGAGTTCGACACGCTCGTCCAGAAGGTCCACGCCCGCTCGCTGAAGCGCCTCGCGCAGGAGCGAAACCGTGAGGCGCGCGAGCGCATCTACCAGTTCCCGCTCGAGTTCGCGGGCATCAAGCGCAACCTCACCGAGCTCGTGCAGACGATCTTCGCGGTGAACGCCTTCCAGGGCACGCCGCTCTTCCGCGGCTTCTACTTCACGAGCGGCACGCAGGAAGGTCGTCCGCTCGACCGCGTGCTCGCGCGCATGGGCCACGCGATGGGCATCCGCCCGCCGGAGACCGCAGCGCAGCAGGTCACCGAGTCGAAGAGTTACTTCCTCCACGACGTCTTCATGAACGTCGTCTTCCCCGACGGCGACGTCGCCTCGCGCAGCGCGGCCGAGATCAAGCGGCAGAAGATCATGCGCATCGCGGTGAGCGCTGCCGCCTTCACGCTCGGCCTGATCCTCTCCATCCCGAGCATCCGCTCCTTCGCCCAGAACCGCGAGCTCATGTTCTCCACGCAGGAGCGCGTGGAGAACGCGATGAAGATCAACTGGGGCGAAGGCGAGCCGGGTCCGAAGCTCGAGCAGCTCGACCCCGTCTACGCGCGCCTGAAGGAGCTCGACGACTTCCGTACCAACCTGCCGCTCAGCTACGGCTGGGGCATGTACCGCGGCGAGGAGATCTACCGCCCCGCCGTCACCGCGTACGTCGCGCTCTTGCAGACAGGCTTCGTCCTGCCCTGCAAAACGAAGCTCGAGGATCGGCTCAAGAACGCGAAGGGCAAGCAGTACCTCCGCGAGCGCACCGACCTGAAGACGTACCTCATGATGAGCGACGTCGCGAACCTCGACGTCGACTGGGAAACGGGCCGTCTCACGGGCCTCTGGGCCGAACTGCTGAAGGCCACGAACAGCACGATGCCGGAGTACGAGCTCAAGGAGCGGCTCGCCAAGCACGTGCGGTACTACCTGGAGCTCGTCAAAGACAAGAAGGTCCTCCCGCTGCCCGCGGACAAGGCCCTCGTGGAGAACGTCCGCAAGACACTTCAGTCCGTCCCGGTGCAGGACCGTTACTACGAGCTCTTCGTCAACAGCCTGAACGACGAGCGGTACGACGAGGCCGGCGACGATCGCAAAGAGAACCGCAAGTACCCGCCGCTCAGCCTCGCCGACCTCTTCGTCGACCGCCCGAACGCGACGAAGTTCATCCAGAGCGCGCGGTACCAGAAGGACAAACGCTTCAAGGACGTCGAGGGCCCCTACACGGACAAGGGCCACTACATCGTGGTCCTCAACGTGGCGAACGCCGAGGCGCTCCTGCTCAGCGAGCAATGGGTGGCGCCACTCGGGCCCGACGAGGCGATCGACAAGATCCCGACGAACCTGAAGCGCCTCTCGGAGGACTACGACCAGCGCTACATCGAGCAGTGGAGCGACTTCCTCGCCGACATCACGATCACCCCGCCCTCGACCGTGAAAGAGGCGCTCGACCTCTACAACATCCTGCTCAACACGCCCTACCCGTACCTGCAGATCCTGCGCGCGGTCGAGGACCACACGCAGTGGAAGAAGTACAAGAAGGGCGACGGTCCAAGCGTGAACAAGGACGAGTTGAACAAGATGTTCAACACGAAGCTCCAGCAGCAGTTTTCGCAGAAGACCGGCGGCCTGCGCATCACCACGAACGTCGACGTGACGAAGATGGGTGAGCGCCCGAGCACGGTGCCGCCCTCGTTCGCGGCCCTCATCTCGTTCGGCGTGCCGCCCGAGAACACGCGCCCGGGCCAGCCGATCACGGACACGCCGCTGCAGAAGTACCTCGACAGCATCACGGAGCTGCGCCGGGTCATGCAGGACATCCCGGCGCCGCCGACGTCGACGGACATGATCAACCTGAGCGAGCAGCTCTCGGACGTCGCGAAGAAGGTCGAAGCCTTCCTGCAGCCGCTCGACGAGAAGGCGAAGGCGCTCCTGCGGCCGCTGCTCCTGAACCCGCTCAGGATCTCGGGCACGCGCATCGCGGCGCCCGGCGGCGGCAACTACGTCGACAAGCCGAAGGAGCGGTTCCCAAACCCGTTCCGGCGCTAGCGTCTTGTCCCGAGGGGGACGCCTCGCGTCCCCCTCTCGGCCAGGTAGAGCCCGGCCGATTCCCCCCCCGAGGCGAACTCGCTACGCGAGGATGCGCTGCATCTCCAGCGCATCCTCGTCGTTGTCCGCGTAGTACTTCTCCCGCACCCCCGACACGACGAAGCCGAACTTCTCGTAGAGCCGAATCGCAGGCTCGTTCGAGCGCCGCACTTCGAGCAGCACGAGCCGCACGCCGCTCTCCACCGCGAACGCGAGCGCCGTCTCCACGAGCACCGCCCCGATCCCACGCCGCCGGACCTCCGGCGCCGTCGCGACGTTGAGCACGTGAAGCTCGTCCACGACGTGCCACGCGACGAGGAACCCGAGCGCCCGCGGCGCTTCGCTCGGCGCCCCGCCCCGCGCGACCCACACACGCGCCCAGGGACGTTCGAGCTCGTCCACCGGCGAGAACGACGGGCCCGCGAACGCCGCCCGCGCGATGGCCGCGAGCTCCTCCGCGTCCTCGACCTCGCGCTCGATGCGCGTCACCGACACCTGCAGACGCTCGCTCACTTCGGCACTTCCGTCGGGCAACCACTCACGATCTGCACTTGCTTCACTTGCCCGCCCTGCAGCCGCTCGCAAGCCTTGCCGAGCAGCCGCACGCTCGACGGCGGCTTCCAGATCCAGCCATCGGGATCGTTGTACGGCAAGACCTCATCGTCCAGGTACACGTTCGTCATGCCCTCTTCGTCCGGCGGATCCACGATCTCGAACTCGCACGTCACGGCGACCGCCGCGATCTCCGCGAGCACGTCGCCGAGGGATCCGAGCTCGCTCACCGGGTAGTAAAACGGCGCCTTGTCCTTCGTCGATCCGCCCGCGATCGCCATCGCGTCGAGCACACCCGCATACGCCTCGCTGCCCGGGATCCCCACGACGAAGACCTCGATCCCACCCGCACGCAAAGCCTCGATCGCGGCCACGGTCGCGGGTTCGTCCACGCAGAACGTTGGACCCCAAAGCTGTCCGGGCGCGCAGCAGTTCGTCCCCATGGACAGGCATGCCTCGTCGCCCTCGAAGTTCGGCTGGCAGTCCCCGATCTCGCACGACGCCGATTCGTTGCAGTTCGGACCTCCGTCCGTCGCGAGGATCACGTACGTCTTGCCTTCGAGCGCGAGCAGCGTCGGCGTGAGCGCTTCGAGCGTCGGCGAGATCGGCGTCCCTCCGACCGGGTTCGTCGCGGTCGTCAGGCGGATCCCCGTGGTCGTGGGGCCGTCTTCGCCCGTGATCGGATCGCCCTGCGTCACCGGAAAGACCTGCTTCCCCGCCGCACATTGGTCCTGATTCGACCCCTGCGCCGGCAGGAGCGCCGCGCCCACCTTCACGAGCGGCCCGAGCTTGCGCACGAGCCCCACGACCGCGGCCCGCACCGCGCCGTAGCGTGTTCCTCCAGGCACGGACGCGTTCATGCTCCCCGACGCGTCGAGCACGAAGTAGAGGTTCGGCGCGTCGACGATCGCCTGGTGCACATCGTTGCCGCAATAGCCGCCCGCGTCGGGCGCCGGCGGCCCGCCTCCACCGCCGTCGAGGCCGTCTTCGCCGCCCGCGTCGGCCACGGGACGCGGCGGGCGCGGCGGCAAGGCGTCGTCCTTCGTCGAACACCCTCCGATCGCCGACGCTGCCCCCCACGCGCCGAGCAACACCAACGAGGCCACGATCCCCCGAGCCGAACGAAGCGCGCGCGTGTCCATCACACCCGATCGTAGCAGGACCGGGCCAGGCGCTCTCGATCGTCAGGGCTCGCGATAGAACCGCGGGACGCGCCGCGAGATGCTCGTCAGCACCTCCCACGGGATCGTGCCCGTCGTCTCGGCGATCTCCTCCGCCGTGATGACGTCGCGCCCGAGCGCGCCCTCCTGCTGCCCGAGGAACACGACCTCGTCGCTGATGCGCGCGCCCGGGATCTCCGTCATGTCGAGCATCGTCAGGTCCATCGACATCGTGCCCACCATCGGCACGCGCCGCCCGCGCACCAGCGCGTGTCCGCGGTTCGAAAGCTTCCGATCGAGGCCATCCGCGTAGCCCATCGGCACGGTCGCGATCACGCTCCGCCGCGGCGCCCGCCACGTGTACCCGTAGCCGATCGGCTCACCTGCCTCGACCGTACGCAGCGCGACGACCTCCGTCCGCACCCGGATCACCGGCTTGAGCTCCGGCGCGAGCCCGGGCACCGGCGACACGCCGAAGAGCGCGACGCCCGGCCGCACCGCATCGAAGCGCGCCTCCGAGAGCCGCATCGCGCCCGCGCTGTTCGCTGCGTGCACGAACCGCGGCGAAAACCCGCGCGCCCGCACGCGACCTCGCGCCTCCGCGAACCGCGCGAGTTGCTCCATCGTCGGCCCGAGATCGTCGCCGTCCGCGCACGCGAGGTGCGTCATCAGCCCGTCGAGCTGCACCTCCGGCCGACCGTCGAACGCGTCGAGCACGTCGTCGAGCTCCGACATTGTCACGCCGAGCCGCCCCATGCCCGTGTCCACCTTCAGGTGCACGCGCACGGGCCGACCTTCGCTCTCGTACCGCGCGAGCGTCGCGATGCGCTCGATCTGCCCGGCGTCGTAGACGACCGGCACGAGATCGCGCGCGAGGATCTCCTCCAGCCCCTCGCGCCGCGGCCCGTAGTAGCCGCCCATCACCAGGATCGGCACGCGGATCCCCGCGTCCCGGAGCTCGATCGCCTCTTCGAGCAGCGCCACGCACAGGCCCGGCATCCCGGCGCGCTCGAGCGTACGCGCGACGGCCGCCGAGCCGTGCCCGTACGCGTCGGCCTTGAGCACGCCCCAGATCGCCGGCTTCGTCTTGCCGTCGCCGAACATCTTCTCGAGGACGCGGTAGTTGTGCCGCAAGTGCGCGAGGTTCACCTCGGCGCGCGTCGGCCTCACGGCGTCTGCGGGTGCGGCCCTGCGCGGCTTCAACACCCGAATTGCACCTCGCCCCCCCTCATGGGGAGCCACCCCGTCCTCGTATGCGGGCAGCGACGTCATCTCGTTTGCCGATACCCATACGCCTAGCAAAACGTCAACATTCCGGGTCTTTTTGCCGCTGCGTCCGTGCTCAGAAGCACTTGCGCATGCAGCGCTTGTACTGCCCCGTGCATCCGCGCTCGCACGTCGCCGTCGTGCAGCCCGCCTTGCACTCGTTCCACGTCGCTTCGCAGGCCGCCGCGCAGGTGGATCCGGGCGGCGCCGACGACGTGTCCGTCGCTGCATCCGCGGACGCGTCGGCCGCTGGTCCCGACGTCCCTGCGTCCACTGCGAGCATCATCGGCGGCGGCGCGAGCGCGGTCGTCGGCTCGGGCACGGCGGACGCCACGCGCGGCTCCTCCGTGCCGAGGTCCGACTCTTCGAAGTCGCTCGCGCCGCTGAGCTGCTTCATGCGCAGCTTCGCGTACTCCACGCGATCACGCGTCTGTCCGAACGTGTAGAACTTCGTCCACTCTTCCCAGCACGCCTTCCGGATCGTGGGCTTGACGTGCTTCTCCATGTCGAGCGCCATGCAATGCTCGAAGCGCACATCGCCCTCGTACACGGCGTTGATGCTCGCGCCGCACGAGGCCGTCACGAGCGCCAGGACCCCGGCTGCACCGAGACGCACCCGCGTGATCGCCCTGGGCAAAGCCCTGCGGGGACGTGACGGCGTGGGCGATCTCGGCATCGACGGCGAGTCTACCGCGAAGGCCGTCTTTCGCAGACGACCTCGACCTTGCGTGAAAACTTCGCGATCTCGTTTGAACTTCGACCGAACATGGCCTACCTTCCCGCCCTCCCTACAGGAGCGGCCGTCCATCGCGCCGCGCAAGACGAGGAAGTCGGCTCATGTTCCTGATGCTCTCGAAGGGTCCTCGGAAGACCAACCGCAGCAAGTCGAAGCGCTACCGCGCAAAGTTGAAGGCGAAGAACAAGGGTCGCCGCAACCGGATCTACCAGCGCGGGTAAGCCCCCCGGGCTCTGCCCAACGCCAACGGCCGAAGACGTCTCCACGAGAGACCTTCGGCCGTTCGGCATTTTGTCGTCATGGAACGCAAATGCCTCGACTCCCTCACGCATGCAGCGTCGAAGGAGATCGAGGCGTATCAGCAGGCTGTCGAGAAACGCTGCAAACGCCCTGGAGCTAGGGAGGAGGACGCAGGAATACTTCCGTACTCCGAAGACGACGACCCACGATCCAGGGCGCGCAACTAGTTTGTCGGCAGCCTGCTAGGGGCCGCCCTTGCGCAGCTCGGTGAGGACGAGCTTGGCGACGGCCTTCAGCGTGTCGAACACGCCAACGCCGGTACGCGCGACGCCCTCGTAGTCAGGGACGTTCATCGGGTTGAGCTTCTGGCGAAGCTCCTCGACGGTGGCGACCTCGGGCAGGTCCCGCTTGTTGTACTGGATGACGTACGGGATCTTCTCGAGCTTGTAGCCCTGCTCCTCGAGGTTCGTCTTGAGGTTCTCGACGGACTCCTCGTTCGCTTCCATGCG
Organism: Polyangium fumosum; assembly: GCF_005144585.1. GTDB lineage: Bacteria > Myxococcota_A > Polyangia > Polyangiales > Polyangiaceae > Polyangium > Polyangium fumosum. The sequence continues at coordinate 122,318 of NZ_SSMQ01000017.1, read as the reverse complement.
CTCGACCTGCGAGTCGGCCACGAACACGACGCCGTCGACGCCCTTCAAGATGAGCTTGCGGCTCGCGTCGTAGAAGACCTGACCGGGCACCGTGTAGAGGTGGAACCGCGTCTTGAAGCCGCGAATCTCGCCTAGCGCGAGCGGCAGGAAGTCGAAGAAGAGCGTGCGATCCGTCTCGGTCGCAAGCGAGATCATCTTCCCCTTCGCGTCGGGGTTCGTGCGCTCGTAGATGTACTGCAAGTTCGTCGTCTTCCCGCACAAACCCGGGCCGTAATAGACGATCTTGCAGTTGATCTCGCGCGCCATGTAGTTGATGAAGCTCATCGCGCGCGCTCCTAGTCGTTGAAGAGGTTGTCGATGTCTTCGTCGGTGATCTCGGCGAACGGAGAATCGGCGCCGGGATCCGCGACCTTCTTCAAGAGCGCCTCGAAGATGTTGTTCAGCTCCTCGCTCGCCCGGCGAACGCGCAACCGCACGAGGCCCAGGCTGGACTTGGAGTCGAAGATCACCACGAGGATGACGCGGTTGCCGACGAGCTGGATGTGGATGTTCGCCTTCTCGCCCTCGTGGAACTGAGTCGCGAACTCGTTCTCCTTGAGGAGCTTCGCCATCCCGCCGGTGGCCGCGATGTTGCCGGCCGTCAGCGACGCGAGCGACGTGGTGTCGAGGTTGTCCACGTCGCCGCTCGCAGCGATCAGCTGCCCGTTCTTGTCAACGATGAAAACGACCTTCGCATTGGCGTCCTTGACGAGGCGATCCACGACATTCTGGATCTGATTGAACTCCTCCTCGTACATCACCATCTGAGGATTGACCATCGTTCCTCCGCCAGCGCTTCCGCGATGGGGTCTTCGTCTCGTTGCCTAGAGTGCTTTCGTTCCGCCGGATCCGCCGGAGGGCCCCGTCCCCAAATGACGGCGCGGGAGAGCCACCCTCGCGCACCCGCTCGAGCTCTTCGCACGGGCGCACATTCGACGCGTGCAGCGATGGTTCTATCCGAAGCAGGCGTCGCGGAGCAAGGTGGCCTTTCGGAACGAACGCGCAGATTCCTGCCCGACCCCTCCACGAGCGCCAAACCCGGAGCGCCTCCGCACCATGGCCCCCCGTGAGGATCGCGAAGGCTGGTAATGTGGATGACCACCCCATCCCACGCACATCAAGCGTTTCCCGCGACAACTCACAAAAAAGCCTCGAAAAAGCCGCCTTCCACACAGCGCGACGCACCCGCGTCCGCACGGTCGTGAAGCTCGCTGGAGCGGGCCGCGTCCTCCCCTTGACCAGCCGGTCATGGCACGGGATAGCCCGACGATGGCTCGGAAACGTGGTGCTCTCCTGGATCGCGCGACACGCGCGAAGGCACGGTTCGCCCTCGCGTTGACTTTCGCCTGCTGCGCGACCGCCCCGACGCACCCGGCGAGCGCAGAGGGCGGGACGATCCACCCCGACGTGCTCGAAGCGAGCGCCGCGATCGCCTCCGCGAAGGGCCCCGCCGCCTACACGGCGCTGCGTGACCTCTGGCGAACGTGGGATCGCGCGGACCCGACGCACGTCGAGGAGGCGATCGTCGCGGCGACGGAGAACAAGGCGCTCCCCGCGCCCGTGCGTGTCTACGCGGAGCTGCTCGGCGCGTACGCGAGGCGGCGCCGCGGTGACCTCGAAGGCGCGCTCGCGCGCATCGAAAAGCTCGGGTTCGTCGGCCGATACATGACCGTCGGCCCCTTCGACAACGACAACAAGACGGGCTTCGCGCTCGACTACCAGCCCGAAGCGGAGCTCAGCGAGGCGATCCCCGCGGGCCGCGCGTACGAAGGAAAGGAGCGCGCCGTGCGCTGGCGCGTGCCGCCGACGATGTCGTCGTACGGGTGGTTCGACTTCGGCGACATCCTGCGCCCGCGCGAGTCGGTCTGCGGCTACGCGACGACGTTCGTCCGCACGCGCCCCGGCACGAAGGCACGCAAGGCAACGCTGTGGATGGGCTCCGCGGGCGCGTTCAAGCTCTCCTACGACGGCGAGAAGATCCTCGAAGACGGGGCGTATCGCGAGCTCGACATCGACAGGCTCGCGACGACCGTGACGCTGCGCCCGACGTTCAGCCGCATCACGGTGAAGGTTTGCGGCGACGAGGAAGCTCCGAAGTTCGCACTGCGCATCGGCGACGAGACCGGCAAGCCCGACCTCGATGTCGAGGTGCGCGCGGACCTCGAAGCGAGCACCGAAGCCGCCGCCGCGATGAAGGAGCGCGCGAAGACGAAGGAGCCGAAGGAGCAAGGCCGCGGCGTCGTCGGGCCCGTGCAGGCGTTCGAAGCGCTCACATCCGGCAAGAGCCCCGCGCCCGCCGCGCTGGAGCAGTACGCGCGGTACCTCGCGATCACCGGCGGCGATCCGAAGGCCGAGCACAAGGCACGCGACCTCGCGCGCCGCGCCGCCGAGGCCGAGCCGACGGTACCGAGGCTCTTGCTCGCCGGCGAGCTCGCCGAAGATCGAAACCAGCGACGCTCGTGGGTCGAACGCGCGAGCACGCTCGCGAAGACGAACGAGGAGAAGCTCGACGTCCTGCTCTCGGAGGCGCACCTCGCGCGCACGGGAGCGAACTGGCGCGACGCGGTGCCGATCTACGAGCGCATCCTCGCGCTCGACCCGGACAACCTCGGCGGCACGCTCGGCCTGGTGGAGCTCTCCATCGAGGCGGGCCTCAAGCGCACCGCGCTCGGCATGCTCGAGAAGGCGGTGCAGAAGAACCCGCGCTGCGTCTCGCTCCTCTCCGCGCTCGCCGCGCAACTTCGTTCGCTCGGTCGTGACACCGAGGCCGAGGAGGTCGAGGCGCGATATGCCGCGCTGCGCTTCGACGACGCCGAATTCCTGAGCCAGAAGGTGGAGCTCGCGGTGGCGCGCCGTGATGCCGCAGGCGCGGAGCGATGGCTGAACCGCTTCCTCGGCGTCGACGCAGGCTCGGCGTGGGCGCGTGGCCTCGCGGCGCGCACGTACCGCGCGCTCGGCCAGAAGGACCGCGCGCTCGCGACGTATCAGCAGGCGCTCGCGATGGCGCCCGAGGACGTCCAGACGCTGCGCGCGCTCTCCGATCTCTACGGAGAGGAAGGCGATCGCGACAAGCAGCTCGACCTCTTGCGGCAAATCCTCACGATCGTCCCGCAGGCGAAGGAGGTGCGCGAGTACGTCGAGCACATCGAGCCGAAGGCGCCACGCGCCGACGAGGCGTACGCGTGGGCACCCGAGAAGTTCCTGCCGATGCGCAAGGAGCCCGCGCAGGGCTACCCGATGCGCTTCATGCGCAACCTCACGGTGACGACGGTCTACCCGAACGGCCTCGCGAGCCGTTTCCACCAGGTCGTCTTCCAGCCGCTCACCGACGAGAGCGCCGCATCCGCGCGCCAGTACGACTTCGCCTACGAGGCCGACCGCCAGACCGTCGATCTGCGCGCCGCGCGCGTCTACCGCGCGAACGGCAAGATCGACGAGGCGATCGAGAGCGGCGAGGGCGCCGCCGACAACCCCGCGATCTCGATGTACACGTCGCAGCGCGCGTTCGTCGTCCTCTTCCCGCGCCTCAACGCGGGCGACGTCGTCGAGCTGCGCTACCGCGTGGAGGACGTCGCGCCGCGCAACGAGAGGTCCGACTACTTCGGCGAGGTCCAGTACCTCCAGAACGATCACCCCATCGCGAGCAGCGAGTACGTCCTCATCACGCCGAAGGCGCGCCGCTTCTTCATCCGCACCGACCGGCTCCCCGGGCTCGTCGAGGATGTGAAGGAGGACGGCGACAAACGCATCTATCGCTTCACGGGGACGAACGTCCCGGCGCTCGCGCCCGAGCCCAACATGCCGCCGTGGTCCGAGGTGCTCGGCACGGTGCACGTCTCCACGTTCGACACGTGGGACGCGGTGGGCGCGTGGTACTGGGGCCTCGCGCGCGAGCAGTTCGACGTCGACGACGAGGTGCGCAAGCGCGCCCGCGAGCTCACGAAGGGCCTGACCGACGACGCCGCGAAGGTAAAGGCGATCTACAAGTTCGCCACGCAGACGCGCTACGTCGCGCTCGAGTTCGGCATCGAGGGCATCCGGCCGCGCCGCGCCGCGCAGACGCTCGCGCGTGGCTGGGGCGACTGCAAGGACAAGGCGACCTTGATTGTCACGATGCTGCGCGAACTCGGCATCAACTCGACGATCGTCCTGCTCCGCACGCGCATGCGCGGCGACATCGCCCCCGAGCCCGCGAGCCTCGCACCCTTCGATCACGCGATCGTCTACGTGCCGTCGATGGACCTCTACCTCGACGGCACGGCCGAGCACACGGGCTCGATGGAGCTGCCCGTAATGGATCGCGCGGCGATCGGTCTGCTCGTCAACGAGGGCAAACCCAAGCTCGTGCGGCTGCCGCAGCCGCCGCCGGAGCAGTCGCTCACGCGCCGCCACGTCGAGGTGACGCTCGCGGACGGTGGCTCCGCGCAGCTCGTGTCGGACGTGCAGGTGACCGGCGCGTACGCGCCCGACTGGCGCAGGCGGTACCTCGCCGAGGGCACGCGCAACGAACGCGCGTCGCAGGACCTCGCCTCGGACTTCGGCCCGATCGAGCTCGAAAAGGGCCGCGCGGGCGTGGAGACGAGCGACCTCGACGACGTGGAGCAGGCCGTGAAGATCCGCGCCCGCGGCAAGGCCACGAGCTTCGCGCGGCGCGAGGGCGACGCGCTCAGCGTGCCCGCCAGCATCACGCCGCGCCTCGTCGCCGAGCTCGCGCCTTCGTCGAAACGCACGCTCGATGTCACGCTCACGGCGCTCACGAGCCGTGAAGAAGAGTGGGTCATCAAGGTGCCCGCGGGCATGAAGGTCCGCGCAGCGCCCACGGCGCAGAAGCTCGACACGCCGTTCGGCGCGTTCCACGTCACGGTCGAGCAAGCGCCGGGCAAGGTCACCGTGCGGACGGGCTTGTCCTTCAAGAAGGCGCGCGTCACGCCGGCCGAGTACGAGGCGTTCCGCTCCTTCTGCGAGGCCGTCGATCGCGCCTTCGGCCAGCGCATCGTGGTGGGCAAGTGACCGAACGCGCGAGCACGCCGGAGGGGCCGCCGAAGCTACCCGAAGGCGTGCTCGCGGTGCGCCTCGGCCCGGGCGCGAACTGCTCGTCCGCGGGCAGCGCCATCGACATCCTCTTCTACGGGAGCGTCGTCGTCGGCGCGCTCGCCGTGGCCCTCACGGCCGCGCTGACGCCGCGCGAGCGCCGCGAACCGTCGGACGAGACCCACGACGGCGCGAACGACACGAACGAGAACGACACGAACGATCCGAACGGCACGTAGGCCGCCGGCGCATCGAACACCGGCGGCCCTCGCGGCCTCTCAGGACGACGGGTTCCACTCCTGGAGCGAGCGGACTCGGTACGAAGCACGCGCGTCGTGCGCGCTCGCCTCCATGACATCGATCACAGCCATCGCGGCCGCCATCGTCGTGAAGTACGGAACGTTGGCGAGCAAAGCATTCCGCCGGATCGGGTAGCTGTCGCGGATCGACCGCGCGCCGACCGTGGTGTTCACGACGAGCGAGACCTCGCCTGCCTTCATCGCGTCGACGACGTGCGGCGAACCCTCGTTCACTTTGTTGATGAGCGTCGCGGGGATCCGCGCGCGGGCGAGCGCCTGCGCCGTCCCGCTCGTCGCGAGGATCGTGAAGCCGAGCGCGCGCAGCCGCCGCGCGATGACACACGCCGCGGGTTTGTCGTCGTTCTTCACCGAGATGAACGCGCATCCCTTGTTCGGGAGCTGCATGCCCGAGGCCCGCAGCGCCTTGCCGAACGCGTGCGCGAACGTCGGCGCGATGCCCATCACCTCGCCCGTCGATCGCATCTCCGGACCGAGCTGCGTATCGACGCCCGGGAACTTCGCGAACGGGAAGACGGACTCCTTCACGGCCACGTGTTGCGGCATCACGCCGTCCGTGATGCCGAGCTCCGCGAGCGACTTGCCCGCCATCACCTGCGCCGCGATCTTCGCGAGCGGCCGGCCCGTCGCCTTCGACACGAAGGGCACCGTGCGCGACGCGCGCGGGTTCACCTCGAGGACGTAGATCGCCCCGCCCTTCACCGCGAATTGCACGTTCATCAGACCGATGACGCCGAGCTCCAGCGCTAGCTGCCGCGACTGCTCCTCGATCGACGCCACCACCTCGAGCGGCAGCGAATGCGGCGGCAACACACACGACGAGTCGCCCGAGTGGATCCCGGCCTCCTCGATGTGCTGCATCACGCCGCCGATCACGACCTCACGGCCGTCGCCGAGCGCGTCGACGTCCACCTCGATCGCGTCCTTCAAGAACTCGTCCACGAGGATCGTGTGCGTGCCGGCCTCGCGCGCGGCCTCGACCGCCGCGTGGATGTACGCCTCGAGCTCCTTCTCCTCGTGGCAGATCATCATCGCGCGCCCGCCGAGCACGTACGAAGGCCGCACGAGCACGGGGTAGCCGATCGATCGCGCCGCCCCGATCGCCTCCTCGACGCTCGACGCCACCGCCGCGCGCGGACGCTTCAGGCCAAGCTTCGTGAGCAGCGCGTCGAAGCGACCTCGATCCTCTGCGCGATCGATCGCGTCCGCGGGCGTGCCGAGGATCGGGATGCCGGCGCGCGCGAGCGGCACCGAGAGCTTTAGCGGCGTCTGCCCGCCGTACTGCACCACGACGCCGACGAGCTCGCCGTCCTTGCGCTCCTCGTCGCAGATCGAGAGCACGTCCTCGAACGTGAGCGGCTCGAAGTAGAGCCGGTCGGACGTGTCGTAGTCGGTCGAAACCGTCTCCGGGTTGCAGTTGACCATGATGGTCTCGAACCCGAGGTCCCGCAGCGCGAAGGCCGCGTGCACGCAGCAGTAGTCGAACTCGATCCCCTGCCCGATCCGGTTCGGACCGCCGCCCAGGATGATCACCTTGCGCCGTCCGCTCGGCGCGGCTTCGCTCTCGTGCTCGTACGTCGAGTAGAGGTACGGCGTCTTCGCCACAAACTCCGCCGCGCACGTGTCGACACGGCCGAACACCGCGCGCACGCCGAGCGTCATCCGAAGCGCGCGCACCTCGTCCTCCGTCCGCCCGACGTGCCGCGCGATCGCCCGATCCGAGAACCCGAGCCGCTTCGCATCACGCAGCGTGCCCTCGTCGAGCGTGCCCTTCTCCTTCGCGACCTCCGCGAGCATCCGCTCGAACCGCACGAGCCGATCGATCTGCGACAGGAACCAGCGATCGATGCGCGTCGCCTCGTACAGCGACTCCAGCGGGATCCCGAGCCGCACCGCGTCCGCCACGTAGAAGAGGCGATCGGCGACGGGCACGCCGACGATCTTCTCCAGCGCAGCGACCAGATCCTCGTGGCTCGCCGGCGGCATCTCCACGGGCACCGAGGGCTCGCGCGGCGCGTCCATCAACATGTCGCGCGCTTGGTTCGGGTCACTGCCTAGCTGCCGGTAGTCGACCTTGCCGAGCAGCGACTCCAGGCCATCACGCCCGATCTCCAGCGAGCGCGCCGCCTTCTGCAGCGCCTCGGCGAACGTGCGCCCGATCGACATCACCTCGCCGACGCTCTTCATCTGCGGCCCGAGCCGCCGATCCGCGCCGGGGAATTTTTCGAAGGCGAAGCGCGGCCACTTCACGACCACGTAGTCGATCGTCGGCTCGAACGCCGCGCTCGTGCCCGTGATGTCGTTCGTCAGCTCGTCGAGCCGGTAGCCCACGGCGAGCTTCGCCGCGATCTTCGCGATCGGATACCCCGTCGCCTTCGACGCGAGCGCGCTCGATCGCGACACGCGCGGGTTCATCTCGATCACCACGAACCGACCGTCCTCGGGGTTCACCGCGAACTGGACGTTCGATCCGCCCGTCTCCACCCCGATCTCCGTCATCACCGCGCGCGCCGCGTTCCGGAGCCGCTGGTACTCGCGATCGGTCAGCGTCATCGAGGGCGCGCACGTGATCGAGTCGCCCGTGTGCACGCCCATCGGATCGATGTTCTCGATCGAGCAGATCACGATGAAGTTGTCCGCCTTGTCGCGGATCACTTCGAGCTCGAACTCTTTCCAGCCGAGCACGCTCTCCTCGATCAGGGTCTCGTGCGTCGGCGACTGCTCGATCGCCCAGCGCACCTTCGCATCGAGCTCCTCCGGCCGGAACGCGATCCCGCCGCCCGAACCCCCGAGCGTGAAGCTCGGCCGCACGATCACGGGATACCCGAGCGGCGCGCCCCAGGGCCCCGACGTCTCGGCCAGCGCGCGCGCCTCCTCCACGCTCTTCACGTGTCCCGACCTCGGGCACGTGAGCCCGATGCGCTCCATCGCCGCCTTGAACAGCGCGCGATCCTCGGCCTTGCGGATCGCCGCGGGGCTCGCGCCGATGAGCTCGATCCCGAGCCGCGCGAGCACGCCTTCCGCGTCGAGCGCGAGCGCCAGGTTCAAGGCCGTTTGACCCCCAAGCGTCGGCAGAATCGCGTCGGGCCGCTCGTGTTCGAGGATCGCCGTCAACGTCGGTACGTCGAGCGGCTCCACGTACGTGCGGTACGCGAGCTCCGGGTCCGTCATGATCGTCGCCGGGTTCGAATTGACGAGGATGACCTCGTACCCCTCGGCCGCGAGCGCCTTCGCGCCCTGCGTTCCCGAGTAGTCGAACTCGCACGCTTGTCCGATGATGATGGGACCAGAGCCGATCAGCAGGATCTTTCTCAGATCGTCACGGCGCGGCATCGGGCGGGCGAGTTAGCACCGGAACGCGGCACCGTCGATGTGTGCGCGAGCGGTCGCTCAGAAATCGAGGCTCGCTACGAAGACATCCTGGAAATCATCACGGGTGGCGAGCTCCACGTGTCGGACCCGCGACCGGACATCCGCGAGCCTCGCCCGCGCCGCCTCCGGATCCCGCGCGAACACCGTCGCCCCTTCGAGCGAGGCGTTGCCCGCCGCGACGACCGCCGACGGATCCACCTCCGGCAGCATCCCGAGCCGGATCGCCACATCGTGGCGGAGGTGCGTCCCGAACGCGCCCGCCACCGCCACCCGCGCGAGGTCCTTGTCCCGGATTCCCGCCGTCATGCAGAGCAGCTTCGTCGCGGCCCGCAGCGCGCCCTTCGCGAGCTGCAACTCGCGAATGTCCATCTGCAGGAGATCCACGCCCCGCGCGAGCGTGATCCGATCCGCGCCCGACGCGATCGCACCGTCCTTCGCCACGATCCCCGCACGCACGAGCTCGCCCAGCACCTCGAGCAGCCCTGTCCCGCAGATCCCTTTTGCCTTCACCGTCCCGATCGTCGTCGGACGGATGGCCCCGTCGTCTCGCACCTCGATCCGCACGATCGCGCCTGGCTCCGCGCGCATCCCGACGGAGATGTTTCCACCTTCGAACGCTGGCCCCGCGGGCGTCGACGATGCGTAGAGCGAGCCCTCGTGCGCGAGCACGATCTCGGTGTTCGTCCCGATGTCGATGAGCATGCGCGGAGGTCCCGAACGATCGAGATCGGTCGCGAGCACCGCCGCGGCCGTATCACCGCCGACGAACGATCCGAGCAGCGGAAACGTCGTGAGCGTCTCCCCGGACAAACCAAGCTCCGCAGCCGGCCCGGTCCGCTCGTCGAAGAACGGCGGCGTGTACGGCGCTTCGGCCAGGCTCGTCACGTCCGCGCCCCAAAGCAGCGTCGTCATCGCGCTGTTCGCGGCCACGACCCACCGCCGGATCGCGCCGTCCTCCGGGAAGATCCGCCCTCGCGCCGCGCCTTCGAGGAGCCGCAGCGTCTCGCGCGCGTCCTCCGTCAGCTCCTCGCGCGCCTGCTTTCCTTGCAGCGCGTGCGTCAGCCGCGTCATCACGTCGTGGCCACGACGCACCTGCCGGTTCAGCACGCTCGCCTCGCCGAGCACCTCGCCCGTCGCCGGATCGATCGTCCGGAGCTGCACGCTCGTCGACCCGAGATCCACCGCGGCATCCACGATCTTCGGCAGCTCCCCGGCCGCGAGCCGCGTCACGGCAGGCGCCGCGCGCAGATCGAACCGGCTCTGCACCTCCACGGTGACGGGCGTGCGTGGCCGGATCCGGCACGAGAGCCGGAGGCCCTCGCGGAGCATCCCCTCGCTCAGCACCGCGCGGTCTTCCTCGGTCGGCGGCGCGTTCCCGGCGAGCACACGGACGATGCATTTTCCGCACGACCCCCGACCGCCGCAGGGCGCGTTGATCGCGATTCCGCGCGAATGCGCGACTTCCAGGAGCGAATGTCCAGCGTGGAAGCTCACGATGGTACGGACGGGGGATCCGTCGCTGGACGGCTCTTCGAAGGTGGCGCGGACGAGCATGGATGCGGAGGCTAGCTCTTGGGGACCTTCGCGGCCTTGACAACCCCCGCACCCGTCCGCCATAAAGCTCGCCCCGCCGCATCTACCTTGGTTTCGAACGGCGCTCCGACGGTCGGAGCGAGGCCAGGCAGAGCGCACCCTCACGGGAGCGAGAAGGCATCATGCCGAAGATGAAGACGAACCGGGCCGCCGCGAAGCGCTTTCGCGTCACTGGCACGGGCAAGATCCGCCGGAGCAAGGGCGGCTTGAATCACTGCATGCAGGAGAAGAGCAAGAAGCGCCTTCGCCGTCTCCGCAAGAACGACACCGTCGACACCGCGATGGAGGGGCGTGTGAAGCTCCTCCTCCCCTACCGCTGATCCCGAGCAAGAGAGGAGCGCCCAATGCCGAGAGTCAAGCGTGGGTTCAAAGCCCGTCGTCGTCGTAACCGCGTCCTGAACCTGACCGAGGGGTATTTCCTTGGCAGGAAGAACCGCTACCGCCAAGCCGTCGAGGTCCTGCGCCACGCGTGGGAGTACGGCTACGTCAGTCGCAAGCTGAAGAAGCGGGATTTCCGGCGCCTTTGGATCGTCCGCATCAACGCCGGTGCCCGCACGAACGGCACGACGTACTCCCGCCTCATGAGCTCGCTCAAGAAGGCGAACGTCACGCTCGATCGGAAGATCCTGTCCGAGCTCGCCATCCACGATCCGGCGTCGTTCGGCGCGGTCGTGAAGCTCGCGGGCGGAAGCCGCTAGGCAAGGAGGACGGGGCGTGAGCGCCGCGGATCCTGTCCAGGCGATCAAGGCCATCGAGGAGGGCCTGTCCGCGCTCGGCACGCGGTACCGCGACGCGTTCGCGGCCGCGACGAACGAGCAGGCCCTTCGCCTCGAACACGCCCGCGTCCTCGGCAAAAAGGGCGAGCTCACCGCCGTCCTCGCGCTGATGCGCCATGTCCCCGGCGACCAGAAAGCCACGGTCGGCAGCCGGGTCAATTCCTTCAAGGAAGAGGTCGAGGCCGCCTTCGAGGCGCGCCTCAAGGCGATCGCCCGCGCCACTCGCGAGGCCGAGCTGCGCGGACTCCCCTACGACCTCAGCTTGCCGGGCCGGCTCGAGCTCGGCCGTGGCCATTTCCATCCCATCGCGCAGGTTCGTGACGAGCTGCTCGCGATCTTCCGCGACCTCGGCTTCGTCGCCGAGGCTGGGCCCGAGATCGAGCTCGAAGAGAACAACTTCACGAAGCTCGCGTTCCCGCCCGATCACCCCGCGACGGACATGCAGGACAGCTTCTGGCTCGGGCCGGGCCTGCTCCTGCGCACGCACACGACGACGGTCCAGCCGCGTGAGTTTTTGCTCCGCAAGCCGCCGCTCGCCGTAGTGATGGCGGGCTCGGTGTACCGCCGCGACGACGACGTCACGCACTCGCCGATGTTCCACCAGATCGACGGCTTCCTCGTCGACGAGAAGGTGAGCTTCGCGGAGCTGCAGGGCGTCATCACGGCCTTCATCGAGCGCCTCTACGGCCCAGGCCTGCCGGTGCGGTTCCGGCCGAGCTACTTCCCGTTCGTCGAGCCTGGCGCCGAGGTCGATTGCGGCTGTGTCTTCTGCCGACAGGCCGACGGCACCTACGCCGGATGCCGCGTCTGCAAGCACACGGGGTGGCTCGAAGTGCTCGGCTGCGGGATGATCCATCCGGACGTCTTCCGTCAGTGCGGCCTCGATCCCGAGCGGTACAGCGGCTTCGCCTTCGGCATGGGCCTCGATCGTCTGGCGATGCTCCGCTACGGCATCCCGAACATCCGCCTGCTCTTCGAGAGCGATCCGCGCTTCTTGTCTCAGTTCTGAGCCGCGAGCGTCGTGGCCGAGACGGCTGACGCTCCCTCGAACGAGATCACCTCGTCCGCGATCGCGAGCGGCCCCGGCCGATGCGTCACGATCAGGATCGTCCGCGCGCCCCGCTGCGCCGCGAGCGCTGCGAGCACGCGCGCCTCGGCCTCGGCATCGAGCCCCGACGTCGGCTCGTCGAGCAAGAGCACCGGCTGATGGCTCGCGACCGCGCGTGCGATCGCCACGAGCTGCCGCTCCCCGCCCGAGAGCTCGTGCCCTCCGGCCGCCATCCTCGCCCCGCCACGCGCCTCGGCGAGCCCGAGCCCTCCGACGTCGGCGAGCGCGCGCCGGATCTGTGCGGCGGGCGCATCCTTCGCGCCGAGCCCCACGTTCTCCTCGATCGTCCCTGACACGATCGCCGCCTCTTGCGGCACCCACGCGAAGGGCCGTTCGTCCGGACCGACCCCTGCGCGCGTCAGCTCCTCCCCGTCGTACCGAAGCGCTCCTTCCGTCGCGGGCACGAGCCCGAGCAGCCCCCGGAGCAGCGTCGTCTTCCCGCTCCCGGTCGGACCTACGATCGCCACGATCCGCCCTGGCTCGGCCGTGAACTGCACAGCCCGCCCGTTCACGCCGCCCACGTCGAAACGCAGCCCTTCGACCGACAGACACGCCAGCCGAAACCGACTGCGCGCCCCTTGCACACTCGCCGCCTCGGCCGCTTCGAGCGCGGCCTCAGCGCCTCCGACCTGCACGCTTGCTTCGAGCGCCCCGAGCGACGCCGCGCCTCGCTCGATCGCCGTCCGCGCATCCCCGAGGTCGCGCAATGGCCGATACGTTAGAAAAAACACCGCCGCAAATGCGACGAGCGATCCATCGCCGAGGGACGGCTGCGACCGCTCGATCCACACGCACACGAAAAGCAAAGCGGCCGCGGCGAGCACCTCGTTCGCCCCCGAAATCGCGCCTCGGGTCGCTTCCGCCTGCGCGGCGGCGCGCCCGGCCTCGTCCCCTGCCCTTTCCAGCGCTGCATGCACGCGCCGGGCGGCTCCATACGTTCGCCATAGATCCAGATGCCGTACCAGCTCGTCTACAGCGGAATGCAGGCCCTCGGCGAGGCGCGCCGACCGCGCGTGATGCACCCGGACGAACCTCCTCGCGAAGGCCAGGATCAGCGCGAACGGCGCGAGCAGCAGGAGTGCGGCGATCGCGAGGCGCGAGGACAGGCAGAGAAGCGCCACGGCGAGCGGAACGAGGTGTGCAATCGCACGAGCGGCCGCGAGCACGCCTTCATCGGCGCCGCGCTCGACGTCGCGGATACGCACGGTGATCGCGGCGAGAGAGGCGGCGGCCGCGCTCGGCGGTTGCCCTTGAAGCACGATCGCGGCGGTGATCGTACGACGAATTGCGTTCCCGACCTGAAAGACAGCACGCTTCTGGCCGTAGATGGAGAAGGTGCTCGCTGCCGTCTTTACAAGGGACGCCCCGAGACCGATAGAAGCCAGAAAAATCGGATGATGCAGGGCGTCGCGGGGGTCGACAAGGGCGCTGAAGGAAGCAAGTTGCCTACCCATCAGCGCCTGTCCGAGAAGGCCAGCGCACGAAGCCAAGATTCCATGGGCTATCGCCTGCACCAGGGTAGCCCCAGAAAACATCCAACTGTTTCGCCGGTCGCGGCGGAGCTCGTGAACGACACGCACGACGAATGCCCGACTGGACGTGTTCTCAGTCGGCATCATCGACTACAACGGAGCGCGCAAGCATGGGAGCACACCGCCATCGAGGCAGTCCATCGCCCACCGCCTCGCATGACGGGGAGCCGGCCTCCCTGCATGCCTCGTCGGAGGATGCTCCTAGCATGCCGACCGGCGGAAGGCCCGACCCGGGACCGGGAAATTCGGGAACATACACCGATGACGGCATGAAATTTGCAGAATTCATCGAGAAGACGAGCGATCCAGTCTCCAGCATTGCATCCGTGAACGGCGGCCCGAGCCAGCCGATTTCTTCTCGGAGAGGATCCACCGGAATCAAACCGCACAATCCCCCGTTCAGCCCCCTATCGGGCAGCGGGAACAAGGGCCCAGCCATGGCGAGCTTCGAAACCCCGACGAGCCCGGACCGATCCCTCCTTGACCCGGCCGAGAGCTTCCACTCTCGAAAGGGTGATTCCGAAGAAGTGAACGAAAAACCCTCCACCGCAACGAAGAGCAAGATGAGCACGTCGACCGCCCGCCGCCCCGATGCCAACCGCCCCTCCACCAAGGCCGCGATGACGGGCTCCACGACGCGCACCGCCTCGGCCCCCAAGCCCGCCCGCGGGAGCGCGCCCGGCCGCCGCGGTGCCGCCGTCGCGAACGCGCGCCCGGTTCGTCGCAGCGGAACGATCGAGCGCCGGCCGAAGGGCCAGGAGCCCGAGCAAACGCAGGCGCCGGTCGATGACGAGGCGCTCCTCGACGACGCGCGCAGCAAGACGCCCGCCACGCCGCTCGCCAAGGAGCCGCTCGCCGCGTCGGACATCGACATCGGCATGCTGGATGACGAAGGCGCGGCCGCGGAAGAGGCTGCCGCCATCCGCCCGCGGCCCGAGATGCACGATCCGGAGCCGACGACGGCCGAGTTCATCGACCTCGAGTTCACGCCGCTGAGCCGGCCGGATTCTCCCCGGACCAACGCGGACCGCGAGCTCAAGGACATCGAGGAGGGCGGCGGGGACTCCATGCTCGCGCGGTATTTCCGCGACATGGCGCTGCACCCGGTCATGGGCCCCGAGGAGGAGCTCGAGACCGCGCGTGCCGTCGAGCGCACGGAGATCGATCACTGGGTCGCGTTGCTCTCGTACCTGCCCGCGGCCGAGTTCGTGCTCGACGCGCTCGCCGAGGACGTGGCGAAGGCGGGCGAGGACGAGGTGAAGGCGCCGCAGATCGAAGAGCTGCAGAAGCTCGTAAAGATCGCGAAGAAGCAGAAGTACAAGCTCGCGCCGGAGCACGAGAAGGCTTGGAGCCAGCTCACGAACGAGCTCGCGACCGTGATCCGCCTGCCGGACTCCGACCGCCTCTGGATGTCGCGCGCCAGCAGCATCGCGCGGGATCTCGTGCGCGAGCCGGACTTCGAGGAGGACACGATCGCCGACACGGAGGAAGGCGCGCCGATCCGGCCGCCGCGCCCGACGCTGCCGATGTCGCCGTCGTACAAGCGTTACCTCGATCGGGTCGAGAAGACGTTCCAGGCCCAGCACGACGCGAAGAACCGGTTCGTCAAGGCGAACCTCCGTCTCGTCGTGTCGATCGCGCGCCGCTACAACCGCGGCCGGTTGCCGCTGATCGACCTCATCCAGGAGGGCAACATCGGCCTCATGAAGGCGGTCGAGCGCTTCGATCACAACCGCGGCTACCGCTTCTCGACGTACGCGTCGTGGTGGATCCGGCACGCGATCAGCCGCGCCCTCGCCGACAAGGGCCGCGCGGTTCGCATCCCGGTGCACATGCTCGACACGTACAACCGCGTCGCCCGCGCGACCCAGGCGATCATCGCGCGCACGGGCCACGAGCCGACGATCGAGGAGCTCGAGAAGGAGACCGGCGTTCCGCGCGAGAAGCTCGACAAGGTGAAGGACTTCTACGCCGAGACGCCGTTCTCCCTCGATCGCCCGGTCGGCGACGAGGATGGGCGCAAGTTCATCGACTTCCTCCAGGAGGAGAACGCGCTCTCGCCGTTCGATCACCTGGCGAACCGCAAGTGGAGCGACGAAGTCCGGCGGCTGCTCACCACGCTGACGCCGATCGAGTCGCGCATCATCCGCTGGCGTTTCGGCCTCGACGACGAGGACGAGCTCACGCTCAAGGAGATCGGTGACAAGTACAACCTGTCGCGCGAGCGCATCCGCCAGCTCCAGGAGCAGGCGCTCGTGAAGATCCGCAAGCAGATGCGCGACTACTACTGAGGTTCGGCGGGGCAACCCCCCGCACAATCCGCCCCACCGAAGGCCACGTGGAAAAACCCTCCACGTGGCCTTTGGCTTTCGAGGGGGTATGACATTCGTGTCATACACGCACGGCACGGCGTGCGCGATCTGAGCAAGCGATGCTCTCGAGCTACCGGTCCTTCCAGAGGGCGCGCGCGGCCGCCTCGACGACCTTGTCGATCCCGCCACGCGCTTGGCCGACCTTGTCGGGAATGCCGTTCACGTAAATGGAGAACGCGAGCGGCGCGCGGCCCGGAGGCCCGAGCACGTAGCCGGAGAGCGATGCGACGGCGTTCAAGGTGCCGGTCTTGGCGCGGACGATGCCGCGATCCCCGAGGTTCTTGAAGCGCCCGCGGAGCGTGCCGTCGACGCCGCCGACCGCGAGGTGCGCGAGGAACTCGGGGCCCATGGTCACGTCGCGATACGCGGCGCGGAGGAGCGCGGTGGTGCCGAGCGGCGTGATGCGGTTCGCGTCGAAGAGGCCCGAGCCGTTTTTCACGACCATCCCCTCCTCGAACGCGCCGATTTCCTTGAGGTAAGCGGTGATGACCTCGGCCGCGCCCTCGGCCGTGCCCGGGCGCGCCTTCTTCTCGGCACCGACGGCCTTGAAGATCATCTCGGCGTAGAAGTTGTCGCTGTCCTTCCCGAGCAGCGCGAGCAGCTCGCCGAGCGGGCGGGATCGATGCGACGCGAGCAGGCGCTTTTCCTTGGCGCCGCCGAGCTTCACGGGTCCCTCGACCTCGATGCCCGCCGACGCGAGGACCGCGCGCAGCGCATGACCCGGCACGAGGCGCGGATCGTCGAGGCGCCGCCGAACACGCACGACACGCGAGTTCTCGGGCAGATGACCGCCCACGCGCGCGACGAGGCGATCTCCCTTCGGCGAGAGCTCGAGCGTGATCTTCTCCGGATCTCCCTTCTTCGTCGTCCGCACCGTCCCGACGACGTCCACGAACCCGAGCGGATCAACGCGCACCTGCGCGTCCTTGCCCTTCTCCGCCGCGCGCACCGAGAGCGTCACCGTGTTCTCGTCGAGCGCGACCGCGGAGACCGGCGCGCGGAACGGCGCCCATTCGTTCGGCTGCTCCTCGAACGCCGGCGGCACGAAGCGATCGTCGAAGTAACTCTGGTCGACGACGATCGCGCCCACGCGCCGCACGCCCGCGGTCACGAGCTCGCGCACCATGGGCCAGAGCGCCCCGCCGTCGAGCGAAGGATCCCCCTGCCCGCGCAGGACGAGCTCCGGGACACGATCGCCGTCGAGCTTGCCGTAGAGGCCCGTCACGAAACGATGCCCCGGCCCGAGCAGGCGCAGCGCCGCAGCGGCCGTCACGAGCTTCGCGTTCGATGCAGGGTTGAAGGTTGCATGCCCATCGCGCGCGGCGACCGTCTCGCCTGTGCCCACGTCGACGACGGCGACGCCGACGGTCCCGCCCCAGCCCTTTACGTCCGTCGCGAGCTTCTCCATTGCTTGCAGGATCGGCCCTGCCTCGATCGACGCGCGCGGGCGCGCCGGGGCGTCTCCGCTCGGGCGCTCTGCCTGCGCCTGCGCCGGGCTCGCGGCGGGGCTCGGGACCTCCGAGCGCGCCGAGGCGGTGAGGGCGAGGAGCGCGAGGCCGGCGAGCGTGGGGCGGAGACGGCTGCCTTGGTGCATGGGAGCTTCCTACAACGTCCGGGTCGGGCGCGCGCATCCGACGACAGCAGTCGTGGGCTTTCATTGTGCGGACAGCGCGAGACCTTGCTAGGGTCGAGTCAAACTCGATCCTCTCTTTGGGACCGGAGAAGACCGTGGCTCTTCGCACCTCGACCTCGCACCTCACCCTGGGGCTCTTGACCTCCCTCCTGCTCGTGGCCTGCGGCGGCGCTCAGCCGAAGCAAGCCGGCGACGACTCCACGTGGGAAAAACCGCCGGCAAAGGCCACCGACGAGAGCAGCGCGAAGGGCGAACCTCCGTCCGGCGACACCGGCGAGGATACGAAGTGGACCGGCTCGTCCGAGCCGGCGAAGCTCAACGAGGATCAGATCAAGCAGATGGAAATCGCGCTGAAGCGTGGCCAGTCGAAGGCCGCGAACTGCGCGACCGTCGTCGAGAACGGCCCCACGGGCGAGGGCCCGGTGTCGGTCACGTTCGACGGCAAGATCGGTAAGATCACCGATGTCGAGGTCGGCGCACCGTTCGCGGGCACGCCGGTCGAGCAGTGCATCAAGCGCTCGTTCATCGGCGAGTATTGCCTGCCCTTCGATGGGGATCCGAAAGTCGTGAAGTACACGGTGAACCTGCCCGCGAAGGCCGCCCCGGCGACGCCGCCGAAGAAGAAGTGACGAGCGGAATGAAGCGCGCCTCGATCCTCGTCACGCTCGCGCTCCTGCTCGGCTCGTCGCAGAGCTTCGCCGAGGAGACGGATGAAGCCCCGGCGCCGCGGTATCCGCCGTCGTCGGTGCGGCCGAAGCTCATCGGCGGCGGGCTCGCGATCACGGCGATCGCCTACGGCGTCGGCTTCGTGGCCGCGACGAGCTGGCCCGACGCGCCGGGCGCGGAGTCCTTGAAGATCCCGATCGTCGGGCCGTGGATGGCGATCGCCGAGAACAAGTGCGGAGATCCCACGGCAACCGATTGCTCCGGATCGATCTGGATACGCGGACTTCTGACGGGGCTCGGCGGACTCGCGCAGATCGGCGGGCTCGCGCTCATCGCCGAGGGGATCATCATGAAGACCGAGGCGGTCGCGCCGAAGCCCGCGGAGGCGGAGCAGAGCGCGTTCCTCATGCCGGTGCCGATCGTGGCGCCGAACATGACCGGGCTCGGGCTCGTCGGTCGGTTCTAGCTCTTCACGCGACGAAACGGCGGCGGCGCGGGCCCACGCACGGGCCGCGCTGCGACCTTTCCGAGACGATCCACCGCGACTTCGAGCGTCGCGCCAAAGGTGAGGCCGAGGCGCCGCGCGGCCTCGCTGCCGCCTTCGATCGGTGGAGCACCAACGATATCGCCCGGCAGCAGCGTGACGTGGCGGCTGACGAAGGCGAGCGACTCGGCGAACGAGAGCGCCGGCGCCGCGGGACGCGCGAGCTCTTCGATCACGCCGCCCACGCGCAGACGCACGCGCGCGTCGTCGAGCGCGCCGGCTTCGTCCTTCGTGACGAGCACCGGGCCGAGCGTCGCCGCGAAGTCCCGCGCGCGCAAAACTCCGCTCGTTCGCTCCTGTTGTCGCGCGACCCAGCCGAGCAGGATCGTGAAGCCGAGGATCGCTCGCTCGGCTTCGTCTACGGTCGCGGCGCGGAGCTCGTCGCCAAGCAGCGCCGCGATCGAGATCTCGACGTCGGGCCGCAGCTCGGTCGGCGGGAAGGCGACCGATTCTTGGTGCCCCAACAATCCGCGCGGGTTGCCGAGGTGGTAGCGAGGCTCTTCGCCGTCGGCCGTGCCGACGAGCTGCACGAAGAGCGCGCGCTCGGGCAAACAAGGCGGGAGCCAGAGCAATGCGTCGGGCCAGAGCCTCGCTTCCGTGGGGCGATTGCCGGCGCAGAGTCCATCGTCCAGGACATCGAGGCCCGCGCCGCCGACGGAGAAGACGCGCGTGAAAAAATCTTCGGCGACGGACAAGCCCTCGTCCTCGTCGAGGAGCAGCCCTTCACGCATCCGCTCGAGCTCGGCGACGTCGTAGAGGCAGCCGTCACGTTCGAGCGCGATCCGCGGGACCGGCGAGGACGGAAGGAGGACACGGGCAAGACGCATGGGCAGGGCGCCTCGGCACCAGGATCGCCCACGTTAGCATCCCTCGTCGGGTGCGTCGCGGCTTTCACGCGGGAAAAAGGCTGTTATTTCTTCGGCGGCTCGCGCGTTGACGCGCCACCCTGGACGCCTAGACTGCGCCCTGGTTGACGCTTGGGGCGTCACTTCCATCGAGCGGAGTGATGCATCCCCAAACCCCCGTACGTACTCAGGCAGCGTGTTTGCCCCAAGCGGGCAAAGTTGCCCGACAGCGTACGGAAAAACCAACCGAGCGCGGCTCGGAAGAGATGCGCCCACGCGGGGCCGGAGCGGCGGTTCATGAGCAAGCGGACCAAATTCGTCTTCGTCACGGGTGGGGTGGTTTCCTCGATCGGCAAGGGCCTCGGCGCCGCCTCCATCGGCGCGCTGATGGAGGCGCGTGGCCTGCGCGTCACCCACATCAAGCTCGATCCGTACATCAACGTCGATCCCGGGACGATGTCGCCGTACCAGCACGGCGAGGTCTTCGTGACCGATGACGGCGCGGAGACCGACCTCGACCTCGGCCACTACGAGCGCTTCACGCTCGCGCGCATGACGCGCCAGAACAACTTCACGACCGGACGCGTGTACGAGTCGGTCATCTCGAAGGAGCGTCGCGGCGAGTACCTCGGCGCCACCGTGCAGGTGATTCCGCACGTGACCGACGAGATCAAGCACCGCGTCCGCGCGGCCGCCGAGGGAGTGGACATCGCCATCGTCGAGATCGGCGGGACCGTCGGCGACATCGAGTCGCTGCCCTTCCTCGAAGCGATCCGTCAGCTCAAGGTCGAGTGCGGAAGCCAGAACGCGGTCAGCGTGCACGTGACGCTCGTGCCCTTCATCGCGACCGCGGGCGAGCTCAAGACGAAGCCCACGCAGCACGCCGTGAAGGAGATGCGCGAGATCGGCATCCAGCCGGACATCCTGCTCTGCCGTTGCGACCGGCCGCTCTCGCGCGGCATGAAGGAGAAGATATCGCTCTTCTCGAACGTCGAGGTCGACTGCGTGATCGCGGCGGTCGACGTCGGGTGTATCTACGAGCTGCCGATCGTGCTGCACGCCGAGGGCATCGACGAGAAGATCGCCGAGAAGCTCAACATCTGGGCGAGGCAGCCGGATCTCTCGCAGTGGCACTGGGTGGTCGAGCGCTTCAAGCGCCCCACGCGCGGCACGGTGAAGATCGGCGTCGTCGGCAAGTACGTGCACCTGCGCGACGCCTACAAGTCGCTGCACGAGGCGCTCGTGCACGGCGGCCTGCACAACGACGTGCGCGTCGACCTCGAGTACATCGACTCGGAGCAGATCGAGCAGAAGGGCGCGGCGGAGCTGCTCGGCGCGCTCGACGCGATCCTCGTGCCCGGCGGCTTCGGCGACCGCGGCACCGAGGGGAAGATCGAGGCGATCCGCTACGCGCGCGAGCAGAAGGTGCCGTTCTTCGGCATCTGCCTCGGCATGCAGCTCGCCGTGGTCGAGTTCGCGCGGCACATCTGCGGGCTCCACGGCGCGAACTCGGCCGAGTTCGATCGCAACGCGGCCCATCCGGTCATCGACCTGATGCCCGACCAGAAGGGCGTGCTCGACAAGGGCGGCACGATGCGGCTCGGCGCGTATCCGTGTGTCCTCGAGCGTGGCTCGGTCGCGGCCGAGGCGTACGGCGCGACGTCGATCAGCGAGCGTCATCGTCATCGGTACGAGGTGTCGAACAAGTACCGCGACGCGCTCGCGCAGGGCGGCCTCGTGCTCTCGGGGACGTCGCCGGACCAGCGCCTCGTGGAGATGGTCGAGCTCCGGGATCACCCCTACTTCCTGGGCTGCCAGTTCCACCCGGAGTTCAAGAGCCGCCCGCAGGCGGCGCATCCGCTCTTCTCGCGTTTCGTGCGCGCCGCCGTCGAGCGTCAGCGTGAGCAACGCAAGCCGCGGACGGAGAGCGTCAGCGGGGCGCAAGGCACGCTGCCCGGCCCCGCCAAGAGCTCGTCCACCGTCAACTGACGCGCGTCGCCGTGCGAGCGAGCGAAGGCGCGACGTCGTCCTCGCTCGTCGTCTCCTTGCCGAGCAGGAGCGGCGCGCGCTCGCCCACCTCCGCGATGAGATCCTTGCGCAGGATGCGCTCGGGCGGACGGCGCAGATCCCACACGATGCCGAGCTTCTCGAGCGCGCGGAGCACGTAGAAGCTGATGTCGATCTCCCACCAGAAGAAGCCCTGGTTCGCGCTCGACATGTAGTGGTGGTGGTTGTTGTGCCAGCCCTCGCCGAGCGTGAGGAGCGCGAGGAACGCGTTGTTGCGGCTCGTGTCCTTCGTCGCGTACCGGCGTGATCCCCACACGTGCGCGAGCGAGTTGATCGTGAACGTCGCGTGCATGAGCACGACCGTCGAGGCGACGTAGCCCCACAAGAAGCCGTCGAAGCCGAAGGGGATCGTGACCGCGGCGATGAGCGCGGCCGATCCGATCACGTGGTAACGATCGAGCCAGCGGAGCTCGGGATATCCGGCGAGATCAGGGACCAGATCGAGCCGCGTCTCCTGGTGGTCTTTGCCCATCCACCAGCCGAGGTGGGCGTACCAGAAGCCGCGTCGCAGGGGGCTGTGCACGTCGCGCTCGGTGTCGGAGTGCTTGTGGTGAACGCGGTGCGCCGCGGCCCACCAGAGCGGCCCCTTCTGCACGGCCGTCGTGCCGAGGAACGCGAGCACGAGCTGGAAGAGCCGGCTCGTCTTGAAGCTGCGGTGCGAGAAGTAGCGATGGTACGCGGCCGTGATCGCGAACATGCGCACGAGGTAGGTCGCAGCGGCGAGCGCGACGAGGCGCCACGTCGGACCACGCACGAGCGCGATGACGAGGCCCACGTGCATCGCGACGAGCGCGGCCACGTGGGAGAGCTCGGACAGCGACCATTTCGAGGCGGCGACGACCGTGATGGAGGGCTTTGAATCCGGGACGTCCATTTGCACGAGGCCGACTGTCACATGCGCTCTTCAGCCGTCGCCCTGCGTCCCGTCACGATTCGGTCATGCACACGCGTGGCTCGCGAGATGCACACGTGACGCGTGGTGCAGCGCGTCGCGCGTCATCACGTTGTGCAGTGCGCACGGCGCGCGCGGGAACAAGGAGGATCGCGTGAAGGTGCGAGAGATCATGAGCGCGCCCGTCAGCACGCTCGAGCTCGGCGACAACATCCTGTTCGCGGAAGAGCTCATGACCGTCGAGCGCATACGTCACCTGCCCGTGCTGGATGGCGACGTGCTCGTGGGCCTCTTGTCGCACCGCGACATCCTGGAAGCCACGGGCCGCGTCCTCGAGAAGCTGCCGGCGGACGACGCGGCCGAGGCGAAGCGGAAGACGTGCGTCCGCCATGTGATGCGTGGCTCCGTCGACACGATCGGGCCGGACGACGACGCGGCGGACGCAGCGGACGTCATGCTCACGCAGAAGATCGGCTGCTTGCCCGTGGTGGACGAAGACGATCGGCTGCTCGGCATCGTGACCGACACGGACTTCATGGCGATGGCGCGAGACGCGCTTCGCGCCGGGAAGATCACGCAAGCTGCGAAGCGGCCGGCCGCGCGGGCGCCCGCGAGGGCGAGGACGAGGCCGTCGCTCGCGACGGGGACGACGAAGGCTGCGGCGACGAAGACAACTCGAAGCGCGAAGACCATCGCGCCGAAGAAGGGGATGGCGACGAAGATCGTGCCGAAGCTCTCCGTAAAGGCGCAGGCGCGGAAGGGTGCGGCCACGAGGAAGGCTCCGACGCGTCGGAGTGCGTGACGGCCGCGCGGATCAGAACGTGACGACGTCGATGGACGGGCCCGCGGAGACCGTGACCTCCGAGGCGCGCAGCACGTCGCCGTCGAGCACGTAGGGCCCTTCGGGGGAGAAGCGCACGACGAACGAGCGCGCGAGATCATCAAAAGCGCCCGCGCCACCGATGGGCTTTCCGAGGAGGACGAGCGGCGCGCGCGGGCCAAGCGAGCGTGGAGGCAGAGGGCTCGCGACGAGGTGCGGGCGATCGAGGTCTTCGCCCGCGCGGTGGTTGACGCGCATGCCGAGGCCGAGGTCACGCACGACGGAGGCGCACACGAGCGACCAGCGATCGGAGCCGAGGCGATGCCCGTCGACCTCGATCGTGCACGGCATGGGCGTGAGCACCTGCTGTGCATACGGGCCGTCGACGAACGACTCGACGAAGATCCGACCGGCGATCCGCGCCGCGCCGCCGTACCCGCGCGCGCCGTCCGCGTAGTAGAGGTCGAAGAACCGCGCGACGAGGCCGGTGCCGAAGATGAAGCCGATGCGCGTCGTCTCCGCGCCCTCGCGCGCCTCACGCACGCGCAGCGTGGCCCTGCGCCGGGAGGCGAGCGTGCGGGAGGCGAAGAGCCGCGCGAGCAGCCGCGTCGGATCCCCCTGCATGCCGAAGTTCCGCGCGACGGTCGCGACGGTGCCGCCGGGCAGGAGCGCGAGCCGCGGAAGCGAGGCCTCGCCGAAGGCCCGCGCGAGCGCCGTGACGCCGGCCATGAAGCTGCCGTCGCCGCCGGAGAGGATCACGAGGTCTGTGCCGCGCGCCGCGATCCGCGCGCAGACGGCGTCGAGCTCGTCGACCTGCGTGGTGGGATGAACCTCGGCGACACCTGCGCAGATGCGCCTCACGTCGTCGAGGAGGGAGGGCCGCCGGCGGTAGAGGCGAGCCGTGATGTTGGCGATGACGTCGAAACGCATGAACCGAAGGCCCTCGCGACGCCGAGGCCTGTAGGGGCGCGGACGCGATGGGCGTGTTCGGGAGACAAAAGAGCCACCCGAAGCGCGCAGGGTGACGCACCGGAGGCGCGGGGGAAAGGGCCGAGCGCGCGCGGGCCACGGAAGCCTTTGCGAGCAGGAGCGAGGTCAGGTAGCTCGAAAGGAACGCCCGATGATCGCTCGCCGCACGAACCTCCCACGCGCCCTTGGAAGTCTCCTCGTCCTCGCTCTCGCCGCAGGCTGCGGCGGAGGCCCGGCGCTGCGCGCCGCGGAGCAAGGCGATCTCGGCGGAGCGCGGCGCGTGCTCGCGTCCGGCGCCGCGCAGGAGGCCGTCGGCGAGGCCGAGGCGCGGCGCATCGCGCGTGTCGTGCTCGAACAAGAGGTGAAGGCCGCGAAGGGGGACGCCGGCGTGAGCAAGCTCCGGGAGCTACCGTCCTGCGCCGAAGGGCTCGACGACGTGCTCGAAGCGCGCGCCGCGGACAGCGACGAGGTCGCGGCGATCGCAGCGCTCATCCGCTTCGATGCGCGCCTCTGGGATCGCGACGATCTCGCAGAGGCAGCGCGCGCAGCACTCGCGTCGAAGGGCGCATCGAGCGCGTGGCGCGCCGTGGAGGCGCGTGGGCTCGTCGCGTACGCGGACGGCACGCAGCGCAGGAGCCTGTTCACCGACGGGGACCAGGCCGTGCGTCTCGCGGCGCTCAAGGCCGCCTTCGACGCGTTCGATCCGAACGACACCGAGGCGCTGCTCGAAGCGGCGCGGCTCGATCCGCACCCGCCCGCGCGTTTGCAGGCGATCGACGCGGTCGGCAACCTCGGCGGCGAGCGCGTCGTGCTCGCGCTGAAGGATCTCTTCGTGAAGGCCGACGAGGACGAGCGGGTCGCGATCGTGGGCGCGTGGTCCTCGGCGCGCGCGCTGGACGCGGGCGGGCGAGCGCAGCTCGTGCGCGTGTCGCAGGCCGAACGAGGCTTGCCGCAGATCGCGGCAGCGGCCGTGCTCGTCCGTCAGCCCGGGCCCGGCGCGGAGGACGCAGCGGGCATCCTCGCGCGGTCGATCGAGACGGGCTCGACGCGCGAGCGGGTGTTCGCGATCCACGCGGCGACGCTCGCCACGCCGAGCGTGCGCGAGGCCCTCGTGAAAGCTCGGAGCGACGCGGACGAAGACGTCGCGATCGCGGCGCTCGGCCGTGGCCTGGAGATGGCGCCGGCCGAGGGCGAGGGCGCGAAGCCGAAGGAGCGCGCCGAGATCACGCAGAAGCTGCTCGGCATCGCGAAGGGCAAGGGCATCCGCGCGTTGCTCGCGAAAGCGGCGCTCGCGCGTGCGGGTGCGCGCGAGGTGCTCCCGCTCCTCACGGAGGACGCGCGCTCGACGAGCGAGCAGGCGCGCAAGGCCGCGGGCACGTCGCTCGTGGCGCTCGGCGAGCTCGGGCGCGCCGCGCTGCTCGCGGTCGATGCCGACCCGCGCGTGCGCACGGGCGTCGCGTGCGCGATGCTCCGGGCAAAATAACGGTTTGTCCGGCTAGAACCGGGAGACGACCTCGAGCCGCGCGCCTTCGAAGGGTGGGAAGAGGCGGCAGACGCCGGAGACGCAGCGGATCGCGCCGCGCCGCTGCCCGACGAAGAGGTTCACGGTGTTCACGAGCCGCGAGGCCCACGAGTCCGTGCTCCCGGATCGGTATGTGAGGCCGCCGCTCAGGTAGTGGCAAAGCACGACCTTGAACTCGTCGGCACCGGCGAGCTCGGGCTGGCAGCCGGGGCGCGTCGAGTACTCGTAGCCGAAGACCGCCGAGAGGTGCGGCGACCAGTGGAGCGCCGTGTAGTTCTCGCCCTCGTTCCACACCCGACCGTGCGTCGCGGGCAGGTAGCGGTTCCGGTGAAACCCTTGGAGCTGCAACGAAAACGGGCCCTTGATGTGCTTGACGAGGTCGTAGCGGATGTAGCCCTCGTAATAGAGGACGTCCGTCTCGCCCGGCGCTCGCGTGCCGAGCGTGGGCACCGCGCGCTCCGCGATACGCGCGCCGATCCAGGCACGCGCGTGCGATTTGCCCTGCTCGCGGCTCATGTCGATGCCCACGGCCGTGTCCCACGTGTCCGTGCGGAACTGGTCGTCCATCGACTGACAGAGGTCGTTCGTAGGCACCTCGGTCCAGCTCCGGTAACGACCGAGCCAGCCGTAGACCGACGTGTGCTCGTCGTACTTGAAGTTCGCCGTCGCGCGGCCGCCGGTCATGCACACGTTCGGCGACTCGATCGGCTCGATGTAGATCGGCTCCGCCGTCGGCGGCGCGCTGTAGGCGACGACGCTGTACTCGGGGGCGCTGTAGCCCGGCGTCGTCACGTCGATGTTCGAACCGAGCGGGAAGAATTTTCGGTTGTGTTTGCCCTCCAAGGAAAGCTGGAGTTTCCCGAGGCCGAAGTTCGCGTTCGCGTATACCGCGTACCCCGACACGTCCGCTTGCCGCTCTGTCGCCGCGCCTTGCGCGTCGATCGCGCCCACGTGCCCGTCGCGGAGCTGCTGCCCCGCGACCTCCACGTAAAGGTCGCCGATCCCCGCGATCGACGGCACGTTCACCGATCCGCTGAACGTCCGAATCTGGTTGTGCGAGCGGCCTCCGGGCAGGACCGTGAACTCGGGGAACTGCGCGTAGCAGTGATCCACGCACGTCGAGTCGCCCGTCGCGCAGGCGCTCCTGCACGCGAGGTTCTCCTCGGTGAAGGATTTGCGCACCAGCACCGACGCGTTCGCGGCGAACTGGACGGCGTCGATCCCGCCTTCGACGCGGCCGCCGAAGATCGTGTCCTCGAGGTAACTCGGCCTCGCCTCGGCGACGATCGGCTGCCCGTTGATGGCGTACGTCGTCGCGGGCTTTGCGTCCGGAAAGCCGAAAAACAAGGGGGATCCTGCGCCGTGCAGGCGCCGGCCGCTCACCTCGTCGAAGCGCAGCGGGTTCATCTGCCCCGCGAGCAGCGTGGCGCCGATCCGCGCCGGCCCGAGCTTCTTGTCGAAGACCACCTTGCCGCCGCGGATCGTCGTGTCGATCGCGAGCTCGTCGATCTTGCGCACGCTGAGCACGAGGCCACGGCCGAGCTGCGCGTAGAAATCGCCGATCGTGATGTCGAGGCCCGGCTGGTTGTATCCGACGTAGAGTTTGGCCGGGTAGATGCTGTTCAGAAACCGCGTGTTCAGCTCGTTGTAGAAGCGGTTCGCATAGTCGATCGTTTGCGGGACCTGGGCGTTCGGATCCGCCTGCTTCACCGCGTCGATCTGGCGCTGCGCGATCACCTGCGCCTCGGTCCGCTTCGTCGTCAGGTAGTAGAGCGCCGAGTCGAGCCGCACGCCGACGCGGAAGCGCCACCACGTCGCCTGCACGTTCAGGCGGTTGATCCACTCGCCGTAGTCGTCGTCGACGATCGGCCGCGGGTTGAACGCCCTTGGATCGTGGTTGCGATTGTCCCAGCGATAGTCGACGACCGTGGTGTTGGTGACGTCGAGCCCGATCGGCTCACCCGCCGGCCCGGGCAGGTCGAGCGCGCGCGCGGCGGGCGCGATCGCGAGGCTTCCGAGGGTGACGGCCAGCGCAGCAGCGGCGCGACGCGAGGAAGATCTCACGCGCGCCTTCTACCATGACGTGCGCGGCGCCCGATCACTCCGCGAGGGCCTTCTCGACCTCGACAGTGAGCGTTTTCTCGTCACCCGCGGTGTATCCACCACGCTTGTGCACGATCGAACCGTCCTTGCTGATCAGCACCGTGAAGGGCAGCTCGCGCTTCGGATTGTAGCGGGCCGTCACCACGGTCTCCTCGTCGAGCAGGACGGGGAAGACCATGTCCTTCGAGCGCACCACGCTGCTCACCTGTGCACGCGACTCCGGCCCGTCGGCGGAGACGGCGAGCACGACGAAGCCGCGATCCTTGTGCTTTTTGTAAAGATCGACGAGGTGCGGCATCTCGATCATGCAGGGGTCACAGGTGGTCGACCAGAAGTCGATGAGCACCACGCTGTTCCCCTTGTAGTCGGAGAGCCGGACCTGCTTGCCGTCGAGCGACGGCAGCGTGAAGTCGGGTGCCGTCGCGCCGCCGCCGGCCTTCGCGGAGGGCATTTCGCCGCCACACGAGCTGAGGAGAAGGCCGGCGAGCGCCGCGCCGAGGACGTGTGCTTTTTGCGCGTTCATCCGCACATCATGCCGCAAAGGCGGAGAGGCGGCACGCGCGCAAAAGCAGGCGAGAGGGCTACAACGTCCCTGCGATGACCTTCTCGAAGGTCTTCCAGTACGTCGCAGGAGGCGGACCGGCGTACGTCTGAACGATCGCCATCGTCCGCGTGTCGATGATGATGTTCGCCGGGAACGAATCGCTCTCCCATAACGCCGCGAGCTTGCCGCCCGGATCGGTCACCGACGGGTAGTCGATGGCGAACTTCTTCACCCACTTCGTCAGATCCTCGGGCGTCGCCGGCGAGCCGGAGATTCCCTCCGCGAGCGCGAGGAGGAACTCGCCGCCGATCGGGTTGTACTCCGCGCGCAGGCCCGGGAGGACCTCGGCCGCCTCATACTGGCAAGGGCCGCACCACGAAGCAGAGATGATGATCGCGAGCGCCTTCGGCTTCGGCGTGCCCGCAGGGAACACGGAGTTTTCCGGAAAAACCCCGTCGCCCGTCGGATTGTAGAACTCCGCAAAGGAGATGAATCGCACGCCCTCGCCGATCTTTTCCTTCGCGTTCGGAAAACCGATCAGCTCGTAATTCTGCGCTATCGAGCCCTTGCTGATGCCGAAGGGACCTGCGGGATACGGGAGCGCCCACGATCCACGCGGGAGTTGCCCCGTTTGATCTGGGAACCCCGGTGTCACGTTGCCATCGCCCTCGTCACCGCCGCAGCCGATCAAACCGAAAGCTGCCGTCAGACCGAGAACCAAGCACCGAAAGAGCACGTCGTTTCGCATGATGCCACCGCGCCTGGAATGAGGTAGGTCGGAATGGTCCTCGCGGGGGTTCAGGGCGTCAAGCACCCTCCTTGCAAAAGGCCTCGCCCGGACCGGATCCGTTCCCAGGCAAGATGCGTGGAACACGGCACCGTCCCATGCATACCCACACCCGCGGAGGGACGGCCCTCCAAGGTTCGAGGCCATCATGCAGCATTCTCCTGTTCTCCGTTCACGGCAGCCGCGCCTTCGTTTTGCCGCCGCCCTCTCGCTCCTCTCCCTCCTCTTTGGTGGCGCGCTCGGCGCCTGCTCCGAAGAGGAGGTGGTGCCGTTCTGCTTCGGCGGCTTCGTCACCGCAGACGGCAAATGCGAGGGGAAGTGCACCCCCGACAAGTGCCTGCCCGGCAACACGTGCGTGGAGAACCGCTGCGTCCTCGAGTGCGCGGGTCACGCCGATTGCCTCGCCGACGGCACGCAAGACTGCGCGCCCGCGGTCGAGGACGACACGAAGCGTGAAATGTTCTCCTGCCAGCCGAACGAGAAGCCCTTCGGCTTCGGCTTCAAATGCCCCTTCGGCGACGAGTGCAGCAAGACCCTCTCCTGCCCGCAGACGGGATCGCCCTGCTTCCTCGATCAGTGCGGCGGCGCGCCCGACACCTGCAAGCTCGACGAGACCTACTGCTACGGACGTGCGAACTGCCTCGTCGGCAAGTGCCCCGACAACACGCCCTGCACGGTGCTCGCGTGCGCGCCGGGCGAGTGCACGGCGCCGCTCTCCTGCCTCTCGGCCGCCGAGGGGGACGCCGATGCTTTCTGCACCAAGCAAGATTGCCAGAGCGACGCCGAGTGCCCCGGCGGCTTCTACTGCGGCACGACCCGCGAGGCGCGCGCGCTCTGCGGCAGCATGAACCCGTCGAAGGGCAACAACGGCCTCTGCGGTCAGTCGAGCGACCCGTGCATCGAGCCGACCTCGCTCGGGCAGGGCAACACGATGTTCGAGGGACAGCTCTGTGTACTCCGGAAGACGTGCGTCCAGCGCGACACGTGCGCCCCGTGCAACACTGATCTCGACTGTTCACAGATCCCGAACAGCCACTGCATCTCGCTCCCGGACGACACCACGAAGCGCTGCGCCTCCGGGTGCGTGAAGGACGCCGACTGCGGGCGCGCGTTCGAGTGCAAGCCCGTGAGCGATGCCGCGCCGGACGGACCGAAGGCGTGCTTCCACCGCTTCGGCGCCTGCGTCGGCGAGGGCAAATACTGCGAGCCCTGCGTGACCGACGAGGACTGCGGCTCGCTCACCGGCCTCTCCGTCTGCTTCCAGGCCACCGACGGCAGCCGCGGTTGTGTCGACCTCAGCACCTCGAACGGGCCTTGCACGTCGAACAACGACTGCCCGCTCTCGCCGAGCGGCAAGCGCGCCGAGTGCGACCTCAACCCAGGTTCGCAGAACTACCAGAAGTGCCAGCTCTTCCCCTACACGCTCGCCAACCCGGCGAACCCGAACCAGGGCGGCGAGTCGAGCTGCTGGTAACAGGAGCTGGTCACTTCTGATCTCGATCGATCTTTTGCCGCGCAAAGACTTTCGCCACGCGCGGCACGTCTCTTTCGCACCCTCCCGCCGTGATCCGGGGATTCCGCGAGGGACCCGGGGATGGACGGGAGGGTGCTCCGAGCGCACTTCGCATGGCGCAGAAGGTGCACGTGCGCTTCAACGTACCCACCACTTCTTCCAAAGGAGAGCTTCGCATGTCGCAGAAAAACAAGTGGATCCGCCTCGTCGCCGCGCCTGCCTTCGTGCTCGGAGTCGGCCTCACCGCCGGCCTCGGTTGCAGCGACATCGCCGACATCGCCGAGGGATGTGACGAGTTCCGCGCCGACGCGCAGTGGGGCGCGAACCTCGACATCGACTTCCGCGTCAAGTCGTTCATGAGCGCCTCGGGCGCGTTCGTCACGCTCGCCGACAAGATGATCGCCGACGTCACCGCGGCCTGCCAGGGCATCGCCAAGGCGACGAATCGCGACGAAACGAAGTGGTCGTCGCTCGAAGGCTCGGCTCGCCTCGAGGCCGTGTGCAAGGAGGCCGAGCTCGGCTTCGACGAGGTGATCAAGGCCAACGCGAACGTGCAGCTCGTCGCGCTCGTCGAGGGCGGCAAGTGCGAGGCGAGCCTCGATGCCTCCGCCGAGTGCAACGCGCGCTGCGACGTGAGCGGCAAGTGCACGCCGGCGCAGCTCGAAGCCAAGTGCGAGCCCGGCAAGCTCGCGGGCACGTGCAAGGCCGAGTGCAAGGGCGCCTGTACGGCCGACGTCGGCGCCACGGTCGAGTGCCGGGGCTCGTGCAGCGCCGTCTGCAACGGCAAATGCGACGGCCAGTGCTCCACGGGCGACGCGAACAACTGCAACGGCCGCTGCGACGGCACGTGCGAGGGTACCTGCTCGGGTGCGTGCGAGCTCGAAGCCAACGCCGCCGTGCAGTGCGACGGCACCTGCCGCGGCGAGTGCTCCGTCGAGTTCGAGGCCCCGCACTGCGAGGGCAAGATCACGCCGCCCGAGTGCGAGCTCGACGCCGACTGCCAGGCGAGCTGCAACGCGCAGGTCCAGGCGAACGCGTCGTGCACGCCGCCCAAGGTCACGATCGAGCTCGCGGGCGGCGCCACCGCCGATCTCGAAGCGCTCGCGGCTGCGCTCGAAGAGCACCTGCCGAAGCTCATCGTGAACGGCATCGAGCGTGGTCAGGCCGCGCTCGACGCCGGCCAGGTCCTCGTCGAGGTCGGCGGGAACCTGGAGGGCGCGCTCACGTCGAGCGGCAAGGCCTTCGTCTGCGCCACGCAGGCGGCGACCGCCTCGCTCAACGCGAGCGTCGAGGTGAAGGTCTCCGTCGAGGCGAGCGCCAGCGTCGGCGGCAAGGCTGCCGGCTCCGTCAACTGAGCGCCTGATCGACGCGCCGCCCGGCCGCTCTTCGCGCCGGGCGGCGCGTTTTCTTTTTGTTTCGCCCCGGCCGTTTTTCCCGGCGGCAGCGCGCACCTGTGACGGCGGAACGGGTTGACGACACCCGTGGCTGGTCCTAACAGACCGGCTGCCCCGCGCCTGCCCCGAAGGAAATCATGGCAATCACGGTCGAATCCGCGAAAACCGCGCTCGGAAGGGTCGAGGACCCCGAGCTGTCTCGCCCCCTCGCCGACGTCGGCATGCTGGGAGACGTCATCGTCGAAGGCGACGACGTCACCGTCGTCCTCACGCTCACGACGCCGGCGTGCCCGTACAAGGATCGGCTCCAGGACGACGTGACGGCGGCGCTCAAGGCCGCGGGCGCCGCGAACGTGACGATTCGTTGGACCTCAAACGTCCCGGAGCGCAACATCATGGCCGACGATCCTTGCCCGGGCGTGAAGAACATCGTGCTCGTGATGAGCGGCAAAGGCGGCGTCGGAAAGAGCACGGTCGCCGCGAACCTGACGCTCGCGTTGAACCGCCTCGGCTGCCGCGTGGGCCTGCTCGACGCCGACATGTACGGGCCCAGCGTGCCCACGATGCTCGGCGTGATGGGCCGGCCGACCTCGTCGGACGGGCAGCGCTTCCTCCCGCTCGAGCGCTTCGGCGTGAAGCTCATGTCGATCGGCTTCTTGCTCGAAGACGCGCGCCAAGCCGTCGTGTGGCGCGGGCCGATGATCCAGAACGCGCTGCTCCAGTTCATGAAGGACGTCGACTGGGGCACGCTCGACTACCTCATCCTCGACCTGCCTCCCGGCACGGGCGACATCGTGCTCACGATCTCGCAAAAGCTGCGCACCACGGGCGCCGTCGTCGTGACGACGCCGCAGGAGGTCGCGCTCCAGGACGTTTACAAATCGGTCTCGATGGCCCAGAAGGTGGGCATCCCCATCCTCGGCGTCGTCGAGAACGAGAGTTATTTCATCTGTGACGGTTGCTCCGCGCGTCACGAGCTCTTCGGCTCGGGCGGCGGCCAGAAGATCGCCGAGTTCGCGGGCGCCCCGCTGCTCGGCCAGATCCCGCTCGATCCTTCGGTGCGGGAGTGGGGCGACGCAGGTACGCCCGTCGTGCAGGCGGCGCCCGACAGCTCGGTCGGCCGAGCGTTCCTCGAGGTGGCGCAGCGGCTGGCGGCCAAGGTGAGCGTGCAAGACCTCGGTCGCGGGGGCTCCCTCCGCATCGACCGTAGCGGTGGTCAGCAGCGGTTTTTACCCATCGTACGTTGAAAAAGCGTCTCGAAGTTCGAGCGCTGTGCGCGGAGACCTCGCGCCTGTGCACGAGGTACGTTATGTTTTCCGTCCCCTTCCGAGCTACGCGTGTGCGCGATGGTCGTCCCCCGACGACGCGCGCCGCGAGCGGGGCCCGAGATCCCGGATGAACACGGACAACAACATCACCGAGGCGGCAGAGGTCCAGACGGACGCCGCGGCGCCCGAGGCGCAGCCGCAGAATCAAACGCCCGAGGCGAGCACCGAGGCCCAGGCCCCCTCGCCCACCGCCGCTCCATCCCGCGAAGAGTGGGAGGATGAGCAGCCGGGAGACGACATTGGCAACCGCTTGCCGGGTGCCGGCGGAAGGCCGCAGGCGAGCCCTGCGGCGACGGCCGAGGGCCCAGGCGGCGACGCGAAGAAGCGCAAGCGCCGCAGGAAGCGCAAGGGTCCCCCGGGCGCGCAAGGCCCGACGGCGGAAGGCGCGACCGAAGGCGCCGAGGCGAGCGACGGCGAGGACGCGGAAGGCGAGGACGCGGAGGCCGGCGAGGCTTCCGAGGCCCAAGCCGGAGGCGAAGCGCCGCAAGGCAAGCGCAAGGATCGCCGCAAGGACAAACAGGCCGCAGCGGCGGCCGCGGCCCAGCGCGAGCGCCCTGCGTTCAGCGTGGGCGAAGAGGTCTTCGGCAAGGTCTGCAAGGTGACGGACCAGGCGATCTGGATCGACATCGCAGGCAAGGCGACGGGCCTCTTCGATCGGCAAGAGCTCGGCGACGAGGAAGTGCCGGCCGAGGGCGATCAGTTCATCGCGAGCGTGCAAAGCACGGGCGTTCGCGGCGGCATGCTGGTGCTCTGCAAGGGGCAACCGAAGCCGCTCGACGACCTGAAGACGCAGCTCGAAGCCGCGTCGCAGAGCGGCGAGCCGGTCTTCGGCTTCGTGACGGGCGCGGTGAAGGGCGGCCTCGAGGTCGATCTCGGTGGCCTCCGGGCGTTCGCACCGGCCTCGCACGTGGACCTGCGCCACGGCGCGGATCTCTCGCACCTCGTCGGTCAGCGTCTCGACTTCGTCGTCGCGCAGTACGCGAAGAAGGGCCGCGACATCGTGGTCTCGCGCAAGCGCATGCTCGAAGAGGACGCGCGTCGCCTGCGCACCGAGGCGCTCAGCAAGGTCACGCCCGGCAGCGTGCACAAGGGCATCGTGCGCAAGGTCGTGGCGTGGGGCGTCTTCGTCGCGCTGCCCGAGGCGGGCAACGTCGAAGGCCTCATCCACATGACCGAGGCGAGCCACGATCGCAGCGCGCGGCTCGGCGACCTCTTCCGTCCGGGTACGGAGATCGACGTCAAGATCATCCGCATCGACGACAAGGGCAAGCTGTGGCTCAGCCACAAGGCCACGACCGCGGATCCGTGGGACACGGTGAAGGAGAAGTACGCGGTCGGCACGAAGCACAAGGGCAAGATCGCGCGCCTGCAGCCGTTCGGCGCGTTCATCGAGCTCGAGCCCGGAATCGACGGCCTCTGCCACACGGCGGACATCGCGTTCAAGCAGGTCGAGCACCCGAGCGAGGTGGTGAAGGTCGGCGACGAGATTGACGTCGTCGTCGCGAGCTGCGATCCGGGCGCGCACAAGATCGGCCTGCACCCCGCGCTGCCGAGCGGCGAGGAGGAAGAGCCGCGTCAGCGCGTGCAGCAGTACAAGGCCGTAAAGGTCGCCGTCGTGCAGGCCGTCGAGGGAGGACTCTCGGTCCGCGTCCTCGGCGTCACCGGTCGCGCGGCGCGCGGCTTCATCCCGGCGGGCCACACGGGCACGGCGCGCGGCACCGATCTCCGCAAGGAGTTCCCCGTGGGCACGAAGCTCGACGCGAAGGTCCTCGAGGTCGACCCGCGCCGCGGCGAGGCGAAGCTCTCGATCCGCGCGCTCAAGGAGGACGCCGAGAAGCAGGCGTACCAGTCGTACCGCGCAGGCGTCGCCCGCGAAGCGAAGTTCGGCACCTTCGCCGACCTCATGAAGAAGAGCCAATCGAGCCACTGATCTGATTGGCCGAACGATCACGCGCCCCGCGGCCGAGAGGCCCGGGGCGCGTGACATTTTGTGGTCAAATCATTTTACTCGCGGCCGAGCGCTTGCACCGGGTCCATCCGCGCGGCCCTGCGCGCCGGGAAGAACCCGAAGACGAGCCCGATCGCCGTGCTCGTCCCGAGCGCCACCGCGAGCGCTTGGGGCGCGAGCTTCATCGGCAGATCGAGCGCCGCGCCGAGGCCGACGATCGCGGCGTAGCCGATCGTCGTCCCCACGAGCCCGCCGAGCGTCGCGAGCACGAGCGACTCGACGAGGAACTGCACGAGGATGTCCATCTCGCGCGCGCCGATCGCCATGCGGATGCCGATCTCGCGCGTCCGCTCCGTCACGCTGACGAGCATGATGTTCATCACGCCGATGCCGCCCACGACGAGCGACACGGCCGCGATCCCGACAAGCAGGAGGGACAGCACCCCGTAGATGTTGTCCTGCATCTGCTGGAACTCGGCCTGCGAGCGGATGAGGAAGTCGTCCTCGTCTCCCTCGCGGATGCGGTGCCTTTGGCGGAGGATCTCCTCAGCTTGCTTCTTCGCGCGGTCGGTCGTCTCCGGGCTCGTGGCGCTCATCATGATGGCGTCCGTCTCGCCCGGCCGCGTGAAGCGCACGTGAGATCGCATCGTGGTGATCGGCATGAGCACGACGTCGTCCTGGCTGCGACCGAAGGGCGAAGGGCCCTTCTCTTCGAGCACGCCGAGCACGCGGTACGGATGCCGGCCGATTCGAATCCATCGGCCCACGGGATCGGCCGTGCCGAAGAGATCCTTCGCCGTCCCCGCGCCGATGACCGCGACCTTCTCGGAGACGTTCTCGGCCGACGTCGTCCACGGCTCGCCGCGCTGGAGCTCCCAGTTGCGCACCTTGAGGTAGCCGATGCGCGAGCCGATCACCTCGGCCTTCGCGTTTTGCCCTTCGTAGACGACCTGCGCCGACGCACGCAGGAACGGCACAGCGGCCTTGATGCTCGTCGACTCGCGTTCGAGCGCCTGACAGTCGGACTCCGAGAGCTTCGAGCCTCCCGTCGTACGCGCGCCCGAGGCCCGCGCCGACTGCGGAAAGACGATCAGCGCGTTCGAGCCGAGGTTCGTGATCTGCCCGTTGATCTTGGCGCGCGCGCCGTCGCCGAGCGCGGTCATCGTCACGACGGCCGCGATGCCGATGGTGATGCCGAGGATCGTCAGCGCCGCGCGCAGCTTGTTGCGCAGGACCGCCCGCATGGCGATCGCGATCGCGGAGAAGACACGCGCGAGGCCGATCACTCTTGCCGCAGCGCGACGATGGGATCCATCAGCGCCGCCCTCCTCGCGGGGAAAAACCCGAACACGATCCCGATCACGGCGCTCGTCCCCATCGCCGCGACGACCGCGGGGATCGGGAGCTGGAGCGACCATCCGAGCGCGCCGCCGAGCGCCTTGATCACGCCAGCGCCGATCCCGAGCCCGAACACGCCGCCGATCACGCTCAGCACGATCGCCTCGACGAGGAACTGCGTCATGATGTCCGCCGCCGAGGCGCCGATCGCCATGCGGATGCCGATCTCGCGCGTCCGCTCCGTCACGCTGACGAGCATGATGTTCATCACGCCGATCCCGCCGACGAGCAACGAGACGGCGGCGATCGACGAGAGCAGCACGGTCAACGTGCCTACGATCTCCTCGGAGGATTTGCGAAACTCCGCCTGCGTGCGGATCCCGAAGTCCGGATCCTGATCGGGCGCGATTCCGTGCCGTTGACGCAGGATCGCTTCGATCTGCGCGACGGCGCGATCGACGGTCCGCTCGTCCGTCGCGGAGGCGATGAGCTGCTGCACGCGCCCCGGAGGGCTCGGCACCACGCGCGCGCGGAAGCTGCCGATGGGCATGAGCACGCGATCGTCTTGATCCTCGCCGAAGGGTGACTGCCCCTTCGGCGTGAGCAGACCGACGACGCGATACGGATACCGACCGATGCGCACGTACTGCCCGATCGGATCCCCGGGTCCGAAGAGCTTTTCGCGCACCGTCTCGCCGATGATCACGACCTTCGCTTTGAGCAGCTCCTCCGACTCCGTGAACATCTCGCCCTTGCCCACGGAGAAGCCGCGCACCGGGAAGTAGGTGCGCGAGACGCCCATCACCTGCGTCACCGCGTTGCGATCGCCAGCGATCACCTGCGCTCCCGTGGAGCTGAAGGGCGCGACGTTCGCGATGCTCGTCGCCTCCGCCACGAGCGCGCGTCCGTCGGCCTCCGTGAGGCGATTGACGTCGGAGCTGCGTACGCCCGAGGTCTGCGTCGACTGCGGGAAGATAAAGATGACGTTCGCGCCGAGGTTCGAGATCTGCCCGACGACCTGCTGCTGCACGCCCGTGCCGAGCGCGACCACGATCACCACCGCCGCGACGCCGATCAGGATGCCGAGCACCGTCAAGGTCGAGCGCAGCTTCGAGCGCACGATGGCGCGCATGGCGAGCCGGATCGCGGCGAGGATCGCCGTCACGAAGTGGCCCCGTGTTCGTCCTGGACCGGCAGCTCCGCGAGCGCGCGCCCCGCGTCCGTTGGCCTCTCGTTCACGATGTCGCGCCGCACCGAGCCGTCGCGCATCTCGACCACGCGCCCTGCGCAGTCGGCGATGTCGCGCTCGTGCGTGACCAGCACGATCGTGATGCCTTGCTCCCGGTTGAGCCGTTGCAGCAGATCGAGCACCTCGTAACTCGTGCGCGTATCGAGGTTGCCCGTGGGCTCGTCGGCGAGCAGGAGCGGCGGCTGCGTCACGAGGGCGCGCGCGATCGCGACGCGCTGCTGCTGACCGCCGGAGAGCTGGTTCGGCGTGTGGTGCAGGCGCGCGCCGAGACCGACGGCGGAGAGCGAGGCGAGCGCGCGTTTCCTTCGCTCCGCGGCGGCGACACCTCGGTACACGAGGGGCAACTCGACGTTCTCCAGCGCGGTCGTGCGGGGCAGCAGGTTGAAGCCCTGGAACACAAAGCCGATGAGGTGGTTTCGCACGATGGCGCGCGCGTCGTTGCTCCGCGCGCCCACGTCGATCCCATCGAGGATGTACTGGCCGCGCGTCGGACGATCGAGGCAGCCGATGATGTTCATCATCGTGCTCTTGCCCGAGCCGCTCTGCCCGATGATCGCGACGAACTCACCCTTCCGGATCGTCAGATTCACGCCTCGGAGCGCGCGCACGACGACCGCCTCCGTGACGTAGTCCTTGTGAATCTCGACGAACTCGATGATCGGCGGGGCGTCCTTCATCACGTCCCTCGCCTAGAACGGCCTGCGACCGCCGCGACCGCCCTTGGCCCCTTCGTCGGTCTCTTCGGTGACGACCTTCAAGGTGCCGATGTCCGTGCGCAGCACCGTGTGGACGCCGTCCGTGATGCCGATGTCGACCTCGCGCATCTCGATCTGCTCGGCGCCCTGGGTCTCGTTGGTGAGCACGTAGATGCGCCCTTTGCCTGCGGGCAGCGGCGGCAGCGGATCCTGCGGGATCGGCTTGCCCTCCTTCGTCATCGGCGGCGAGGGCTTGAAGCGCAGCGCTGCGTTCGGCAGGCGCTTGATGCCCTTGGCCTCGGCCGAGTGGATCGTCGCCGTCGCCGTCATCCCGGGGCGCAGCTTGATGTCGGGGTTCTCGACCTCGATCACCGCGGCGTACGTCACGACGCCCGCCTGATTCACGGGGCTGTACCGCACCTGGCTCACGAGCCCCTTGAACGACTCGCCCGGGAACGCGTCGACGCGGATGTCGGCCGTCATGCCCTCCTTCAAGCGCCCCACGTCCGCCTCGTCGATGTCCGCGAGCACGCGCATCTTGCGGAGGTCCTGGGCGATCACGAAGAGCGTGGGCGTCTGGAAGCCGGCGGCGATCGTCTGTCCGGGATCGACCGCGCGGTTGATCACGACGCCCTCGATGGGCGAGAAGATCTTGGTGAAGGCGAGGTTCGTATTCGAGCGCCGCAGCGTGGCGTTGAGCTGCGCGACCTGCGCCTTGGAGGCCGTGACGTCGGCGAGCGCGATGTCGTAACTGCCTTGCGCGGCGTCGAGATCCGCCTGCGATCCCACGCCTTCCTTGAAAACCTTACGCGCTCGTTCGAGCCGCACCTTCGCCGTCTCGAGGTTCGCCTCGGCACGCTTGACGCTCGCGTTCCCCGCGGCAACCTGCGCCGCGTTCGCGTCGATCTCCGCGCCGAGGAGCTGCGTATCGATCTCCGCGAGCAGATCCCCAGCCTTCACGTGTGTGTTGAAATCGACGTGGACCTTCGTGATGCGCCCGGAGACCTGCGCGCCGATCTGCACCTCGGTGACCGGCTTGATCTGCCCGGTCGACTGGATCGTCTCGAAGACATCGCCCTGCGTGAGGGCCGTGCTCACGTATCGCGCGGGCGGCGGCGGCTTCGTCTTCTGCAGATAAAGCATCCCGCCCGCCGCGACCCCTGCGAGGACGATCAGGATGATGAACCAGCGGAGCCATTTCCCCCGGCCTTCGACACGAGACAGCGCCTTGTTCAGGTCGGGCCGCTCGGCCACATTGTTCCGAGCCTGTCCGCCCGCATCGAGGTGCACTCCCGGATTGGCCATGACGGACCCCGTGATAGCACGGAGGAGCCTTCGGGCGCGGCCGTGCCAAAGGATCTCCGGCAAGGCTTGAAGGGGCGACGCCTACGTGGCACATCCACGGGCCCATGTCCCAGCCTGCCATTGGCCCCGATACGCGCGTCTCGCTCTCGTACGTCCTCTTCGATGAGGACGGAGATACGGTCGATCGCGCGACCGAGAAAGAGCCACTCGAATACGTTCACGGTTACGCGCAGATCCTCCCGGGCCTCGAGCGGGCGGTCGAGGGCATGCGGGCGGGCGAGCGCCGCGAGATCATCGTCGAGGCTGCGGATGCCTTCGGCGAGCACGACGACGAGGGCGTCTTCGAAGTCGACAAGACCGACTTCCCCGACAGCGAGCACGTGACGCCCGGCGACGAGTTCATCGCGCAGGCCCCCGACGGCGAATCCATCGCGATGCGCGTGGTCGAGGTGCTCCCGGACGCGTTCGTCGTGGATACGAACCACCCGCTCGCGGGGCAGAAGATCCGCTTCGAGGTCGTCGTGCACGACGTGCGCGCGGCGAGCGACGACGAGATCGCGGAAGCACAGGCCGAGCTCGAAGAGCGCGCCCTCGGCGACGAGGAAGGCGGCGGCTGCTGCGATCACGACCATGATCACGACCACGACCATGATCATGGCCACGCGGCCGAGGGCGGCGGACATCTCGTCCAGCTCTCGCGCAAGCGCTGAGAGGTTTGCACCCGGGGGGGAGCAAGTCCGACCAAGGGAGACACGACGAACCGATGAAAGCTGCTTCCGATCAGGGTTACTTCTCCGCGCTTGCCCATGATCTCCGGGTGCGCGAGCGCCTCCTCGCCGCGGGCGTGATCACGCAGGCGGACATCGACAGTTACCTCGCCGGGCTCTCCGAGCTGGAGACGGAGGCCGAGGGGCTCGGCATTCCGCAGCCTGCGCTCGTCTCCGCGTCCTCGGCTGCGGCCCCGGCGCCGCAGCCCATCGCGGCGGCTCCGGCTCCGGCTCCGGCCGTGAGCAGCGCGGCGGTCGACGTCGAGGATGACATCGACGACGCAGCCGACGAGGCAGGCGAGGCGTGAGCAGCCCGGGCGATCGCGACGCGCCGCCCACGGGGCAGCTCCCGAAGCTCGACTTCTCGATCTTCGTGATGTCCATCATCGGCTCGGCACACGTCCACCTCGGCGACATGCCCGGCCCGGATGGGCACGCGGAGCGCAGCCTCGACCTCGCCCAGCAGAACATCGAGCTCCTCACGCTGCTCGAGGAGAAGACGAAGGGAAACCTCACGGGCGAAGAAGAGCGGCTCCTCACGCAGGCCCTCGACGAGTTGCGCGAACGCCTCGCAGAGGTATCGAAAGAAACGTGAACTCACGTCGTCCGCTGCTCTCGCGCATCGTCCTGATCTCGTGGCTCCTCGTGGCCGCGTCGGCGTGTGGCAAGGGCGGCGGAGCGTCGAGCGGTTCGTCCCCGCCGGGCGAGGGCACCTCGTCGCTCCCGCCCGGCGCCATCGCGCTTCCGAGCAGCACTGCGTCCACGGGGCCTCCGGCGCTCGCGCAAACCGGGCTCTCCGCGCCGGCGGTCGTGACGGCCGAGGGCGCGCCGATCTCCTTCGCGCCGCTCGCGAAAAAGGCTGATCCGGCCGTGGCGACGGTGAAGGCGCGCGTCGAGAAGGAGACCTCGTCGGGCCGCCGGCGCGCCGTCTCCGAGGGCCTCGGCACCGCGTTCGTCTATGACCCCGAGGGGTTCATGCTGACGAACAACCACGTCATCGAGGACGCGACGGACATCGTCGTCGGCTTCGTCGATGGCCGTGAAATGCGGGCGACGGTCGTCGGCCGGGACAAGCACACGGACATCGCGGTCTTGCGCGTCGACGAGCGAGGGCTCCCGTCGCTTTCGCTCGGCGACTCGGATGGGATCGACGTCGGCGACTGGGTCGTCGCCATCGGCAACCCGTTCGGCCTCTCGCATACGGTCTCTGCGGGCATCCTCTCGGCGAAGGGCCGCACGCGCGACGATGTCAAAGGCCTCGATCCCAGCGGTTACTTCAACTTCCTCCAGACGGACGCCAGCATCAACCCGGGCAACTCGGGCGGCCCGCTGCTCAGCATGCGCGGCGAGGTCGTGGGCATCAACGCGGCCGTCCGCGCGAATGCGAACAACATCGGCTTCGCGATCCCGATCAACATGGTCAAGCAGCTCCTGCCCATGTTGCTACGGGACGGGAAGATCCGGCGCAGCGCGCTCGGGGTCTTCGTCGACGCGCTGAACCCGATCGAGGCGGGGCGCCTGCGCCGGCCGGATCGCAAGGGCGCGTGGGTGCAGAAGGTGATCGCGGGTGGGCCGGCTGATCGTGCTGGGCTCTCGCCCGACGACGTCATCGTCGCCTTCGACGGCAAGTCCGTCGCGGATCCCAACGAGCTGCGGTGGCTCGCGAGCATCGCGGGCGTCAACAAGACGGTGACCTTGCGGATCGCGCGCCTCGAGCGGGTCTTCGACGTCCGCGTAACGCTCAGCGAGCTCGAGCCGATCGACGACCGTGAGGAGCCTTGACCTTTCGGCCGGAAGGCCGATCGCCTAGAGTATCACCTCGCCGTGCCCCCCATTCCCACGCCCCCCGACGAGTCCCTCCGGCCCGAGCCGGCCGACCCGACGGACGACCAGACTGAAGGCGCCCTGGGGCTGCCGGATGATCTCCCTGACGCCCCGCCGCTCCCCGAAGCCGCGATCGGCCGTCTCGGCCGCGTGAATAGGTCTTCGCAGGAGGCGTCCAACAAAGAGGCCCGAAGGCGGGAGGCAGAGGAAGATCGTGAGCTCATCCTTCGGGCACAGAAGGGGGACCAGGCGGCGTTCAGGCGGCTCGTGGAGCGCCACCAGCGCCGCGCCTTCGCGATCGCGATGGGTCTCGTCCGGGACGAGAACGACGCGCGCGAGCTGGTTCAGGATGCTTTTTTGCGGGTTTACCGCAATCTCAACTCCTTCCAGGGTGGATCGTCGTTTTTCACCTGGCTCTACCGGATCGTCACGAACCTCGCGATCGACCTCATGCGCAAGCCTGGGCGTCGGGATGCCGAGCTCGTCGACGGGCAAGCCGCTTCGGAGGAGCCGACGGAGTTTCCGCTGGTCTCTCGCATCGATGGCGCCGACCCGATCGACGTCATGCGCCGCCGGGAGATCGCGGGCCGCATCCAGGCCGCCCTCGATGCCCTGCCCCCCTACCACCGAGGCGTGATTCTGATGCGTGAAGTCGAAGGCATGTCGTACGAAGAAATGGCCGTGGCCATGGGCGTCTCGAAAGGGACGATCATGAGCCGGCTGTTCCACGCCCGGCAGAAGCTCCAGCGCGCGCTCGCGGATTGCTACGCGGAGGAAGGGCGTTCGCGAAGCGGCACGACGGACGAGATCCCAGCCGAGCCGGAGGAGGCGCCGTGACCACGAAGATGATGAACGGAGAAGCGCACGAGACGCGCACGAAGCGGCCGCCGACGGACCTCGAGCTGATGATGTACGTGGACGGCGAGCTCGAAGGCGAGCGGCTGCGCGAGGTTCGTCAGGCTCTTTCGCGGGACAGCGCGTTGCGAAACAAGGTCGCCGCGCTCTCGCTCTCGGCCTCGATCGTCCGGGAGAACGCCGAGAGCGCCGCGGCCATCGACCTGACCGACGGCATCATGGCCCGCATCG
Source organism: Polyangium fumosum (assembly GCF_005144585.1). Classification (GTDB taxonomy): domain Bacteria; phylum Myxococcota_A; class Polyangia; order Polyangiales; family Polyangiaceae; genus Polyangium; species Polyangium fumosum. Next base: position 78,339 of record NZ_SSMQ01000017.1, on the reverse strand, counting down.
CGGCCGACAAGAGCCCGACGCGCGACGCGAGGGACGCCGCGCCCGCGCTCGAAGCGCCGTCCGAGCGCAAGGACGCCGAGGTGAAACCGCTGCTTCGGCCGGGCCTCGACAAGGCGGCTGCGAAGTCGACCCCGTCGAACGACAACTCGCGCGGGATCTTCGCGCTCGCGGCGGTCGCGGTCGCGGCGGCGGCGGGGCTCATGATCTGGGGCCGGATGGATGTCGGTACGCCGCATTCGCAAGGCGCGCCGGTGGCCGCGATCACGACACCCGCGGAGCCGCCCGCGGCGCCTGCCCCGACGACCGCAGAGGCGGCGCGTGTGGCCGACACGGACGCGCAGGACGGTGATACCGAGCCGGGCGTGGCCGTCGCGGCCGTCGACTTCGGCACCAAAATCGGCACGATCTTTTACGTGCCGGCGGAGGCTGCCACGTCGAACCACACCACCACTGTCGTGTGGCTGGCCGACGATTCCGCTGGAGGAGAACAATGAGGCTCCCGCTGTTTGCTTTGCTCGTGGCTGCGTTCGGGCTGTCGCTCGGACACGTCCCCTCCGTGGCGCATGCCCAGGACGCCGCCGCCGCTCAGGCGGACGCATCCGTTTCAATGGAGATCGTGGTCCTCCACGGCACGAACGACGGCACGGGCATCGACTCCAAGATCGGCAAGATGCCCGAACTCGCGAAGCCGCCGTTCTCCTCGTACAACAGCTACAAGCTGCTCGATCGCTCGAAGCAGACCTCGTCCAAGGCGAGCCCCTCCACGCTGAAGCTCCCGAACGACAGGGTGCTCCAGATCTCGCTGAAGGACGTCGTCCAGCCGGCGAAAAAGGGCGAGCCGAAGCGCTACGTCATCAGCGCCAGCATCCAGAACCCCGGCGGCAAAACCTTCCTCCCGCTGCTCGAGGTCAACGCGAAGGCCGGCGAGACCTTCTTCGTGGCCGGCCAGAACCACAAGGGCGGCGTCCTCGTCATCGGAATCAAGGTCAATCCCTGAACTCGGTATAGTGAAGAGCGGATGCTCCCCCGCTCGTCTTTCTTCGCTCCCCTCCTCGTCGCCGGAAGCCTCCTGCTCTCTGCCTGCGGCGGAAGCGCTCCTCCTCCGAACATGCCGCGTTATGCGCCCGGGACGGTGCTCTACCGGCTCCCCGTCGTCGGCCAGTGGCGCGTCTACCGCACGCATTACGGTGCGAACAACGACCAGGCGTACGCGCTCGATCTCGTGATCGACGACAACATGCCAAAGTCGCAGCGCAACGAGGACCATCCCTCGTACAACCAGCCCATCGTGGCCGACGCGCCCGGTGTCGTGGTGGTCGCGGTCGACGGCGTCCCCGACAACGTCCCGGGGCGCGCGAACAAGTACGACATGCACGGCAACTTCGTCGTGCTCGATCATCAGAACGGCGAGTACTCGCTCTTCGCGCACTTCATCCCGGGCAGCGTGCGCGTGCGCAAAGGCATGTTCGTCCCGGCCGGCACCGAGCTCGGTCGATGCGGCAACTCGGGGCACTCGTTCGCGCCCCACCTGCACTGGCAGATCATGACGGACGCGGACGCGAGCTCCGCGCGCGGCGTCCCGCCTCGGTACACGCCCTACGAGCGCAACGGCGCGATGTCGGTCGAGCTCCCGCAGAAGGGCGATCGCCTCCTCGCGAAGTAGAGCGCGCCGTCAGCGCTCCGGTGGCTCGCTCGGAGATGCGGCGAGCGGAAGATCGAGCACGAAGACCGTGCCCTTCTCCGCGTGGGCGTATGCGCGGATCTTGCCGCCGTGCGACGCCACGATGTTCCGCACGATGCTGAGCCCGAGGCCCGAGCCCGTGCCGTCGGTCTTCGTCGTGAAGAACGGCTCGAAGATCTTCTCGAGGTGCGCAGCGTCGATGCCGTGGCCCTCGTCCTGGATCGTGATGCGTACCGCGTCGCCGACGTCGGACATCGCGGTCTTGATGATCAGGCGTCCGCCCTGCTCACGCATCGCGTGCGCGGCGTTCGTGAAGAGGTTGACGAAGACCTGCGCGAGCTGACCGGCGACGCCACGCACGAGGCGCACGTCGCCGAACTGGCGCTCGACCTCGACGTGCATCTCGCCGAGCACGTGATCACAGAACACGAGCGCGCGCTCGATCGTGTCGTGGATGGCGACGGGCGCGGGCACGGACGCGGTGGGGCGCGAGTACGCCATGAGGTCGCGCGAGAAACGCAGGATGCGCTCGGCGGCCTCGTTGATGCGCGCGAGGCGCTCGACGTCGGCGGGATCCGCCTCCGTGCGCAGCGCCTTTTTGTGGAGGTAGTCCGAGTACGCGACGATCGACGTGAGCGGGTTGTTGAGCTCGTGCACGATGCCGGCGGCGATCTGCCCCAGCGAGGCGAGCTTGCCGGCCTGGATCACCTGGGCTTCGAGCTCCTTCACCTCGGTGCCGTGCGCGCGCGCCGCGCGATGAATGCGCGCGTTGCGGAGAGCTGCGCCGAGCGCGAGCGCGAGACGATCGACGAACGCATCCATCGAACCCGTGCCGGCGAAGCGCGCTTCGTCGTCGGAGGCGAGGTGCAACGTCGAGCCCTCGTCGGCGTTGATGACGACGACACGCTCGAACGCGTACTCGGGGAAGAGCCGCGTCGGATCGGGGGACTCCGCGCCTTCGCTGCGCGCGCCTCGGCGCACGACGACCTGCCCTTCGCTCCCGCCCGGCACGCAGACGCCGATCGCGGAGTCGGGCAGCGCTTCGAATGCTGCGACGACGAGCGACGTGGCGGCTTCCTCCGCGCTCGCATTGGGCGGAATTTCGCAGGAGGCGACGAGCAGGGCGTCGAGCCACTCCACAGGGAGATCGCGGCGCATCGCTTTCCTTTGCGTGATCGGGATTTGAGATTCCCGCATCGGAGCTTCGAGACCTTCGGCACCCATCTCTCACCCGAGCGCTCGGTTGGGGTCCTCTTCGCTGGACCGGTCCAGGTCGATGATCTTCGCTGCCCCCACGTACGCCTTGGTTTCGTAGCGCGTGATCTTGCCGATCTTCCGGACGATCTCGGCCATTCGTTCCGCCTCCCCGAGGATCGTCGACGCTGCGGAGCGGACGGACGCCGGGTCCTCCGCCCTCCGGTTGATGAGCTCTGCGTAGCCGAGCACGCTCGTGAGCGGCTGGTTCAGCTCGTGTGCGGCCGCGCCCGCGAGCTCCGCGATGAGCGCCTGTTTTTCGCGGGCACGGAGCTCCTCTTGCGCCTTCGTCAACTTTGCCTCCATGCGCAGGCGCTCGCGAAGGTCCGTGAAAAGACCCACGGAGCCGTCGGGCCGATCGTCCTCGACGATCAACGCGGCCGAGAGGAGCACCGGGATCAGCGTACCGTCCTTCGCGAGCGCGTCCGTCCGGTAGCCTTCGAGCCTCCCGGGGCCTCCGTGCTCCGGCGACTTGATGAGCCGCATGATCTGCGAGGCGCGGTTCGGCGCGTAGAGGTCGCGCACGTTCATCGCGCCGATCACTTCATTCGCGCGGTAGCCGTAGATGCGCTCCGCGGCGCGATTGAAGAGGCGAATCACGCCCTCGTTGTCGGCCGAGATGATCGCGTCGACCGAGCTCTCGATGACGCGCTCGAGGAACTCCTTCGTCTTCTTCAGCTCGGCGGCCATCGCGCGATCGTCGGTCACGTCGCGCAGGCTCACGAGGATCGCGCCGCCGTCCTCGCGCAGCACCGAGCTCGAGCTCACGCTGATGATGCGGCGCTCGCAGGCGATCTCGCTCGAACGGCGGATCGTGATGTCGACCATGTGCGGGAAGACGTTGCGCTTGAAGCTCCTGCGGATGCGGTTGAGCGTCGGGAGGTCCTTCGGATCGACGACGTCGGCGAGGCGGCTCGCGGCGAGCTGCTCCTCCGTGAGGCCCGTGATCTCGCGTGCGCGCGCGTTCGAGAAGAGGATCCGGCCGTCCACGTCGACGACCACGATGCCGTCCGCGGCTGAGTGGAAGAAGTCGGCGTACCGTTCGAGCGCGGCGAGGCGGCGCTCGGCCTCGAATCGGGCGACGTTGATCTCCTGCGTCTGATCTCGGAGCGACTGCAGGATCTTCGCGTTGCGCAGCGCGATGGCCGTCGCGTTCGCCACCGTGCGCGCGAGCGAGAGCTCGTGATCACGCATCGTCCCTGGCTGCCGCGCGCGCAGGAAGAGTACGCCCATGGGTTTGTCGTCGTAGACGATCGGGACGAGCGCGAGCGAGCGAAAGGAGTTCTGCGGCAGATCCGCGCGCACGACCTCGAAGAGCGGGTGCGTCGCGGCATCCTCGATCACGAGGACCTCGCCTGTCTCCAGGGTCCGCCGGATCTCCGGGTACTTGTCGAGGACGATGGGCAGATCGCGCAGCTCCCGATCGTCGCTCGCGGCCACGACGTACCCCGTATCGACGTTGTCGCCGACGAGCACGATGCTGCATCGATCGACCCGCGCCACTTCGGCGATGCGACGTACGACCGTGAAGAGGATGTCGCGGAAGTCGAGCGTAGATGAGAGCGCCTGCGTGAGCTCCAGGACGACGCGCGCGTCGCGCTCACGACGCCAGAGCGCGTCGACGTACTCGCGCATGCGGAGCTGGCCGCGGATGCGCGCGAGGAGCTCGGCCGGGCGGAACGGCTTGCGGACGAAGTCGTCAGCGCCCGCGTCGAAGGCGCGCGTGATGTCGTCGTCAGTGTCGAGCGCCGTCAGCACCACGACGGGGACATCCCCGATGCGCGTGTCTTCACGCAGGTGGCGAAGCACCTCGAAGCCGTCGGGCGGAGCCATGACGAGGTCGAGCAGGACGAGCGACGCGTCTCGCTCGGCGAGCCACGCGAGCGCCTCGGTGCCGGACGCCGCGGTGGCCACGGGGATGCCGGCGCCCGCGAGCGCCTGCGTCAGCACATGTCGGCTGACGGCATCGTCGTCGACGACGAGCACAGGGAGCGCGGGGAGCACGGAACGAGATTATCCGTGGTCGTGCAGGAAGGGAAACGTGCAGCCGCTCTTCCGCTTCAGGAGAACAGATCGCCCTGGGGTGTTCCCTTCACCGGCATCGGCTTGCCCAGGTGCTCGTAGGCCTTTCGCGTGGCGATGCGCCCGCGCGGCGTGCGGCCGAGGAAACCCTGCTGGAGGAGGTAAGGCTCGTAGACGTCCTCGATCGTGTCGCGCGGCTCGCTCAGCGCGGCGGCGATCGTGTCGATGCCGACAGGACCTCCGTCGTAGTGATCGATGATCACCATGAGCAGGCGCCGATCCATCTCGTCGAGGCCCGCGGCGTCGATCTCCAGGCGCTCGGCGGTCATGCTGGCGATCTTCACGGTGATGCGGCCCGTACCGAGGACCTCGGCGAAGTCGCGCGCGCGCCGCAAGAGGCGGTTCGCCACGCGCGGCGTGCCACGTGCGCGCGCGGCGAGCTCACGGGCGCCGGCGTCGTCGATCGGCACCTCGATGAGCCGCGCGCTCCGCGTGATGATGCGCTGGAGATCCTCGACGGGATAAAAGTCGAGGCGCACGACGTAGCCGAAACGCGAGAGAAGCGGCGCCGTGAGCAGGCCCGTGCGGGTCGTCGCGCCGATCAGCGTGAAAGGCTTGAGCGCGAGCTGGATCGTCGTCGCGTACGGGCCGTCGCCCGTCATGATGTCGATCTTGAACGCCTCGATCGCAGGGTAGAGGCTCTCCTCGACGGCCGGCGTGAGCCGATGGATCTCGTCGATGAAGAGCACGTCGCGCGCTTCGAGCTTCGTGAGCAGACCGGCGAGCGCGCCCTTGTGCTCGATGGCCGGGCCGCTCGTGGCGTGCAGGTTCACGCCCATCTCGCGCGCCACGATGTGCGCGAGCGTCGTCTTGCCGAGGCCGGGCGGGCCGCAGAAGAGGGTGTGATCGACCGGCTCGCGCCGACGCTTCGCGGCCTCGACGAAGACCTTGAGGTTCTGCCGGTGTTTGTCCTGCCCGACGTACTCGTCGAGCGAGTCCGGCCGGAAGAGCCGATCGAAGCGGTCGTCGTCCGCGGTGGACGCCGGAGAGATCACGCGCTCGGACATGCGGCAGGACGTAGCCCGTACGAAGGGAGGAGGGAAGGCGCCGGTTCAGCCGAGCGCGGGCTTCGAGGAGAGCCGCGGGCGGCTGCCCGGGATCACGAGGGGGAGCCAGCACTGTATGACGGGCGCGCCGTCGGGGGTGTCCTCCACCTTCACGGAGCCGCCGTGCAGCTCCATGATCGACTGCGCGAGGCTCAAGCCGAGGGTGAGGCCGCGGCCGCGCGAGGTGGCGCGGCGGGCGAAGAGGGCTTCGAGCTCGGCGCGCGTAGTGTTGCGGCTGCCGAGCTCGACGTCGATTCGCACGGCCTGGTTTGGTTCGGCAGGACGGAGGGCGCGCACACGCACCGCGCGAGAGGCCGCGTCGACCGCCGACGTCCGGATCGCATGCGCGACAACGACGGCGATCGCGCGCGCCGTGTACGCAGGATCCACCGGGATCGTCGGCAGCCCCTCGGCGACCTCGAGGACGACGTCGTTCTGCGTGTCGCCCGCGAGCTCGCGCGCCTTGCGCACGGCGTCCGTCGCGAGGATCGCGACCTCGGTCGCGCGCGGCATGAGCGTGAGCTGTCCGGCCTCGACGCGCGCCGTGTCCAGGATCGACTCGATCAGGCCAAGCAACTCGCGGCCGCGGTTCGCGATGAGCGCGAGGCTCTCGCGCTGGCTCACGGTGAGCTCCTCGCGACCGACGAGCTCCGCGAAGCCGAGGATCGCGTTGAGCGGGCTCTTCAGGTCGTGGCTCACGCTCGCGAAGAGCAGGCCTCGCATGCGCTGCGCGGCCTCCTGCGCTTCGAGCGCGCGCTCCTGCGCGCCTGCAAAGATGCGGAAGCGCTCGGCGAGCACCTCGATCGCCCGACCGAGCCGCGCCACGAGCTCGAAGCGCGCAGGCCGCGCGATCTGCGTCGCGCCGCGCAGCACGCTCTCGGTACCGAGCAGGCGCACGCGGTGCGTGGCGAGCTTGAGGTCGGCCGTGAGGGCCTGACCGATCAACACGCCGAGCAGCGCCGCGAGGAGGACGAACGCGAGGGCGATCGCCACGCCCTCCGTCGTCACGGCGGGGTCGAGCTCGGCCGTGAAGCGTACGTCGGCCTGGCCGTCTTCGAGCGGCACGCTGAGCACGAGCTCGCCGTCGACCTCACGCCGGAACGTCGGATCTCCGTCGCGCCGCGGGCCGGTGATCCTCGCGAGGAAGCCGTGCTCCGCAGCCGCGGCCACGGCGTCCTCGCGCGCGTTCTTGTTGCCCTGCACCGGCCCTGGATCGAGCGCGATCTTCGCGAGGAGCAGCGCGGTGTTTTTCCGGCTCTGCTCGGTGAGCGTACGCATGTGCGCGTGCGTCGTGAGCACCGCGCCCACACCTACGAGCGCGACGGGCGCGACGACCGCGATCAAGAACTTCTGGAGGAGCCTTCGGCGCGGGATCTGGTGCAGCTCCTGCGACTCGAGCAGCGTGGTGATGGGCTCGATCGGCACGAGCTCGAGCAGGCGCACCGTGGCCGCGCGGATGAACACGTACTGGATGAGCGACGCGGCGCCGACGATGGTGATCGTGAGACAGAGCAGGCTGATGGCGCGGCCCTGATCGAGCTTCTCCGGACGGACCCCGGGCGCGATGCCAGCGAAGGAGACGATCGAGCCGACGACGAAGGTCCGCAGCGTGATCGCGCTCGGCAGCGACGCGAGAGCACCGAAGTCCTGCGCGCGTACCGTCGCGGTGCCCCCCGAGAGCACATGCAGAAGCGCGCGATGCTTGTGGACCCGGAGCACCGTCACGAGCAAGCACAGCCCAAACGCGACGATCATGAGCGCGGCGCCGGTGACGAGGACGTTCTTCGTCATCGTCCAGTCGAGCACGATGAGGTTCGGCGCGAGCAGCGCGATCGCGCAGAAGCCCCCGAAGCCCGTGAGGAGCTGGCGGACCAGGATGTTGCGCGTGAAGGTGCGGGCGACGTCCTTCATCCCTCCCCCTTCCTCGGCGGCAACGGCATCGGCGGCGGCGTCATCGAGTCGAGCAGGCGCGCCGGACGCGGCGGCGGATCCGAGGACAGATCGATCACGCGCGAGTCACTCGACGACTCCACGATCGTGCCCGGATCCGCGAGGTGCGGCAGGGTCGCGGTGAACGTCGAGCCGCGCCCCATCTCGCTGCTCACGTCGATCGTGCCGCCGTGCATGTGCACGAGCCGCTTCGTGATCGCGAGGCCGAGCCCCGTGCCCCTCCGGCGCGACTGCACGTCGCCGAGCTGCCTGTATTCCTCGAAGATCGCCGCCGTCTGCTCGCGCGGGATGCCCGGCCCCGTGTCGCGCACGACGATCGCCACGAACGACCCGCGCGCCTCGATCGTCACGGTCACCGATCCCCGCGTCGTGAACTTCACCGCGTTCGAGACGAGGTTCGTGATGATCTGCCGCACGCGCCGTTTGTCCGCGTACGCGTAGAGGCGGCTCTCGCCCGTTACTTCGAGCCCCAACGGTTTTTTCTTGATGGTCGCAGTCGCCTCGCGCACGACCTGCTCGGCGATCTGGCGGACGTCCACGGGCCCACGCGAGAGCTGCAGCGTGCCCGTCTCCAGCGCGGACAGCTCGAGGATGTCGTCGATGAGCTGGCGCAGGTGCTCGCCGCTCGTCCGGATCACCGCCAGCGACTCGCGCGCCTCGTCGCTGAGCGGACCATCGACCTCGCTCTCGAGCACGTGCGCGAAGCCGAGGATCGCGTTCAGCGGCGTGCGCAACTCGTGGCTGAGCCCCGCGAGGAACGCCGAGCGCTCCTTGTCCATCTCCGAGGCCTGCAGCAGATCCGCGCGGTAGCTGCGCTCGGCGGCCGCGAAGCGCGTGACGAGCAGGTTGAACGCGGCCGTCAGCACGCCGACCTGATCGAGCGAGCGGAGCGGGATCGGCTGCCCGGTCGGCGCTGCGTCCGGCCGGGCCATGTCCACGATGCGCTCACGCACGTACTCGACGTCGTCGCGGAGCTGCTTCGTGAACGCGACCGCGACGGAGACCGCCACGCCGAGCAGGAGCACGGTCAACGCCGCGACCGCATTCACGAGCGGCACGTAGCCCGGCGGCGGGCTCGGCGCCGAGACGAACGCGAGCACCGCGATCCCATCGAGCGGCGGGTCCAGCGGTCGCGCGGCGAACCGCACGCGACCGAGCGCCGTGCGTGTCTCGCCGCTGCCGGCCGCGAGCAGCCGCTGCACCTCGGCCTTGTTCGGCGGACCGAAGCTCTCGTCGACGAGGATCTGCCCACCCTGCTCGACGAGCAGGAGCTCCGTGCCGCTGCGCCTCGCCGCGCGCCCCACGATCTCGGGCCGCTCCTCCACCGCCGCGACGCGCATCCGCGCAGCGAGCGTCCTGGCGATCGCGGCGGCGCGCAGGGACGATGCATCGTCGCTGATCCGACGAAGTTGCGCGATGCCGAGCAGCGCGATCGCGAACGCCGTCGCGATGCCGATCACCAGCACCAGCACCGGCGCCACCGGCAAGAGCGGGAGGCTGCCGCGGAACAGTCGAAACGGGATGCGCCGCACGTTCGTCTCGCCTGCGGACGAGCATCATCCGCCCGCGTACGGCCTTCAAGGGGAAGGCTCAGGTCGGACGCGGATCCGTCGCGAGAAGCGAGAAGACCGCGTGATCGAGCCAGCGGTTCTCACACCACTCGGCTTGCCGCGCGATGCCCTCGAAGCGGAAGCCGAGCCGCCCGATCACCCGCAACGAGGCGTGGTTGTCCGTCGCGGCCGCGACCCGCACGCGATGCGCGCCCATGTACCGGAACGCGAACTCCACCGCCGCGCGCGCCGCCTCCGTCATCAGCCCGCGCCGCATGCTCTCCTTGCGCAGCCAGTATCCAAGCTCGCACGAGCGATGCATGTGCACGCACGACTCGAGCCCCACCACACCGGCGAACGTGCGCCCCGCGCGCTCTCGGATCGCGAAGCGCACCGCGCGCCCTTGATCCCAGTCGGCCACACACGCCTCCGTGAAGCGCACGCTCGACGCGGGCTCCGTGTAGTACTGCACCCACGGCAGCCACTTCGAAAGCAGCGGCCGCGACCCGTTCACCGCGAGCCACACCTCGGGCGAGTCCGCCGGATCGACGGGCGCGAGCAGGAGACGCGGCGTCTCGATGGGCTGGGCACGAAGGTCGGCGCGCGGCGGGATGACCAGCATGCGCGTCACTTGCAGACGAAGCGCGCCGCGTAGGGTTCGAGCTGCCCCGCTTCGAAGTCGAGCCACGCGATGAACCACTCGCCGGGCGCCTTGCCCGTGATGATCGCGGGGCTCGGCTGCGCGCCGCTCACGCGGGCGATCTTCGTGGAAGGACCCACGCCATCGCGGCTGATCGGCGCGGTCATCACGCCGCCCTTCTCGAACCACACGATGCGCGCGTTGCCCGACGCGTCGACGCCGACCGACGGGTGACCGCCCACCTTGCTGAAGCGTTTGTCCCGCCAGAGCGGCTGCGCGTTCGCCGCGTCGAGGTACGCCGCCGACACGCCCGAGTTGCTCTCGCCGTCCCACACGAGGAAGCACGCGTCCTTGCTGCACGCGATCCCCGTCATGTCGGCCTTCGACTTGTCGGTGTTCACCACGATCGTGTCGCCGATCCAGCGATCGTTGCGGTCGCCCTTCTTACGCGCCTCCACGCCCTTGCCCACGTCGGCGAGCGGCAGGCGCATGTGATACGCGACCTGGTTCGGCGTGCGCTCCAGCCGGAACGAGACATGCGCGGCGTCGCCCGCGATGCCGACCATCGGCGAACGCACGCGTGGCTTCTGCGGGCCGGTGGGCACAAAGTCCGTCGCGCGCACGGCCTCGCCTTGAGGTTCGAGCTTCGGCGACAGCTTCCGCAGGAAGAGCTCGTCGTTGCCCGTCTCGGTCTCGGCTGTCCAGGCCACGACGAAGGTGCCGTCCGCCGCGCGCTGCATCGACGTGCCCGAGCTCGGCCCGCGCAGCGGCGCGATGTTCACCATCGGCCCGCCGATCCGGCCGTCCGGATCGAGCAAGCGCGCGTGCACGCCCGCCTCGGCCCCGTGCCCGTCCGCGTAGAGCAGCACGAGCTGATCGTCGAACGCCGTCACCACCGGCCGCGTCACCGCGCCGGCCTCCGGCGTCACGTCGATCGGATCCGAGAGCGGCCGCAGCGCCTCGTCGAGCGCGACGGCGAAGGCGTGCTCTGGCCCCTCGTGCGTGTCGGTCCAGACCATGATCGGCCCGCGTGGCCCGAGCGCGATCCATGGCCGCCCCGCGGCGACGCGACGCGGCTGCGCCGAACCGAGATCGTACGAGCGCGGCCGCGCGAGACCCGTGAGCGTGCACGGCGACTTCGACGCGTCGCCCGAGATCGCCACCTGCACGTGCTCGAGCATCGTGCGCGGCACGCCGTGACCACCTTTGTCGAACGCGTCCTTGAGGAGCTTCAGCGCGCCCTTGTGATCGCCCGTCGCGAGCGTCGCTTGTGCATCCGCGACGAGCGGCCTCCACGGCAGCAACGACGAGGACGGCGACACCTCCGACGACGACACCGGACGCACGCTCGACGACGCCGACACATGCGGCGCCACGGCGCTGGCGCTCCCGCTCGGCATCGCCGACGAGGAGGTCTCGACCTCACCGCCCTTCGAGGCCGGCCCGAACTTCGACCAGGCCGCGTATCCACCGCCCACGAGCGCGACCAGCACGAGCACCGTCACGATCCCGAGCGCGGCCGTCCTCGGCCGCGGCGGCGCCTGCGACAACCCCGGGCCGAGCGGCTCCAGCGTGCCCGGCGGCGCCTCGAACGTCGACTTCGTGTGCCGCGGCGATCCGCCCTCCGACGTCGGCCCTCCACGCACGGACGGGGGCGGCATCGATCCAAACGGGTTCGGCATCGTCGACGACGGCGGCGCCATCGACACCATCGGCAGATCACTCCCCGTCGCGGTCAGGCCCGCCTTCGAGGGCGGCGGCGCGGGGACGGTCCTGCCGAGCGAGCTCAACTGATCGGTGGGGAAGAGACCCGAGAACTCGGGCCGCACCGTCTCGAACGCGGCCGAAAGCTCCTCCGCGAACTCGCGCGCCGTCTGGAAGCGATGATCGATCTTGCGGTCGAGCGCCTTGTCGAACCAGGCCTTGAAGCTCGGCGGCAGATCGGGCCGGTAGACGAGCGGATCGGGCGGCTGCGCGCTCGCGATCTGCGCGAACGTCATCGCCACGCCTTGCTCCGTCTGCCACACGGTCCGACCCGTGAAGCACTCGTAGACGATGCACGCGAGGGCCCAGAGATCGGCGCGATGATCCACGGCGCCTTGCCCGCGGACCTGCTCGGGGCTCATGTACGCGGGGGTCCCGAACACCGCGCCTTCACGCGTCAGCCGTGCTTGTTGCGGCCCGCCCGATCCGTCGAGCGGCGTGTAGAACTTCGCGAGTCCGAAATCGAGGATCTTCGCGAGGAGCTGTCCATCCTCGTCCTTGCCGAGGAAGATGTTCTCGGGCTTGAGATCGCGGTGGACGATGTTCGCGGCGTGCGCCTTCGTGAGGCCACGACAGACCTGCGTGATGATCGCCAGCGTCGTCGGGACGTCGAAGTACCGCACCTTCGTCATCCGCTCGTAGAGCGACTCGCCTTCGAGCAGCTCGAGCACGAGGAAGGGCGGACCGTCTTCGAGGCGGCCCGAGTCGTACACGTCACAGATGTACGGACTGCGGATCGCGGCGGCGGCGCGCGCTTCTCGGAAGAAGCGCTCGACGACCACCATCGACGTGGTCAACTCCTGCGCGAGGACCTTGATCGCAATCCGCTTGCCGATGTCGATGTTCTCGGCCTCGTAGACGGCCGCCATCCCACCACGGCCGATCTCGCGGGTGATCTTGTACTTCCCCGACAGGATGGTACCTACCGGTAGCTTCGTCGAGGTCGGTGAGGCCATCAGGTCATCGGCGACGAACGGAAAAGGGCGAACTCGCCCGCGAGGGTAGGCGAGGTGGAACCCGCCGACAACTCTACGACGTAGGCGGATGCCGATTGCCCTCGGAACACGCGGAAGAGCGGCCCTCGGCGAACGCCTCCCCGTGGTCTCTTCCACGCCGAGGCGGGATCTTGGCGACGAAGGTCACCAAATTTCCGTCCTCCACGCCGGGGGCTCGGAAATTCTCGCCCCGCGCGTGACCTGAAACCTTCCCGAAACCGAGGGGGCCGTAGACCACGACCGGCCCCCCGAGCGAGAGGTCGAGAGATGAAGAAGGTCGAGGCGATCATCAAGCCGTTCAAGCTCGACGAGGTCAAGGATGCCCTCGCAGAGGTCGGCATCCAGGGGATGACCGTGACCGAGGTGAAGGGCTTCGGTCGCACCGGCGGCAAGAAAGAGGTCTACCGCGGCTCGGCGTACGTCGTCGACTTCGTCCCGAAGGTGAAGCTCGACATCGTCGTCCCGGACCACATGGTCCAGAGCGTCATCGACGCCATCGAGAAGAGCGCGAAGACCGGTCGCATCGGCGATGGAAAGATCTTCGTCGTCCCGGTCGACGAAGCCGTCCGCATCCGCACCGGGGAGCGCGGCGAGGACGCGATCTGACGGAGAAGAAAGTATGAAGCCGAAAGACGTCATTCAATTCGCGAAAGATCACGACTGCAAGTTCGTCGATCTCAAGTTCATCGACCTGCCGGGCATCTGGCAGCACACGACGATCCCGGCGAGCCGGCTGACCGAAGACATGTTCGAAGAGGGCATCGGCTTCGACGGCTCCTCGGTGCGCGGTTGGCAGCCGATCAACGCGTCGGACATGTCGATGACGCCCGATCCGACGACGGCGAAGATCGACCCGTTCCACGCGCAGAAGACGCTCTCGCTCATCTGCAAGATCTCCGACCCCGTCACCGGCCAGCCCTACGGCCGCGACCCGCGGTACATCGCGCAGAAGGCGGAGAACCACGTCCGCGCGACGGGCATCGCCGACACCACGTTCTTCGGCCCCGAGGCGGAGTTCTTCGTCTTCGACTCGGTCCGTTACGACAACTCCCCGCGCGGCGCCTTCTACGAGATCGACTCCGACGAGGCCGTGTGGAACACGGGCAAGGCGGGCCCGAACCTCGGGCACAAGATCCGCCACAAGGAAGGTTATTTCCCGGTCTCGCCCACGGACTCGCTCGGCGACGTGCGTGGCGACATGATGACCACGCTCATCGAGAGCGGCGTCTCCGTCGAGGTCGGCCACCACGAGGTCGCGAGCGCGGGCCAGTGCGAGATCGGCGTGCGCTTCGACAAGCTCACGACGATGGCCGACACGCTCATGTGGTTCAAATACGTCGTGAAGAACGTGGCCAAGCGCCACAACAAGACCGCGACGTTCATGCCGAAGCCGCTCTTCGGCGACAACGGCAGCGGCATGCACTGCCATCAGTCGCTCTGGAAGGACGGCAAGCCGCTCTTCGCGGGCGACGGCTACGCGGGCCTCTCGGACATCGGCCTCTGGTACATCGGCGGCATCCTCAAGCACGCGAAGGCGCTCGCGGCCCTCACGAACCCGACGACGAACAGCTACCGCCGCCTCGTCCCGGGCTACGAGGCGCCCGTCAACCTCGCGTACTCCAGCCGCAACCGCTCGGCCGCGATCCGCATCCCGGTCGCCGCTGGCAACTCGCCGAAGGGCCGCCGCATCGAGGTCCGCTTCCCGGACGCCTCGTGCAACCCCTATCTCGCCTTCGCCGCGATGATGATGGCGGGCCTCGACGGCATCCAGAACCGGATCGACCCGGGTGATCCGCTCGACAAGGACATCTACGCGCTCTCGCCCGAGGAGCTCAAAGAGGTGCCGAAGTGCCCTGGCTCGCTCGACGAGGCGCTCACGGCCCTCGAGCGCGATCACGAGTTCCTCCTCCGGGGCGACGTCTTCACGCGGGACATCATCCACACGTGGATCGAGTACAAGCGCGAGCGCGAGCTCGACGCCGTGCGCCTCCGCCCCGTCCCCTACGAGTTCTTCCTCTACTACGACACCTGATTCCGCAGACCGAGCTCGGCACGCTCGCGGCGCGTCTCTCAGCTACGCCGACGGGCCGAGCTTTGGTATCCTCCTCAGCCGGTTGAACCCTGGCGATCTCATCCAATCTCGATACCGCCTCGTCCGGATGCTCGGCTCCGGCGCGAGCGGCACCGTTTGGGCTGCAAAGAACGAGCTCATCGACCGCGAGGTCGCGCTCAAGATCCTGCACCCCGACGTCGCGGCCGACGCCGTGTCGTTGCAGCGTTTCTTCAACGAGGCGAAGGCGAGCGGCCGCGTACGCAGCCCGAGCATCGTCGAGATCATCGATCTTGGGCAGGCCGAGGACGGCTCGCCCTTCCTCGTCTTCGAGCTCCTCCACGGCGAGGGGCTCGACGCGTGGATCGCGCGCGAGCGCATGCTCGACCCGGCGATGCTCACCGAGCTCTTCGTCGGCGTGGTGCGCGCGCTCGACAGCGCGCACCAGCAGGGCATCATCCACCGCGACCTCAAGCCCGCGAACCTCTACGCGCACCGCGCGGCGACGGGCGAGCCCGTGCTCAAGATCCTCGACTTCGGCATCAGCAAGATGCTCGAAGGCAACCCCGAGCACCTCACGCTCACGCGCACGGGCACCGTCGTCGGATCACCCGCGTACATGAGCCCGGAGCAGGCCGCGGGCCGCGACGACATCGACGGCCGCGCCGACGTCTGGTCGCTCGGCGTCGTCATGCACGAGGCGCTCACGGCCACGCTCCCGCACGAGGCGCCGAACTACAACGCGCTCATGGTCCGCATCATGACGCGCGACGCGGACCCGGTGGCCTCACGCCGGCCGGACCTTCCTCCCGCGCTCGCCTCGATCATCGACGACTGCCTGCGCCGCGATCGGGATCGCCGTCCGACGGCCGGCGTGCTCGCGGCGCGCCTCGAAGCGGCCCTGCACGACATGCAACCGATGCGTTACGCCTCGCAGGCAAACCCGCACGGCGGCATGCGCCTGCCGAGCGTGCCGCAGAGCATGCCGCGACCGAACCTCCCCTCGGCGCCGGCGTCGCATGCGTCGCCCTCGCCGATGGCTCCCCTGGCCGCGCCGGGCAGCGCATCGAACGGCCGCGGCGTGCTGCTCCTCGCCGCGGGCGTGGGCGTCGCGCTCGGGATGATCGCGCTGTTCGTCCTCAGCCGGTTTTTGCTGCACTAGCCATCTACGTCGGCCCCTCGCCGCCGCGCTGACCCTTCAGCGACGCCTCGGACGCCTCCTCCCCGCCTCCCTGACCCTCCTGCAACGGAGTGTCCGCCTCCTCCACTCCGCCTTGACGCTCCCGCCTCGCTTTCGTTAGCGTCCTTCCCGCCGCCTCGTACATCCCCCAACCTTCCCGGAGCGTCCTCCCCATGCGCCTGCCCAACGAGACAGCTTCCTCCTGGGTTCTCCTCACGTTTGCATCCTTCACGTGGTCTTCCCTCTGCGCCTGGGCAGAAATTCCGGACCTCAAGCCCAGCGATCGGGCCGAGATCGAGAAGCTCGCGCACGCCCTCAAGATCCACATCGACTCCCTCCTCAAGGAGGCGCGCGACACGCAGGAGGCCCAGCTCTTCGGCCGCCCCTCCGCGCAGGCCAAGCAAAACGCGACGCTCGTCTTGCTCAAGCGCAGGGTCGACGAGGCGCTCGCCCTCGTCACGATCCGCCTTGGCGGAGGCTCGAAGAAGCACCCGGCCGTCACCTCCTTCCTACCTGGCCTGCTCACCGGTTTTTCGCGCGCGCCGATCGACAAGCGTCCCAAGCTCGCGAACGAGGCGGCCGGGCGCCTCGAAGCCGGCGAAGACTTCGGCGAGCGCGCGGGCCTCGTGGGCAAGCTGAAGGAAGGTGCGGAACGCGCGCAGCAGGCGATCCACGCCAATGACGGCGCGCAGACGGGCTGGTCGAAGGAGCGCTCCGAGGAGCTCGTCGCGAAGGGTCGGTTGCGGCTGGAGCTGGAGCGCGTGCACCGCTCGCTCGGCGCGCTCTTCCCGGGGCAACGCGACTTCGTGGAGTCGTTCTTCCTGAAGGGCGAGAGGCCGAGCGAAGGGACGAGCGAAGACGAGGCGACCGGGACGAACGAGGACGCGGAGGCGTGATCCGAGGGCACCGCGCCGACGTGGTAGAAGTCGGACCATGATCGAGTCGCTCCGGCTCCAGAACTTCAAGGGTCACCGGGACACGACGATCGAGTTCGGTCGGCTCACGGTGCTCGTGGGGCCGAATGGGTCGGGGAAGACGAGCGTGATCCAGGCGCTCGGCGTGCTCACGAGGCTCCTCGACGAAGCTCCGGAGCACGTGTTCCGCGACCGCCTAGCACCCCAAGTCCTCCGGACCCGCAAGAGACCTGGTCCTGTCCTGCTCTACGCTGCGGGGCGCGTCGCTCGAGCCCCATGGCACGTCGATGTGACTGCCACGGAAGAGACCCATGCGTGGGCGTACGTGACCGGCCGTGAGGGCCCTTTGGATGATCTTCGCGCCACGACGAGCTTTCGTTTCGACGCCGAGCACATCGCTGCCCCCGCCTACGACGAGGACGCGCAAGGACGGGTACAGCCGGACGGAAGGAATACCGCGACAGCTCTGGCTGCGCTCAAGCTCGGCAATGACGCGGCATTCGAAGCCGTCGTACGAGCGATACGTTCGTTCGTCCCTGCGATCGAACGCATCCGCCTCAGGCCTGCAAAGGTGACCATCGACAGCTCTCGTCAGGTGAGCGGTTACGAGATCGTCTTCGACTTCAAAAACGCCCCCGATCTCCCGGCTCACGCGGCCAGCGAAGGCACGCTCGTCCTCCTCGCGTTGCTCACGGCGCTCTACGCCAACGGCCCGAGTGGCCTCGTCCTCATCGACGACATCGAGCACTCGCTGCACCCAACGGCCCAGATCGAGCTGATGAAGCACCTCCGTGGCCTGCTCGACCAGATGCCCAATCTCCAGATCATCGCGACCACCCACTCGCCCTACATCCTCGACGGCGTCGACCCTGCCGACGTCCGCGTCTTCTACCCGCGCGACGACGGCACCATCGTCACGAAGCGCCTCAGCGATCACCCGGACGCCCAGCGCGTGAAGGGCATGCTTTCGAGTGGCGAGTTGTGGAGCGCCGAGTCCGAGGCATGGGTGCTCGCCGAGGACGCTGCGCAGTGACGCTCGGGCTGCTCGTCGTTTGCGAGGCTCCGGAAGACTTCGCCGTCGCGACCTGCATCATCGATCGCACCCTGCGCGAGACGGAGACGGACTGGCTCCGCGATCTCTTCGAGCACTCGCTCGACGAGCAACGGAGCTGGGTCCCGCTCGAACCTGACCGCCCCTTCCTCGACTGGCATCACCTCGACGTGACGGCAAAGAGGCTCGACGTGCGCCCGCAACGCGGCCACTTCGGAGGTCGACCCGGCGCCCCCGACGCGCTCGCGACGCGCAAAGCGCTGGCCATCCTCCAAGCGCTCCGCAAGC
The DNA here is from genome assembly GCF_005144585.1 of Polyangium fumosum. Taxonomy (GTDB): domain Bacteria; phylum Myxococcota_A; class Polyangia; order Polyangiales; family Polyangiaceae; genus Polyangium; species Polyangium fumosum. The sequence continues at coordinate 59,894 of NZ_SSMQ01000017.1, read as the reverse complement.
AGGGACGCCCCATCTCCGTCGCCGTGTTGATGCGCGACATCGACAAACAGCCGGAGCGCGCCGACGGCATCAAGCAGGCCTGCGAAGAAGCAGCCGCGTGGGATCCCGACTTGTGTGTCGTGCTCGGCTTGCCGGATCCAGAACTCGAAGCCTGGCTCCTCGCCGGATTCGATCCCGCAGACACCGCCGAAGAAACGCGCCTCGCCCACTGCAAGCGAGACCTCGGCCTCGATCCCCGCACCTCGGCCCACGCCCTTCGAGCCACCCACGATCAGGATCGTCGCAGCGTGAAATACGTGCTCGCGCAACTCACGGGAGACGACCACGAACGAAGGGCAAAGTGTTACGAGGCCGCGCCTCTCTCCACCTTGATGAAGCGCGGCCGAAGCTCCGGCCTCACGACGTTCCTGGACGAGATCCGTTCGAAGCTGCTGCCCCTGTTCCTGCGCTCGCCGCCGCCTCCTGCTTCCACCGCATGCACGCCTTGAGGCCGTGCTTCAAATTGCGGAGCGTCACCAGCTTCCCGAACGAGACCCCGAGCTCGACCAACGTCTGCGCGACGGAGGGCCTCACGCCGCTGAGCACGCAGCGCGTCCCGAGCAGCTCCACGGCGCGCACGATCTTCAGCAGGTGATCGGCCGTCGCCGTGTCGAGCACCTCCACGCCGGTCACGTCGAGGATCACGTACCGCCCCTTCCTCTGCACCACCGACTCCAGCAGCGTCTCCATCACCTGGGCCGACCGCTTCGAGTCGACGACGCCGATGAGCGGCAACGCAAGCACGCCGTCCCATACCTCGAGGATCGGCGTCGACAGCTCCTGCACGGCGATCCGCAGCCGCTCCAGCGTCTCGTTTTTCTCCCGCTCGGTCACGAGCTGCTGCGCCATCTCTCGCTCGTGCCGCCTGCGCTCGGTGATGTCGCGGAAGACCACCACGGCGCCGAGCCGCTCCCCTCGCTCGTCGCGGATGGTCCGTGCGCTCGTCTCGAGGAGGATGCCTAGCGGCTTGTTTGGGCTTCGGATGAACATCTCTGCGCGATCGACCGGCTCGCCGCGCGCCGCGCGATAAAGCGGGATCTCCTCCCTCGGGTACGGCGTCACGCCGTCCGCGTCGAAGATTCCGTAGGTGGCCTCCCAGTCTTCGACGGGGACGCCACCGGGCTTGCTCGCCCCCATGATCGACGCCGCGGCCTCGTTCACGTGCGTGATGCGACCCGCCGTGTCGCACACGACCACCCCGTCGACGATGCTCCGCAACGTCGCCTCGAAGACCTGCGCGCGCGCCGAGAGATCCGCGACGAGCTGCTCCATCCGCTGCACGCGCTCCGCCGCGGCCCGCTCGTGCTCCGCCAGCAACGCTTCGAGTGTCGCCACCCGCGCCCGGAGGACCGCGGTCTCGCTGTCGAGGGTCACGGGCCGCACGCGATCACCTCCTCTCGCATCACGCGTAGCGCCTCGCTCAGCGCGTTGTCCTCTTGCTCGGCGAAGGACCACGGCAGGATCGCGAGCTTGATCGCGAGCGCGAGCGGCCGGAAGAGCTGCGCCGTCGCCGGCGTCACGTGCACCTTCGAGAACAGGAGCACGGCGAACATCTGCCCGCTCGGCAGGACACCCCCACAACCGACGACCGAGCGGATCCCGTGACGCTCCACGAAGCTCGCCTTCGCGGGCACGTACGGGCTCGTGGCGGCGTGCTCCACGTGGAACACGTCGTACGTCTGCTCGGCCTTCTCCGTGAACCAGGACGGCCGCAGCACCGAGCCCGTCGGGATTCCGAGCTGCGTGCAGAGCTGCGCGATCATCGGCATTTGCGCGAGCGCCTCCTCGCTCGGCAGAGGAATCGCGAGGTGCCCGGCCGACGCCCGCGGATCGTTCCACGCCGGCTCGTCGCCGGCGCTCGCCAGCAATTGCAAGCACGTCGTGTCCGGCGCGAGCGCGTCACAGGCGGCCATCCGCAGCGCGAACCTCCGCCGCTCCGCCGGGAGCGCGTCGAATCGTTCGGTCTCGAAGAACCTCACGAGCGCGCACGAACGCGCGCCCGTCGCGGGGCGCCCGAGGTTCTCGTAGAGCGCGCGCACGACACGCCCGGCCGTGTCTTCCATGCTCCGGGCGCCTTCTCCAAGGCCGCGCAGCATTGCGCCGAAGCTGATCATGTCGTCGAGCGAGAACGTCGAAAGGTCGTGCATCGAAACATCCCCCCGGAGTCTCCGCACCCGTCGCCTTTCGTTCGTCCGCGGGAATCTCTCTATCACGCGGACAAAAAGCGACATATCGAGGATGATTCGAACACCAACGGTGGACAACCGGTGAACCCCACCGTTCGTGGCTCCGGCGAGAGCGCGCGCGGCGTGCGTGCTTTCCCGACAAGGACGCGCGTTTCTCCCGATCCGCGCCGTTCGTGACGCAAAGCGGGCTCCAAATTCCGCGTCCGCCATGCTTTCATCGCGCCGAAAACGGAGGAGACATGGCCCACGTCCGCGACGCTCTTTTTGCCTGCATGGTGGCCTCGACCGTGGCGCTCGCCGCGTGTGGAGACGAAGGCGGAACCACAGCCACGTCGAGCAGCGGCACGGCGGGCGCGGGAGGACAAGGCGCAGGTGGGAACGGCGGCGCCGGCGGCCAAGGTGGTGTCGCGGGCGAAGGCGGCGCAGGGGGGCAAGGCGGCGCGGGCGGAGAAGGGGGCGCGGGCGGCTCCGGCGGCGTCGGGGGCGCAGGCGGAAGCGGCGGCCTCGGAGGCCAAGGCGGAAGCGGCGGCGCAGGCGGAAGCGGCGGCCTCGGAGGCCAAGGCGGAAGCGGCGGCGGTGGCGCAGGCGGCAGCGGTGGCGCGGGCGGCGCGGGCGGCCAAGGCGGCGCGGGCGGCATGGGCGGCGCCGGAAACGGCGGCGCCGGAAACGGCGGCGCCGGCGGCCAAGGCGGCGCCTCGTTCGTCTGCGGCAACGGCGTCATCGAGCCGGGCGAGACCTGCGACGACGGCAACGCCATGCCTGCCGATGGTTGCTCCTCCCAATGTCTCCTCGAACCCGGCACCACCTGCGGCGACGCCGTCGATCTCCTCGCCACAGGCCAAATGCAGGGCGAAACGCTCGTTTATGCCGGCACCACGCTCGGCTCTCCCGTCCCAGGGTTCGGCACGCCAACCTGCTCGGCCGGCGGCACGGCTGCGCCGGCGGTCGTGCATCGGTACGTCACAGGATCATCTCCCGCGCGCGTGACGTTCGAGACCACCGACATCGGCGGCGCGCTCGCCGATACCGTCGCCTGGGCCTACCTCGACTGCCTCGACACCAGCGTGGAGCACGCTTGCGACGACGACAGCGGCGACGGCCCCCTCGCGCGCCTCGAAACCGCGGTCTTGCCGCCCCAGACGCCCGTCTTCCTCGTCGTCTCCGGGTATGCGGCGGCGAACGTCGGCCCCTATGAGCTCCGCGTCACCGAGCAGCCCTTCGACCTCGTGGCAGCCTCGGGCACCTGCGAAATGCCTTCCGCGGTCGGCGCGGGCCCTCTTGCCGGCACCACGCTCGTCTCGGACGGCGCCGTCCTCTCCGCGAGCTGCACCGGCGGCGGCCCCGAGGCCGTGTATAGGATCACGCTCCCTGCCCCGGCCGATCTCTCCGTCCGCGTCGCGCCGTCCTCGCCGCTCTTCGACGTCGGCGTGTACCTGCTCGACGCTTGCTCGATGAATGCAAACGAGCTCGCCTGCGCGGACACCCAGCTCGGCGGCCACCCCGAATCGTTTACGCTGACAAACCTCCCCGCGGGCACGTATTCCCTCGTCGTCGACGGCTTCAGCGCCATGGATTCCGGCGCGTATGGCCTCGAAGCCATGGTTCGCCCCGTCCTCGCCCCGGGCCTCGCCTGTGATCCGTCGGGAAAGACGAACCGCTGCGCCGACGGCGCGGCCTGCGTCGATCTCGGCATGGGCCCGAAATGCGCGGCCGCGACGAGCCTGCTCGCGCAGGACTTCTCCACCGACTTCGCCCCTCTCTCCGTCGTCGACGCCGGCGGCGACGGCAAGGGCTTCTATCGCTGCGATCCGCTCCTCGGCTGCCCCCAGGACAACACCACGGGCAGCACGTCCGGCGGCGCTTTCATGCTCGTCAAGGACGAGAGCAACGTCGCGCTCGACGGCGAGATCCTCGTCTCCCCGACCCTCGACGCAGGGCCCTTCACGCGTGTCTTCCTCGAATTCGACCACGACTTCGACCACTGGACCTCGGCCACGGACCGCGCCGCCGTCGAAATCTCCGTGATGGGCGGACCTTTCAGCCCGGTCGCCACGTACACGCTCGACGCCTCGGGCCATGTCCGCCTCGACCTCTCGGCGCTCGTCGCCGGCAAGCCCTTCGTCGTCCGCTTCCATTACGACGACCAGACCGCCGCGGGCGACGCCTTGGCCGAGGAATGGCGAATCGACGACGTCCACGTTTACGGATTGTGACGCTCGCGCCCGACGCGGCGCACCATCACGCGCGGCCTTCCGCGAGGGTGGACGACGCGATCCAAGGGGAGTATGGAGCGGAGCGAAATATCCCGTTCCGTGACGGGGAGGAGGATTCTCATGAAGGTCTACGGTCATCCGGCGAGCACGTGCACGCGCAAGCTCCTTTGCGCTCTGGCGGAGAAGGGCGTGGATTACGAGTTCGTGCTCGTCGACATCATGAAGGGCGACCAGAAGAGCGCCGAGCACCTCGCCCGTCACCCCTTCGGCGTCGTGCCCGTCCTCGACGACGACGGCTTCGTGCTCTACGAGTCGCGCGCGATCCTGCGTTACCTCAACGCGAAGCTCGGCGGCCTGGCCCCGACGGACGCGAAGGATCTCGGGGTCATGGAGCAGTGGATCAGCGTCGAGCAGTCGTACTTCAGCCCGCCCGCGATGAAGGCGATCCTCGAGATCTTCTTCTCGCCGATGAAGGGCACGACGCCGGACCCGGACGTCATCGCGAAGGGCAAGGCGGAGGCGGCGAAGGCCCTCGACGTGCTCGACCGCGCGCTCGTCGGCAAGGAGTTCCTCGCCGGTTCGTTCTCGATCGCGGAGATCACCTACGCGCCGTACTTCCAATACCTCTTCGACACGGGCCTCGGCGACATCGTCAAGGAGCGCCCGAACGTCGCGGCGTGGTGGAGCCGCATCAGCGAGCGCCCGTCCTGGCAGAAGGCGATCGGCAAGGCCCGCTGATTCATTCGACGACGTAAGGAAATGAAAAAGGCGCGCCTCCCGGGGAGAACCGGGGGCGCGCCTTTTCGTTTCGGGTCACTGCGACCGGAAGATCAAGTGGAAGCCGAACTCGGTCTCCACGACATCGCTCATCTGGTTGACGGCGAGCTCGAACGCCGCGTCCGCGAACGGCTTGACCACCATGGCGCGCTCGATCTCCCCCACGGAGCCGCCGCGCGACGCCGCGCCGGGCTCCTCGCTGTACTCCTTCACCATCTCGTCGAAATCCGCGCCCTCGCGCAGCTTGTCGCGCGCCTCCATCGCCCGCAGACACGCCTCCTCGCGCGAGCGCTTGATCGACGCGTCCGCGTTTTTCGTGCCCTTGAATCTCACGAGGATGTGTTTGACCGTCACCTTCGGCGGCTCGCCGCTGAACTTCGCGCGCTTCGCGTTGGCCGTCGCAATACATTGCTCGGCCTTCTCCGCGTCCGGCCCGGCCGCCGCCGCGTCCCCGCTCGCCTCGGGCTTCGGCGCCTCGGCGACCTTCTCGGGCGCCTTTTCCGCGGGCGTCACGGGCTCCGGGGCTGCGCCGCCGCACGCCACGAAAAGCGCCGCAGCGAGGAGCGTGAGACCGCCTTTTCCTGCCTTCGTCATTCCTCTTCTCCTTCCTTGTCCTTCGGCGCCTCGACGGCCTTCGCCGTCGCCTCGGCCGGCGCCGCCGCCGCCGCGTGGTCGAGCCGCTCGCGCAGCCGCCGATAGCCATCCTTGATGCGCCCTCGATGCGCGCTCACCACGATCACCAAACCCACGAGCCATAGCACCGCGATCGGCGCCACGGCCGTGTCCGTCACGTACACCAGCGTCGGCCGGAACGGCCGATCTTTCGTCACGAGCTCCCGGCTCGCGCTCATCGAATGTCGATATCCCGGCAGCGGCAGCGGCACCGGCGTCACGCCCTCCAGCACCCCGCCGCCTTTGCCCATCCAACCATTGCCCAGTCGATCATCTTCCAGCTTTCCACCCAGCGTCGATGCAGGCGCGGCCGCCCGCTGCGGCGGCGGCTCGTAGCTGATGTCCGACGATTTCATCGGCGAACGCGCGCTCATCGCCGCGAGCCCGATGAGCCCCACGAGCCCGAGCCCGCCGACGAGCACGATCGTCGCCGCCGCCCGCGCCGCGCCCTTCGCGAACACGCCCACGAGCCAGATCAGCCCCCAGAGCCCGAGCGCGATGAGCGAAAGCACGAACCCCGGCTGCCACAAGAACCACAACGACGCGAGCACGATTCCCCCGAGGATCCGCATCGTCCGCAATCGCGACGGGCTCGTCCCGGGCCCCGGCCGCACCGCGGCCCAGCCGGCCGCGAAGCCGATGCCCGACACCAGGAGATCACTGCCCTCCACCGCCCATTTCGGCCGATCTCCGCCGAGCAACGCCAGCGGAAACACCCCCGCCGGCAATCCCACGGTCAGATCCGTCCGGCTCGCCGTCAATGCATACGACGGCATTGGCACCGTCACCGTCCCGAAGAGCGGCTTGAGCCCCGTCTGCGAGAGCGATTGCACCTGCACCGTCTGGCTGCCCGTCCGGAGCGGCACCAGGATCTCCTCGGAATCCGCGCCCTGCCGCATGATCCGCTCGGCCTTGCCCGACGTCGACAGGAAGATCGGCCGCCCCGAGGGCGCATACGCGAGGTAATCGACGCCATTGTTCTCGTAGGTCACGTAATCCTGCGAGACCACGTCGCCGCGCGCCGTCAGCACCACCGTCCGCTGGTGCGATTGCACCACCGCGGCGAGCGCATCCACGGCCGCGAGCGGCGTCACGGCCGCCTCCATCTTCTGGCCTTTTTGCACCAGAAAGAGCCGCGACGTCGGCTGCGACCGCGGAATGGGCGACTCGGCCGAATCCACCTGCCGCGCGTCCCCGGTCACGGCCACCCGATGCTCCGGATCACTCTCGAGGAGCCACCATTCGTACCCCGATCGCGCGTCCGGCGCCATCGCCCCGAGCTTCGCGAGCGTGCCCGTGATCGTCATCTCCGCCGTCCGCCCCGACGTCGGCAAGACGAGCTCGTTTCCCTCGACCCGGAACCCCGTCGCGCCCGTCACGTCGAGCACCTTCTCGCCGAGCGAGAGCGGCAAACGGACGACCCCGAGGTCCGTCCCCGAGCGCATCACGAGCCGATATTCAAAGCTGATCTCGCGCCCCACGCGCACCGCGCGCGAGAGCTGAAAGACCGTGGGCCCCGCCTCGGCCGCCTTGTCCTGCCGGTTCAGGTGGATCGTCGTCCCGACGATCCCGGACAAACGGGACCCCTCGACCACCGCGCCCGACGCGAGATCCGCCTCCAGCGTGTTCAAGGGCCCGGGGATCTGGAGCGTCAGATCGGTCCCGAGCGTCATTTTTCCTTTGAGCACGAACCGCCGGGCGGACGTGTGCAGGAAATACTTATCGCCCTCGAATCCGATCGCCGCTTCCTTGTCGTTCTCCGTCACGCCTTCGAGCCGCACCTCTTTCGGCGGACCGAACAGCGGCACGTCGACGGCCCCGTCCGCGAGCACCCGGCCCACGAGTTCGAATTCGAGCGGCCCCTCCCCGACCCGCCCCGAGAGCGTGAGCCTCTCCAGCGTATAACACCGCGCCGCGCACGAAGGCCCCTTGCCCCGGTCCGCGATCCATTTCGACAACGCGTCGAGCTCGCCCGCCCATCCTCCCGGAGGCGGGGTCGGCGCTGGCTGCACCGGGGCCGGCGCCGCTGGCGGATCGGCCGCGAGCGCCGCGCCCGGCACGAGGATCAACGCCGCCGAGAGCAACCCGAGCGAGCGCCGCTTCATGCCGAGAGAATCGCCTCGATCGGCAGCGCTCGCCCCAGGATCCGCTCGATCGTGGAGACCGGCGTCCCCGCGGCGGGCTTCACGTACCGTGCATTCTGGTGATCGTCCGACGATGCCGTCCAGCATTTCTTGTGCTCCTCCGCGAACGCGCGGAACGACTCGGCCACCTCTGCCTTGTGGCGCGACGTATAAACCTCGATCCCGCTCGCCCGCAGCAGGACCGCGCGGGTCCTCTCCTTGTCGCGGTACCGGCCCGGGTGGGCCACGACGTCGAGCGCGCCGTCCTGCCGAATGCATTCGATCGCCTCCTCCGGCGTCCAGCCGAAGAGCTCCCGATCCTCCTCCCAGAACCGCACATGGTGGTCACGGAACGCTGGAAACAACGCCGTCCGGGAGGCGATGCGGTCCAGCATCGATTGCAGCGCCGGAAAATCGGCCGGCGCGAGCGCCTCGAATTCACCTCCCGGATCGATCGCGCGCCGCTCCGCCTCCGAGATCCCCTCCATCCAGGCGAGCACGAACGCCTTCCATTTCGCCTGCACCCGCTCGCCCCGCCGGAAGAGCGCCGTTTGCCGGAGGAGCGGCAGCATCGAGAAGCGCGCCGGAAAGTACGCGAGCACGTGGAACTGCTCGGCCCGGTCCGTCCCGAAATGCAAAAACGACGTCACCTCCAGGGCCGGCAGGAACAGGAGCCCCGCGTCCGCCGCCGCCCGCGCGGCGCGCGGCACGGCGGCGAGCACGTCGTGATCCGCCACGGCGATCACGCGCATCCCGATCTCGCGACGGAAATCCACGTACGCCTCCGGCGTCGCGCGGCCGTCCGAGAAGAGCGTGTGCCCGTGCAGGTCCGTCGGGAGGAGCATTCAGGGCAGCGCGTTCGAGATCGAGAACGAATAATTCGTGAAGGCCCCGTTCGGGTTGTCGTACTTGTCGGCCTTCAGCATCTTCTCCCCATCCGCGTACCATTTCGCCGTGACGTTCGCGTACCCCGTGTAATCGGCGACGAGGTACGTCTTCACGTGCGTGTACATCAGCATCCGCCGCGCCTTCGCGGGCACCTGGATCTTCCCCTCGTACGTCGTGCGCCCCGCGCCCAGGAAACGCGAATTCGGGGTCTCCGCGAGCATCACCTCGGGCCGCCACTCGAGGCCGTCGTCGAAATACACCCCGTAGGCGACCTCGTGCACGATCTTGCCGTAAATCGGGATCGTCACCCACCCGAACCGGCTCGCGCTCTGCGCCGTGCCGATCTGCGTGTCGATCAGCGATTTGTCGACCACCACGTCGGCCCGCCAGTCCGACACCGCAAGGAGCAGCTCGGCCCCCGCGATCGGATCGTCGCCCTCGATGATCTTGTTTCGTTTCGTCGACTGCGCCCAATCCATGAACAGGCTCTTGTTCGGCAGCTCCCCGCCGAAGACCGCGAGCTTCGAAAGCTCCGCCGCCGTGATGCTCGCGCTCACGCCCGCAGGCGCGAGGTCCGTGATCGTCAGCGCGAACGTGAGCCAGTCGGCCTTCGACGGCACGATGAACGTCTTCGTGAGCGCTTTGAGGCCATACGAATCCGCGCCGCTGTAGCTCGTCACCGGGCTCTTCAGCGATGCGATCGGCGTCGCCTTGTCGATGGCGCCCACCGTCACCGTCGCCGTGATCTGCTTGAGCCGCGCGAGATCCGTCGGAAGCGGCGACCCCGGGTAGAGCTTGTCCCAGAGCAGCCACACGGGCAGCTCCAGCGAGAGCGCCTGGCCGGCGCGCAGGAACTCGTCCGTGTTCGCGTTGACGAGCTTCACCGTGAAGTTGCCCGGAAAGCCGTCGAGCGCGAGCGTGCCCGTGCCCGGGGAAAGCTCGTCCTCGGCCTCGGCGATCGACTCCTCGCCCGGCTCGATCGGCTCGGCCACGCACCCCGTCTGCGCCCCGGAAAGGGCGATGAGCCCCGACGCCGCGGCGACGCCCGTCCCCGCCTTTCGCACCCTCACCTTGATCATTGCCCGAGGGTAAGATGAAGCCGCGTGCCGCGACAAGACCCGACCACACCCCTCCCGCATGATCCCGCCTCACCGCGTGATCTCCGTCCCGTCCACCTGCGCGCGCGTGGCGCCTTCCCCGGCGCGAAGCCCGGCGCGCCCGTCGAGCTGCTCGGCGAGGTCTGCGACTGGCAAACGGGGATCCCGCTCGCGTCGACGCCAACCTCGAAGCCCGACGAACGAATCGCCGAAGCCACGCTCGACCTCCCCGTCGGCATGTATTCGTACAAGCTCCGCGCGGGCGGTTCCTGGTCGCTCGACCTCGACAATCCGCGGACACGCTCGCGGGATCGCATTCGGAACAGCGTCCTCTCCGTCGGAGGCGCGCCCGAGCCGCTGCTCTTCGCCCCGGCGCCGCCCTTCGTCGTGCGAGCGCCCGAGGGAGACCATTGCATCGTCACGGCCGGCGTGCGCCGCGGCCACGGTACGTCGTTGCGACTCTCATGGGAATCCGACGACGCGCGCGGCACGATCGAAATGACCCGCGCCGCCGAGGAGGACGAACACCTCTTCTTCCGCGCCGAGCTTCCGGCCGCCGCGGGGCCCATCCGCATCCACTTCGACCCCGGCCCGAACGAGGCCTTTTTCCTCGTACTCGCGCCCGCCGACGATCTCCCCGCCTGGTGGAAAAACGCCGTCCTGTATACGATCTTCGTCGATCGTTTCGCCCCGCGCCCCGGCGCCTCCTGGGGACACGATCCCGGCCGCGATCGTCCTGCCGGCGGGCACCTCGACGGCATTCGCCTGGCATTGCCGCGCCTCGCCGCTCTCGGCGTCACCGTCCTTTACCTCACCCCCACGATCCTCGCGGCCTCCTGCCATCGCTACGACCTCGTCGATCCCCTCCAGATCGACCCGGCCCTCGGCGGCGAGCCCGCCTTCGAGCGCCTCGCCGCGGAGGCCCGCGCCCGCGGGATCCGCATCCTCGTCGACCTCGCCTTCTCGCACGCCGGCCGCGGCTTTCCGCCGTACGAGGACGTCCGCGCGCGCGGCCTCGGCTCCCCGTTCGCCCCCTGGTTTCACTGGACAACCTCGTCCCGCGGCGCGCCCAAGCTCCGCCATTACGGCCGGCGCAAGGACGCTCCTTTGCTGAACCTTGCTCATCCCGAGGTCCGCGCCCTCGTCCTCTCCGCCACGTCCCGCTGGGCGAAACGCGGCGCCTCCGGCCTGCGCCTCGATATGGCCGCCGAAGTCCCGCACGACCTCGCCGTCTCCATTCGCGACACCTTCCGCCGCGAAATTCCCGACGCCGTCGTCCTCGGCGAACTCGTCCCGGCCCACGCCCACCGCTGGACGAGCCGCGGCGCCCTCGATTGCGCCACCGATTTCGGCTTCCACGACGTCCTCGTCGATTTCCTCGCCAAACGCGCCATCCCCGCCGAATTCGCGGCCCAGCGGCTCGCCCTCCTCGACCTCGATCGAGGCGCGCCCGGCGCACGCTCGCTTCGGTTCGTCTCGACCCACGACCACCCCCGCTTCACCAGCATCGCCCGCAAACACGGCGGCCCTTCCCGCTCCGGCCTCCTCGGCCTCTTCGTCCTCCTCACGTGGCCCGGCGTCCCCTCGCTTCTTTATGGCGAGGAGTACGACCTCTTCGCCGAAACCCCCGTCGCCGAGCCCGAGGACGTCTGGCCCGATCGAATGCCCCTCCCGCTCCGCCCGGATTCCGCCGGCGAGCGCGCGTTTTCAATCGTCCGCTCCCTCCTCACCCTCCGCGCATCTCACCCCGCGCTCGGCCGCGGCGCCCTCGAAATCCTCTTCGCCGAGGGCGGCCTCTTCCTCTTTCGCCGCACCCACGAGGGCGAGGTCCTCGACGTCGCCGTCAATGTCGCTTCCCCCGTCGACATGGATCTCGAGGACGACGAATTCCCCGTCGCTTCCCTCCTCTTCGCGCTCGGCGAAGCTCGGCTCTCGGGCCAGACGCTCACGCTTGCCACAGACGCGGCGGCGCTCGTCCTTCGCGCCCGCTGAGCGCGGGTCCTTTCGGCAACCACGGTTGACGGAGGGCCTGGAGAAGGGCACCTTCCCGGGCGGGCCGCGGCGAGACCTCGCCTGGCCATGATCCCGAATCTTGGGGAGGTGCTTTCATGAACTTGCAGAAATGGTGGTTCTTCGTGTCAATTGCCACGGCCGCCCTGGGCGGGGGATGTGCGGTGGAGATCCGCGATTACAGCAGTTCCGGCAGCGGAGGACAGGCCGGCGCGGGTGGGCAGGGCGGCCAGGGGGGCCAGGGAGGCCAGCCCGGCTGCGTGAATCCCGGCGCGGAAGGCTGCCCCTGCGCGGCGGACGGCACGTGCAATCCCGGGCTCTCCTGCAAGGAAGGCACCTGCATCGACGCCTTCCCCCATTGCGGCAACGACAGCATCGACGAGGGCGAGACCTGCGACGACGGCAACAAGGTCGACGAAGACGGCTGCAGCTCCACCTGCCAGATCGAGGCGGTTTGTCTCGTCAACCACATCGGCGGCGATCCCTCGGTCGTGAGCTCGATTCGCGTCGACCAGGACGGCACCATGACGCTCGCCGATCTGCGCGTCCTCGACGGGTCCCATACCATCGGCCTCTGGCCCTTCCGCCAGCGGGCCGCGGCGCGATGCGGCCGCCGCGTCTATTTCACTCTCCAGACGAGTGATTCCATCGAGGCCGTGGAGGTCACCCCCACGGGCAAGCTCCTCCCCGTCGGGGCCACGAAAAGCGTGCCCGACGTGGCCGGGCTCCTCTGCGACGAGAAAAACAACGTCCTCTTCGTCATGAGCCACACGGACACGGTCGACGTCCGTGCGTATTCGATCGGCCCGAGCGGCGAGCTCGTCGACGTCGACCACAAGACGCTCATTTTCCCTGTGGGCTCGCTCGATACCGTCGCCTTCACGATGCACCCGCAACAACCTGCGTTCTACGTGTTCGGCGGATCCACCAGCGGCATCAACCCGGCCGAAAACAAGGTCGTGGGGGCCTTCGTGCGTTATGCCGCCGATGGGAAGATGACCGTGGATCAACCCTCGGTCACGGCCGACACGGGGGAAGGCTTCTTCCACGCGACCTTCCTCTCGACCGACGGCAAGTTCATGGGTTTTACCGGGTACAGCGGTGGCGGGTTCGCGAATTACGAGCTCGCCGAGGCTGGAAACATCCCCACCGGCGTGTCGCCCACCTACAGCGGCGCCGGGTTCTCGAATGGATACGACGCGATCGCGCTGGATGGCGATCTCTTCTACCATTCCCACAGCGATGCGAACGTGAGCGCGTGTCGCTTCACGCCGGGCGAGAAGGCCACTTGCCTCACCGCCACCCCCGCCACCGGCGGCCTGAACCGCCTCTACCTCGCCTATGGGGGAAAGATGCTCATCGCAGCGAGCGGTTATGGCGGCGCCATCGACACCTTCGCTCTCGGGGACGACAAAACCGCACCCAACAAGCTCGCGACGTTCCCCCTCGACAAGACCGAGAGCTTCCACGCGAGCGCGCTCGTTCCCTGCTTCCACGCGCCCTGACGCCTGGCCACGGGCCCCCGATGCGCTACGCTCCGAAGGGCCACCGCTCACGCGCCGCACGGAGCTTGCCATGAAAAACCTTTTTCATCTCGCCATTCTGATCCCACTCGCCTCGGCATCCCTCTATGCCTGCCACGACGACGAGGAGAGCGTCCCCGCAGGGTACGAGGACGTCGTCTACGGGGGAACGACCACGGATGAAGCGCTCGCGGCGTTCCTCACCGCCGTCGAAGCAAACCCGCCCGCGAACGCCCCCTCGCAGGCCCCCACGTTGCTCAACCCGCCCGCGGGTGCGCTCTCGGCCGCGACCATTCCCACGTTTTCCTGGGCCGTCGGCGCCACCTCGCGCCTCACGCCGCCCGCGCCCCCGTCGCTCCTGCCCGCCGAGCCGCGCGCCGAGCCCCTCCTCGCCCCGCTCGCCGCGCTCCTCGGGCCCGTCCGCGCGGCGCACGCCCACGGCACGCCGTTCACGGGGTATGCGACCTGGCTCGTCGTCTCCTCCGACGCCGACCCCAAGCTCGCCCGCGTCTTCACGAGCGAGACCTCGTGGAAGCCCTCGGATTCAGTCTGGGCGCGTATCACCGCGGCCAAGGCGACCCTCACGGTCGAGCTCCAGGGCGCGCAGCTCGTCGACAACCGCATCGACATGGACGGCGGCCCCTTCCAGGGCAGCAAAACCACCTTTACGATCACGCCATGACCGCATTTCATCTTCGCGCCCTCGCCGGCGCCGCCCTGCTCATCGCCCTGCCTGCATGCGGGGAAGCCCCCGTCGAGCATCGCTACGACCCGTACACGGGCAACGCATTCCCGGATCGACGCGAGCCCGTCGCCGTCCCTCCGGGCGGACTCGGAATCATCACGGACAGCCTCTCGGACACGATCTCGCTCCTCGACCTCGGCACGGGCGAGAAGGTCGGGCATGTCCCGGTCGGCCGCGACCCGGTCGGCCTCGACGGCCCGCACCACGTCGCCGTCGATAAGGCTGGCGGCTTCGTCTACATCGGCCTCTCCTATCCCGTCGTCGCGACCGGCGGCCCGCATGCCTCGCACGGCGGCAGCATCCAGCCCGGCTACGTGCAAAAGCTCTCGCTCGCCGATTTCCGCATCCTCGGCCAGGTCCGCGTCGACGCGAATCCCGGCGACATCGTGGCCTCGGACGACGGCCGCCGCGTCGTCGTCTCCCATTTCGATCTCCAGCGCGCGATCAAGAACGCGGGCAACCTCGACAAGGCCCGCGCCACGCTCGCGCTGCTCGACCCGGGTGCCATCCTCCCCACCGGCTCGGTCGATCCGGCGCGGATCACCACCTGCATCGCGCCGCACGGCATGGTCCTTTCGCGGCCCGACGGCGCTCGCGCCTATGTAGCCTGTTATGGGGAAGACGTGGTCGCCGTGGTCGACCTCGACAAACGCGAGGTCGTCGATCGGATCCCCGTCGACGCCTCCGGCAGCGCGATCGGAGATCCGAAATACGGCCCCTACTCGGTCGTCCTCTCCCCCGACGGAAAAACCCTGGCGCTCGGCAACACGGTCTCGAAGGACGTGCGTTTCTTCGACATCGAGGCGAACGTGATGGACCCGGACCGCCAGATCGACACGCTCGGCGCGCCCTTCTTCCCGGTCTTCTCCGAAGACGGAAAGCGCCTCTGGATCCCGACACAATCGCCGGACGCGCTCGTCCTGTGGGACCTCGAAAACGACCAGGAGGTCACCCGCCGCGATTTCGCGGCCAACGAATGCAAATGGCCCCACGTCGCCGATCGGCTCGACGACACGCGGCTCGTCCTCATCTGCGAGGGTGATCACGTGACGGCAGGCAAGGCCCTCGTGCTCGACGCCGCGACGCTCGCGACGCAGAGCGAGGCCGTCGTCGGCGTCTATCCCGACGCCATTGCGCGCATCCCGGGCGCGGCGCCCTAAGGCACGCCCATGTAGGCGAGCAGATCCCCCATCTGCTCGTCGGAGAGCACCTCCAGCGAAAACGGCGGCATCTGCCCGCCGTACCCCAGAAACCCGCCGTGCCGCGTCTTCTGCACGAAGACGAGCCTGCGTTGCTCGGGCGTGTACGTGCCGAGCGGGTGCTCGGCGAGCGTCTGGTCCGGCAGGACCGGCGCGCGCGCCACGAGGCGGCCGTCGCCCGTCTTTACGGCGCCATGGCAATTCTTGCAGGCGCGCGAATAGACGCTCGCACCCGCGGTCGCGTCGCCCGGGGGCGGCGCCGACACCTGCACGGGCACCGTGAACGGCCAGGCTTCCTCGTCCGCAGAGCCCGCAGGCAGCGCGTCGAGATACGCGAAGAGCGCGCCGGCCCGCTCGTCCTCGGCCGACCAGGATTTGCTCGACAGCATGAAATAATAGAGGCAATGGTTCATCGAGCGGAGCAGCTCGAGCTCCATTCCGCCCCAGTACGAGGCCCGCCGCGTCACGCCCGCGAGCGGCGCGCCGGGAAGGATGGGCCCGTCCGCGGACGGCTTCGACGTCGGATGGCACGTCGCGCAGGAGAACGCATTGGCGCTCGTCTCCGTGATCGTCGGGTCCGAGAACAGCGCCTTGCCGTGGTCCTCCGCCGAGCCCTCCACGATCTCGGTCTCCGGTTCACACGCGCAAAGGAGCCCCGAAAGGAGCGCGGCTCCGGCCAGAAAAGACATCCATCGCATAGGGCCCATCCTAGCAGCCGCCCCACGAGCTGGCTTGTGCCCGCCGCGCCGGCTGTAGTATCACGCTGGAAACCGTGCCCACCTACACCGGCGACGCCACCTACGACCTCGTCCTCTCGATCGCGCTCGGGTTTGCCCTGTTCGTCGCGGTCGCCGCGTGGTTCGTCCCCTCGCCTTATGGCCGCTTCGCGAGCCCGCGCTTCGGCGTCGCGCTCGATCCGCGCCTCGGCTGGTTCCTCATGGAGCTGCCCGCGACGCTCTCGTTCCTCTACTTCTACACCCGCGGCCCGAACCGCGGCGCGCTCGTCCCGCTCGTCTTCCTCGGGATGTGGCTCCTCCATTACGGCAACCGCGGCTTTTATTTTCCGCTCTCGATGCGCGTCCCGAAGGGCCAGCGCTCCTCGTTCGGGCTCCTCGTCGTGGGCACGGGCGTCCTCGTCACCTCGATGCACGGCTACCTCCACGCCGACTTCATCTCGCGCCTCGGCCCCCATTACGGCCCCGAATGGCTCCACGACCCGCGGTTCCTCGTGGGTTTCGTGATCTATTACATTTCGTTCGGTGCCACCTTGCACTCGGACTCGATCCTGCGGAACCTGCGCACCCGCGAGGAGGTCCAGAGCGGCGAACGGGTCTACCGCATCCCGCGTGGTGGCCTCTTCCGGTGGGTCACGAACCCGAGTTACCTGGCCGAGCTCACGGGCTGGGCCGGGTTTGCCCTCTGCACGTGGTCGCTCGCCGGCGTCTTCATCTTCGCCATCAGCGCCGCGAACCTCGTGCCGCGCGCGTTCGCCACGCACACCTGGTACTGCGAGAAATTCCCCGATTATCCGCCCGAGCGGCGCGCCCTGATCCCGTTCATCCTGTAGGAACCAGGATTCCGAGGTCGACGAGCCCTTCGAGCCCCACGAGCAGGCGGCGATCCCCGAGCGGCGCCGCGGCCTGGAGCGCGGCGAGCGCCTCGTGCGCGGGGCGCGGGCTCCGCAGGAAATCGAGCACAGAGGCGAGCGCCTTTGGTGGAAGGAGCGACTCGACCGGCGCCATCACGTGCGGGTCGGGCTCGCGCCCATCCCACTGCAACATCGCCCGCGGATCCAGCGTGATCGCCTCGGTTTGCCAATCGATCGCCTGGCGCCGCTTCCAGAAAAGCGCCTCGGAAAAACGGGTCTCCACGCTGTAATAACGCGCCCGTCGATCCAGATGCCCCGCGAGAAACACCGCAGGATCCGTGGCCGGCACGGGCAACACCTCGGCCCCTTCCGCGAGCGCCCGATCGATGTCCGCCGCCACCTCGATCGCCGAACGAAACCCCCGCGAAACGCCGTCCCCCGCCAGCGGATCGCCCGCGACCAGCGCGTCCCCCACCGCGCACCACCGCGCCCCCCGGCCCGGCAGGAGCATTCCCGTATCGGCCCGCACCACACGCGGCGGCTCCTCCAGAATGCATCCTTCGGCGAGCGCCCGCACGTGGTGCGTCCGCTCGAGCGCCTGGAGAAATCGTTCGATCGGCTCCGCGCGAGGCGTCGTGGCCCCGAGATCCGCGTCCGTGAGCAACACGAAAAGCAGCGTTTGTCCCGGCTGCGGCGCGACGTACCACCACCCCGCCTCCGTCGTTTCGAGCAGCAGCTCGGGCTCCACGCCCCGGCCCGCGGGCACCTTCATCCGCCCGACGATCGCAATGGCTCGATCGCAGGCGACCCAGCGCCGCGCGCTCGACCCTACCGCGCCCGCAGGCGCGCCGCGGCCGCTCGCGTCCACGAGGAACCTGCACGA
Organism: Polyangium fumosum; assembly: GCF_005144585.1. Lineage (GTDB taxonomy): Bacteria > Myxococcota_A > Polyangia > Polyangiales > Polyangiaceae > Polyangium > Polyangium fumosum. The sequence goes on along the minus strand of NZ_SSMQ01000017.1, from coordinate 41,951 downwards.
AAATTCGTCCCCCTCGCGCGAGAGCACGCGAAAGCCCCCCGCGGCTTCCTCGATCGTCGGGACGCCCGTCTCTTCCCGGAGCACGACGCCATTGCGCGCCGCGGCGCCCGCGAGCATCGCGTCGAAGCGCGCGCGGTCCACGTGAAACCCCTCGCCGAGCGGATCGACGATCGACGAGCGCGCCGTGATCTCCGCCGAGCCCCAGGCCGAACGTACGCCTCGGAAAGGCACGCACGCCTCGGCCCGAAACGCCTGCAAGACCCCGAGCGTGGCGAGGAGCGGCTCGATTTCGGGCCCGAACGTCTCGCCCACGCGCGGCCGCCCGAGCCGCCCCCGTTCGAGGACGACCACGCTACGGCCTCGCGCGCCGAGCGCAATCGCGGCGGCGAGCCCTGCCGGCCCACCGCCGAGCACCACCACATCGTGCATTGCCCGAAGGCTACCGCCCTCCACTTTCCCTCGTCAATCCGGGATCGAGGGCGGCCTCGGAACGCCTCAGAAATAAGGCCGGAAGAGCACCATGCCGTAGGGCGCGGTCGTGTACGCGCCACTGCCGAAGGTTTGGGCCTGGGCGCCGGCTTCGAGGGCGAGACCGAGGACGTCGGCGATGTTCACCCGATACCCGAGCCGCCCCGAGCCGCCGAATCCGTAGATCGAGTCGACGCCCCAGAGGAACGCGAGCCCGGCCGTGGCGCCGATGTAAAGGCCCTCCTTGCCAAAGGGAGTAAACTCGACCCGCGGCCCGAGCGTGCCGAACACCGCCGTCGTGTTCTTCACCCATCCGCCGAACGGCGGCGGCTCGCAGTTGTTGCACCCTGCCTGCGGCGCGAGCCCCGGATCGAACATCTGAAAGGGCCCGTTGCGCCCCATGTCTTTCTCGATGGTCGACAGATCGAAACCAATCGAGAGGCGTTCGGTCACGTTGTAGCCCGCATGGATGCCGAGCGTCGCGGCCGCGTACTCCGTGGGGATCACCGTCGGTATGCGCACGGTATGGTATGCAACGCCGCCCGAGATGCCCACGTGAAACCGGCGGGGCTTCGCGGGCACGGCCGGCGCGTCCGCGGGTGCGTTCTCGGCGGCGCTCGCCGTAGAGACCACCGCGAGGGTTGCAAGGAGCGCGAGCTTCGAGGCGACGATGAGGGAGATTCGCATGCGGTTACCTGCCTGTGTACCTGCGCGGGGTCTCGGGGGGACAAGCTTCCTGGCCGTCCCGTGACTTCGTCCGGACGATCGGCAATGAACATGCCCGACCTCGCGAGCCCCGAAAAGCCCCAGGAAAACCTCTGACGCTCTGCGCCACTTGCGCAAATTGTGAAACGTCCGTTGCGCAATTCGCGCAAGCCGCCGGAGGGGCCGTTGCGCAATCCGGTCAAACCGTGGGGAACATCACCGATGCTCACGTTCCGCCCGTCGTGACGTCTCCCTGGGCATGGTCGCTCGCGTGGAGTTTCCCGCGGCGATGGTATACGTTGCGCGCCACGCTCACCCGGGAAGAACCACGATGTCCGCAACCAAAACCGACGCCCCGAAGGCCTTCGAAGCCGCCGAGGGCACCCTCGCCGTGGAGGAGGTCGCCCGCCACCCGCTGCCGGGCATGGCGATCCCCGATCAGATCGCTTTCAGCCCCGACGATCGGCTGATCACCTACCTGAAGAGCCCCGAACGCAGCCTCGTGCGGCAGCTCTTCGTCTTCGACCCGGCGACGGGGTCGGAGAGCCTCTTCGTCTCGCCGCCCGACGGCGGCACGACGGAGGAAAACGTCTCGCTCGCGGAGGCGCTTCGCCGCGAACGGCAGCGCCAGCGCGAGATCGGCGTCACCACGTACGCGTGGGCGACCCGCGCGAGCCGCGTGCTCGTGCCCATCAAGGGCGATCTGTACGTGCAAGACGGGCCTTCCGCCTCGCTGCGCAAGCTCGTCGCGTCCGGCGGCGCGCCGATCCTCGACCCGAAGCTCTCGCCCGACGGCGCCGCGGTCGCGTTCGTCCAGGAGGCCGAGCTGTACGTCATTGACGCGACCGGCGGTGCGCCGCGACAGCTCACCTCGGGCGCGCGGGGCACGGGCAAGACGCACGGCCTCGCCGAATACGTGGCGCAGGAGGAAATGGCGCGGCACCACGGGTATTGGTGGTCGACCGACGGAACATGGCTCGCGTTCACCGAGGTCGACGAGACGCATATCCCCATCTATCGGATCGTCCACCAGGGCAAGGCCCAGGTCGGCGCCGAGGCGGAGGAAGACCACCATTACCCATTTGCGGGCGAGGAGAACGCCCGTGTGCGCCTCGGCGTCGTCTCCGCGTCGGGCGGCGAGACCGTCTGGATGGATACGAGCTACGGCGAGGAGGTGTATCTCGCCCGCGTCCATTGGCTCGCGGGCGAAAGGCTCGCGGCGGAGATCCAGAATCGGGCGCAGACCTGGCTCGAGCTCGTGGTCTTCGACCTCGCGACGGGCGCGCGGACGCGGCTTTTGCGCGAAGAGACGAACGTCTGGATCAACCTGCACGACCTCCTCCGCCCGCTCGCGGACGGCGGCTTTTTGTGGGCCTCCGAGCGGACGGGCTATCGGCATCTTTATCGTTACGACCGCGAAGGAACCCTCGTCGCCGAGCTGACGCGCGGAGCGTGGATGGTCGACGACGTCCGCGGCGTCGATGAAAAGGGCCGCTTCGTCTATTTCACGGCCACGGCCGCGAGTGCGCTCGAATGCCACCTCTATGCCGTGTCCTTCGACGGCGGCGAAATGCGCCGCATCACCCCCGAGCCCGGGATGCACGTCGTCACCTGCGACCGCGCCTGCCGCCGCTTCGTCGACGTCTATCACGCCAAGGATCGCCCGCCCACCGTCAAACTCCGCTCGATCGACGACGGCGCCGTGCTCGCGACGCTCCACGACGAGCAGGATCCTCGCATCGCCTCGCTCGGCCTCACGCCGCCCGAGATCGTCTCATTCCTCTCGCGGGACGGCGAAACCCTGCATGGCGCGCTCTATCGCCCGCCGGCGCATTTCGGCAGCGGCCCGTTTCCGACGATCGTGTACGTATATGGCGGCCCGCACGTCCAGCTCGTGACGAACGGCTGGAACATGACGGTCACGATGCGTCCGCAATGGCTGCGCAGCCTCGGCTACCTCGTGTTCATGGTGGACAACCGCGGCAGCGCGCGGCGCGGGCTCGCGTTCGAGGGCGCGCTCAAGAACCGCATGGGCTCGATCGAGGTCGACGATCAGGTCGACGGCGTCCGCTGGCTCGTCGCGCAGGGCCTCGCGGATCCTGCGCGCGTCGGCGTGTATGGCTGGAGTTATGGCGGGTACATGGCCGCGATGTGCCTCGCGCGCGCGCCCGAGACCTTCAAGGTCGCGGTCGCCGGCGCGCCCGTCACGCACTGGGACGGCTACGACACCCATTACACCGAGCGGTACATGGGCATGCCATCGGACAACCCGCGCGGCTACGAGGAGAGCAGCGTGATGCGCCACGTCGAGAACATCCGCGGCAAGCTCATGCTCGTGCACGGGCTCATCGACGAGAATGTTCATTTCCGACACACCGCGCGGCTCGTCAACGCCATGATCGGCACCCGCAAGCCGTACGACCTCCTCCTCTTCCCGGACGAGCGCCACATGCCCCGCCGACCGCCGGACCGCATCTACATGGAAGAGCTCATTCGCGATTATTTTGTGCGGAACCTCTGAGACGGAATCCACAAGAACAAGCCGACGACCCGTGCAAACGAGCGTCCTCGGCTTGTTCTTGACTTCCTCGGCGTTTCCATCTAGAAGTTGAAAGTCACTTTCATCTACGCCGCAGATGAGACTTTCGACCTCGGCCGTCCTCCTCCTTGGGGCATCGCTGCTGCCTGCGGCGGTGGCGCGCGCCGAGGAGCCTGCGCCGAGCGGGAAAGACAAGGACAAGGGCGCCGAGGTCGTCGTCACCGGGACGCGCATGCCGGAGCAGAGCCAGCGTGCCACGGTGCGCGTCGACGTCGTCACACGCGACGAAGCCGAGCGGCGCGGCGCGACGAACGTGGCCGAGGCCATCGCGGGGCAACCCGGCGTCCAGATCAACCCCTCGGCCTACGGCGACATCGGCAATCCGAGCGCCATCCAGATCCAGGGCCTCGACCGGCAACGCGTGCTCGTCCTCGAAGACGGCGAGCGCGTCATCGGCGACGTGGGCGGGGCGATCGATCTTTCGAGAATGCCACTCTCGGACGTCGCCCGCGTCGAGGTCGTCGCCGGGCCGATGAGCTCGCTGTATGGCACGAGCGCGATCGGCGGGGTCGTCAATGTCGTCACGGGACAACCCCTGCACCCGGGCTTCAGCGGGCGGGTGCGCCTCGAAGGCCGCAATCGCCGCGGGGTCATCGCGCAGGGCAATGCCGCGTGGCGCGGGGAGCGGACGTGGGCCACGCTCGACGGCAATTTCTTCCGCACGGACGGGGTCTCGCTCCTCGAAGACGCGGTCGACCTCGCGATGCCCTCGCGCCTGCAAGGAATGCTCGGGATGCGGCTCGGCGCCGAGCTCAACGCCCGCACGCGCGTGCAAGCCCGCGTGCGCTGGCTCCACGACGCATCGGAGGGACGGCAAAGCCAGGTCGTCCCGGGCCTCGGGACGTACCGGATCGACCTGCCGCAGCGCACGAATCGATTCGCCGTCCACCTCGTCGAGCTCGTCGACCTCGGCAAAGGCTCGACCCTGCGCCTCGCGCTCGGGCAACAATGGGCGTTCGACACGACCCAAAAAGACCGCTACGAATCGCCGATCGACGAGACCCGTGATCGCGAGGCCTCGCTCTCCAGCCTGGAGGCGACGGGCACCATCGCGGACGGACGGCGCACGTGGGTCGTGGGCATGCGCGCCGAGGTGGAAAAACTCTCGCAATCACTCACGCGCGCCGAGCTCATCAGCGGCAGCGTGCAGACGAGCACGATCGAGGAGCTCGTCCCCGTCACGCTCGGCAGCATCGCGGGGTATGCGCAGCTCGGGTGGAAGCTCTTCGATTCGCTCACCCTGCTCGCGGGCGGCCGCGCGGAGATGCACCTGCGTTATGGCGGCGTCGCCGTGCCGCGGCTCGCGCTCTCGTACCAGCCCTTGCCCAGCGTGACCGTGCGGGCCTCCGTCGGGCGCGGGTTTCGCGCGCCGGCGGCGAAGGAGATCGGGTTCGCCTTTGATCACGGCGCCCTCGGGTATCGCGTGCTCGGCAACCCGAACCTCAGCCCCGAGACGTCGTGGGGCACGAGCGGCGACGTGAGTTATCGCTCGAAAAACGGCTTTCTCGTCCGGGGCAGCGTCTTCGCGAACTGGATCGACGGCCTCATCGACATCGACATCCGGCCGGCCGCGAGCCAGGGCGGCATCGACGATTACACGTACCGCAACATCGGCCGGGCGCGCACGTTCGGCGCGCAGATCGACGGCGCTTGCACCATCGCGGGCGTGCTGCGCGCGGAGGCCGGGTATTCCTACTTGTGGACGCGGGACGACGAGAACCAGCGTCCGCTCGAAGGGCGCCCGCCGCACACGGTGGTCACCGCGCTCCGGGCCGATTTGCCGCTCCGGCTGGAGCTCGTGCTCCGGTATCGAATGGTCACCGACGCCTTCCTCGACGAGGGCTTGCGCACGCCTGGCTTCCAGACGATCGACGCGCGGATCGCGCGTCCGATTTTTCGTGGGGCCCGCGCCTATGCTGGGGTGCTCAATGCGCTCGGCGCTCAGAAAGACCCGACCCGCTTGGGCGACCAGCGGCCGGTCCAGGGGCGGACCCTTTACTTTGGCCTCACGGCCGACATTCCCGCGGAGGAACCATGAAACGATCCATTTGGGCCGCAGCTTTTCCGCTCCTTCTTTGCGCCTGCAGCGAGGAGGTGGGCAAACCTTCCACGACGGGCGAACCCCCCCCGAACGAGGACACGGGCGCGACGCTGGAAGTGCCCGTCCCCGCGCAGGGACGTGTCTACGTCGCGCTCGAAAAACCCGAGATCGTCGTGCCCGAAGGCGACACTTCGGCCTCGACCGCCTGGGATCTCGCATTCGAAAAATTCAACGTCTTCACGAACAGCGGCGCGTCCGGGTCCGGCGAGGGCGGGGCGTTCGGTCCGCTCGACGCGGCGACGTACGACGAAGGGATCGCGCCGGCGATCCCGTTCCTGACGAAGGACGAAGCGGGCGGCGCGTTCCGCGATTTCTGGGCGTACGACCCGAGCGTCCACGTGCTCTGGGTGCGTTACCACGTCTTCGGCGTGCGTGATGCGGACAAGCAATGGAAGGTGCAGGTCCTCGGGTATTATGCCGAGCAACAAGGCGCACCGGTGGCGGCCATTTATCGCATCCGCTGGGCCGAGGTGACGTCCGCCGGCGTGGGCGCCACGCAGACGCTCGCCGATCTCGACGGCACCGCGGGGGGCTCGCAGGCGCCCGAGGACGTGCCGAGCGAATGCCTCGATCTCGGCACGGGCGCGCGGACGAAACACACGCCGGCCGAGGCGCTCACCACGAAGGACTGGCACCTCTGCTTCCGCCGCGCCTCGATCAGCGTCAACGGCGATCTCGGCGGGCCGCGCGGCGTGACCGCCGTGGATCTGCACGCGAGCGAGACGAAAGACGAGACGCTCGATATCGTCAAGACGCGCACGGACGACTCCGAGCTCGCGCGGTTCGACGCGGTCGGGCATACGGAATTGTCCGATCCGAAGCTCATCTGGCGGGGCGACGGCATCTTCAGCGCGTTCTCGGACTACTGGATCGATCGGGCGGCGGCCACGCCCGCGCCGGCGGACGCCTCGTGGCTCGTGCAATCGGCCTCGGACGGTGTTTCGCGGTATCTCCTGGTCTTCGACCGCTTCGAGGGCGCGACAGCCGACGGGCCGGGCAAGGTGGTCCTGCGCGTCAAGCAAGAGGGCGTCGCGACGCAATGAGCCGGTACGCCTTCATTGCGCGCACCGCGCGGCTTCCCCGGGCACCGGGAAAAACCGCACGCCATCGATCTTCTCGGCCCCCGCCTTCCGCATGACCTCCACGGCGAGCGGATATCGCTCGCAGGCAAGGCGGAAGCTCGCCCGCGTGGCGCCGTCGCTCCCGATCACGTCGCCGATTTGGCACGCCCCGCGAATCTCCTTCAGGCTCGCGAGGGATGCCTTCATGCGCGCCACATCCACGCTCGTGTCGAAGAGATCGGCCGCGGCGGCGTCGTCCCATCGGTTCAGGAGCCGGACGAATTTGTCGCCGCCCGACGCGAGCGCGCTCGGCGGCGGCAGCACGCTGTGGAAATCGAGGTACTGGATCCGCGGCGGCGAGGTCGGCGCGAGCGTGAACGAAACGCCGATCCACCCTTTCTCGCATCCGAGCCGGAACGTGCCGCGAAGCGCGTTCTCCGCCTCGATCGTCCCCTCCTCCCGGCACGCGCCGTGCGCCGCGCGGAGCGCGTCGAGGTCCGCCGCCCATCGCTCGCGTGGTTTGTCGAGGAAGATCGAATCCGCGAAGTTCGCGTCCGCCTCGGCGTCGCTCCATTTCGCGACGAGGCGGCTCGAGGCTTCCTTCGCCCGCACGAGCGCCTCCGAGGGCACGAACGCGCGCGGCACGAGCGCGCCCGTCTCGTGCAGGCGCCGCAACGCCTCGCGCGCGACCCGCCACATGGGCGCGTACGTGAGGTTCGACATCGCGATCACGCCGACGCCGTGGTCGGGCAAGAACTGGATCACCGACCCATACCCGGGCAAACCTCCCGTGTGCGAGACGCCTCGCGTGAATTCGCACGTCTCGAACGTGCCGAGCCCGAACGAATAGCCGGTCGCGCGAACGGACGGCGGCTCGTCCCCGAGCCCCGGCGAGGCGAAGAGGCCCGTCGCGCGGCCCGTCACGTGCATTTCGCGCAGCGTGCTCCGCCGGACCGGACCGTCCTCCCGCTCGTCGCGCGGCGGCCACGCCGAGAGATGATACGCCACGTAGCGCGCCATATCGGCGAGCGATGCATACAGCCCCCCCATGGCCCCGAACGCGCCGTGCGGCAGGTTCACCTCGGGCACGAGCCGATCGCCCTCCTTTCGATATCCCCGCGCGAGGTGCCCCTTTTCGACCATCCGTTCATCGAGGACCGTCCGGTTCATCCCGAGCGGCGAGAGGATCCGCGCCCGCAGATAGTCCGCGTAATCCATCCCCGACACGTTCGTGATCACGCGCCCGAGGATCGCGAATCCGGTGTTCGAATACTCGAACGCCGAGCCGGGGGACGTCGAGAAGGGGAACCCCTCGCGCATCATCCTCGAAAAATCCGCGTCGGAGAGGCCGAGTTGTCGATCGCCCCAGGGGTTGTCCTCGGGGAACCCGGCGCCGTGGCCGAGCAGGTGCCGGAGCGTGATCGGCGCCGCGTCGCGCGTGGGATAACGAAGGCCGGCGAGCTCGGGGACGTATTGCGCGGCCGGATCGTCGAGCGAGAGCTTTCCTTCATCCCGGAGCTGCAACACGGCCATCGCCGTGAAGCTCTTCGTCAGCGAGGCGATGCGGAAAACCGAATCTTTGTCGACGGGCGCCTTCGCCTCGACATCGGCCACGCCGAACCCCTTGGCATACACGAGCTCCCCATCGATCACGATACCCACGGCCACCCCGGGAACCCCCCGCCGCGCCACCTCGTCCGCGACATATCGCTCGATCGCAGGGAAAGCCTCTTTGAGCTTCTCCTTTCGTTGCGGATCGAGGAACACGGGCGGCTGCATCGTGGGGCGGACGAACTGCATGTCGGGGCCCTCGGCCTTCGCGACCTCGGGCGGCTTCGAGGATCCGCAAGCCGAGGCGAGCAACGCGACGAGGGGCAGACTACGGCGGACAAGCACCATCACGGGCGCATCTTCGCCCTGCCGGCGCGGGCGTGACAACGAAAAAGGGCGGTTCCCGCTTTACGCCGGCGAACGCTCGACGTATCGACGAGCGCCGTGACGATCGATGAGGGGCGCAAAGGAGGGATACGCGCGGCCTGGGAGGCCCTCGGGCGCCATGATCCCGCCTCGGCCCGCGACGTGAATCACGCGCTCGAGGCCGCACGCCTCGCGTTTCGCCTCGGCGATCGACGGCTCGTCGATGCGTGGATCATGCAGGCGCTCGCGCTCGCGTCGGCGGAGGGACCGCGCGAGACGGCCAAGGTTCACCTCGCCGCGGCGAGCGTCGATCGCGGGGCGGGGCGGTTTTCCGGCTGCCAGAAGCACGTCGAGCGCGCACTCGCGCTCGCGCCCGACGACGCCGGCTTGCGTGAGCGCGCGGCGGATCTCCTTCATGCGTTCGGCGCGCGCCAGCGAATCGAAAGTAGTACGGCGCGCCAAACGGGTTTGACCGAGGAGGCCGAAGCGCTCGTGCGCCGCGCCCGGGAGAAGAGCGCGATCGGGGACCCACACGGCGCGATTCGTGATCTGCTCGCGGCCAAACACATCGCGGACGAGGACCAGATCTGGCGCATCGATCTCGAGCTCGTCGTGCTCGGCCGGCAGCATTTCGGGTTCCTCGACGTCGAGGCGCTCACGGCGATCGGCCGCGGCCCGGACGAACCCGGCCGCAAAGCAGAAATCGAGCGCGCGCTCCATCGGCGATTCGTGGCCCCCGCCCTCGATCACGCCGCGCGCCTCGCAAACCGCGCCTGGGACGCGCTGCCGGAGGCCGCGCTCGCGCCGCTCGCCTGGCGGCTCGGAGACCGATTTCGCGAGGAAGAAGGCGAGCTCCCGGCCCCGCGTGATCTGCGGCTCCGCCTCCTCGCGCGCGTCTTTCCGGAGGCCATGCTCGCGCGGCTCGGCGACCCGGAGCACCACACGCCGCCCCCGCTCCGCAGCTCGGCGCGGCACCGCGCGAAGGTTTTGCAATGGTCGATCCGCAGCCGGTCCCCCGCGGAGGTGCTCGGCGAATTCGACGCCATTCTGCGCGATCATCCGCCCTCGCATCACCCCCACGCCTACCGGGGTGAATTGCTCCTCTGGCTCGGGCGCGTCGACGAAGCCGAAGAGGATTTCCGCCGCGGCCTCGCCCAAAGGCCCCGCGCCCGGTGGCTGCACATCGGCATGGGCGCCGTCCACGTGCTCCGGGGCGAACCAGCCGCCGCGCTCGCCTGTTTTCAGCGCAGCATCGATTGCGCGCCCGCGGTCGTGGGTCCCACGCTGTACGGCGTGCGTGCCGAGGCCCATCGATTGCACGGGGACCTGCCGGCGGCCGTGGAAGACCTCACGCGCACGTGCCGCGACACACCCTCCCGCGTGAGCGCCTGGGTGAACCTCTGGCTCGTCGAGGACGCTCTCGAGCACGCCGACGCGCGCGACACGGCCTGGAAAGAGCTCATGCGCCGCGCGCCGTGGCTGCTCGCGGATGCCGCTGAGGAGGCGCTCGGCCTCGCGTTGCCGGCCATCGAAAACGACGACGCACGCCGCGCCACGTTGGAGCACGCGCTCCGGATGCTGCGGGGCAATCGTTCGTCGTCCTGCGTCACCTATTTCACGCGCGAAGGCGAACTCCGGACAGTGTTCGCCGGGGGCTGACCCGGACCCTGCCCTTTGCGGTTCATCGACGTACGCTCCTCGATCGCGGGGCGCATCGTATCGCTCAACCGCGCTCAGGCGGATTCCGCGAGGCGCTCGCCGGCCACGAGGGCCCCCACGGCGCCGCAATACGCGCCGCGTCCGAGAAAACATGCAGAGAGCCCCGTGAACCCGAGCGTCTGCGTGAGGACCTCGACGAGCGCCGGGTTTTCCGCGAGCGTAGAGCCGCCGAGCACGACCGTGTCCGCGCCGGCGAGGCGCGCAATCCCCGCGCACACGAGCGCGATGTTCTCCCCGACGAGCCCGACGAGCGCATGCGCGAGGTCGGCCGGCTCCGTCGACGCGAGCTTCGCAAAATTGGCCGCCGTGAGATACGCCGGAATGGGCGCGCCCTGCGAATACACGTCGCCGACGAGCAGGTCCACCGACCCGCGCTTGCCGCGCGCCGCGAGTGCCGAGAGATCGGCAAACGAGCCCGTGCCCACGAGCAACCTGCCGAGCCCGACGAGCGTGCCGCCGCCGAGCCCCGTGCCGCCCGCGCGCACGGCCGAACCGGCCTCCACGACGAGCACCGACGTCCCCGTGCCGGCCGAGACGAGCAGGTGCCGTCGGGGCAAGATGATGCCCTCCTCGGCCGCGAGGGCCGCGGCGCCGAGCGACCAGGCCTCGAACTCGGAGATGCCCTCCACGGCCACGCCAAGCGCGCTCGCGCCGAGCACGGCCGCGCCGCCACCCGTCGTCACGATGCGCGCGGGAGCAAGCTCGACGATGCGCGCGCGGACGGCCTCGAGGTCATTCGAGGGCCATCGCTCGGTGTGAAGGTCGCCCTGGCGAAAGGCGATCTTCGTGAGGGTCGCGCCGAGGTCGAGGCCGAGGACGGGAGGGGCGGGCGGCATGGTCGACCCACGATATCACACTTCCCGTGGACAAACCTGCCGGAGCGACTAGAATCGAGGTGTTTCTCGTCATGCCGTCCTCCAAGCAAGCCACCCCCGACATCCTCGCTCCGAACCTCGACGCCCTGTTCATCGGGATCAACCCCGGGCTGCTCTCGGCGCAAAAAGGGCACAACTTCGCCAATCCGGCGAACGCGTTCTGGAAGTTGCTCCACGAGAGCGGCCTCGTCCCGCGGCGCCTCAAGCCCGAGGAGGAGACGCGCTTGCTCGACCACGGCCTCGGCCTGACGAACCTGGTCGCCCGCGCGACGCGCGGCGTGATGGACCTCGGGCGAGAGGACTACGACGCGGGCAGGCGCGCGCTCACCACGAAAATCCGGACGTTTCGCCCCCGCATGGTGGTCTTCGTGGGCATCACGGTTTGTCGGAGTTATTTCAACAAGAAGGCCTCGGAGCCCATCCCCTGCGGCGAGCAGCCGGAGGAGATCTGCGGCGCGCGGGTGTTCGTGGTCCCCAACCCGAGCGGCCGCAATGCGCATTTCTCGTACGCCGAGATGCTCGAGCACTACCGCGTCGTCGCCCGCGCGCTCGACCGCGCGTGAACGTTCACGCCCCGCGCGACGTGGAAGCCCTCGGTTTGTCCTTGACCGCGGTCTTCTTCGCAGGCGCCTTCTTCGCGGGCGCGGCTCTCGGGGCCGCGGACTTCGCGCCGCCCGCGCGTTTCGCCTGATGGGCGGCCATCTTGGCGATGTATTCGGCCGCGTCGGGCGTCTTGCAGTTCGTCTCTCCGTGATCGACCTCGACCTTGCCGATCACGCGCGCCGCTTCGAGTGCCTGCGGGCGGAGCGATTCGATGTACCCGCCGATCGAAATGAGAGCACCGTTCATGCCGTAGCGGGTGCGATTCTGCGCGCCGTGGATGTTCTTCTCGATGCGCTTCAAGAGGCGCGCCGCCTCTTTCTCGGGGAGATCGCCCCGCGCCGCCACGCCGGAGAGGACGAACCACCCGGCCGCGCTCGCGAACTCGCCGGGCAGCTCGATCCAGCGCAGCCCGATCGAAAGCGCGTCCTTGCGGCGCGCGGCGAGCGTGGCGACAGCGCCCTCGATCACGTAGTCCAGGGCCACGGCGAGCCACGCGTCGAGTTGGTCCGCGGTGAACGCCTCCGGATCGGCGATCTTCGTGGCGAGCACGCGCGCGTCGTGGATGCCGGTCGCCCACAACACGAGCGCGAGCGCGTGGTCCTGCTTGATGGCCTTGACGAGCTTGTCGAGGTCACCGTACGAGACGCCGAGCGTCGGATCCTTCGCGCCGTGGCGGGCGTAGGTCTTGGCCGTATTCGGTTTGCCCTTCTCGCGCAGGGTCGAAAGGACGGTGTCGAGATCCATGACGGGCTTTCCTCCTCCGCGGCAATACGCAGTGCGAGGCTAGCCCATCACGGAAGCTCGACGAAACGGAAAAACGCCTAAGGCACGAGGCAGGGCGTCTCCCCACAGGGATCGATGACCTTGCCGGTCGAGCGCAGGAACTCGGAGATCTGCAGGCGCGCGCCGGGCTGCACGCGCGGAGCGCCGTGGGGATCGACGCCGTCGCGCAGCGGCTTGTTCTCGACGGGCGGCGGCGGCGTGCCCTTGTTCAGCATGGCGTCGAACGGCCCGGTATCCCACACGAAGACGGCCGAGCCGAAGTGCGGGTAGCTACCGAGCGGCTCGATGCCGAAATACGGCGTCGTGTCGATGGAGCGGCCCGGATTCAGGACGGGCACGTGAATGCCCGCCCCGATCGTGCGCGCCTCGATGTCGGCCGACCATTGCGTGACCTGGTGGTCGGCGAACGCGTTCTGCATGAGCACCGCGTGGGGCGGCGTCTTCGGGAGCGGATCGTTGCCGACGTGCCAGGCATACCCGTTCGTCTCGCCGCGATCCCATAACATCTGCATGGACGAGAAGACGAACCGCCGGTCGAGCTCGTTCGTGTACGCCTGGTCGAAGAAGACCCGGAGCTGATCGAAGCCCGTGGCGCGGTCGAGCAGGACGCTGTAGTTCATGCCCGTGACGCCGAGCACGCCGCGGCGGATGTCCTGCGAGATCGCGACGAGCGCGCCGCCGAGGATGCCGCCCTGGCTGATGCCGTAATAAAACACGTCGCTCGTGTCGATGAGCGGCTGGTTTTGCGGGCCGCCGCGGAACGCCGGGTCCGCGATGAAGCCCTGCGGGTGGATCATGAGCCGCGCCAGGAAGAGGTTGTTCAGGAGGCCCTGCTGGAGCCGGTCGGCGAGCGTGTTCATCCTGCCAAACTGCGTGACGAGCCGCAGGATGTTCTCGTTGTCGCTCGTGGACATGCCGATGAAGTCCGTCGCGCAGAACACGAAGTTGTACGCGTTCGAAAGCTCGCCCGTGGCGGAGCCGCCGTTCACCTGGCTCGCGGCGCCCTGCTGGCCGTGGCCATACAGCGCCGCGCGGCCGGGCACGACGGCCGCCGTCGGATCGTTCCCGTCCGGGAGCGCCGCGCGCGGGATGTTGCAGATGAAGTTCGCCTGGAGCGTGCCATTGCCGTCGAATTGATCGGGCAACCCGTCGTTCGGCTCCGCGTAATGGAAGGACGAGCCCGCGATGCCGTTCGCCTGGTTCAGGTAGTTCGGGACGGTGAACGTGCCGGTGATGCGGCGCGAGCGGTTCGCGTCGGGGTTCTGGAGGACCTGCGTGATCGTGAACGCGGGCGCGGCATTGCCGAGCTTCTCGAAGCCGTCGTCGCGGATGTGGAGCATGCGGCCGGCGAGGCTCTTCGCGCTGGCCACGGTGAACTCCCAGGCGAGGTAGAGCTCCTTGCGCTCGACGCCCGCGCCCGCGAGGACGTCGAAGACCTTCTCCATCGCATCGCGCCGCGCCTCGATCGCCGGCACGTCCGAGGGGATCGCGTCGCGGTAGACCTGGAACGCGTCCGAGGCCTCGATCCCCTGCCCGTCGCTGTCCTTCAAGTTGCGCAGCGCCACGACGTACCGGTGGCCCTCGCGGAAGTTCATGCCCGCGCGGAGGATGAGCGCGCGCGTCGCGTCGCTCGTCGCATACGAATCGAGCTCGCCCCAGACGAGGTGGCGTTCGAGGGTCTCGGCGTCGACCACGACGAGCGGCGAATCGGCTTCGAGCGAGCGTTCCATGTGCGTGATCGGGCCGATCCCGGTCTTGCCGAGGTCGAGCCCCGGCACGTACGTGAGCAGCATCTGGCCCGGGGAAAACCCGTCGGCGCGGTTCCAGTCCGTCGGATCCATTCCGATCCCGCCGGGGCTCACGACGGTCCCCGCCGGGGCTCCCACCGCCGGGGAGAGGTCGACCTCGGCATTGACGGGCATCGACATCGGGTGGAGCGCGACGCGGCGGCCCGTGCTCGTCGTGGGGTCGGCGACGGTGAAATGGTCGTTCGGCCAGGGGAAGAGGCAATGGGCGGCGTCGAGGAAGTCACAACGATCCGCGTTCGTCACGTCGATCGTATTCGGATCGACGTTGAAGACCGGGGGATCGTTCGTGCATTTCACCAGGATCCCCGTGACGTCGGCGCCCTCGACGGTCCCCTTCCCCGCCTCGACGACGCACGTCTGCGCGGGATTCGTGGGCTGCGCGGAGACGGTCACGTCGTACGTGTCGCCGTCGGTCTCCGGCGTCATGAACTGGAAGGCGCCGTCCATCACGACGGGGAGGTCGTCCTTGCCGTTGTTCTGAAGCACGAGGCCCGTGCCCGCGAGGCCCGAGACCGTGCCCCCAATCCAGCGCGGATTCGGCGGGAGCGTCGTGCAATCGACGGCGACGTCCTTCACGTCGGCGCCGGCCACGACGCCCTTGCCCCGCGTGACGGTACAGCTCTGCGCAGGATCCCCGGGCGCTACGGCCACCGTGACGTCGTAGCTGTCGCCGCCTTCGAGCGCGGGCTTGAACGTGAATTCGCCGTCCGCCGCGATCGTGAGGGTCGAGTAGAGCTCGTCGGGGAGGGCGACCTCGAGGACGAGGCCCTTCCCTTCGAGGCCTTTGACAGTGCCTCCGAGGGTGTATTCGGTGGCCGACGCGGACGGCGGGGGGATTTCGATGACGGGATTCGAGCCACACCCGGCCCCGCCGAGGGTGGCGAGCACGAGCGCATAGGCAAGACGAGTTCGACGCATTGGAAGGTCCTCCGTGGCCCGCGAAGCTATCACGGAGGACCCCCCGGCCGATACGCGCCGGTGCGCCCCGTCAGATCACGTCGGTCGCCGCCGCGAATCCGATCCGACCGATGTCGCCCGCGCCCTTGCGCGCCACGAATTCGCGGAAGCTCTCGCCCTCGGCGCGCTCTTGCACGTAATGCCTCGCGATCGCCGCGATCACCTTGGGCGTCTCCTCCTCGGGCACGCGGCCGTCGAGGCGGTCGCCGATCTTCGCGTCCGGGCCGCAGCCGCCGCCGACGCGCAGCGAGTAATGCGGGCGCTCCACGCCGTCCTTGCCCTTCACCATCAGCCCCGTCATGCCGATGTCGGCCACGTGGTGCTGGCCGCACGAGTTCGGGCAGCCGGAGATCTTGATCTCGAAGGCGCCGATCTGCTGCACGAGATCGTCGGCCTCGGCGCGGTTGCCGCCCTCCGACAGGTGCTCACGCACGCGGGCGCCGACGCCCATGCTCTTCGTGATCGCGAGCGAGCAATAGTCCGCGCCCGGGCAGGCCACGATGTCCGTGATGTGCCCGGCGTCGGGCTCGGCCAGGCCGATCTGCGAGAGCGCGCGGTGCAAGGCCACGAGGTTGCCCTCGGGGACGAAGCGCATCACGAAGTTCTGCGTGTTCGTCGTGCGGACCTCGCCGTTGCCGTGGCCCCGCGCGAGCGCCGCGAGCCTGCGCATCTGCTCGGCCGTGATGTCGCCGAGCGGGAGTTTTACCGTTACGACCCGGTAGCCAGGCTGCGTCTGCGCGAGCGTGTTCGTCCTCTTCCAGCGCGCGAAGGCGGCGTCGCCGATCGCCTCGCCGCCCGGGGCCGGCGGGGGCGCCTCCTCGTCCTTGTATTCGCCGAGGTAACGATCGAGCTCCGCCTCGATCTTCGCGCCCTCCTCGGCCTTGACCTTCGCGAGCTCGTCGTCGAGCCGCTTCATGAATTCGGCCTCGCCGAGCTTGCGCAGGAGGAACTTGATGCGCGCCTTCTTGCGGTTCTTGCGCTCGCCGTCCCGCCAGAAGACCCGGATCACCGCGTCGCACGCGGCGAGCACGTCCCGCTCGGGCACGAAGTCGCGCCAGAGGTGCGCGATCTCCGGCGTCGATCCGAGTCCGCCTGCGACGTACACCGCGAACCCGCGCCCCGCGTCCGTGACGCGCGCGAGCAGGCCGAGGTCGTTGATCATGATCTGCGCGTGGTCGCGCGTGCTGCCCGAGAGGCCGATCTTGAACTTGCGCGGGAGCTTCCGGTTGTGCGGGTGGAACAGGAAGTATTGCGTGATCGCGTGGGCGTGTGGCGTGACGTCGAAGACCTCGTCCGCGACCACGCCCGCGAGGTGCGACGCGGTCACGTTGCGCACCGTGTCGGCGCAGGCGCCCACGGTGGTCACGTCCGCCTTCGCGAGGACGCGCTGCAGCTCCACCGTCTCCTCGATCTCCAGGTGATGGAGCTGGATGTCTTGACGCGTCGTGATGTGCGCGAGCCCGAGCGCCCAGCGCTCCGTCACCTCGGCGACCGCATCGAGCTGCGCCGCCGTCATGCGCCCGCCCGGCACCTTGATGCGCTGCATGTGCTTCACGTGCGCGAGCTGCGCGTACACGCCCATCCCCAGGCGCAGCGGGCGAAACTGGTCCGGCGTGATTTCCCCGCGCTTGAACCGCTGGATGTTCTCCGCGTACTCGTCGAGCGTGGCCTGCATACGTGACGCTGCGTCAGACATGGCAGCGAACTTTATCCCTCACTTTTCCGACGCGTCAAGTGTGACAATCTTTCGAAGCCCCCGCAGGAACGACCAGGACATCCTCGGATGCCCGCAGAAGGATGCCCCAGCGAGGCAGGGGAGGCGTCTGCGCGGATCAGAAGCGGTCCAGATCACGATCTGAAGGGCGTCTGCGCAGTGCAGAGATGCACGCGGGTGTGCTTGGGCACAGTCTGCACACGTCAGAGACGGTCCCGGGCACGGTCGGAAGGACGTCTGCGCGGCGCAGAGGTCCTCGGGGGGGACGTCGGATGGATGTCTGCGGCGCGCAGGAGGGGGCGCGTCCCCGGGGGGAGGTCTCTCTGCGCCGGTCCGGTGCGCGTGCAGGCGTCCAGGGAGAGGGATCGGCGGGGCGCAGCCGCCCCGGAGGGCTCGGCGCTTTCCGCACGTGGGGACGTTGAGGTAGCATCCCCACAGGACACGCGATGGAAGACCGAGACGCCTGCGCGAGACGACTGGCCGGACGGATGCCGCTCGTTCATTTCCCGGTGAGCGTGAGATTCGAGGGGTGGAGCGCGTCCTGGTCGGGCCTCGAGAGCAAGGCGGCGCGGGGCTTGGCCATTCCCGACGACGATTTCGGCCGGCTTCGGGGAAATCACGTGTTCGCTTATGCCGGACCGTCTTGCTTCTACAGCAAGCAATGCATCGGCGACGCGCTCCTTTACTTCGATCCCGCCGCCGAGAACGGACGTACGGGCAGCACGACCCCCTTCGACTCCGGCTCGCTCGAAGATCCGTCTCCCAAGCTCATGCCCTGGGCCCAGCAATCCATCGAGGCCCGGTGGACGTTTCTGGAACGGCAGATGATACCGCTCGCCGGCTGGCGGGAGCACTTCGCTACATGGCTCTCGCGCGCCTACGATGCGCCCGATCGGTATCTGGAGACCGCCTCCGATCGGTGCGCCGCCGGCGAACCCGATCGGCTGGATCCTCCCGAGCTCCTCGAACACAACGGCAGCCGCGGGCGGGAGAAGTACGGCCCGAACGAATGCGGGGACCGCAGAGCCTGGACGTGGGAGGTCCGGATCGCCTGGAGACTCCCGTTCGAGCACGTCCGTGCGCTGCACGTGCCGTTCGACGCGCTCCAGCAAGCCCTCGAAGTGGCAGAAAAGCTGCGGTGGAGCACCGGAGAGACGCCGACGATCGAGACCCTGGCCCCCGAGGTGGCGGCGCACTCTCAGACGCTCTACGAAGATTCAGGTAGGGTTTTACGAGAGCTGGTGAAAGACGAATGAGTACGAATGTCTTGCGCCTCGGGACGGATGGCCGCCTGCCCGGGATTCGGGTCGTCGGGTTTCACGGGAAGGTGGGTACGGAGCAAACGCCTGCGCGCCGTGGCCCCGTGCTGGCCGACGAGCACGGACGGCTCGTACGTGTTCTTGAAGGAGAGCGATCTCCACGAGAGGTCCTCGTGGAGATCGACGCCGAGCCTCTCCCGGAGGGCGAGCTTCCCGGGATTGGCACGCGGCTCTCCTCCGTCCCTGCGTTGTTCGGAGATAGGGTCGTGATCGTGGGGGACCGCGAGCGGCGCTCCTCGTGGCGTCTCACGCCGCAGACCTCGGAGACGCGTACGCCATGCGTGGAGGAGTTCGTCGCCTGGCTGGGGGGAACGGAGCCGCGCTCGGAGCGTCTTCGCTGCGAGCGCGTGGATGACGTGGTCGCCTGGGTGTGCTCGCCGGACGAGGCGTTCGCGCTCTGGAAGCGGATCGAAGCGGTGGCCGAGGAGGAGCTCGTCCGGGCGCTCGGGCGGGACAAACAGTCCCTCGTGAACGCGAGTTTCTGGTTGTCAAGGGCGAGCGTGGCGGAGCGGAGCATGTACCTGGCGGCGGCGGGGCTTTCGCGGGCAGGGTCGCCGCACGTGGAGGCGCTGCTCAGGGCGGGGTTGCGAAATCGGACAGAGGAGGAGAGGAGGCGCGGGGCGGAAGAGGCCGCGGCGGTCCTGGAGAAACATTCAGGGACGAAGAACGCGTCGCCGCCGGGTCCCGTGTGCACGAGCTTCCGCGACCGGATGCGCAAGCGCTCCCTCGTGAGGGCTGCGTGATACAAGCGCGGACGATACCGGTCGACATTCCGGGGCTCAATTTGCTCCTCGGTGGAGGCATTCACGTCCTGAAACGCTCCACGGATCACGCAGAGAGCACCACGATTCTCTTCCGAGGGCCACCTGGCTCGGGGAAAACCGTGTTCGGCACGCTGCTCGCGGAGTCGCTCGCGCGCGCATTGGATACCGATGTTGCTTACGGCTGCGTGGAGGTCCTGCCGACAGAGTTCGCCGCGCAGTACGCGGGGATCTTGCGCGAACACGCAAAATCGCGCGTGATCCTGGCGGATGCGCACGCAGCAGACGCCGTGGCGCCGTTTCCCGTACATCCCAAGGGAGATCGAGGAAGCGACATCTTCGCCGGAACACTCGATATCGGCGCTTCAGGGCAGGAGCAAGACGGCATCGTAGCTGCTCTCCTTGGCCTGCTCGACGAAATCGCGCGCGCGGGAGGTTATCCGCGGGTGATGGTGGTGGACTCGCTCTCCGATGGATACAACCTCGGCGCGCAGGCGCCACGGATCCTGGCGGACGAGCTATGCAAGATGGCCGCGGAGCGGGGGATGATCCTCATTCTGCTGGAGGAGACCATGGAGCACCGGCACTCGGCATGGAGCTTCGCGACGGACGTCGTGATCGAGCTGGGAGCGGTGCTCGAGGATTCGCCAAACGATCTTTCGCATCGCGCCGCGCGCCGGATGGTCGTCTCGAAAAATCGGCTGGGGCCTTCGGTGCCGGGTGGACACTCCTTCACGATAGGCTCAGCGCGTGGCCTTCGGGTTTATCCGCGTCCTTGGGTGTATGAGTCGACGACCGCCAAAGGTATCCTCTTCGCAGGCTGGCCCAAGGGGGGACCGGGGATGCAAGCGTGGGGCTCCGGATGGAGTCCTCCGGCAGCCTGGCCCGCATTGCGGGGTAGTGTGGTGGCCGTGAGCGGTCCTCACGGTGTGCGTCGCGCTGCCATGTCGATCGGCGACGCGGAGGAGGCCGGCGTCGACGTGCGGCTGAGCTTCACCCGTGCGGTAGATGATGACGAACCCCAGCAGGGGAGGTTCGTTGTCGACTGTCAAGGACCCTTCCTCAGCGGGGACTGGCTCCTCGCGATCACCCTCGATCTTTGCAACAAGGCCATCCACGAGGGCAAGTCCATCCGGCGCGTCCTCGTCGGAGATCTGCAGGTGATTCGTACATTCCGTGATCCCGATGGGATCCGACGAGCCTGCATGGTGCTCGCACGGGTCCTGCGCGAGCAAGGTGTCCCGATCATCCTCTTCGAGACGGGGACCCATCCCCAGATTTCCGATTTTGCGGACGTAATCGCCTCCCCCTCCGGCGGCCAAGACATCGTCTTCCATGATCTCCGAACCGACGTGAGGCTACAGGCGCCGTTCCCCTGAACTCCCCCATGAAAACCGCCCTCCCGACCAGCACGGACGCCGTTCACGCAGGCGAACGCGTCGATCGACCGGACCACACGCTCGCGCCCTCGATCGCGCTCACGGCGACGTACACGTTCGCCGACTCGGACGACCTCGAGCGGTTCATGCGCGGCGAGGATCCGGACCCCGGGCGGCTCGACTACGGGCGTTACGGAAACCCCACCGTGCGCGAGGTCGAGGCGCGCATCGCCGCGCTCGACGGGACCGAGGACGCGCTGCTCTTCCCGAGCGGCATGGCCGCCTTGACCACGACGATCCTCGCGCTCGTGAAGGCCGGCGACGACGTGGTGCTCTTCCGCGACACGTACCGGAGGACGCGGCAGTTCGTGGTGAAGATGCTCTCTCGCCTCGGCGTGTCGCACACGCTGCTCGAGCCCGGCGACCTCGACGGGCTCGCCGCCGCGATCGGGCCGAAGACGCGGCTCGTGATCACCGAGATGCCGACGAACCCCTACCTCCGCTGCGTCGACGTGGAGCGGCTCGCGGAGATCTGCAAGAAGACGCGGGCGAAGACGCTCGTCGACGCGACGTTCGCCACGCCCATCAATGCCATGTTCTCGGCCATGGGCATCGACCTCGTGGTGCACAGCGCGACGAAGTACCTCGGCGGGCACAACGACGTGCTCGGCGGGAGCGTGTCGGGGCCGTCGTCGCTGCTCTCCGTGGTGCACGAGGCGCGCGACGTGCTCGGGGGCGTGTCCGATCCCCACGCGGCGATGCTGATCGGGCGCGGCATGAAGACGCTCTCGCTCCGGGTCGCCCGACAAAACCAGACGGCGCTCGAGGTGGCGCGCGCCCTCGAAGCGCACCCGGCCGTGGAGCGCGTCTACTACCCGATGCTCGAATCCCACCCGGATCACGCGATCGCCAAGAAGCACCTCGCGGGCGGCGGGGGCGTCGTGTCCTTCGTGGTCCGCGGCGGCAAGGACGGAGCGCGGCGCGTGGTGGACGCGTGCAAGCTCGCGCGGATCGCGCCGAGCCTCGGCGGCGTGGAGACGCTCATCGAGCAGCCCGCGATCATGAGTTATTCGGAGCTCGGGCCGGAGGAGCTCGTCGCGGTCGGGATCGCGCCGGGGCTCGTGCGGCTCGCCGTGGGAATCGAGGAGACCGAGGACGTGGTCGGAGACCTCTTGCAGGCGATGGACGCAGCCGCCGGCGCTTGATCAGCGGTTGAAGGGCTTCAAGGCGAAGCGGGCGCGGTCGACGGCGTCCATGCCCGACCGGTCCGTGAGCCAGCATTGCGAATAACCGCTGCGGATCTCGGGCAGCTCGTCCCGGCCCGCGAGCTGTTTGCCGACGAATGCGAGGATGTCGCGGGCCTCGCTCGGCGAGAGCGTGATGCCGAGCGAGGCCCGGACGACGACCACGATCGTGTTGCTTGGCCAGCGACCAATCGTTGATTTCTCCGGGCCGAGCGCGCGGGCGAGGTGGATGAGCTCGGCCATCGTGCGCTCGAGCCCCCACCCGGCGAAAGGCCGGGCGCGTGGGCCCTCCGCGCGCGGCGGCTCCTGGACCTGGAACAGGAGCACCGAAAAAGGAATGCCCGTGTTCGCGCTGAATTGATACTCGACCTCGAGGATATCGACGAGCCCTTGCTGGTCGAGCACGCCCTTCACCTCGCTCCGCAACGTCGGCTCGTACGACGCGGGGATGTCGCTGAACCGCGACCGCGGCTTCTGGCTGCCGGGCGCGGGCGCGCTCGGGGGCGGCGTCGGATCGTCGCGCAGCCGATCGCGGCTCGGGCGAGGGATGGGAATGGGAAGGGGTACGGGAACGGACGGGACGGGCGGGCGCTGGGAGATACGCCGCGGCGCCTGCGAGGGCGGAGGCAGCTCGGAGAGCGGCAGGATCGGCCCGGACGGGGGCACGCTGAGCGGGACACGGAAGAGGTCGGCGAGGAGCCCGATCGCCGTGGTCGCCCGCTCGGGCCGCTCCTTGGGCTCACGCGCGCCGACCCTCCGAAACCAGTCGTCGAATCCCGCGGGGAGCTGGACGCCGCGCCTCGCCGCGCGGAGCGTGGGGGCCTCGGGCAGCTCCGGCGCGATGATCTTGCCGAAGAGCGCATACACGCTCGGGAGCTGCAAAAGCTCAGGCCGCCAGTATGCCTCGCCGACGAGCAAGGTATACGCGACGTGCGCCAGCGAATAAATATCGGCCGAAGCCCGGATCCCAGCATCTCCGCTGATTTGTTCCGGCGCCATGTAGAGGGGCGTACCGACGACAGCGGTCGTGTGCGCGAGGGTCGTCGCGACGGCGACCTTGGCGACGCCGAAGTCGAGGATCTTCACGCAGGATCGGCCGTCGTCGCGCGTCGTGACGAAGAGGTTTTCCGGCTTGAGATCGCGGTGGACGATGTTCGCGGCGTGCGTCTTGTCGAGGGCGAGCGCGACCTGCGAGAGGTAGAGCACGGCCTCGGGCTCGGGCAATGGGCCGCGGCGCTTGACCATGCCGCCGAGCTCCTCGCCGACGAGCAGCTCCATCACGAGAAACGGGAGCTGCGTCGAGGTGTCCACGCCCGCGTCGAGGACCTGCACGAGGTGCTCGCTCTCGATCCCCCCCGTGACCGTGGCCTCCTGCGCGAACCGGCCGCGCATCACCGAATTCTCCAGCACGGCCGGGTGCATGACCTTGAGGGCCCGCCTTCGGTTCGTCGGCTCGTCGTGCACCTCGAACACCGCGCCCATCCCGCCCGACTTGATGCTGCGGACGACGCGGTAACGGTCGTGGAACAAGACGCCTGTGACGAGCATGGAGGAGACCGGCTCGCGCATCCTAGACCAAATGCGCCGCGCGTTGAAAGGGGTTCTGGCACACAGGACCGGTCCGTCCGGCCGCTTGGGCGCGTTCTAGCGCAGTTTTACGTCGCTTCCACGAGCTCCCGCAGCGAGACGGGCGAGAGTTCTGCGAGGCCGTGGATCTCGGCATAACTGCGCAGGACCTCCCCCGGGCAAGCGGAGGCGAGCACACAGCGGGCCTCGTGAGGACAGGGGATCGCGGAAGCATGGAAGGCCGCGTGTTCGGCCTCGCCGGCGCGGTGGCGGAAGCGCGGGTCGCGGTACTCGGTGCCCGGCAGCGGAGGCCGCTCGGCGGGCGCGTCGAGCCAGGCCCGGGGCGGCGCGCCGCCCTCACGCATCCGGCGAAAAACCACACACGGGACGACGCCCTGCACGTTCATGCGCGCGCCGCGCGTGAGCGCCCGGGACATCACCTCGGCCACGTCGGTCATGCGCGGCGCGGACGAAAAGTATCGATCGGCGCGTGATTCGAAGCTCGGGTAGGGCATGTGCGGGTAGAAGGACAAACCCCGGTCGGCGACGAATCGCGCGACGCCTTCGAGCTCGCCGAGGCCCTCGCGCGTGGCGACGCAGAGGATCCACACGGATTCGGGCGAGACGCGGGCGAGGAGGTTGTCGATGGCGCGGGAGACGAGGGCGTGCGCGCCGCGGCGGCCGACGATCCGGTCGTGCGCGTCGGGTGAAACCGAATAAAGCGGCACGTGGAAGCGTTTTTCCTCGGGGAGGGCCGCGACGACGTCGTCGCAGAAGGCCGGGTCGGCGAGGCGCGTGCACGGGGAGAAGACGTGCGCGGTGCGGTAGCCGAGGTCCTTCGCGCGGCGGAGGACGTCGAGGATCCGCGAATGCGCGAGCGGGTCGTAGCCATTGATGCGGACGGCGCGGACGCCGCGCCGCCGGTTCGATTCGAGGTCGGCGAAGAGCCGGGCGAGCACGCGGTCGCCGCCGTCCTCGGGAGGGGCCGTCTCCTTGATCGAGCAAAACGCGCAGGATTGCTCGCAATCGGCGTCGATCGCGAGGTTCAGCACCTCGCCGTCGGCCGAGGGCTCCGCTTCCTCGGGCGCGGAGGGCAAGAGGAGCGCCGGGGCGACGTCCGAGAGGATGTCCGGAAAAACGACGTCGAGCCCCTCGTGATCGCGCAATTGCAGGACGAACGCGACGAGCGCGCGGAGCTCGTCCGCGCCGGGAGGATCGGCCGAGCCGAGCGCGAGGTGCTTGATCGAGAAATGGGCCGTCGTGGCGAACGCGGGTTTCGTATCGTCGCGGTGCCCGACGAGGAGGAGCAGCCTGCGCGCGTCCGATTCCCGGCGGAAATCCAGCACGAGCTCGAGGCCTCCTTCGTGGGATTTTTGCAGGTACGAGCTCGGATAGACATCGACGAGGGAAAACCCCGCGGCGGCGGGCGCGCCCTCGACGATCTCCGGCGAGAGCAAGGCGCGGAGGCCGTCGCGGCCGAAGATCAAGCGGCCTTGCTCGCGGGAGCGGCCGAGGGCCTCGGCGATCGTCTTTCCCGGGCTCCGTTCGAGCAGCGCGTCGATCGAGGCCGCGACGGCCATCACGAGCCGCGAGACCTCGTCCCGCCGCTCGGGCGTGCGCTCGGCGATCGCGCCGCGGTACCTCACGGCGCAGCACGCGAGCCGCCGGAACACCGGGCCGGGCGCGCCGTGCGGCAGGACCGTGACCTCGACCCAGTCCGCGCTTCCTTTCGCCTCGAACCGCGCCGTGAGCCGGTCGTCACCTTCGAGCAGGATGGCCTTGCAGGAAAACCCCCCGAGCCGCAGGGGCACGAGGGCCATCTCCATCCCCGACGCCTCCGGCCGCGCCAGCGCCGTCTCGTTCGTGCTCAAACAGCTCCCTCGCCGGCCTGGTCCCAGGCCTTCACCCACGCCGCGAAACGATCGATCGTGGCGCGGTCGCGGGCATAAATGCGTGACTGTTCGTTGTCGGGCACGTCCTCGGAGAAATACACGATATCGTACCGGGACGAACGGCGGTACGCGGGCTCGGCCGGATCCGTGGGCGTGACGATGAACGAGAGGGTTCGTCCCTCCATTTCGAGCTCCACGACGGGCACGGTGCGGCGGAACGTGCGGAGGCGGGCGCCCTTGTTCCGCCAGCCCTCGGGGTTCGGGAAGGCGGGGCCGCCGAAATCACGGGTGAAGGCCGCGGAGAGCGCGTCGGCCAGGTGTTGCATCACGTCGGGTTCGGGCATGGGGCTCATCCAGCGGCGCGCGTGTCGCGTTCGAGGTCCTGGATCGCCCGCCCGAAGGCCTCCGGATCGAGCTGTCGCAAGGCGAGGAGCGCGGCGACGCGGTGCAGGCGTGCCTCCGCGAGGTCCGACCGCACGAGCGCCTCGCGCGCCGATTGCGCCTGGCCTGCGCGGATCCGCGCGGTCGCGCGGGCGAGCGCGAAGACGCCGAGCAAAAGGAGGAGCGCGCCGACGCCGAGGAGGAGCGACGCGAGGAGCGCGCCCTCCGGGGCGAAGAGGGCCCGAAACCCCGCAATGGAGGCGAGGACGACGATCCCCACGAGCGCGACGACCGCGCCGATCGCGCCGAGCCGATCCATCCACGCCGCCCGCGCGTGCTGCCGCATCGCGATCCCGCGGTGCAGATCGGCCTCGCGATCGAGCCGAACGGCGAGCTCCGCGAGCGGGTCCTCGCCCACGACCTCGGGCAGATCCGCCTGCGCGAGGATCTCCGAGGCCTGGGCCGCGGTCGGATCTTCGAGCGCGCGCAGGGCCGTGCCCGCGCCGCTCTTCACGGCCCGCGCCGCCCGGTCCGCCGCGGGCGCGACGCGACCTTCGATCGCCGCGCCCACGTCCCGCGCGAGCGTCTTCGCGCGGTCCTTGATCCGCGGCGCTTTCGGCTCGGCGTCGCCCTCCTCGGCCGTCGCCACCTTGCCCCAGCCGCCGCGCTCGGCTCTCGTCGTCTCTTCCATGGCTCGCGCTCTCTGCCCCGGGATCGGGGCGGAAACGATACAGAAACGTCCTTCGAGTGCCAAGCGCCGCCACGCGCCCGGGGCGAACCGCCTTGCGACGAAGGGCCCGACTTCGATAGAGTCGCGGCTACCATGTGGGCCCGAGCGCAAAATTCCTCTCTGCCGGGCGCCCTCGCGCGCGCGGCTGCGCTCGTGCTCGCTGGAGCGTTGTTTCCAGCCTCGGGATGTGGGCTCCGGGTCGCCGAGAGCCCGACGCAGCCGATCCCGTGTTTCCACGCGATGGACTGCCCGCCCTCGGACGATCCGTGTGTCGTCTCCACCTGCTTCGAGCAGCAGTGCGCGATGGTCGCGGCGGCGCAGAACACGGTGGTGCGCGAGCAAAAAGCAGGCGATTGCCGCATGCAGGTATGCGACGGCAATGGCCACGTGATGGAGATCGACGACGAGGTCGACGTCCCGGCCGACGACGGCAACGAGTGCACGATAGCGATGTGCAAGGAGAGCGCGGGCGTGCACGAGCCAGGCCCGGTCGGCGCGTCGTGCGGCGAAGACGGCGTGTGCAACGGCAAAGGCGCGTGCGGCGCGTGCTTGCCGGAGGCCGAGCGCTGCGAGGGGAACGCGGTCGCGACGTGCAGCGAGGAGGGCGCGTGGAAGACAGCGGCCTGCCCCGAGGGACGCCCGATCTGCGCGGGAAAGGCATGCGTGGGGATCCGGCAAATCGCGGCCGGCGGGGCGCATACCTGCGCGCTCTTCGAGGATGGGTCGGCGCGTTGCTTCGGCGCGGCGGGCGTGCGGCGCGGCGCGTATGGAGCGCCGCCGGTCCCGGGCGTCGTGGGCGCGGTCGAGCTCGCGCTCGGGGGCGCGCACGCCTGCGCGCGGCGGGCCGACGGGACGGCGCTTTGCTGGGGTCACAATGCATTCGGCCAGATCGGCGACGGCACGACCGAAGGGCCTCGCCCGCCGACCCAGGTCCTCGGCCTCGCGGGCGCCACGGCGATCGCGGCGGGCGCGGCGCACACCTGCGCGATCGTGGGCGGCGGCAAGGTCGTCTGCTGGGGACGCGGCGACCGCGGGCAGCTCGGCGCCAAACCCCCGGGACCCGCGGGCAAACCCCCGGCGACCGAGGTCCCCTCGCCTCTGCCGGCGTCTCCGGGCGGCGGCGCGCCTTCGGCCGTCGCGGGCCTCTTCGGCGCCACGAAAATCGCGCTCGGCGGCCGCCACGCCTGCGCGCTCGGGCCCGGGGGCCTGGTCGCCTGCTGGGGCGAGGACGAGAGCGGCGAGCTCGGCCGTGTCCGCCCGCCCTCGTCCCCCACCAAACCCCGGCCCGGCCCGCGCCCCACGCCGCGCCTCGTCTCCGTCAAGGGGATCGAGGGGGCGATCGCGATCGCGCTCGGCGCCACGTTTGGGTGCGCGCTGCTCGCGGACGGGTCCGTGCGCTGCTGGGGCGACAATACGGCGGGGCAGCTCGGCGACGGCACGACGGACACGCGGGCGGAATCGGTGGTCGTGAAAGGCGTGGCCGGCGCGACGGCGATCGCGCTCGGCGCTGAGCACGGCTGCGCGCGGACGGAGGGCGGCGCGGTGACGTGCTGGGGCAAGAACGATCATGGCCAGCTCGGCGACGGCAGCACCGAGGCGCGGCTTTCTCCCGTCCTCGTGCCCGGCCTCGCGGGCGTGCGCGCTCTCTCCGCGGGCGGCGCGCACACGTGCGTGATGCTCGACGGCGGCGCGGTGCGATGTTGGGGCGGAAATGGCGCCGGCGAGGTCGGCGACGGCACGACCTCGGATCGGGGCGCCCCCACGGCCGTGACCTGGTGACGATTTTATGACCACCCGCGCCTCTCGCGGACGGCGCGCTCGGATATACTGCCCCGGCTCGGAGGTGCGTGACATGAAGCTTTTCGGTGTTTGCTTGAGTTTGCTTGCGATCCGTCTTGCCGTCGGCTGCAGCGCGACGGGGGGCGGCAGTCAATTCGACAATGAAGGCGGGAGCTCGGGGGAAGGAGGCTCCGGCCAGGGCGCGGGGAGCCAGGGCGGCAGCGGCGGCGGCTTCATCCCCGGCTCGGGCGGCAGCGGCGGGTTCGGGCCCGGCGACGATTGCAGCGACGCGGCCAAGCTGATTTACGTGCTCTCCGACGCGAACGATCTCTACAGCTTCGATCCGCCGGCGAAGAAGTTCACGAAGATCGGCCAGCTCGGCTGCCAGACGACGATGCAGCCGAACTCGATGGCCGTCGACCGGAACGCGGTCGCGTGGGTGAACTACGTCGAGTCCGACCCGTTCTTCGGGGACGATACGAACGGCGTGATCTACAAGGTGAGCACGAAGGACGCGAGCTGCGATCCGGCGCCCACGGTGAATCTCATCTCGAATTGGTTCCGCCTCGGGATGGGTTTTTCCACGAACGACGGCGGGATGGGCGAGACGCTCTACATCACGGGCACGGGCACGATCGGCGGCGGCGATAGCCCCGGGCTCGGGAAGATCAACCCGCTCTCGTTCAGCGTGGAGACGATCGCGAACTTCTCCCCCTCCACGTTCAAGGGCCAGAGCGCCGAGCTCACGGGCACGGGCGACGGCCGGCTCTTCGGGTATTACACGACGACCCCGGTGCAGGTCGGCCAGATCGACAAGGTGACGGGCGCCGTGACGAACACCAAGGTGATCACGGGCCTGGAGACGCCCTCGGCGTGGGCGTTCTCGTTCTGGGGCGGCTCGTTTTACCTCTATGCCGCCGCGAGCCTCAACAATTCGAACGTGACGAAATACGACCCCGCGACGAACACCATCGACAATGCGTACATGACGAACATCGGCTTCCGGATCGTCGGGGCGGGCGTCTCCACGTGCGCGCCGCTGGAGCCGCCGAAGTGACATGACGATCGGCGGATGGGATGGGCGGAGTTTGCACCGACGGCCTCTGAACACAGGTCGGCGAGCCCCGTATCGCGGAACTCATTGTAGGAGGTGAGGAGGGGACGTGCCGGAGGCTCCTCCGGGAGACGCAGACCCTGCCAGGAACAAACCGGACGGACGAACGGTTCGGCGCGAACGACGTGACGCAGATCGTCGCGCGAGGGTGTTGACTTGCGCCCCGTCTCGGACGTAGCGTGCGCCTGGTCTCCTTTCAGGAAAGGATCCGGTCGTGCAACAGAATCCCGGTTATGGTGGTGGC
The DNA here is from genome assembly GCF_005144585.1 of Polyangium fumosum. Classification (GTDB taxonomy): domain Bacteria; phylum Myxococcota_A; class Polyangia; order Polyangiales; family Polyangiaceae; genus Polyangium; species Polyangium fumosum. The sequence continues at coordinate 12,232 of NZ_SSMQ01000017.1, read as the reverse complement.
TACGCTGGTGCGCAGGCGGGCGGCGCTTCGTTCCAGGTCTTGACGATCGATGCCGGCTGCGGCGGCACCATCGAGCACAGCAAGATCGCCGATCTGTCGAACCAGATGGCGGCGCAGGGCTTCGTGCTCGACAAGGTGTTCATGGACGTTCGGAGCGCGTTCGGCCCGTTCTGCCCGAAGCGCTGTGCCGTGCTGGTCTTCAAGCGTGGCTGATCGCTCATCCCCGCGCAGGCTCGAGCTCGCGGGGGTGCCTCCGGCTGCGTTCGCGCTGAGCGAGCTCGGCCGTTATCCTTCCTTCGCTCATCATCCGACCTGCGGGCGGCACGATCATCACCTCGTCCGCCCGTTTGGCGTGCCCTTGTGCCTGGGCTGCGCTTGCATGTACCCGGGCATCGCGGTCGCGCTCATCGCCCTTTTCTTCGTTTCACCTGCGCACGACGTGGCGACCGCTTTCAAGGTCGCCATGGCGGCCCTCGGCTGCGCCGTGCCGACCTTCTTTCAGCCCTTCATCCAGCGCCGCTGGTACAAAATCCCCGCGCGTTTCGTCCTCGGCGTGGGCTTTGGCCTCGTCGCGGGCGCTGCCTGGCTCCTGCCGAACACCCTTTTGGGCTGGGCCATCCGCGCCGCGGTCGTCGTGGCGACCCTCGGCCTCGGCACGGCGGCATTACGCCTCCGCGCCAAACGCCTTGACGACCCGTGCAAGAGCTGCCCCTGGGGCACCTTCCCTGTCTGCGCGCACAACCTGCCAGCGCTGCGTCGGATCCGCGAGCAGCAGGGGCCCGACCCGTTCGTCGACTCGCTCCTCGCGGAGCTCGAGCCCCTCGCGCCCTACCCGCCTCGCCTCGGCGAAACCCCCCCGGTCCAGCGGCAGGGCCAGTTCCAGTTCCACGCCCCGCCGCCGAACCCCTGATCGAAGCGTAAGCTCAGGTCGCCGTCCACGGATCGGAGCGCTTCGCGATCCACCCGGCGACCTTCGGCCAGATCTGCTTCGGGCCTTTGCTCGACGTCGACAAACCGATGTGACCGACGGGGAAGCGCATGATCTCCTTGTCGGTGGAGCGCACGATCGTGTTCAAGACCTCGCTCGATTTCGGGGGCGCGATCGTGTCGTTGTCGGCGATGATGTTGAGCAGCGGGACCTGGATCGTCGAGAGGTCCACGGCCTGCCCGGCGACCTTCATGCGGCCGGTGCAGAAGTTGTTGTACTGGTAGCAATCCTTGATGTATTGCCGGTAGATCTCGCCGGGGAACTGCACGTTGTCCGAGGCCCAGTGCTCCATGCCGAGGAACGTGGTGACGAAGTCGGGGTCGTCGATCCGGCGGCAGACCTCGAGCCATTTCGTCATGCGCTGGACGGGCGCCATCGACGAGAAGCCCGTCTCCATGAGCTCGATCGGCACGTTGCCGTAGGCGTCGACGAGCGCGTCCACGTCGAAGCGGTTCGGCTTCGTCCATTCGGCGAAGACGCCGCCCTCGTGGAAATCGACCGGCGTCGCCTGCGCCACGAAATTGCGGAGCCCCTGCGGGTGCAGCGCCGCATAGGCGAGCGCCATCGTGCCGCCCATGCAGTAGCCGTACATCGTGAGGTCCTTCGCGCCGCTGAGGCGCAGCGCCCACTTCACGGCGTTCTTGACGAGCACGTTGAGCACGTCGTCCCAGCCCATCCGCCGCTCGGCCGAGCCGGGCGTGCCCCAGTCGATCGCGTAGACGTCGAAGCCCTGACCGACCATGAATTCGATGAGGCTCCGGCCGGGCAGGAAGTCGAGGATGTAATACCGGTTGATGAGCGAGTAGACGAAGAGGATCGGCGTCGCGTGCTTGCGCACGGCGGGCTCGAACCGGAGCAGGCGCATCTTGCCGTTCGTGTAGACCACCTTGTGCGGGGTCGGGGCGAGCGGGGGCTCGCCGATGTCCGCGGCGCGGAGGAGGAACGGTTTGACGTAGTGGTACGGGCTCATCGAGCCCTTCTGCGCGGCGTGCAGGAGCTCGCGCGAGAGTTCGATCTGGCCATTCACGAAGGCGCGGAGGCGCGCTGTGGTCGATTGCGTCGTCATGGCTTGTTCCGTCCTTCTCCTCGTCAGGAGGGGCGATCGGTCGCCGTGTTGCCGGGAGCGGGCGGGCGCGGAGCCTCGCCCCCTTGCGCCAGGGCGCGGCTCTTTTCGAGCGCCTCGATCACGGCTTCGAGCTGGTACGAGAGCGCCTCGATCTGGTATTTGACGTCGCGCACCTCTTCGCGCAGATCGTCCATCTCCGTCGAGGTGGGCAGGCGGAAGAGGTGGAGCCAGTTCTCCTGGGCCTCGACATACGCGGCGCGGGCGCGCAGGGCGCGGTTCAAGACGCCGCCCGCGAGGTTCAGGTACCGTTCGCTGCCGCCGAGGCGATCGAACGCCTTGGTCATGCCCTTCTCGGCGGCGACGAACGCCTTGCCCGTCGGCGTCTCGGGCCCGAGCCAGTGCCCGAGGCCCTTCACCACGCGGGTCAAGAGCTTGGGTTCCTTTTTCGCCACGGCATCCTCTCCCTCTCGCGCGTTCACCGCGCGTACGTTTCCTTCAGCTCTCTCTTCAAGATCTTGCCGGCCGCCGAAATGGGCATCGCCTCCACGAAGACGACCGATTTCGGCACCTTGTATTTCGCGAGGTGATCGCGGCAATGGGCCAGGAGCGCCTCCTCGGTCGCGCTCGCTCCGGGCTTCGTGATCACGATCGCCCGGCCGACCTCGCCCCATTTCTCGTCCGGAACGCCGATGACCGCGACCTGCGCCACGGCCGGGTGCTCGTAAAGGACCTTCTCGATCTCGGCGGGGTAGACGTTCTCGCCGCCCGAGATGAACATGTCCTTCTTGCGGTCGGCGATGTAATAGAAGCCGTCCTCGTCGACGCGGGCCATGTCGCCCGTGTGGAACCAGCCCTCTTCGTCCACGGACGCCGCCGACGCCTCGGGATTGTTGAAATACCCCGAACACGCGCTCGGGCCCTTGAGCACGAGCTCGCCGACCTCGCCCACGGGCAAGGGGCGGTTGTCGTCGTCGACGATCCGCGCGTCGATGAAATAGTTCGGCTTGCCGATGCTGCCAGCCTTCGCCTCGGCATATTCGGGGTCCATCGAGAAGATGCCCGGACCGAACTCGGTCATCCCGAACCCCTGCTTGAACACGACCCCGTGTTTTTCCCGGTACGCGCGGAGGATCGGCACGGGCAAGGGCGCGCCGCCGCTCGTGAGGAAGCGCAGGGACGCGAGCTTCGCCGATTCGAAGCTCGGCGATTGCATCATCATCTGGTATTGCGTCGGCACGCAGAAGAGCACCGTCGCCTTCTCGCGCTCGATGAGCGAGAGCATGTCGTCGGCGGTCCATTTGCGCATGATGACCACCGTCCCGCCGAGCGTGAGCAGGGGCAACGTGTAGACGAAGAGCGCGCCCGTGTGGAACATCGGCGTGTGCGTGAGCGTCACGTCCCCGCGCGAGAGCTCGTGGACCACCGTGTTCAGCGTGTTCCACGCGATCATCCGGTAGGAGATCTTCGCGCCTTTCGGCAGGCCCGTCGTGCCGCCCGTGAAGAGCAGGCAAACGATGTCCTCGGCCTCCACCGCGTCGTTCTTCACGGGCCGCGCCTCGCGCGCCTGCACCGTCTCCGTATAGGGGCGGCTCCCCTCGATGCCCTCGCCGTCGAGGTGCAGCCACGTCTTGACGGACGCACACGCGGAGAGACCCGCGATCTCGCTGATCCCGGCGCGGAAATCGTCGCCGAAGAGCATGACCTTCGGCTCGGTCTGGTAGACGAGCTCGGCGATTTCGCGCGGATGGCTGCGCCAGTTGAACGGCACGAGCACCGCGCCGAGCTTGGCGCACGCGAAAAACGCGTCGAGGAACTCGACGCCGTTCATCGCGAGGATTCCGACGCGATCGCCCTTCGCGACCGCGGCCTCGTCGCGCAGGAAGCCGGCGAGCCGATTCGCGCGGCGGTTCATTTCGCGATACGAAAAGCGGCCCGCGTCCCCCTTGGCCACGTCGACGACGGCGAGCGATTCCGGGAAATACCGCTCACCGCGCTCCATCCAGTCCCCGATGTACATGCTCTTTTTCTCCGCTCGCCGGCGCGTGCTTTCGGTGGTTCGCCCGGACAGAGCCGAGCTTACGCGAGCTCGACGTGGCTTGGAAGGCCGCTCAAAGGAAGGGCGCGCCGAACGTGTCGCCCGCGCGCTCTGTCGCTTCGCGCGCCATCCGCTGCCATTCCGCGGCGATACGCGCGCCGTAGAGGAGCGACGCCTGGCCGATGCGCGCCATGCCCCGCAGCACGAGCCCGATCTGCGCCGCGCCCGCCGTCTCCAGCGCGTCGAGCCCCTCGAACAAGTCCGCGTACGCGCGGTGTCCCGGGAAGACTTCGCGGTTTTGCTGCACCTGCGAATCCACCTGTTCGCTCATCGCGTGCTCCTCACCCCGGAAGGACCGCCTTGCATTTCAGGCGAACCCCGTCTGTTGGGAGCCGAACCTAAACCCCGCCTTTTGCTGTGTCAAGCGGACTTTGTTGCACTGCAACAAGCACTCAAGGCTCGCGGCGTTTCTTGGAGACGATGCGCTTGAGCTCGTCGAGCTCGCGGCGGAGCGCGGCGATCTCCTCGGCCTGCTCCTCGCGTTCGTTCGTGTCGGGCGGAGGGACCTGCTCCTCGGGCTCGGGATCCCGCGGCGAGGACCAGGGCGCGCTCTTGCCACCGCCGAGCATCGCGTTGAGGAAAGGGAGCGCGCCGAGGGGACCCATCGGAAAGACCCGCGCGCCTTTCTTCGCGAGCAAGTAGATGTCGAGCGCCCAGATCACGGTGCGTTCGAAAAACTCGGCCAGCGCGTCGTCGCCCATGCGGATGAGCTGGCGCAGGAGCGGCACCGGCAAGAGGCGCGCAGCGCCGCGGCTCTCCAGGATGATCTGCGCGAGCGTCGCCTGCGTCAGGTCGCGGCCCGTCTTCGCGTCGACGACCTCCACGTCGTCGCCACGCCGGACGCGCGCCTCCACCTCTTCGAGCGTGACGTAACGGCTCGCCTCGGTGTCGTACAGCCTCCGGTTGCCGTACTTCTTCACGACCATGCGGACGGTCGTACACCCCGATCGTCCAGATCGCAATTGCTTGTTGCAACGCAGCAATGCACGCGAGCCATTCCAGCGCGCGCGCGGCTTTGCTACGCAGGGCGCCATGCATCTCGGCGACTGGCTCGGACGACGCGCGGCGTTAACGCCCGACAAGGTAGCGCTGCTCGACAATGGAGCAGGCGGGCGGCCCCTGACGTACCGAGCCTGGGATCACACCGCGAACCGCACGGCGCATTTCCTCCGGGAGAGGCTCGGGGTGCGGCGCGGCGACCGGGTCGCGGCGCTCGCGATGAACGACGTCGTGATGCTCGATCTCTGGTTCGCCTGCGGCAAGCTCGGCGCGATCTTCACGCCGCTGAACTACCGGCTGACGCCCGGCGAGCTCGGTCAGTACCTCGCCGCGACGACGCCCGAGGTGCTCGTCTACGGGCCCGCGTTCGCCGCCACGATCGAGGCGCTGCGGCGCGAGGCGAGCTTCGTCCCGCGCGTGTTCGTGGCGACGCACGGCGCGTCGCGGGCGCGCGGAGACGACGTGGATCTCGGCGAGCGCGACGCGGCCACGGACAGGCCGCCGCCGGCGTTGCATATCGGCTGGGACGAACCCTGGGTGCTCTGCGGGACGGGCGGGACGACGGGCACGCCGAAGGCCGCGATGCTGACGTACCGGTCGATCACGGCGAACGCGGTGAACACGATCTCGAGCTGGGGTCTGTCGTCCTCCGACGTGGCGCTGCTCAACGCGCCGCTCTTCCACACGGGCGGGCTGAACGTGTTCACGGCGCCGCTCGTGCTCGCGGGTGGCACGTCCGTGGTCTGTCGCGCCTTCGATCCGGACGAGGTGTACACGGGCGTGCGGGATCAAGGCGTGACGGTGTTCTTTGGTGTTCCAACGATGTTCCTCGCGCTCTCGCAGCATCGCCGGTTCGCCGAGGGCGAGCTCGGGAGCTTGCGCATCTGCATCAGCGGCGGCGCGCCGTGCCCGGAGCCGCTCTTCCACACGTACTGGGAGCGAGGGATCGACCTGAAGACGGGCTACGGGCTGACCGAGGCGGGGCCGAACAATTTCTGGCTGCCGCCCGCGGATGTGCGTCGCAAGGTGGGATCCGTGGGCGCGCCGCTGTTTTTCGTGGAGGCGCGGGTCGTCGATGCGGCGCGCGAGCCGGTTCGTCCGGGCGAGGTAGGCGAGCTCGAGGTGCGTGGTCCGCACGTCTTCGGCGGTTATTGGGGCCGGCCCGAGGAGACGGCGAAGGTGGTCGTGGACGGCTGGTTACGGACGGGGGATCTCGCGCGGTGTGATGACGAGGGGCATTTCTACATCGCGGGCCGCAGCAAGGATCTCCTGATTTCCGGCGGGGAAAACGTGTATCCGGCCGAGGTCGAGGCGGTGCTCGCGGGGCACCCGTCGGTCGCGGAGGCGGCGCTCCTCGGCGTGCCGCATGAAAAATGGGGCCAGGTGGGCCGGGCGATCGTGGTGCTCGCCCCGGGCGCGCCGCCCGACGCGGAGTCGATCCTCGCGCACTGCCGCGCGCGGCTCGCGAAGTACAAGGTCCCGCAGTCGGTCGTGTTCGTCGACGCGCTGCCGCGCACGGGCGCGGGCAAGATCGACAAAAAGGCGCTGGAAAAACAGCACGGCTGAGCGCCGCGCGTGATCAGGCGGTGGCGCGCGGCGGGAGCGCGGCGCGCACTTGATCGACGAGGTGCGCTTCGGGCAGGTGCTTGGGGACCGCGCCGTGCACGCCCATCACCTTCGCGAGGCGCTCGAGCGGCCCGGGCTCCATGTTGCTGCAGAGCAGCACCTTCACCGCGCCGCGGCCAAAGGCGTCGCGGATCATGCGGACGAGCAAGGGGCCGTCGAGCTTCGGCATGTTGACGTCGAGCAACACGACATCGCAGACCGTCTCGCGAATCGCCTGCAAACTGCCGAAGGGGCCACGGTGAAACCGTGCGGAGAAACCCGCGCTCTCCAGGGTGCGCACAGCGCTGGCGCCGAAGGCCGCGTCGTCGTCGATGATCAGGATGCGCGGCATCGGACCGTCCCCTCCCGACCCCGAGGTAGCTCACCGAACGGGCGTCAGTTGTATGGCACCTGATCATTGCGGGTACTGTTCCTCCGCTGGGGCGTCAAGGGCGTTTTCCAGACCGGGCGGTTTGTTCAACGTGCGGCATCGGACCGGCGGGCGCCCACCAGAGGCGCGAGGACGGCGTCGACGAGCGCCCGGGCCTGGGGTATGGCTTGCCCGTCGCCATGACGTTCCAAGACATCATCCTGACGCTCCAGCGCTTCTGGGCCGAGCGTGGTTGCCTCATCGTGCAGCCCTACAACTCCGAGGTCGGCGCAGGCACGTACAACCCCGCGACGTTCCTCCGCGCGCTCGGACCGGAGCCGTGGAACGTGGCCTTCGTGGAGCCCTCGCGGCGGCCCTCCGACGGCCGCTACGGCGAGAACCCGAACCGAGCGCAGCAGTTCCACCAGTTCCAGGTGATCCTGAAGCCGAGCCCGCTGAACATCCAGGAGCTCTACCTGGAGTCCTTGCGCGCGCTCGGCACGGACCCGCTGCAACACGACGTGCGCTTCATCGAGGACGACTGGGAGTCGCCGACGCTCGGCGCCTGGGGCCTCGGCTGGCAGGTGTGGCTCGACGGGCAGGAGATCTCGCAATTCACCTACTTCCAGCAGATCGGCGGCATCGACTGCAAGCCGATCTCGGGCGAGCTGACGTACGGGCTCGAGCGCATCGCGATGTACCTGCAGGACAAGGACAGCATGTACGACCTCGACTACTCGCGCGCCGGCGGGCACGTGGTGCGCTACGGCGAGCTCTACCAGCGCGCGGAGTGGGAGTGGTCGACGTACAACTTCGAGGAGGCCGACGTGGAGGAGCACTTCGCGGCCTTCGACAAGTGCGAGTCCGAGGTGAAGCGGCTGCTCTTCCGCGGCGTGGACGCGACGGCGAAGGGCGCGAAGCCCGACCCGAAGAAGGCGCTCGTGCTGCCCGCGTACGACTTCGTGGTGAAGGCGGCGCACCGGTTCAACGTGCTCGACGCGCGCGGCGCGATCAGCGTGACGGAGCGGCAGAGGTTCATCGGCCGCGTGCGCGCGCTCGCGAGGCTCGTGGCGGAGAGTTACCTGGCGCAGAGGGAAGCGCTCGGGTACCCGCTGATGCCGAAGGTGGCCGAAGCGGCGGAGTAACAAGCGCGGAGGTTGGCAGCGCCGGGGGGGTTGGGGCACAGTGGCGGGCGTATGGCTCTCGGCGTTCGACCTCGGATCGTCTTGACGGAAGAGCTGAAGCTCCCGGCGCGCACAGCGCGCGACGTGCGTGCCGCTTGCAACCCGTGGTTCGACCTGGAGGGCAAAGACCTCGTCCAGCTCCGCGTGGACCTCTCGAGCGTACGCGGCGGAGACCGGGTCGAACGGATGGAGGAGTGCATCCGGGATTCGCTCCGGGGGAACTACCAGGTCCAGCTCTTCAGCGGTCACGTCGGGAGCGGGAAGTCCACCGAGCTGCGGTGGCTCACGCGCGAACTCCAAACGAACAAGGAAGACCGGGTCTACCATGCGGTCTTCATCGACATCCAGGACTACCTCGACGTGCGGGACGTCCAGATCCCGGAGCTCCTCACGGCGATCATCTCGGCCATCCTCGATGATCCTGCGATCGGGCCGCACGCGCGCGCATCCGCGACGGCGAAAAAGGTCTGGAAGGACGTACTCGGCTGGCTGAAGTCCATTGGCGTCACGCTCGACGCGGAGATCCCCGTAGGCGTCGCCAAGCTCAAGCTCTCCCTCAAGACATCCCCCGGGCTCCAGAAGCGATATCGCGAGGTGAGCTGGGATCACGTGACAGGGCTGATGGAGGCGCTGAGTGATCTCATCCAGGACGTCCGCACCTACCTCGTCAAGCAAGACGTCCACGACCTCGTGATCATCGTGGACAAGCTCGATCGCGTGGAGCGGCTCCCGCTGAACGACGGCAGCGAGCGGACGACGCACGATCTTCTCTTCGTCGAGCAGCTCCCTCACATTCAAAACGTCCCCGCCCATTTCGTCATCACGATCCCTGTTACATTGCACTTCACGCAGTGCCGGCTGCGCCAGGAGTTCCAGGGCATCACCGACGTGGTGTTGCCCATGGTCACGGTGCACAAGCGGGGAACGGACACGCCGGACGAGGCTGGCATTCAGGCGCTGACGCGATTGCTCCAGCGCCGGATCGACACGTCGGTCGTGTTCGCGGACGAGGACGCGCTCCGGCACGCGATCCTCCAATCCGGCGGTTGCCTTCGAGATCTCTTCCGCATCGTGACGACGGGCGTGCTGAACAAGCGGACGCTCTCGCTGACGCGCGCCGACGTGGAGGACGTCGTCAAGGAGTTCGCGAGCAGCATGGAGCGGCTGCTCCAGGGGCGCGGATTTCTACGGGATCTGCATCATATCGTGAAGACAGGCTCCTTCCCGGAGAAGTTCGACGACGACAGGAAGCAATGGCTTTTGTATCAGCTCGTGGTGCTCGAATACAACGGCGAGACCTGGTACGACGTGCACCCGTTCGCGCGGCGGACGCGGGCATTTCGTGAGGCGGATCCCGCGAAGGCGCCTGCATGAACCGCATCTCGCTCGACATCGATTCGAACGGTCGAGCGGAGATTCTGCGCGAGGCGCTCGCGGGCAGCCTCGGGTTCACGATGATCTTCCTCCACGCGCCGCCGGGGCCCGTGCGGGAGGAGATCCTGGCGCGGCTGCGGGGGTGGGCAGGACAGGACGAGGTGCCGCCGCTCGTCGAGGTGGAGCTTCAACCAGGCGAGTGGCCGCACTATCGGCTGAGGGCTCTCGGGCTCGAAGATGCCGAGCGGACGATGGTGGCGCTGACGGGGCTGGAGCAGCATATCGTGGGGGATCAGGCGTCTCCGCCGCTGGCGAGCTTCAATTTCGCGCGGGACGCTCTGCCGACATGGATCCCGGGGCCGCTCGTGATCGTGGCTTCGGACGAGGCGTTCGTGGCGCTCTCGTTGAGCGCGCCGGATCTGGTGAGCTGGCGGGCGTATGAATTGAAGGTGCACGCGGCGGACGGGGGGCCGAAGAGCGAACCACCGGCGAGAATGTTGCCGTACGAGCCACCGGACCCGGACGCCGCGGCGGAGGTGGAGAGGCTCTCGGGGATCTTGCAGGGGGTGCTCGAACGGAAGACGGGGCATTCGGCGATCGAGGCGGCGCGGTTGCGGCTTCGGCTGGGGACGGCGCTCGCGCGGGCGTACCGGTACGCGGAGGCGGAGGAGGAGCTTTCGCGGGCAGTGCAGGCGTTCGAGGCGGAGGGGCGGGACGCGGAGCAGGCGGATGGGTTGTTCCGGTTGGGGCAGAGCGCGCTCTGGCGCTCCGATCACGATACGGCCCGCGCTCGTTACGAGGAGGCCCTCCCGCTCTTCCGGAAGGTCGGCTCCGTCCTCGGCGAGGCCAACTGCATCCAGAGCCTCGGCGACATCGCCCTCCAACGCTCCGATCACGACGCCGCACGCGCTCGCTACGAACAGGCTCTCCCGCTCTTCCGAAAGGTCGGCTCCGTCCTCGGGGAGGCCAACTGCATCCAACGCCTCGGCGGCATCGCGCGCGCGGACGGCGACGACAACACGGCGCGCGCCCGGTTCGAGCAGGCCCTCCACCTTTACAAGCGCATCGCCGAACCGTTCTCCATCGGCTGGACCCACAAGCGTCTCGCCAACCTCGCCCCGACCGAAGCCCTCCGCCGGCACCACCTCGAAGCCGCCCGCGCCGCCTGGTCCGGCATCGGGCGCGACGACCTCATCGCGCAGCTCGACGAGCTCACGCGTCCGGACGAGGAAGCGACGGAGTGAGGGCGAGGACGCGTTCGGGGGAACGCGTCCTCGCGGTCAGGCGAGGGCTAGGACGCCCTCCGCGAACGTGTCCACGCCCTCCGCGAACGTGTCCACGCCCTTCGCGAACGTGACCACGCCCTCCGCGAACGTGACCGCGCCCTCCGCGAACGTGTCCACGCCCTTCGCGAACGTGTCCGCGCCCTCCGCGAACGTGTCCGCGCCCTCCGCGAACGTGACCACGCCCTTCGCGAACGTGACCACGCCCTTCGCGAACGTGACCACGCCCTTCGCGAACGTGACCACGCCCTTCGCGAACGTGACCACGCCCTCCGCGAACGTGTCCGCGCCCTCCGCGAACGTCACCGCGCCCTTCGCGAACGTGACCACGCCCTTCGCGAACGTGACCACGCCCTTCGCGAACGTGACCACGCCCTTCGCGAACGTGTCCACGCCCTCCCCGAACGTGTCCGCGCCCTCCACGAACGTGTCCGCACCCTTCGCGAGGGCGTCCACGCCGTCACGCGTCCGGAATGAAATCCCGCCGCGTGCAGATCGCGACCACCGGCAACCCCGCCGCGCGGATCGTCTCGGCCCCACCTTCGAGCCGATCCACGATCGCCACCACGCCCACCACGCGCGCGCCCGCCGCCGTGATCTTGTCGACGGCCTTCAGCGTCGACCCGCCCGTCGTGATCACGTCCTCCAGCATCACGACCGCCATCCCCGGCACGAGCGCGCGATCCCCCTCGATGAGCCGCTTTGAGCCGTGGTCCTTCGCTTCCTTGCGCACGTAGAGCGCCGGGAGCGGGCGGCCGCGGACGAAGCTCGTCAGCGAGACGGCGCTCGCGAGCGGGCAGCCACCGAGCTCCACGCCCGCGACCGCGTCGCATCGCGGCAGGCCGTCGAGCGCGTCGAACATGAGCGCGCCGAGGAGGAAGTGCCCCTCGGCGGTCAAGGCCGTCTGCTTGCAGTCGATGAAAAAGTCGCTCTCGCGCCCGGAGGCGAGCACGACTCGTTTACGCTCAAACGATCGTTCGCGGAGCAGCTCGACGAGCCGCTCGCGCTCGGTTTTGCTCACTTCGCGCCCTTGCCGCGCCTGATCTGCGCCTTGGCACCCTTGGGCACCGCAGGCACGACCGGGGGCGGGGGGCCGCCCGAATGTTCGGCGGGCGCGCTCTCCGGCGCTTCCTCGCCCGCCGCGAGCTCAGGCTCGGCCACAGGCGCAGGAGGCGGCGCGACGGGCGCAGGCGCAGGGCGCGCCGGGGCAGGCCGCGGCGCAGGCGCAGGACGCGCCGGTGCAGGCGCAGGCGCAGGGCGCGCCGCAG
>NZ_SSMQ01000180.1 GCF_005144585.1 Polyangium fumosum | reverse complement strand
CACCCCTGGCGTGTACGGCGCCAAAACACCGTAAACCCCAGAAAATCGAAGGTCGATGGCCCCTTGTTCCCCTGCTGCTCACGTGGCGGTCGGCGAAAGTCAAGCAGCCGGGTCTTGTCGGGGTGAAGGGTCAGTCCATACCGTGCCAGCCGCTTGCCCAGTACAGCCATCACCCGCCTTGCGTCTTCCTCTCGCTCGAGACCAATGACGAAGTCGTCCGCATACCTCACCAGGAGCGCTCGGCCCCTGAGCCTCGGCTTGACCTCGCGCTCGAACCAGAGATCGAGAACGTAATGCAGGTAGATGTTCCCGAGCAGCGGCGATAACACCGACCCCTGGGCTGTTCCTACTTCCGGCTTGGAAAATTCGTCGCCGTCGAGGATGCCCACGTGCAAGCACTTACCAATGAGCCGCAACAGCGACCCGTCGGCCACCCGAAGCTTTATCATCTCCATCAGCGCCGTGCGATCGACGCTGTCGAAGAAGCTCTGGATATCCGCTTCGATGATCCAATTCACTTCGCGACCATAAACCGCTCGGTTCAGGGCTCGGATCGCGTCGTGCGCGCTACGCGCAGGCCGGAAGCCGTACGAGCATCCCAGGAAGTCTTGCTCGTAAATCGCTCCCAGCACCTCACGGAGCGCTTCCTGGACAACCTTGTCCTCGGTCGCGCTGATCCCGATCGGTCGCGTCTTCCCATTTTCCTTGGGGATGTGTACACGTCGGATCGGCTGATGTCGGTACCGCTTCCCCTTCAGCCTCTCGTACAGGTTTATGAGCTGCGACTCCAGCTCCTCCCCATACTGCTCCTTGGTGATGCCATCCACCCCTACCGCCGCATCTTTCCTCAGCCGGCCGTAGGCGCGTTTCAGGGCGTGCACATCGATGAGATGCGCCAGCGAGTGAAACTTTGCTTCGGGTTCTCTTTGCGCTCGCTCTGCTACCTTCAAAAGTTCTGGAGACATGGTCCCCAACGTCGATGCATTGGTCATGGTTCCCTCTTGAAGCTCTCAACAACACGGGCCCGCCTTTGCTCGGGTGGCTCCGCTTTGCCCTGCGTTACCCACCGTCTCAGCTCTTATTCGGGCCCTCCGACTCCCCACATCTCCACAGGGCCTCCGCTACGGTCATCCCTTGCGGAGGACGTTCCTCGGTCCCGCGCGCTGCTTCTTCGCGGAGCCTTCTCGGCTCGGCCGACCGGTCGTGCGCGCGGGCAACGACAGGTGCGTCGGAGATTGATCACCGGGTCTCCGTGCCACCGGATTCTTCCCGAGAGAGATGGGGGCCTCCCAGGTGTCTGGGTCGTCCTCTTCGTGCGCGCCATGGTCACGACACACCCCGCCGGGTCCACCTCCCCTGCCCATATCGGGTTCGATGGCGTGGCCTTCCGAGCCTACCAACTCTTCGGCACCCTGGAACAGATGATGTTTTCGGGGCTGATACCCCATGGCTCACACGCTCGCATACCTACGCATCAATCGACCCGTTACCGGATCAACCGCAAGGCTTGCTACCGGCTGGTGTAGGTCCACCCTGGGCCGGGTGGGTTTCGCACCCACTGGACGACGATTCAGAATTTCATGAACCTCGCATGTTCAATCCTTCCTGACCAGTCTTTCCTGGTCGCACGGCA
>NZ_SSMQ01000179.1 GCF_005144585.1 Polyangium fumosum | reverse complement strand
CAGCCCGTGGACCTATCCCGAAGGGACGATCGACAGAGACGGGAGACGATGGTAGGTTTGTCCGCGTCATGTCGATGGGTCGAACACGGGAGAAGCAAGCGCCGCTCTGGGTGGCGGCGCCTTCGCTGCCGCGGTCGCCGGGGCACCGGTTCTACGGGAAGCTGAACGAGCTTCTGCGTGAGAACGGGTTTGACCGGGCCATGGAGGCGGCGTGCGCGAAGTATTTCGAGGCCGACGGGACGGCGGGCAGGCCGTCGATTCCGCCGGGGCTTTACTTCCGGATGCTGCTGGTCGGTTTTTTCGAGGGGATCGAGTCCGAGCGCGGTCTCGAATGGCGGTGCTCGGACTCGCTGTCCCTGCGAGAGTTTCTTGGACTGTTGCCCGGCGAAACGGTGCCCGATCATTCGACGCTGTCGAAGATGCGCAAGCGCCTCGGCAGTGAGGTCTTCGAGGCAATGTTCGTGTTCGTGCTCGGAGTCGTCCATCGCTCCGGGCTTCTCCAGGGCAAAGTCATGGGCGTGGACTCGACGTATCTCCGCGCGGACGCCTCGATGAAGGCGATCGTGCGGCGCGAGACGGGCGAGGTGTACGCGGACTACATCAAGCGGCTGGCGAAGGAGGAAGGCATCGAGAATCCGACCGTGGAGGATGCTCGGCGGCTTGATCGCAAGCGCAAGGGAAAGAAGACGTCGAATAAGGACTGGAAGAGCGCCACGGACGAGGATGCCCGCATCACGAAGCTCAAGGATGGCCGCACGCGATTGGCCTACAAGAGCGAGCATGTCGTCGACATGAGCAGCGGCGTCGTGGTCGCCGCAGAGGTCTATTCAGGAGACCAGGCTGATCCGGCGACGATGGCGCAAAGCCTGGAGCAGGCGCGCACGAATGTCGAGCAGGCGAAGAGCGGCAAGGACTGCGATTCCGACGACGAGCCGCCCCCGGAGGGCGGTAGCAGCGACGCGCAGGCCGAGCGCACCGTGATCGAGGTCGTGGCGGACAAGGGGTATCACAAGGCCGAGCTGCTCCTCTCGTTGAAGGAGTCCGGCTACCGCACCTATGTCCCGGAGAGGAGCCAGCCGGTCCGCAAATGGGTGGACAAGGGCTGGGATATGCAGCAAGCGTTTTACGGGAACCGAAGCCGCGTGCGTCGTCCGAAGGGGCGTGCTCTTCAACGCAAACGTGGAGAGTTCATCGAGCGAACATTCGCCCATACATGTGAGACGGGCGGAATGAGAAGGGTGCGAGTCAGGGGCCGGGAGAACGTGCGAAAACGCTACTTGGCCCATGTCGCCGCGCTCAATTTGGGGCTCGTGCTACGCCAAATCCTCGGCGCAGGGACTCCGCGGGGTATGGCCGCGGCCCGGAAGGGCTCCGCCCTTGCAATTTTGGTGATATGGGCAGCCATGGTGGCTCTGGTGCGGAGCACGCCGAGGCGGTTGGCACGATTTCCCCGGGCTGTGTGGGAGGGGATGCGACCGGGTCATGTGCGGGGTGTTGGGCTCGCGATTGGGGGGGCGTAGATCCACAGGCTGCTAGAGCAACAAACGGTTCAATTCCACCTGAAGTTACGCGGCCTTGGCCAGCTCGCCCTCACGACGCTGGATGACCTCCAGGTTCAGCAGGATCCCATATCGGCGTAGGTCGAAGACA
>NZ_SSMQ01000178.1 GCF_005144585.1 Polyangium fumosum | reverse complement strand
CTAGAGCAACAAACGGTTCAATTCCACCTGAAGTTACGCGGCCTTGGCCAGCTCGCCCTCACGACGCTGGATGACCTCCAGGTTCAGCAGGATCCCATATCGGCGTAGGTCGAAGACATTGTTTCGGACACCCCTGTACCGGGCGCGTGGACCTTGTTTGCGGGCGAGGTGGGCGAGGCGGTGCTCGACATGCACGCGCTGCCGCAGGGCAGCTCTTCCCTTGGGGGTTGCGATGAGTTTGCGGAAGCGCTGCTGCATGGGCTCGTCGTGCGCGATTCGCACCGTGCGGCCTGCGTCGTTTCTTGCCTCGGTGCAGCGATTGCGTAGCGGACAAGCACCGCATTTCTCGGGGTCGAATTCGACGACCTGACCAAGCGTAAACGTCTCCGTTTCGCCTGCAGGGCACGTGATTGTCCGCAGGCGCACGTTGATGTTGAAGTCCCGTTTCGCGAATAGCTCGCCATTCCGCGGATTCCACGGCCGACACAAGATCGCCGCGCCCGCGCTTCTGGCGTCCTCGACGAACTCGGATCGGACGTAGCCTCGATCGATGAAGACCTCCGCTGCTTCATTGCGGTCGGGATAGCGGGCGAGGTCTTCCTTGAGCGCATCGGCGCCTTCGCCCTCGGGACGGTTGGCGGGCGTTACGGAACACGCCAGGATCAGCTCCGTGTCGAGGTCGTTGGCGATATGCTGCTTATAGCCATTGAATCGCTTCGACTTGCTTTTTCGGCCGTGGCGCATCTCCCCGTCCTCGATCGAGACGCGGCGAGCCGCGGCGACGCCTTCGCGAATGCGTGGCTTTCCGCCGCTCGGCGGGTCGGGCTCGAGATCCTGCGAACGTAACTCTGCAATGAGCTCGAAAAGGTCCTTGAGCGGAGGCTCGTTGGCCGCCTCCCCAACCTGCGTCCGGATCCAGGCCTCGATGGCCTCGATCTGTTCGACGAGCTCGCCGACGGCGGCCGCCTTCTGCTCGGGATCAAACCAATCGATGTCAAGTCCAGCCTTGATACTCGGCGCGAGAAACGCAGGTGCCCCTGCGCAAGCGGCGATTTCCTCGGCGCGCCTCTCGAGGAGCGTGGCAGCGGCGCGCAACAGCTTGAACGTGGCGTGCCCGAGCAAGTTCAGCGTGTCTTCGACCCGCCCCGCGCCTTCGAGAGGACGTGAATCGATGGCGAGGCGCAATGTCTTGGGCAGCTTTTTCCAATCGAACCCCTTCGATTTCCGTGCAAGCTCCACGGTGCGCTCGAGCAGTCGACGATCCATGTCGTGTCGGATCATCCGCTCGCGAAATGCTTGCAGCGTACCCTGACCGAACGCCGGCTCCTGGGCGCCGACCGTGCCCAGCACAATCTGCCATCGGACGTCGAACACCGTATTATCGACCGCATCGGCGTCAGAGAGGCCCGAATAGGCCTGCAGCAGGAGGGCCATCGCAAGGAGCGCGGGCGGGACCGGCTGTTTGCCCTCGCCTGTATCGCGATACATCGTTGCAAGCTCGTCCTGGAATGCGTCGTCGAACAGCTCCAATCGGTGCTGGTAGAGAAAGAGGTACAGCCTGCGGTGCTTGTCCATTCGCTGCAGGAGCTTCTGCTCGCGCGGACCAGGGATATTGCTCGGATTCCAGCGGAGTACGGACGTCGACATGGCGGAGACCTATTCCGTGCAGGCTGGGCGAGCCGCGCGCAGTAGAGCACAGCCGTCTGGCCTTGTCGATCCTCGTCACGTAACTGCTCGGAATGATCTGGCTTTCTACCCGATCGTTGCTCTAG
>NZ_SSMQ01000177.1 GCF_005144585.1 Polyangium fumosum | reverse complement strand
CATGCCCGAACTCCTCCTGTGCCCACGCTTCCGCCGACGAGGCCACCTCTGCATCCAACATCTCCCTCGCTAAATGTCGTCAGAGGGGGGGAATGTACCGATCGGAGATGGAACCAATGCTCAGGCCCCTGGCTGGTCCGGGGTCGAGGGGGCGGACAGCCCCCCGCGGGGTCCGGGGCAGCGCCCCGGGCTCAGGTCACTCGTGACGGCGCAGGAAGATCCGCGTCCCCTGCGAATACGGCGAGAACGATTCGTCGAGGTGGACGAGTGGCCCCTCGACGCCCGCGATCACCCGCGCGCCGTCCTTGCTCCGCGCCATTGCCAGGGCGAGATCGTCCGCCGCGGCGCCGAACGTCGTGACGGTGTTCGCCGCGTCGTCCCATTCGAGGTGCACGTCGAAGCCGTCGAGCCCGCCCTTCGAGCCGGCCATGGTCTTTCCGTGCAGGAGCAGCGTGTCCTCGAACCAACCGACGGCCCGGATGCCGCCGTTGTCGTCGGGGGCGACAGCGGCGACCATGGCGGTCGCGTCGCCTGTGATCGAGGCGCCGAGCACGGGCTCCCCCTTCGAATCGATCCGGCCCACGAACGCCGGGCTGTACGTGCCAATGCCGTTGAAGACGAGCTCCCCCTCCCCGCCGAAGACCACGCCGCCGTCGTCCGTCGTCGCCACGCTGCCCCCAAAACCGGCCAGGATGGACTCTGCGAAGAGCTTGCTCCAAACGACGTCGCCGCTCGGCGAGAACTTTTTCACATACAAACCTTGCGGCTCCCCGGCGGCCTCCGGGAGGCTGAGTTGTGTGTAGACGAGGACGGTGTCGCCCCCCGGCGTCACGTCGAGGCCCGCCGGCGATTCCATGGCGTCGCCGCCAAACTTCTTGGCCCACACGAGGCCCCCCTGTGCGTCGTAGCGGGCGACGAACACGTCGGGCTTGTAGTTGATGAACGCGGGGTCCCACGCCTGGGGCACGCTCGTCAACGTGACGCCGCCGAAATCGAGGTCGCCGACGAACCTGCCCGTGATCACGAAGTTGCCCTCGGCGTCGAACGCGACGCCCTCCACGACACGCGCGAAGCCGCCGCTGTAATCCACGTCGTCCGGCAGGTTTCCAGGGAGGCGGCGGCTCGCGAGATGATTGCCGTTCGCGTCGAGACGCAGCAAAAACGGGTGGTTCGCGCGGACGTATTGCCCGCCGAGCGGGCCGCCCCCGAGGTCGACGTCCGCGCGCAAGCTGCCGGCGAGCAGGATCGAGCCCTCGCCGTCCACCGCGAGCACGTCCTTCCCCTCGAACGTCGCGCCCAGCGGGAGCGCTCGGCTCCAGAGGTGTTTGCCGCCGGCGTCGAGCTTCGCCACGAAGGCAAACGGCGCGTCCGCCGTGCCGACGAGGCCGCCGCCGAAATCGATCGGCCCTTGGGTCGTGCCGGCGAGGACGATGTTGCAAGCGGCGTCGACGGCGACCGAGAGGCCCGTGACGTTCGTTCGTGATTCCGCCGTGCCGAACGTGAGGTCGAGCGGCTCCGCGCACGCAGCCGTCGGCGCAGGCTGAGGCGCGGGGATTTCGGAGGGGCTCTCCCCGCAGCCGAGGACGAAGAGTGGAGCGGCAAGGAAGATTCGAAGGTTCTTCATGCGCCCATCGTAGCGCACCTGCCGCCTGCAGATGTAGGAGCGTCGTTCCCACGAATGCTAGAGCGCCGAACAGTTCGGCGCTCTGCGAGATCGCGAAGCGAGCTCGCCTCGGGGGGTGAATCGACCGGGCTTTGCCCGGGCGAGAGGGGGACGCGAGGCGTCCCCCTCGGG
>NZ_SSMQ01000176.1 GCF_005144585.1 Polyangium fumosum | reverse complement strand
CTAGGTGGCTGGTGTTGATCGCGAGCCCATCGACGACGGTCGATGGCCGCTCCTGTTCCCATGGCCGCCACGGTGCATATCGGACAGGCCACCTGACGGCTTATAACGGTTCGGTTCATCTTCTGTTCTGCCGTAGCGGCGACCGTACGAGGCGCCCCCCGCCCTCGGTCACACTGCCCAGCGTGTCCTCGACCGCTCGTCGTGCCGCAGCCCCAGCGCGGCGAGCCGTCGGAGATTCTCCGCGGCGCAGAGCATTGTGAAGTCGCGCGTGACTCGCTCGGTGCCGCGCAGGCGTGCTCGACGTCCGCCGTGCCTTCGTCTCATCAGATGAGCGAGCTTGCGCTCGACCTTCGGGCGCGTGGCTTTATAGCCCGCGCGCCACGCGGGGCTCCTCTGTTGCGTGCGCGCGTGCTGCAGCAGATGCTCTCGCTGATTCACCGTGACATTGCGACCTTCTTTCGATTTCGTGCATGAAGCCGCAAGCGGGCACTTCCCGCAGCGCGCACCGAAAGACGCTATCCCCGAGCCATCCTTGCGGCGGCGTATCTGGACGAGCTGCCCAGCCGGGCAGGTAACCGTATCGCTCGCGAGGTCGATGTGAAACGCGTCCTTGGTGAATCGACCGTCCGGCGATGCAGGGGCCTGCACCTTTACATGAGCCACAGCGCCTGCGTTCTCGAGATGCTCGAGCACCTCGCCCGTGCCATACGAGCTATCTCCGTAGACTTCGACAGGCTCCGGGGCGAGGGAGTCATTCGCCTCGGGACTCCCTTCTTTGGTCTGCTGCTCGTCCTGTTTCTGCGCCTCGGTCTCCAGCGCCTCTTTCAGCAACTCTTTGGCCACACTGCCATCGGCGGCATTGCCGGGCGTGACGGTCGAGGACGTGATGAGCTCCGAGTCAGGGTCGAGCGCGATATGACCCTTGTAGCCATCGAAGCCGCGAGCTTGTGTCTTGTGGCCATGGCGCGCGTAGGGGTCGACCGTCGAGATGACGCGATCGGGCGCCACGCGCCGGGCAATGCGAAAGGTGCCGTCTTCGGTCTGCTCCAGGTCCTGTCCCACGACCGTGGCCAGCAGCACCGCCGCCTCGCGCACCGGCACGGCGAGCGCGTGACCATCCAGGTGCGCGAGCAACGCATAGGCATCACGCGCCAGCGCATCCACCAGCGCTTCGCGTGCGGCTCGATCCTCCCAGTCGCACGCCGGCTTCCCGGCGGTGCTGTAATCGTCATCCCGCTTCAGAGCCCCGCGCAGCTGCGCAACGAGCTCATCGCCGGCCGCGCGGAGCAGCGCGCGAATCGCGGAGCGGATCATCGTGACAGTGTCCTGCGTGGCCACTGCGTCGTACAGCGGCGTCGAGTCAAGCACGCGCCGACGGCCCACGAGCCCGGCCGCCTTGGCCACGTCGAGCACCGTGCGAAAGATCCGGTCGGGGTCCTGCGATTGCCGCAGCCTCTCGCGCATGTCGACCAGGACCGTATGAACGAAGCCGGGATACTCGAAGTCGAGCCCGCCCGCCGCATACTTCCACCGGATGTCAAAGCTGAACCGCTCGACCGCTTCCCGGTCCGACAGCCCTTCCAGCCGCTGCAGCACCATCACCACCGCGACGATGCGCGGCGGGATCGAGCGTCGACCGATGTCCCGGAACAGGTCCGTGAACGCCTCATCCGGAAAGAGCCGATGGCACTCGCGGTGCAACAGGCTGTAGATCGACGTCGGCGACAGCTTGGCCTCGCAATACGCTGACGTCGACCTCCACATCTCGCCCTGCTTCGGGGTTTGTCCAAGGGACATGGCCCCGCATTACACCATCCCGCGATGGTTTGGTAGAGAAAAACACCAGTCACCTAG
>NZ_SSMQ01000175.1 GCF_005144585.1 Polyangium fumosum | reverse complement strand
AGAGCATCGAACGGTTCGATGCTCTGCGAGATCGCGAAGCGAGCTCGCCTCGGGGGGTGAATCGACCGGGCTTTGCCCGGGCGAGAGGGGGACGCGAGGCGTCCCCCTCGGGACGAAAGAAGCCTAGAACATCGAGCGGTTCTTGAACCGATCGATGTTCTAGGGATTGCCGAACTCGGGGCTGACGAAAACGGCCGCATTCACGCCGCCGTTCTCGACGGGCGGCGCGGACGGGTCGATCCAGTTGTGCCGAATCACGACATCGACCCGCCCATGTCAAGGATGCCGTCGACGTACGCGCCGGGTGTCAGCTTGTCGAAGAGATTGTCTTCGAGCAGCACATGCGACGCAGCGAATTGATCGCCGTCGTTGCGCGTCATTCCAGGGCCGGCGTGTGCGTGGCTCCGCCGCACGGTGGTGTGGTCCGGGGAGACTCGGTGTGTAGATCGTTGTCGATCACCGCGAGCGCGGGCGTGCCCGCCGGGATCCCGGTGTTCGTCGCGTCGGGCCACGGTTTGGCGCAGGGATCGGCATTGCTGCCCCCTGCGCCACCGCCGCCTCCCGCAGCGCCGCTCCCGCCCGAGCCGGCGGGCATGCCGGCGCCCGCGCCGCCGCTGCCCCCACTGCCGCCAGCCCCGTCGGTAGCGCCGGAGTTTCCATGGTTCGAGGAGAATCCGCAGGCAGCGGCGAGGGTGAGTTGGAAGAGGAAGAGCGCGCGTAGAAAGGTACGTTCGAAGATCGTGGCGGCAGTCTAAACGGAGGAGGAGGCGTTGGGCGCGGATCCCGTGGCCGTTGCCTCGGCGGCCTTGAGCCGCGTGCCGCAGAGGACGTCCCACAAGTAGAGCGCTTCGCCGAAATGCGTGTTTGCCCGGGCGTGGTGGACGTTGTGGAAGGCTGAGGTATTGAGAAAGATACGAGGCAATGTCTTCTCGACCCACGACAGGGTCACGCCGCAGTGGAGATAGAAGTTGAGGTTCACGAATCCCACGACCAGCGCGAAATAGAGGGGCGCCCAGTGCAGCGCCTCCGGGATGCACAGAAGGAGAATCGGCCAGAAGGTGAGAAGCGCCTCGATCGGACCCACCGCAAAGCCAGCGAAGGCGGTGGGATCGCGGAAGACGTGGTGGGATTTATGGAATCCGAACAAGAGCCGAGTGTGCAGCAGCCGGTGTTTCCAGTAGAGCCACGCGTCGATCACGATGACGCCGAGAGCGGTCTGCACGACGACAGCCGCCACGCTCACGCCGTGCACGTCGAGGTTCCAGACGAGCCCCGTCGGATGCCCCAATCGCCATGCCGTGAGGGGCCAGGCCATGAGACAAGCGGCGACGTACATGGCGCGCGCCGTCTCGAAGGCTTCCCGCGCCATGGGCGCCGGCTTGATACGTGGCCCCTGAATCCGCGTCCCGAGGCGGCGCGAGAGCCACGTCACGATCGCCGCGCCTGACAATACGGGCATCACGAGAACGGCGAAAGAAAAGAGGAGGCTCGAGAACCAGGTCCCCGAACTCTCGGGGTGAAGAAATCCAGCAGCCGTCAGGACGACGAGAACGGCCGCGTCGATGATCTCGTGGATGGTCCAGCGCCTCGTATTCAGCGCCGGAGGCGGAGCTTGCATGACATATCCTCCGATCGAATCCCTTCGAGGACGTACCACAGCTTGCCTCGACCCATCAATTCCCAGCAGCGAGGCGTCGGAGCGGTGCCTCTGCGCGTGCATCCCGACGACGGATCCAGGAACCCGGGCACGCATTGGCGCTTGCGCATCGCGCCGGTTTCAGCGGAATATTGCAATTCCTTTGCAATCTCGATGATGCTTCACGAGTATCACCTCGCTCACCCCCGTCTGGACGCCGGCCCGCTGCCGTGGCAGGCGCCGCGCGCACGCGCGTTCGTCCGGCCGCCGGGCGCATCGAGCTTCGACAGCAAGCGCGCGCAGACGTCTGCGCA
>NZ_SSMQ01000174.1 GCF_005144585.1 Polyangium fumosum | reverse complement strand
AGAAGATGAACCGAACCGTTATAAGCCGTCAGGTGGCCTGTCCGATATGCACCGTGGCGGCCATGGGAACAGGAGCGGCCATCGACCGTCGTCGATGGGCTCGCGATCAACACCAGCCACCTAGAGCGCCAACCCCTTCACTTCCCATGAAGTTACGCGGCTTTACGCATGCTCAGCTCTCCACCCCACCGTTGAATGGTTTCCAGGTTCAACACGGCGCAGTGGCGCCTCAAGTCGAACAGGTTCTTGCGTAGGCTACGATAGCGGGCACGAGGCCCCTGCTTGCGTGAGAGATGGGCGAGTCGATGCTCGACGTGGACCCGCTGCCGGAGCGCTTCGCGTCCCTTCGTCGTGCTAACGAGGTTGCGGAATCGCTGCTACTGTTGCTCGTCCGCGGCAATGTGCACGGTCCGTCCTGTGTCGTTACTCGCGTTGGTGCAGCGTGATCGCAGCGAACACGCACCGCAGACTCCAGGATCGAACTCGACTGTCTGGCCAGGCACGAATCGCTGGGTCTGGCCCGCGGGACATGTGATCGTCCTGAGTTTGAAATTTTTCTTGAAGTCGTCCTTGGAGAAGCGCTCGCCGTTGCCCGCTGTGCGCGGCTTGCAGAGGATTCGGGCTCCGGCTGCCGCCGCGTCTTGCACGAGCTCGCTGCCCACATACGCTCGGTCGATGTACACCGCGGCAATCGTCTCGTTCCTCGGGGATCGTGAAAGATCCTCCGCGAGGGCTGCCGCCCCCTCGCCTTCCGGACGATTGGCCGGTGTCACAGCGGCCGCCAGGATCAACTCGGTGTCGAGGTCATTCGCGATGTGTTGCTTGTAACCATTGAAGCGCTTGGATTTGCTCTTGCGCCCGTGGCGCATCTGCGGATCCTCGATCGACACGCGCCGCTCCTTGGCGACGCCCTTACGAATGCGCGGCTTGCCGCCCCCAGGCGGCTCCGGCTGGATATCTTGCGCGCGGAGTTCTGCGATGCAATCGAACAGATCCTTCAGCGGTGCCTCGTCCGCCGCGGCGCCGGCTTGCCTGCGAATCCACATCTCGAGCGCGTCAATCTGCCGTGTGAGTTCGACGATCGCCTCGGCCTTTTGCTCGGGATCGAACCAGTCGATGTCCAGGCCCGTCTTGATGCTCGGCGCAAGAAACGCCGTGGCTCCGGCGCACGCCGCGATTTCCTCCGCTTTCAGCTCGAGTAACGCGGCCGCCCCGCGCAGGAGCTTGAAGGCCGCATGGCCGAGAAGGTTTATCGTGTCCTCGACGCGACCCGCGCCCTCCAGGGGACGCGAATCGATGGCCAGGCGCAGCGTCTTCGGTAGCTTTTTCCAGTCGAACTCCTGGGTCTTCTTGGCAAGCTCGATGGTGCGCTCGAGCAGCCTGAGGTCCATGCCATGCGCGCTCATCCGATCGCGAAACGCCTGCAAAGTGCTCTGCCCGAAGGCCTGCGTTTCCGCACCCAGGATGCCGAGCACGAGCTGCCAGCGTAGATCGACGACCGTCAGCTCGACGGCCTCGCGATCAGAAACGCCGTGATACGCCTGCAACAGCAAAACCATCGCCAGCAAGGCGGGGGGTACAGGGAGCCTGCCTTCGCCGGTGTCGCGATACATGGCCGCGAGTTCGTCCTGGAAAGCGTCATCGAACAACGCAAGGCGATGCTTGTAAAGGAACGCGAACAACTTCCGGTGGTTACCCAGCCGGGCCAGGAGCATCTGCTCCCTGCGGGTCGCGACAGAGCTCGGATTCCAGCGCGGAACGGGGGTCAACATGGACGTGCCTTCTCCGTTGGGCTGGGCGAGCCACGGAGAGTGGATCACGTCGGCGAGCGTTTGTCGAGCCCCCTCGCGTAGGTGTGCGGAAGGAGCGGGGAAGTTGAAGGGATCGGCGTTCTAGGTGACTGGTGTTTTTCTCTACCAAACCATCGCGGGATGGTGTAATGCGGGGCCATGTCCCTTGGACAAACCCCGAAGCAGGGCGAGATGTGGAGGTCGACGTCAGCGTATTGCGAGGCCAAG
>NZ_SSMQ01000173.1 GCF_005144585.1 Polyangium fumosum | reverse complement strand
TGGTGCGTCGTGAGGAGATCGACCAAACGGCCGGGACACCGGTTCGAGGGTCGGTCTTGCGCTGCACGTCTCCAACGGGTGAGAGTCCCGTCCGGGTAAGCGCCGGAGCGCCCGGTAGCAGGCCCCAGGTGCGTGGAGAGATCCATCGTGCCCGAGCGGGGCGTCGAAAGCCTCTACGGAGGGAGCAAGAACGCGGGCCGCAACATCAAGTGAAGCCTGCCGCCTCGTCACATTCACAACGGGAGAGCCGAGCCGAGCATGTCGCGGCGAAGACCACGTCCATCGCGCCGAAGTCCGGAGAACGACGCACGGTGGATCTCCCCGGGGTAGAGGGCGCAGCACGCGTTCAAGGAGAGGTGCGGAACACGAGAGACCCGTCTGCGCTGCCGTCGTCGCGGCAAGGTGGCTCGTATAAGCCGAAGGTGAAATCGAGCGCTGCGCAGCGGGAGTCCGAGGGGGTCGTAGTACCGAAGATGGCCGCGACGAACAACGCGGCCGGAGGGAAGGGCCCTCGCGGTGGTCGTGTCGAGGTCGGAGGTAAGCGCGAGGGCATGGCCGGCAAGACCGGTCCCAACCACCCCCGCGGGGCCAAACCCGCGGACAAAGTGCGACAACTCCAGCGTCGACTGTGGGCATCCGCGAAACGGTCGAAGGAACGTCGATTCCACGCGCTGTACGACCGCATCTACAGGCGTGACGTCCTGTGGGAAGCGTGGAAGCGGGTGAGGAGAAACCGAGGCGCGGCGGGCGTCGATGCCCAGACGATCGCCGACGTCGAGCAGTACGGAGTCGATCGCTTCCTCGAAGAGATCGGCGCCGCGTTGCGAGCAGGCACGTATCGACCGGCGGCGGTGCTGCGTCGATACATCCCGAAGGCTGATGGGAAGAAGAGGCCGCTGGGCATTCCGACGATCCGGGACCGAGTGGCGCAGATGGCGGCGAAGCTCGTGCTGGAGCCGATCTTCGAGGCGGACTTTCGTCCGAGCTCGTACGGCTTTCGGCCACGCCGAAGCGCGACACAAGCGCTGGAGAAGCTCCGGAAGCTCGGGGCGCGTGGAGGCAATCACGTGCTCGATGCCGACATCCGCGACTACTTCGGGAGCATCGACCACGAGAAGCTGATGAAGCTCGTGGAGCGACGCGTCTCGGATCGGAGGGTGCTCAAGCTGCTGCGGCAATGGCTCGAAGCAGGCGTGATGGAGGACGGGCGCGAGATGGCGATGCTCTCGGGGACCCCGCAGGGCGGCGTGATCTCGCCGCTCTTGTCCAACATCTACCTGCACGTGCTCGACGCCGCGTGGGAACGCCATGGCGCGCATCTGGGCGTCTTGGTGCGCTACGCGGACGACTTCGTCGTGATGTGTCGGACGGGGTCTTCGTGCGAGCAGGCCGAGAAGCGCGTGCGTGAAGTGCTCGCGCGGCTCGGTTTGGAGCTACATCCCGAGAAGACGAGGAGAGTGGATCTGAGCCTGGGCAAGGAGGGATTCGACTTCCTCGGTTGCCATTTGCGCAAGCGCATGAGCGGTCCGATCTGGGAGAGGCAACGCAAGCGCGTGTACTTCCTCCAGCGATGGCCCTCGCAGCGCAGCATGAAGCGCGTGAGGCAGCGCGTGAAGAGTTTGACCGGACGAAACAGGAACGGCGTGAAGGACGTGCGGGCTCTGATCCGCGACCTGAACCCGGTGCTGCTCGGCTGGGGCAACTACTTCCGCACGGGCAATGCCGCGGCAAAATTCGGCTTCGTCGATCGCTACGTCGAGCGACGGCTCCGACGCTTCCTCATGAAGCGCAAGGGCCGGAACCTGCGCGCCGGAGAGATCGCCACGTGGACGAGTGACTTCTTCCACACCCACGGGCTCCACCGCCTGCGCGGAACCATCCAGTACCCGGAGGCCGCATGATGCCGCTGCCCGAGAGACCACCGGTAAGCCGTGTGCGGGAAATCCGCACGCACGGTTTGAACGGGAGTCTTGCCAGAACCATGCGCGGATGGTCGCGCAGAACAAGGTAGGATTTACCAATG
>NZ_SSMQ01000172.1 GCF_005144585.1 Polyangium fumosum | reverse complement strand
GTCTTGACCGGGGCCTGTTCGATGAACTGCGCATCGCGCAGTTCATCGAGCTTGGGTCCAGCCCCTGGCTGGTCCGGGTGCAGGGGCGGACAGCCCCTGCTGGGGCCTGGGGCAAAGCCCCAGCGCAGCGCCCCCCTCGGAGACGATCCTTGCCGTTCTTCGCCCGCCTCCGTTACCATCCGCCTCAAAATGTCCGCTGTTCGTGACGAGTCCTTCGCGATCATCGAGGAGCCCGACCTGGCCATTGCCCACTACGTCGGACATGTCACCGGTGACGATGTCCGGCGCTTGACTGCCATTCGGCGGCGTTTTTCCGACGGCAAGCCCTACGTCTTTTTGATCATCGACCTTCATCGCATGGTGCACCTCTCGTCAGAGGCGCGCCGCGTGGCGTCGGAGACGTCTGGTACGCCGGACGATGACGTGACGATCCATGGCGTCGCCATCGTTGGCGCCAGGTATCAATTTCGTGTCCTCGGCTCCATGCTGTTTCGTGCGATCCAGTTGCTCCGCCGCACGACTGGCTTCCCCGTCCGGTTTCTGGACACGCATACCGAGGCCCGCGCCTGGTTCGAGGAACGACGGCGCGAGCTCGGCCTCCGGCGCCCCGGCGCGGTCGGCCCGCTCGATCCCTGAAAGCAGGGCGAACCACGCGCGAGCACGGAAATGGGGGCACGCGGGGCGAAAACCGCCCCGATGTCCCCACGGCCGTATTCCTTTCGTTTGGCGTCAGCCTTCGGGCGGCGGCATCGCGAAGCTCGCTTCGCGGTCGATATCGTCTCCGTCGCCGACCTTGAACTTGCCGAGATCGATCTTGTTGCCGACGGGGTCGCCGTTCTCCTTCACGAGCACGATCGTCGCGTGGTAATTGTCCACAGGCAGCTCGATGCTCGATTTGAACTGGCTGCATGGCACGCGGATCTGCGCGACGAACTCCTCCTTGTCGTTGCGAATGTCGATCAGCGCGCCGGTCGCTTCGTACGCCACGCAGTAGTTCGCAGCCCGCTGGTTGCTGATGGTCCAGTTCACGGTCAAATGACCCGTGTCGCGCGCAGCCGAGCCTGCTTCCTCACCCGCGCAGCCAAAGAACAGGACGGAGGCAGCGCACACCGCGGCGTGAACCAGGTAGCGTCGGATCATGAGGCGATCTCCTTTCTCGCAGGCACGAATGTCAGCAACACGAATGCCAGCGGAACAGAAACCGCGCTGCACGGTCGCCCTTCGTCCCGGGGCCAACGACACGCTCCCGGACGAGCGAACGCGCCGAGCCGGGGCGCTGCCCCGGACCCCGCGAGGGGCTGTCCGCCCCCTCGACCCCGGACCAGCGAGGCGCTGGACCCAGGGTTGAAAAACTGCGCGGTGCGCAGTTTTTCAAACAGGCCGACGAAGATGCCGGGGTGCCAGCAGAAGCCGTAGCGCGGCTGTCTTGGTGGGGAACGCCGCCGCCGGTCAAAGACCAATGGTGATCTTGTCTACCAAAGGCCGCAGCGCGGACAGGTCGGCGGCCAACGCCTCGTCGCATGACGTCGTGGCGTGACGCGGTGACCTCACGCTCCAAACAGCACGGCTCCGTCCCTCCACGTGATGGGGCCGTAGGTCTTCGGGCGATGAGCCCATGGTCTTCCGCATCGTGCCCATCTCTCGACGCCACGAGCCCGCCGCTCCTTCCATCGCCCCCGTTCCTCCAAGGCACGGCCTCGTACCCCCGGAGGCTCGACGGCACGCCCCAGAGACACGACCTCGTACCTCCAAGGCACGACCTCGTGTCTCCGGAGACTCGACGTCGTCTCTTCGGACACATGCCCCCATCTCTCGCACACGCGTCCCCGTCGCCTTTGGGCTCGGCCTCCAAGCCGGAAGACACGGCCTCATCGATGAACTGCGTATCGCGCAGCGCATCGAACCGACGCCAGCGAACCCCCCCATGGTCTTGCCACCGGCCCGCCGGTCTTGACCGGGCCTGTTCGATGAACTGCGCATCGCGCAGTTCATCGACCCCGGGTCCAGCCCCTGGCCTGAGCAT
>NZ_SSMQ01000171.1 GCF_005144585.1 Polyangium fumosum | reverse complement strand
CTCTGGTGCGGAGCACGCCGAGGCGGTTGGCACGATTTTCCCGGGATGCGTGGGACGGGATGCGACGGGGTCATGTGCGGGGTGTTGGGCTCGCGATTGGGGTGGCGTAGATCCACGGGCTGCTAGCCTGCTGGCGTCAACACCCGTTGCAGACATTTCACAAGGGCCGCAGATGCCGCCCTGGTACGCAACGAGTGCAGAAGCTGGCAAGTACCACCTGGCAATAGAAGAGCTTGATGCACTGTGGGCCAGTGTTCAGGCAAAGTATCATGCCTTTGCGTTTCCAGAGGGCTCAATTGCACCTGGCCGCCACAGAGACACGCAGGAGAGGCTAGCCGAATTCAATAACGCCATGGAGCTAATCAAGAGATCTCCAGCAACGGCGGTTGCGATTTCCTTGTACGCGATTGTATCGATGGTAAGAAATGGCTCGTCCGGTCCACTTACTGCGGACCAACAAGACACATTTCTGAAAATTCTGACCATTGGGTCTGGTTTGGAGGGCGTGGCTACGGGTCTGAGTGCCGGTGTTGCCGCGTCCAGGGCAAGGGCGCAAGGAGAACGAACGGAGGGACAAGCTCGCAAGAGCGAGGCAGTCGTGCAGGCCGGGGAGCGGGCTGCCGAGCAGAAAGCAGTAGGTCTACCGAACCTTCCTCGGTCGGGGGGGGCGTCTGCCCAAATCACAACTACTAGCCGGATCAGTGAGATTCCGTATGCCATTAACTACGCTAAAGCCATGAGCGAGCATGCCCAGCGAGATGTGGACTCGCTTCTTCGGCAGGTTCGAGCGGGGAACCTGGACCCTGGAAGCGGAACGCGACCGCTCGGTGGAGGCTTTTTCGAGTTGCGCGGGAGGAATGCAGGCCGGGTTATCATTAAGCAGACGGGGGCAGGAAGCTTCGATATCGTGGGAAAGTTTCAAGGTCATGCGCGGGGCGATGATGCAAACTCCATCATCATCAAAACACTAATGAAAAAGTACACGGAACTAGGCAGGTGACTACAATGCGCTATGATGGGTCGGTGAGTAGCAGTCGCACGGTGCGCGAGCTTGGCGGGGAGATTTGGGCGGAACTCTCACGAAGGATCCCCGATGATGAGTTGGGTTGGCAGACGAAAAACCAGATCGTTGATCTGATCATGGGGGTTCTCGCGCGCCATATCGACTGTACAATCCAGAACGACACAGATCTCCCAGTTGTCCCATTGTCCGTCGATTTTAATGGGGAAGGCGGGACGTGATGGCACAGTTGCGGGGAATGTCCCGCGACGAACGACTCCCGCGTCCTCGGGCCCACGCTCGTTACCGACCCGAACGGCAATCGCAGCGCCGTGAAGCTCGACGAACTCGGGATGGTCGTGGCGACGGCCGTGATGGGCAAGGTCGGCTCGAATGACGGAGACACACTGGAGGAGCCAACCACGACGTTCGAGCACGATCTCGACGTTTGGCGCACGACGGGCAAACCGAACGTCGTGCATGCCGCCGCGCGCGAGCGGCACGGGGATGCGCTGACGCCGTGGCAGCACAGCGTCGCGTTCCTCGACGGGCTCGGGGTGTCCGTCGGCGCGCGCGGACGGGCGGCGAACGTGGTGGCATCCTTCTGCCACGGCTCGGTCAACCGCGTGATGGTGGCGGCCGACAGCCCGTGGCTGGTGCCCAGGAACTGGCTCAATGCAGGGGCGAAGTCCGAAGACGACAGGCGACAGGCCGTGCAGGTACAGCAGCGGCAGCACCTCGCTCCCCTGCGGCGACTTCCTGGCCCAAGCCGGCAGGAGTTACCTCCCGTTCGGCGTGGTAGCCGTTGCGGACCACCAGCCAGTGGCCGTTCTCGTCGAGCTCGTCACGGAACGCGTCGATGTAGGCGGAGACCTCGGCTTGCAACGCCGCCGCGAGCATCTGCCGGGCACCGTCGCGGACGATCTCGTCGAGCAGCGAACAGCTCGCCGATCCGCTCGTCGCGTTGGGGTCGGACTCGTCGTATCACCTCGCCCACCCCCGTCCTGACGCCCCGTGTCCCTCGTGCCCAGGCTCCCCGCCGGAAGGAGCCTCAACATGTGTACGGAACAACAAGCGGCAGCCATTCGTGCGGAGGTCTCGCGTA
>NZ_SSMQ01000016.1 GCF_005144585.1 Polyangium fumosum | reverse complement strand
TGGGGGGCGAGCAAGCGCGGTCTTGGCTCTTCACGGTCGCGCTTTATCGCGCGGCGAACCATCGCAAGCTTGCGCGCAATCGCTGGGAAGCGCTCACGGGCGAGCTCCCCGAACCTCTGGTCCACCCGCGAACGACGCAGGCCTTCGACGCGGCCCGCCTGCTCTGGCGAGCCATCCAGAAGCTCAGCACAAAGCTCGCCGCCGTGCTTTGGGCCTACGAAATCGAAGGCCGCTCGATGCCGCAGATCGCCCGCGCTCTCCGGATCCGCCTGAAGACCGCCTACGCCCGCCTGCACCTCGCCCGAATCCGCCTGGCGCACTGCGCCCCCCTCTAACGCCCCCGCCCCCGCTCCCGCTCCCGCTCCCGCTCCCGCTCCCGCTCCCGCTCCCGCTCCCGCTCCCGCTCCCGCCCCCGCTCCCGCTCCCGCTCCCGCTCCCGCTCCCGCTCCCGCTCCCGCTCCCGTGCGTCGAGGCCCTCTGACGTCGCGGCCTCGGACAAGGGAGCTGAACGCCTCGCCATCGGCTACACGGTGTTTGGCGCGGGCGGAGGTGTCAGTGCCAGAGCTAGACCGTACTACCTCCTGATCTTGATGACGGCACCAGGGTTCGCCCCGAGTCGCGCGCGCCGCGCCCGCGTCCCCGTCGGGGCCTGGTCCTCCGGCTCCTCCTCCGGCCGGGGCGTCGCCGTTTCGGCAGGCTGCTCTTGCTCTGGGGTGTCACTATTCTTCAAGGGCTTCTCGCTGGGGTCTTTTGAATTCATACGGCTACTCCTAGTTCTGTGCCTGTTCAATGGGTTGTCCTATATCTCCACTTTCTAGCCTGAGCTCTGCACCTGGTCATCGCGAGGGCGCAACAGGCCAGCGCGACGACGCCGGCCCCCGACGGCTTGCAACAACAAGGCCAGCGCGACGACGCCGGCCCCCGGCGGCTTGCAACAACAAGGCCGCGCGACGGGGGCTACCGCTACCGCTTCCGGCTCCCACCATCGGTAATGAGCAACCGTGGGGCCCGCTCTCGCAAGATTGCAACGCAGCTCCCGCTGCCAACGCGCGTAGGAAGTGAAGGCGAGTGATCAGGTGAGCCTATGTCAACGAACTTGAATACACAGCCTTTCCGACCCCTTCGCCTCTCAACGCCGTCGGTTCTCGCGCCCGCATTCGCATGGGCGCTGCTCGCGGGGCTGCCCCTCGCGGTGGTGGGCTGCGGCGGCGGCGATACGACCTCTTCGAGCAGCCAGGGCGGCGGGAGCGCGACGACCTCTTCTTCGAGCGGCGAAGGCGGGCACGACGACGGCGGCGTCGCGCCGGCGATCTACCACCATGGCGATATGGTGACCATCCAGGGCGACCTCGGCAGCAACGACGTCACGAAGACCTTCCTCGGCGGAGCCGACGGAATGATCGAGTCAATGTCTCCGGGCCAGAGCATGATGAGCGGCAATGGCTGGACCTTCAACATGCTGGGCGGCCCCAGCTCCGTGAAGGTCGACGCGACGCGCGGCAAGGTGCTGTTCACGCCCGAGGACAGCATGAATTACAACGCCACCCGGCGCTTCGATTCAGGCTTTGCCATCCAGGAGCAGCGGCATTTTTACAAAGCCCACTACGTACGCAACGTGATGTTGCTCGACGGAATGCCGTACCAGAAGAGCTACCAATGGAAGCACGAGCGGGTGAGCTGGGAAAACTCGGTGTCCGACAATGACTGCGAGATCAAGGTGTACAGTTGGTTCGCCGGTGGCGGAGGCGTGATTACCTACGTCAATCGATCGACGACGGACAAGTCCACCTACTACGGCGGAAAGGCCGCCGACAGCAACCGAGACTGGGCTCTGATGGAGATGATGGTCTTCACCGGCACACAAGGGCAAGAGGACGGCAAGCTCATCACCCGCGTGCACAAGAACGGGAAGACGTTGATCAGCCAGAACAAGCAAACAGAGCGCGTCTATGCCGATCCAACCGGCGATTGCGCTACTTCATCGAGCAGAACTACTTCGGCAATTTCGGTCAGGTCGAGGACGGCGTGGACAATCCCCTGCCTCTCCCGGACGTGCGCGAGCTCTACTCGGACGATAGCCGCGTCATCGTCGGCAACACGGCCGAGACGGGCTGGAAACGCGTCGAGCTGCGCGACAGCGTGGACCTCCAGAGCGCCACCCTGCGCGAGGTGCAAGACTGGGTGAGCTGGAACAGGACCATCACCCTGCGCCTGAACGCGGGCGGTTTACCCAAGGGTGAGCACGATCTGTTTCCGGTCGTTATCGACGGCGTCGATTCCGACGGCTGGGATGTCGTGACGCACTCCATGCCCATCCGCGTCGGCGTCGATTGAGGAGCGCTCCTGGCCTCGGAGTCAGCCCTCGCCCAGGC
Source organism: Polyangium fumosum (assembly GCF_005144585.1). GTDB lineage: Bacteria > Myxococcota_A > Polyangia > Polyangiales > Polyangiaceae > Polyangium > Polyangium fumosum. The sequence continues at coordinate 188,080 of NZ_SSMQ01000016.1, read as the reverse complement.
TCGCTTTTTGGCTCCCGCCTCTGCCCCCCTTCCTCAAAAGCGGTACACAAACAGATGCCGCTTGCCGCCCCCGCCCCCGCCCCCGCCCCCGCTCCCGCTCCCGCTCCCGCTCCCGCTCCCTACGTCCGAATCCCCAGCAGAAGCAGCGCATCCGCCCAGAGCTGCCAGAGCGTGCGATAGGGGTGCGTGGCGAGGAGGACGCCGCCGTTCGGGAGGCGGCGGACGTGGTAGGGGGCGTGGTGCTCGATGAAGCGGACATGGTGCCCGGTGTTCGTCTGAACCTCGAGCGTGGGCGCGCCTGCCTCGCGTGCCGCGATCAAGTCGAGCGCGAGTGGTTCCACGCTGCGCCAATCGTCGTCGGGGATCGCGGCCGCCTCGAGGGCCTCGAGGAGAGCGCCCGGCGCGGTCTCCAGCACCGTGAGGACCTGCTCGCGGGTCAGCGCATCGTCTGTCGGAAGAATGACGCGGGGGCCATTCCTCGCGAGGTCCGAGCGTGGTGGGCGCTGGTCTCGAATTTTGCTGGCTTCCGCGTCGAGGACCAGGTGATGGTTTCGCCGTCGCGCGTCGGGCGCGACGCCGACACGGCTGCCGCGTGGGGTCGCGTCGACGCGCGCCGCGAGCGCTTCGAGCGAGAGGCCCGCGGCGCAGTTGACAATGTCGCCATCGTGAAGATGGATCCATGATAAAGCGAGATCTCGGGCGATCTCGCCTGCGAACGCGTGGTAGGTGCCGCTCAGCTCGACAGGCGCGTGCCAATCACCAGGGGAGAGCGCTCCGGTTGTTACGCGTTTGCTCTCGTCCGGCGCGCAGAGGCGGAGCAAGACCTCCTCCGTGTCGGTTTGCACGAACATGGTGTGGATTGCGGCTTCAGCGACGATAGAACGACCTCCGGCCGGGAAGACGATATCCAGGCGCTTGCCGTAAATATCGTCCTCGTCGCCGCGTCCCTCAAGAGGGCCGCAGTTCGGATACCGTCGCCTGAAGGCATCGCCATAGCAGTCGAAGTAAAACGCGGTTCGGCCGCCCGAGGGGAGCTCGACGCCGCAGACCACGAAGACCTGCGTTCCGGCGTCGAAGTTGGCTCGCGCAAGCGTGACGACCTCGTCTACGGAAATATCCTTGCGGTACATCTCGCCCGGCCGCAACACCGAATGAATGGTCACCGCTTTGCGGTACTGGGGAGCTGCGAGCGCGGAGAGGGCCGCCGCGAATGCGTCGACCCTCTCCGCCTCGTCGCACCATGCGTAAAACCAAGGCCCCGAGTCACTCACAGCTCGATCACCCTGATGAAGTTGCTGTAGCCATCGAGAGTGACGCGCTTGTGCCTTCGCCGGGCTTTACCAGGTAGCCTCCCAAGATCGCAAAGTCCCCTTTGAGGTTCGCGCCCTTCGGGATGATGATCTCGATGCGCTCCACATCCCCTGCAAGGTCGAGTTCATCCAACTTTCGCATCGCGTTGGACAACTGCGTTCGGGCGTGGCCGACATCGATCCCACCCTTGCTACCAGCTTTGAGCCGCTTGGCTTCACTCAGTGCCAGCTTGTTGCCCTTCGTAACAGAGAGGAAATCCGGCGCCCTCGAGAGATCATCACCCAGCCCGGGCAGGATGCCCAGCACCTCCCGCACCCCATCATCCCCGACCCCGATCATCGCCCGTCCCTCATCCTGCATCAAGTGCAGTCCCGCTCTCCCCTCGAACTCGTTCGCGATCGGCCCGACCGCCTTCTTGACCGCCCCGTTGAGCGTCTTGTACACCTTCCTCCTGCTCGCCTGCAACGCTTCGAGGAACTCATCGCTGTACCCGACAATCCCCGCCGCGACAATCTTCGCCCCCGGCTTGACCCCGGCCGCCTTGATCCCCGCCCAAGCCTTCGTGATCTGCCCGAACCCAAAACCTACACCCGAAAAGATCCGCTCCTCCGTGGACAGATCCTTCCCCCCGGGCAAACACAGGAGCTTGCCCGTCACCGCCTCACACAAATCGAGCGCCGGCCCTGCATACGGCACGAACCCGATCGCAATGCGCGTCGACGCATGCACCAGCGTCTGCATCACCTCCGCATACGCCGCCGCCCCTTCCCCGACCGTCGACATCGCCCCCGCGAAGGCCCGCACCGTCTCCATGAAGGAGCCCTTCTCCGGCCCGAGCGCGATCGCCTCCCAACCATTGAGGCTCTCCTTCATCTGCTCCGCCATCTCGGCGAAAGCATTCTTCAGGACCCCATCCACCTGCGCCCGGACATCCGGCGGGATCGGCGAATCCAAGAACCAATCCGCCGTATCCATGAACTGCCGCACGTGCTCCGTGACGCGAATCTGCGCCTGCAAGAACGCGCTCGTCTCCGCCTGCGAAACACTCACCCGCGCGGCCAGCGCCTTCTCGATCGCCGCCGTATTCGACCGCCACGCCTTTACATTCGTCACGAAGTCCCCGCGCAGGACCACCTTCCCGCCCTGCACGTCCTGCGACAACGCCTCAATCACGGCATCCGCATACGCCGCATAAGGATCCTTCCCCGGCTCGAACGCCCCCGCCGTGCCCGACACATCGGGCACCTCGACCCACGGCACCTCCGACGACGTCAGCGAATACTCGAACGGATCATCCGGCGAAAACCCGGCCGCCCGCGCCTCCCCCGTCACGAGATCCGCCACCGCGTCCGCCTGCGCGCCGAAATGTTCGAGCAGACTCGCGAACTCGTCCTTCGTGAGCCCGACCTGCGTGCTTCCGCCATACGCGGTCCCATCACGCCGAACGTTGAAGAGCGGCTTTTGGATCCCGAGCGGGACCGAGACGAGCGTCACGAAATTCTGCTGGTGGACGCAGGCGTCGTTGCCCTTGGCGTTCTGGATGCCGAAGGTGAACTCGTTCGTGCCCATGCGCAGCAGCACCGAATCGAACGGCGCTTCCGCCACGTTGCTCTTCGGGCCGTCGGGGATCGACACGTAGGCCCCCGGAACCTCGAACGTCGCGAGCGGCATCCGGTTCGCGTGGAAATACGCACCACCAGGGATGTTCAGCCGGGCATCCTCGCAAGAGTTGCTCTCCTGGAGCATCTCCCAATGAACGCTGTACGGCGTCCCCGCCCGCGCGTGCGCAGGCACGAGAAGCGCGAACACCACGATCCAGAGAATGAGCAACCGGTTCATGTTCCCTCCGCGCCGCGCAACGCGGCATCGTGCAAAACCGCAGCACCCTTCACATCGCCCGCCGCGAACTTCGCCGCCGCTGCGTCGAGGAGCGCGCCACCCACCCCTTGCGCCTTCATCGTCGAGAGCCCCGTCTGGACGAGCCCCGGCAACGTCGTCGCGCGGTACGTCGCCGCCGCCTTGAAATGCGGACGCATCGCCGCGCAGCCAGCCTCGCGCCAGGACGACGAGGGTAGTTCGCAGAGCGGGCGCATCTGCAAGAAGGCTGTGACCTCGTCGTATTGCTTCGCGAGGTACGGGAGCGACAGCTTCACTCCCTCCGGCGCCGCCTTCTCGAACGCGAGCACCTGCGCCTCCGCGCTCTCGCGAAAGGTCGCTTCTGCCTTCGCGATCTTCGCCTCCGCCACTTGTTCCCGCACGGCTTGGCTCTCGTCGAGCAACACGAGCGCTTGCCTGCGCATGGAGATCCCGAACAGAAGCGCCCTCGCCGCCCGATCGCTCCTGGCAATACGCCGATCGACATACCCGAGCATGGCGTGGATCGAGCGCTGCGCCCCGGAGGCCAGGTCCGGATTCGCCGCGCCATGCGTCGTCATGAAATCCGCATGTGGAGCGAGCGTCTCTTGCGACGCGACCTCGAATTGCGTCACCTCCGCCGAGAGCTTCACCGCCCGGAGCGCCATCTCCTGCGGCGCCGCGCTCGCGTCGTGCGCCGCTTGAAGCACACTCGCTTCGATCGCGTCGAGCTCGGTCACTGCCGCCATCGACGCCTTCGCCGCGAGCTTCGCGTACGTAGAAAGCTCCCCGGACTCCGTCTTCCGATACGCGGCGAAGTCCGCTGCGAGATCCGCATAGGCCGCCGACAGCGGCCCGACATCGAGCGTCACTTGATCGAGCACGCCCTGCACGGCGCCCATGGAGAGCTTCTCCGCGGTGATCTCCGCGACGAGCGGGTCCTTTTCGCGGTTCGCCTTCGCCACGAGCGCCGCCTCGAAGCCTCCCACCGCGTCGATCGGCTCTTGTTCCAGCAGCTCCTTTTGCCGGATACGCGCCGACCCGAGCAAGCTACGGAGCCGGCCCTCCATGCTCGCCTTGTACGACTCGGCGCTCCGCTGCTCGCCACGCACGTACCCGAGGGCCCTGTCGATATCCCCAAGCCACCGCTCCATATCGCCAGGACTCGTCACGAGCGCGTCGAGCGTCATCCCCTCCGGACGCTCGGCCCACATCTGAATAGGCAGCGCTCCGCGTGCCGCCGCTCGGCTCCATGCGCCCGCGGGCCCCTCGCCCGACGAGACGCAAAACTCGCCGCCTTCTACGGGCGCGGCGCAAATTCGACCCTGTCCTTCGTCCTCCCCGAACGACCCCAAACACCCAGGCAACACGACGCCCGGCGCCGCGACGACGAGCGCCGCGACGAGGAAATCCCCTCGCCTCATCTGGAAACCCCTCCTGCGATGAGCTGTGGCCTATCTATCCGGAGGACGAACGGGTCGGGCAAGACAAGTCACGAAGCGCTCGGACCTTGTCTGTCCGGGGTCGAGCCTCGCGCGGCATGGTCGCGCACCTCCCCCCTCCCGGGTCGAACCCCCGCCGCCGAGCCTCGCCCCTCCCCCGGGCCTCGCTCGATCCCCAGCCGAGACGCCCGCACCCCTCGTCACGCCCCACCCGAACCTCGACCCATCTGGCCCGTGCCCATCTCCCACGGCCCCCGAACCACGATCCTCCTGGACCGCACCCACCTCCTTTCCTTCTCGATCGCAGACAAAAGTGGACCTGCCTCACCCATCTCCCGACACGCACCTCGCATCGGGTGCTCGCCCCCCGAAGAAGCTTCGCCTCGAACCCGACGAGGGCAGGCCTCCGCCGTCGAAAGACGCGACACGAACCTCGATCGCGGCGGGCTTGCCCCTCTTCCGTCGAATCTCGGACGCCGGCGACGACGGGTGACGGCCTCCTCGGCCCGAGGTCGCTCGGTGAACGTGGCTGGCCGTCGCCCTGCCCGCGCCAGGGTCGCATCACAACCAACGAGGGCATCATCCGCCTCGGCCCGGGTTCCCGCCCCGCGAGGGGTGGCCTTCACCCACTTTCATCCTCGCTCGTGTCGCCAATGCCGACCTTCACGCCCACCCGCGCCCGGGCCTTCGTCGGAGCCCACGAAGGCCCTTGCCTTCCTGACGGACGTCGATGCACCCTTCCCCCCGCGTCAGGCCCATCCCCCCGGGGGATCGACGCCCAGGAGGAACGCCTGCATGGAACCCTTTCTCGTCGCCCTGTTCCGCCTCTACACGTTCTCGACCGGTCGGCGGCTCTTCGCCCTGCACCAGGTGCAAAAACTCGCCCTCACCGCCGGGCACATGGACCTCGTGGGCCACGCAAACGATGCAATCGCCCACGACACAGACACACGCGCGCTGGAGGCGCGATGGGCTGGGCGAAAACAATCAACGTTTTCACCCGAGGCCAAGCAGCTCGACATTTACGTCGACGCCGCCCTCGGCGCCCTCCGCGACGGCGCAGACGCGCAAATCCGCGCCTGCGCGCCAGGCGATCCCATCGCGGAAGCGGCGCTCAAAATGCTCGACGTCCTGTTCCCCAAGGGCGTGGGAGCCATCACGACGCTCGGCTTCGTGGACGAGCTGGCCGAGGTCGACCGCATCCTGAATCGTCTCGAGCAGCCCGATTACAAGGCGCTCGTGACGGAGCTCGGTCTCACGCGGCAGGTCACGCGGCTCAAGAATCTCGAAGGGCAATACCGCGCCGCCATCGAGGGGCCCGGCGGGACCTTGACCTACGCCACGGTGAAGGACGCGCGCGCCAAAGGACAATCCCTCCTTCTCCAGGTCGTGGCGATGATCCTCGGCAAATACCCCTCGGACAACGAGGCAGACATGAAATCACGGGGCGCGCTCCTTTCGCCCATCCTCGTGCAAAACGAGGCCATCCGCCGCTACCTGCGCGACCGCAAGCCCATCGAGGACGTGAACCCGGAGACGGGCGAAATCGAGCAAGCACCGCCGGTGCACGAGACGCAAGCCCCCTGACAGCTCACCCGATGACGGAGGGCGCGGACGAGAAGAAACACGAGGCGGCGCGGCGGCTGCGCCTGCTCTTCGGGCGTTTCGCGGACAGCTCGCTCCAAAGCCCCCTCGAAGGCGACGAGGTGCTCCTGCGGATCGACGAGGATCTTTCGTTCCTCTACGACCGCGCGTTCCGGCGCGGCCCCTCGCAGGGCGCGCGCGGCGCCGGCCTCGGGCCGAGCGTGCTCCGGCCTTCGACGTGGCTCGCGAGCGTGGAGGAGCTTTTCCCCCCCGAAGCGCGCGTGGTGATGGAAGAGGACGCGGCCGCGCGGCATGGGCTCGCGGCGCTGCTCGAAGATCCGGCGGCGCTCGCCTCGGTGACGCCTTCGCCCGCGATCCTCGCGCTCCTCGTGCGGCTGCGCGGGCAGATCCCGGAGGCCTCGCTCCCCGCGGCGCGGCGCCTCATCGAGGAGGCCGTGCGGGATCTCGCGCGCGTGCTCGCCAAGGAGCTCGCCCCTGCGCTCACCGGCTCGTCCGGGCCGCGGCGCCGGACGAACCTGCGCGTCCTCGCGAACCTCGACGCGCGGCGCACGGTGCGCGAGAACCTCCGGCACTACGACCGCGCGCGCGGCGTGCTCGGCGTCGAGCGGCTCGTCTTCCGGCGGCGGCTCGCGCGGCAGTCGCGCATGAGGCTCGTCGTCCTGCTCGATCAGAGCGGCTCGATGGTGGACAGCGTGGTGCAGGCGGCGATCCTCGCGGCGATCTTCGCGTCGGTCCCGTCGATCGATCTGCGCCTCGTCGCGTTCGACACGCACGTGGTGGACATGACGGAGATCGCTGGGGATCCGGTGGAGGTGCTCTTCTCGCTCCAGCTCGGCGGCGGGACGCTCCTCTCGCGGGCCGTGGGCTACGCGGCGACGCTGGTCGCGGAGCCGCGGCGCACGCTCGTCGTGTTGATCTCGGATTTCCGCGAGGGAGGCGCGCTCGGCGCGCTCGTGACGCGGGTGAAGGATCTGCTCGACGCCGGGGTGACGGTGCTCGGGCTCGTGGCCCTCGGCGACAAGGGCGCGGGCGGCTTCGACCGGCGCGTGACCGGGGCGCTCGCGGCGCTCGGCATGCCGATCGGCGCCATGACGCCGCGGGAGCTCGCGGCCTGGGTCGGGCGTCACGTGCGAGGGGGCGAGACGTGACGAGCCGCCGGGAAGCGCCGGCCGGGATGCGTCGCGCGGCGGCGCGGACCGAGCTCGTGGCCACGCCGATGGGCGACTGCGCCGTGCGCATCGGCGGCGCGACGGTCACGTGGCGGGAGGGGCGCGCCCGGTGTGATTGCCCGATGGGGGACGCGCCCGCGTGCCTGCATCGGCTGGTCGCGCGCGGCGACGAAAGGACGCGGGATCTCGGCCGGCGCGCGGCCCCCACGGTGCCGCCGGCCGCCCCGTTCCCCGAGCCCACGAAGGCAGAGCCGCTCCCCGCCGAGGACGCGGCGCGGTTCGCGCCGATCCTGGCCGAGGTGGACGTGCTCCTGGCGGAGGTCGTGACGCTCGGCTTGCGGCGCGCGGCGCGTGTCTCGGCGGATCGGGTGCGTGCGCTCGCCGCGCGCGCGACGGCCATGCGCCCCCGCGCGCGCGGGCCCCGGGATGCGGGGCTCGGCAGGCTCGCGCGGGCCCTCGAGCGGCTCGCGGCGCTCTTGCCGGCGCTCGAGGGCCCGGACGCGGGCGCGGCCGAGGCCGACGCGCTCGGGGCGCTCGCCGTGACGCGGAACCTCGGGCGCGCGCTCCGGGCGAACACGGGCGCGCTTCCGCTCGAAGACATCGCGGGCGCGTCGCAACGCGCGTACGTCGAGGTGCCGCCGATCGAGGTGCAGGGGCTCGGGCTCGAAGCGTGGGTCGCGGCGGGCGGCGTTTCGGGGGTGACGGCGTACGTGGCCGTGCTCGGCGAAGATCGTGTCCTCGCGCGGACGCTGCTCACGAAGGGAAAGCCCGCGCAACCGGCGGATCTTCGCACCTGGGCGGAGGGGCTCGCGGCCGGGCCCGCGTTCGCGCAGAGCGGCATCACGATGCGGGATCTCGCGCGGGGTCGGTTCGCGCTCTCCGGCGCGCGGATCGCGCTCTCGCACGGGCGCCTCTCGGGCAGCCGCGCGACGAGCGTGGCGCTGCGGCCGGCGCTGCCCCTCGAGGACGCCCGCCTCGCGCGGCACGTCCTCGCGGGTCCAAAGGACGCGGCGCGGCTCGCGCGGGGCCTCGACTTCGACGCGCTCGGCCGCCCGCCGCGCTCCTCGCCGATCGTGCTCCTGCCCGTGCAACGTCTGTCCCCGAGCGACTTCGATCACGCGACCCAGGAGCTCTCGCTCCGCCTGCGCGTCTCCGCGGACGTGGAGATCCGGACCGCGCTCTCGTTCCGGGAAGAGCGCGCGCTCCTGTTCGACAACCTCGAAGTGCTGAGCCGCGCCGCGAGGCCGCCGCGTTTCCTCTGCGTCCGCCTCGCCCGCGAAGGAGGCGCGCTCGTGATCGAGCCGATCTCGGCCATGCTCGCCGACGGCACCACGCTCGATCTCACGCTCGACGTCGTGGATCCCACGCTCGAGGTGACGTTGTGATCGCGGAGCGGCTCGCGCGGCAGGCACGCGCGGCGATCGAGGAGCTCGCCGCGGCCGGCGCGCTCGAACGCACGGAACATCGGGCCCTCACGTTCCGTCGGCTCGCGGCGGACGCGCAGGCGATCGGGCTCTTCGACCTCGCGACGCGGCTCGAAGCCGTGGCCCTTTCGCTCGACGCGCAAGCAGGGCTCGGGCCGCGGCCGAACGCGGCGCTCGCCGAGGCGCTGCTCGCGTCGTACGACCGGATCGAAGCGCTCTCCACGAGGCTCGCGCGCTCCGCGCTGCTCGCAGCGTTCGGGGCCGATGACGACGACGAGGAGGCGCCGTGATCGATCCGGCGCACGATCCCGATCCGGAGGCCGTGTTCCTCGTGCGCCTGTGCTCCCTCGTCTCGGCCGTGCGTGTCATCGAGGTGCGCGCGGATGCCTGGCCGGCGCGCCGTGTCGTCGAGCAGCACGAGGGGTACCTCGTCGAGGACGCGCTTCTTTTGCGGAGGGAGCCTCGCCAGGAGGTCCCCTTCCCGCTTCGCCTTCACGGCGAGCGCCCCGAGGACGAGGCCCATCACGAACGCGTGCGCCGCGCGAGCCGGGTGTTCCTCCGCGCCGCGGCGCTCGTGGAGGCGCGCCCTCGCCGCGCGGAGCAGACGTTCCAGGCGCTCGAAGCGCTCTTCGAGGAGATCGGCCCCGACGCCGCGGCCGCGATGTGGCTCGAAGCCGCGCGGGCCTTCCTCGCGCTCGGCGACGAGGAGCACGCGTCCCGCGCGCTCCGCCGCCTCGCCCGGCTCGCGCGGCGCGCGCCCGTCTCCGCGGCGCTCCTCGACGCTGTCGTGTCCTCGCCCCGCCACGGAACGCTCCTGCCGAGCGAGCTCGTGGACGTCGCGGCCGAGCGCGCAGGGCCCGACGCGGGGTTGTCGCTGCGCCTCGGCGTGTTGCGGCGTCGGCTCGAAGCCGGCCGCGACGTGCCCCCGGGGACGATGGCGGCGCTGACGAACGCGGCGCGGGCCGCAGCGGATCCCGTCACGGCCGCGGCCCGGATCGACGCGGCCCTCCTCGGTTGTTTTGGCCTCCTGGGCACGTGGGCGCCCGCGGGCGAGGCCTCGCTCGTGCGCGCGCGGCTCCAGGCGCTCTGGATGCACGCGCATGCGTCGGGGGACCACGGCCTCCGCGTGCGCAAGGACCTCGCCGCCGCGCTCCGCGCCACGCTTGGCGACCTCGACGCGGCGCACCTCGCCGCCGTGCTCGACGTGCTCGTCCCTGCGAGCCCGAGCGACGACACGTCGCTCCTCGTCGACGTCACGCGGGGCCTGCTCGGCGCGCTCGCGCGTGAGAACGATTCGTCCGCCGAGACCACGTGCATGCGAGCCCTGCTTCACCTCGCCGACATCGCCCCGGCGAACCTCTACGTTCGCGCGGACGAGATCGGCCGTGCCCTCGCGGACGCCTTCAACAAGCCCGCGTCGCGCCCGCTGCTCGCCGCGCTCCTCGCCGATCTCGATGCCGCCGCAGGCCATGTGGATCCTTCCCGCCTGCTCTCCGAAGCGCTCGATCGAGGCGCAGGCGCCCGCCTCGCGCCGGCCGAGGCGGACCCGCCCCCACGCTCGGGCACACGCACGGACCGCGTCCGCGCCCTCGCGCGATGGCTGCCCGCGCCGCTCGTCACCACGACCCTCGCCGCGCTCGCCGCATCCACCGAGGAGGTTGCGTCGGCAGCGGTCGCCGCCGCGCCTGCCCTCGCCTTCGTCTGGGCGCTCCGCCTCGTCGGCCTCGCGCAGGACGAGCGCACCGCCCCCGATCTCGCCGAGGACACGCTCTCCCTCGCCGAAGCCCTCACCGAGCGCCTCGACCCTCGTCTCGTCACGCCGAGCGCCGTCGCCGCCGCGGATCCAACCCTCCACCTCGCGCACCCCGATCCTGCCGCGCTCCTCCGCGGCGTCGCCCTCACGCGCGCTTCCCTCGCCGATCGTGGCGCCCTCCGCCCCGAGCGCTGGCCCGCACCCGCGCTCCCCGGCCTCTCCGATCCACGGGACGCACGGTTCGTCCTCCTCGCGTGGTCGCTCGCGACGCTCGACGCGCGCGAGGCCGGCACCCATCACCTCACCTTCGCGCGGATCGCCGACGCGACGCCCCTCGTGCGCGCCGGCGCCGGCCGCCTCTCGCCCTCGCCGCTCGCCTTGCGGGGTGTCTCTTCCTCGCTCGCGCGCCTCACCACGACGAACCTGCTCCGCATCCCCACCGCGGACGAGCCCTCCCTCCGCGACGTCGTCCTCCTCTGCGCCCCGCGTGATCTCGCCGAAGCATTCGCCCGCGACGTCGGCGTCTCCCCGCGCCTGCTCGCCGAGGCCCCTGCACCCGTGCCGACGAGCCTCGATCCCGCATCGCCCCTCGTCCCTCGTGATCTCCCCCTCCCCGACCTCGATCCCGCGCGCCCGCTCGCCGCCCTCTTCCCGCGACGAACCTCCCGCGCGCCCGCGCTCGTCCCCGCGCGTGATCCCGCGCTGCCGCTCTCGCCCGTCGTCGCCGGCCACGTCGTCTCCATCGGGCCCCGCGGCGAGCTCGTCGTCACCCCCGAAGGCGCCTCGTCCCCGCTCCGCCGCGTCCCTTCGGCCGTACGCAAAGACGAACGTTACCGCGCGCTCGTCCGCGGCCGCCGCGCCGAACGCGCTCGCAGGTACGAGGCCACGCGGCTCCTCGAAGACCGCATGATCAGCGCCACGCCCCTCCGCGCAGACGAGCTCGCGTGGCTCCTCGACGATCCGCTCCACGCCTCGCTCCTCGGGCACCTCGTCGTCACCACGCGCCCCCGCGATCCCGGGCCTCCGCGTGATCTCGCGCTCCTCTGGTCCTGGGAGCGCGCGCGGGGCCTCGGCGTCGTCCCGCTCGACTACGACGCGCGCTGGATCGGCTGGACCGACGTCGAGATCGTCCACCCGGCCCGCTTGCCCGACGTGACCCCGTGGCGCGCGCTGCTCGACGATCTCGGCGTCAAACAGGCGCTCCCCCAGCTCTTCCGGGATCTGCGCGGCGTCCCCGACGAAGAGCTCGACAGCACCGAGAGCCACGTCCTCGCGCGTCGCCTCGTCGACGCCGCCGCCCTCCGGCGCGCGCTCGCGGACGAGGGCTTTTGCACCGGGCCGGGGCTCGCCACACGTACGTTCGTGCATCCACCGTCCGACCCAAACGTCTCGGCGTGGTTCGATCCCGGCCGTCCGCCCTGGCCACGCGACGCCGCGTACTCGGGCGCCTTTGGCTTTTGCGATCCGAACGGCGTCGCTCTCCCGTTCTCCTCCGTCCCAAGGCCTCTCGTTTGTGAGGCGCGGGCCAGCATCGACCGCGCCCTTGCGCGCGCCGCGCCGCGCGCGAGATAGTCTTGGTCTTGCGCAGTCGCCTCACCGCCTCGATCCTCGGACGGAGCTCCCCGTCGCGCGCATCGCTCGAAGCCGAGCTCCGCGCCGCCGGCTTCGTGCTGCTCCCGAACGAGGCCCCCGCGGAGATCGACGCGCCGTCCCTCTGCGTCGTCCTCGATCTCGAAGGCGACGATCCCGCCGCCGCCCTCGACGCCTGCCGCGCGGCACGCGCGCGTGAAAGCACCACCGCCCTCGCGGCGGCGACCGAACGTGACGTGGACGCGCACCTCCGCGCGCTCGTGGATGCGGGCGCCGACGAGCTCTTCGTCCTGCCGCACGACGCGCCGCGCCTCGGCCCGCGCCTCGCCGCGCTCCGCCGCCGCATCGAGACGACCGAGCGCATCCTCGACGAGAAACGCGACGTCGAGCGAAGGCACGAGCACCTCTACGAGCACGCGCCCATCATCCTGCACTCGATCGACGCCGAAGGCCGCCTCGTCAGCGTCAGCGACGGCTGGCTCGACGCGCTCGGCTACGATCGCGCCGAGGTCCTCGGTCGCCGCTCCGTCGACTTCATGACCGAGGCCTCCCGCGCGCATGCCCTCGCGCGGATCCCCGAGCTCTTCCGGCGCGGCGTCGGCCGTGGCAGCCGGTACGAGTTCGTGCGCAAGGACGGGAGCCTCCTCGAGGTCGTGATGACCGTGCTCGTCGAGCGCGACGCCGCGGGCAAGATCCTCCGCACGTTCGCGGTCTCGACCGACCTCAGCGAGATCCGCGAGGCCGAGCGGGCCCTCGCGCAGGCGAACGACGAGCTGCACACCCTGCTCTCCGCGTTCCCCGACAACATCTTCCGCGTGACCGAGGACGGCACCGTCCTCGAAGCGCACTTCGGCAGGCTCCAGCGGCGGCGCAGCGTCGAGGCGCTCCCTGCGCTCGTCGGCAAGAACCTCGCCGAGATCCTCCAGCCGCTGCGGACGCCGGAGGTCCTCGACGCCATCACGAAGGTCCGCGGGACGACCGACATCGCCGCGCTCGACTACGAGACGCGGGGGACCGACGGAGCCCCCATGTTTCGAGAGATCCGCATCGCCGCCCTGCCCCACGGCGAGGCGCTGATCCTGAGCCGCGACGTGACGGATCTGCGCCAGTCCGAGGCGCTCCTGCGCGAACACGAGGCGCGCCTCCACGCGCTGCTCGACCACGCCCCCGTGGTCCTGTGGGCGGTCGAGCGCGACGGCACCATCACGTTCGCCGAGGGCAAGGGCCTCGCGCACCTGGGCTTCCAACCTGGCGAGCTCGTCGGGACCTCCGTCTTCAACCTCCCCAGCGCTCCTGGAGGTTCGCCGCAGGTGGACGAGCCCCTCGCAGGCCGGGTCTACAAGGGCGAAGTCCCGGTGGGGGGCGTCTGGTTCGAGCACGCCTCCTGGCCCCTCCGCGACGCCTCGGGCGAGGTCATCGGCGCGATCGGCGTCTCCACCGACATCACCGAGCGGCGCCGCGTCGAGCGCGCGCTGCGCGACAGCGAGCAGCTCGCGCAGGCCGTCTTCGAGAACGCCCCCGTGGGCATCCAGATCTTCGGCCCCGACGGCCTCTCCCTGCGGATGAACGAGGCGCACCGCAGGCAGCTCGGCCTCGCCAGCACGACCTTCGGCGTCGGCCAGTTCAACGCGCTCACCGATCCCCTCCACGTCGAGACCGGCATGGATGTGTGCTTCGCGCGCGCCTACGCGGGCGAGGTCGTCGAGATGCACGGGCAGGACGTGAACCTCGACGTCTACGGCAGCGCCTGGAGCAGCTCGCGCGCGCGCCTCGTCTTCGACACCATCCTCTTCCCCCTCCGCGACGGCGACGAGACGCGCGCCGTCGTCGCCTTCTGCCGCGACGTCACCGAGCGCAGGCACGCCGAGGCGCGCCTGCTCCTCGCCGATCGCCTCGCCTCCCTCGGCACGATGGCCGCCGGCGTGGCCCACGAGATCAACAACCCCCTCTCGTTCGTCCTCGCGAACCTGGAGTTCGTCGCGGGCGCCCTGCGCACGCTCCCTCCCGACGCCGCCACGTACGAGGCCGCCACGCAGGCCCTCGACGAGGCCCTCGAAGGCGCGCGCCGCATGCGCGCCATCGTGCGCGACATGGGTACCTTCTCCCGCGCCGACGGCGAGCCCGCCGAATGCGGCCCCATCGACGTGCACGGCGTCCTCGACAAGGCCATCCGCATGACCCACCACGCCCTGCGCCACCGCACGCGCGTCACGCGCGCGTACGGCGACGTGCCCGCGGTCCTCGGCAACGAACCGCGGCTCGGCCAGGTCTTCGTCAACCTGCTCGCCAACGCCGCGCAGGCCATGCCCGATCGCCCCGAGTCGGAGAACGAGATCCGCCTCGTCACCCGATCGCTCGACCGCCGCGTCGTCATCGAGGTCGTGGACAACGGCGTCGGCATCCCGCTCGAGCTCGTCTCGCGCATCTTCGATCCGTTCTTCACGACGAAGCCCGTCGGCGAGGGCATGGGCCTCGGCCTCTCGGTTTGTCACAGCATCGTCACCGCCCTCGGCGGCGAGCTCTCCGTCGAGAGCACGACCGGCGCGGGCTCGACGTTCCGCGTGATCCTCCCGGCCGCCGATCCTGCGAAGAACCCGCGCGAAGGCCTCCGCCCCGCGGGGCGCGGCGACAGGCCCCGTGTCCTCTTCGTCGACGACGAGCCCTACGTCTGCGCGGCCGTTCGTCGCGTGCTCGGCCGCGACATGGATCTCGTCTGCGCCTCCGGCTCCGAGGAGGCGCTCGAGCTCGTCCGCGGCGGCGCGCGCTTCGACGTCGTCCTTTGTGATCTCATGATGCCGGGCACGAGCGGCGTCGCGCTCTACACCTCCCTGCTCGCGCTCGATCCCGCGCTCGATCGGCGCGTCGGCTTCTTGACCGGGGGCGCCTGCACGGACGAGGTCCGCTCGTTCGTCGGTGATGTCGCGGATCGGCTCCTCTACAAACCGTTCGAGTCCGAAGCATTTCGCGCGCTCGTCTTCGCGCTCGCCTCGGGGAGCATGCCCCCGAGGCCGGTGGGCTAACGCCACGACATGTACGGGCGCCTCGAACGAGGCTCGCCCGGCGACGCTTCTCGGCCGTAGGCTCCCGCCGAGGCCAGGCATGTTTTATGGACCGGGCCGATGGCGTCTCGTCTCGACCTCGTCCCGGGAGAATGGAGAGGCCCGCAGCACTGGACATCCTCCCCGGCCGGCCTCTTCCTGGCGCTCGGCACGGTCGGCGGCACGGTCGTGCTGCGCGAGAGCCTTGCGCCCTTCCTCGGCGCGACCTCGCCCATGCTCATGTTCGTCCTGCCGGTGACCATCTGCGCCGCGGCGGGGGGGTTCTGGCTGGGCCTCCTCGCCACGCTCCTCGCGCTCGGCGCGGGCACCTTCTTCTTCCTCGATCCCGTCCACGCGCTCGCGCTGACGACCACCGCCGACCTCGTCCGGCTCCTCCTCTTTTGCTTCATCGGCGTCGCCATCAGCGCCGTGAGCGGCCGCATGCACCGCGAGGTCGAGCGCAGCCGCGAGGCCGAGCGCATCCTCGCCGAGCGCGCGCAGGCGAGCGCCACGAACGCCCAGCATTTCCGCACCCTCCTCGCCTCCCGCACCCTCGGCGTCGCCTCCTTCCGCGGCGACGCGATCGTCGAGGCGAACGACGCCTTCCTCGACCTTCTTGGTTTGAGCTCCCATGAATTCGCCGCGCGCCGAGGCAAGCTCACGTGGCGCGAGCTCACGCCCCGCGAGCACCGCAGCGCCGACGAGCTCGCCGGCCGACAGCTCCGGACGACGGGGTCTTGCGCGCCCTACGAGAAGGAGTTCTTCCGGAAAGACGGCAGCCGCGCCCCGGCCTTGATCGGCGGCGCCGTCCTGCTCGGCCGCGAAGGGCGCGAGCTCACCGGCATGTTCTACGTCGTGGATCTCTCGCGCCTCCGCCGCGCCGAGCAGGCCCTGCGCGAGAGCGACGCCCGCCTCCGGCTCGCGCTCGACGCGGCCCGCGCGGGCTCGTGGGCCTGGGACACGGCGACGGACCACCTCGTCTGGTCCGAGCGCAACTTCGAGCTCTACGGCGTCGATCCGAGGTACGTCCCGACGATCGAACGATGGATCGAGGCCATCCACCCGGAGGATCGCGAGCGCATCCTGGACGAGTCCGACCGCATCCTCGCGAGCGGCGCCGAGCACTTCCGCCTGGAGCTCCGCGTCGCCGCCCACCCCACGCCCGAGGCCCGCTGGATCGCCATCCTCGGCCAGGTCCACCGCGACGAGCATGGCCACGTCGTGCGCGCCGCGGGCTTGACGCTCGACATCACCGATCACCGCAACATCGAGGAGGCCGAGCGCAACGCCCGCGCCGAGGCCGAGCGAACGAGCCGCCTCAAGGACGAGTTCGTCGCGACGCTCTCGCACGAGCTGCGCACGCCCCTCACCGCCGTCCTCGGCTGGGCGCAGTTCTTGAAGCGCTCGCCCCGCGACGGCGACAAACTCGATCGGGGCCTCGAGGTCATCGAGCGCAACGCCCGCGCCCTCGCCCAGCTCGTCTCCGATCTCCTCGACGTGAGCCGCATCGTCACCGGCAAGATCCACCTCGACGTCGCGCCCTTTGATCTCGGCGCCGTCGTCACCACCGCGGCCGAGGCCGTGCGCCCCTCCGCCGAACAGAAGGGCGTCACGCTCGACCTCCACGTCGCGCCGATCGGCGAGCCGCTCCTCGGCGACGGCGCCCGCATCGAGCAGCTCCTCTGGAACCTCCTTTCGAACGCCATCAAGTTCTCGCCCGCGGGCGGCCGCGTCGAGGTCACGGTGCGCCCGCAGCGGGGCCGCGCCGTCCTCGTCGTCCGCGACTTCGGCCAGGGCATCGCGCCCGCGTTCTTGCCGCACCTCTTCGAGCGCTTCCGCCAGGAGGACGCCTCCTCGTCGCGGCGCCACGGCGGGCTCGGCCTCGGCCTCTCCATCGTCAAGCACATCACCGATCTCCACGGCGGCCGTGTGTCTGCCGAGAGCGCGGGCCCGGGGCACGGCGCGACGTTCACCGTCGAGCTGCCGCTCCCCTCCGACAGCCGCGGCACGGCCGCTCGCCACGCCGCGCCCGCGTCCCTGCGACGCGCCGGCTGATCGACCTTCGCCTCGGCCGGGATCTGGTACGTTCGCGCCGATGGCCGAAGCGCCTCCCCGCCCCGAAGGCGAGCCCCCGCGATCCCTCGTGCGCGCGGTCCTGCCGTTCGTCGTCTCGATCGCCCTCGTCGTGTTCGTCCTCGCCCGCCTCGATCTCCGGGCGTTCCAGCAGCACCTCGCGCGTGTCTCGGCGCCTTCGTTCCTCGCGTTCGCCACGGTCTTCGTGGTCTCGTTGTGCGCCGCCGACAGCCTGGCGACCGTGCTCGTCTATCGCAGATCCGTCGCGCCCATTCGATTTCGTGATTTTTTCATCCTCCGCGGCGCCTCGTACCTGCCCTCCCTCCTGAACCACCACGTCGGCCAGGCGTTCATCACCGTCGCCCTCTCCCGGATCCACGGCGTCCCCCTCGCGCGCGTCGCCGGCGCCACGCTGCTCGTCTATGCGTCCTGGATGGGCTCGATCCTGGGCCTCGCGTGTATCGCCATTCTGCTCGGGGACAAGCCTCTCGTTTGGCTCGCCCTCCCCCTCGGCGCGGGCCTTCTTTACCTCGCCCTCCTCGCGATTCGCCCGGCGAGGCTCGCCTCCCTTCGCCTCCTCGCGCCGCTCTTCGAGGCGGGCGTGCGTGGGCACCTGTGGGCCCTCCTCGCGCGCCTGCCGCACCTCGTCGTGCTTTTCCTCGGCACGTGGATTCCCTTCTGGTTTTTTGGCGTGAAGATCCCCCCGGCGAGCGCGTTTGCCTTCCTTCCCATTCTGATGGTCGCCGTCACCTTGCCCCTCACGCCGCAGGGGTTTGGGACGCGGGACGTCCTCGCCGCCACGTTGCTCGAACCCTTCGCGGCGTTTCCGACGCAGGGCGAGCGCCTCGCGGCCATCGCGGCGTCGACCACCGCGTGGGGCGTGGCCATCACGCTCGTCGAAATCGTCTTCGCGCTCGTGCTCTTCCGCTTCCAGACGCCGATGCCCGCGTCGCCGAATCCCCCCGGCGCACCGGCGGTCGTCGAGACCGAGCGCTGAATTACCCGAGGCTCGGCCAGCTCCGCGGCGCCCGGAATTTCCGTTCGAATCGCGGCCCGTCGCGCCGGACGATCCTGCCGGCCAGATCGGCCCGCGACACCATCCCCACCGCCTCCCGGATCATCGAGATCCGCGCCGGATCGAATCCCATTTCCTCCGCGGCCGTCGCGTCCACGATCCCCGGATCGAACCCGCCCACGAGCGTCCCCGCGAAGACCGGCGTCGCCCCGAGCGGCCCTTCGCCCTCGCCCGCCACGATGCCGTCCACGAGCGCGAGGTACCGCCGCACGGGCTGGTCCCGCAAAATGCCGTCGCGATCGACGAAAAAGAGGATCCGGTTCAGGTCCAGGATGGTCCGCCAGAGCGTATCGTTGCCCTCCCAGCTCCCATCGATCACCTTCGACGGCGCCCCGACCCGGGCGAGGCGCGCGACCAGCGAATGGTCACCGGGCAGCGGAAACCGCGAGAATTTGTCCTCGATCCGCTCCGCCAAGCTCCGCGGACGATCGAACTCGTCGCCTCCGACGGACGGGTCCCCGGCCGTGAAATGCGGGAGCCAGTATTTTTCGTTCGTGAATCCGATGACGCTCTTCAAGGCCAGCGTGACGCCGGTCTTTTTGTGCGTCTTCATCTTCGGCAGGTTGAGCACCACGTCCGCGTCGAGCACCGTGCGCGGCAGGCTGTATTCGTGTCTCCCGCCCGTGTGGTGCGGGACCGGCGTCTCGTAATGGCTGCGGTGGAAGCGGAGCCGCTCGCCCGGCGGCGCAGAGCGAAGCGCGAACGCGCTCCGATCGCCGAGATCCACCACCCGATACCCGCGCGGATCCCCCGGGAGCCTCGTGCGGACGAGCAGGCCGAGGTTGTACGAAAGTCCCCCGCGCCGCACGTCGTCGAGCGCGAAGTACGGCGCCACCCGGAAATAACGCAGGTCCACGAAATCGACGTCCGCGCCGCCCCGGCGCAGGTGATCGATCACCGCGAAGATCCCGAGCGGCCCCGCGACCTTCTCGATCTCGCAGCCCTCCACGGGCGAATCCACGACCCGCACGTTGCCCCGCGGCCCCGCGGCCCGGAGCGCATAATCGAGGATGGGCCGCAAGAGCGCGCCATGCGTGCTCGAAGCCCATAACTTTTCTCCCGTGATCTTCTCGTGCAGGTTCTTCGACGAGACGAGGTTGGGCTTGACGATCACCCGATCGCCCGGCCGGATCAAATCGCCGAGCGGGTTCCATTCCGGCGTCCCGGCCCGCGCTGCGTCGAGCCCGAGCTCCCGGAAGAGCGCCTCCACCATGGCGTACACCGGGTTCGGCGGATCAAAGGGCGGCACGCCGCCCGCGGCGTACGTCGTCCCCGGGCGGGAGACGATCGCGACCGAGGACCCCTGCGTCATGCGCGATCCCCGCGGCCCACGCTCGGCCGCACCGAGGCGGAGCTCCCCTGGAAATCGATCCCGAGCTTCGACACGGCCGCGACGCGCTTGCCCGTGCGCACCATCGCCACCTCGTCCACGAAATCGACCGTGATCCGCAGATCCTCGCCGAGCACCTCGCGGAACTTCGTGAGCACCTCGTCGAGCACGTCGTCCGAGAAACGCCCGCCCTTCACGACCCGGAACGTGATCGCCCCAAGCGCCTCCTGCACCACCTGGAACTGCTTGATCGCGTGATCGTATTCCTTCAGGTAATGCGCGAAGAACGTCCCCGGTACGAATCTACCGTCTGTGCCCTGGATGATCGATTGCACGCGCCCCTCGATCGCCCCGATCCGCGGCGCGCCCCGGCCGCACGTGCAAGGCGCGAGCGGATCCATGGCTTCCGCGAGGTCCCCGATGCGATACCGGATGAACGGCATGCACATGTTCGTGAGATCGGTAATGACGACCTCGCCGATCTCCCCGGGCTTCGCGGGCTCGCCGCCCTTCAGGATCTCGACGATGTATCCCTCGGCGACCACGTGGTGCCCCGCATGCGCCTCGCATTCGTAGGCGATGCCCGAGAACTCGCGGCTGCCGTATTTGTCGAACACCGCGCACCCGAACGCCTGCTCGATCACGCGCCGGCTCGGCAGGGGGAGCGTCTGCGCGCTCGACATCACGGCCCGCGGCCGCACCGAGAGGTTGCCGTGCGCCTGGAGATACCGCGCCAGGAAATCGAGCGCCTCGGCATATCCGTCGAGCAGGACGGGCTCCGCCTCCGCGATCGTGCGGACCATCGCGGCCAGGTTCTTCTCGCTCATCTCGAAGACCGGCACGAACGTCCGCTTCGACAGAATCGCGTCCGCGCGCTCCTTCCGGATCTGGCTCTTCGACATGCCGATCGTCTGGTGCCAGAGCCGCACGCAAGGATCGCCGAATCGATACCCCGTCCACTCCTGGGCCCTTAGCGTCGCCGCCCAGCGCAATTCGAGCTGCACGCGGTCGGCGTAACAGATGAACGGCTCGCCGGTCGATCCGCTCGTCGCGATCCGCTGGACCTGCGACTTGTCGTGGTTCTCCGACATGATGTCGAAGTAGAGGTGCTTGCGAATGTCGGCCTTCGTGAGGAGCGGCAATTTGTGCAAATCCGCCTGCCCCCGCACGTCCTCGGGCCGAAGCCCGCGCTCCTGCATGCGGGCGCGGTAATACGGCACGTTGCGGTAGGCGTGTCGGACGAGGCGGCGGAGCTTCTCGTCCTGGAGCTCGCGCGTCTCCGCGATCCCGAGCCATTGCGTCTTGCAGAGCGTCTCGTAGGCATGCTCGACGTCCCGCGTGATCATCCAGTGCGTGCGGTCGAATGCCGCGAGGTACGCCCGCCAGCGCATCTCCTGCACGGGCGTCCGCGGCGGCGTCCGATCCGCCACCGGATGCCGCCGCAAGAACTGGTGCGCGATGTCCGGCGGCGGGCGGCTCACGCGGTACTCCCACGCCGCCTTCCCGATATCGACGAACGAGAGCACGCTCGCGCGCACGGCCGTCTTTTCGAGGAAGCTCGTCCCCTGCCGCCGCTGCTCGAAGATCGTCTCGATCTCCTTGTACGAATACCCCTTCGCGTGCGCGGCGACCATGATGAACGATTGCCAATAGAAATACGTGCCGCGGTACGTGAGCAGGTCGAGCATCACCTCGCGGGCGCACATGACGAACCCGCTCTTGTTGTCCGAGAGGTCCATCCCGAACACGCCGTTCAAGAGGTGATTGAGCCCGCGGCTCAGGTGGTATCGCTGGTCCTTGCGCCGCCCGACCGCGCTGCGGAAGCCCTGCACCACGTCGACGCTGTGATCGTAGAGCGCGCGCCGGAGCCGCAAGAGATCCTCCGGCTGGTACTGCAAGTCCGCGTCGATCGTCGCGACGAGCTTGCCCCGCGAGGCGCCCACGCCCGTCCGCCACGCCGCCGCGATGCCCCGGTTCTCCGGATGAAAGCAGCCCACGATCCGCCCCGCGGACGCGGCCGAAAGCTCGCGGATCACGCCCGCCGTGCCGTCCTTCGAGCCGTCGTCGACGAGGACGAGCTCCCCGACGAGCCCGCCGACCTCGAAGACACGCAACACGCGCGCCGCGAGCTCGCGCAGGTTGAGCTCCTCGTTGAGGCAAGGGACGATCACGCTGAGCTCGATCGTCGATTCGGGAGCGGAGAGCGCTTGTTCGGTCATCGGAGAGCGGATCCTCGGCGTTCGGAACGCGAAACGCGCCGCGCAGTCTACTCGACGGCGCTGCCCGGGGAAGCCACGCGGGGGCCTCCCGCATACGCGGGCGCCTTGCCCGCGATCTCTGCGGCGAACCGCGAGATCCCTTCGAGCGCGCGCAAACGCGGCGTCCACCCGAGCTCCCGCACCGCCTTCGACGCGTCGTACACGACGTCGCGCGAGAGGAGCTTCACCACGAAGGGCGTGAGCGGCGGCGTCTCCTTCCGCCCTGAAAGCGAGCAGGCCGCCGCGAGCGCCTTCGCCGCCCCCATCGCCGCCGGATACGGGAGCGAGAGCCGCGGCAGAGGCAGCTCGGTCGCGCGCGCGATCGTCTCGAACACCTCACGCACGCTCGGCGGCCGCGCGTCGACCTCGTCCATCACGTTGAACGCCTCGCCCCCGAGATCCCGCCGCTCGGCCGCGCGCAGCACCACGTCGACCACATGATCCACCCACACGACGTTCAGCGGCGCGCGCCCGCCGTCGACGAGCAGCATCATCCGCTTTCGCAACGTCGTGATCGCGCGAGGCAGGAAGTTCCGATCGTAGGGCCCGTAGATCACGGGCGGACGCACCGCGATCACCGAGCGCCCGAGCGCGCGCCCTCGCTCGTGCGCGAGCCGCTCGGCGTGTGTCTTCGTGTCCTCGTAGGGCAAACCGCTCGTGCGCGTCGGCCACGCCTCGGTCACGTGCCCGCGATCGGGCCGCCCGTACACCGCGACCGACGACACATGCACGACATGCGGCACGTGCGCCTCCGCCGCGGCCTCGATCACGGCGCGTGTCCCGCCCACGTTCACGCGCTCCATCTCAGCCGCGTCCGTGGCCTCGCCGACCATGGCCGCCGCGTGCACGACCACGTCCGCGCCGCGGAGCACGTCCGCGAGCGCGCGCCGATCCGCGACGTCTCCGCCCACGACACGCACGCCGATCCGCGACAACGCGCGCGCGTCGAGCCGCTCGGGATCCCGCGCGATGCCTGCCACCTCGTGGCCGGCTTCCCGCGCGATCTCGCAGAGCCTCCGGCCCACGCCGCTCGTGATCCCCGTCGCCGCGATCTTCATGGCGCCGAGGGTGGCACGCAGATCCCCGGCGTTCCAGCGCGGCTAGTGCCGCGACGGACGTGTCGCCGGAGCGGGCGCGCTCGACGGCCGATCCGTGCGCGGGGCCTCGCCCACTTCGGAGGGACGGCGCGGCGGATCACCGACCTCCGAGGGCCGGCGCGGAGGCTCACCGACCTCCGAGGGACGGCGCGGAGGCTCCTGCGAAGGCCGGAGCAGCGAGCCCGTAGGCAACGACGAGATGCGATCACTCCGGTGTGATTCGAGCGCCTGGGGCCTTCGCGGCGCGAGGCTCACGGGCGGCGCTTCGCCGCGCACGCTCTGGCCGCGCAGGTACTCGAGCGCCTCGGCTTCGTCGTGAAACACCTCGGCGCCCGCGCCGTCCTCGCGCAGGTGGCGCTTGACCTGCAGCGCCCCCACTGCGGTCTTCACGATGATCGCCGCGCCACGAAACCCTCGAAAGAGCCGGGGTCGGAAGCGCCGCATCGTATCCTCGAACTGCGGATCGTTGCGCCGCGGCCCCTCGCGGAGATCCACGAGCAGCTTCTTCCGATCACGCCCAATCTCGTCGAGCGTGGCGATCACGGCCTCGAGATCCTGCTCCATCATCCATGTGTCTGGATAATCGCGCGGCGTCCTGCGCATGATGAGGATGTGCCCCGAGCCATCCGTTTCCACCACGTGATACGGCGTCTCGAGCTCGATCATCGCCCCCCAGCATAAACCGCCTGTTTTCGGGCGGCGAGGATTCCTTCCGTGCTAGGGTCGGCCGCGCGAAAATGGCACTTCTCTGCCCTCCCCGAGGACCCATGCGATCCATCAAGAACGTGCTCGGCGGGGCCCTCGTCGGCGCCGCGACCCTGGCCTCGCTCCTCGTCGCCACGCGCGACGCGCGGGCCTGAGGCGTCGCGCCGGCCGTCGGTCCGACGGGCATTCCCTCTTGCAGCGACGATCTCGACGCGCCCTTGCCCCCCAGCAAGCCGGGCGCGCCCGTGGTGAAGCCTCGCCCGCGGCTCTACCGCGTCGGCGCGACGGTCGGTTACGCTTGGACGAACCTCGTCTTCGCGGGCAAGTACGACGTCGCCATCGATCGGCGCGCGGCCGTCGCCACGTTCGAACGCAGGCTCGGCTCCGCGTGGACGCTCCAGCTCGGCGCGGGCGGCATTCTCTGGGGCAGCCTGCGCGAGGGCGCGCGGCGCTACGACTTCGGCCCCGGCTGGTCCGCCTCCGTCGCCACGTCCTATCGCCTGCTCGACGGCCGTGATCGCTTTCCCTTCCTGATCCTCGGCGCCTCGCTCGCCGTCGCGGGCGCGCAGACACGCGAGGCGCGCCCCGACGCGCCCGTGGTCCCGTATTACGCCGGCGACCTCCGCCTCAGCGCGGTTGCCGGCAAGACGTTCTACGACGTGCTCAGCCCGTACGCCCTCGCGCGCGTGTTCGGCGGCCCGATCTTCTGGCAGGTCGACGGCGTGGATCGGCAGGGGACCGATCGGTACAAGTTCCAGCTCGGCCTCGGCCTCGTGGCCTCGCTCCCGATCGGCCTCGACGTGTTCGCGGAGATCGTCCCGCTCGGCGAGCGGAGCGTGACGAGCGGCGCGGGTTTTTCTTTCTAGAACCGCCCGCGCCCCTCGCTCATCCGCACTGGCACGTGAAGGGATCGACGCACTCGAGGTTCTGGAACGCGCAATCGAAGACGCACGCGAAGGGGTTGCACGCGACGCCGCCGTCGCCCGTGCTGCCGCCCGAGCACGTGCCGCCCATGCAGGTCTGACCGGCCGCGCAATCCGCGTTCGAGCAACACTGCGACTGGCAGACGCACGTGGAGCCATTCTTCACGTACCCCGAGTTGCAGCTCACGTCGCAGAGACCCGTCGCGTTGCAAGTCGCGACGCCGTTCTGCGCCGTGGGGCACGGCGTGCACGTGGTCGACGTGAAGCACCCCGTCGCGGCTGTGTTGCCCGCGCAAACCCCGGCGCAGGCGTGCTCCATCGGCCCGCACATCTGCCCGCCCGAGCTCGTGCTGCTGCTCGACGAGCTGCTGCTCGACGCGCTGCTGCTGCTCGACGCGCTGCTGCTCGATGCGCTGCTGCTGCTCGATGCGCCGCCCGCACCGCCCAGGCCGCCCGAGCTGCCTTCACCTCCTTCGCCGCCTTCGCCGCCTCCGCCCACCCCTGGCCTGGTCGCGGTCGCACAACCGCCGCCGAGCCACGCACCGAAGCCGAGCGCCATCATCACCAAGCCAAGCCGCTTCGTGCTCACGACGTACCTCCGTTTCGTTCGCGATGTTCACCCGTTTTTCCCGCAAGTGGAAGCTTCACCGACCACGACGTCGTGGTAGACGAACTCCCCGCGCAACCGAGGCGCGGGCAGCCGTGGAGGAACCCATGACGCCCATCATTTCGCCCGAGCTGAACGATTACATCGAAGCCCATACGCGCCCTCGTCCGGCGCTCTTCGATGAGCTTCGCGAGGTCACGTACGCCTCGACGACGTCGCCGCAAATGCAGGTGGGCCGCGTCGAAGGCACGTTCCTGAAGACGCTCTGCGCGCTCGTCGCGGCGCGTCGTGTGCTCGAAATCGGCACGTTCACCGGCTTCTCGGCGCTCTGCATGGCCGAGGCGTTGCCCGAGGACGGCGAGCTGCTCACGCTCGACCGCGACCCCGACGCGACGCGTATCGCCCGCTCGTTCTTCGATCGCAGCCCGCACGGAAAGAAGATCCGCATCCTGCTCGGCGACGCCCTCGAGACCCTGCGCGCCCTGCCGGCGGGACCGCCCTTCGACCTCGTCTTCCTCGACGCCGACAAGGAGCGCTACGTCGATTACTACGAGGCCGTCCTTCCGCTCCTCCGCACGGGAGGTCTCCTCGTCGGAGACAACACGCTCTGGAGCGGCCACGTCCTCGCGCCGAAGGACCCCTCCGACCACGGCATCTGCCGCTTCAACGACGTGGTCAACGCCGATCCGCGCGTCGAGAACGTCCTGCTCTCGATCCGCGACGGCATGATGCTCGCGCGAAAACTCTGACCCGCCCGGGAAGTGATAAAGGTTCTCCCATGCTGCTCGTCGTCGACGTGGGCAACACGAACATCTCGTTTGGTGTGTTCGAGGGGACGAAGCTCCTCCACCACGTACGCTCCGAGAGCGCGCGCAGCCGCACGGCAGACGAGTTCGCGGTTCTCGTCCGGCAGATGCTCGCGCTTCGCGGCGTCGATCCCGACCTCATCGATCACGCCATCATCGCGAGCGTCGTCCCGACCCTGACCGACACCATGGTCGAGCTCGTGCGCCGCGCCTTCCGCCGCGAGCCGCTCGTCGTCGGTCCGGGCATCAAGACGGGCATGGCGATCCTCTACGAGAACCCGCGCGAGGTCGGCGCCGATCGCATCGTCAACGCGGTCGCCGCCTACGAGTGGGCGAAGGGCCCCGTCATCGTCGTCGACTTCGGCACGGCCACGACCTTCGACTGCGTCACGCCCAAGGGCGAGTACCTCGGCGGCGTGATCACGCCCGGCGTGCACATCAGCGCCGAGGCGCTCTTCTCCCGCGCCGCGCGCCTCTCCCGCGTGGAGATCACCTTGCCGCCCAAGGTCGTCGGGCGAAACCCGGTGCACAGCATGCAGTCCGGCATCGTGTACGGCTACGCGGGCCTCGTGGACGGCCTCTGCAAACGCCTCGTCGCTGAGCTCGGCTACACCTGCCGCATCGTCGCCACGGGTGGCCTCGCGCGGCTCATCGCGCCGCTCACCGAGTCCATCGAGGAGGTCGACGACGACCTCACGCTCACGGGCCTGCGCCTGCTCTACGAGCGCAACGCGCAGGAGCCGCGCGCGTCCGCGAGGACCGAAGGCGCTTGATCCGACGCCCGATCCTGCTCGCCGCCGCGCTCCTCGTCCTCGTCACCGCCCTCGCGCTCGCCTTCGGCACCGAACCGATCTCCCTCTCGAACGCCTTCCACGAGCCCGGCCTCGCGCGCACGATCCTGCTCGACGTACGCCTGCCGCGCGTCGCGCTCGCCGCCATGGCCGGCGCGGGGCTCGGCGTCGTCGGCGCCGCGTTCCAGGCGCTCCTCCGCAACCCCCTCGCCGAGCCGTACGTGCTCGGCGTCTCGGGCGGCGCTGCGCTCGGCGCGACGACCGCCATCGCGCTCGGCCTCGGCGCGACCACGCTCCTCGGCGCCGCGCTGATCCCGGCCGCGTCGCTCCTCGGCGGCCTCCTCGCCACGTCGCTCGTCTATGGCGTCGCGCGCGGCATGCGCGGCGGCGCCTCGGGCACGGCGATCCTTCTCGCCGGCGTGATGGTCAACTCCATGGCCGCCGCGCTCATCACGTTCCTGAAGGCCCTCGTCCCGCCCTCCCGCGCGCAGCAGCTCCTGCGCTGGCTCGTCGGCTTCGTCGACCTGCCGCACGCCTCGTCGCTGCTCGCGGCCTTCGTGTACGTGGGCGTCGGATGCGCGGTGCTCCTCTTCGACGCGGGCCGCCTCAACGTCCTCGTGCTCGGCGACGAGACGGCCGGCACGCTCGGCGTCGACGTCCGCGCCCTCGAACGACGCACCTTCCTCGCCTCCTCGTGTGTCGTCGGCGCGATCGTCAGCTTGACGGGCCTCATCGGCTTCGTCGGGCTCGTCGTCCCGCACGCCGTCCGCCGGCTCATCGGGCCCGATCAGCGCCGCGTGCTGCCCGTCTCGCTCCTCGCGGGCGCGACGATGCTCGTCGGCTGCGACCTCGTCGCGCGCCTCGCGTTCCGCTCGCTCGGCACCGAGCCGCCGGTCGGCGCCGTGACGGCGCTGATCGGCGGCCCGGCCTTCCTCGTGCTCCTGCGTCGCTCGGGCGGTTAACCCTGCATCACGCGCGCGAACGCGGGCCGCGCGAGACACCGCGCGACCCACGCGTTCACGTTCGGGAACGGGCTCACGTCGATGCCGAAGCGCCCCAGGAAGGGAATCGCCGGCGCGATGGAGATGTCGACGAACGAGAACGTCTTGCCCACGAGGTACTCCTTGCCTTCGAGCGCCTCGTTCAAGATCGCGAGGTGCGCGGCGAGATCCTTCTTCGCGACCTCGGCGGACTTCGGGCTCCGCTCCTCCTCAGGGAAACGATCCAACGTGTTGCGGAGAAACCGCTGCAGCGCCTCGCCGAACGTCACCGCGCCCCACGCCATCCACTTGAAGGCATCGGCGCGATCGAGGTTCGACGCCGGGAAGAGTCCCTTCTCCGTGCCGAAGCGCTCGCCGAGGTACAGCAGGATCGCGAGCCCTTCGAAGATCGGCCGGCCCTCGGCGATGAGGAGCGGCACCTTGCCGTTCGGGTTGAGCGCGAGGTACTCGGGCTTCCTCTGTTCACCGGCCGCGAGGTCGAGCTTGACCTTCTCGTACGGAACGCCGAGCTCCTCGAGCGCCCAGTGCACCCGCGACGCGCTCGTCATGGGCGCGTAATAAAACTTGAGATCCATCGCGATCGACCTTCCTCCCTGGGCGCGCGTGGCGCCGCCGCGGCCGAGCGTGTCCGACACGGCCGCGCGTGGCAAGGGATCGAGACGACCGAGGACGCCCGCGTGGGGCGAAGGTCGCCCGCGTGGTTACTCCGACTCGATAGGCTCGACGTTGGGCGCGTCCACGAAGTCGTTGCGGAAGCCCGCCGTGACGCCCTCGTCGTCCTCGGCCCAGCCCACGGACGCGCTGAGGAGCGGCTCGCGCTCGCGCTTCGTGCGGCTCGTGCTCACGGTCACCTGGAGCGCGCGCATCGTCGTGTCGGCCGGAACCGCCTGGGACTGCGGATGGAACGACGGCGCAGGCCTTTGCGCGCGCTTCGTCTGGATGCGCCCCGCAGCCATGAGCATCGCGCCGTTCTTCGCGGTCGTGTCGAGCCCGATGCGGAGGTGCCCGCACTGCGTGAACCCGATCTGGCCGCGCGGATCCACGTACCCGATCCGGTCCTGCGACGGGATCACGACCTGGAGCTCGTCGCCCTTGCGAAACCCGTACACCACGTAGGACGCGGGCCCCTTCGCGAGCACGGTGAGCGGCACGCGTGTCGACGTCGCTTGCCGCACGCTCGACGTTCGCCCGTCGAACCACGCGTCCACGATCTCGAGCTCCGCCTCGCCCGGCTTGCGCTCGACGAGACGCTCGACGCGCAGCGGGAGCACGCCGCCCACGCGGATGCTCGTCGCCGCGGAGCCCGAAGGCGGCACGCCCGGCGGGATCGCGCCCACCGACACGCAACGACCTCCGTCGGCCTGCACGGCCGTGAACGTCGGCGCCCCCTTGAACATGGTCCCGTCGACGCGCACGCCCTCGACACGCTCGCCCGCGGGGATCGTATCCGGCGCGTCCTTCGGATGCAGCATCTCCGGCACGCGCGCCTCGGGCACCGACGAGAAGCTCGGCGTACCCGCCGCGTGGACCGGCGCGCCCACCACGACCGCGAGCGACGCGGCCGCGAGCGCCATCCACGCGCTCTTTCCGATGCGGCTCATCACAAGCTCCTCATGTAGGCCTCGAGCGCGTCGAGGTCTTCCTTCGCGAGGTGCTTCGTGTGGCCCATCTTGCCGTCGGAATCGACCAGCAGCGACCGCAAGGTCGCGTAACGGCCGTCATGGAAGTACGGCGCCGTGCCGCCGACGAACCGCAGCGAGGGCGTGTCGAACGTGGCCGCGACGTCGGCGTCGGCGCGGCTCGAAACGTCGTGCGCCGTGTGATCGGTCCACGCGCCTTCCTCGTGGTGGCACGTCCCGCAGCCCGCCTGCGTCGAGTGGAAGATCGCCTTGCCGCGCTGCACGAGCACGTCGTTCGTGCCGTCACGCATCTCGGCCTGCGGCGGCCGGAGCGCCGTGGCGAACGCGATGAGCGCGTCGATCTCGCGCCGCGCGAGCCCCGCGCCGCCGAGCCGACCAAACGTCTCCGAGAGGTGCGCCTCGACGCTGTCGCCGCGGCCCGTCCACCCGTACGGCGCCGTCTTCGCGAGCCTCCCTGCGAGCATCGGCGTCTGCCGCGGCCCTTCCGGCGTCGCCCACGTGAGCGCGTCGTCGCGCCCATCGGGATGGCAGCTCGCGCAGGCGCGACCGTCGCTCGAGATGCGCGTGTCACCACTCGCGTGAAAGAGCTTCCGGCCGAGCTCGAGATCCGCCGTCGCCGCCGTCTGCGCCTTGCGCGAGAGCCCTACGCGCACGATCGCGGGCGCGTCCACCGCGGCGACGTCCTTCGCGCCGAGCGGCGCGATCTGGAGCGTGCGATCGAACTGCGACCACACGACGAGCCGCCGGCCCTCCGGATCCACCGCGAGCCCCGTCGGCCCCGCGGCGACCGTGAAGCGACGCCGCTCGGCATGCTGCGGATCGGCCGCCGCCGCGTCGTACTCGATGACCGTGTCGATGCCGAGGCACGAGACGAAGAGCGAGCGCGACCCCGGATCCATCGCCGCGGCCCGCGGCAGCAAGCACGCAGCACGCGGCCGCGCCACGCCCACCATCTGCCGCACGTCCGGCTTCACGCTCACCGACTCGCCGATCGGCTGCTCGGTGTCCTCGTCGACGACCGCGACCGCCGCGACCTCCGGCGGGTTCATGCCGCCGCTGCCGTACCCCTCCGAGCGCTCCTCGGCGCGCCCCGGATCCACGAGCACCTGCGGCGCGAAGATTCGACCCGAGAGATCGGTCGACTTCGCGAGCGCGAACCCCTGGCACGCGCGCCGCTCGATCTCCTCGCCGCCGCCGAAGAGGCCGATCCTCGGGCGCCGGAACCCGCCCTCCTCGATCCCGCCCACGTCCACCGGCCGCACCCGCTTCGCCGCGAGATCGACCACGCTCATCCGCGAGCCCACGACGTGCGCGACGAACGCCTTTTTCCCGTCGTCCGAAACCACGAGCGAGCGAGGCTCGCGCGGCAGCGGCACCTCGTACGTTCGTCCCATGCTCGCCACGTCGTACGCCGTGAGCGCCGCGCCCCAGCCGCTCGTCACGAGCAACGTCCCATCGTCGGGCGTCGTTGCGAGCGCGACCGGCTCGACCGGCGTGGGCACCGTGCACCGCGACGCGAGCGGCTGCGCCGGATCCGCCTCCGGCTCGAGCACCTCGATCGCCGCCTTGTCCCGCAGCGCCACCACGACGCGGCCATCCGCGGCCACGACGAGCTGCGACGGCGTCCCCCCGAGTTGCGTCGTCCCGAGCTCGTTCCCCGTCGCGACGTCGACCGTGTGGATCGTTCCGTCGTCCTCGTCTGCGACGTACGCGATCGTCTTTCCCCCGGCCTTCGCCAGCGCGACCACGCCGCCCTGCCGCGCGCCGGCGAGCGGCTTCGCGCCCACGCCTGGGTGCACGCGCCCGCAGCTCCGTTCGCCGACGTTTGGCGCCTTTGCCTCGGCGCCGCCTCGCCCCGTGCTCCCACACCCCGCCGCGAGACCCGCCGTCGCCGCAGCAACCAGACCGATGACCGCAACGCTCTTTCGCATGGCGCCTTCCTCTACGAGTGGGGCTCCGCCCCACGCCCCCGCGGAAAACGTTCGTAGTCCCAGCCGGATTCCGACGCCCGCGGAGGGATCTATGGACGAGCGGCCCGGTCTTTTGTTTTACGCGTCGCGAAAAAAAGCTGCGCTCAGCCCATGCCGAGCAGCTTGTTCATGCTCGCTTCGTCGGCAGGCGTGAACGGGTGCTGATCGAACTCCGCGCTCGTCACCCACTTGAACGCGTTCACCGCGAGCGGCGCGGGCTCCCCCGAGGTGATCCGACACTCGTAGAGGTAGAGGTCCACCACATACCGCTCGTACGGGTGGCTCACGAACGAGATGAGCTGCCCCGGCTCGACCTCGACCCCGAGCCGATGGAAGACCTCACGCTTGAGCGCCGTCGCGTCCGTCTCCGCGTCCTCCACGCGCCCCCCTGGGAATTCCCATAAGAGAGGGAGCAGGGCCGTCGGACGGCGCTGCGTGATGAGGTATCGCCCCTCGGACTCGATGACGGCAGCAACGACGCGGATCGTGCGCGGCGGTTCCATGGCCGACCATTCTCCCCCGCCGGGACGCGCGGCGCCAGAAGCCGCTCGCCCGGAAGCCCGTCTCAGGTCTGAATGTTGATCCGGAAGAGCTGCTGGCCCATCAGCAGGACGTCCCCGTCGACGAGGTCCACCTCCGACGAGATCCGGTTGAACGTGCCGTTCGAGCTGCCGAGATCCGTGACGAAGAGCTGGCCACGCTCGTAGCTGATGCGGCAGTGCAGCCCCGAGACGTAACCGTCCTCGGGGAAAAGCACGTCCCCGCGCTCGCGGCCGAGGTGCAGGCCCGTCTCCGGGATCGGGAACGAGTTGCCCGTCGCGTCCCGCCCGATGATCAGCGCGATGCGACCCACGTAGCCCTTCGACGGGCTGCCGAGCCGCTCGACGCCGTCCGCCGTCGCCGGCATCGCCGAGAGCGCCTCGAAGCGGACGATCTCCTGGCCGATGCGGAAGATGTCGCCGATCACCACGGCGATCGGCTCGTCGCGGTACAGCTTGCGGTAGACGCCGTTCAGCGAGCTCTCGTCGCGCACGCTGAGCTTGCCGTTCTTCGACGTGAACGTCGCATGCCGCGGCGAGAGGTAGTTGTCGCCCGCGAAGATCGCCCCGACATCACGGCCGATCGTGAACGTCGCCGACGGGAGCGTGTACGAGCCCGCCTCCGAGCCGTCCGCGCGGAGCGCCGTCAAGACGACCGTCATCGCGCTCGGCGTCGAGGCCACGGGCGGCGCCGCGGGCGAGGCCATCGCCGGCACGCTGCCGGGCTTCGGCAGCTTCGCGCCGCACGACGCGCAGAACCGGTTCGCCTGCGCATTCGTGTGCCCGCAGTCCTTGCACACCACCGGCGCCGTGGACGGCCCGGCCTGCGCTGCGATCGGCGGATGCACGGCCGCGGGCGCCACGGGCGGGAATTGCGCCACGGCGCCCTTCGCCCCCATGTCGTCGGTCACGGCGCCCGGCCGAACGGCGGGGATGCCCTGCGGCGGCGTGCCGCCCGACGCAAACTTCTTCGGAGACGCATCCCTCGGCAGCTCGGAGCCGCAGCCGAGGCAGAACTTGTAGTGGTCCTGGTTCTCCTTGTTGCACTTGGGACAGGTAATCACGCCGCCTCCTCGGGGACTGCCGACACCAGCCCACCCGGTCCGCGCGGAGCATATTCGGGCCGATTTTTTTTGTCGAGGCTTCTGACGCCACGCCCGAGGCGCCGCGCGCGCGCCGCGCCGACCACGTTCGTCCTGGAGAACGACTTACTTGGAGGAGAGGAGCGCGAGCGCCTCGCGCACGAGATCCCCGAGCGGCTCGGTCTGCACGCGCGCTCCGAGCGCTGTGACCGCACGCTCGGCCTCGGCGGGCCGGAAGCCCATCCGCGTGAGCGCGCCTTGCAAGATCTCCGCTTTGCCCTCGGGCGCCGCGGGCCTCGGCGCTTCGGCGCCCTTCGCGACGACGGGCGCCGCCGCGAGCTTGCCCTTGAGCTCTAGAATGAGCCGCTCCGCGGTCTTCTTGCCGACCCCGGGCACGGCCACGAGCCGCGACGCCTCGCCACGCGTGATGGCCGCCGCGAGCTCGCCCGCCGGCAACGCGCCGAGGATCGACATCGCGATCTTTGGCCCGATGCTGGACACGCCGATCAGCGAGCGGAACGCCGCGCGGTCGTCCCGCGTCGGAAAGCCGTAGAGCGCGAACGTGTCTTCCCGGACGTGCGTGTGCACGTAGAGGGTGACCACGTCGTCACCTTCCCGCGACGCACGACCGAGCGCGCCGAGCGGCACCGTGACCTCGTAGCCGACCCCCCCGACGTCGATGACCACGACGCCCTCGGCCGAGTCCTCGACGATGCGGCCCGTCAGCCTGCCGATCAATCCTTCTTCGCTCCCTGCGCGATCCAGCGACGAACCGTGTCGCGCGACGCCTGCGGGAGCAGGTCGCCCGTGAGCGGCATCGTGCCGCCGCACGCCGCGTCGCAGACGACGGCGGCGCACGTGAGCGTCCCATCCATCTTGTGCATGAGGAAGCTCGTCTCGGGGCTGTTCGCCTCGACGATCTTCATCCCCGTCGCCTTCGTGGCGGCGACGCCGACATTCTGCGCGAAGATCGCGTCGATCTCCGCCGGGGTCGGATCCGTCGGGCCGTTCGCAGGGCCGAGGTAGGGCTGGCCGGGCTGACCGGAGACGGCGCCGTGGCAGGCCGCGCCGCCGATGCCGCAGGAGTTGCGGAAGATCGGGAGCACGTCCTTGGTAAACGCGACCGCGGGGGCCGTCTTGTCGAACGACCCGTAGTCGTAACAAGAGTCGTCCCCATTGGTCCCCTCGTCGGAACAACCCGCCACGCCAAACGCGAGCGCAGCGAGGGAAGCAAGACCCACCATCGTCAAGGATATGAATTTGTTCGAGCGCTTCGACATGGCCCCGACCCTACCAGAATTCCGGGCCGTGACAGCAGGGGATAGGCCGCAGCTCGCTTGGCCCACGCCTACCTCGGGCACTACCATCGGGGCGGCATGCGGTCCCTCTGCGCCCTCGCCTTCGTTCTCCTTGCATCCGGCTGCGCCGGCGGCGGGCAAGACGCCCTCCGCAAGGAGATCGAGGCGCTGCGCCAGGAGGTGGGCCGCGTCCGTGCAGACAACAACATCCTCGCGGCCCGCGTTGAGACGCTCGAGCTGACGAATGCGAAGCTCGCCGCGCGTCCGCCGCCGGCGGCGGCGAGCGCACCGAAGAGCGCCGAGGACGATCGCCCCTCGCTCGACGTCGTGCACCTCGCGCCGACCGGGGAAGGCGGGACAGCGGCGTCGCTCGCGCCGATCGCTGGACCACCAACCGATGACGACCCGGGCGGCGTGCACGAGCCCGACGACACGCCCCGCCCGGTCCTCCGCTCCACGGCCCGGGGCGAGGTGATCACCCAACCTGCGGCACCTGCGCCTGCGAGCCTCGCGAAGGCCAAGCGCCCCCTCCCGAGCACCCCGAGAACGGCACCATGAAGGACACACGCGCCCTCGCCGCCCCCGCCATCGTCCTCCTCTCCCTCGCGGCCACGGGCCACGCGGACGCGCAGGACTCCGAAGCCGCCCCCGCGCCAGGGAGCGGCGCGCAGGTCACGATCGTGCAAGCGCCGGCGACGCAGACGCAGACGCAGGTCGTCATGCCGGGGTATCCGCAGCCGGGCTACAACCCCGACGCGCATCTGCCTTCGAGCTCGCGCTCCACGCTCGACACCTCGCGCGCGGCCGACGGCTTTGATCTCCTCCCCGATCCGGCGGCGAGCGAGACCGTGCGGGGCACGTCGAACGGCGGCTTCGTGCTCGAAGGGCAACACGTGCCGGAGATCCACAGCGTGCGCACGGGCGACACGCTCTGGGACATCTCGACCCGCTACTACAAAAACCCCTACGGCTGGCCGCGCCTCTGGGCGCAGAACCCGCAGATCCAGAACCCGCACTGGATCTATCCCGGCGATCAGGTGCGCCTGCGCGACGTGGGCGACCGCGACCTGCCCGGCATGCGCCGCCTCCTCTCCGGCACGCGCAAGGTCGCGCCGCAGACGATCTTCCTGCGCGACACGGGCTGGCTCGACGACAAGAAGGACGACGTGTGGGGCGAGATCAACGGGAGCCCCGCGGACAAGATGCTGCTCAGCGCGGGCGACGACGTGTACGTCAAGCTCGACGACGACCACGAGGTCGCCGTCGGCCAGCTCCTCACGATCTTCCGCCCGCTCGTGACGGCCGGCGACGCCGCGCAGAAAGGCCAGCTCGTCTCGATCCGCGGCTCGCTGCGCGTCGACCGGATCAACACGCAGACGCGCATGATCCGCGGCCGCATCGTCGAGTCGCTCGACACGGTGGAGCGAGGCGCGAAGATCGGCCCCGTCGACCGAAGTTTTGTCGTCGTCCCGCCCGTGGCGAGCGCCGAAGACATCGAGGCGAGGATCGTGGCGGCGCTCTACCCGCACGCGTTTTACGGGCAGAACCAGGTGGTCTTCCTCGACAAGGGCGAGAAGGAGGGCGTCAAGCAAGGCATGCGCTTCTTCGCGCTCCGACGCGGCGATCGCTGGCGCCACACGCTGCGCGGCGCGGGCAAATTCGCCACCGTGCGCCCGGTGATCGAGGACGATCGCGCCGCGCAGACCGAGAACTTCGCGCCGCCCGGCGACGAGAGCCTCTTCCCGGACGAGACGTACGCGGAGCTGCGCGTGATCAAGGTCCGTGAGCACACGGCGACGGCGCTCGTGACGGCGTCATCCCACGAGATCGAGCGCGGCGCGTTCGTGTCGGCGCGCAAGGGGTACTAGCTCAAGGCGCGCCCGGTCCTCCCAGCCACACGGGGACGAACCGCGGCGAGACGAAAGCGAGGATGCACGCGGCGGCCGCGAGCACAGCGCCGCCGTGGAGGAGCGCGAGGCCTGCCCGCGTCAGGCCCTTCGGCTGCGTTTGTCCAACGGAGCTCACGGCCGCCAATCCATTGGCGAGGGGAATCGCGAGCGCGAGCCAGAGCAGCGGCGACGTGCTCTCGCCCGGGGACTTCGGCGTGACGAGCGCGGCGACGAGCAGATACGCCGAAAAAAGGTAAATCGTCGGGCTTTTGATGCGCTGCGCCGCGAGGTGCGCGCGGCCCTCGCGTGCGCCGCGGAGGCCTCGGACCACGGCGACGACAACCGTAGCGAACAGCCAGAGGACGCTGAGGAGCCAGGCGAGAGGGTGCATCGCTTCCGCGCGGAAGATTCCGCCATACCACGAACCAACCGTACGGCCGTCGTGGTAAACAGAGAAACCATGAAGCGTGCGGCTCTTCCGGTCGGTATCGCCCTCGTTGCTGTCTACGCGATTCTGCCGCTCGGCTGCGGCGGCTCACCGCCTCCGGAGCCGCAAGGCCCCGACATCGGCGTCGTCGACGCGACCGTCGTGGTCGAGACGTGTCCCGATTCGAAGACGATGAACGCGAAGGCTGCACACGCGGCGATTCAGAAGCTCGTCGAGAAGTGCAGCACGGTCCCGAACGGCACGGCGCACTTCTCGACCACGCTCATGCCGGGCGGTCGGATCATGCTCGCGTCGCCTTCCGGCAATCCGGCGGACGGCGTCGTGCCCACGTGCGTGCTCTCGAACCAGCTCACGCACCGCGTGTACCTGAAGCAGCCGTGCAAGTTCGACGTCAAGCTCGAAGAGCGCAAGATGCAGCAGCAGGCCTCCGCCGAGGAGCCCTGATCCGCTTCACCGCGGGCAGTACCACGACGGCAGCGGCCACGGGTTCGGCGTCTGCGTCATGAGCGCCCAGCCGAAGTAGACGAAGTCCACGAGGAGCACGAGCCCCCCCGCGCGCGCCACCGCCATCACCGCGCTCGGCCGCGACAGAAAGCGCGCCCGCGCGGCGATCCCATACACGAGCACGCCTGCGACGATCGCGAACACGAGCCCGAGCGCCGTTCGCCCGTACCAGTCCATCCCGAGCCCTGCGGGCCGCGACGCGAAGACGAACCTTCGTTCGAGCGGCAGGTACCAGGGCACTGGCGACTTGCGCGCCGCGCTCACGAGGAACGCGAGCCCGTACGCGAGCCGCGCCGCGAGGAACGCGAGGAAGAGCCGCGCCGAGGGCGAAGGTGGTTTCGTCTCGCTCATCCGAGCCCCCGCACCGACGTGACGAGGATGCCGAGCGTCACGTTCAGCC
The DNA here is from genome assembly GCF_005144585.1 of Polyangium fumosum. GTDB lineage: Bacteria > Myxococcota_A > Polyangia > Polyangiales > Polyangiaceae > Polyangium > Polyangium fumosum. Next base: position 150,458 of record NZ_SSMQ01000016.1, on the reverse strand, counting down.
ACACCACGCCACACACGAGAAAGCTCATCACCGCGTAGATACGCACGAGCCAGCGCTCCTCCGAGGGCCGCAACGTGAACGCGAGCGCGCCGAGCCCGAGCGCGACGACGAGCGTGAGCGACGCGTACACCTCTTTGACATCGAACAGCCCGGAATAGAGCGGCGCGTACCGATCGAGGTAGATGCCCCGCACGTGGTAGCGATACGTCGGGTAGAGCATCGCGCCCACGGCGAAGGTGAAGACGTACGCGACGGCGACGACCTTCGCCCAGGTCTTCTCGGTCGAGACGCGGATGAATCGATCGCGCAGGTAGTGGCGCATCGTGAGCGCATGGTGGGTCGAGGCGCCGACGAGGACGATGCTGCCGGCGGCATGCAGGACCATGAGCAAGCGCCGCGCGCCGTAGAGCAACACGGCTTCGGCCTCGGGCGGCGCGCAAGGGTCGATCATGGCGAAGCTTCGGTTCGTCGCACGCGGGGGCACTCGGGGTCGGGGCGGAAGTCGTTCGTCGCGTGTCGCGAGACGACCTGGCAGCCGCCGCGACAGACGGAGAACAACGTGCAGGAGGCGCAGGGCTCCGGCGGATTCGCGTGGTACGCGCGGAAGCGCTCGATCTCCTCGTGCGACGAAGGCGAGAAGCTGCACGGCGCGTCACGCCCCGCGACGTCGATCCCGCCGAGGTGCCTGCCCGCCTCGCACCCAAAGACGCCGAGGGAAGCGAGCATCTCGGCGGCACGAGGCTCGGCCGCGAGCGCCTCCGACAGGAGCGGCACGAGCGCACAATCGATCCGGACCGAGAGACGCCGCCGGTGCACGATCGCCGTGATCGCGGGCCAGAGCGCCTCGCGCTGCGTGGTGGAGAGCCGCGCCTCGAAGTAGCCGATCCCCGCGGCGCGCCCCTGCGGCTTGTAGCGCAAGAGCTGAAGCTCCCCGGCGCCGAGATCGGCGACACGCTCGGCCGTGGCTTCGAGCTGCTCGAACGATCGTCGCGTGAGCACGACGTTCACGCCGACGGGGATTTTTTGGCGCGCGAGGATCTCGATCGCACGCTCCGCGATACGCGCGCCGTCGAACCCGCGGACGGACGCATACGCGCCGCCCACGCCGTCGTGGCTCACGTTGATCTGCGCGAACGCACAGAGCTCCTCCGCGCGCTCCTCCCGCAACCCGAACCCGCTCGTCGTCATCACGGGCACGAGCCCGAGCGAACGCGCGAAGGCCGCGAGCTCGCCGAGGTCGTCACGAAGCAGCGGCTCGCCGCCGCCAAAAGCGACGGTCGAAGCGCCACGCTCGCGCACGGCGACGAGCCTCGCGCGAAGGTCCTCGGTGGAAGGCTCCGCGCCATCGGGACGTGCGTCGAGGTAGCAGTCCGCGCACGGCGCGTGGCAACGCGCGTTCACCGCGAGATGGACTTCGAGCGGGCGTGGCGGCGCGGAGGGGTCGATGGGTTGCCCCGAGGGAACCCCGAGCCGCTTGGCGAGCGCGTGATCGACGGCGAGGAGGGTTCGATCATCGAGACGAACCCACGCGCCGAAGGGCTCGGGGCGGGACCAGGGGGGTTCGGGGGCGCAGCTCGGCTCGTCCGAGCGGAGCCCCCGAGCGTTGACAAGAGGCATACGAAGGGGGCGTTCTAGTGCGGGCGGGCGCGGGCGTCACGGGGGCGAGCGGGCGCGGGCCGTGGAACGCCACCTCCCCCTGGGCCGCCCGCTTCTTCGACCATCTCTTCGCCCTCTGCCCCGACCGCTGACCCTCACGACCTCGCGCCTCCACGCCGCGACCTCGTCCCCCCCGACCGACGAGCCCACCTCCACGCGCTTCGGCTTCGTCCCCTGAAGGCACGACCCCACGTCGAAATCCATCGACCTCGTGTCTCCCGAGGCTCGACGCCGACTCTCGGGACCAACGGCCCTACCTCGGACCCCTACGACCTCGTGTCTCCGAGGCTCGACGTCGTCTCCCGATCCCTCGGCCTCGTGTCTCCGGAGACTCGACACCGTCTCCCGATCCCTCGGCCTCGTACCTCCGGAGGCACGACACCGTCCCTCGGACCCACGGCCGCGCGTCGGAATCCAGCGACCTCGTATCTCCGGAGACGCGGCACCGTCCCTCGAAAAGGACGAGCCCGCGTCGAATTCCAGCGACCTCGTGTCTCCGGAGACTCGACACCGTCCCTCGGAGCCGACGGCACCACGTCGAACGCCTGCTGTCCTGGTTCCCTGTGGACTGGACGTCCGCGCGGTGGAGGAGGCACAACCAGCCTTGCCTGGTCGCACGGGAACACGCGCGGAGGGAGGGGGTACGGCAACGGGAGCGGGACCAAACGTCGAACCGGCACAGGCGGGGAAAAGGCCTCCCCGCCTGCGCGGTTCTCGTTCGTCAACGATGACGCGAAGTCACGGCCCGAACTGGCTCTCGAACGGGGTCATGCCTTGCCACTGGTCCTGGGGCATGCTCGGGACCAACTCATAATACTGCACGGGCGGAGGCGTGACGACGATCGGGTATGTCTGCGTGAAGTTACGGCGATTGGCTTCCCCCTGTAGGCGCATCGCTCGTTTCGCGGCCATTCTTGCCGGCAGGTCCGCCTCTGCTTCCTTCTCCCATTGATCCATCTTCACGAGGAACGTGACCATAGCTCCTGCAACACCCAGATACGGACCGGCCGCACTGGATAGCTTCCCCACCGCGGATGCCGGAGTAAACCATGAGATCGCTTGGCCGATGCCTCCTAATACCGAAAGGCCTGCACCAAGCTTCGAACCGGGTGAACTGTTGTCGTTGACGACCTCAGCCGTAAACGAGACGAACCCCCCCGCTATTGTTGCACCTCCGCCAATGGCTGAAAGGGGGCCGTTGAGGAAGGGCGCAGCCTTGTTCAGTAGCGGTAAGAGCCCTGTGACCGTAAGCGTGTCGCTGATCGTGGAAACTGTATCTTGCATGGGGAGAGGTCGTGGCATCCTCAGACGCGCCTCCTGCTCCTCGCGCCGCCGGGCTTCCCAGGCTTCCTTTTCCTGTGCGTAACCCGCGTCCACCGCCTTCTGCCACTCCGCCAACGCTGCACGCTCTGCCTCTCGGGCCTGCTGCCGAGCCGTCTCGGCTGCTTCTGCCGAGGACACGGGCGTCGGATCGGCCTGGGATTGCGAGCCCCAGTTCTCGCCATCGCCCCAGAACTGATTCCTGGGCGAGTTGCTCGGGTTTCCGCCGCCGCCGCCGCCGCCCGAGCCGGGACCCGAGCCGCCATTCGCAGGGTTTCCGGGGTCGCTGGGGCTATCACCACCCGACGGCGTGTCACCCGACGGCCCGGGGAGCACACCATCGACGTGTTCGTCGTCGAACTGACAATTCACGTTCACGAAGCACTTCTTGAAGCCGGAGGGATCCGTGGCCGACAGCGGATTGTTCCACACGTACGCGTACCGGTTCAGCGACACCAACGTGAACGGCGCCTGCACAATCGGATCCGGGCTGATGAAGCGTCCCACCGAAGGTGCATACATCCGCCCGCGCATGAACGTGAAGCCTCCGTCGAGCCGACCCTCGTGACCGGTGAAGCCGGGCTTCACCAGCGAGTCGGTGCTGAACAACGTCGCATCCGTCCAATCGTCCGGATCACGCGCCTCGCCCCAGGGGCTGTAGCTGCGCTCCTCCACGACGTTCCCATTGGCAGCCATGACCAGGTCGGTCGATCCCAGCGCATCGGCCAGCACGTAGTGGACATCGGCCTGCGTCACGTTGCCATTCGTGCCGTAGAGCCGCGTCAACTCGGCCACCGTGCGGCCTCCTACCTTCACCACGTAGGTATGCTTGGCCATCGCGAACGGCTCGTTGAGCTTGCGCTCGCGCCGGTAGAGCTCGCCGACCAGCACCGTCTCCGTCTGGCTCTGGTCGTCGAAGCGCCGCACCCGATTGCCGTCGGCATCATAATCGAGCTCCAGCTCGTAGTCCGGCAGGCTCATGATCGACTTCACACGGCCGAACGGATCCCAGGTCAGCGCGGTGTTCACGCCGTTCACCGAGCGGGCGATCACCGCGCCATTCTGGTTGTACCAGAACTCCTCGTCACCGGCGCTCGCGAGCCTCTCGTTCTGGTAGGTGTACGTGCCGACCCCCGTGCGATCCTGCAGATTGCCGAACGGGTCGTACGAATAACTCTCGGTCCTGGTGTCCGCGCCCTTCTCAGCCAACGCGCCGAGGAGCTGATGCTTCGGATCGTAGCTGAACGTCTCGCTCTGCGCGCGCACGTGGTCGATGCGCTTGTGCAGATCCATGCCCTTCGTCCATTGCACCTCGAGATCTTGCACCGTGACGGACGTATTTTGCTGCTCGACCACCGAGCGAATCGTCTCGAGCCTGCCGGTCGAAGCATCGAATTGACGCGTCGTCAGGGTGCCGTTGCCGAGCCGCTCCTCGTGTGTTCCGCCGAAAGGATCCGCCGCGAGCTGCTCCCAGAACGTGGTCCCTTCGTTGCCGGTGACCTCCAGCAGGTGCCCGTAGGCATCGTAGGTCCGCTGGACCGCGAACGACGTGCCGGCAAAGGGGTCCGGATAACGCACGTTGAGGGGTCGTCCGAACGAGTCGTAGTCCATTTCGACGGTGAACGAGTCGCCGTTGATGGTCCACTCCGTCGTGTTCAGTCTGCCGAAGGCGTCGTACAGGTAGAGCCTGGAATTCCCGTCGCGCGAGACCGACTCGTGCAGCGCTCCGGGCCGCGTCACGTCATAACTCCAGAGGGTGGTCCCGCCTTCCGAGTCCAGGATCTCGTCGAGCCGGCCCAGCGCGTCGTAGTGATAAAGGAGCTCCTCGCCCTCGGCATTGAGCGAGCGCCTCATCTGACCCAACGGATCGAAGTCGAACGTCTGCAGGCCGGTTTGCGCGTCGGTCAGGGTCAGACGCTGGTTGTAAAGGTCGAGCCCCATGAGCACCGGCGAGCGCAGCGCGGTCGGCTGGCACGGGGCGACCTGGTTCAGGCCCTCGAAATGGCCATACGCGTAGCACATCTCGGTGTAGCTGCCGGGAACGTTCGCGTCCTCGGCCTTGTGGCCATCCGCCGAGCGCACGAGGTTGCCTCGCGTGTCCGTCAGGATCCAGGTCTGGTTCTCGTCCGGATCGATCTGCGTCGTCTTGAGGCCGTCATAGATCCAGCGCGTCGAGGTGAGCCCGTCGATGCCGCTCGGGTCGATGCGCTCGATCAAGCGGCCCTGCACGTCGTAGTACATCCTCGTCCACACCACCGGCTGGCCCGTCTTGACCGGCACCGACGTCCTCATCAGGCGTCCCCGGTGATCGTATTGGGCATAGCGGAATACCTCGTATTCGTCCTTGAAGCCCTTGGACACGGTCTGCGCGGGGCGGCCGAGCTCGTCGAAGGTCGTCTTCGAGTGGCCGTGTCCGGGCGTGTCCACGATCATGCGCGGAGGCAGGAAGGCCAGGGGCTCGTAGGTGATCGTCGTGCCGGGGCTCATCGGCGTGTTCTGGGCCCAGACCTGCGCGAAGGTCGGGCGGCCGAATCGGTCGTAGTTTTGAATCGTCTTCACGCCGCTCGGATCGGTCGAGGAGAGGCGCGTCCCGAGGCCCGGCTCCCAGGTCATCGAGGAGATGTGACCCAGCGCGTTCGTGCGCGTGATCGGGAAGACGCCATTCGCGCCATATGCGAGGACGGTCGTCCGATCATTGCCTTCCGCGTCCCAGACGTGAACCGAGTTCACGTTGCCGTAGCTGTCGTAGCCGTACGCCGTGAAGGAGCGATGCTCCGGGAGATCCGGCTCCACCGTGACCAGATCGGTATCGCCGAACGTGTTGTACGTCATCGCGACCGTGCGGGTCTTCGGCTGGGGATCCGCGGGCACGAGCTTGTGCGTCACCTCGCGCTTGCGGAGCAGCCCGAGTTGCCAGCTCGTGAGCCGGTGCTCGTACTCCAGTTCGGTCTCGTAGCGCGCGCCGGAGATCAGGTCCTCGCTGCAGGACTGCGTCGGAAAGCCCTGCGCATCGAGCGCGCCCGTCGCCCACATGTCCATGGTGCTCATGCAGGAATCCGGGAAATCGACATCATACGTCGTCGAGCCAATGCCTTGCCATTGGTCGGTCAGCGGGACCATGTCGCCCAGCCCCACCATGTTCTCCACGGCCTCCGGCGTCAGGGTGTACCACGGCTGCGACGAGCAGCAGTCCCACCAGGCCTCGACGTCATCGAACGTGCGCACGCGCGAGTTCATCTTCACGGGCTGGAGGTAGTACGTCTCCGGGAGAGGGCCTTGCCAGTCCGGATCACCCTGGAAGTCACCTCCCAGCAGGGTATCGTATGCGTAGTTTTCCAGAACGGCCCGAGCTCCCTCCGGATGATCCGGATCGGTGTTCCGGATCATCGTGACCGCCGCGGTGAGCTTTCCCGCGTTCGGAATGATGACGGAACCACTGGCGAAGTTGTTGGGTTGCTCCGGGTAATGCCGGTACAGCTCCGAGCGCACGCTGGCATAGTCCTGCGCTGGGGCATCCGGCCCGGTCGCTCCGGCGTCGCTCAGCATCCGGCGCGTGAAGCCGAGGAACTGGTTGCCCGCGCGGTAGCGCTGCGCGTCCTCGTAGAAGTAGTTGGTGCGCTGCGACCCGACGGTCGGCGCGATTCCCAGGGGGCTGAACAGGCTCGACACCAGCGGCCGTGCGTCGAAGGGCCGTGAATCCGTGTCGTTCGTGTAAGAATGCCACTGCCACGAGCATTCGGACTCGCGATAGACGCTCACGTCGGTCATGGGCTTGTACTGCACGGACCATGCCGCCCCGTGGCCGTTCGCGACGCGATACAGGAGGTCGGGCACGTTGCCCTGCCGGATGTGGAAGTCGAGCAGCCACGGGTCGTTGTGCGGGTCGTTATCGCCGTCCGGATTCGTGGTGCGAGCCATCACGTCCAGCAAACCGTCGGCGTTGTAGTCGCCGAGCGAGAGCATCCGCTCGTCGAGCTTCCACGGCAGGGCCGGCAAGGTCGTCTCGGTCCACTGCAGGGAGGCGGACGCGTTCAGCGGATACTCGAACACCAAGGGGCGCGCGTCCAGGTCCTGGGGGGCGTCGTTGCGCATCAGCAGCTCGGAGCGCCCGTCACGGTCCCAATCGACGAGGTGCGCGTTCAGGAACTGCGCGTGAAAGGACGTGGCGCCGTACGTGTGGTCCCAGTCGTGGCTCCGGACGAAGTGACCGCCGATGTTGAGCCACACCTCGATGCGGCCCTCCCACTGCGCGCCCCAGTCGTCGAGCATCTCGCCGTCTTGCTGGTTCACGAAGGGGCTGAAGTGATTTTCCTCGAGCGTGGCGTTGGATTCGAAGCGCACCACGTCCGGGAGCCCGTCGCCATTGACGTCACCCACCTTGTCCGCGCCGAGGCCGTTGCCGCGGCACAGAGCGCCGTACTGCTGCAGGCAGGCCCAGTTCGCGCCCTCGGCAGCGTGAAGCCGCTGGTAAAAATCGAACGGCAGATCCGTGTCGACGTCGTGGAAATTATTGCCATTGTTGCCCGGGTTCTTGCGATACAGGATCGCTCGGTAGGTCTCGTCCTGTAGCTCCACGGGGCTGAGCCAGTGGCCCCCGGAGATCACGGGCGGCCACTGGCCGTCCGGATCGTTCTCGACCTGGGTATCATTGCTGTACCCATAGATGTACATCAGGTTGTCCGAGCCATCCCCGTCGAAGTCCATGACGTGGACCTTGTCCAGGACCGAGCAGGGGTAGTTTTCCAGCACGCCGTCGATGTCGTGGTAAATGCGGTTCGAGACGCCGTTGGTCTCGTTTTCGAAATAGTGCCAGAAGCCGCGATACAGGGTCGAGCCTTCCAGGACCCCAGGCAACGGCTTGTACGCCTCGGGGCCGAAGTACGCGTCCAGGTTCTCGTTCTCGATGCAGGCCATCAAGTCCGTCAGCCCGTCGCCGTTGAAGTCTCCGGGCACCGCCAGCAAGATCCGGTTTCCGACGGGCGGAACCTTGGTCGGCGAGGGGGATATCAACCCTGTCTCCCGGACCTCCGCGAAGATTTCGGTGTCGTTGTCGTGAATGGTGTCGTCACAGGTGGACTCCTGCACCAGGATCTGCAGGCCGTCGCCGAAGCCCCGAAACATTGGATGCGTCGAGGTGTAGCCTTCGACGCCCATCACGTCGGTGCGAGCATCGCCGTTGTAGTCGATGTTCGAGATCCCGATCGCGTCTCCGGGGAGCAGGTAATCGCGGCACTGGTTGTCGATGTCGCAGATCTCGACCGGACTCTGGGGAATGGGCCGCGGCGTGCGCACGAGGATGTTCGTGTCGATGATCTGCGACTCCTGCGGGGTCGGGCGGACGGCCCAGAAGCTCCATGTCTGGGGCTGATTGCTTCCATCCCCTGCGGGAGCGACGAGCAGGTCGGTCGTGCCATCATGATTGCCATCGAGCTGCGTCATCTGAAACACCGCAGCATGGTCTGTCTCGGGGACTCCATACACGGGGAAGAGATTGCTGTCGAAGGCGAAGTCCCCCTGCGCGTCCTCCAGGGCGATCTCGCCATTGATGGCGCCGCTCTGCCACGTGAAGCTCGTCTCGGGCTTGCAGACCTCCCCGTCATTCTCGTACACGCACTCCTTCACGCTCTCCAGCAAGAACTTCTTCGTCGTGGAGGCGAGGTTCGTGTACTGAAATTTATACTGCCGCACCATACGCTCGCCCTCGGCGGCGATGGCCGACGGGGCGAACGTCAGGATACCCGTCAGCCGGCGAGGCTGCCGATATCGCGTGCTGCTGAAGAAACCGTCCATCATCTCGTCGCGCGCCAGACGGTCGTACTGGAACTCGACCCGGCGCGTATCATTCGCGTAGCGGATCTGCGCCAGCCGATGCTCGAGCCGCGAGGCGGTGCCCAGCGCGTCGTTGAAATTGTCTTGGTACGTGTAGTGGTACGTCATCACATTGCCGTGTGCGTCCTCTACCCGGGTCAACTTCCACGCGTAGGGCCGCTTCACGACACCCCCGGCGACGTCCACCTCGAACTTGTAGACGCGGCTCTGATCATCGGTGCCGTAGAATTGCTTCGAGCCGTCGGGCAACTGCACCTCGAAGCCGGGCAGCCCGTCCGGCGAGGTCACCGCGACGACGCGGCGGTGGTCGTCCTGAAAGAGGCGGTAAACACGGCCGATCTTCAGGCCGTTTTCCAGTCCGACGAGGCGCATGCCGTCGATGCAGAGCCAGTCCGCCGCGTAGATGGGATCGCCTGTCGCGTCGTCGCGGTACGTGATGGGATAGACGTCGAAGTCCTCGCTGAGCGTGTGGCCACAACGCTTGATGGCCGAGGTCGCGGCCAGCGAGAAGCCCACGCCCACGTCTCCGCTGCCGCTGCTGCTGTTGTAATTGACGCTCAGCGAAGGCACGAGACCGCCGACGCCGGGTGGAACCTGGATGGGGATGGAGGTGACCGCCGCGCCGGTCGAGGTCACGGCAAGCGCGCCTCCCGTATTTCCGGCCGGCGCCGTGTCGCTGAGCTGGCCCTCGGGGCTGGCGAGGGCCGACCCATAGGGCAATGCCAGGACCAGCAATGATGCAAGCATCCTGCGTATCATCATGAAGCACCCTGTTTCTTCGAGCGCGCGGGCGATACCCACGTCGGCCCGCCCAAGGGCAAGCTTCGGGCCACAGGACGCGCGCGCGGAGACGCCCGTTCAAGAGGCTCGGACGACGGTCGGTGTCATAGGCGCGTGACACTGACACGGCCCCGTAACAGCCGCGCTCCGCCCGCCGTTGCGCTCACGTGACAGCCAGGAGGGATACGAGAGCCCCGCGGGTTACGGGACGAGCGATTCCCTCGCTCCTCCCGAAACCGGCGCCCCCACCTCTCCGCGCGACGCCCCCGCCCCTACTTCCCCTGTCCCTCGATCCACACCTTGAGCTGCGCCCTCTCCTCATCCGTCATCGCCGTCACGTTCCCGAGCGGCATATCCCGGGTCACGCTCGTCCGCTGCACCACCTTCTCCGCCTTCGCGAGCACCTGCTCCGGCGTGTCCAGCATGAACCCGGACGGCGGCGCGACGAACGTCGGGTGCGTCGGCTTTTGCGAATGACACGGCACGCAGCGCTTTTGCACGATCGCCATCGCCGTCGCCGTATCCACCGGGCCCACCACCACCGGCGGCGCGGGGCGCAGGAAGCTCAGCCCCATCGCACCCCCGAAGACCGCCGCCACGGCCACGAGCAGCGACCTCTCTTTTCGATCGTACTTGAAGCTGATGTTCAGGTAATGGCGGATCGACACGCCGCCCGCCATGAGCAGCCACAGGATCAGCCAGGCGCGGTGGTGGTTGTACGCCAGCGCGAAATGGTTGCTGATCATCGCGAACGTGACCGGCAACGTGAAATAATTGTTGTGCTGCGACCGCCGCTTCGCTTCCTCGCCATGCCGCAAGTCGAGCTTCTCGCCGGCATTGAGCTGTTTTCGCATGGCGATGTGGTGGGGCACGATCGACGTCCACACGTTGAGCCCCATGCACGTCCCGAGCATCGCGCCCACGTGGATGTACGCGGCGCGCCCGCTGAAGACGTGTTGATACCCGTACGCCGCCACCGCGACGAACACGGCCATCACGGCCATCACCACGCGATTGTTTTCAATGAAGAAACAAAGCTCGTTGTAGAAAAACCAGCACGCGAGGATCGACGCGATGCTGATGCCAATGGCCGCCGTCGGGCCGATGTCGGCCACGCTCGGGTCGATGAGGTACGTCCGCGCGCCATACCAGTAGATCCCCGCGAGCAAGAGCGCCCCCGTGACGAGCGTCGTCTTCGCAGGCCAGGCGTGCACGAGCAGGCGCTCGGGGTGGGCGTTCGGCCAGTATTGCTCGTGATAGTAGAAGCTGCCGCCGTGGATCTCGTCGAGCGTGCCCCGGATGTTCTCCTTCAGCACCTTGCCCTTCGGCGGCCGTACGGACAGGTCGAACCAATTGAAATAAAACGACGTGCCCACCCACGCGATGCCCGCCATCAGGTGGAGCCAGCGAAGCAGAATCGCGATCCAGTCCTGGAATACCGCCATCATCGTCCCGCTCCGCGCATCGGGTCCCCCTATACCCTGCCGACACGCGGGCGTCGACGCGTGCGCTCGGTCGAACAGCTTTCTCCGGCCGATCCGTGCTTTTCGGGCTAAACTCCCGCCGTGGCTCTCCGCTCGTTCCTGTCCCGGCGAGGCGCGGCCTGGGGGCTCGGCCTCACCGCCCTGGTCGCCCTCGGCTGCGCTGCCGTCACCACCGCCCCGCGCCTCGGCGCCGGCCCCACCCCCGCGCCCGCTTCCGCCGCGGTCGCGCCCACCTCCGCGGCCGCCGCCGTCCCCGCGGTCGCCACGTCCGCCGCCGCCGCCGCGTCCACGCCCGAGGAGAGCGTCGCCTTCGACCCGGATGCCGCCGTCCCCCTCCTCGACGACGCGCGCCTCGCCGCCGTCAAGGCCGCCGTCACCCGCGAGGCCTACGTCGAGGCCGTGAAGGAGCTCGACGCCGTCCTCGCCGCCGAGCCACGCCCGTCGAAGGACGACGAGCACGCCTTCCGCTACCAGCTCGGCCGGCTCCGCGCCCTCGCGGGTGATCCGCTCGGCGCCGCGCGCGCCTACGGGGAGTCTGCCGCGATCGGAGGGCCCCTCGAAGGGTACGCCCGTTACCAGGCCGCGGACCACGCCCAGCGCGCGGGCGAGCACGCCGAGGCCCTCCGCCACCTCGACAAGGTCCCCGCCGATCTGCCCGTCGCCTCCGAGGTCGGCCTCCTCCGCGCCGACGCGCTGCTCGGCAAGGGCGACCTCGACGCGGCGCTGCCGCATTACCGCGCCTACCTCGGCAAGTCGGGGCACCCGCCGCGCTGGGTCGAGGTCTCGCTCAAGGTCGCCCGCGCCCTCTTGCAAAAACCCTCCGAGGAGCACGCCGAGGAGGCCATCGGCTTTGCGCGACGGGTCCTCTACGAGGCGCCCTCGGGCGCGGGGAACGGCGAGGCGAAGGCGATCGAGACCGACGCCCTCGGCAGCTTGCCCTTCCCGCGCCGCAAGGCCTTCGAGACCCCGAGCCAGGACGACCTGCTCTCCCAGGCCAAGCGCCAGCTCGACGCCGGCCAGAGCCGCGAGGCGCTGCGCACGACCGACGGCCTCATCGCCGACGCCCGCGCCCAGGCCCCCGGCGACCTCGGCTGCGGCGCCTGGATGGTCCGCGCCGAGGCCCTCGCGCGGCTGAAAAAAAAGCCCGAGGCCGAAGGCGGCTTCGGCACCGCGATCGAGCGCTGCGCCGGCACGCCCCGCCGCGTCGAGGCCCTCTGGCACGGCGGCAAGGCCTCGGCCCGCAACGGCCAGCACGGCGAGGCCATCCGGCGCTACGGCCTGCTCGAACAGGAGTTCCCGACGCACAGGCTCGCCGACGACGCGCGCTTGAAGAGCGCCCTCGCCGCGCGCGAGCTCGGTGACGAGGTGCGCTTCACGCAGATGCTCACGAAGATGCCCGACGACTACCCGCAGGGCGACATGACGACCGACGGCCTCTTCGAGCTCGCCCTCGCCCGCATGACGAAGCGCGACTGGGCCGGCGCCGTCGCCCCGCTCGAGCGCGCCCTCGGCCGCGCCCCGCGCGAACGTGTCTACTACGCGGCCGGCCGCCTGCCCTACTACCTCGGCCGCGCGCGGCTCGAAACGGGCGCGCTCGATCAAGGCAAGGAGCTGCTCGCCTCCGTCATCCGCGACTACCCGCTCTCGTTTTACATGTCACTCGCCTACGCGCGCCTCGCGGACAAGGATCGCGCCGCGGCCGATCGCGCGCTCGACGAGGCGCTCGCGCGTGAAGGCGCGACGGCCCCCTCGCCGCCGCCGAAGAGCGCGGCGTTCGGCAAGACCGAGTTCCTGCGCGCCCTCGCGCTCGCGCGGCAAGGCGAGTCGAGACTCGCCCGCATCGAGCTCGATCGCCTCGGCGTCGGCGCTCGCACCGCGCCGCCCGAGGTGCTCTGGGCCTCGGCGCTCCTGTTCTCGCGCGCCGGCTCGCCGAAGGAGGCGCACCAGATCCTCCGCACCGCGACGAACACGATCCCGGCGGGCCGCGCAGAGCTCACGGACTGGACCGACCACTACCCGGCGGGGAACTGGCGCTCGGCGTGGGAGATCGCCTTCCCGCGCCCGTACGCGCCCGTCGTCGCGGCCGAGGCGACCCGCAGCGGCATCCCCGAATCGCTCGCCTACGCGATCATGCGCGAGGAGAGCGCCTTTGATCCACGCGTCGTCTCCAGCGCGGCCGCGGTCGGCCTGATGCAGCTCATCGTGCCCACGGCGCAGCGCATGGCGAAGCCGCTCAAGCTGAAGGGCGACGCGGAGTCCTTGAAGCGGCCCGAGATCAACATCGCGCTCGGCTGCCGTTACCTCTCGATCCTGCGCGCGAAGTTCCAGGACAACCCGCTGCTCGCGATCCCCGGGTACAACGCCGGCGGCGGGAAGCCGAAGGACTGGGTCGACGAGCGCCCGAACGAGGATTTTGACCTCTGGGTCGAGCAGATCCCCTACGAGGAGACGCGGCTCTACACGAAGCGCGTGATGACGAGCATGAGCGCGTACGACTTCCTCTACGGCAAGGGAAAGTCCAGCGAGACGCTCGCGGCGCCGCTCTGGGCGAGCCCGGCGGCGCGGGGGAAGATGGCGGCCACGGCTCCGTAGTCGCACACGCCTCACTCGCCTGCGGGACGTCTCCATCGCAGGGTGAGCTGATCGTTCTCGCGTTCGAGGCCACGCGCGCGCATGGCCTCCGCGACGAACCCTGCGCTCTCAGCGCTGAAGACCGGCGACGCGGCGATACGAGGCCATCCCGGTGACTCGTGCAGCGGCGTGGTCGAGCAGAGCAGCTCCGTCACGTTCCGGAGGTCGTGGACGCAGTCCTCGGGCTTGATGCCGCTCTGCGGGCCGTCGACGCCGATGGCGGTCGCGAACATGATCTTCATCTGGTTCCACTGCGCGCGCATCTCGTCGGTCATCTCGATGCCAGGCGGGAGCCCGGGCACGGGCTTCTCGATCTCGCGCAGGGGTTCGTCGGAGGCGCGCATGTACAGGAAGTAGTCGCCGATCACGACGGCCCACCCCACCTCGAACGAGAACCACGCCAGGGAGGCGCTGCGCACGCTCGGGCTGAGCATGTCCTTTGGGTTCGACGTCAGGAGCGCCTGGAGCGCCGCCGCGTACTTGACCGCCAAGGCCTCGACCGCCCCGCGCTCGGGTTTCTTGCCGAGCCAGGAGTCCGGCGGCTGGAACGTCTCCCAGAGAGGATCCGGCGCATACCCGCGCACGCCGCGCAGGTGGATCACCCGCACGATGCGGCTGTAGTGATACCGGTCGATACGAAACTCCGGATATCCCTGCTCCGTGAATGTCCAGTGGAGCTGATCACAGGCTTCGTAGTGGATGTGTCCGTTGGGCACCGCGTCCGTCCTTTCGGGTCGGGGAACGGAGAGCATACGCGGAGCGCGGGGGAGCAGGATCGGGGGGTGTGTCCTGGGAGCGTGCCCCGCGGACAGTTCTGGTAAGGTTCGCCCCGCATGACCACTCCGAGCCCGGCCGAGAAGCTCGTCGGCGCGACCCTCAACCGGCGCTTTCGGCTCGTGCGCCTGCTCGGCGAAGGCGGCATGGGCGCCGTCTACGAAGCCGACAGCGTGCAGGGCGAGGGCAAGCGCGCTGTAAAGCTCCTCCACGAGGAGTTCACCCGCATCCCCGAGGTCCGCGACCGCTTCCTCGCCGAGGTCACCGCCACGAAGAACCTCGTGCACCCGAACGTCGTGCCGATCCTCGAGTCGGCCGTCGCCGAGGACAGCTCGCCCTACCTCGTGATGGAGCTTCTGCGCGGCCAGTCGCTCGGCGACAAGCTCGACGGCGGCGTGATCGTGCCCGTGCCCGAGGCCTACCGCATCACGAGCCAGATCCTCGCCGCCCTCTCCGCCGCCCATGCGCAGCGCGTCGTCCACCGCGATCTCAAGCCGGACAACGTCTTCATCGCCAAGGATCCGGGCGGCAACGAGGTCGTGAAGATCCTCGATTTCGGCATCGCGAAGGTCATGGATGCCGCGGGCGGCATGGGCAACAAGACCCGCACCGGCGCGCTCATCGGCACGCCCGGGTACATGAGCCCCGAGCAGATCCGGAGCGCGAAGAACGTCGACCCGCGCAGCGATCTCTGGGGCGTCGCGACGATCCTCTACCAGATGCTCACGGGCCAGCTCCCGTTCGAGGCCGACAACGACTTCACGCGCCTGACCGCCGTCATCGTCAGCCCCCCGACCCCGATCACGACCTACGCCCCGCAGCTCGAGCGCTTCACGTCCTTCTTCGATCGCGCCCTGGAAAAGGACCCGAACAAGCGCTTCCAGAGCGCGGACGAGATGGCCCAGGTCCTCGCCGCCCTCGTGCGCGTCGAGGCGCCCGAGGTCGTGGTGAACAGCGGCTGGAACCCGCAACACGAGAGCGCCGCGACGCTCGCTTCGGCCGCCACGACCGCCATGCCCGCCGTCAGCGCGATGATGATCCCCACGGGCTCGACCCCGCCGCCCATGGCGCCCGTGTCGGGCTCGTTCGCCGTCGCCGACACCGATCCTGCGGCCTCGCCGCCGCGCCCCGGCGCGCCCGCGCCGGCCGCCGTGCTCTACCCGCCGCACCCCGCGGGCGGCACGCAGATGAGCGCGGAGCGGCACGGCCCGCCCATCCCTCGCATGCCCCCGCAGGTGGCCATCGTGCCCGCGCCGCCTCTGCCGCCGCCGCAGAAGAGCGTCGTGCCCGTGCCGATCGCCGCCGCGATCGCGCTCGGCACGTTGCTGCTCGGCATCCTGATCGGCTACCTCGCCGGAGGCTCGTGACGTGGCTCCGCTCCTGCTCACGGCCCGCTTCGGCGCGCTCCTCGTCAGCGCGGCCTCGCTGGTCGTGAGCCTCGCGAGCCCGCGCGGGGCCGCTGCCGCAGGCGAGGAAACCCCGCGTTTCATGGTCGTCGACCTGCACGCCGACGTTCCCTGGCAGGTCCACGGCAAGGGCCGCTCGCCCAAGCTCGTCGAGGGGCAAGCGCGTATCGAGGCGCTGCGAAAGGGCGGCTACGGCGGCGTCGTCCTGCCGATCTACATCTCCGACAAGATCAAGGGCGGCCCGAAGATCGACGACGCCGAGGCGATCTACCGCGCCGCTGTCTCGATCGTGGAAGCGAGCGCGATCTTCCTGCCCCTCGGCTCGCGCGCCGCCGAGCCCGATCGCATCAGCACGTTCCTCGCGATCGAAGGCGCGGGCGCGTTCGCGGAGGACCTCACCGCGATCGATCGCTTCATCGATCGCGGCGTCCGCCTCGTGAGCCTCGCGCACGCGCGGAACAACAAGCTCGCCTCGGCCGCGACCGGCGGCGGCGCGAAGTTTGGCCTGACGGATCTCGGCAAGGCGTTCGCCGCGCGCATCTACGACAAGGGCGCGCTCGTCGACGTCTCGCACCTCTCCGACGCGGGCTTCCGCGATCTCGTCCCGATCGCCGAGGCGCACGGCGCGCCCATCGTCGCGACGCACTCGAACGCGCGCGCGCTCTGCGACGTCCCGCGCAACCTCACGGACGAGCAGCTCCGCACGATCGGCCGCACGGGCGGCGTCGCGGGGCTGAACTTCCATTCGCCCTTCGTGAAGGCCGACGGCGCGGCCACGCTCGCGGATGTCGTGGCGCAGGCCGAGCACATGATCGCCGTCGCCGGCATCGATCACGTCGCGATCGGCAGCGACTTCGACGGCGACATCAAGCCGGCCGAGGGCATGGGCGACGCGTCGCACCTGCCCGCGCTCGCCCGCGAGCTCGGCAAACGGGGCCGCAAGGACGACGAGATCCTGAAGCTGTTTTCGCTGAACGCGCTGCGCGTGCTCGGCTGGCGTCCTTCGAAACCGAAAGCGTCGAAGGACGAGCCGAAGGCCTTGTGACCGAGAGTAAGAAAGGACCTTTCATGACCACCGAGCTCGACACCCGTTGCTTGAACACCTTCCCCGAGTGGCTGCGCACGCTCGCCGCCGACGCGGACGACGTCGCGAAGCTGCTCGCCTCGGCCACGGCGCCCCTCTCGGCGCGGCGGTACGTGGCGGCGGGGCTCAACTACCTGTTCAAGTCGCTCGATCTCATCCCCGACGGCATCGAGGATCTCGGCTTCCTCGACGACGCGTTCGTCCTGCGTATCGCGGCCGCGCTCGCGCTCGACGAGAACCCGGCCGTGCGCGCCGAGGCCCCCGCGCTCACGCGGCTCGCGGCCGACAAGGCGCTCATCGTGGAGCTGCTCGGCAAGGACTACAATCGCCTCGAACGGTACGTCCGTGACCTGACCCGCGGCGCCGCGCGTGGCCGCACGGTCGACGAGATCGTCGAGGACGACGGGACGCGCACGGCCTTCCTGAACGAGGTGGCGGGCTGGGCGCAGAGCTACCAGGCGCCGAGCTTCTCCCGCGACGAGAAGAACATCGTCAAGCTCCAGTCCTTCCTCTCGGCCAAGCTCCCTGCCTGATGACGAGCCACGATCCCGCCCCGTTCGACCTCGTGCTGAAGGGCCGCCGCGTCGTGCTGCCGGACGGCATGTGCGAAGCCGCGATCGCGATCGCCGGTGGGCGTATCGCCGCGGTGCTCGATCCCTCGGCCGCGCCCCGAGGTGTGCGCACGATCGACGCAGGCGACCGTGTGATCATGCCCGGCCTCGTCGACACGCACGCGCACGTCAACGAGCCGGGGCGCACCGAGTGGGAGGGCTTCGCGACGGCCACGCGCGCGTGCGCTGCGGGCGGCATCACGACGGTCGTCGACATGCCGCTGAACTCGATCCCCGTGACCACGACACGCGCGGCGCTGGAGGAGAAGCGCCGCGCGTCGGCGGGGCAAACGTGGGTCGATCACGGCTTCTGGGGCGGCGTCGTGCCCGGCAACGAGCGCGAACTCGAGCCCCTCGTCGAGGCTGGCGCGCTCGGCTTCAAGGCCTTCCTCGTGCACTCGGGCATCGACGACTTCCCCATGGCCGAGGAGGGCGACCTGCGCCGCGCGATGCCGATCCTCGCGCGCCTCGGCGTGCCCTTGCTCGTGCACGCGGAGCTCGAAGGTGAAGCGCCCGAGACCGCGGGCGATCCGCGCAGCTACGCGACGTACCTCGCCTCGCGGCCGCCTGCGTGGGAGGAGGCCGCCGTGCACCGGATGGTCGAGCTTTGCCGTACGTACGGCGGCCCGGTGCACGTCGTGCACCTCTCGGCCGCGGGTGCGCTCGACGACGTGAGCCGCGCGCGCGCCGAGGGCCTGCCGTTCTCGATCGAGACGTGCCCGCACTACCTGCTGCTCGCCGCCGAGGAGGTCCCCGAGGGCCACACCGAGTACAAGTGCGCGCCGCCGATCCGCGAGCGCGACAACCGCGAGCGGCTGTGGAAGGCGCTCGTCTCCGGCGCGATCGACCTCGTCGTCTCGGATCACTCGCCGTGCACGCCGCGGCTCAAGCTGCCGCAGGAAGGCGACTTCCTGCGCGCCTGGGGCGGGATCGCCTCGCTCCAGCTCGGGTTGTCGCTCATCTGGACCGAGGCCAGCCGGCGCGGCGCGACACTCTCGGATCTCGCGCGGTGGATGTGTGAGGCGCCTGCGCGGCTCGCGGGCCTCTCGCACAAGAAGGGGCGCATCGCGCCCGGGCTCGACGCGGATTTCGTCGTCTGGGCTCCCGACGCCACGTTCGTTGTCGAGCCTTCGATCCTGCGGCATCGCCACCCGGTGACGCCCTACCTCGGGCGAACGCTGCGCGGCGAGGTGAAGACGACGATCCTTCGGGGTCAAACGGTGTACGAGGGCGGCGTCGTGCGTGACGAGCCCCGCGGCGTCCCGCTCCTGGGGCGTGGTGCGTAAGGAAGAGAGAGACGATGGCTGATTTCGAGACGAAGGTCGATCTCGCGTCGGAGCGCCTCGGCGGCGCGGCGATCTGGGCGACCGACGATTTCTTCGCGCCGAAGGAGAACCTGCTCAAGGCCGGCAAGGCCGTCTTCATCCCGGGCAAGTACACCGAGCAGGGCAAGTGGATGGACGGCTGGGAGTCGCGCCGCAGGCGCTCCGGCAGCGAGGATGCGTGCATCGTGCGCCTCGGCCTCGCCGGTCGGATCGCGGGCTTCGACGTCGACACGAGCCACTTCCTCGGCAACGCCCCGGCGAAGGTGTCCATCGAGGCGACCTACGTGCCCGGCTACAAGGCGCTCGACGCCTTGCTCGGCGCGGACGTCGCGTGGACCGAGATCCTGCCGCCCTCCGCGGTCAAACCCGGCTCGCAGAACCTCTTCGCCATCACGGACGGCGGCACGTTCTCGCACGTAAAACTCCGCATCTACCCCGACGGCGGCGTCGCGCGCCTGCGCGTCTACGGCGAGGTGAAGCCCGACTGGGCCCTGCTCCTCTCGGAGCACCGCGTCCTCGATCTCGCGGCCGTCGAGCACGGCGGCGTGGTCATCGGCGCGAGCGACGAGTTCTTCTCGGATCGGCGCAACCTGCTCTTGCCCGGCCCCTCGCGCGACATGGGCGACGGCTGGGAGAGCCGCAGGCGCCGCGGCCCGGGCCACGACTGGGCGATCGTCCGCCTCGGCCGCGCGGGCACGCTCGTGCGCACGGACATCGACACGACGCACTTCAAGGGCAACTACCCCGAGAGCTGCGCGCTCGAAGGATGTTTCCTGCGCGGAGAGGACACGCCCGAGGCGCTCGAAGCCGCCGCGTGGAAGGAGCTTTTGCCGCGCACGAAGCTCGAAGCGCACACGCGCCACGTCTTCTCGCTCCAGGCGAGCGAGCCCGTGAGCCACGTGCGGCTGCGCATCTTCCCCGACGGCGGCGTCGCGCGGCTGCGGCTCTACGGCGCGCCGATCACCGCGTGAGGAGACTGCTGTGGACGACTGCCGCGCCCTGAACGACCTCTCCAACGACGAAGCGCGCGCCGCGCTCACGCGCTGCTGCGGCAGCACCCGCTGGGTCGATCACATGCTCCACGCGCGTCCTTTCCAGAGCCGCGCAGAGCTCTTCGAAGCGGCGTCGCGACACTGGAACGCGCTCGACGTCGCCGACTGGGACGAGGCGTTCTCGCACCATCCCCGCATCGGCGATCCCGCGGCGGCCTCGAAGTCGACGGCCACGTGGGCCGCGAACGAACAAGCCGGCGCCGCACGCTCGGCCGACGAAGTACGCGCCGCGATCGCCGAGGGCAACCGCGCCTACGAGGCGAAGTTCGGCCGCATCTATCTCGTCTGCGCCACGGGCAAGACGGGCGAGGAGCTGCTCGCGATCCTGCGCGCGCGGCTCGGCAACGACGCCGCCGAAGAGCTCCGCGTCGCCGTGGGCGAACAAGAAAAGATCACCCGTCTGCGCCTGGAGAAGATCCTCTCGCCATGAGCACGAGCCCCATCACCACACATGTCCTCGACACGAGCCGCGGCAGGCCCGCGGAGGGCGTCCCCGTCGTGCTCGAGCGTCTCGAAGACAACGGCGCCTTCCTCGAGCTCGGGCGCGGCAAGACGGACGCAGACGGCCGCCTGCGCGACCTCTTGCCGGCCGAGCCACGCCCGAAGCCGGGCACGTACCGCATCACCTTCGACACGAGCGTGTACTACGCGGCGCAAGGCACGACGGGGTTTTACCCGAGCGTGTCGATCACGTTCCTCCTCCGCGCGCCGGAGGAGCACCACCACGTGCCGCTTCTTTTGAACCCGTACGGTTTCTCGACCTACCGCGGGAGCTGACCCTGCACCCCTCTCCCGCGAGGGAGAGGGGTTGGGGGGGAGGGAACCGTCCCGTTCAGCCCTTCCGCGCCGCGAGGATCTTCACGAACGAGCGCGTCGCGAAGTCGGCCGAGCCGAGGCCGGTCATCTGCTCGGCTTCCGCTTCCGTCAGTGCGCCGCAGGCGATCGCGCGAAGGAAGTAGTTCAGGAGCCCCTGCCCTGTCGCGGCGTCGTCGAACACGTCGCCGAGCAAAGTCGCCTGCGCGGCCTTGTCGAGGAACGCCTTCAAGCGCGCGCCTGCGGCTTCGAGCCCCTCCAGGAAAAACGCGTAGACCGCGCCGTAGCGCGCCGGGAGCTGCGCCGGGTGCAGGTCCCAGCCTTGGTAAAAACCTGTCACGAGCGAGTGCCGGATGTGATCGTGCGCGAGCCGCCAGGCCCGATGCACGACCGCGCGGTTCTCTGCGAGCTCAGCGGCCCCGAGCGTGGCGCCCTCCGCGGCGCGATGCGGCCCGATCGGCATCACGTTCGTCGCGCCATCGGAGAGCATCACGCTCGTGCCCGCGAGCGAGACCTTCATCACGTGTTTCGCGAAATCACACGCAGGATGCGCCATGTACTGGTGCGCTGCCGTGATGCTGCATCCGGCCGTGTAGTCGTACGTCCCGAAGTGCGCGCCGGTGCATCGCCCCTTCGCCAGCGCCATCAGGTGCGGCAACGCGACGCGCCCGTCCGGCAGGAAGATCGACTGCGTCGTCTCCACCATCACCTCGAACAGGAGCGACTTCGGCGGGAGTGCGAGCGCGGCTTCGAGCGCTTCGAGCAACCCGACGAGCGCCTCGACCTGCTCGGGCACCGTGATCTTCGGGAGCGTCACGACGAACCTGGTCGACGCTCGGGACTCCGGGTCGCCTTCGGCGCCCTGCGCCCCGAACCCCTCGGGCAGCCGTCCGCCCATCCGGGTCACGAGCGTCGTCACGAACAGGTCGAGCGTGCGCACGCTGCGCGCGCGAAGCTCCTCGTTCAGCGGCTTGATGCGGATGCCGACGAAGGGCGGCGCCGTCCCGCTCGCCACGGCCTCGGCGACCTGCTCGGCTGCCGCGACTGCGTGCCCGTCTTCCTCGGCGTCCGTGCGGTTGCCGTAGCCGTCCTCGAAGTCGATGCGGAAGTCCTCCACCGGCTCGCGCGCGAGCTTTTCGAGCACGCGCTCGTGCACGACGCGCGCGAGGTAGCCCGGCGAGCCCACGGGCGCGTCCTTGATCGCGGCCGCATCGTCGGGCAGCGCGCTCGCGAACGAGAGGCCGAGCGCGCGGGCGAACGTCACGGGATCGGGCGCGTACGTGCGCATCACGTCGAGCGCGACCTCGCCGGATCGCTGACACGTGCGCGCCTTGAAGAGGTGCGCCCCGCCGTAGACCGTGTGCACCGGCTGCCTGCGCGAGGCCTCGCCGGGGAAGGCCGTACCGAAGTCGCGGTTCGCCTGGGCGAGCCGCGCGAGCGTTGCGTGGGGGAGGTTTTCCGGGGTCAGAGACGTCTTCACGGCGCCCATCCTACGACGAGATCCGCCGCAGGGAGATCACCGGCTTGTTCGCGTCGCGCGACTTGTCGAGATCGATCACGCCTTCGAGCGCCCAGCCGCTGCTCTCGCCTTCCTCGTCGATGAGGACCTGCGAGAACTCCCAGATGAACGGCCACTGGCGGATCTGCGTGTTCTCGGGGCTTCGCGCCTTCGGGTCGACGCGGATCTCCGCGAACTCTTCCCAGAACGGCGCGAGCGTTTCGTCGAAGCGCCGCGGCGTCCAGTCCTCGCCGCCGGCCTCCACGAGCTCCGTCGCCTCGACGTAGTCCTTCCGCGCGAGCGCGCGCACCAGCGAGAAGAGCTCGTTCCGGATGAGCGCGACGAACGCGCGCGTGTCCGTGGTGATGTCGAACTGCTCTTCCTTCGGCTCGGGTTTGCCCTCGACGACCGCCATCACGCGGTCGGGGTTCTTCATCCGCTCCCACTCTTCGAGGAGCGAGCTGTCGACCTGCCGCACGATCGCGCCGAGGAAGATCTCCACGTCGTCGAGCTCGTCGGTCTTCTCGCGATCGGGCACCGTCTGCACGAGCGCCTTGTAGACGTCCGAGAGGTACCGGAGGAGCAGGCCCTCGCTCCGCTGCAGCTCGTACTCCTTCACGTAGTCCGAGAAGGACCAGAGGCCCTCGAACATCTCGCGCGCGATCGACTTCGGCCGGATGTTCTCGCGCCCGACCCAGGGGTGCTTCTTCGCGAACTCGTTGAAGCTCTCGTAAATGAAGTCCGCGTTCGGCTTCGGGTACTCCATCTTGTCGAGCTCCGCGACCCGGTCCTCGAACTCCATCCCGGCCGCTTTGAGCTCCAACATCTTCTCGCGCTTCAACTTGTCGAGCTGCTTCATCAGGAGGAGGTCGGGGTTCTCCAGGATGCTCTCGACCAGCGTGAGCACCTCGAGCGCGTACGTGTCGCTGTCGCGATCGAGCAGCTCCACCGTCTCCACGAGCCAGAGCCCGAGCGCGTGGTTGATGGTGAAGTCCTCTTGCAGGTCCATGTTCACCCGCACCCGCCGGTTCGTCTCGTCGCGCTCGGCGAGCGGCACGAGCTCGATCACGCCGCCGCGCACGAGCGAGCGGAACATCGAGAGCGCGGTCTTCTTGTGGATCCGGCGCTGCGCCGGGGTCTCGTGCACGTCGCTCAAGAGCGTCTTCATCGCGCGGCAGCCGTCGCCCTCGCGCCCGAGCACATTGAGCAACATGCCGTGCGAGACGGAGAAGCGCGACACGAGCGGCTCGGGATCCCCCGCGATGAGCCGGTCGAACGTCGAGCGATCCCAGTGCACGTAGCCCTTCTCGGGCGGCTTCTTGCGCACGATACGCTTCTTCTTCACGGGATCGTTGCCGGCCTTCGCTTCGAGCCGGAGGTTCTCGATCGCGTGCTCGGGCGCCTGCGCCACGACGGTGCCTCGATCGTCGAAGCCCTTGCGCCCGGCGCGGCCCGAGATCTGCTGGAAGTCGCGCACGCTGAGGATCGCCGTCTTCTGGCCGTCGTACTTGCAGAGCTTCGTGAACAGCACCGTGCGGATCGGGATGTTCACGCCGACGCCGAGCGTGTCCGTCCCGCAGATCACCTTGAGCAGCCCCTTCTGCGCGAGCTTCTCCACGAGCAGCCGGTACTTCGGCAAGAGCCCCGCGTGGTGCAGCCCGATCCCGTGGCGCACGAAGCGGCTGAACTCCTTGCCGTAAGGGCTGTCGAGCCGCACGCCTTCGAGCGCCTTCGCGATCGCGCGCTTGTCGTCCTTCGACGCGTAGTCGAGGCTCATGAGGTTCTGCGCCTCCTCGGCCGCCGCGCGTTGCGTGAAGTTGACGATGTAGATCGGCGCCCGCCCCTTCTGGACGAGGTCGTGCACGGTCTCGTGCAGCGGCGTCTCGCGGTACTCGAAGTCGAGCGGGACGGGCCGCACGCGCGAGCGCACGAGCGCGGTCTCCTTGCCGTTCAGGTTCGTCAGGATCTTCGCGAACGCGTCCGCGCCGCCGAGCGTCGCGGACATGAGCAGGTACGTCGCCTGCGGCAGCGTCAAGAGCGGGACCTGCCACGCGACGCCGCGCTCGCGGTCCGCGTAGTAATGGAACTCGTCCATGATCACGTAATCGACATCCGCGCGCTCGCCCTCGCGCAGCGCGATGTTCGAGAGGATCTCGGCCGTGCAGCAGATGATCGGCGCGTCGCGGTTCACGGACGCATCCCCCGTCATCATGCCGACGTTGTCCGGACCGAAATCCCGGCAGAGCGCGAAGAACTTCTCGCTGACGAGCGCCTTGATCGGGCATGTGTAGAACGAGCGCTTGCCCTGCGACATCGCAAGGAAGTGCATCGCCGTGGCCACGAGCGATTTCCCCGAGCCCGTCGGCGTGTTGAGGATCACATTCTTGCCGCCGACGATCTCGAGAAGGGCCTCTTCCTGGGCCGGGTAGAGTTCGAGCTCCTTCTCGGCGACGTACTCGAGGAACCTGTCGAAGACGAGCGTAGGATCGGCGTCGTCCGGGGCGGGAAGGCGGCTTGCCAGGGGCGTAGGCACGGCGAGCGTCATGCCATAAAAGGGCTCCGGGGGCTTGCGTCCGAGATCGCCTCGACGAAACGGCGAGGGCCTAGCCGTGCTTCACCCCGAAACCTCTTCTCGGCGTTGGGGCCTCCGCACGGGCAAGCCGTGCTTTGCCCCCAAACCCCCTTGGCGCGGGGGGGTCGATTGCGCTACCCCCGTCAAGGTGCGCGAGGGCCAGACGAGCGACGTGAACGAACGATCGGAAGGTGGCGCTGACGCGGCGATCCGGGGCATCATGGTCGAGCGGAGCACTTGGATCGTGAAAGGCCCGGGAGGGAGCGCGTGAGCGCCGACAATCGCGAGGGAGCTGGCCCGTCGAGCGGAGCACCGGCAGCAGACACGGGTACGCCCGCTGCGCCGTCCGCAGCACCGGCGGCCGAAGGCGAGAACGTGATCGCCACGCACGGCGAGCGTGAAGCACGCGCATACGTCGCGCCGATCGAGGTGCCGAAGCGGCGCCAGCGCCTGAAGACCATGGACATGGCGAAGGTGCGGATCTCGGCCGACATGAAGGTCGAGGTCATGGACGCGCGGCACATGCCGACGACGAAGATGGAGCTGCCCCCCGGCGGCCTTCGTCCGCCGCCGCCGCCCCCACAAGCCGAGGTCGCAGACCCGACGTCATCGTCGAGCCCGTGGACCACGAGCGGCGGCATCGATCGTTCGATGTTGCCCTCCGCGTCGCTCGGCCCGGCGATCCCCGCCCCGGGCTCACGCTCCGCGGCCCCGCAGGCCTCGCAAGACGAAGAAGAAGGCGGGCGCGGCATCGGGATCTGGATCGGCGTGGTGGTCATCGCGGCGCTGCTCGGCGGCGGCGCGGCGTATCTCCTGCGCGGGCGGGTCACGAACGGGGGGAACGGCGCGGGCGTCTCGTCGAGCGCGCCGATCGCGGTGACGGTGCCGGCGACGACGCAGATCCCGCTGCCGCCGATGACGGCGGCGCCTGTCGAGACGGCGCCCGCCGAAACCGCCGAGCCCGCGGCGACGGCGGAGCCTGCGCCCACGGACGATCCGATCGATCCGAACGCGGCGCCCACGACGACGGCGCCAACCGGGGTCAAGCCGGTGACGACGGTGCCCCGGAAGACCACGACGACGACGAAGACAGCGCCGACGACGACGGCCGCACCGACCACGACGGCGACGACGCCGCGGCGACTTTTCTAGCTTCGGGAGGGATGAGCATGCGAACCAAGGCACTGCTTTCGACGGTGAGCTTCGCGCTCCTGCTGGCGGGATCCGCGCCTGCGTACGCGGATGATGCGGCGCGGGCAGCGGAGCTCTTCGCGACGGGCAACAAGCTCTTCGACGAGGAGAAGTGGGCCGAGGCGGAGGCGTCGTACCAGGCGGCGTGGGATCTGCGAAAGAGCTTCGATCTCGCGGGAAACCTGGGCGACGTGGAGATGACGCTGGGCCAGTTCCGTGATGCGGCGGAGCATCTGTCGTACGCGCTGGAGGAGTTCCCGGCGGGTGGGAAGCCCGAGGTGCGCGCGGCGCTGCAGAAGCGACTGGACGAGGCGAAGAAGCAAGTCGGCACGGTGACGATCGGCACGAACATCGGCGGTGCGAAGATTTTCGTGGATGGTCGGCTGGTCGGGCAGGCGCCGCTGGCGAAGGCGGTGTTCGTGGATCCGGGGAAGCGGGTCATCGAGGCGAAGTTGCCGGGGCACGATGATGTGCTGAGGACGGTCGATGTGGAGAAGGCGCAGAGCCAGGAGGTGAACCTGGTGTTGGCGCCGAAGATTGGGGGGGCGCCGGGGGGGAAGAGCAAGGTTCTGATTGGTGTGGGCGGTGGGCTTGCGCTGGTGGGGATTGGGGCCGGGATTGGGCTTTTGGTGGCGGCGAGTGGCGCGAACAGCGACGCAAACGCGCTCGACGACGCGATGCCGGACATGGCGTGCGACCCCGCGCACCCGGACCACGCCGCGAACAAGGCCAACTGCGCGACGTTGCTCAGCACCGTGCAACGCAAGGACACGTTCACGAACGTCGGCACGGGCGCCCTCGTTGCGGGAGGCGTTCTCGCGGTGGGCACGCTGGTCTACGCGCTATTGCCCACGAAGAAGCAAGCCACGATGGGCTTTACGCTGGTGCCCTCGGTGACGTCCACCTTCGCGGGCTTCGCGGCGACGGGCCAGTTCTGAGCGACGCTCGCGGATGGCTCATCAGCAGCCGCGCACCTCTACCTCTACGTCTTGCTTTCAATATTTACGGAAAGGGGAGACATGCCCATGCGCACGCGTCACACCACCATCGCTTCCCTGGGTATCGTCATTGCAGCGGGCTTCTTGCAGATGGCGGGTTGCTCGGCAGATGCAGACGACTGTAGCGTTATCAACGTCTGCTCGGAGGAGGGGAACCCGTTCGTCGTGGGGCCGCCTCCGGGGTGCACCGATTCGCCGAGCAGCAATCCGGATGTCATCAAGACCGAATGCGCCTTTTTCGTGAGTGGATCGAAGGGCGACGACAAGGGCGCTGGCACGGAGGCTGCGCCTTTCAAGACGCTCGCGGTCGCGGTCGAGGCGGCGAGGAAGAACAAGGCTCGGGTCTATGCGTGCGGTGATTACGCCGAGCGCGTCGACGTGCCGGCCGGCGTCTCCATCTTCGGCGGGTTCGATTGCCAGGACGCCGAGTGGAGATACGACGCGAGCAAGAAGGCGAGAATCAACCCGCCAGCGCCTGCGACCCCGGAGGAGGTGCAAGCATCGCTGAGGGTCGCCGGGAGTAAAGCCACCCAGCTCGAGGATCTTCGTATCGAGGCGGCGAATGCGACGTTGCCAGGGGGTTCGGCGATCGCCGTGATCGTGGACGGGGTGACCGTGGACTTCATACGGACCGACCTCATCGCGGGCAACGGAGCCGCAGGCGCGCAGGGCGAGACGCCGACGGTCCACATTGGCCCCACGACCCCAG
This sequence comes from Polyangium fumosum, assembly GCF_005144585.1. Classification (GTDB taxonomy): domain Bacteria; phylum Myxococcota_A; class Polyangia; order Polyangiales; family Polyangiaceae; genus Polyangium; species Polyangium fumosum. Next base: position 122,725 of record NZ_SSMQ01000016.1, on the reverse strand, counting down.
CCGATGCAGATAACGATTTGATCCGCGGGAACAACGGGCAGGTCGCTTGCATGGGCGGAGACGAAGGAAATCCCGGGGGCGACGTCAAGGACAACTCCATCTGTAGCGAATCCAGCGGTGGCAAAGGAGGCAATGGGAGGACGGCAGTGGGGGATGCTGGAGGGGATGGCATTCCCGCTCCCAACCCCAATCCAACGAACAAGGGCGCAGGCGGCCTCGGGGATACCGGCGCGGGGGATTGCGAGCTCGGTCAGCCCGGCGCCAATGGAACGGTCGGCAGCGACGGCGCAGGAGCCATGGAGGACGGAGCGCTCGATGCCAGCAAGGGATACATCGGCGCGAGTGGCCTACCCGGCAACAAGGGCACGGTCGGCCAGGGCGGCGGCGGAGGCGGCGGATCCAAGGGCAAACCGGGCTGCTTTGGCGCGAGCGGCGGCGGCGGTGGGGCTGGTGGCTGCGGCGGAAATGGCGGGCTCGGAGGGATGGCGGGCGGTTCGAGCATCGCCATCGTGAGCATCGGAGCCACACTGTCCTTCGACAGCGTCGATATCACCACGGGCAGCGGGGGCCGCGGTGGGGACGGCGGGTTCGGCCAGCTCGGAGGTGTTGGCGGCAACGGCGGCAACGGCGGCGGTGGCGCGCCGACGGGCGCCCCGACGCCCCCAGGCTGCAATGGCGGCAAGGGCGGCAATGGCGGGAATGGCGGGAGCGGCGGCGGCGGCCGTGGTGGTCACTCGATCGGCATCGCCCACAAGGGCGGCATGGTCTCGGACATGGGCGTCACCATCATGAACGGATCTCCCGGCGCGGGCGGCAGCGGCGGCAACGCCGCGGCCGGCCTCAACCCCATGACGCAGGCCTTCCCCTGATCCGGCAAACGGAATCGTCCCCCCATCTCCTACGGGCCTGATTCAGGGGAACGCGTACGTCGAGGCCCCGACGCCACCCATGGCCCCACCTCCAGCGCCGCCCGCGCCAGGCATGCCAGGAGCAATCGTGACTCCCATCTCCGAGACATTCCCGCCCCTGTACGCGATCCCGATCGAGTGACCACCGCGGCCGCCGCCGCCTTTGCCCCCGTCGCCCCCCTTCCCGCCATTCCCCCCATGACAGGCGGATGGCATCGCCATTGTGCCGAAACCGCCTATCCCGCCATTCCCTCCAACCGCGCCGAGCTGCCCGGTACCGCCTTCGCCACCCGTACCACCATTTCCGCTGGTGATTGTCACCGCATCGAACCCGATCGTCGCGCCGATGCTCACGATTCCGATGCTGGAACCCCCAGACGCGCCGCCGAGCCCTCCGTAACCACCGCAGCCGCCGGCGCCACCGCTGCCGCCGCTCGCGCCCCAGCACACCGCTGAGCCTTTCGCGCCGCCGCCCCCTCCTCCACCCTGCCCGACCGTACCTCTGCCGCCGTTCTTCCCGGAGGCGCCCACGTGGCCTCGAATGGCGTCCAGCATGCCGTCGTCTTGCGCGCCGATATTGGCCATCCCAGGCACGCCCGTCGCGCCGTCGAGCCCCGATTTGCAGGATGTCACGCCCTCACCAGCACCTCCGAAGCCGAAACTGCCGAATGGATCCTGGGGCAGCCCCTCGGCGCCGTTGTCCCCGCCCGTCTCCTTCCCGAACCCCCCAGCGCCCCCAACGGACGCAGCACACGCTTCGTTCCCTTTGGCGACTCCGCCCGGGTTGCCGTTGCCTCCACCCATGCAAGCCATTTGCCCGTCGTTTCCACGAACAGCGGGATCATCGGAATCTGCGGGACCGATATCGTCCGTCGGCGTCGCCCCCTGCGCGCCCGTTGCCCCGTTCCCGGCGATGATCTCGGCCCGGACGAAATTCACGGTCGCGCCGTCGACGATCACGGCGATCGACGACCCCCCTGGCAACGTCGCATTCGCCGCCTCGATACGAAGATCCTCGAGCTGGGTGGCCTTGCTCCCGGCGACCCTCAGCGATGCTTGCACCTCATCCGGGGACGCAGGCGCCGGCGGGTTGATTCTCGCCTTCTTGGCCGCGTCGTACTTCCACTCGCCATTCGCGCAAGAAAAGCCCCCGAACACGGACACACCGGCCGGCACGTCGACGCGCTCTGCATAGAGGCCGTCGTCGGCACACGCGTAGACACGGAGCATCGTGCTCCTGGCCTTGTCGAGAGCAGCTTGCAAGCTCTTGAACGGCTTCGCCATGCTCCCGTTGCCGTCGTCGCTGGCCGACGAACTCACGAAGATTCCGCATTTATTACTGACGACGGACGAATCGTTGCTTGGAGGTGCCTTGCACTCCTCCGGAGTGTGCCCACCGCCTTGGTAAGGCGTGCCGTCAGAAGTGCACGTAAGGTTGAGCTTGCAGTCAGCGGCATTGTCCGAGCAGCCCACGAGCTGACCCAAGCTCGAGATCGTCCAAAACCCAAGGGACCCCAGCCATTTGTGCATGGTGCGCATCTGTCTCCTCCGTTCCGATAAGCCATGACAGGCGGTCCGCCGCACATGCGCCGAAGCGCCCGCTCAGAACTGACCGGTCGCCGCGAATCCCGCGAACGTGGGCGCCACCGCCGGCAACACCGAGAAGCCCGTCGTGGTGCGCTTCGTCTTCGACGGAACAAGCGCGTACACCACCGTACCGACAGCAAACACGCCGCCTGCGACGAGCAACCCCGTCCCCACGTTCATGAACGTATCCCTTTGCTCAAGCTTGCCCATCACGAGCGCACACTCGGTCGTATAGTCGTTGCGCTGCGGATGCACAGGATTGCAGACCGCCTCCGGTACGACGTCACGCACAGCGAGGACATCCGACTTCACACCACTTGCCGCCACGAACAACCCCACCCCCACCCCCACCCCCACCACCGCAAGCCCCCCTCCCACCCCGACTGCCACCCAGTTCTTCCCCGCGCCCTCCTCCTTCGCCGCCCCCGCCTTCTCCTCCTTCCCCTCCTCCCGAAGCACCGGCACCTTCACCCGCACCACCGCCCCCTCCCCTTCCGCCACCACCTTCCCCGCCCACCCCTTCTTCCCCGGCGCGCCCGCCTCGATCACCTGCTCCCCTGGATCCACCGGCACCGCCTCTCCCCACACGGCCTCCTCGACCACCTGCCCGTTCCGCCGCACCTCCAGCCCTGCCACCCGCGCCCCCGCCTCCACCTCAATCACCAGCTTCGACAACCTCGGCTGAAGCTCCCCCGCCCGCCTGGACGCTTCCTCCCTCCGCGCCTCGTCGTTCACCACCCGCGCCGCCGACTCCGCCTCCCGGAACGTCGCCCATGCGCTCGCCGTCTGCGCCGCCCTCTCGTAACAATCTCCCAGCGCCAGCAATCTCCCCGGCCGCGGATCCAGCTTCTGGCTCGCTGCGAACTTCGGGCACGCTTCCGCGAGCCGCCCCTCCTTCGCCAGCGCCCGTGCCTCCTGGAACAACGCGTCCGCCGCCGCCCGGTCCGCCGCCGGCCCCGCGTACGCGCGCCCGCTGCACAACGCCGAAACGAACGCAACCCCGACCCATCGCAACGTCGAGCCCATCGCCGCCGCACGTTACCAAGGCGCGCCCACTTCGTCAGCAAACACCTCCGCGGCCGCGTCCGCTTGACGGCCAAGCCCGCACCGCAATACCCTCCCCTGCCCCCGCTCACCGCACCCACGAACGAAGGCGCCCCCCATCATGGCGAACCATACCTACCAGACGTACAACGAAGAGGTGCAACTCGAGGCCTTTCGCGCGGACTTCATCCACCGCGGCGCCATCTGCGGCGCGCTCGACAAGCGGTATCCGGGCCTCGCCGCCATTGGCGCGGAGGCAGAAGCCATCGTCGCGCAGATCGATTCTCGTCGAATCGAATTGCAAAAAACCGAAGACGAGCAGATTCGCGCGCGCGCCATCGAGGACGCCGAGAAGCTCGACGTGCTCGACGTGTATACCGAACTTCGACGCACCATGGCGGTGAAGAATCCCAAGGAGGTGCTCACCCTCCTGCCCGACGCGCCCTCCATCCTCCGCCGCGCCACCGCCGCGACCTTCGCCGAACGGGCGGGCGCCGCCCTCTCGAACCTGAAGGCGCTCCCCGAAGAGCACCCCTTGCGCCTCGCGTTCCTCGGGAAACTCGAGCTGGAGCTCTCCGAGTTCAACGACGCCGACAAGAAGGAAGACGTGGCGCGCCTCGCGATCCAAAGCGGGAAGGTGGCGCTGACGCTCTACAAGTCCGAGCTCTCGGAGACGCGCGAAGCCGAGCTCGGCGCGATCCAGAACCTCCTCAAGGACCAGGAAAAGACGGTCCTCTTCACGCTGCCCTGGCGCAGGACGCGCAAGACGAGCGCCGCGACGGAGCCGGCCGAGGCCGAAGCCACGCCCTGAGCCCAGAGGCGGCGCAGGCGGCATCACAAGCGTCGGAAGACGCACCTGCGATGGTGCGGAGGCGTCCGCAAACGGCTGAGCCACGTCTCCGCGAGGGCGCGGCAGGCGTCGCGAGCGCTTGCGACGGTCTCCGCACCAACGCAGGACGCCTCACAAACGGCTTGCGACACGCGCCGCGGTGCCGCGACACAGGTCCCCGTCGCTCGTCGAAGCTGCCGCACCCCTCACACCGGGCGCAGAAGCCGCTTGCGGGCGTCGCCGCGCCATCGCGGGTGACGTTCCAAGCGATTGCGGCAGCGGAGAAGGCGCTACGAGCGCTCAGGGGGCGTAAAGATCCTCGTTCCGCTTCGCGGGCCGCGGGGGCGTCTTGGCCGGCGCGGGCGGCTTCGAGATCGGGACGGCTTTCGTCGGGCTCACGCCCCCCACGGGCAACACCGTGGGCACGACAGGAGGCGCATCCGCTGCCGCGGCTGCTGCCGCATCCGCCCCCGCATCCACGGCCACCGCTTCCGCGACCGTCGCCGCTCGCGCTTCCGCGACCGTCGCCGCTCGCGCTTCCGTGACCGTCGCCGCTCGCGCTTCCGCGCCCGCATCCGCCGCCGATTCCGGTTTCGCGGAGCTCTTCATGAGCACGAAGACCATGAGCAGCCCCGCCACCACGGCGGCAAGCACGCCCGTCACGATCAACACGACAACCGGCACGGGCCCCGAGCGCCGCGCGGGCGCCGGCCCTGACACCGCCGCAGCCGTCCTCGGCAGTGGCGGCGTAGCCGCCACCGCCGTCGCCGCGGGCAACAGGATCTCCCCCGACAAACCCCCTCGTGATCCCCGCGAAGCGACCACCCGCCCGACCCGCTCCACGTACACCCGCGCATGCGCCGGCGCGTACGGCGCGAGCGCCGCTGCCAGCTCCGCCACGTCGCGAAACCTCTCCTCCCGATTCCGCGCGAGACACCGCAGGATCACCGCCTCGAACCCCGGCGGCGCATCGGGCCTGTACTGCCCAAGCGGCGTCGGTTGCCCCGCCAGCACGAGCCCGCAGACGGCCTGGATCGTCTCCGCATGGAACGGCGTCTTCCCGCAGACGAGCTGGTACAGGATGATCCCGAGCGCCCACACGTCGCTCCGTGCGTCCACGCTCTTCGGCGTGTTCATCTGCTCCGGCGACATGTAGAGCGGCGAGCCGAGCATCTGCGACTCGTGCGTCAGCGCCACGTCCGACGAAGCGAGCTTCGAGATCCCGAAATCCAGCACCTTCACGCACGGCGCGCCGCTCACGTCTTGCGTCAGGAACAGGTTCGCCGGCTTGAGATCCCGGTGCACGATCCCCGCCGCGTGCGCCTCGCCGACGGCCTCGCACGCTTGCAGGACGTACTCGACGGCCTCCTCGAACGGCAGTTGCCTGCGCGCCTTCAGCGTCGCGGCGAGGTCTTGCCCGTCGAGGTACTCCATCACGATGTACGGCGCGTCGTTGTCGTCGGCCCCGACGTCGAGCACACGCGCGACGTGGTTGCTCTTCAGGAGTACGGCCGCGCGCGCCTCGCGGAGGAAGCGCTCGCGTTGCTCCGGGCTCACGACGCGCCCCGTGAGGAGCGACTTCACCGCGACGAGCTGCCCGAGATCCACGTGCCGCGCGGCCACGACGACGCCCATCGCGCCCGAGCCGAGCACACGCTCCACGCGATACTTCCGCGCCAGGAGATCGCCGGGCTTGACGGGCATCTGGCTCATGGAGCGCCATCTCAACCGACCGGAGCGACAAGTCAAGACACGACAGCGCCGCCATTCGAGGCTCCGCCTTCGACGCTCGATTCCCCCACGCTCGTTCGCGCGCGTATTGCCATTTCCGTTGACATCCGAGCGACGTTCCAGCCCGACCGGACCCGCCCCGAAAGACTGTTTGTCCCGCCCGGTTTGTCCCCGGACCCCCCACCCTCCCCTCTGCGGCCTGGACGTCACCATGCATCTTGCGTGCCCCCCCTCACACACACGCCCCTTCGCTTCCTCATGGACTTTGCTCCCGTGTTGTCCGAAAATCGCAGCCGTGAGCAATCCACAAAGACCCCCGGATCGTGGCCCTCGCCGGAGCGATCCGGGCGTCGATGATCCGCGCACGGGCCCGGACAGCCAGCCGCCTACGTCGACGTCGTTCTCGGGTGTGATCGCGCGGGGCTTCGATGCGGTGCCCATCTCGGTGCGGGGGGACAGGGTCTCGCCGCCGAGCGTCCCGTCGAGCCGCCTCCCGCCTTCGTCGGGCACCATGCCCACCACCAGCGGGCCTTCGAGCACCCCGGCGTCGGGCCAACCGAGCTCGGGCGTCCGGCGCACGAAGGGCGGCATCTACCAGGCCGTGCGGCTCCTCGACCAGAAGCACGGCTCGTTCTTCATCTCGCGGCTCATCCTCGTCACCGGCGTCAACCTCCGCAGCTTCGACTCTTCGAGCGTGGACGAGCCCGTCGTCGCCGAGAAGCTCATCAAGGCCCTCCGCCCCTTGCTCTCTCCCGCCGAGCTCGACGGCCTCATGCCCCTGCTCGTCGCGCCGCAACGCTGAAGGGAGCACGCCCGTGTACGTCGTTTGCGTCAAGGTCTCCGTGCTCGCCGATCACGTCGACGCCTTCGCCGAGGCGACGCTCGACAACGCCCGTGGCACGCGCGCCGAACCTGGCAACGTCCGCTTCGACGTCCTCCGGGGCGCGGACGATCCCACGCGGTTTTTCCTGTACGAGGTCTACCAGACCGAGGCCGATTTCAAGGCGCACCAGCAAACGGCGCATTACCTCCGCTGGAAAGAGCGCGTCGCGCCGATGATGGCCGCCCCCCGCGTCGGCGAGAAATACGCGTCCCTGTTCCCCGAGCCCTGGGCCTGACGCCCGCCGCGTGATCCCGTGAAGTTCGCGTTCCGCACGGCGCCCGAAATCCACTTCGGCGCGGGCACCCTCGGCGAAGCGCCGGCGGCCGTCGCCCGCCTCGGCAAGCGTTGCCTCCTCGTCTCCGGCAAACACTCGCTCGAACGCTCCGGCAAGCTCGCGGCGATCGAGGAGGGGCTCCGCGCGCGGGGCGTCGCGATGGCGCGGTTTTGCGTCGACGGCGAGCCGGACCTCGCGGTCGCGGACGAGGGCGCCCGCGTCGCCCGCGAGGGGGGACACGACGTCGTCCTCGCGATCGGCGGCGGAAGCGTGATCGACGCCGCGAAGGCGGCGGCGGCGCTCGCGACGAACGAGGGCTCGGCGCTCGATTACGTCGAGGCCGTGGGCGCCGGCCGCACGATCGAGAAGGCGCCATTGCCGCTCGTCGCCGTCCCCACGACGGCGGGCAGCGGCTCCGAGGTCACGAAAAACAGCGTCCTTCGCGTCCCCGACCTCCGCGTCAAGCGCAGCATTCGCAGCGATCTCATGGTCCCGCGTGTCGCCCTCGTGGACCCTTCCCTCCTCGCCACCGCGCCGAAGAGCGTCGCGGCCTCCTCCGGGCTCGACGCGCTCACGCACCTCGTCGAGGCCTATCTCTCGAGGGGCGCGCAGCCGATGACCGACGTCCTCGTCGTCCCTGGCATCACGCTCGCCTACCGCGCGCTCGTCGCGCTCGCCGAGGATCGCGCCACGGACGAGTCGCACGAGGCCATGGCGCTCGCAGCGTTATGGGGCGGCATTGCGCTCGCCAATGCAGGCCTCGGCGCCGTGCATGGCCTCGTCGCGCCGCTCGGCGGCCTCTGCGGCGTCCCGCACGGCGCCGGCTGCGGTTGCCTCTTGCCCGCCACCTTCGCCACGAACGTCGCGGCCTTGCGCGCCCGCGCGCCCGGGCACCCGGCGCTCGCCCGCGCGCACGAGGTCGCCGACCTCCTTTTGCCCCCGGACGCGCCCGATCGCAGCCCCGAGCGCGCCGCCGACGCGTTTCAAGGTTTACGCGACAAACTCGGCGTCCCGCCGCTCCGATCGTATGGGGTCGGCGAGGCCGACCTCGCCTCCATCCTCGCGGGCTCGCGGGCGGGCAGCATGCGTTCGAATCCGATCGAGCTCACGGACGCTGAGCTCGAAGAAATCCTCGCTCGCTCGCTCGGCCCGGCGGCGGCCTGAGCGCTTCGCTCATCCCGCTTCACGGCGGCCCCGGGTCTTTGCTAGGGTTCGCCCATGCGACATTCGATGGCCCTGATTCTGCTCGTCCTCGTCGGTTGTGGGTCGAGCACTCCTCCGGCCGAGGAGCCGAAGACCGAGACCCAGGCGGAAGCTGCCACGGACACGAAGACCGAAGCTGCCGACGCGCCCAAGGCCGAGGAAGAGCCCAAGGGGATCCCCGAGGCCTGCGTGGGCGACGACAAGGCCGCGTGTGTCATGCCGAAGGGCTTCGTCAAGCGCCTTTGCAACGGCGTCTACCCGGAGCTCGCGCTCTTTCTCTTCCAGAAGGGCTCGCCCTGGCGCCGCGCCTATGTCTCCGCGAAGGAGGTCGCGCCGTTCAACGGGCTCGGCGGCCCGAGCGCCGAGGAGAAGCTCACGCTCGACGAGGAGCTGCTCGTGCTCAGCCAGATGAAGGCGAACACGGGCGGCATGCAGGTGAGCGGCGCGACGGGCAGCGTCGACGTGCTCCGCTGGGACGGCACGTGCGCGACCTTGTCCACCGAGGAGGTCCGCTTCCAGGCCCCGTCGAAGCCCAAGCACGCCGTCATTCCTTGGCGCATCCTCGAGGACGCGACCCAGGAGGCGCTGAAGCAAAACGAGGCGCTCGGGAAGGTGGCCATCGAGCGCAAAAAGGAATGCAAGGGCGCGACGATGGGCGCGGTCTCCGCGAAATGCGAGAAAGCCGATAAAGCGCTGAACGATCTCGTCGTGGACGCCGTGCGGACCGGGACGACCGTGCCCAAGCCCGCCAAGGTCCCTTGATTCGATTCAGCGCAGCTTCGCCTTGCCCTGGCTCGCGAGCGTGAGCCCGATCAGCTTGTAGAGCAACCGCGCCCCCACGTTCGCATCCCACTCGTCGCCGTCCGGCCCCGGGGCGACCTCGTTGAGGTCGAATCCCACGATCGTGCGTCCGGACCGCACCACCTCGCCGATCACGTACACCGCCTCGTGAAAATCGAGCCCGCCGGGCACGGGCGTGCCCGTGTGCGGGCAATACCGCGGATCGAGCCCGTCGACGTCGAACGAGACCCACACCTCGCGGGGCAGGGCCTCCACGATCTCCCGCGTGACCGTGGCGAACGTCTCGCCCCCCATCTTGCGCCGCGCGAGGTCACGATCAAAAAACACCCGCGCGCGCTCGCCTTGCGACGCGACGAACGCCATTTCCTCCTCGCACACGTCGCGGATCCCGACCTGAACGAGCTTCGCGACGCCCGGCGCGCGCGTGAGCACGTTGTGCATGATCGAAGCGTGCGAGAAGGTAAAACCTTCGTAGGCACCGCGCGTGTCCGAATGCGCGTCGAAATGCAGGACGCCGAGCCCCGGGCGCCGCCGCGCGAGCACCTCGATCGCGCCGAGCGGCACCGCGTGGTCCCCGCCCACGACGCCCACGATCTTCCCCTTCGCCACGAGCCGCTCCGTCTCCGCCTCGACCCGCGCGTTGAGCTTCGCGCCGAGCTCGTTCACCCGCGCAAGCGCCGCGCGGAGCTCGTCCGTCTCGATGACGCCGCCCACCTCGATGATCTTCTGCGCGAGCGCCCGCCCTTCCTCGTTCCAGCGGACGATCTCTTCGGCCTCGTCCTGCATGAAAATGCCGGGCGCATAAGGCTTTTCCACGTCGAGGTCGTAGAGGTCCACCTGCCGGCTCGCCGCGAGGATCGCCGCGGGACCGCCGGACGTGCCGCCGCCGTACGAGGTCGTCACTTCCCAGGGGACGGGCACGAGCACGACGGCCGCCTCGTCCTCCGCGAAAGGCAATCCATAAATGCCGGAGTCCGCGGCCGCGGGCGCGTTGGGATCAAACGAAACGGTCATGACGGCAGCCTCTAGCACGATCGACCGTTTGACGCTTGGGGCTACGCTCGGACGAGCCGAGCTACGCCCCAAACCCCCGCTCGGGGAGGCGCCCCGATGCTCTATCCGCCTTCCGCGGCGCTCTCGTCCTCGGGCCGCCGGAGCCGCTCGACGATCGCGGCATTGAGGTCCTGCGCGGTCCACTCCTTCGGCAGCCAGGAACTCGGGATCCAGTACACCTTGTCGTGCGTTTGCACGGCGATCGATTTGGGCCACTCCGGCGGCTGCAGCCCGACCGAAACGATGTCGCGGATCGGCACCGTGATCACCCGCATCGACATCGGGCGTCCGTAGGGGAGCGACAAGGATTTGCCGCCGAGGACGAGCTCGAAGGGTTCGATCTGCGAGAAGCGCACGATGCCGAGCAGGCCCATCACGCTCAGGCCCGCGGAGAGCACGCCGAGCACCGCGTAAAACACGTCCGCCCCGTCCGCCTCGAAGTGCAGAATGCCGTTCAGGATGAGGCCCCGGTCGTTGACGCTCGAACGATGAAAGAAAAACGCAGCGCAGAGGGCGAACAGGAGGAAGCTCGGGACGAGCTGCCGGTAGGGCTTGCGGAGGGGGATCTGGATCTTCGGCTCGCTTCGCTTCTTCCGCTTCGTTTTCTCGGGTTCTTCCACGCGACGTTCTCCCTTTGCGTACCCTTACACCGCTCCGTCCACCAGAATGGTCGCACCATTCACGTACGACGACCGGTCCGACACCAGAAACGCCGCCATCTCGGCGACCTCCTGGAACGTGCCGAGCCGCCCGAGCGCGGTATGCCGGAGGTACTCGTCGAGCCGACCTTTGGGCAAATTCACGCTGACCCCGCCCTCCAGGACGCCGGGCGCGAGGTTGTTCACGGTAATCCCGTACCGCCCGATCTCCTTGGCGAGCGACTCGGTGAACCCCTTGATGGCCGCCTTCGCCGTGCTGTAATGCACCGGCGCCTGCATCATCTTCACCCCGGCGAGCGAGCCGATGTTGAGGATCCGCCCGCGCCGGAGCTTGACCATGCCCCGCAGGACGGCCTGCGTAGCGAGGAACGTGCCTTTCACGTTCGTATCCATCACGCGGTCCCAGTCGTCCTCATCCATCAAGGCGAGCGGCACCACGTCGGAGACGCCCGCGTTGTTCACGAGGATGTCCACGGTCCCCACCGCGCCCTCCATCTCCTTCACGGCCGCGGCGAGCCCCTGTTTGTCAAGGACGCTCGTTCGAAACGAAAACCCCCGCACCCCGTGCGCCTCGATCTCGGCGAGCGTCTCCTTCGCCTCGACCTCCGATTTCGTCCAGTTGAACCCGACGTGCGCCCCTTCGCGGGCGAGCGTCACGGCGATCGCCCGCCCGAGGCCCTTGGCGCCGCCCGTCACCAGGGCGATGTGCCCTTCACAAAGCTTCGTCATGAACTCACGATCGAAAGACGCGTCGTCCCGTTTTCCTTGACCCAGGGCTTCTTGCCCCAGGACGGCGTCTGCGTCCCCGGCCCCTTCGCCGCGCCGCGGTGGAACATGTTGAAGCCACACGCCGGCATGATCCGCCCGTCCGTCTGCGGGTAATGGTGGCAGCATTTGCGCAGCCGTTCGAGATCGAAATCGTGCCGATCCATGTAATGGTGCAGGAAGATCGATTTCGCCTGCTGCTCACCGATGAGCAAGCTCTCCTTTTGCGTCATCGGCCGATCCGGGAACATCACCTTCAGCGTGCGCTTGAGCGCCGCGAGGATCTCCGGCCCGCGCTCGATCTCATCCTGCCGCGCGTAGACGTCGTAGAGCACGTCCTGGAGCGTCTGCTCCATCTCCGGCGTCGCGGGGAGCGTCGCGCTCGAACGGAGGAGCGAGCCGTGCTTCGTGAAATCGACGAACCGCGAGAACGGCAGGAACGTCCCGTCTTCGAGGCGGAGCAGGTACGTGAGCGACACGCATTGCGGATGCGAGCAGGGCAGCGGAAAAAAATCCTCCACCTTGAGCTTGCCGCCCGTCTGCTCGTCCACGCGCCGCACAACGCCCGGGATCGTGAGCCGATCCATCGCATCGTGGCCGAAGAGGCCCCCGCCGTGGCCCGTGTACGCGGCGGGTTGGAAGTTCAGCGACAGGAAATGGTCCTCCGAAAGAAAGAGCTCGACGACCTTTCCGATCTGATCGTCGTTCACCCCGCGCGTCGCCACGAAGATGATCTGCGTCGGGATCTGGAGCTCGCGCAGCACCGCGAGCGCCGCCTCCTTCTCCTTCACGAGGTCACGCCCGCGGATCTTCTCGTGGGTATCGGCGGTAAAACCGTCGAGCTGCAGGCCCACGTAAGCGCCGCTCTCCTTGAGCGCCTTCGCGAAGGCCCGGTCCTTGCCGAGCCGGATGCCGTTCGTGATGACCACGACGCGGCCGATCTCGGGGCGGCACGCGATGCGCACGAGCTCGAGGATCTGCGGGTGGCTCGTGGGTTCGCCGCCGGAGAGCGCCACCGACTCGCACTGCCCCTCGTTCACCACGAGGGTGTCGATCATGCGCGCAAACGTGTCGAGATCGATGTGGTTCGAGTACTGGTTGTCGACGATGCAGATCGGGCACTCGAGGTTGCAGTGATCGGTGACCTCGATGATCGGCAAGCAGGTGTGCTGCTCGTGATCATTGCAGGTCCCACAATCCGTGGGACAGCCGTGCTCGACCTTCGTGGCGAACTTGAGCGGCTCGGTGCCCGCGCGGGCGAACGCATACGCTCGCACGTAATATTTCGCGTCCTCCGAGACGAGCGCCTCCGAAGGGCCACACGCCGCGCAGTTTTTCTTGAAATACACGCGACCTTCGCGGATCACGACCTTCGCGGGCAGCAGCGTCAGGCAACTCGGGCAGGTGGACGTCGTCTCCTTGAACTCGATCTCGCCCTCGAACCCCTCAGGCACCTCGCCCCGGGCGAGGAAGCCGTCGACATAGGCATTTGCAGTGCCAGGAAGAATTTCTTCCGAAGGCCCACACGTGGGGCAAAGCAAGAGCCGCACGGGGCTGTCGCCGCGGAGCACCACGCGCCCCTCGTGCGTCTCGCGGCACGTCGGACACGCCGCCCGCTCGTGGTGGAAAAACGTATGCGGACGGTCCTGTCGGGTCGGAGTGATACAGCTAACGCAATCCATGGCGCTCCCCTCGTGAGCACGCATCTTACCTCCTTTGGGACCTCGGCCGTCAATTCGAGCCGGAGGAGCTCTGCTAGTCTCGCGGCACGTGCGTTACCTGCTCCTCGATCGGATCACGCGGCTCGAACCGCCGCGCCTCGCGACGGGTGTCAAGTGTGTGTCGCTCTCCGACGACACCTTCGCGGACCATTTCCCAGGGCACCCCATGATGCCCGGCGCGCTCGTGATCGAGGCGCTCGCGCAGCTCGGCGGCGTGCTGCTCGAAGCGACCCGGCGCGCCGAGGGGCATGAGGACGTACACGCGCTGCTCACGATGATCGATCACGCCCGCTTCCGGCGCGTCGTCCGGCCCGGGGACAAACTCGAGCTCGAAGCGGAGACGATCCTCGCCCGTGAAGAAGGCGGGCAGGTGAAAGGCAAAGCGCGGGTCGACGGCGAGGTCGTGGCGACGGCCGAGCTCGGCTTCGCGTTCACGCGCGTGACGAACCCGAAGGTCCTCGCGCGGCGGCGCGAGGTGCTCGACATATGGCTGACCGGAGCCGCGGAGGAGCCTTGAAGCGGCGTGTCTTCGTGCGGGGTCGAGGCGCGATCACGCCGCTCGGCGAGACGTGGCCCGCGTCGAGGGACGCGCTCGCCGAGGGCCGATCGGCCGTCGCGCCCGTCCAGCATTTCGACGTCGAAGGATATCCGTCGCAGGTCGCGGCGACGGTCCCCTTTCCACTCGGCGCTTGGGGGCTACGCTCGGACAAGCCGAGCTACGCCCCCAAACCCCCGCTCGACGAAGCCGAGGATCGCCGCCTCGCGCTCGCCCGGCGCGCCGCAGACGAGGCGTGGGCCGAGGCGCGGGTAAGCGCCGCGCCCTCGCGGATCGGCGTGTTCGTCGGCGCCGAGAGCGGACGGGCCACGTACAGGACGATCTTCGCGCTCTCGCGCGCGGCGGGCGGCGGCGCGCGCTTCGATCACGCGCGCTTCGGCGAGGACGCGCGGGCCCTCGCGACGGCCGTGCACGCAGCCGCAGTCTCGCCCGCCGCGGTCGCCTCGGCGCTCGCGGCGCGCATCGGCGCCGAGGGCCCCGTCGAGACGATCTCGCTCGCCTGCGCGTCGGGCGCAGCCGCGATCGTCTCGGCCACGCAAGCCATCCGGCTCGGGCTCTGCGACGTCGCGCTCGCGGGCGGCGTGGGCGCGGACGTCGATCCGTTCATGCTCGTAGGATTCGGCCTGCTCGGCGCGCTCAGCGCGCGCGGCGTGTCGTGCCCGTTCGATCTGCGGCGGGACGGGTTCGTCGTGGGCGAAGGCGCGGCGTTCGTGGTGCTCGCGGCGGAGCGGGGCGACGCGCGCGCCGAGGTCGCGGGGGCCGCGCGGACGCTCGACGCGTTTCACCTGACGGCGCCCGATCAAGCGGGAGACGGGGCCGAGCGGGCGATGCGCGGCGCGCTCGACGACGCGGGCCGCGTGGCGATCGGGTACGTCCAGGCGCACGGGACGAGCACGCAGCTCAACGACGCCGTGGAGGCCGCGGCGATCCGGCGGACGCTCGGCGACGCGCTCCCGAACGTGCACGTCGGCGCGGTGAAAGGCGCGGTCGGGCACTGGGTGGCGGGCGCGGGGGCGATCGGCTTCTTGTGCGCGCTCGAAGCCGTCGAGGGAGGGATCTGCTTGCCGACGGCGGGCCTCACGGAGCCCGATCCGGCGTGCGTCTTGCCCCATGTCGTGGGCGCGGCGAAGCGAAAACCCGTGGAAGCAGCGCTCGTCAACGCCTTCGCGTTCGGCGGCGCCAACACGAGCCTCGTGGTGAGCCGATGCGCCTAGACGGAAAGGGCCTCCCCGTGATCGCGGTCTCGACGCTGACCGCAGCGGGCCTCGCGGGCCGCGGGCTCGCCCAGCGCGTGCTCGAAAAGAGCCTCCCGCGCCCGTCCGAGCTCGCCCCGCCCGCGCCGTCGCGGCCCGAGGACATCCGGCAAAAGAAGCTGATGTCGCGGGCCGCGTGGTTCTCGGCGCTCGTGATGCGCGGCGCGCTCGAAGAGGCGCGGTGGGACGAGGCGCGCGCGGAGATCGGCGCGTTCTTCGGCGTCGGCGCCTCGGGCGCGGAGATGGACGAGGTCGCGCGGCTCGTCGCGGCGAGCATGGAGGACGGCCAGTTCTCGCTCGCGCGGTGCGGCCGCGAGGGGCTCGACGCGTGCAACCCCCTCTTCGCGTTCCAGATCATGAACAACTTCACGCTCTGCCACGGGGCGATCCTCGAAGGCCTCGCCGGCCCGAACGCCGCGTTTTTCTCGCGCGGCACGGGCACGGTGACGGCGCTCGAAGAGGCGTGCGCCGCGATCATGTCGGGCGCGTGCGAGCGCGCGCTCGTCGGCGGCGCGGACACGGCCCTGCACCCGGTCACGATGGCCGAGCTCGAACGAGAAGGGTTCTTGCGGCAAGGGCTCACGCCGGCCGAAGGCGCCGCGGCGCTCGCGATCACGAGCACGGCCGAAGCGCCGCTCGGCTACGTGGAAGCGGTGCGCGTGTTTCCCGTCGAGCGCCCGCGCGGCACGCTCGTGCCCCGCACAGGCGTCTTGCGCGACGCGGCCGTGCCGGCCGCGCTCGACGCGCTCGAAGATCAGCCGTGCGACGTGGTCGTGCTCGCGCCCTGGGGCGCGCCTGCGCGCGAGGCGCTCCTGGATCTGCCCCAGGTGCTCGAAGCGGAGCTCTCGGTGGACACCTCGCTCACCCTCGGCGAATCCCTGGCCGCGACGCCCGCGCTCGCCTGGGCGGTCACGCTCGACCTGCTCGCGCACCTCGACAAACCGCGCGCGCTCGTGCTCTCCGCGGGCCCGGACGGGGATCTCGGGGTGGTCGTGCTCGCGAAAGGGGGCGCGTGATGGGCCGGCGGCGCGCGGTGATCACGGGCGTCGGCGCCGTCAGCGCGTTCGGCGTCGGCTACGACGCGCTCGCGAACGGCCTCGCCGCGGGCCGGAGCGCGATCGGCCCGATCCGAAATTTCGATGCGCGCACCTTCCCCACGCGTGTCGCGGGCGAGGTGCCGATCGAAAAAACAAGCGCCTCGCTCCTCGAAAAACACCGCGGCGTCCTGCTCCACATCGGCGAGGCCGCGGCGTGGGAGCACTCGGGCCTCCTGCGGGATCGCAAAGTGTGTTTTGGCCTCATCGCCGCGGCCGAGGCGTGGCGCCATGCGCGGTGCGGGACGGCCGAGCGCAGGGCCGCGCTCTCCATCGGGCTCGGGCTCGAACAGGCGTTCCTGGAGGACTTCGCGGATCAGCTCGACGGCGACGAGATCCGCATCGGCGCGGGGGATCTCGCGGGCCCGGAGGGCGTTCGATTCCGCTCGCGTGTCGACCTCACGGCCGAGAAGATCCGCGGCGTGCTCGGCCTGTCGGGCCGCGTCGCCGTGCACGTCTCGGCTTGCGCGGCGGGCGGCACGGCCGTCGCACACGCGGCCTCGCTGATCGAGCGGGGCGCGGCCGACGTCGTCCTTTGCGGCGCGGCCGACTCGATGGTCAACCCGCTCGGCATCGGTGGCATGTCGCGCCTCGGCGCCCCCTCGCCGCGCGCCGAGCCCTCGGCGTGCAGGCCCTTCGATCGGCGGCGCGACGGGCTTGTCGTGGGCGAGGGCGCGGCGATGTTCGTGGTCGAGGAGGAGGGGCGGGCGCGGACGCGCGGCGCGGATCTCCTCGCGGTCCTCGCCGGCTCCGCGACCACGCAGGACGCCTACCGCGCGACGGCGCCCCGCCCCGACGGATCGCGCGCGCTCGCGGCCATGGAACGAGCTGTTCGTCGTGCCAACCTCGCGCCTTCGGACATCGGGTACGTCAATGCCCACGGCACGGGGACACCGCTCAACGACATGGCCGAGGCGAAGGCGATCCGCGCGCTCTTCGGCGACGTGCCCACGTCGAGCATCAAGGGCGCCGTCGGCCACCTGATGGCCGCCGCCGGAGCGATCGAGCTCGCCGCGTGCTTGCTCCCCTTCACGCGGGACCTGCTCCCCGGGACGGCGCATTTCGAGGAGCCGGATCCGGAGTGCCCGATCCACGTGATCGGCCCCCGGCCCCTCCAGCGACGCGTCGAGTACGTGCTCTCGAATTCCTTCGGGTTTGGCGGGCAAAACGTCAGCGTGGTCCTCGGGAGACCTCGATGACGCACGCGGGCCGGATGGCCGTGACGGGGTGTTCCCTGCGCACCCCGCTCGGCGACGACGCCCGGGCCGTGCTCCGGAGGCTGCTCGCGGGCGAGCGCGCGGCGGCCCCGAACGCCCATTTCGACGCGAGCACCTACACCTGCCGCCTCGCCGCCACGATCCCCGGCGCGCCGCGGCCGACGAAGCACCGCAAATTCGTCAAACGGATGGGGCTCTTCGGCATGGAGGTCGGGGCCGAGGCCCTCGCCCGCGCGGGCACGCCGGCGAAAGGCGCGCGGCTCGGGCTTTTTTGCGGCTATGGTGGCTTGCGCGCGCACTGGGACGATCTGATGCCCGTGCTCGAACGACAAACGGGCGACGCGCGCGCGACGGGCGCATGGGCGCAGGGGTTTTCCTTGCTGCACCCGTTCTGGATGCTCTTTCACCTGTCGAACAACGCGCACGCGCTCCTGTCGATCGACGTCGGCGGCAAGGGCGACGGCACGACCACGGCGGGCTCGAACGCGGGGGCGCAGGCGCTCCGGGCGGCCAGCATCGCCCTCGCCGTCGGCAGCGTCGATGCGGCGCTCGTCTTCGCGTACGACACGCTCGTCGAGCCGGAGACGCTCCTCTCGCTCGGCATGTCCGGCGCCGCGACGAGCGCCGCGACCACGGAGGCGGTCGTCGCCCCGTACGACGAGGGCGCGGCGGGGTTCGTGCCCGGCGAAGCGGCCGCGGCCGTCGTGCTGGAGCGGCCCGACGACGCGGGGGATCGAGCGCTCTCGTTCGTCTCGGCTGCGGCGACGGCCGACGGCGCCGAAGGCTTTCCCAGCCCGCGCGCGCTCGCCTCCCTCGCGGCCGGTCTCTCCGTGGGCGACATGATCGTCGATGGCGCTGCGCTCGCCTCGCCCGAGCGCGATACGGCCGAACGGGCGGCGCTCGCCGACGTGCTCGGCCCGTCCGCGACGCTGCTCGCCTTGACGGCTTCCACGGGCCAGCTCGGCGGCGCGACGGCGGTCGTGCAGGCGATCCTGCTCGCCGAGGCGCTCCGCGCGGGCGCGCTGCCGCCCATCGCGGGCCTCGATCGTCCTTCGGCGGGCCCGCTCCGCCCGCTCGCCCGCGCCGAGGAGACACGCGCCCGCTCGGCCCTGGCCCTCTCGGCCGGCATGCCGGGGCTCGCCGGCGCCCTGCGCGTGGAGGTTCCATGAGCGAGCCCAAGGAGCGCTCCCGCGTCGCGCTCGTCACGGGCGCCTCGCGCGGGATCGGGCGCGCCGTCGCGGAGGCGCTCGGGCGGCGCGGATATGCCGTCGCCGTCGATTATCGCCACGACGAGGACGCGGCCCGGCAGACCGTGGCCGCCGTGGAGGCGCACGGGGCGCGGGCCGTCGCTCTTCGCGCCGATGTCTCGCGCCCCGCGGAGGTCGCGGCCCTCTTCGAGCAAGCGGAAACTACGCTCGGGCCGCTCGACGCACTCGTCTGCAATGCCGGCGTGACGCGCGACGGCCTCCTCGGCGCGAGCACGGACGACGATTACGATCACGTCTTCGACACGAACGCCGCGGGTGTCGTCGCCTGCTGCCGCGAGGCCGCGCGGCGCTTCATCTCGCGGCGGCGCGGCGTGATCGTCAACGTCTCCAGCGTGGCGGCGCAACGCCCGGGCCGCGGGCAGTCGCTTTATGCTGCGTCGAAGGGCGCCGTCGAGTCGTTCACCCGCGCGCTCGCGGTCGAGCTCGCGCCGCGCGGCGTGCGCGTGAACGCGGTGGCGCCGGGCCTCGTCGAGACCGACATGACGGCCGAGCTCCGGGCCCTCGCGCCCGACGAGCTCGCGAAACGCATCCTGCTCAAGCGTGTTGGCCGGCCCGAGGAGATCGCGGCGGTGGTCGCCTTCCTCGTCTCGGACGAGGCGAGCTACGTGACGGGACAGATATGGAACGTGGACGGCGGATTCAAGCTGGAATGAGCGGCCCGGGCGGGGTGCAGGGCCCGGGGATGCTGGCGTGGCTCGAAACGCGGCGGTCGCGCCGCGAATTCGCGGACGAACCTGTCCCGAAGGAGGTGCTCGCCCGGCTCGTGCAAGCTGCGATCACGGCGCCCTCGAACACGAACCGGCAGCCCTGGCGCTTCACGGTCGTCACGGCCGCAGACAAACGCAAGCAAATCGCCGCGGCCGTGCGGGCGCGGGCCGACGAGATCAAGGCCATCATCCACCGCGGGCACCACGCCGAGGATTTCGCCAATTACGGCGATTTTTTCCACGAGCCGCTGGAGAGCGCCGCGGCGATCGTGGTGCCTCAATGGCGTGACTATCCCGACCTCATCGCCGACCTCATCACCTCGGGCGGCGGGGATCCTGCGCAGTACCACACGGCCCGCAGCATGCAGGCCGAGCTCTGCTCGACGAGCGCGGCCGTGATGGCGATGCTGCTCCAGGCGCACGCCGAGGGCCTCGGCGCTTGCTGGATGGCCGGCCCTATGATCGCGAAGCCCGAGATCGAAGCGCTGCTCGGCATCAAGGAGCCGTTCCGGATGGTCGGCGCCGTGGCGATCGGCTACCCCCTCGGCGACGCGCCGCCGCCCGGGCGAAAGCCCATCGATCGTGTCGTGCAATGGGTGGAGGACTGACGCGCTTCAATCCTCGGCGCGTTCGCGCGTCGCCTCGACCACCATCAGCGCGACCCGCTCGACGCGGCCCTCCACGCACACCGGATAACAACTCGCGAGCGCGCGGCGGTCCGCCTGCCAGCCGACCTCCACGTTCAAGAGCGGCTCGCCCGTGGCGAAGACCTGCCGAACGCGCTCGGCGAGCAGGACCGTGTCCGCTCCCTCGGGGAGGATCTCGGCCAGCGGGAGGCCGAGGGGGGCCTCCGCGGGCGCGCCGCTCCTCGCCGCGGCGAAGGGGACATTGATGCGCTCGCAACGCAGGTCCGCGTCGACGACGGCGATGCCGATCGGCGATCGCCCGACCACCACGTCGAGCACCGACGCGCTCCTCGTGGCCTCGGTCTGCGCGCGCCGCTCGCGGGCGACGAGCTCGACACGCTCCCGCTCGAATTGCATGGCCTCGCGCATGCGATTGACCTCGCCGCGGCGCCAGAGGTCGGCCAGCGCCGAGACCTTCGCGCGAAGCACGTCGGGGCTGAACGGCTTGGGCAAGTAATCCAACGCGCCGTGCGCATATCCTTTGGCTTGATAGCTGTCGTCGCGGTGGATCGCCGAGATGAAGATGATCGGCACTTCTTTCGTGCGCTCGCGCCTGCGGATCAGCGCGGCGACCTCGAATCCGTCCATGTCCGGCATCTGGACGTCGAGCACGATGGCCGCGAACTCCTCGCGGAGCAGGTGCGTCAGCGCCTCCTTGCCCGAGCTCGCCCGCACGAGGTGCATCCCGAGCGGTTCGAGCACGGCCTCCAGGGCGAGCAGGTTCGAGGGATGGTCATCGACGAGCAGGATGCTGGGGACGAGGGAGCGCGGTGTCATGGGGTCTCGGTTCCTTGCTCATGAACAACCTTTCGGCACGTGCGTTCGAGCAGGCCTGTCATGGAGCATTGTTGCCACGGAAGCTTTCGAGGGCGGCTTGCTCGAGGAGCACGAGCACGATCTTGTCGTCGGCCCCCGCGACGCACGGAACGAAGCCGATGGGCCTTTCCATGGTGCGGAGTGCCCGAGCGACCCGCGCGGGCCGGTCGTCCCCGCGCGCGGCGGCCATATCGACGAGCACCTTGGCGGCGCGCTCCGTCGACTCGACGGCGCATTCGATGTCCCCCGCGTCCAGCCCCTCCTCCCTGCACAACACCAGCACCACGGGATCGGGGACACGTGTGGAGCGAAAGGCGTGCGCGAGCGGACCTGTCAGCGACGTCTCGAGAACGCGCATGAGGAAACTCGTGAGAGACCCGTCACCTACGGGAAGCACCTTCATTCCAGGAGTGACGATAAGCCACGGACGCACGGCCAGCCATGCGGACCCAGCCCCAGTGATGGGTCGGGATTCTCCCGTGGCGCTTCGGATTTTGGAGGATCCCACCTCCATCGACGCCACATCGTCTCGGACGAAACCCAACATCTGCGGATTGGCATACCATGCCCAACAACAGCCGAGGTCGATGAAGATTCTTTCGAATCCGTAACGGTTCCAATTCACAAATGTTTTACACTCGGGGCTGCGACGACGTCCCACCCTGTGTGCCGTCCCTGACCTCATGAGCCAGGACATCTGCCCGCCGTCCACACCACCCCCCGTCCCCTGCGTGCTCCTCGTCGACGACCACCCGGCGAACCTGCTCGCCCTGGAAGTCGTGCTGGAGCCCCTCGGGCTGCATTTGATGCGCGCGAGCTCGGGCCGAGACGCGCTCCGGCAGCTCTTGAGCAACGAGTTCGCGGTCATCGTGCTCGACGTCCAGATGCCGGACATGGACGGGTTCGAGACCGCCGACCTGGTCCGCAGGCTCGAACGCACGCGGGACATCCCGATCATCTTCGTCTCGGCGATCCACCGCGACGACGCCTACCAGGCCAAGGGGTATGCGCACGGCGCGGTCGACTACCTGCCCAAACCCTTCAACCCGGACGTGCTGCGGGCCAAGGTCGCCGCGTTCGCCGAGCTCTGGCGCCGCGCCGAGAACCTCCGCGTCCGCGAGGCCGAGCTCTTCGAACGGGAGCGGGCCGACCTCGTCGCCCGCGAAAAGCGCGCCCAGGCCGAGGCCGCGAGCAGCGCCGCCGTGCTCGACGCCGTCGTCGCGGGCGCGCCCATCGGCATCGCCATCTTCGACGCGCACCTGCGCTGCGAGCGCATCAACGCGGCGCTCGCAGCGATGCACGGCGTGCCCGCCGACGCGCACGTCGGGCGCACGCTGGCCGAGACGCTCCCCGAAGGCCCCGAGACGGCCACCACCATCGAGCGCCTGGAGCGGGTCTTCGACACGGGCGAGCCCCTGCTCAACCTCGAGGTCGCCCGGCCCCTCCCCGGACGGTCGAGCCATCAATACTCGCTCACGAGTTACTTTCCCGTGCGCGTGGAGGGACGCGTCGCGCGCGTGGCCATGACGGTCGTCGACGTGACGGCCCTCCGCGCCGCCGAGGCGCGCGCCGCCGCCAAGCGCCAGAACCTGCACCGGCTGATGAGCGTGGCCGCGGCCCTCTCGGAGGCGCACACGAGCCTGCAGGTGGCCGAGGTGGCGGTGAGCCAGGGTCGCGCGCTCCTCGGCGCCGAACGGGCCGCCCTGGGCGTGCTCTCGGAGGGAGAGACGGCCACGCTTTTGCAAACGGTCGGCTACGACGAGGCGCAGATCGCGCGCTGGGCGAGCGTCCCGCTCTCCCACCCGATCCCGATGACGGACGCGATCCGGGAGCGACGCCCGCTCTACTTCGAGTCCGCCGCCGCGGTGGCCGAGCGATATCCCGAGATCGCGCCTTTGCGTTCTCCCGGCGACGAGGCCCTGGCGGCCGTCCCCCTGCTCTTCGAGGAGCGCGGGCTCGGCTCCCTGGTCCTCGCCTTCGACGAACGCCGCGGGTTCAGCGAGGCGGACCGGGCGTTGCTCACGACGCTCGCGCGCCTCTGCGCGCAGGCCATGGAGCGCGCGCGCCTCTACGACGCCGAGGCCAGCGCGCGCGCCGAGGCGGAGACCGCGAACCGCGCAAAAGACGAGTTTCTCGCCCTCCTGAGCCACGAGCTGCGCAGCCCCCTCAATGCCTCGCTCGGCTGGACGACGATGCTCCGCGACAACATCCTCCCCGCCGAGAAGCGGGAGCGCGCGCTCGCCACGGTCGAGCGAAACATCCGCGCGCAGGTCGCGCTCATCGAGGACTTGCTCGACGTCTCGCGTATCGTCGCGGGCAAACTCCACCTGAACAGCATCCAGACGCTCGAGCTCGCGGGCGTCGTCGAAGCGGCGATCGAAGCCGTCCGCCCGGCGGCGGAGGCCAAGACGATCCGCGTCGAGGGCCAGATCGAGACCCAGGAGCGCGTCCAGGGGGACCCGGTCCGGCTGCTCCAGATCGTGACGAACCTGCTCGGCAACGCGATCAAGTTCACGCCGAAGGGCGGCTGGGTGCGCGTGCATCTGCGCCGCGTGGACGGGTCGATCGAACTCTCCGTCACGGATGACGGTCAAGGCATCCCGCCGGCATTCCTTCCGCACGTGTTCGACAAGTTCAAGCAGGCCGACAGCGGAATGACCCGCGCGCACGGCGGCCTCGGCCTCGGCCTCGCGATCGTCAAGCACCTGGTCGAGCTGCACCACGGGACCATCACCGCGCACAGCGAGGGGACCGGCAAGGGCGCCGTCTTCGTCATGCGTGTGCCCCTCCCGTCGTCGCCCACGTCGTCGCGGCTGCGCTGAGCCCGGCGGCGGGGTTTATCCCGCGCTGCGCTGGCGGCGCATTCCGGCGCCGCGGCCGAGCCGCGCGAAGCAATGGCGCAGGCCGTATTTCACGCTCCGCAGCAGGCGGAGGTGCTCGAACCGCACGTCGAGGTGGAGCAAAGAAACGGCGACGGCCGGGCGAATGCCGGTCAGGATGCACTCGGCGCCCACGAGCTCCACGGCGCGCACGAGATCCAGCAAATGACGCGCGCTGTTCGTGTCCATCGTATCGACGCCGGTCCAGTCGATGATCACGAAACGCGAGCCCCTCGCGACGACCGCGTCGAGCAGCCGCGACGTGATCTCCGCGCCGCGCCGATCGTCCACCGCGCCGATCACAGGGAGCGCGAGCACGTCCTCCCATACCTCGATGATGGGCGTCGAGAGCGCGTCAATCCCGGCCTCCAGCCGATCGATGAGCGCGCGTTTCTCGTCGTCGCTCGCCACGATCGCCTCGTCGAGCTCGCGCAGGATGTCCTTGTGCTCGGTCACGTCGCGGGTCACGGTCACCGCCGCGCGCACCACGCCGTCCGCGCCGAAGAGCGGGCGCGACGACTGCGAGATCCACGTGCCGGGGCCCTCTTCGCCGGTCGCGCCGAGCAGGCTCTCCAGGTTCTCGACCACCTCGCCGCCGAGCGCCCGCCGCGTCGGATCCCGCTCCGGGGGCGCCGGCGACACGCCATCCGAGACGAATACACGCCGCGCCCCGGGCTCGCCCGCGATGGCCCGCATATGCGCGTTGTACATGCGGCGCCGGCCCGACGTATCCTCGACGATCACGCCCACGGGCATCTCGTCGATCACGGCCCGGAGCAGGTCGAGCTCCTCGGCGAGGAGCTGCCGGGCCTGCATCTCCTCGGCGAGCCGCGCCTCGAGCGCCGCGATTCGCGACTGCATGTCCACGACGTCCACGTTGGCCCTTCTACCCCGCTTGTCGCGTGTTTGCCAGGCAGGAGCCGTGATTCAGCATGCCGTCGAGGACCTCGGCGATCTCGCGCGCGGTTTGCGCTTGCCACGTGAGGTCCGTTGCAAGGCGAGGCATCAGAATCGCGCGGCCCGCGCGCGGCGCGACCGTGAGCTGAAATGCGCCCGGCGCCTCGATCACGTAAAACGTGGGCCGCTCGCGGAGCTCCCCGCGCGACGCGATCCAATCGCGAAACGCCGAAGGAAATGGCTCCTTCGTCACGATCTCGAACTGATCCCGCCGGATGCAGCCGTAACGCCGCGTGAGCCGCACGCGGCCGACGTCGACCACGTCGAGGACCTCTCCGTACGAAGCGACGCTCCGCCGGTCTTGCCCGGCGTCCGCTGTCATCCCTGCATTCGCTCCACGACGAACTCGCAGTGCGAATCACCCTTCGCGGCGCAAAGACGCTCGCGGGAACGGAAGGATCGCGGGTCGCTGAACACCTCGCGATAAAGCTCCTCGGTGAGCGCGGGCCTGCGCGTGATGTCGCCCTGGTAGACGAGGTTCATGAGCCCCGCCATCCCGCCGTTCGCCAGGAAGCAACGTGGCCCGTCGGTCCGCGGATACGATTCGAGGTACCCGGACGACTCATAACTATCGCGCAGCTCGACGACGAGCCGCTCGTCGGGCAGGAGCTCGGCCACGCGAAAACGGCCCCAGCCGAACGCGTTCACCACCGCCATCATGCCGCGGACCCAATCCTCGCGGCTCTCGATCATCGGCTGGACGAGCGCGTCCCACTCGACCGACGACATGATCCCGCCGAACGTGTGGAACGCGCAGACATGCGCGGCTTCCGTGAGAAGCGCGACCGCGTCCTCCGTGAGCTCGGGGTTTTCCCGGACGAGCGCGCCGAGGACGCCGAACGAGATCCGGTTGTAGAAATCCGCGTAATGGTTCGTCAGGTAAAGACCAAACGCCGGGATGAGGCCCTCCTCGTTGCCGGCGAGGCCCATTCCGGTGACGGTCTCGACGATGACGCGCTCGTCAATGGCCATCACCACACCTCCACGCGAAAGGAGCACCGCTCATCCCCCGCGGCGACGCACTCGACCTCCCGGCTCGTGACCCGCTCGGGCGCGAGGCGGTAGGCGACCGCGACCGCGCCGGCGAGGAACCCCGCGGCGAAGAAGCACCCCGGCGCGGGCCGCTTGCCCCAGCGCGAGACCCAGCCGACCGCATAATGTGAATGGTCGAGCGTCGCCTGCCCGCCGCCCTCGCCGAGCTGACGGACGTCGACCCGGCCAAACCCTTGCGCCGCGAACGTGTCCGCCGCGCGCTGCAAGACGCGCGCGGCCGAGCCGCTCTGCGCCTCGCCTTCGCGCCCTTGCAGCATCGAGCGCGAGGCCTCCATCCCCGCCGCCACGAGCAACCTCGGCGCCCGCTCCTGCAGGGCGTCCTCGATCGTGCGCTGGAGGAAGACGTTGTAATGGTGACAATGGAACACAAGACGGCGTCCGCCGAGCGTGGTGATGCCGCGCTCGAGGTCCGCCTGCGGAGCGAGGTGAAAGCTCATCGTTTTGCCTTCCTTTCGTGTTCCAGGATCTCCCGCGCGCAGACCCACGCGCGCGCGACGAGCTCCGGGTCGTCCGGGATCGACTCGGCGTTGCGCGACAATGCGCGCCCGACGAGCAAGTTGAGCCGCGCCAGCTCCACCACGGCGCTCCCGCGGGCACGCCCGCGAACGAATTCCACGACCTGCACGAGCTCCTTGCCCACGCCCATGTCTCCGTTGCCGGCTAGAGCCGGCGCCAATCCTCGCCGTGGAAATCGGGGAACGTGACCGAGCATTGGCCCGGGTCGATCCCCGTGATGCGCGCCCGGCCCTCCGCGTCGAGCATCCCCTCGCGCGTCGCGCCGTCCGGCAGCTCGACGCGGTATCGCTTGAACGGCACGGGCTTCGGCGGATCGTCGTCGTCCACGAGCTCGATGCCGAACCAGGTCTTTTCCTCCCGTGCTGCGACCTTCTCGCCCTTCGGCTCCTCCTTGCGGCCGCCCGCCGCGAGGACGAACTGCATCTCCATCTTGAACGCGCGGAGCTCGCCCGCCTCGAACGCCCGCCGGACGCGCGCGCGCTGCGCGGCGAACGAGGCTCCTTCCCGCGCGCCGAGCGGCCCCGCGAGGAAGGCCGTGATGTCGGCGACGAGGGCGTGCGCGCGGGGTTCGTCCGGGAACCAGCCATCGACGAACCAGGCGGCGAGCCCCCGGGCGACGGACGACGCGCCCTCGGGCACGGCGCCGCCGCCGAGGCGCGGCACGATCCATACGACGTCCGAGAGCGTGCTGATGCGCCATTTCTTGCCGTGCATGATCTCGCGCCTCGTACCGTTCGAGGATACGCGCTCTTGCAGGCGCTCGGCAAGACGGCCGTCGGAAAGCCCTACCCTCGCGCCGCGTGGTTGATAGGATGCGCACCGCCATGACGTCCGCTTCCGCGCAGGATCCCTCCCCGCAAACGCCCGATCGTGAGCTTGGCGAGCACGCGTTCCGACTCTGCCAGACGCTCCTCCGCATCGACACCACGAACCCGCCGGGCCGCGAGCGCGCCGCGGCGGAGGTCGTCGCCGGCGAGCTCGCCGCCGCGGGGCTCGAACCGATCACCCTCGAGAGCGCGCCCGAGCGCGCGAACGTCGTCGCGCGCCTGCGCGGCACGGGCGAGCTGCCTCCGATCCTGCTCACGGCGCACCTCGACGTCGTCGAGGCCGAGGCCTCGGCGTGGAAACACCCGCCGTTCTCGGGCGCCGTCGCGGACGGCTGCCTCTGGGGGCGCGGCGCGATCGACATGAAGAACATGGCCGCGATGTCGGTCGCGATCCTCACGCGCCTCGCCCGCGAGAAGACGCGCTTGCGCCGCGACGTCATCTTCGCGGCCGTCGCGGACGAGGAAGCGGGATGCGACTACGGCTCGCGCTTCCTCGTCGAGAACCACCCCGACCTCGTGCGCGCCGAATACGCGATCGGCGAGAGCGGCGGCTACACGCTGCACCTCGGCAAGGCCACGTTTTACCCGATCCAGGTCGCGGAGAAGGGCCTCTGCTGGGTGCGCGCGCGTGTCCGCGGCGAACCCGGGCACGGCTCGATGCCGCGCGAGGATTCGGCCGTCATCAAGCTCGCGGACGCCATCGCGCGGCTCGGCGAAACGCCGCTGCCCGTGCACGTCACGCCCTACGTCCGTGATTTCGTGGACGGCCTCGCGGCCAAGCAACCCGCGCCGCTGCGCGCCCTCCTGCGCCGGCTCCTCCACCCTGCGATCGCGCCGCACGTCCTGCGCGCCTTGCCCGATCGTATGATCGCGCGGAGCTTCGGCGCGATGCTCTCGAACACGGCGTCGCCGACGATCTTGCGCGCGGGCACGAAGGTGAATGTCATCCCCGGCTTCGCCGAGGCCGAGATCGACGGGCGCACGCTGCCCGGCCAAACCGAGGCCGATTTCCTGCGTGAGCTCGGCGCGGTGCTCGGGCCCGAGGTCTCCCTGGAGATCGTGAAGAGCGCGCCGCCCACCACGACCGACCCCGTCGATTCCCCGCTCTTTGGCACGATCCGCGCGGCGATCCTCGACCGCGAGCCTGGGGCCACCGTCGTGCCCTACATGATCCCGGGCTTCACGGACGCGAAGTATTTCACGCAGCTCGGCGCGAAATGGTACGGATTTTCCCCCGTGAAGATGCCGAAGGGCCTGCGTTTCGCCGACCTCTTCCACGGCCACGACGAGCGCATCCCGGTCGACGGGTTGAAATGGGGGACCGAGGTCCTCTTCGACGTCGTGCGCAGGTTTTCCCAGTAAAACGCTCTCCCATCCCCTTTGCATCGACCGCATCGCGGTCGATGCACCCTCGGTCCAGGGCTGTGCCCTGGTTCGGGTCCAGGGGCGAAGAGCCCCTGGTCGGGCCCGGGGTGAAACCCCGGCGAGGGGCCTCGACCGTCGAGAAGGCCTTCCCGCGGCGGTCGTTCCGGTCCATCCTTTTCGTGGAGCGAGGGCAACCATGGCGGACGAGCTTTCGAGGCGGGGCGTGCTCAAATTCGTGGCCGCGGCGGCGGCAGCGGCGGGCTGCAAAACCACGAGCAGCGGGACCACGGCGGGCGCGGGCGAGACGAGCGCGACACCGCCGGCCTCTGCGGCGCTGCCGGCGCCTGGGGCGTCGGCGCCTTCGGCCACGCGGACGCTCGGACGCACGGGCGCGCCCGTCGAGCCCGTGTCGCTCGGCGGCGAGGGGATCTTGCGGACGTGGAACCGCGAGCATGAGGCTGTGCCGATGATCCTCGAAGCCCTGCGCCTCGGGGTCCGGTATTGCGACACCGCGCCGGCCTACGCGGGCTCGCTCGATTATTATGGCGAGGCGTTCCGGCAGGCGCCGTCCGGCGCGCGGGATCAGGTCTTTCTCGCCTCGAAGACCCACGAGCGGGGCCGCGACGCGAGCTTGCGCCTGCTCGACGAGAGCCTCAAGCGGCTCGGGACCAGCCGCCTCGACCTCTGGCAGCTCCACGACCTGCGCACGCGGGAGGATCTCGACGAGATCTTCAGCAAGGGCGGCGCGATCCAGGCCGTCGAGGCGGCTCGCAAGGACGGCCGGATCCGGTTCGTCGGGATCACCGGGCACCACGATCCGGCCATCCTCGTCGAGGCCATGCAGCGGTACGATTTCGACACCGTGCTTTGCGCGGTGAACCCGGCCGATCCGGCGCGGCTCCCGTTTTTGACGACCGTCGTGCCCGAGGCGCGGCGGCGCGGCATGGGCGTGATCGGCATGAAGGTCATGGCTGCGGGGCGGATCCTCGCGGACGGCGCGGCGACGCCCGAGGAGCTCATCGGGTATGGCGCCCATTTCGCGGACACGGTCATCGTGGGCATGAAGAGCCCGGCCGAGGTGCGCCAGAACCTCGGCATTGGCCGGGCGCTCACGCCGCAGACGAAAGAGACGCTCGCGTCGCTCGAGCGGAGGCTCGCGCCGCGGGCCGACGAATATTCCTATTTCAAGGCATGAGCATGAGGCCCCGCTTCTTCCGCCTCGCGCCCCTCGTCGCCCTCGGCGTGCTCGGGGGTTGCCAGGTCGTGCTCGGCATCGCGTCGGATTTGCGCCTCGCGACCTGCGAGGAGGGCGAGGTCTACGATACGACGCCCGCCGATTGCCAGCGTGAGGTCTGCAAGGACGGCGAGCTCGTGGCCGAGCTGGATCCGGACGACGTCCTCTCCGACGTGAACGAATGCACGGAGGACGCCTGCGAGGGCACGACGCCCCGAAATACGCCGCGCCCCGCGGATTCACCGTGCGGGCTCGATGGGCTCCTCCGGTGCGACGGCGCGGGCAAATGCCTGGGCTGCATGGACGACATGGCGTGCCAGAGCGGCCCGGCCCACCCGTGCGCGCCGATCACGTGCCAGCAAGGGATCTGCGTGACGAACGCCTCGCCCCCCGGCACCCCCTTGCCCGATCCGACCCCGGGCGATTGCATGGCGCCCGCCTGCGGCGCGAATGGCGTGGCCGTCACGGTGTTCGCGGCCGACCCGCCCGCGCCCCCGTCCCCGTGCTTCGCGACCGCGTGCATGGAGGGCGTCCCGCAGAGCGCGCCTCGGAATGCCGGGACCGCCTGTCCCGCCGGCGTCTGCGACGGGAATGGCACTTGCGTGGGTTGCCTGGAGACCGCCCATTGCGGCGGCGGGACGATGGTCTGCGTGGGCACGACCTGCGTCAACCATTGCACGGACGGGCAGCAGAACCACGGCGAGACGAACCTGGATTGCGGCGGCGGCTGCGCCGGCTGCGGGGTCGGCTCGCCTTGCGTGGTCCCGACCGACTGCGCCACGAACTACTGCATCGAAGGCATTTGCTGGGATCCGAATTCCGGGGGCTGAGCCATGCGATCCGGCCACATCCTCGTCCACATCACGACACGCTCGGCCGAGGAGGCCGAGGCGCTCGGCGCGGCCGCCGTCGCGCGGAGGCTCGCCGCCTCGGCCCAGGTCGAGCCGATCACGACCAGCCATTACCGCTGGAGAGGCGCGATCCACGCGCACCCCGAGCACCGCGTGACGCTCTTCTCGCGCGCAGCGCTCTGGGACGCGATCGTTGCCTTCGTCCGGGCGAACCATTCCTACGAACTCCCGCAGATCGTGGCGACGCCGATCGCCCTGGGCCTGCCGGAGTTCCTCGCCTGGATCGACGAACACACGAGCACGCGGGAGCACGAAGGCGATGAAGCACAAAAAGCTCGGGACGACATCGATTGACGTGAGCGCCGTCGTCTTCGGCGGCTGGCAGGCGGGCAAGGCGTCGTGGGTCGGCATCGACGACGCCGCGCAGATCGCCGCGCACCGGGCGGCCCTCGACGCGGGCGTGACGACGTTCGACACGGCCGAGGAATACGGGGCCGGGCACAGCGAGCGTATCCTCGGGAAGGCACTCGCAGGCGAGCGCGAGCGGATCGTGATTTTGACGAAGGTGTCCTGGAACCACCTGCGCCGCGCCAAGGTGATCGAGGCGTGCGAGCGATCGCTCCGAAACCTCGGGACGGACCGGATCGACCTCTACCAGATCCACTGGCCGGCCGGGAGCTTCGGCAGCGCGGTGGTGCCGATCGAGGAGACGATGGGCGCGCTCCTGGACTTGAAGGCGCAGGGGAAGATCCGGGCGATCGGCGTCTCGAACTTCGATCGATCGCAGCTCGAAGCCGCGCGCCGCGTGGGCCCGGTGGACAGCTTGCAACCTTGTTATTCGCTGTTCTTCCGGAAAGCGGTGGAGGATACGCTCTCGTATTGCGAAGCGAACGGGATCACGGTGCTCGCGTATTCGCCGCTCGCCCAAGGGCTGCTCACGGGCAAGTTCGGGCGCGGGCACGTCTTCGCCGAGGGCGACAACCGCGTGGACAACCGACTCTTCAAGGGCGAGACGTTCACGAAGGCGCTCGCGGCCCTCGATGCGCTCCGGCCGATCGCCGCGAGGAACGGCGTCACGCTGGCCCATCTCGCGCTCGGCTGGCTCGTCGCACAAAAAGGCGTGTGCGCGATCGTGGGCGCGAGGAACGAGGCGCAGGCGAAGGAGAATGCGCGCGCCGGCGACGTCTCGCTCGTCTCTTCGGACCTCGCGGAGATCGACCGGATCGGGCGGGGGGTCTCGGATTCCCTGCCGCCCGGATTGATGTGGGACTGGTGATCTTGTAGGATCACGCGCGATGTCCGAAGCCAACGACCCCGAGATCGCCGCGCAAGTCCGCCTCATCGTCGCCGAAGCGCTCGCCCTCGATCCGGCCGCGGTGAAGAACGAGTCGCTCCTCATGGCCGACCTCGGCGCGGAGTCGCTCGATTACCTCGATATCGTGTTCAAGATCGAGCGGACGTTCGGCATCCAGATCACGCGGGGCGAGATGCAAAAGGCCGCGCGCGGCGACATGAGCGACGAGGAGTTCGCGCCGGGCGGCGTCGTCAGCGACAAGGGCCTCGAACGGCTGCGCGAGCTGATGCCGGAGGCGAAGGACCGCATCGAGCCGGGGCTTCGGGCCGTGCAGATCCTGGGGCTCTTCTCGGTGCAGACGTTCGTGAACATGGTGGAAGCGAAGAAACGGGGCGTGGTGGTGTGACGAACGGGGCGACTCAGAGCCCCCCGTCGATCACGACCTGCCCGCCCGTCATGAACGAGTTCTCGTCCGACACCAGCCACGCCGCGAGATCCGCGACCTCCTCCACCGTCCCGAGCCTCCCCAGCGCCGCCTGCGCCACGTAACTCTCGACGCGGTGCTTCGGCAGCCGCGCGGACAATCCCGTTTCGAGCAGGCCCGGGACGAGGCAATTCACCGCGATTCCATACCGGCCGATCTCCTTCGCGAGCGCCAGGGAGAACCCGACGAGCGCCGCCTTCGAGGCCGCGTAATGGACCGGCGCGTCGAGCACGCGGTCCGCGCCGAACGAGCCCACGTTCAGGATGTGGCCTTTCTTCGCGCGGATCATCGATTTCAGCGCCGCGCGCGAGAACAGGTACGGCCCCTTCACGTTCGTGTCCATCGCCGCGTCCCACTCCGCCTCTTCGAGGAGCGCGATCGGAAGGACCTGCGTCAGCGCCGCATTGTTCACGAGCACGTCGATGCCGCCGTACGCCGTCTCCACCGCCTTCACCGCCGCCGCCACGTGCGCCGCGTCCGAGACCGAGCCCTTGAGCACGAGCGGCGAAGCGCCCGCGGCTTCGAGCAGCGCCCGTGTCTCCTCGGCCGCATCCTCCCGCGTGTGGTACGTGAACGCCACGCGCGCCCCTTCCCGCGCGAAGGCCAATGCAATCGCGCGGCCGAGGTTCCGCGAGCCGCCCGTCACCAGGCAACGTTTCCCCGCGAGCCGCCCGCTCATCGTGTCCTCCCCCGGCCGAGCTGCACGAGCGGCGCCGCGGGACGCGGGGAGAATCGCGCGTCGCGCTCGCGGTAGAGGACGTTGTAGGCGCAGGAGGGGACGTTCGAGCCGTCGGGGCCGGGCATGCCGACGCAGCAGCGGCGAATGCGGTCCGTGTCGAAGCTCTCCTCGTCCATGTGGGTGTGCACGTAAATGGCCTTCGTGTGCATCTCGGCGATACGCATGCGGATGGCCTCGTCGGTGCCGGGCGCGAACATGCGCTCGACGAGGTCCTTCAAGGCGGAGAGGACCGCGTCGGTCTCCTCGCAGTCGATGTCCCCCGCCCACAGGCGATTGAGCACGTCCACGAGGATATGCTCCATCTCGGGGCCCGGCATGATGTAAAGCTCCTGCGAGAGCAGGCTCCGGAGATCCTCGCGGCCCATGAAGCGGGTGAACGGCAGCCAGCGGCCGTCCTTCAGGCGGAGCAGATACGCGATCTGGTAGCAGAGCGGGTGCGCGAGCGGCGAAGGGACGAAATCACGGACCGCGAGCCGGCCGCCCGATTGGCGCTCGATGTCGGAGAGCGCGTCGAACGCCGTGTAGCGGGCGCTGCGCTCGAAGCTCGCGCCGCTCTGGCCCGTGAACGTCATCGGGTGGAACTCGACGGAGCGGATGAAATCCTTCGCGAGCGCGAGGTCGATGAACGCCGCGACCTCGTGGTCGTTCACGCCGCGCGCGAGCACGGGCAGGAGCGTCGTGGCCACGCCGTGTTTCTCCAGCAGATCGAGGATCTTGAGCTTGGCGTTCAGGTGATGGCCGCCGAGCATCTTCTTGTTGGCCTCGGCCTCGAAGGAGTCGAACGAGAGAATGACGCGGGCGTCGATACGGGCGAGGCGCTCGAGCAACGCCTCGTCACGGAGGAAACGCAGGCCGTGCGTGGAGACAGTGACGCGCCGGACGCCGGCCGAGACGCACATCTCGACGAGGCGCTCGAAATCGGGGTGCTGCGTGGGCTCACCACCGGTAATGTTGATGATACGCCGATCCGGGGCGACATGGTCGAGGTGGCGCAGAATGGCCGCGAGCTCGCCCTCGGACATGTGGTAGGCGCCCTCGTTTTTGTTGTGCGTGTAGCAGATCGGGCAATCGAGGTCGCACTTCGAGGTGATCGGGATGACCGGGAGGTGATTGCGTTGCTCGTGCTGCTCGCAAGGGCCGCAATCGTAGGGGCAACCCGCGGAAACAGGGCGCGGCGCGGCGGGGGGCGCGAGGACGGAGGTGTGGCGGACGGTGTCCTCGTACCAGTCCGCGGAGCTCGACACGAGCACCTCTTCCGGCCCGTGCAGCTCGCAGCGCTTGCGCAGGACGATCTTGCCGGAGACGCGCACGGTCTCGGCCGGAACGGCGCGCTTGCACGCCCCGCAGAGGCCCGTCGTGGCGCCGAGGATCACGCCTTCGTTTGCTGCGTCTGCCATTGCCGCTTCAGCCATTTCCGGACCACGAAATCGGTCGTGAAGATGAGGAAAAACCCGAAGATGAGGTTCGTCACCCACGTGGCCCAGAGGGCCGGGGTGATCCGCGCGACGGGCGGGAAGGGCCGGTGCGCGAGGTTCACGTTGAGCGTAGGCGGCGTCGTGTTATACGCGAACACGACCATCGACGCGAGGAAGGCAAACGAGGCCCACGGCGCCCAGCGCGGCAGGCCCGAGCGGCGGACCTCGCGCGCGCCGACGACGAGCGGCGCGACGTGCACGAGGACCGAGGTCCAGGACGTCGTGCGGGTCTCGCAGAGGTCGATGAGATATCCCCAGAGGCCGGCGCCGATATGGAAGGAAAACCCGAAGACCACGAGCGCGGGCTTGCGGAGGAGCACGCCGACGGCGAGGACGGCGGTCGCCACGTGGCAGGCATAGAGCATCTCGGGCAGGAGCCCGTAGGGCATTTTCGCGACGACCGCGTGCAGGACGAGGACGACGAGGAGCAGGAGCCCGACCCAGCGCGGCGTCACAAGCCCCCCGTGATGGGCAGGACGGAGCCTGTCATCCATCGATTGTGGAGCGCGAGGCGCGTGATGGCGCGCGCGGCCTCCCCGGGCGTGCCGACACGCTGGAGCGCGCTGTACCGTTTGTAATCGGCGAGCCGCGCCGGATCGAGGCCCTCGGAGATGCCGCCGCCGAGCGCGCCGAGCAGGACGAGGTTCACCCGGACGTCCTTCGGGCCAAGCTCCTTGGCGAGCGCCTGTGTCATGCCGAGCCGCGCGGACTGCGTGGCGGCGAAATGCACCGCCGTCGGGATTTTTGCGATGCCGTCGAGCGCCGCCGTCAGGACCACGTCCCCGGGCCGGCCCCCGAGCCGCGCGGCGAACGATTGCATCGCGACGTACACGGAGCGGACGTTGACCGCGTGCATCTCGTCCCAGAGCGCGTCCGTGACATCCGCGAGCGCGCCCGTGCCGGAGACGACAGCGGCATGCACGAGCAGATCGGGCGCGGCGTCCTCCGCATGGAGCGTGTCGAAGAGCGCGCGGATTGACGCGGGTTCGGCGAGGTTCGTCTGGAAAGCGCGCGCGCCCGTCTCGGCGGCGAGGGTCTCCGAAAGGGCGGCGCCGCGCTGGTACGTGAATGCGACCCGGGCGCCCGCGGCTGCGAGCGCACGCACGACCTCGCGGCCCACGTAGCCGCTGCCCCCGAGCACGAGCGCAAGGCGGGCGTCGGTCACGAGGCGCCCCCAAGCCCCAGCTCGAACCGGAGCGTTTGATCCTCGCGCACGTGCCAGATCTTTTGATCGATGTAGTAATGGTGGAAGAAGAGGCCCCAGTAAAGCACGAGGAAAAGCTCGGGGAGCGCGGCCCCGCCTGAGACGGGCGCGAGGCTCGGCAGGACGCCGCGCGCCGCATTGAGCGCGAGGTAACCGAGCGAGACGAGGACGAACGCGGCATACGCCACGAGCGGGCGACGCCCGAAAGACGCCACGAGCGTGCGCGCATCGCTGCCCTCGAAACGGCGCCTGGAGACGGCCGCGATGATGCCGAGGTAATTCACGCCGTGCACGATTCCCCCGACGACCGTGGACGCCATGAACGCCTGCTCCGGATCCGCGGGGCGCGGGACGAGCGGCTCGAACGAGCCGACGACGAAAAGCGCGAAGAGCTGGAGGCCAAGGGTGGGGCCGAGCAGATACAGGAGCGGACGTTCGTCCTCGCCGCGAAAGCGGGTTCGACGGTAGACGCCATACACGATCGTCGCGACGAGGAGCAGGCCGAGGAGGACGAGGCCGAGCGTGGCGAGGAGGCGCGGCGGCTCCGCGGGCAATCCGAGGAAGACACGATTTTGCGGGTGACCGAAGGAAAAAAGGCCAAAGGCGAGCCATAGGGCGCCGTGCAAGAAGAGACGATCGGTCTTGCGCGCGGGGAGCGCGGTGCGCGCGTGGTGCTGGTAGATGGCGAGGACACCATACGATTGCCGGACGTTATGGTGAAAGCTCCAGAGGGCGGCGACGAGGAGGAAAAGATCGATCGGGGCGCGCAGGCCCGTGGCGCGGGAGATCGACCACGCGGCGAGGCCGGGCAGGAGCCACGCGAGGCTCAGGGCGAGCAGGCGGCCGCGGCGCGCGCGGAAGTCCGGGTCGAGGTAGGTGCGGGCCCAGGTCGCCACGAGGTGCGGGCCGTCGACGAGGACGAGGAAGGCCACGAAGAGCGGCACCACCGCCCCCGGGACGGCGAGCGCGAAGGCCCCAACGAGCGCGGCGAGGAGCGCGCTGCCGAAGAAAAACACGAGGTCGAAGCGGCGCCCCCCGATCCATCCGGCCTTCACGGGAGTGACTTTACTGCGCCGGGGCGGAACCTTGGGAAGATTCCGCCACGGTGGGGGCTCGTTGTGCTTCCGTCTCCAGCACAGCCGACCGTGGAGCATCCGAGAGGGGGCCGCAGAAAGCTCCTGGAAGTGGTCCAGCACGAGGTCCAGGGCGGAGAGCATGCGAGGCGGGAGGACGGTGGCAGCGCGGCACTCCCGCACGTTCACCGACGGGACGAAGGCTCGCGCGCAGGTCCGGAGTTTCGCCTCATCAAATAGGACGCCAGGCCCAATGGCTCCGGATATCCGCTGGAGAATGTCGTGATAATGCTTCCCTCGGGCGCCGGTTCCTCCTCGGGGGCGTAACACGCTTCCCGCGCGGCGGACAACCGTGTCCCGCTGAACCGACACGAGGGGGCGTACGGGTGTACGTGACGACGAGCGCGAGCGCGTCGATGTACATGCCCTGCCCTTGACGAGCCTATAGCTTCGGGCGCGCGCTTCGGCGATGATGGCGTGGGGGGACCGCCGCGCATTTCGCGCGCACACCCCGAGGAGCCGTCATGTCCACGGAACCGAGCTCTCCGGCGTCCAGCGCTTCGTACCAGTACAACTATACCTACGTGCCGCCGCTGGCGATGGCCGACAGCGTGCCGAAGAGCCAAGAGCCTGCCGTCCTTTGGTGGATCAAAGTCGCCTGGGAGGTGCTGCTCATCGCGAAGAACCGCCTCGCCTGGAAGGTCAAGCAGGGCCTGAGCGAGCAGCCGAACGGCGCGCAGCCCCCCACGACGGAGGCAGAGCGCGCGCAGATCCTCGATCTCGGTCACCTCGGCCTGGGGCAGGTGGATCTCTCGCGCATCCCGAGTGATCACTCCATCATCGACAAGATCAGCCCGAACGAGGGGGGGCTGGAAGCCGCCGCGCAAGACGCGGCCGAGGCCATCGCGTTCTGCATGCGCCTCGCCAGCAAGGCCGTCGAGCAGGAGATCAAGGATCCGCTGGAGCTCTTGAGGCTCGTGCTGGATTCGCTGCGGGCCAACCCCGAAGGCAGGCCCCAATCGCTGCAAGATTATCAGGACCTCTTCGTCACGCTGCCCTTGCCGTGGGCTGCCCAGAGCTTCCAAGAAGACGCGACGTTCGCGTGGATGCAGGTGGCAGGGTTCAATCCCCTGGTCCTCCAGAAGGTCACGGATCCCCGGCGCACGCTCGGCATTTCCGACGCCGAGCTCGCGGCCTCGCTGGGCGATGGGGATGGGGTGGAGGCGGCGCTCGCGGAGGGGCGGCTTTACATCGCGGACTATGCGCGGCTCACGCGCGTGGTCAACGGCAATTTCCCCGATGGGCCCAAGTACTGCTTCGCGCCCCGGGCGCTCTTCGGTCTGCCCCGGGGCAAGGGGCGGCGCAGGCTCGTGCCGCTCGGTATCCGCTGGGGCCAGGACGACGCGCTCTTCCCCCTCTTCACGCCCGCCGACGGCGAGGCCTGGCTGCAGGCCAAGACGGCCGTGGAGGTGGCGGCTTTTAATGATCACGAGATGGTCGCCCACCTGGGGCACACGCACCTCCTGGTGGAGCCCTTCGTCGTCGCCACCCACCGGAACCTCTCCAACGACCACCCGGTGAGCCTGCTCTTGCGCCCGCATTTCGAGGGCACGTTGTTCATCAACAACGCGGCGCAGTCCACGCTCATCGCGCCGGGTTATCAGGTGGACAAGCTGCTGGGCGGCACCATCCAGGCGAGCCGCGCGGTGGCCGTGGCCTCGCTGATCGCGGACCCGGACTTCGATTTCAACAAAGGCATGCTCCCGCAGGACCTCGCCCGCCGCGACGTGAACGATCCCGCGCTGGAGTATCCCTACCGGGACGACGCGCTGCTGGTGTGGGGCGCCATCGAGAAGTGGGTACGCAGCTACGTGGGCGTGCATTATAAATCAGACGCGGAGGTGCAGGCGGACGCGGCCCTGCAGGCGTGGAGCGCGGAGCTGGTGGCCCAGGACGGGGGTCGGGTGAAAGGGTTTGGCGAGGGTGGGGTCGCCGGCAAGCTGACCACGGTCTCGTACCTGGTCGAGGCGCTGACGATGCTGGTGTTCACGGCCAGCGCGCAACACGCGGCCGTGAACTTCGCGCAGGGAGGGCTGATGACCTTCACCCCGCTCGCCCCGGGCGCTGGCTACCGGGCCGCCCTGGTGTCACGCGAGGACGCGGCGCTAAACCCCTTGCTGGATCAGTTCCCGCCGCTGGACATGGGTGCCACGCAGCTCGATTTCCTCACGCTCCTGGGCTCGGTCCATTACACGAAGCTCGGGGATTACAGGCCGCTGCACTTCCACGACCTGCGCGTCTTGCCACACCTTCTCGCGTTCCAGGAGGAGCTGAAGAAGATCAGCGCGGTGATCGAGGACCGCAATGCGAGCCGGCTGGGGCCCTATCCGTACCTGGACCCCCCGCTGATCCCGCAGAGCATCAATATCTGAGCGGCCGCGTCCCGGCGCGCCGCCCCGCCACACCACGATCGCCCCGAGCAGCAGCATTCCGCCCTCTGCAATCTCGGAACGTCGGTGCTACGCTCGGCGCCCGTGCGATCCCTCCTTGTCACCGTCCTCCTCGCTGCCATCGGCTGTACTTCGCCGGACCTTTCGCCGAAAGCTCCCGTGACGAAGCAACCCGCGCCGGTCGCGGCGCAACCGGCCGCGGTACAACCGGCCGCGGTGCAACCGGCCGCAGCGCAAAGGCTCTCCGCGGATACGCCGAGCAAGACGGCCGCCGGCCATACCTTCATCGCGCCAGCGGGCTGGTCGCTGCGCGAGAATGGCAATGCGGTGATCCTCGAAGCCCCCGAGGGCGGCTCGTGGATTGCGCTGGTCGACACCCAGGCGAAGGACGCGGAGGCCGCGCTCGCCGAGGCGTGGGCCGCGTATCGGCCGGACGCGAAATGGCCGCTCAGGTCGACCACGCCCACGCAGAACAAGAATGGCTGGCAGGACCAGCGGACGTACACGTACCAGACCTCGCCGAACGAGCTTCGTTCGGTCACCGCGCGGACGATGCGGCATGGCGATCAGTGGACCGTGCGGATCTACGACGTGGCGAATGCGGTGGCCGGGAAACGCGAGGCTGAGCTCGCGCTTTTGCTCGACCAGTTCTTGCCGAAAGGCTACGTGCGCGAAACCTTCGCGGGGCGCAAAGCGCATAAGCTCGATGCAGCGCGCGTCGCCGAGCTCGAGGCGTTCATCACCCGGGCCCAGCAGACGCTCTCCGTCCCCGGCATTTCGATCGGCGTGGTGCAAGACGGGGAGGTCGTGTTCGCCGGCGGGTTTGGCGTCCGCGAGCTCGGCAAGCCGGCCAGGGTCGACGCGGACACGACGTACCTCATCGCGTCGAACACCAAGTCGCTCACCACGCTGATGCTCGGGAAGCTGGTCGACGAGGGCAAGCTGAGCTGGGAGACCCCGGTCACCACGCTCTTGCCGGAGTTCAAGCTCGGCGACCCCGACGCCACGAGCAAGGTCCAGGTCAAGCACCTCTTGTGCGCATGTACGGGGCTGCCGCGCCACGATCTCGAGTGGTTGCTCGGGCCCGCGGGCGCGACGCCGGCGCTCGCGCTCACGATTCTCAGCAGGATGCAGCCGACGAGCAAGTTTGGCGAGATGTACCAGTATTCGAACCCCATTGCCGCGGCGGCGGGGCTGGTC
Organism: Polyangium fumosum; assembly: GCF_005144585.1. Classification (GTDB taxonomy): domain Bacteria; phylum Myxococcota_A; class Polyangia; order Polyangiales; family Polyangiaceae; genus Polyangium; species Polyangium fumosum. The sequence continues at coordinate 82,069 of NZ_SSMQ01000016.1, read as the reverse complement.
GGTGGCCACGTGGCCTTTCCCAAGCTCGAGCTCGGCGCCGCCTACGATCAGGTGATGGCGACGCGCGTCTTCGGGCCGCTCGGAATGACGCGGACGACGCTCGACTTCAAGGTCGCGATGCGCGACAACTACGCGCGGCCGTACGCGTTCGACGTCGACGGCAAGATCGCGCGGGTTGCAATGGCGCTGAACGACCCGATCCGCGCGGTGCGTCCGGCCGGTGGTGCGTGGAGCACCGTCCGAGACCTCCTCAAATACGTGCAAATGGAGCTCGCCAAGGGCGCGCTGCCCGGCGGCAAGCGCTACGTCTCCGAGGCGGTCCTGGCCGCGCGGCAAGCTCCGCAGGTCAAGACCGGCAAGGACTCGTGGTACGGAATGGGGCTCGACGTCGATACCTCCTCGGGAACGCCGATGGTGTTCCATGGCGGCCGGATGCGCGGCTACCGCAGCAACATGGTATGGCTGCCGGAGCACGGAGTCGGGGCGGTGATCCTCACCAACGCAGATTCCGGCAATGTGCTGATGGACGCATTCCCGCGCAAGCTGCTCGAGGTGCTGTTTGATGGCAGGCCCGAGGCAGACGACGCGGTCGTGGTCTCCGCGAAGGCGTCGCAGGAATGGATCGCAGCCTCGCGCAAGCTCCTGACCATCCCGCCGGATCAGGGCGAGGTCGAGAAGCTCGCGTCGCGTTACCGCAGCGATGTGCTCGGCGAGATCCGGGTGACCAAGACGGGCGACGGCGCGACATTCGATTTCGGCACGTGGAAGGCGCCGATTGCATCGCGCAAGAACCCCGACGGGACGATCACGTTCATCGCGATGGCGCCGAGCTGGTCGCCCGAGTTCGTCGCCTCCGCGCAGGCGGGGCGTAGAACCCTGAAGATTCGCGATGCGCAGCACGAGTACGTGTTCACAGAGAGCGACTGACGCGAGCTTTCCCGACCCGCTGTGCAGAGGCGACGACGCCTGTCCGCAGAGGGTCACGATCCCCTCGCCGAGGGTGCGGACCCTGCCGGGGGAGGGTCGCGACACGTCTGGAGAGGGCTCGGACCCTGCCGGGGGAGGGTCGCGACACGTCTGGAGAGAGCTCGGACCCTGGGGGGCGTGGGCTGTAACACTCTCGCAGAGGCTCGGACCCCTGTCCGCAGAGGGTCGCAACCCTCCTCGCAGAGGCTCGGACCCTGTCCGCAGAGGGTCGCAACCCTCCTCGCAGAGGCTCGGACCCCTGTCCGCAGAGGGTCACGGCCCCCTTGCCGAGAGCTCGGACCCTGTCGGGGGTGGGCTGCAACATGCCTGGAGAGAGCTCGGACCCGGTCCGGGGAGGGGTGCGTCCCCCTTGCCGAAGGCTCGGACCCTGCTGGGAGAGGATTGCGACAGGCTGGCCGAGGGCTCGGCCCCCTGTCAGGGGAGGGGTGCGACGTCCTCGTCGAGGCGATGACCCCGGTCGGCAGAGGGTGACGCCCCCCTTCCTCCCGGATCGTCTTCATCGGCGGAAACGCTTTCGCGCGTGCCGCAGCATGCTGCGCACGGCGAAGCCGCCCTCACCGACGGCGGGACCTGCGGCTGTAGACCAGCACGCCGAGGCCGAGGATCCACGCGCCCGTGGCGCCGTAGGTCACGGCGCCGGGGGCCACGACGGAGCAGCTCCCCTCGTCCGTGTTCGGTTGCTCCGTGGAGCCGCCCGTCGAGCTCGCAGCGCCACCGTTGCCGCCGTTGCCACCGTTGCCGCCGTTGCCGCCGTTGCCACCGTTGCCGCCGTTGCCGCCGTTGCCACCCGTGCCGCCGGCGCCGCCGGTGCCGGACGAGGTCGCGGGCGGGATGTCCGCGCGGGCCGGCAGGGAGAGGGCAAGAGGCGCGAGGATACCCAGGACAACCAAGAATTTACGCATGCGACGAGGAGAGCAGAAACGAACGCGGACGACAAGATCCCGCATGCTGGGCTCCCCTCCCTCCGCGCTTGACAAGCCCCCCGCCCCACGGGCTTTCATGGCCCCCGCCATGCCGAAGAAGCCCGGGAGCCTGCTCACGCTGTCGATGATCGTGAAGGACGAGGCGGCGACGATCGCGCGGACGCTGGCGAGCGCAAAACCCTTCGTGGATCGCTGGGTCGTCCTCGACACGGGCTCGACGGACGGCACCCAGGAGGTGGTTCGCCGCGCAATGGAAGGGGTGCCCGGGGAGCTCTTCGAGGAGCCGTTCGTCGATTTCGCGACGACACGGAATCGCGCGCTCGATCTGGCGGGCGAGGCGACGACGTTCGTGCTCTGGCTCGACGCGGACGACGAGATCGAGAATGGCAAGGCGCTGCGCGCATTCCTCGAACGGGAGCGGGCGGCCGAGGGGCCCGAGCGCGAGGCGTACTACGTGCGGGTGGCGCTCGGGATCCAGTTCGATTCGCCGCGGATCGTGCGCAGCGCCGCAGGCTGGCGGTTCCGCGGCGTGGTGCACGAGGTGCTGATGCACGACGATCGGCCGCCGCCGAGCGTGCGGGTGCCCGACGTGCGGATCCGGCACGACCGCGGCGAGGTGTCGGCGGAGCGGAGCAAGAAGCGCTGGGAGCGCGACGTGGGGCTGCTCGAACGGGCGCTCGCCGAGGATCCGACGAACGCGCGCGCGGCGTTTTACCTCGCCGAGACGCTGCTCTGGCTCGGCCGATTCCAGGAGGCCGAGGCCGCATTCTCGCGTCGGATCGCGATGGGGGGATGGGCGGAGGAGATCTTCGAGTCGAAGATGGGAATCGCGCGGTGCGGGGTGGGGCAAAACCTGCCCTGGCCGCGGGTGCTCTCGCGCTGGCTCGACGCGCACCTCGCGGCGCCGCATCGGGCCGAGCCGCTCTACGCGATCGCGCTGCACCACGATACACGCAAGGAGCACGCGCTCACGTACCTCTACGCGCGGCGCGGCGACGAGCTGCCGTTGCCGGTCGAGGACAGGCTCTTCGTGGACGAGGAGGTGTACACGTGGAAGATGGCCGATCTCGTGGCCTCGTCCGCCTACTTCCTCGGGGCGTTCGACGTGGGCGAGGCGGCCGCGAGGAAGGCCACGAAGGCGCGGCCGAACGACGCACGGCTCCAGCAGAACCTCGCGTTCTACGTGGATCGGCGGCGCAAGCCTTCGCGGTAGCGGACGGGGGCGGCGTCGTGCGAGCATGACCGGCCTCGGAGCTTGGCCATGACGAAACGCGCTTTCCCCCGGATCAAGACCCCTGCCCTCCTCGCTTTCGCGCTCGCCGCCGCGCCCGCCCTCGCGTGGGCGTGGGAGCCGATGATCGTGCAATACGATCCGCTGATCCGCATGCCGGGGACGCAGCCGCGGGCGGAGATGGCGATCGAGCCGCCCTCGCAGTGCCTCGGCTGTCACGCGGGGTATGCGCCGGCGATCGAGCCGGGGTTCGGGTGGAAAGGGTCGATGATGGGGCAGGCCGCGCGGGACCCGTTTTTCTGGGCCGCGCTGACGGTCGCCGCGCAGGACTCGATATGGGCGCTCGGCAACCCGAACGGGACCGATATCTGCCTGCGTTGCCACATGCCGAAGGGGTGGCTGGAGCTACGGAGTGATCCGACGAACGGCCAGGCGATGGGCGACGCCGATTTCGACGGGGTGCAATGCGATTTCTGCCACCGCATGGTGGACCCGTTCTTCGAGGACACGTTCCAGGGGACGCGCGAGGGGAGCGACTGGGCGGGGTACTGGGACGAGACGAACATGAGCGGGTCGATGTCGTCGGTCGGGGCGGAGAAGGCGCGCGAGGCGGACATCGTGCAATCCCAGTCGCACACGCTCTTCAATGGGACCCCGATGTTCGGCGCGGATCATCGTCCCGTGCGCGCGACGTACCTGGAGAACGGGGCGGGGCAATATTACGTGAGCGACAAGCCGGAGCGGCGGGGCTCGTTCGCGGACGCGCAGGCGTTCCACCCGATGCAGTACAGCCGCTATCACAAGAGCAAGTATTATTGCGGGACGTGCCACGACGTGTCGAACCCGGTGCTCGCCAACATGGGAGCGAAGGGCACGATGCCAAACGACGGGACGACGGTGCTGCCGACGGAGACCCAGCCGCCGGCCGAGTATTCGCATGTCGAGCGGACGTGGTCGGAGTTCATGCTGAGCGATTACGGGCTGCCCGGCGGCGCGCCGGGCGTGGGGCCGTATGCGCCGGGCGTGTTCGAGACGGGGCAGCCGGGCAATACGATCGCGTCGTGCCAGGATTGCCACATGCCGGACGGCGTGGGCGCGGGGGCGTCGATCGTCGGGTCCGTGATCCGACCGACGGACAGCGTGGAGCATCCTTCGAGCGGGCAGCCTTTGCACGATCTCACGGGCGGCAATGCGCTCGTGCCGTGGCTGCTCGCGAGCACGGTGCCGTCGTCGACGAACTACGACGCGACGAACGCGGCGTTGCTCGGGCAAGGCGCGGCGGCGCTGACGCTCTCGCTCGACGAGGGGACGAGGCTCGACGCAGGGGCGCTGCTCGCAGGGTCGAACCGCGCGAAATGGACGCTCGGCCGCGCGGCGACGATTCTCTCGCTGGCCTACGACCCGCTGAGCGGCGCGACGTCGTTCCGGGTCCGGAACAACACGGGGCACAAGCTCATCACGGGGTATCCCGAGGGCCGGCGGATGTTCCTCAACGTGCGGGTGTTCGACGGGGATACGATGCTCCACGAGGTGAACCCGTACGACGACGGCGTGGGCACGCTCCGCGGGCTCGATCCCGCGCACGCGCCGTCGAGCCCGCCGCTCGGAGCGAACGAGACCCACGACGAGGGGCTCGTCTACGAGGTGAAGATGGCGAGCTCGTTGACGGGACAGACGAAATCGTTCCATTTCCTCCTCGGGACGGAGCGGTCGAAGGACAACCGCATCCCGCCGAAGGGATTCCGGATCGCCGAGGCCGAAAAGCGCCTGTCCGAGCCGGTCTGGGAGGGGTCGGTCGCGCCCGGCCTGTTCTCGGCGGAGGAGTACACGGGCGGTTATGACGACGTGAGCTTGACGTTGCCGGCGGGCGGGAGCCGCGTGGAGGTGCGGCTCTATTACCAGACGACGAGCCGCGAATACGTGGAGTTCTTGCGGGACGAGATCCTCGGGACGGGGACGTCGCTCGCGAGCCCGACGCCCTCGGGGGAGCCCGCGGCGTACATCGCGCAGACGGACCCGTTCTTCGGGCAGCTCCGGGCCTGGGGCGATACGATCTGGCAGCTCTGGGAGCACAACAAGGACGTGCCGGGCGCGGCGCCGATCGAGATGACGCGGGCCGAGATCGTGGTGAAGGACGTCTGTCAGGACGCCGGCGCGAGCGACGGAATGGCCTGCGCCGACGGAGACGCCTGCACGACGGGCGAGGCGTGCGCGGGGGGCGCGTGCGCGGGGGGAAGGGCCACGAGCTGCGACGACGGGAACCTTTGCACGGACGACGCCTGTGATCCGCAGCTCGGCTGCAAGCACACGGCGAATACGGTCGGGTGCAACGACAACAATGCGTGCACGCTCGACGACGGCTGCGCGTTCGGGGTCTGCACGGGCCGGCTGAGGGTCTGCGTGGACGGCGATCCGTGCACGGCCGATTCGTGTGATCCGCAAGCGGGCTGCCAGTACGTGCCGATCCCCGATTGCGGGAGCGGCGGGGCGGGCGGGAGTGGTGGCGCCGGTGGAAGCGGCGGCGCAGGCGGCGCGGGTGGCAGCGGGGGTGCGGGCGGAGGCGGCGGCGCGGGCGGGAGTGGAGGCGCGGGTGGCAGCGGAGGCGTGCTGACGTATCCGCCGGACGAGAGCGGCTGCGATTGCCGGGCCGCCGGGCGCGAGGCGGGCGCGGCGGGCGGGCTCGGGGTCCTCGCTGGAATGGCGTTGATGGCGATGCGGCGCCGCAGGCGGAGGGGCTGACCGGGCCCTTCGTTCGACGAGGGCGGCCAGCACGCTCCGTGCATCCCCCCGTGCGGCGCGGCATTCGCCGTGTGCACGGGGGTATCGATGAAGCAGGCGCTCCTCGTCCTCGCAGGCGTCCTCATCCTGGTGCTCGTGGTCGCGGGCGCAGGAATCAGCACGTACAATCGGCTCGTCTCGCTCGATCAGGCGGTCGAGCAGCAATGGGCGCAGGTCGAGAACGTCTACCAGCGGCGCCTCGATCTCGTACCGAACCTCGTCGAGACCGTCCGCGGCGCGGCGAATTTCGAGCGGGATACGTTCGTCCAGGTGGCAGACGCGCGGACCCGCGCCGCGGCCGTGACGGGCGGCGGCATGCAAGCGGGCGGCGGGGCTGCGAACGCGACCGAGAATCCCGCCGCGATGGAGCAATTCCAGGCCGCGCAGGATCAACTCTCGTCGGCGCTGGGTCGCCTGTTCGTGGTCGTCGAGCGATATCCCGAGCTGTCGGCGACGCAGAACTTCCGGGATCTCCAGGCGCAGCTCGAGGGGACCGAGAATCGAATCGCCGTCGAGCGCATGCGGTACAACGAGGTGGCGCGGGAGTTCAACACGACGCGCAGCCGCTTCCCGACGACGCTCATCGCCGACATGTTCGGGGATCGCTTCGACACGAAGACGTATTTCCGGGCCACGGGCGGCGCCGAGCGGCCGCCGGCCGTGCAGTTCTGACCGGACGGCCATGATTCGCGCCGTCACGTTCCTCGTCCTCGCCGCGTGGCTTTCGTTCGTCGGGCTCGCGCGGGGACAAGCCGCGCCGATTCCTCCGGCGCCGACCGAGCACGTCACGGATACCGTGGGGCTGCTGTCGCCCGAGACGAGGCATCGGCTCGACGAGCGCCTCGCGCAATACGAGCGGCAGACGGGGCACCAGGTCGTGGTGTGGATCGGCGATTCGATCGGGGGCGCGGCGCTCGACGATTGGGCGGTGCGGACGTTCGAGGCGTGGGGGGTCGGGCGGAAGGGGCTCGATGACGGGCTCGTGATGTTCGTCCTGGCCAAGGACCGGAAGATCGACATCGAAGTGGGATATGGGCTGGAGGATCGCGTGCCGGACGCGATCGCCTCGCGGATCATCCGGGAGGTGATGGCGCCGCGGCTTCAGGCAGGAGATCCGAACGGCGCCGTCGACGCGGGCGTGTCGGCGTTGCTGCAAGCGATCGAGGGCCGCGCGTTCGCGCCCGAGCCCGGGCCGGGGCACACGACGCAGCCGGAGGCGAAGCGGGGGCACGAGCTCGTCTGGATTGGCGTGGCCGTGGTGGCGTTTTTGGTGTTGTTCGCGGTGAATCCGTCGCTCGCGCTCACCATTTTGTGGTTCCTCATGCGCGGAGGTCGCGGAGGAGGAGGCGGCGGCGGGGATGGCGGCGGGTTCTCCGGCGGCGGAGGTCGTTCGGGGGGCGGCGGGGCGCGCGGGGGCTGGTAAAAGAGTGCGGGATTGACGCCGCCCCAGTCGCATGTGCTTCATGGTGCATGGGACGACGATTCTCTTGGATGGCAGGGCTCGTGATTGCCGTGGGAGCGTGCCTCGCGGGATGCGGAGACGGCGGCGGGAGCGGCGGCGCGGGCGGAAGCGGCGGCGCGGGCGGCGACGGAAACGGCGGCGCGGGCGGGAGCGGCGGCGCGGGCGGGGCCGGCGGCGCAGGCGGAGGGCCGGGGCCCGCGTGCACGGCGGAGCAGGACAAGGTCGTGCTCGGATCGTGGCCGTGGCTCGGGTTCGAGGATCCGACGCCGGATCTGACGAGTGGGGCGCAGGCGACGGTGACGGCGGTGGATGCGCTCGGAATGGAGCTCGCCTTCGATGCGGGAGGGATGCCCGCGCGGTTCGCCTGGGAGGGCGCGAATCTCGGGGAGGTGTTCGCCGCGGGGGACGTGGTGACGGCGAAGCAGGACAATCAATCGTATCTGGTGAGCGGCGCGAAAGGGCAAGCCGTGGCGATGCGGTATGCGAACGCGGAGATCCCGGCGATGTTGCCGGCGATCCCGGGCGGCGGGCCGCAGCTCTCGCTCGCGGTCGAATGCGTGAATCAGCAGAAGAAAGATTGTCCGGAGGCGGAGGTCCGGACGTTGTATTCGGTGAATGCCTTGGCCGGGATGGACGAGGAGCAGATCCCGAGCGGCGGGACGGCGCAGGTGGGGGACTGGAAGATCCACCACGTGAAGACGACGTTCGTCGAGCTCTACACGGGGATGGAGTGCACGTCGGAGAAGTTCTTCGACGGGATGGTGCAGGCGCTCGAAGGGAAGCCCTGAGCGTCAGGGCAGGTCGATCGCGAAGCGCACGGCGGCCGGTTCGTCGCCGTGGCGACCCTCGCGGACGCCGGCGTGGAGGCGGACGGCCTCGATTTCGTCCTGGAAACCACCATGGCAGCCGCGTGTGTTGTCGGGAATGGCGCGCGGATGCCAGGCGATCGCGTCTTCCGGTGCGCCGAGATAACCTTCGTGCCAGGCATCGGCGACGAATTCGAGGCCGGTCTGGAGCAGGTCGATGCCAAAGGCATTGGGGTGGGGCGAGGCGTCACGGGTCGGATCGAGCGCGAGCGAGATGGATGCCGGGGGATCCCGAAGCCAGGCGCGGGCGCCTCCCTCGCGCGCGATCCATTCCCATTCGGCCTCGGAGAGGAGGCGGAAGCCGAGCACGCCGCGGAGCTCGGCCGCGAGGCGCGGCGTGAAGGGGACGGGCGTGTCGGAAGGGACGTATCCCTCGTCGTCGCCGGGGTACATGTCGGCGAGGCGCGCATGGGCGAGGCGATCGGTGACGGGCAGGAGCGCGCAAAGGAAGGGACGGACGTGGACGCGGCGCGGCGGCTGCGTCGACCAGCACACGAGGTCGCGCGCCTCGTCGGCGCGGCCGAGGGGAGTATACAGGGCGGTGATCTCGCCCATCTCGGTGTCGGACAATCCCATCACGAACGTGCCGCCGGGAATGGCGACGAATCGCAATTCCGTGGGTCGGTGCAGGACCGTGGGCAAGCCGGCGGCGCCCACGAGCGTATCGCCGGGCGCAAAGGCCCGGCCGAGGCCCTCGGCCATCGCGGCGGCGAGCGCGAGGCGCGCGCTGGGCGCAAGCGCGGCGAGCGCACCCTGCGTGGCGAGCGGCGCGAAGAGGGGACCGAGGGGACGGCCGTAGGCGGAGGAGGCGAGCGTCATCGGAGCACGGGTGCGTGTAACACACCCAGGTAGCGAAGGAAACGGCGCGGTCAGGCGCGGCGGAGCTTGCCGCGGTCGATCTTGCCGAGGTGGGTGCGAGGCAAGGCGTCGACGAGGAAGACCTCGCGCGGGGCCTTGTAGGGCTCGAGTTTTTCCCTGACGAACGTTTTGAGCTCCTCGTCGAGGCCGGGCCGGTTTTCCCGTGGGAGGACATAGGCGTGGGGCTTCGTGAGCCCATGGTCGTCGGGGACGCCGACGACGGCGCACTCCGCGACGGCCGGATGGCGGAGGAGGCAGTTCTCCACCTCAGCGGGGGCGAGCCATTTGCCGCCGACCTTGAGCATGTCGTCGCCGCGTCCGCAGTACGTGAAGTATCCGTCCGCGTCCTTGCGGAGCATGTCGCCGGAGACGTACCACTCGCCGCGGAAGGCACGTTTCGTCTTTTCCATCTCGTGCCAGTACCCAATCGCGCGGGAATTTCCGCGCACCCAGAGCCAGCCGACCTCGCCGTCCGGCACTTCGCGGCCGTCGTCGTCGGCGACCTTGACCTCGAAGCCGGGGACGACCTTGCCGAGGGTGCCCGGACGAACGTCGCCGGGGCGGTTCGTCAGGAAGATGTGCCACATCTCGGCGGTGCCGAGGCCATCGCAGAGCTCGACGCCAAAGACCTTTTTCCAGCGGTCGTAGAGCTCGACGGGCAGGGCCTCGCCCGCGGAGGTCGCGACGCGCAGGCAGGAGAGGTCCTGCGCGGCAGCGTCGGGGTGCGAGACCATGTGGTTCACCATGGTGGGGACGTTGATGAGGATGGTCGGGCGGTGCTTTTTGATCTGCTGGAAGAGGGCCTCGGCCGTGCAGCGCTCGGGGAAGAGGATGCAGCTCCCGCCGACGGAGAACGGGAAGAGGAGGTTGCAGCCGGTGGCATAACCGAAATAAAGCTTGGGGACGGAGAGGGTGCGGTCGTCGGGGCCGTAGCCGAGGACGCGCTTGCCGAAGAGCTCGGTCGTGTTGACGAAGGAGGCGTGCGTCTGGACGGCGGCCTTGGGCCTGCCGGTGGTGCCGCCGGAGAAGATCCATATCGCGGCGTCGTCGCGGTGGCTCGGGAAGAGGTCGATCGTCTCCGGCACGCCCGCGGCGAGGGCCTCGAAGGAGGCATGCGGGGCCGCGTCTTCCGCGCCGACGACGAGGATGCGGCGGAGGTGCCGCGCGCCCTTCGAGGCCTCGACGAACGCGGCGAGGTGCTCGGCATGGACGACCGCGACGGGGGCGCGGGTGTATTCGTAAAAATAAGCGATCTCGTCGGGCTTGAGGTGGCAATTCACCATGACGACGACGCCGCCGAGGGCGAGCGTGCCGAAGAAGGCGCCGGCAAACTCGGGAATGTCGGGGAGGGCGACGATGACGCGCTCCTCGGGACGCACGCCGAGACCCCGGAGGACGTGGCCGAAGCGCGCCGCGAGGCGATCGACGTCGGCGTACGTGAGGCGCCGATCCCCCGCGAGGAGGGCGACCCGATCGCCGTGGCCCTCACGCAGGCGGGCGCGGAGGAACCAGTCGGCCATGTTGAGGTCTTCGGGGATCTCGAAGGGTCGCTCCATGGGCGGGATGGTGCGACGAGGGGGCGCGGGCAAGCAAGCGGTTTCGCGAGGTCTAACGCACCTCGCGCCACCACGCGTCGAGGCGCGCGAGCGAGCGGCGGATGTCGTCCGGATCGAGGACGTCCCGGACTTCGCCGATACGCGGCGCGACGAGGGGGAGGTCGAATTGGCCGTCCCGCGCGCCCTCTTCGAGGACGACAATGGGCTCGTCCCACGTATGCAGCGCGAGATCGAACGTGCTCCAGTGGACGGGCAAGAAGGGGCCGCCGCCGAGCGCGCGGTGCGCCTCCATGGCCTGCCAGGGCCCGAGGTGGATGTCGCCCCAGGCAGGATGGAAAGCGCCGACTTCGAGGAGGATGAGGTCGAAGGGGCCGAACCGCTTGCGAATGAGCGGGAGCGTGGGCTCGGGGCCGGTGTCGCCGGAGAAAAAGACGCGGTGGCGAGGGCCGCGGAAGACGTAGCTGGCCCAGAGGGTGGTATTGCGATCGAAGGGGCCGCGGCCGGAGAAGTGTTGCGCGGGGGTGGCGGCGATGGCGACGTCGGTGCCGGGAATCGGGGCCTCTTCCCACCAGTCGAGCTCAGTGATGCGGTCGTGTGGAACGCCAAACCCTTCGAGGCGAGCGCCGACGCCGAGCGCCGTGAAGAAACGGGCCTGGCTGGTGGTCGCGAGGAGGCGGACAGCGGCGGCGTCGAGGTGATCGTAATGGTCGTGGCTGACCAGGATGGCGTCGAGCGGCGGGAGGGACGCAATGGCGACAGGCGGCTCGTGGAAGCGCTTGGGGCCAGCGAGGCGCGTGGGAGAGGCGCGGTCGGCCCAGACAGGATCGGTGAGGATGCGCGCGCCGTCGATTTCGAGGAGGACCGTCGAATGGCCGAGCCAAGCCGTGCGGAGGCCGGTCCGCGGCGGGTCGCGCCAGCCGTCGAGCGGCGAGATCATGGGCAAAGCCGCGGGCGGCCTGCGGGAGACGCGCGGGGCGAAGAATTCACGCAGGACGCCGAACTCGACGCGCGGCGAGCTCAGGACGGCCGGATTGACGAAGCGGCCTTCGATGAAATGGGGGGCTCGCTCCATACGCGCCCGGCGGGCGTAGGCGCGCTCGTGGGAGAGGGCGGCGGTCGTTTCGCGCTCCAAGGAAGCTCGGGACATGAAAGGGGTCCTCGTTGGGTTAGGGTCCGCGGAACCAGAGAGGCGAAAGGGGGATCTCCACGGCGTCGAAAGGTTCGGCGCGGAGGAGCTCGTCATCGGCGAACACGGCGATGTCGGTGAAATGGCCGTTGATGAGCTTCTTGATCTCGACCGTGCGCGCGGGCGGATCGACCACCCATAGATAGGCGACGCCGACCTTCGCGTAGAAGGGGAACTTGATGCGACGGTCGTACGTTCGATTGGATGGCGAGAGGACCTCGCAAACCCAGTCGGGCACGACCGTGATGGGCCCGTCGTCCGGGACCTCCGGCATACGCTCGCGGCGCCAGCCGGCGATGTCCGGCGCGACCTCGGGGCTGCCCGGCAGTTCGATTCCTGGCTCGTCGAGGATCCACCAGCCGCCGGGACCGCCGATGCCGTCGTCGAAGGGGTTTCCGATGCGACGGCCGAGGATCGAAGAGGCTCGGGAGTGACCGCCGCGCGGGCGAGGCTGGGTGTACAGGACGCCCTCGATGACCTCGCCCTTGACGCCGGGCGGGAGCGCCTCGAGGTCGGCGTACGTGGCGGGCGTCCTCTCGCGGGCGGCGCTGCTCATGAAGCGGATCTTGCGTGAAGGACGGGAAGAGCGCCAGCGGGCTCGGGCGTCGGGCGGAGCCGGCTTCCGGTACCGTTCCCACGACGCACGTCCCGAGCGGTGGCGCCCGAAGCCGTCGAGGTTGGTATTGCCGCGCGCGGAGCACACCCTTAGACAAACTTCCCATGCGGGACGGGCACGCCATCATCACCGTCGAGGCGACGAGGGACCACGTGGTCGCCGTGTTCAACCGGGTCCTCATCGTCGTGTTCGAACGCGAGACGACGCTCTCGGCCATCGCGGCCTGCCGGCGGGCGTTCGATTTGCTGGAGCGAAAATATCCGGACGGGATCGCCGTCCTGACGGTCGTGGCGGAGAACGCGCCGCTGCCGTCGCAGGAAGCGCGAGACGCGCTCGCCGCCCTCGCCACGGGCGCCGCGGGCAAACGGCTCCGGCGCTCGGCCGTGTGCTTCGAAGGCGGGGGGTTCCGCAGCGCGCTCGTGCGCGGCGTGGCGACGGGGTTGCAACTGATGGCGAAGCTGCCGTTCCCGCATCGGGTGTTCCATTCGGTCGACGTGGCCGCCGCGTGGCTCGCGCCCGACATCGGCGCCCATCCGATCCGGAGCGCCGTGGACACGGCGCGGCAGAAGGTGCAGGTGCGCGCGTCGTGACGAGGCGCGACCGTACGATCCTCACCCACCCTCGTCACGAAAGCGCGCTAGAGTGCGCCCCGCCGTGACCCCGACGATCCGATCCCTCTTCCCCCTCCTCGCTTCCACCCTCGCGTTCGCCGCGGCCTGCACGCCCGAGCCGGCGCCGAAGGAGCCGCTCGGCCAGATCCCGAGCGCGACCACGACGGCCAAGCCCGAGTGGATCCCCTTCGCGATCCGCGCAGGAAAACCCGTCGAGGGCGATCCGCGCGAAAAACACCTCGCCGATCTCCGGCAGCTCACGTTCGGCGGCGAGAACGCCGAGGCGTACTGGTCGCCCGACGGCAAGAAGCTGATCCTGCAGTCGACGCGCGACGGCGCGGCCTGTGATCAGGAGTTCGTGCTCAATCTGGAGTCGGGCGAGACGACGCGCGTGTCGAGCGGCAAGGGCCGGACGACGTGCGGGTACTTCTTCTACCCGAAGGGCGACAAGATCCTCTACAGCACGACCGAGGCCGCGAGCGCCGCGTGCCCGCCGAAGCCCGATCGCTCGCTCGGCTACGTCTGGCCGCTCGATCCGTACGACATCTACGTCGCGAACCCCGACGGCTCCGATCTGAAGCTCTTGCTCGGCGGGCCTGGCTACGACGCCGAAGCGACGATGGCGTTCGACGGGTCGCGGATCGTGTTCACGTCGAGCCGCGACAACGATCTCGAGCTCTACACGATGAAGCCGGACGGCACCGACGTCCGAAGGATCACGAACACGCCCGGCTACGACGGCGGCGCGTTCTTCTCGCCGGACTCGACGAAGCTCGTCTGGCGCGCGAGCCGGCCCGAAGGCAAGGAGCTCGACGACTTCCGCGCGCTCCTTGCGAAGGGGCTCGTGCGGCCGACGCGGCTCGAGATCTACGTCGGCAGCCTCGAAGGGCAGAACGCGCGCCCCATCACGAAAAACGGTCGCGCGAACTTCGGGCCGTACTTCCTGCCCGACTCGCGCCGCGTGATCTTCTCGTCGAACATGGACTCGCCGCCGGAGCTGCGCGGCGCGCCGAACTTCGAGCTCTACGTGGTCGACTCGGAGGGGCCCGCGACCGCGACGGGCGCGCCCGCGAGCGAGCGGATCACGTTCTACGACGGGTTCGACGGCTTCCCGATGTTCTCGCCCGACGGCAAGTACCTCGTCTTCGCCTCGAACCGCTTCGGCACGACGCCCGGCGAGACGAACGTGTTCGTGGCCCGCTGGGTCGACGCCGAGAAATGACCGTCCGCTCGCGCGCCTTCACGTTCCTCGGCGGAAGCCTCCTCGCCGCGGGATGCGGAGCCGGCGAGCCCCCGCCCGCCGCACGCCCCAAACCCCCACCGCCCGCGGCCGAAGCGCCGCCGCCGCCGTTCGTCTCCCCCGCGCGCTGGTCGTTCCATCCGCCGATGCCGTCGTCGGCCTCGGCGACGCTCGCGCTCGAGGACGGAGGCTGCCTGCTCGCGACAGCCGAGGGACACCGCTTCCGCGCCGCACGCGCCGCGAAAGACGGAGCGGCGACGACGTGCCGCGGGCGCGCCGTCGCAGCGCCGGACGTGGCCCCGGAGGCGATCGTGGGGATCACGCCGCAAGGAAAGAGCTCGTGGCTCTTCGTGGGGCAGAGCGGGCGCATCTACGAAGCCGAAGGGCCGCTCGCGCCGCTGCGACGCACGATCCCCGCGCCCGCGCAGCTCGTGCACGTCGCGAGCGGCGGCCGCGTGGTGCTCGGAACGACGGCGAGCGGAGAGCTTTACCATCTCGACGAGGGGCCGACGTGGAAGCGCGTGGCGATCGCAGAGCGCGTGTTCGACGTCGCCGTGTCGGACGAGGGCCGCGCGCTCGCGCTCGCGCTGCCCGAGGCGCTGCTCACGAGCGACGATGGGAAGACGTGGACGCGGGCGAAGGGCGCAGCGCAGATCGGCGCGCGTCGCGTCGGGCGCACCGCGGAGGGACACCTCGCCGCGCAGGGGATGACCGGCACGCTCGTGTGGGATCCGCAGGGAAGCGCGCCGTTCGCGCGGCGTGACGTGGACGTCGACACGGGGCCGGGTTCGATCGCGCTCGAGACCTCGTACGCGCCCTCGGCGAGCTCGATGCTCGAAGGGCGCGCGGTGCTCGACGGAGATCGTTACTTCGAGGTCGTGCTGCCCGAGGAGGGCGAGGACCACGCGCTGCTGACGGGCCCCCTCGACGGGCCCCTCGCCGCGAAGCGCCTGCCCGGCACGGGCAAATGCACGAGCTTGAAGCTCGGCGCACGCGGGCGACACGTCGCGCTCGGTTGCATGAAGCAAAACGACGACGACAGCGGGATCGTCGAGGTGCGGATGAGCAGCGATGACGGCGCGCGCTTCAGCGAGCCGCTCGTGCTCCTCACGGGCGAAACGTTCACCACCGTCACGGTGTCGAGCGGGGGGAACGCGCTCGTCACGGGCGCCTGCAAGGCCCACGGCGCGGCCTTGGCCGGATCGGGCGGATGCACGGGGGCTTCCCCGCTCCTCGTGCGTCGCGAGGGCGAAAGGCTCGTGGCCACGGTCGCGGAGACACCTTCGCTCTCGGGCGCGCCGGTCTCGCCCGCGTTCTCCGTCGACGGCCGCTCGGCGTATTTCCTCGCGCGCCGCGGCAAGGACGAGAGGCTCGCGCTCTACGTGTCGCACGACGGCGGCGAGACGTTCAGCGAGCGCGCGCTCGACGTGTCCCGCGCGCATCGCGACGACGGACCTGCGTTGGAGGAGGGCGACGAGGGCCCCGCGGAGGAGTCCGACACGGACCTCGATCCACGTGATCCGTCCGCGCTCCGGCCGGGCGACGATGGCACCGTGGGGATCACGCTGCTCACGCCGCGCGGACTCGTGTACGTCACGACGGACGAGGATGGACGCTTGCTCGGCGTGGCGCGTCCGCCCGTGGATCCGGGGCTCGTCGGCGGCGCCGGCCGGCATGCGGTCGCGTTCTCGGTCTTCCCCGAGAGGCCGCTCGGCGAGCAGCCCGCAGGCGCTTGGGAGTCGCTCGACGGGGGCGCGACGTGGACCGAGATCCCCGTGACGCGGAGCCTCGCGCGCGAGATCTCCGCGGGGCCGTTGACGCTCGTGTGCAGCGGCGCCGGTTGCCTCGTCGGCGACACGATGAGCCGCGTCGGCTGGAACGGGCAAGCCGAGCCCTTCACCGCGCCGCCCCCGGGCCCGCCCGAGCCGCGCCGCGTCCCTTCGCCGCGCACGCCGATCGTCTGCGAGCTCGATCCACGCGTGGACTGGGCCCGCATCGAGGACGTGGATCCGATCCACCTGCTCGGGCTCCCCGGCGTCGATCAGCTCGCGCGGGGTCGCTCGTCCTGGTCTGTGCTCTCGTTCGATGCTCTCACGGGCGCCGTGCGCGTGACGACCGCGCTCGGCCCCGAGCGAGGCGAGGGCGAGGCACGCGTGACCACGCGTTCGCTCCTCGGACCCGCGCCCCAGGGCGCGGAGGTCGCGATGGAGGTCTCGCACCAGATGGAGGGGTACGCCGTCGCTCGCGTGCGGCTGCCGCCGCAAAAATCAGCGGAGGGCCCGCGCGCGGCGGGGCCCATGCGGGACGTCGAGCTCGTCTGGGAGAACTACATGGATGGCACGACGGCGAAGGTGCGCCTCCCCGACGCAGGCACGTTCACGAGCGGCGACGTCAAGGCCGACGGCACGCGCTGGCTGCTCGATACGGCGCTCATCTCCGTCTCACCGGGCGCGATCTTTTTCCGGCCCCACGCCCCCGAGTCGCGGCAGGACCTCATGTACCTGCTCGATCCGAAGAGCAAACCGAGAACACTCCCCTACCCCGCCTGGTCCACGTTCTTGCCGAAGGGCGTCGTGGATTTCCGCATGGATGCCGTGCTCGCCGACGGCAAGCCGCTCGCCGTCGCCACCTTCTCGGACGATGACACCGGCCCGATCACCGTCCTCCTCGCGCGGCAGGGCGAGGCGGGCGCGTGGTCCGCGCACGCGATGTCGCTCGCGCCCGGCACGACCGCCGACGGCGAGCGGCTCGCGCGGAGCGACTGGAGCTACATCGGCGGGACGACGCTCGGCGACCTCGTGGTCTACAGCGAGCCGCGCGCGGGCTTCGCCGCGGCCTCGTTCCATCCCTTCCGCGGCGACGGCACCTTCGGCCCGGCCATCGCCGTCCCGACGCCGTTCGACCTCCCTGACGCGCCGCGCGCCTGCCGACCCGACGAGCGCCGCGCGACGCCCCGCTTCGCCGCGCACGCCTTCCTCGGCCGCGAGCCCATGTACCCCGGTCGCCGCCACGCCGTCCTCGTCCGCGAGTCCCTCGAACGCAGGTCCGCGGCGAAGCCCGTCCCGCTCACCGAGCCCATGACCCTGCTCACGGCCGGCGTCGTCCTCCACGGGACGAAAGAAGCGCCTTGTGTCGCGGCGTGGGAGGCGGTGGGCCTCGGCCGCGTCCCGGTGGTCGCCGCGCTCGGGGGCAACCTCGCGCAGAGCTGGGTCTTCCGCCCTGCGCCCCCGAAGCCGCCGACGGGCAAACACGCGCCGTCGACGCCGCTCGCGATCGAGCACCGCCCCATGACCTGCCGCTTCGATCCCGGCGCCACGGTGCCCGAGAGCATCGACAGCCAGCCCGGCACCTACGTCTGGGCGCCCTGAGTCGGTGCGAAGGCATACGCGAACAGCTTTTCTCTGACGCAACGCACCTGTCGAAAATCAGACACACCCACCCCGAAAGTCCGCTGGATTCAGTTGCAATATCCAGCATTTATCGTTTCTGGTTGATTTGGTCCGGGATTCGCTTATGCCTGCGTCTCGGCTTTCCGTCGCTTCCAGACCAGGCAGCCAGGACGTACCTCCCGGGCCATGCGCACGTTCATCGATGTCCTTCGCGACAACACGATTCATGGTGACCGTGCGGTCACTTTCGTGCGCACGAACGGCCAGGAGCGCCGCGTCGTGTATCCGGAGCTCTGGGCCGAAGCGAGCCGCCGCGCCCGCGCGCTGCAGGCCCTCGGCCTGTCGAAAGGCGATCGCGTCGCGCTGATCCTCCCGGAGCCCGACGAGTTCGTCCTGTCTTTCGTCGGAGCGCTCACGGCAGGCCTCGTCGCCGTGCCGATGTATCCGCCCGCGACGCTCGCCAAGCTCGAAGCCTACGGCGACACCGTGCGTCACGTCCTCGCGGCGTCCGGCGCGCGTGTGGTCGTCACGAACGACGCGCTGCGCCCGCTCATCCAGGAGCACCTGCTCGGCTCGCAGAGCGCGGACACGCGCCTCGTGCTCGAACGCGAGCTCGGGGCGATCGATCCAGGCTCCGCGCACACCACGCTGCCCGACGTGCGCGGCGAGGATCTCGCGTTCCTCCAGTTCACCTCGGGTTCGACCTCGCGGCCGAAGGGCGTGATGGTCACGCACGAGAACCTGAGCGTGAACAGCCACGCGATCATGTTCGACGGGCTGCGCTCGACGCCCGAAGATCGCGGCGTCTCGTGGCTGCCGCTCTACCACGACATGGGCCTCATCGGCTTCGTGATCGCGCCCGTCTACGCGCTCGTGCAGGTGATGTTCCTGCCGACGATGTCGTTCATCCGCAGGCCCTCGCTCTGGCTCGACTCGATTCACCGCTTCCGCGGCACGATCACGTTCGCGCCGAACTTCGCGTTCGCGCTGGCGACACGCGCCGTGACGGAGACCCAGGCCGGCGGCTGGGATCTCTCGTGCATGCGCGCGCTCGGCTGCGGCGCCGAGCCGATCCAGGCCGACGTGCTGCGCGCCTTCCTCGATCGGTTCGCGAAAAACGGGCTCTCGCCCGAGAGCATCCTGCCCTGCTACGGCATGGCCGAGGCGACGCTCGCCGTGACGTTCCACGACCTCGGCAAGCCCCTCACGACGGATCGGATCGACCTCGCCACGATGAAGAACGGAAAGGCCGCGCCAGCGCAGGACGACGCGCCGTCGATGGAGCTCGTCTCGTGCGGACGCGCCTTCCCCGGGCACGAGATCCGGATCGTGGGCCCCGACGGCGCGCCGCTCGGCGAGCGCCAGGTGGGCGAGATCTGGCTGCGCGGGCCGAGCGTGACCGCGGGGTATTTCGGGGATGCCGAGGCGACGGCCGAGTCGTTCGGCGACGGTTATCTGCACACGGGTGACCTCGGGTATCGCGCCGACGGAAATGTCTACATCTGCGGCCGTTCGAAGGATCTCATCATCCTGAACGGGAAAAACCACTATCCGCAGGACATCGAGCGCGTGGCCTCCACGGTCGACGGCATCCGCGACGGGCAATGCGTGGCCTTTGCGCGGCGCAGCACGAGCGGCGCGGAGGAGGCGGTGCTCGTGGCGGAGTCGCGGCGCCTGGGCGAGGCGAAACGCGCGCTCGTCGAGGCGGTCACGCACGCGGTGCGGGCCGAGCTCGGCGTGCAGCTCGCCGAGGTCGTGCTGATCAAGCGCGGCACGCTGCCGAAGACGTCGAGCGGCAAGGTGCGCCGCCGCGAGACGAAGATGCGCCTCGAAAATGGGCAGCTCGATCTCGTGGGGGAGCCGAGCGACGACGCGAGCGCCCCCTTCGATTCTTCCGCCGTTCCTTCACCCCGCGCGCCGGCCCGGGAGACCGAAACCCGAGGAGCTCTCTGATGGGATCCAGCCAAGCGGACGTCGAGGTCAGCTACGACGTCTCCAACGAGTTCTTCCGCCTTTGGCTCGACGAGCGCATGAACTACACGTGCGCGGTCTTCGAGTCGCCCGATCAATCGCTGGAGGCCGCGCAGCTCAACAAGCTGCGGATCCTCAGCGAATACGCGAAAGCCGGCCCAGGCAAATCCGTGCTCGACATCGGCTGTGGCTGGGGCGCGTGTGTCGAATACCTCGCGACCACGCGCAAGGTCGACCGGGCCGTGGGCATCACGCTCTCCCGCGCGATGGCCGCGGAGGTCAATCAGCGGAACATCCCGGGCGTGGAGTGTATCGCGTCCGATTTCATGCAATGGGAGACGGAGGAGACATTCGACGGCCTCGTCTCGATCTGCATGATCGACCATCTCTGCTCGCTCGACGAGGCGCGGCAGGGCAAGGCCGTCGACATCTACCGGCGGTATTTCGAGAAATGCTGGCGCCTCACGAAGCCGGGCTCGTCGTTCGGCTTCCAGGCGATCCTGCGCAATCGAACGCCGAAGATGCGGCCCTGGGGCGCGCTCGCCGCCGATACGCGGCAGGACCTCGAAGATTTCTCGTTCTCGTCGAAGGAGATCTTCCCGAACGGCCTGAACCCGCGGCTCGAAGAGCTGATCCAGGCCATCAATCCCTGGTGGGAGGTCAAGACGCTCCACACGCGGCGCGAGCATTACCAGCGCACGACGGCGGAGTGGCTCCGGCGCCTCCGCCTGAACGAGACGACGATCCGGGCGAAGTGGGGCGACAAGGTCTTCGAGGATTACGACCGGTACCTCTCCACCTGCGTCCGCGCATTCGACATCCACTACAGCTCCCTCGTCCAGATGGAGCTCCAGAGGATTGGCTGAGACAATGAACCAGAAGCGCGATCTGCTCGAGATGTTCAAGACCGTGGCCGCGCGCGTCGACAAGCGCCCCTTCCCGAACGTGACGCCTGCGTCCAAGATCAGCGAGCTCGGCATCGACTCGCTCTCCGTGATGCAGATCGTCGGGGAGCTCGAGTCCGAGCTCGGGATCGTGATCCCGGACGAGGACCTCGTCGAGCTCACCACGGTCGGGGATCTCTGCAAGAAGGTGGAGGAGCGGCTCGCCGCCGGCGGCTGATCCCACCCCCATGCCCCGCCGCGTCGTCGTGACCGGAATGGGCGTCGTGAGCCCCGTGGGCACAGACGTCCCGACCTTCTGGGAGAGCCTGCTCGCCGGGCGCTCGGGCGTCTCGTACATCTGCGAGTTCCCCACCGACAAACTCCGCAGCGACATCGCCGCGAGCGTGAGAGATTTCGACGTTTCGCGGTACATGTCCCCGAAGGAGGCCGAGGTCTACGGCCGCGTGACGCATTTCAGCCTCGGCGCGGCCGTCGAGGCCGTGATCATGGCCGGGCTCGACAAGGAGTCCGGCGCCACGCGATCACGCGTCGGCTGCCTGATGTCGACCGGCATGGGCTCGGTCGACATCTTCGAGGAGCAGATCGCCCGGAGCAACGAGCGCGGCCCGCGCGCGGTGTCGCCGTATTTCGTGCCGGGCGTCATGCCGAACGGCGCGGCCGCGCTCATTTCGATGCGTTATGGCTTCATGGGCCCGTCCTACAGCCTGGCGAGCGCCTGCGCGACGGGCACGCATTCCATCGCGACGAGCGCGCTCCTCATCGAGGCAGGCGAGGCCGACGTGATGATCGCCGGCGGCGCGGAGGCGGCGACGCGGATGAACACCGTGGCGGGCTTCGGCAATGCGCGCGCGCTCGCGAAGGCGTTCGAGGGAGATCCGACCCGCGCGAGCCGGCCGTTCGACAAGCGGCGCCATGGGTTCGTCATGGGCGAAGGCGCGGGCGTGCTCGTGCTCGAAGAGGAAGAACACGCGAAGCGGCGCGGGGCGAAGGTGCTCGCGGTCGTCGGCGGCTTCGGGATGACGACGGACGCCGAGCACCTCACGCGCCCGCACCCCGAGGGCCTCGGCCTCGCGCTCGCGCTGGAGCGCGCGCTCCAGCGGGCCGGCATCGACCCCGAGGCGATCGACTACATCAACCCGCACGCGACCTCGACGCCGCAGGGCGACATGGCCGAGATCCTCGCGTTCCGCCGCGTCTTCGGCGAGCGGCTCGCAGAGATCCCGATCTCGGCGACGAAGTCGATGATCGGCCACCTGCTCGGCGGCGCGGGCGCGGCCGAGACGATCGCGGTCGTGTGTTCGCTGCGGGATCAAGTGCTGCACCCGTCGATCAACGTCGACGAGCTCGATCCGGAGCTCGGCGCGCTCGACGTCGTGCGGGATCGAAGGGCCGCGCCCGTCGGCTGGGCGGCGAAATGCTCGGCGGGCTTCGGCGGGCACAACTGCGCGCTCGTGCTCGGCAAGGCCTGAAAACCAGGCCTCTGGGAGAGCCGGGAATTCACCTTCCCGCCGGGTGCGCGATGCCCTAGGTGCTCGTGCATGAGCGCCCACGAGAACAGGCTCGCGAAGGAGAAGTCGCCGTACCTCCTGCAGCACGCGCGAAACCCGGTCGATTGGTACCCGTGGGGCGCGGAGGCGCTCGAACGCGCGAAGCGGGAGGACAAACCCATCCTGCTCTCGATCGGCTACGCCGCCTGTCACTGGTGCCACGTGATGGAGCGCGAGTCGTTCGAGAACGACGCGATCGCGGCGCGCATGAACGAGCTCTTCGTGAACGTGAAGGTCGATCGCGAGGAGCGGCCGGATCTCGATCAGGTCTACCAGCTCGTCGTGCAGCTCATGGGCCGGAGCGGCGGCTGGCCGCTCACCGTGTTCCTGACGCCGGATCAAAAGCCGTTCTTCGCCGGAACGTACTTCCCGCCGGCGGACAAGTACGGCGTGCCCGGCTTCCCGGCGATCCTCGAAGCGGTCGCGGACGCGTACAAGCGGCGCCGCGGCGAGGTGCTCGCGCAGGCCGGCGAGATCACGCAGGAGATCACGCGTGTGGGCGCGCTGCCCGAGGGCGAGGGTGAGATCGGGCAAGACCTCTTGCGCAAGGCGTGCCGGCGTCTGCTCGCGCGCTTCGACAGCCACAACGGCGGCTTCGGCGCGCGGCCCAAGTTCCCGAACACGATGTCGCTCGACGTGCTCTTGCTGCGCGGCACGCTGGAGGGTGACGCGGTCTCGAAGGAGAGCGTGGAGCTCGCGCTCGACAAGATGCAGAAGGGCGGGATCTGGGACCACCTGCGCGGCGGCTTCCACCGCTACTCGACGGACGCGCGCTGGCTCGTGCCGCACTTCGAGAAGATGCTCTACGACAACGCGCTGCTCTTGCGCCTCTACGTCGACGGCTACCGCGCGCTCGGAAACCCGCGTTTCGCCGAGACGGCGCGCGCGCTCGTCGCCTACCTCTTCGCCGAGATGCGCGACGCGTCGGGCGCGTTTTACGCGACGCAGGACGCGGACTCCGAGGGCCAAGAAGGAAAGTTTTTCGTGTGGAAGCTCGGCGATCTGCGCGCGGCCGTGGGTGACGATCACGAGGCGTACGAGGTCGCGCGGGTCCACTTCGGCATCACGGACGAAGGCAACTTCGAGGAGACGGGCGCGACCGTGCTCTCGGAGGTGCGCTCGATCGAACGGACGGCGGCGATCGTGGATCTCGCGCCGGGCGCGGCGGCGAGCGCGCTCGAACGGGCGAGGACGAAGATGCTCGCGGCGCGGGAGAAGCGGCCGCGGCCGACCCGCGACGACAAGATCCTCGCGAGCTGGAACGCGCTGCTCATCGGCGCGCTCGCCGAGGCCGGCCGTGCGCTCGACGAGCCTTCGTGGATCGGCGCGGCCGAGGTCGCGTTCGCGGCGATCGAAGAGCGGCTCGTGCGGGACGGGCGCGTGCGCCGGTACTACATGCCGGGCGAGAACGAGGCGCCGGAGGAGAGGCGCGGCTTCCTCGACGATCAAGCGTACGTCGGCAGCGCGGCGCTCGATCTCTACGAAGCCACGGGCAACCCGCGGTACGTGGCGTTGGCCCGCGCGATCGCCGACGCGATGATCGAGCATCACGAGGATCCGCGCGAAGGTGGCTTCTTCTTCGCGCCCGATGACGGGGACGCGCTCATCGCCCGCACGAAGGACGTCTTTGATCAGGCCGTGCCTTCGGGCGCATCCATGGCCGCGGAGCTTTGCCTGCGGCTCGGCGAGATCACGGACGAACGGTTCGCCGCGCACGGGCGGCGGCAGATCGAGCCGATCGGCCCGACGGCGATCGACAACCCGCTCGGCCTCGGCAAGGCCGTCGCCGTGCTCGATCGGCTCGTGCGCGGGACGGTGGACGTGGTGCTCGTGGGCGATCCGTCGGGCGAGCGGGCACAAGCGTTCGCAAAGGCGGTGTTCCGCCGCTTCTTGCCGCACAGGAACGTGGTGTGGGTGGATCCGCGCCGGCCGGAGACGGCCGAGGCCGTCAAGGTGCTCGCCGAGGGCAAGGGCGCGCGGGGCGACGACACCGTGGCGTACGTTTGTCGGAATCGAACCTGCTCGGCGCCCGTGTCGGACGTGGCAGCGCTCGAAGCGCTGCTCGACAGGGGATGACGATCAGCGCCGCGGCTGCGGGGGGGCGGGCGCCTTGGCGGGGATGGTGCGCTCCGCCTCGATCTGCATCGCGACCTTGAACGCCGTGGATTGTCCGGGGACGAGGTTCACGGTGATCACCTTGTCGGGCGCGCCCTTGCGCTGGATCGTGATCTCGTGTTTGCCTGGGGGGAGCGACACGTTCGTGTGCGGCGCGGGGCCGAGCTTGCGCTTGCCGTCGACGATCACCTGATCACAGGCCGGATCGCAGACGAGCGAGAGAAACCCGTCGGCCTTGATCATCTTCGCCGCGACGCGCGCCGCGATGTCCGGCGGAGGCTCGGCGGGCGGCGCCGCTTGTTGCGAGAGTTTGACGTTGAGGAGCGCCGTCTCGCCCGGCTTCACGACGACCTCGACCTTCTTCTCCTCGTACCCCTTGCGGCGCAGCGTGAGCTTGTGCGTCCCCGGCGGGAGCTCTGCGCGCACGATCGGGGAAGGACCGAGCGAGCGGCCGTTGACGAAGATGCCCTCGCAGCCCGGATTGCAAGCGACGGTGACGAAGCCGTTGGCTCGCGAGGCGTCGGGCTTCGGGGCCGGCTCGGGGCGCGTCGCCTCGGCAGCGAGCGCGACGCCGGGGACGACGAGGGCGAGCACCAGGGCGGGGGCGTACTTCATCGAGATCATTGTGCCTCGTTCGACGGCCTGCGTGGAGTCGCGATGCAGCGGATTTCACTCGCCGCGGGGTCGATTCCGACACAGCCCGACGTCACACGTCCCGGCCCCTCGTTCGAGCTTGCAGATACACTTTTCCACGGGCGCGGGCGCCCCGGACTGCGCGCAGCCCCGGGCGAAATCGGGGGCACGCTCGGCGGAGGGCGAGCACACGGTCACCTCGCTCCCGGAGTTGTCATCGAAGTCCGTGAGGAACGTACAGGTGCACGCGTAAGGCGAGCCGCGCTCCTTCTCGCACCCTGCGCCGAGGACGGCGGCGAGCGCGAGGAGGAGCGCGGCGAGGCCGCTATTGACCGGGGGGCGTGACATCCGCCGCCTTGTCGCGGATGTGGAACTCGACGCGACGGTTCGTCTGCCGTCCGTTGGCCGTGTTGTTGTCGGCGATGGGCCTGCGCGGGCCGAAGCCGGCGGCGCTCAGGCGATCCGCGGCGATGCCGCCCTTCTTGATGAGGTACTCCATCACGGCGTTCGCGCGATCGGACGAGAGCTTCTCGTTGAGATCATCCGAGCCGCGGTTGTCCGTGTGGCCCTCGATCGCGAGGTGTTGGATCTCGGGGTTCACCTTGAGCAGGCGCACGACCTCGTCGAGGATCGGGTAGCTCTGCTGCAAGATCGTCGACTTGCCCGTGAGGAACTCGACCTTCTTGAGGATCTGGATCTCGTTCGAGCCGGTGACCCTGCGGATGAAGGTCGGGCAGCCGTTCTTCTCCGCGTCGGGGTTCGCGTCGCCGGGCTCCTTCGGACAAGCGTCCTTCGCGTCGCTGATGCCGTCCTTGTCGGGATCGTCCTCGGGGCAGCCGTCCTGATCGTCGACCTTGTCGAAATCCTCGGGCGTGTCGGGGCACTTGTCGACGTTGTCGGGGATGCCGTCGCCGTCGCGATCCGGCGGCTGCGGGCAGCCGTCGTCCGTGTTCGGCGGCTTGTGATCCTCGGGATCCGTCGGGCACAAATCGACGTCGTCCGGCAAGCCGTCCTTGTCCGTGTCCGCGCCGTGCTCGGCGTAGCGTCCCGTCTTGAAGCGCTTTCCAGGCGACGGCGGGTTCGTGTCCTTGATCGGGAACGCGTACCCGACGGTCGCGACGGCGCGGAAATCCGGCGCGTATCCAGGCGTGATGCGCGTGCCGCCGCCCACGCCGAGCCACGCGCGCTTCTTCTGATCGAAGGCGTAACGCCCCTCGAGCATCCACTCGATCGGCGTGTTGTCGACGTCGAAGAACGTCGCGTCGGTGATGCCCGTCGAGCCGAAGATCTGCGCGCCGAGGCGGAGCGCGCCGCCGCGCAGCGGCAGGAAGCCGCCGATGCCCCAGCGCCACTCGGAGCCGGATTTGAAGTCGTTCACGCCGCCCGAAGGCCGGAACTGGAGGCCCGTGTTGAAGACGAAGAAGAAGCTCTTGAGGTCGTACTCGGCCGCGACCTGGAAACCGCCGCTCGCGCTCGAGTCGCCGCCGAACGAGTCGTTGTCGCCCGTCGGGAGCCAGACCGCGCCTTCGAGGCCGAGCTTGAAGCTACGCGCGGGGTTCCGCCAAAGGAGCACGCGACCGTCGAGGCGCAGATCCATCGGCGCCACCGTCCGCATGCTGACGGCGTTCGATCCCGAGACCTGCGCGAGGTACGTCGTGCCGCCGTCCTGGAAGAGGATGATCGGCAAGTTCGCCTGGAACGAGAAGCGCTCGAGGACCTCGACGCCGACGTCGAGGTAGCTGATGAGCTGCGGGCCGACGGGCGCGCTGCTGCGCTGGCTGAAGATGCCGGCCTTCCGCGGATCGTCCTGGTGGTTCTCGATGCGGAACGGGTTCAGCGCGAAGCCCATGCCGAGCTGGCCGAAGAACCGCGTCTGCGGGTTGAACTGCGGGCGCCAGAGCCCGATCGCGTCTTCGGGCGCGCCGCCGATGAAGAGGCGATCGAGGTACATCGTCGACTGCTGCGCGTCGGCCTCGGCGGGCGCGAGGAGGCACGCCGCGGCCGCGAGGACGGCCGAGCAAGCGGAGGCAACGCGGCGCAGGAGGGACGGGCGACGGGGCGTGGCCGCGCGCGCGTCGGAGGTGCCTTCCGCCGCGGGATCACCTGCGGGCGGTCGGGCTCGGGGATGGTCGACTTGGGCCATGTCTTCGGCGTCTCCTCGGCGCGCACTGCGCGCGGAAGCGAGAGGCCCGGGTGCGCTTGCCGCGCGAAGATCACCGGGCCCCCCCGTGCAAGCGGAGGCTACACCAGGCGTGCGGGCACATGGAATGTCTTGCGGTGTAGGGAGGAGCCTCAAGCACGAGCCCGTCTCTTCCCTTGCCCGGGGGTTCGGGGGCGTAGCTCGGCTCGCAGGAGCGAAGCCCCCGAGCGTTGACAGGGGCCGTCGATCAGGTCAGACAGACGACGCGCGATCCAGGCCGTTTCGCGGTCTTGACCAGCAGGCGGACCTGTGCTTTCTTTGCGCGCCCCGAAAAACGAAGGGTTCTGAAGGGTCCTACGATGAAGCGCACGTTCCAGCCCCACAACACCCGCCGCGCGCGTACCCATGGCTTCCGGGCGCGCATGGCCACGAGCGGTGGCCGCAAGGTCATCAACAACCGCCGGCGTAAGGGCCGCGCGCGCCTCGCCACGACGATCTACAAGAAGTGAAGTCGTGGGCGACCCACGCCCTCGACAGACGTTCACGCGAGCCCAGCGGTTACGGCGCCGCCCTGATTTCCTGCGCGTTCAGGAGGGTGGCGCTCGGGTCACGACGCGTCACCTCCTGATCCTGATCGCACCCCGCCCCGACGACAGCACCACACGCCTCGGCGTGGTGGCGTCGCGAAAGGTGGGTTGCGCTGTGCAACGCAACCGGGCCAAGCGCCTGCTCCGTGATGTCTTTCGCCGGAACGTGGCGTCGTTTCCGCGCGGCGTCGACGTCGTGGTGATCGTGCGTCCGGGCGTGGACGAACTCGCCTGCAGGGAGCTCGAAGCGGAGATTCAGGCCGTGCTGCCGCTCGTGCGCAAACGAGCGAGCGGCAAGCCGAACCCGGGCGCGCAGGTCGACCCGAGAAACCGCTCCGGCGACGGGCGCAAAGGCGGCCCTTGACCTTGCAAGCAGGAACGCGGGCCCCCAAGCTTCGCCTCGCGATCTCGTGATGGGAGCCGCGGCCGACGCGTTCAGCCTCGCCACACCTCGCGCCCTCCGGCGTCGCTCGCCGCGCCCTGCATCGACCGTCGATGGTGGCTCCGCCCGGGCACGCCGGGCTCCGCCCCCAAACCCCCATGCTGGCCAAGCTCCTCCTCCTGCTGATCCGCGTCTACCAGCTGACGCTCTCGAAGGTGCTGCTCGCGCTCTTCGGTCCTGTCTGTCGGTTCGAACCCTCTTGCTCGCGGTACGCCGCCGCGTGCATCGCGGGTCATGGAGCGCTGCGCGGGAGCTTGCTTTCAGTGAAGCGCCTGTGTAAGTGCCACCCGTTCCATCCGGGCGGCTACGATCCTCCGCCGCCTCCACGGATCGGCCGCTCGCGTACGGAAGAGCCCGCGCGGCACGGCCCGGATCAAAGGGTTGGAAATACGAACCTTTCTTCCCACGACGAGGCTCGACTTTCGCCGTGGAGCAGTGGCGCGGTCCATGAGGCTGGTTAGTTTCCCCTCGCATGCTCGCCAAGCGAGCGAGCCCTTCCGGGGGGATCACGCGGTCACGGGGCGGGGCAAGGACCAGTAGGGTTTTACGGCAAGGAGATTGCCGAAGGATTTCATGGAACGCGGCAAAATCGTTCAGTGGGTGCTCATCGGCATCGCTGCCATCCTGTTCTGGCAGTTCGGCGGCAACCTGTTCGGCAAGGGCAACGAAGACGTCCAGCCGAACACGTTCTACGACGCCGATCGGCTGCCGGACGACAAGAGGCAGCCCGAGCAGATTTGCACGATCAACGGTCCGCGCTTCGAGGCGGAGCTGTCTTCGCGCGGCGGCTCGCTGCGCCACCTTCGGCTCACCGATGAAGGCAAGTACTCGAAGGCCGGCAAGCCGATCGATCTCGTCACGACCTCGCAGGAGTGGCGCCAGCCGCTGCGAACGGACGTGCGTTTGCCCGGGGTCGCGAAGCAGCAGACGCCCTACGACAACCTCGACTGGACGCTCGCGGCGCAGGACGGCAAGTCGTGCACGTTCGTCTACGAGGACGCGACCTCGAAGCTCACGAAGGTCGTGCGCGAGACGGGCAACCCCTTCGAACTCGAAATGACGCTCGAGGTGAAGAACCTCTCCGCCGAGCCGCTCAAGCACAGGCTCACGGTGGAGCAGACCTCGTGGCGCACGACCGAGGAGACCAAGGGCAGCCTCGGCCGCATCTCGGAGCAGATGACGGACGTGCTCGCGGCGACGACGGAGAAGGTCGAGCGCTTGCACGCCGACGCGTTCGAGCCGAAGGACTTCAAGGACAAGGAGTTCACGAACGAGCTCTGGCGCCGCAGCCCCGGCGCCGCGAAATGGGTCGCCGTCAGCAGCGTCTACTTCACGAAGGCCGCGATCCCGGTCGAAGGTCCCGCAGCGTTCGCCGAGACGCAGATCGAAGAGGACTGGAACCGCGCCAAGTACAACGCGGCGGATCGCGAGAAGGACAAGGACACACACGGCCACGTCTACCGTGCGCGCCTCGCGTATCCCGAGGTCGAGCTCGCGCCGCAGGCGACGCAGACGTACAAGGTCCTGAGCTTCACGGGCCCGAAGGAGCGCGAGGTGCTCGCGGCTGCCGGCCCGGGCATCACCGAGGTGATCGATCTCGGCACGTTCTCGCCGATCGCGAAGGTCCTCGTCGGCTACCTGAAGATCCTCCACAAGGCCGTGGGGAGCTGGGGATGGGCGATCGCGCTGCTCACGATCACCGTGCGCACGCTGCTCTTCCCGCTCAGCATCTCGCAGATCAAGAGCAGCGCGGCGATGCGCCGGCTCAAGCCGGAGATGGACGAGCTCAACACTCGTTACAAGGACGACCCCGCGCAGCGCGGCCTCGCGCTCCAGGAGCTCTGGCGCAAGCACGGCGTGACGAACCCGGTGCTCGGCTGCATCCCGATGCTGCTCCAGATGCCCGTGTGGTTCGCGCTCTACCAGGCCCTGCAGACGGCGGTCGAACTCTATCACGTGCCCTTTTTGTCGGCCCGGATCATCCCGGATCTCTCGGACAAGGGCGAATACTTCGTCATCCCCGCGATCCTCGGCGCGTCGAGCTTCTTCCAGCAGAAGCTCATGCCGCCGCAGAGCGACCCGATGCAGCAGAAGATGATGCAGTACATGCTGCCGGGCATCTTCGTGGTGATGATGCTCTACCTGCCCGCAGGCCTCGGCGTGTACATGCTGACCAACACGTGGCTCGGCATCGCCCAGCAGGTTGCGGTCGAGCGCTACCTGAGCCGCAAGACGCAGGGCTCCGCCGGCATCGAGGTGCGCGAGAAGCCAGCGAAATCTTCGGGCGACGAAACCAAGTCGGCGCCTGCTCTTGGAAAGGGAAAGGCACGTGTCCGTGGATAATGGAGCTCCCGGGAAGACCAGCGTGAACGCCGAAGGCACCCGGCACGACGACGACGAGCGCGACGAGCGCGCCGCCGAGGCGAAAGCCCCGTTCGAGGAGGATGGTCGCGCCGATCAAGCGCTCGACTTCGTCATCGATACGCTCGCCGCGATGGGCATGGACTGCACCGTGGACCTGCTCGAGAACGAGCCGGAAGATCCGCCCGAGGAGATCCGGCTGGAGATCGAGGGCAGGGACGCCGGCCGCATCATCGGCAAGAAGGGCCAGACGCTCGCCGCGCTGCAGTTCCTCGCCAACCGCGTGATCAACCGGCCCGGCAAGCAGCGCCGCCACGTGATCATCGACGCCGAGGGCTACCGCGCGCGCCGCGAGGAGACGCTCACCTCGATGGCCCGTCGCCTCGGCAAGCAGGCCGTCGAGGAGGGCAAGATCATCACGTTCGAGCCGATGAACCCGCAGGATCGCCGCGTCGTGCACCTCGCGCTCGCGAAGTTCCCCGGCGTCGTCACGAAGAGCGACGGCGAAGGCGACGCGCGCCGCGTGCAGATCATCCCCGTTCGCCGTTGACCGTCCGAAGAGATCGTGCGGGGCGGTGAGTTCGTCGCCCCCGCGATCCACCGTATCCCCACGATCCATGATCGGTTGACAGCGTGGGGACGGTATGCATAATGCCGCTCCCTCGTCGTCTCCGGCAGGCGTGGAGCCGTTTGCCCCAACAGCCGGGACCATCCCCAGTCGAAGGACCGCGACATGCTCACCTCGAACGTACTTGCGAAGATCGAAACCCCGCAGCTCCGCGAGGGGCTCCCGGAGTTCCGGGTCGGCGACACCGTCCGGGTCCACTACCGCATCGTCGAGGGCGAGAAGGAGCGTATCCAGGTCTTCCAGGGCGTCGTACTGAAGCAACATCGGGCCGGTGCGCGCAGCACCTTCACGGTCCGCAAGGTGAGCTTCAACGTGGGTGTGGAGCGTATCTTCCCAACGCACAGCCCCCGCATCGACAAGATCGAGGTGGTCTCGCGCGGCGTCGTTCGTCGCTCGCGCTTGTTCTACCTCCGCTCGCTGGCCGGCAAGGCCGCCCGCGTGCGCGACGCCAAGGACGGCTGATCCGGAAGGCCCCATCTCGGGGCCTCCCGTCTCCGCTCACTCCCGCTCTCGTCGAACGCATTGCGAAGGGTGTCCCCGGGCTGATTCAGCCCAGGACACCCTTTCGCATTTCTTCCGCGCACGCACCTCGGTCCCGCGCCATGCCACGCCGGTACCGTGCTTCTTTCCGCGCGCCTGCGGCACGCCGTCGTCGCGCCGCGTTCCCGCACGAGAGCCCGTCGACGTGCTGCGCTGCGTCGTGCTCCGAGGTGCCTCGTCCACCTCGCCGAGGGTAAAGAGTACTTCTTCTTGATCCTCGGTCCGGCCCACACGGTATGCTGCCGCCGAGGCGGACGAGGTCTTTGGTCCGTCAACACGAGAAGGACACTATGAACTGCCCGCGTTGCGGCGCGCCTGCCACACCCGCCGACAAGTTCTGCGCGATCTGCGCCTCTCCGCTCGGGCCTCCGGGGCCGGGCGCCTTCGGTCCTCCTCCGCCCCCTCCCGCCTTCGGGCAACCGCCGGGCTTCGGGCCTCCGCCGGGGCCGCCGGGCTTTGGGCCGCCTCCCGAGCCGCCGGGCTTCGGACCGCCCCCGCCGGCTCCCCCCGGCTTCGGAGGCGGCTTCGGGCCGCCCCCCGCGCCCACGGCAAACCCCGCTGCGTTCGGGCCTCCGCCGCCTCCTGCGTTTGGCGCACCTCCCGGGCCGGGAGGCTTCGGACCGCCTCCGCCGCCCCCCGCGTTCGGACCGCCTCAGGCGACGCCGGGTGGGTTCGGGCCGCCGCCTGCGCCGCCTGGGTTCGGGCCGCCCCCCGAGCCGCCTTCCCCGCCGGCCGGTTTTGGACCGCCGCCCGCGCCGCCCGGATTCGGGCCGCCTCCCGAGCCGCCGGCTGGTTTTGGACCGCCGCCTGCGCCGCCCGGATTCGGACCGCCGCCTGCGCCGCCTGGATTCGGGCCGCCTCCCGAGCCGCCGCCCACGGGTTATGGGCCGCCTCCGGCCCCGGGTGGATTCGGGCCGCCGCCTGCGCCGCCCGGCTTTGGGCCGCCGCCTGCACCGCCCGGCTTCGGGCCGCCGCCTGCGCCGCCAGGCTTCGGGCCGCCTCCGCCAGAGCCCGCCGGTGGGTATCCCCCGCCGCCTGGACCCCGGGCGTTCGCACCGCCGCCGATGCCGGACAAACACGAGGGGTACGCACCGCCGCCGAAGCCCGAAGGTGGCTTCGAGCCGGCGCGGGCACCTGGGCGCGGAAACGCCGCGACGGGGATCCCTGGGAATCCTCCGCCGATGCCCGGTCGGCAAGGAGCCGCGCCGAGCCCCGACGGCCGCCGCGCGCTCGCAGGCTTCCTGGTGAGCTACCAGGAGGATCCGCTCGGTAAGTTCTGGCCGCTCTGGCAGGGCAAGAACGCGGTCGGCCGCGCGGACACGGGTCAGAAGGTCGACGTGGAGATCGCGCACGGCACGACGTCCACGCATCACGCGACGATCGACTGTGAAGGTGGGAGGTTCATCCTGAGTGATCTCGGCTCGACGAACGGCACCTTCCACAACGAAGAAGCCATCGGCTTCAAGGGCAGGCGCGAGCTGCGTGACGGCGACAAGATCCGTTTCGGCGGCTTCAGCGTCATCACCATCATCGTGACGGCTCGGACCTAGGGGTCGCGCGGAGAAGCCCCGTGCGGAACGCCCTTTTCACCCTATCCAGCTCCTCGACGAGATGACGCCCCCGCGCGCTCGCGTCGCCCGAGGCAGCCGTCCCCCGCGCTCATCGCGCAGGGCGGACGTGCTTCCCTGCCTCGACGCACGAGAGCACGCGGCGGCCACGCTCGCGGACCACGCGCGTGCGCGAAGGTGCTCGTCACCTCGCGCCTGCGCCGGCCCGCCGAGGACCCCCCATGTTGGAGGCTCAAGCATGAACCCGTTGCCCCACGGAGCCGCCCGCGCCGTCACTCGATCGGCGCGCAAAGCTCCCCTGTTCGCGCTCCCCGC
Source organism: Polyangium fumosum (assembly GCF_005144585.1). Classification (GTDB taxonomy): domain Bacteria; phylum Myxococcota_A; class Polyangia; order Polyangiales; family Polyangiaceae; genus Polyangium; species Polyangium fumosum. The sequence continues at coordinate 48,614 of NZ_SSMQ01000016.1, read as the reverse complement.
GCTCGCGGCGCTCGCGGCGATCCTCTTCGCCGCCGCGCCCTCCTTCGCTGCTCCGGAGGCCAAGATCCTCCGCATCGATCCGCGCACGAGCACGGTCGACGGCTCGCCCGTGCTCACGACCGTGATCGACCTCGTCCAGAACAAGCGCATGTCGGACGCGACGCGGCCGTGCGCGGCGCTGAACGGCGACGCGTTCTACGACTGCGTGGCGAACGCGGTCGAGCAGCCGAACGCGCTCTACTCGTCGTTCGACTTCCCGGAGAAGAACGCGGTGCTCACCGTCGTCGTCGACGGCTCCGACACCGTGGCCCGGTTCGAGTCGAAGGCGCGCTGGGGTGAGAGCACGAGCCAGCCCGGCGTGGGCACCGCGTGGCTCATCCTCATCGACGCTGCGTCTTCGATGGGCACGCGCTTCGACGAGGCGAAGTCCGTCGCCACCGCGTTCGTCAACGCGATGGGCCCGAACGACATCGTCGACGTGATGTTCTTCAACGACAAGAGCGTCGTCGAAGACTCGAAGTGGGTGAACAACAAGCAGACGGCGCTCCAGACGATCTCGAGCGTCAAGAACACGTTCCCCACGCAGGGCCGCACGCGCCCGCTCTTCAACATCATCAAGACCGCGGCCACCGACGGCTTCAAGGAGCTCGGCAACGTCGGCACGAACGTCGTCGTGCCCATGCACCAAGCCATGGTCGTTCTCTCGAACGGCGCGGCCGGCGCCGATCCGAGCTCGAACTCCGCGGCCTCGAACCTGCTCAAGGACTACCTCACGAAGGGCCGCTTCCCGGAGAACAACGAAGTCCTCCCGAAGACGCCGGTGCCGGTCATCTCGGTCTGGTTCCCGAGCAAGCTCGTCGAGGAGTTCGCCGCGAACTCGCGCGAGTTCATGGAAGGGCTCTCGAACCCCGAGATCGGCGGCTTCTACAGCATCCTGCGCGACAGGCAGGAGTCGCGCGCGGTCAACATCGTCAACGCGGTCCGCTCGCGCTTCAACAAGATGCACATCGTCAAGTGGCGCGTCTCGTGTGTCGCGCTGAGCTTGACGCAGACCTTCCGCCTCGCGTTCCTCAACACCGATCCGCTGATCGCCGGCGACGCGACGTTCCAGAACGTGCCCGTCGGCATCGACCCCTCGCAGTGGCCGCTCGACATCGATCGTGAGGCCACCGAGCGCGCCGCGCAGCAGGATCCGGTGCACCCGGGCGGGACCGTGAAGGTCTTCGGTAACTTCTGCTGGGGCGGCAACACGCAGCGGGCCGAGCTCTACATGGTCCCGAAGAACCAGCCCGCGCCCGCCTCGCTCCAGGGCGGCAGCATCGACGACGCGAAGAAGGCGCAACGCACGCTCATCGAGCAAGGTATGCGCGGCAAGGCCACGACGGCCGGCGAGAGCATGGTCGAGTTCGAAGCTCCGAACACGGACAAGTTCCTCGCCGGCAAGGGCGATCAGATGACCGCGCGCCTGGTCGTCTACGACAACCAGGCCAAGCGCACGAGCGCCATCACCGCCGACAAGATCATCACGGTGAAGGCGAAAGAGGCGCCGCTGCCCTACCTGCTCATCGGCGCCATCACCTTCGGCGGCGTCGTCCTCGTCCTGCTCGTCGTCTCGATCTTCCGCAGCGGCGGCAACAAGCGTCGCACCGGCAACGCCCCCACGACGGCTCCGCGCCCCGGGGGCGGTTCCCCTCCCATGGCGGGCGGCTACGCGCCTGCCGTGCCCATGGGCGGCGGCATGCCCGGCATGGGCGGCCCGGACTTCGGCGGCGGATACGGTCCTCCTCCGATGGGCGGCGGCCCCGTGGGCGGCGCCGCGAACCGCGCGGTGCTCTCCGGCTCGCTCGGCATCTTCACGTTCAACCCCGGCACGGAGATGCGCGTCGGCCGCGACGCCGCGACGTGTCAGATCGTGGTGAACGAGCCGCGCGTCTCCGGCAGCCACGCCGTCGTCAAGTTCGAGAACGGCCAGCTCTTCGTGCGTGACGAGAACTCGAACAACGGTACGAGCATCAACGGAAACCGCATCCCGCCGCTCGTGTGGACGCCCGTCTCGCCCGGCGCGATGCTCCGCTTCGGCCCCATCGAGTTCAACGTCCGTTTCGAGTAGTCTACACTCGAACGATCGTCGTCCCGGCCTCCACCCCCCGGCCCTTCCGCGATGAGCCAACCCCAGGCCCTCGGCACCCGCGTCCGGATCGAGTTCGCCCAGGCCAGCGATCCTGGCCGCGATCCGAACAAGCAGGTCAACGAGGACTCGTGCGGGTACGCCGAGACGCGCTTCGGCCACCTCGTCGTCCTCTGCGACGGCATGGGCGGGCATTACGGAGGCCGGGAGGCGAGCCGCACCGCGATCGCCACGATCTTCGAGGTCATTGATCAAGCCCCACCCGGCGCCACGGCTGCGAACGCGCTCAAGGCTGCGATCGAGGAGGCCGGGCGTCGCGTGTACCAGCTCGGCGGGCCGCCCGAGAACCGCGGGCGGCCCGGCTCGACGGTCGTCGCCATGCTCGTCGGTGATCGTGGCCTCGACGTCGCGCACGTCGGCGACAGCCGCGCCTACTGCATCCGCGCGGGCCAGATCTACCCGCTCACGCGCGATCACTCGATGGTGCAGGGCATGATCGACGCCGGCATGCTCACGGAGGCCGAGGCCATCGGGCATCCCGACGCGAACAAGATCACGCGCGCCCTCGGCATGCGCCCCGAGGTCGAGGTCGAGGTTCGCCCCGAGCCGATGGAGATGTTCCCGGGCGACATCCTGCTCCAGTCGAGCGACGGCCTCACCGACCTCGTCCTCGGCGTCGACATCCTCGGCGCCGTGCGCCAGGCCCTCGCGTCGGGCGCGCTCCCACACGCTTGCAACCAGCTCGTCAACCTCGCGAACGATCGCGGCGGCCACGACAACATCACCGTGCAGATGGTGCGCATCGCGGAGCTCGCGCCGCGCGCGTCGCACACCATCCCGCAGGCGCCCGCGAACGCGCCGGATCCTGCGAGCCCGCGGCCCGCGCCCCCGCAGGAGACGCGGCCGATGACCGCGGTCGACACGGCGAAGGCCGCGACGGGGACGAAGCTCGGCCTGCCCCCGCCCGTGCCGGTCCCCACGTTGCTCTCGCCTGCCGCCTCCTCTGCGGCGCCGACCGCGCCGGATCAAAGCGGCCTGCCCATGCCGCCGCCTTCGCCCTCGTCGCCGGGCTTTGCCCCGGTGCAGCCGACGGCCGTGGATCGCCCTGTCGCGCCCTCACCCACGATGCCCGAGCAGCCGCGCCTCGCGACGTTCGCGGCCCAGCTCCCCTTGCCGCCGCCCTCGGGGCGTTATGCGCCTCCCCAGGCCACCCAGGTTTCGGGCCAGGGCCCCTCGAAGACGCACCCGCCGGAGGTCCCTTCGCCCGTCCCGTCGGCGCCGATTTCCGTGGCGACCCGCGGGCGCCCTTCCCAGGCGGGCATCGTCTACGTGATCATCGGCATGTCGGCCGTGATCGCCGTGCTGCTCCTCCTGCTCATCTGGGCGCTTTTCCTGCGCTGAACACGGCTGGCGAACGCCGCCCCGGCGCGCCTATCCTGCTTCCGTCACGCGAGGCGCGGCCGTCCCCGTTGCTCTCCGCGGACGTTCGTGGTGAAAGGTAGCCCGCATGGTCCCCGGCTTCGGCAAGCAGACCCTCACGATCGGCAGCGCTCCCACGTGCGACGTCGTCCTCGCGGATCCCAGCGTCGCGCCCGAACACGCGCGCCTCGTCCATCAGGGCGGCGGCAGGCTCGTGTTCATCGGCGGCGGCGCGGCGCCCTCGTTCGCGGGCAACCGTCAGCTCGCCCCGGGTGAAGAAGTCCCCTTCGACTTCCGCACCCAGTTCGTCGTCGGCCGCGCGCCTGTCCCGCTCAGCCACCCCGCGATCATCCTCTCGATCATGGCCACGGGCAGCACGCCTGCGCCTGCGGGGCAGCTCGTGATCGGCCGGGATCCGGCGCGCGCCTCGCTCGTCCTTCAACACCCGAGCGTGTCGAGCCAGCACGCGACCGTGATGCTCGATCGCATGCTCGTCGTCGACAACGGCTCGACGAGCGGCACGTACGTCGGCACCACGAAGATCCAAGCTGCGCAGCCCACGCCGATCGATCCGAGCGGCGTCGTCGCGTTTGGCCCCGTGCCCGTCCCTGTCGAGCTCCTCGCGCGCCTCGCGCAGGCCTCGCGTGGCGGCGTCGCGCCCGTCGCGAGCGGCGCGTATGCGCAGCAGCCTTCGGCGCCCATGCCGCAGACGAACGTCTCGATGCCGCAGCAGGGGTATCCGCCTGCGCAAGCGCAGGGCTACCCGCCCGCGCAGCCGCAAGGATATCCGCCCGTCTCGGGTGCTGCGCCGGCCGCGGGCGCGCCGGGCAAGAAGAACAAGACCGTCCTTGGCCAGCTCGATTTTGCGGGACCGAGCGGCGGCGGACAGAAGAGCATCGGCCGCACGGCGGACAACGACATCGTCATTCAGCAGCCGCAGGTCTCGAGCCGCCACGCGCTCGTGCACCAGATCAACGGGCAGCTCTTCGTCGAGGATCGCGGCAGCGCGAACGGCACGTACGTCCGCGGCCAGCGCATCCCGCCGGGCCAGAAGATCGGCATCCAGAGCGGCGAGAAGTTCTTCATCGGCCCGATGCCGCTCCAGATCGAGCTCGGCTCTTCGGGCGCGGTCCAGGTCGTCCAGGAGGAGTACTCGGCCGATCGCTGGGCGGGCAAACCTCTCTACGAGATCGAGGCGTGGAGCCTCGTCCTCGAAGTCCCCGATCGCGACAACCCGAGCGAGATGAAGCGCTTGCTCGACGACGTCTCGTTCAAGGCGCTCCCGGGCGACATGATCGCGCTCATGGGCCCGTCGGGCGCGGGCAAGACGACGCTCTTGCTCACGTTGAACGGCTACCTCCCGCCGACGTCCGGCGTCGTTCGCATCAACGGCGAGGACCTCTACAACATCTACGACAACCTGCGCGGCTCGATCGGCTACGTCCCGCAGGACGACCTCGTGCATCCCGAGCTCACGGTCTTCGAGGCCGTGAAGTACAGCGCGAAGTTCCGCCTCCCGCCCGACTACTCCGAGGAGGAGATCGACGCGCGCGTCGAGCAGACGATCAAGGACCTCGGCCTCGAGGGCGTGAAGAACCTCCAGATCGGCAAGCCCGAGAAGAAGATCCTCTCCGGTGGTCAGCGCAAGCGCGTCAACATCGCGCTCGAGCTCGTCACCGACCCCGTCATCCTCTTCCTCGACGAGCCCACCTCCGGCCTCGCCGCCGACGACACCACCGCGCTGATCACGCTCTTGCATGACCTCACGAAGGCCACCGGCAAGACGATCATCATGACGATCCATCAGCCGGCGAAGGACGAGTACGAGAAGTTCACGCACACGCTGACCATGGGCTACGGCGGCGTGCCGATCTTCTTCGGCCCCACGCAGGGCGAGTCGTATCGCTTCTTCGGCACGTGGAAGGAGCGCGCCGGCCAGCGCAACGACATCGACAACCCGCGCGACATGTTCGAGATGATCGCCTCGCGCGAGAAGGCGCTCTACGACGCGATGCGCGCGCGCGATCCGAACGTGCCGCGCGGGACCGCGAGGAAAAACGCCGCGCTCGAGTGGCGCCGCGAGTACTTCAGCGATCAGAACCCCACCTACCGGAAGATGTACACGGGCCGGCGCGAGATAGGCGCCGGCCAGGGACAACGCGCGATCCCCGAGCGACGCGCGACCACAAAGGGCCAGCTCGGCCTCCTCGTCTCGCGTTACTTCAAGACGAAGATGCGAGACACCGCCGGCACCGTCATCATGCTCGCGCAGGCGCCGATCATCGGCATCTTGCTCGCGATGGTGTTCGGCTGGCAGGAGAAGGCCGTCCCGGCGTGGTGCCTCGGCGCGCTCCAGGAGCTCGGCAAGAAGTTCGGCGGCAACACGAACACCGGCGACATCTTGAAGGGCATGACGGCCACCGCCGACAACACCGGCGCCATCTTCTTCCTCGTCGTCGCCGCCGTCTGGTTCGGCACCTCCAACGCCGCGCGCGAGATCGTCAGCGAGCGGGCCATCTACATGCGCGAGCGCATGGTCACGCTGGGCCTGCTCAACTACGTCCTCTCGAAGTACATCCTGCTCGCCTTCTTCTGCATCGTGCAGTGCACGATCCTCCTCGCGATCGTGTTCTTCACGCTCGGCTTCCACGGCGGCCCCGCGGCGTTCTTGATGCAGCTCGGGTCGCTCGTGGCCACCTCGCTCGCGGCCGTCGCGCTCGGGCTCCTCCTCTCGACCGTCGTCACCTCTTCGGAGGCGGCCATGGCCTTGACGCCCATCGCGCTCATCCCCCAAGTCGTCCTCGGGGGCCTCATGGTCCCGATGACGACGGTGCCTCACTTGAAGCCCCTCATGATGATCATGCCGGCCCGCTGGGGGTTCGAGGGCTCCATCGTCCACGAGCGCCTCGCGCTCAAGGAGGATCCCTCCTGGGTCATCGACCTCGGTCGCACCGAGAGCGCGCCTGCTGACTTCATCGAGGCCGGCAAGTTCAAGTGCTCGATCGCGCAGATGGCCTCGGACAACCTCGCCGGCGGCTGGGGCTTCACGAACTACGAGAGCACGTGGCTGCCCTTCGCGGTGCTCGGGGGCTTCACGATCTCCCTCGTCGTCGTCCTTTGCGTCATCTTGAAGCGCCGCGATCCGGTATGACCACGTGAACGTGCTTCCTTACCAGAAGAGCGCCCTCGCCCTCGTCCTCGCGGGGTTCGTCGCCGGGACCTCCTCCTCCCCTGCCCTCGCGCAGACCGCCCCGCCCGGCGACGCGCCTGCCGCGAGCGCGCCCGCCGCGCCCACGGGGGCCGCGATGCCCCGGCCGCTCAACTACCAGCCGCCGGTGTATCCGCCCGAGGCCGAGAAGGCCGGGCTCGAAGCCACCGTCACCCTCCAGCTCGACATCGACAAGACCGGCAAGGTCAAGAACGTCGTCGTCATCGAGCCGGCGGGCCACGGCTTCGACGAGTCGGCCGTCGAGGCCGCGAAGAAGCTCGAGTTCGAGCCTGCGCGCAAGGCCGACGGCACGCCCGCGGCCGCGCGCATCCTCTACCGCTACTCGTTCGCGCTGAAGAAGGCCGAGCCTCCGCCCGACGCCGGCGCCGGGGACAAACCCTCCGCTGCGCAGACCCGCGAAGCGCTCCGCGGCGTCGTGCTCGCGAGCGGCGGCGACGTCCCGCTCGCCGGCGCCACGGTCCTGCTCAGCGGCCCTTCTGGACAGAGCGAGGCCACGGTCGACGGCGACGGCAACTTCCGCTTCGACGCGCTCGGACCGGGCAAGTACCGCGTGATCATCACGGCGCCCGGCTACGACGCGCTCGACGTCACCGAGGAGATCGCCGCGGGCGAGGCCATCGAGGTCAAGTACCGCCTCGTCGCCGCGAGTGACGGCCTCGAGGTCGTCGTGCGTGGCGCGCGCGCGCCGCGCGAGGTCACGAAGCGGACGATCGAACAGCGCGAGATGCTCCGCATCCCTGGCACGAACGGCGACGCCCTCCGCGCGCTCCAGAACCTGCCCGGCGTCGCGCGACCGCCTGCCATCGCGGGCATCCTCCTCGTGCGCGGCTCGGCCCCGCAGGACACGCAGACGTTTCTCGACGGCACGCAGATCCCGCTCATCTACCATTTCGGTGGTTTGTCCTCGGTCGTCCCGACCGAGATGATCGAGCGCATCGACTTCTTCCCGGGCAACTTCAGCGCCCAGTATGGCCGCGTCATGGGCGGCATCGTCGACGTCGCGGTCCGCGCGCCCAAGAACGACGGCAAGTACCACGGCATGGCGCAGGCCGACCTCGTCGACGCGCGCTTCATCGCCGAGGGCCCCGTGCCTGGCACGAAGAACAAGGTCCGCTTCATCGCGGGCGCGCGGCGCAGCTACCTCGACGCCACGCTCGGCCTCGCCCTCGACGCGGCCGGCGCGGGGATCACGCAGCTCCCCGTCTACTGGGATTATCAGCTCGGCCTCGAGGCGAACCCCACGCCGAGCTCGAGCGTGCGCCTCACCTTCTTCGGCGCGGACGACTCGATCGCGCTCGTCGCCGATCAGCCTCCGCCCGGCGAGCCTGCGATCAGCGGCAACGCCGGGTTTCACACGGGCTTTCACCGCATCCAGCTCCGCTACGACAACGACATCGACGACAAGAACCGCTTCTCCGCGGTCGCCGCGGTCGGCATCGACCAGCTCGATTTTGCTGTCGGCCCCTTCTTCTTCAACCTCGCGAACTACAGCATCAGCGGGCGCGCCGAGTACACGCGCCGCATCGGCAAAGGCATCACGCTGAACGCCGGCCTCGACGTGTTTTCGAACTACGCCGACGCGAAGTACCGCGGCCCGGCGCCTCCGCGCGCGGGCGAGCCCTCCGGCGGCCCCTTCTCCACGCGCCCGCTCATCGAGTCCGAGTTCAGCGGCTGGATCGTCAACCCGGCCGGCTACGTCGAGCTCGAGATCGCGCCCACGGGCCGTGCCAAGCTCGTCCCGGGCATCCGCATCGACGGCTACAACCGCGTGGACGGCGTCGACATCTCCCCGCGCGTCAATGGCCGCATCGACCTCACCTCCAAGTTCCCGCGCTCGACGCTCAAGGGCGGCGTGGGCGCGTACAGCCAACCGCCGCAGCCGCAGGAGACGATCCCTCCGTTCGGCAGCAGCGGCCTGCGCTCGAACCGGGCGATCCATTATGCGATCGGCGCCGAGCAGGAGTTCACGCGCAACATCGAGCTCAGCGCCGAGGGTTTTTACAAGCAGCTCGATCGCCTCGTCTCGCAGCAGCCCTCGGACGTCGGGGGCGGCACCGAGCGCGGCAACCTCGGCAAGGGCCGCATTTTCGGCGCTGAATTCCTGCTCAAATACAAGGCCGACGCGAACTTCTTCGGCTGGGTCGCCTACACCCTCTCGCGCAGCCTCCGCACGCCGCTCCCCGGCGCCGAGGAGCAGCCTGTCTCCTTCGACCAGACGCACATCCTCACGGCGCTCGGCAGTTATCGCCTCGGCGGCGGCTGGGAGTTCGGCGCGCGGTTCCGCCTCGTCTCGGGCAACCTCACGACGCCGAACGTCTGCAACTTCGAGCAAGCGGGCTGCATCCCAAATCGCGCGAACGCCATTTACAACGCCGCCGTCGGCACCTACGTGGCGATCCCGTACAGCGGCCCCTTCAGCGAGCGGTTCCCCATGTTCCACCAGCTCGACATCCGCGTCGATCGGCGATTCCGCTTCAAGAGCTGGCAGCTCTCGATCTACCTCGACGTCCAGAACGTCTACAACAGCCAGAACGTCGAGGGGATCGATTACAACTTCAACTACACCGCGCGGCAATACGTGACGGGCGTGCCGATCCTGCCGAGCTTCGGTATTCGTGGTGATTTCTAGGCCGATTCGCGAGGAGGGAATGGGATGAAGTACACGCGCTCCTTCCGACGTCACGTGCTCGGGGCGCTCGCGGCCGCGACGCTCGCCGCCCCGATCGCCTCGACGGGCGGCTGCTCGCCTGGCTGGGTGTCGTCGAACCTCGTCAATGGCCTGCGGGTCTTCGCGGTCACGGCGGACAAACCTTACGCGCAGCCGGGCGAAGAGGTCCGCTTCGAGATGTCGTTCTACGACGGCTACCCCGACCCCGAGGGCGACGGCCCGCGCCCCGTCCAGATCCTCTGGATCGGCGGCTGCTACAACCCGCCGGGCGACCTCTATTATGGCTGCTTCCCGCAGCTCTTGAAGACGTTCCAGAGCCTCGGCGAGAGCGGCGGCAACCTCCCGCCCGGCCTCATCGGCTTCGGCCCGACGTTCACGACCACCATTCCCGAGGACATCCTCTCCCAGCGCCCGGCGCCCGACGGCGGCTCGAAATACGGCCTGCAATTCGTGTTTTTCTTCGCCTGCGCCGGCGAGATCAAGCCGATCGAGCTCGACCCTTCGGGCAAGGCGGGCTTTTTCCCGTTTGGCTGCTTCGACGCCGAGGGCAATCGCCTCGCCGCCGACAGCTTCGTCCCCGGGTTCTCGCAGATTTACACATTCGAGGACGGCCGGACGAACCAGAACCCGCCCGTCGCCGGCATGACGCTCGACGGCGAGCCCATCCCCGAGGATTTCACCGAGGCGCCGACCATCAAGGCTTGCCCCTCCACGGTCGACGAACGCCGGGCCGTCGGGTGCTTCGCGGGCGACCCCTACGAGAATTGCCCCGAGCACGAGATCGACCTCATCGTCGAGCCCACGATCGCCGAGATCGATCCGGGCGAAATGGTCGGCGGCGAGCAGATTTACGAGGCGGTCTGGGTCGACTGGCTGGTTGAAGCGGGCGATCTCACGGGCGGCGGCATCTCGCTCATCAGCGGCGTCACCGAGGGCTACAAGGACGAGCACAGCACGAAATGGATCCCGCCGGACGAGCCCGGCCTTTATCAGATTTGGGGCGTCGTTCGCGACACGCGTGGTGGCTCGACCTATGTGCAGCGCTATATCCGAGTGGAGTGATCATGACCCAAGAACCCACGATCGCCTCCTCCGAATCGAAGGCCCGGACCTGCGCTTGCGGCCACGGCCGCGAGCACCATCTGGTCAGCCCCGAGGGGGTTTACACCCTGTCCGGATATCTCCGCCTCTTCTTCGGCATCTCTGCGCGGCCCACCAAAGTGAAATACCGCTGTCGCCGTTGCAATGAGGTATTCTCCGTGACGACGGATCCAGCCATCCTCGATCAACATTACTGATTCCCGTCCGAACGGCGCATTTTTCCTTGACGCCGGATCCTATGCGGCGAGAGGATCGTGCGTATGCAACGGTTTTCGCGTTATGCGCCGCTGGAGCTCGAGGCCCACCCCGATCCCGGGACGGAGGACCGCTCCGGACCGACGCTGACGTTGGGGAGCCTGTTTACCATGCTCGTGACCGTCGGCGGGGAGGACGTCCCGCCGGAATACGTCGCGGCGTGCCGCGACATCGACCCTGCAGCCTGGTATCTCGGCCAGGACCTCGAGACGATCCTCAACAAGCTCGAAGACCGGGATCCTGCGCTCCCGGAGCTCATCGGCCGGAGCATCTATTTCATGTTCCGCACCCAGCTCCACGGCCTCGGGATCAAGACCACGACCGATTTCATGGTCCAGCTCCCGATCATGTGGACCTTCGCCACCCGGGGCGACAGCGGCACGTGGCGCGCCACGATGATGGGCGCGCGGCACGCGATCGTCGAGTCGCATCAGCCCTTCAATTGCCACTTCGAGGCCGGCGGGCTGCGCGGGTTCATCGAGGCGCTCGACGGATACGACGTGGAGATCATCCATTCGACGTGCATTCGAAAGGGGGCCCCTTTCTGCACGTTCGACACGCGATGGCAGGAATGAGCGCCATCCGATGAGCGAAAAGGCAGCGCCCGAACGAGAGAAGTCGACGCTCGCCGCGCGGCTCCTCGACGAGGAGATGGAGCTGCTCCGCTGGATTGGCGCGCGGATGAGCCGCGTCCTGCTCGGTCGATACGAGGAGCTGCCCTTCATCGAGCGCACGGACGAGCTCGGAATCGTGGCGAACATGGTGGCCCGCGTGGCGCGGGAGCTGCGCCGGGGCCGGGAGCGGGACGAGGCGCGGCGCAAAGAGCTCGAAGCGCGCGTGAAGGAGCTGGAGGAGGCACGCGCGGAGCAGGAGCGGCTGCTCGCGGCGGTGCGTGAGCTCTCCGCGCCTGTCCTCGAGGTGTATCGCGGCGTCTTGCTCGTTCCGATGGCCGGGGCGCTCGACGTCTCGATGCTCGCGCAGGCCGAGGGACGCGTGCTCGCGCAGGTCTCCGCGGCGGGCGCGCGCACGGTGATCCTCGATATTACCGGGGCCACGGCGATTGATCCCGTCGTGGCCGAGGGCCTCGTGCGCATCGCGCGGGCGCTCTCCTTGCTCGGGGCGCGCGTCGTGCTTTGCGGCGTCTCGGCGGCGGCGGCCCGTACGGCCGTGGAGCAGGGGCTCGATTTCGCGCCGACGATCCTGCGCGCCGACCTCGGCAGCGCGCTCGAAATGGCCATTGGGGCCGAGCTCCGCCGGACGCGCAGGATCTAGCGCAAACGGTCCCGGACTTCCCCGGACAAACCAACCGACCGGCCCGGGACGAGGGCTCGAATCGACAGGGCGGCCGCTCGACGTCCCAGGGAACGCACCCCAGAGAACGCGTGTGGAAGGTGGCGTGGGGGAAAACGACGGGCGGACGGGCCGCTCGCGTGGACGCCTCGCCGAACGACCTTCAACTCGAAAGGGAATGCGTCATGGCACAGCAGGAGCAGAAAAAGGGCCAAATGACGGTCGAGGAGGCGGGGCGCAAGGGCGGCGAGACCGTCCGTGACGAGCGCGGCTCCGAGTTCTACTCCGAGATCGGCCACAAGGGCGGCCAGCGCGTGCGCGAGCTCATCGAGGAAGGCAAGCAGTCCGAAGAGGAAGGCAGCAGCGGCGGCAGCTCGAACAAGCGGTGAATTCGGCCGCGCTGACACGGCCAGGCGAACCGCGGCCGCGGCGAGGGCGCGAAACGTGCCCGGCCGCGGCCCTTTTTCATTTCAGGGCTCGTCGTCGTCCAGGGTGAGCAGATATCGCTCGACGTCGTCGAGATCGGCGTCGCTGAGGTGGCTCGTCTTGCCGTGCTGATCCGCGGCATTCCGATCGCGGAGCACGGCGCGCAGCGTGGAGGCGGAGCCGTCGTGCAAATAGGGCGCGCTCTTCCAGAGCCCGCGCAGCGTGGGCGTGTCGAGCCCTGGGAGGGGGCCGCCGAGCCTCGACCCGGAGCCGGGACCGAGCGTCCCGACGTCGTGGAGCACGTAGTTTTTGTCGGCCGCGAGCGCGCTGTCCGTGAAGCGCGGCGGCGCGTGGCACGTCGAGCACCCGGCCTCGGCCGAAAAGAAGATGTCCTTGCCCTTCTGGCGTGAAGAAAGCGCGGCGGGGTCGTTCGAGCGGTATGGGCTCTTGCCGAACGCGCCGAGCGAGGCGACGTAGGTGGCGAGCGCGTCGAGCTCCGGGGACAAACCGTCCTTCGGGGCGCCGAGCGTCTGGTCGATCATCCCGGAATGGAAGATGTCGTCCGGCAGAAATCCCGTCCCGCCCATGGGGCCGCGGATGTCGTGCTCGAAGTCCTGCACCTCGTCGAAATTGGCGCTCCAGTGCAGGGGCCCGTGCGCCGTGCCGGCCCGCCCGGCGAGCGGGATCGTATTGCGCAGGCCCTCGCCTCGCTGGGTAAAATCCCATACGAGGTTATCCCCTTCCCCGTCGAGGTGGCACGTGGCGCAGGACATGTAGCTCGTGCGGCTCATGCGGGGATCGCGGCTGCTGTAGAAGATCTGTTTGCCCCGTAAAACATCATCGGACAGCGGCTCGCTGAGCCCCGTGGCGAGCGTGCCGAGCGGGACGGGCGGGCTCGACAGATCGCTCACGTCGTAGACGCGCACCTCGCGCGAGAGCGACGCGTGCACCCATAACGTCTTGCCGTCCTCGCTCAGGGCGAGGCCGTCGGGAGCGTGGCCGACGTCGTCGATCGAACCGGCGACGTCGAAGCTCACAGCGTCGCGCACCTCGACCCGCTCGGCGCCCTGGATTGCCACGTAGATCACGTCGCCCTCGGGGGAAAAGACGGCCGCCGACGCGAAATCGAGATCGTCGAACGCATACCGCCCGGCTTTGCGCTCGAACGGTGTCTCCGTGGGCCCGCCGAGCTCGATCTCCGTGAGGATCGCGCGCGCTGTCGTCTCGAAGCTCAGCGGTTTGCCCGTCCTGTACATTCCCGTCACGGTGTTCGCGCGGAGCGAGGGGACGAGGGCGCGGCCGCCGTCGGGCGAGGGGACGACCTGGTTCAAAAAGCTCGGCACGCCGCTGTTGTTCGTGTCGCTGTCGAGCCCTGTGTCGGGCGGAAGCAGGAGCGGCTCGCCCGCCGCGAGCGTCGCGGGGTTCGTCGCGTCGATCACGGCCACGTTCGCGCCCTCGGCCAGCGCGCGCCAGCGCGTGACGAGCACCGTCCCGTCCGCGATGGCCGCGACGCCGCGTACGTCCGGAAAAACGAAAATCCTCGAAAGGACCTGGTTCCCCTCGGCGCGGACGGCGGCGAGCTCGCCCGTGCCGGAGAGCGTCACGAAAAACACGCCCTCGCTCCGCGGATCGGCGACGACGCCGAAGGGCGCGCTGCCCGGGCCGAAGTCGATCTTCCCGCTCGTCGCTTGTTGGTCGAGGTCGTAGAAGACGACCGTGCCATCGTCCTGACAAGCCGCCGCGAGGGTCGCGCCTGAGATTGCGAGTGTGCGCGGCGCGGCGCAGCTCACCAGCGGCATCGGGGGGACGGGCGGCAGCTCCCGTTCGAGCCGCGCGACGTGACCGTGATCGGTGTTCGCGACCCAGAGGGCGCTGTGCTTGGCGTCGAGGACGATCGTGCTCGACGCATTCGGCCGGATCGCCATAGGCTTTTGCACCACGGCCACGCCGCGCGTGACGACGAGCTTTTGCCCCTCGGAGATCGCGGTCGCGCCGACGAGCCGGCGGCCGGGCGTCGTATACACGTGACAAACCTTCGTAAACAGGACGGCCGGGGGAATGGCCGTCCCGTCACCGAGGTTCCAGGCGACCTGGGCGTTCGGCCCGCCCTTCACGGTGAGCGAAAAACAAGTGTTCTCGCCGATGTAGGCGACCGCGGGGCCCTCGATCGCGCTCAGGGCGAACGGCTCGGGCGTCGGGGGTTTTTCCGAGGTCCCGTCGCCACAAGACGCGAGGGCTGCCCCTGCGAGGAAAATCGCGAGGGGAATCCCGGCACGCGCGTATCTCATTCCTCCTCCTCCGAGTAGGGCGGCGGCGGCGGCGGGAGGGCGCAAGGGCCGGTCTTGAACGTCGAGCGGAATTCAGTCTGCGTGGGATTGCCGTTGAAATCGACGACCCCGCCGGCGGGGACGACGACCTCGTATTCGGTGTCGGGCTCGAGCGGCGAGGCGGGCCAGAAATTCACGATGCCCTCCTGCCCCGAATACTGGCCCTGGATGGGCTCGGTCGTGCCGACCTTGCGGACGAGGAACGAGCCCTCCCATAACGATCCGATATCGACGAACTCGCCGAACGTGAGGCCGATCCGGGTCGTGAGCGGCTGCGCCGTGGCGCCGTCGCGCGGGTTCACCATGGTCACCTCGGGCCCGCGCGTGTCCGGGGCTTCGAGGAACGGCGCGACGGCGCTGCCCTGGTCCTCCTCGGCCTTGTCGTCGACGCTGAGGACCACGACGTTGCCGATCGGAATGATCGTATCGAGGTCGCCCGTGAGGTTGAAGCGGCGGAGGAGCGAGGGGCTCGTCGGATCGGAGACGTCGACGGCCTCGGCGAAATGGCTCTCGCCGATGAACGCCACGTTCTCCTTGAGAAAGACGTATCCGCCGTTCCCGTCGGGCGCGTGGTAATCGCCGAGGTACCTGGGCGCCTCGGGGTTCGCGATGTCGTAAATGATGACGCCGCCGCCCATGGATTTGCGGGCATACCAGGTCTTGTCACCGTTCAAATGGGCGTGATAGGCCTCCTGCCGGACGCCCGCGCCGTCCTGGATCTCGAACGTGCCGCCCGGGATGGGCGTGGGCCGCGCCGGATCGCCGATGTCGAGCAGCACCGTGCGCGAGCCTTCGGCGGCCATGACCGCGAGCAGGTTGCCCACGGCAAAGATCGCGCCGGCGCGCAGCGGCGGGTCGAATTTGAACTTCGTGATGGGGACGGGTTTGGCTGGGTCACTCGCGTCCACGACGAAGATGCCATTGTCGGCTGCAGCGACGTAGACGTACGGGGCTTGCCAGAAGACCGAGAGGACGACACGCGCGTACGCGTCGGGCCAGAAGACGCCCTTGAACGAGAGATCACTCGTGACCACGGGCGCGGCGGGGTTCGCGAGATCCCAGAACTGAATGCCGTTCACGCCATTGACGACGGCCTTCCAGCCGTTCATCCGGGCAAACCCCGCGGCGTGGGTCTCGCGCATGAGCGGCGAGAAGCTCGTGCCGACCTGCGCCGGCGTGCAGGGGTCGTCGAAGCGATACGTGGAGAGGCCGCCGCCGCCCCACTCGGGCGCCCATGGCATGACGAGGTAACCGTCGAGCATGGTGACGGTGTTGTGGTGATCCGTGTCGTCCTCGGGGCCGCCGTCGAGGAACGCGCAATTGACCCCGAGGACGTCCGTCGAATACGTCTGCGCCGGGCCGCCCGGCCCTTGCCAGGCGAGAGGGCTCGCCGGGCTCGCAGGGAGCGGCATCGTGGCAGGCGCCGCGCAAACGAGCCCCTCGTTCTCTATCGGCTCGACCCCGCCGCACCCGACGAGCGCCATCCCGCCGAGCACGGGCAAGACACGGCGGGACCATTCGATGACATCGTATTTTTGCATCCCTCTGCCTCCGAAGCTCCCCCGGGGAGAACATCGGAAGGGTCAGAAGGCGTCAATCGTGTATCAGCGTCGACGGGCCAGGGCCGCGCTGCGGGCCACCTCGCGCGAGAAGATCGCCGAGCGCAAGGTGCGTTTCGTGACGAAGCCGGAGAGGTCGATGCCGAGCTCGACGATGGTCTGCGCGACGGCGGGGCGGATGCCGCTGATGGCCGCGTCAGCGCCGAGCAGGCGGATGGCGCGCACGATGCTCATCAGGTGATCGGCCGTGTGCGTCTCGATCGTCTCGAGGCCCGTGAGGTCGAGGACGACGTTCGCGACCTGCCGCTCGACGATGGCAGCGAGCAGGCGGTGCATGATCTCCTCGGCGCGGGTCTGGGTCATCGCGCCGACGATGGGCACCGCGAGCACGCCCTCGGCCACTTCGAGCAGCGGGGCGGAGAGCGTCAATATCTCCTGGTGCTGGGTCTCGATGATGCCGAGCTTCTGATCGAGCTCCTCGACGAGCGCGGCCTTGGCCTCGGCCTGCCGGAAGGCCTCGACGGCGCGACGCTCGACCTCGGTGGCCGCCTCTTCGAGCTTGCGGTGGGTCTCCAGGCGCGTGGTGATGTCGACGGAGCAGCCGAGCACATGCACCTCGCCGCTCGGCCGGACGAGGGGGCGCTTCGTCGTCTGGTACCAGCGCAGCTCCCCCGTGTGCCAGAGGATCTCCTCCTCGACCGTGCGCTCCTCCAGCGTGGCGAAGACCTGCTGGTCGATGCTCAAAAAGCCGTCGGCCCGCGCGTGTTCGTTCAGGGCGCGCTCGTGCTGGCCGACGATCTCCTCGGCCGTCTTGCCGAAGATGTCGGCGAAGGCCTTGTTCGCGAGCAGGAAGGTGCCGCAGTCGTCCTTCACGAAGATCAGGTTCGGATCGCAGTCGATGACCTGACGGATGAAGTCTTGTTGCTCGCGCAGATCCCGCTCGGCGCGGAGCTGCTCGGTGACGTCTTGCCCCACGCAGAGGACGAGCCGCTCGCCCTCGCCCTCCCCCTCGACGGGGACGAGGTGGAAGAACATCGAGCGCGTGCCGAGCGCGGTGGGCACGTCGCTCGTGATGATCTCTTCGGTGCCCGTGGCGAGGACACGCGCCTCGACCTCGCGCACGAAGTCGGCGTCGGCCGGATCGATCAAGAGCGCGCGCGTGCCGCTCTCGCGCTCCTCCGTGGCAGCGGCGCCGAGCAAGCGGGCGCGCGTCTCGTTGGAGAACACGCTCCGGCCCTCGGCGTCGATGAGCGAGACCGTCACGGGCAACCGATCGAGGACGCGGCGCAGGAGTGTCGCGGGGAGCCGCTCGTCCCTCGATCGAGGCGCAGGCTCGCGTACGGGCACGGGGCGCGCGTGCACGAGAGCGGCGCGCGTGTCGCCATCGGGCACGGGCACGATCGTCACGGTGTGCTCCGCAGAGCGGGTCTCGAGCGTGACCTCGGCGCGCGTGGTTTCACCCGAGAGGACCTTCGCGAGAGCGGCGGCGAGGGAGGGCTCGGCGAGCGGGGAATCAACGAACGTCGTGGTCCAGGCCGTGTTGGCCTTCTGGACCCGAAGGGCTCGGTCGACGATGGCGATCGGCTCGGGGAAGACGCTGAGCGCCGCATCCGAAAGGCGACCGTCGTTCATGGCTCCATGGCGCGAACGTGCATCACGTCGACGAGCTCGCCGCGTGCCTCGCTGACCGCACGCGTTGGTTGGATGAAGGTCCCCGCGACACAGCGTACGCCGCGCGCGGTGATGATCGCCCTCGCGGGCAAGGAAGGTCAAGCATGATGGATGATTGAAGAAGCGGCAACTCAGGAGCGAGCGGCCGAGCCGAGGAATGCCGCGAGGAAGGACTCCGATGCGGAGAGGATCCAAGGGAGCGACGCGACGAGCTCATGGCCGTCGTCGAGCTCGTGGAGCGTGACGTGGCGGCGTCCTTCCGCGAAGTCGCGTGAGCGATCGATCGAGACGACGTCGTCACGCGTGCCGTGAAGAACGAGCGTCGGGACACGCACATCGGGGAGCGCACCGTCGTTGCCATCCACGGCTTCGAGGTCCTGGAAAAACCCGTAATCGACACGGGCCTTTTCACCCGTCGTGAGATCGTCGACCTCCAGGAAGCCGGTCTCGGCCCAGCGCGCCATGCCCTCTTCGCCGAGGCGCGCGCGCCAGCGTCGCGAGAGGTCGAAGGCGGGCGCGAGGAGCACGAGGGCCGCGACACGCGCGTCGATCTCGGCCACGCGGCTCGCGACGAGGCCGCCGAGGCTCGACCCGAAGAGGACGGCGCGATCCCGATCGCCGCCGATCCGCCGACGAACCTCCGTGATCATCGCGGAGACGCGCAGGTGCTCGAACGAGGGCAAACGCAGATCGAGGCGGTCGATGTCGACGCCGCGGCCGCCGTAGTGCTCGGCGACGGCGACGCCCTTCTTGGAGCGGGGACCGGACGCGAAGCCGTGCAGGTAGAGGAAACGCGGATTCGTCACGGCGCGATCGTAGCGCGGCGCGGCGGCCGCGTCTTTCGGCGCGCCTTCGTCCAGCCGCCGAGGTCTTCTTCGAGGGCGCGCGCGACGGCGATGGTGAGGGCGTCTTCGTTGCGCCTTGCTGCGACCTGCACGCCGAGAGGCAAACCGAGGTCGTCGAAGCCCGCGGGCACCTGCGTGACGGGGAACGCGAGCACGTTGAAGAGGGCCGTGCAAACGAAGTCGAGGGGCGTGAGCAGCGGCTCCCAGTGGCGCGGCGCCGAGCGCGTGTACGTCGGATGCAGGAGGACGCCACGCGGGCCGAGCTCGGCTTCGAGCTCTTCGCGCAGCCGTTTGCCCGCGGAGGACCAGGTGGCGATCGGCGCGGGCACGCTCTTCAGGAGCGCCTCGACGCCGGCGACGATCAGCGCCTGCACCGTGTGCGGCGCCGAGGGAAACGGCGCGCGGAGGAGCTCGCGCGCGATGCGGATCGGGCGGCCGTTGCCGAGCACCTCGCCGTACGTCAGCGCGCCGGCCTCTTCCTCCATCATCGCGGTCCAGATGAAGAGCGCCTTCGAAAGGCCCCGCGTGCGGAGCTCGGCGATCCGCGCGCCGCGGGCTTCGAGCGCCGCTGCCGCGCGTCGCACGGCTTGCCGCTTGCTCGGGCGGATGCGCGCCGCGCCCGTCGTTTCGAGCGGGTACACGGTGACGCCGCGCAGATCGATCGCGCCCGGATCCCCTTCGAGATCTCGCTCGGCCATGAGCCCGAGCAGCGGCCAGAGGTCCTCGGCGCGGCGGGTCATGGGGCCCGTGCAGAGGAACGTGTCGAGCGCGCCGGGCACGTCGGGCCAGTAGCCCTGGTTCGAGACGAGGCCGCCCGTGGGCTTGTGGCCGAACACGCCGCACATCGCGGCGGGGATGCGGATCGAGCCGGCGATGTCGGAGCCGATGCCGAACGGCGACGCGCCGGCCGCGAGGATCGCGGCCTCACCGCCGCTCGATCCGCCGGGGATGCGCGCGAGGTCCCAGGGGTTGTTCGTGCGGCCGTAGATGCGGTTGTCGGTCTCGAGCCAGAGGCCGCCCTCGGGCATGTTCGTCACGCCGAGGACGATGGCACCGGCCTCGCGCACGCGGCGCACGACGCGGGCATCCTCGGCGGCGCGCAGGTGCTTGCGCGCGAAGACGCCCGCGGTGTGCGGCATGCCCTCGACGGCGATGCCCTCTTTCACCGTGCAAGGAACCCCAAAGAGCGGCGGCAACGGCTCGCCCAGGGTCCTCGTGGCGAGTTTGTCCGCGGCGTCTCTCGCCTCGCGCCGCGCGTGCTCGAACCGATCGGCGACGACCGCATTCAGGGCAGGGTTTTCCGCTTCGATGCGCGCGATGTAGAGGTCGACGAGATCGACGGGCGAGAGGGCACCGTCGCGCACGAGGGACGCGAGCTTCTGGGCGGAGGCGGAGAGCAGCTCGTCGGAACCGGCGAACGACATCGCGCGGAGTGTAGAGCAGATGGCGGCCGCCAGGGTCCGCCATGGCGGCGCCACCCCGCGGCGAACGGTTCTCCCGACGAACCCGGCGCAAACCAAGAGAGTCTCGCGCGGCACGGCGTTCGCTTGGGGATGGCGCTCGTGAACGCCAAACCACCCCTGCCCGATCTCGATGCCCTGTGCGCGGCCCACTTCGGCTTCGCGGAACTCCGACCCTTCCAGCGCGAGGCGATCGACGCGCTCCTCGCCCATGGCGAAGGCGGCCGTGTGCTGCTCGTCGCGCCGACCGGAGGCGGCAAATCGCTCTGTTACCAGCTCCCCGCGCTCGCGCTCCCCGGCACGGCGCTCGTGGTCTCGCCGCTCGTCGCGCTCATGGAGGATCAGGTCCGCGGCCTCGCAGCGCGCGGGATCCCGGCGACGTTTTTCGCCTCGACCCTTTCGGCCGAGGAAAACGGGCGCCGCCTCGCCGCGCTGCGCCGGGGCGCCTTCAAGCTCGTGTACGCGGCGCCCGAGCGGCTCGGGCATGCGGGGCTTGGGGCGGCGCTCGCCGCGGCGGGCACGTCGCTCGTGGCGATCGACGAGGCACATTGCATCGTGCAGTGGGGCCACGACTTTCGGCCCGATTACCTGCGCATCGGCGAGGCCCTCGCCGCGCGCGGACCGACGCGCATGATCGCGTGCACGGCCACGGCGACGCGGGCCGCGCGCGGGGAGATCATGCGGCGGCTCGGCTGGGATCCGCGGAAGGTCGTCACCGTGCTGCGGGGGTTTTTCCGACCGAACCTCACGCTCCGCGTCGCGCGGGCGCGGGCGCCGCGCGAGGTGCTCGCGGAGGTGCGGCGCGCGCTCGCCGAGGCGCTCGCCGGGCCGGGCGCGGGCATCGTGTACACGGCGACGCGCAAGTCGGCCGAGGCCCTCGCCGCGGCGCTGCGCGAGGACGGATGGGACGCGCCCGTCTACCACGGAGGGACGGCCGCGCCGGAGCGCGCGCGGATCTCCGCGGCGTTCGCGGCCCGCGAGACGCGCGTGCTCGTCGCGACGAACGCGTTCGGCATGGGCGTGGATCGTCCCGACGTACGGATCGTCGTGCACGCGGAGACCCCCGGCTCGCTGGAGGCCTACTACCAGGAGGTCGGTCGCGCGGGGCGCGACGGGCTCGACGCACGCGGACTGCTCCTCGTGACGCCGAAGGATCTCGCGCTCCGGCGCCGGCTCTGTCGCCTCGGCCCCGACGGCGCGCCCACGACCCGCGCGGAGGCGGCACGCGCGCTCGGGCGCCTCGCAGAGCTCGTGCGGTACATCGACGGCAAGACGTGCCGCCATCGGATCCTGCTCCGGCACTTCGGCGACGATCCACGCGTGATCGACGGTGGTTGCGGGCGCTGCGACGTCTGCGTCGAGGCGGCCCCTCCCGACACCGTGCGCGATCCGCCGCGCTTCGAAGACATACCCGAGGCGCCGCCGAAGGCGCCCAAGGACGGACCCGCGCCTTCGAAGCCACGGCCCATCGCCGCGCCTGCGGGCGTGCCTGCGGAGCTCCTCGAAGCGCTGCGCCGCTACCGGCGGGCGCGCGCGCTTTCGCTCGGCGTCCCCGCGTATGTGGTCGCGCCAAACCGCGCCCTCGTGGAGATGGCGATGCTGCGGCCCGCCTCGGCCGAGGAGCTCCTCGGCGTCCGCGGCATGGGAAAAGGGCGCGTCGCCGCGCATGGCCATGGTTTTTTGCGCGTGATCGGCGGGGAGGCCGTCGAGGCGTGAGGGCGCGCGTATGGTGTCGGTCATTCGGCGTCGCCGGAGGCCTGCGCGGTCGCCGCGCGCATGGCGAAGGCGCGGCGCGCCCGGTCGGAGAGCTCAACCGCGAGCCGGTACATCACGGGCAGGACCACGAGCGAGAGGAGCGCGGCCGACACGGTGCCGCCCACGATGACGACCGCGATCGGCCGCTGCGTCTCCGCGCCCATCGCCTTCGACACGGCCGCCGGCAAGAGCCCCAGCGCCGCGAGCGCCGCCGTCATCAAGACCGCCCGCAGGCGCTCCTTCGCGCCCTCCATCACCGCCTCGTCGAGGCCGAGCCCCTGCGCCCTGCGCTCGACGATCGCCGAGAGCACGAGCACGCCGTTCAGCGAGGCCTGCCCCACGAGCGCGATGAACCCGACGGCCGCCGCGATCGAGACCGGCATGTCGAAGGCCCACAACGCGACGGCCCCGCCCACGAGCGCGAACGGCACGTTGAGGAGCACGAGGATCGCGAGCGGCATCGACCGGAACGCGTTGAACAAGAGCCCCAGCGTGACCAGGAGCGCCAGGGGCAGGACGAGCGCGAGCCTGCGCATCGCGCGCTCCTTCGACTCGAACTCCCCGCCCCATTCGACGCTCATGCCGCTGTCGAGCGGCACCTTCGCCTCCACTGCCTTGCGCGCGTCGTCCACGAACGTCCCGAGATCACGCCCGCGCACGTTCATGCGCACGCCGATGTACCGCTGCCCGTTCTCGCGGTTGATCGAGGCGCGCCCGTAATCGACGCCGATCTCGCCGAGCGACGAGAGGGGCACGAGCGCGCCCGAGGACGTCGGCACGCGCAGGTTCTCGATCTGCTCCAGCGAGTCCCGCGAGGACTCCGGGAAGCGGAGCACCACGTCGAAGGATCGATCGCCCTCCCACAGCTTACCGACCGCGCGCCCGCCGAGCGCCGTGGACACGAAGCCCTGCACCTCCTCCATCGACAAACCGTATCGCCCGAGCGCCTCGCGGCTCGGCCGGATGCGGACCTGAGGTACCTCGCCGCTCTTCACGATGCCGAGATCGGCGATGCCCGGCACGTCGGCGAGCGCGCGTTTCGCGTTCTCCGCGGCCTCCTGGAGCTTGGGCATGTCGTCGCCGTAGATCTTGAGCGCCACCTGCCCGAACTGACCCGAGATGTTCTCGTTCACGTTGTCGCGGATGGGCTGGGAGAAGTTCACCTCGAGCCCAGGGATGACCGAGAGCGACGTCTGCATCTTGGCGATGAGGGCTCCGAGCGTGGGCGCATCCGGCCCCCACTCCGTCGCGGGCTTGAGCTTCACGAACATCTCGAGGTTGTTCGACATCGTCGGATCGGTGCCGTCCTCGGGGCGGCCGAGCTGGCTGACGCGCGCCTCGACCTCGGGAAACGCGTCGACGATCCGGGCGATGATCGGCGCGAGCCTGCGCCCCTCGCTGAGCGAAACGTTGGAGGGCAACGTAAACGTCAGGTAGAGCGCGCCTTCGTTGAGCTCGGGCAAGAACTCGCTGCCGCGTCGGGCGAGCAGGACCCCGCTCGCGCCGAGCGAGGCCGTCGCGAGGAGCAGGACCGCGAGCGGGCGCCGCAAGGATGCGCGCAGCGCGGGCACGTAGAGCCGCGACGCCAAGCGCAGCACGGGCGACTCGCGGTGCGGCCTCGGCTTCCGGTAGGCGAACGTCGCCAGCACGGGCACGAGCGTGATCGAGAAGAGCAGGCTGCCCACGAGTGCCGCGACCACCGTGTGCGCGAGCGGCGCGAAGATCCGGCCCTCGACGCGCTGCAAGAGGAAGATCGGCAGGTACGCGGCGATGATGATCAGGAGCGAGAACACGGTCGGACGAACCACGTCTCCGACAGCCCGCTCGATGCGCTCCCGCGCGCCCGTGGGCGGCTCGGAGGGCCCGTGGTGCGACATGCGGTGCACGATCGACTCCACGATCACGACCGCGCCGTCGACGATGATCCCGAAGTCCACCGCGCCCATCGAGATGAGGTTCGCGCTCATGCCCCGCGCCTTCAGGTAGATGAAGGCCGAAAGCAGCGACATCGGGATCACGGACGCCACGATCAGCGCCGCGCGCAAGTCGAGCAGCACCACGAAGAGCACGAGCACGACGAGCACGGCGCCCTCGGCGAGGTTCCGCGCGACGGTCTCCAGGGTCTTCGAGACGAGCTCCGTGCGGTCGTAGAAGGTCCAGATCTTCACGCCGCGCGGCAGGACCTTGCCGTTCAGCTCGTCGATCTTGGCCCGCACCGCGGAGAGCACCTCGCTCGGGTTCTCGCCGCGCCGCATGAGGATGATGCCCTCGACCACGTCCGGATCGTCCGCGCGCCCCACGATACCCTGCCGCGGGGTCCACCCCTCCTGCACGCTGGCGAGGTCCGAGAGGTAGATCGGCGTGCCGCCGCGGGTCGTCACCGCGATCCGGCCGATGTCCGCCGCGCCGGTGAACAAGCCTTCGCTGCGGATGACCAGCGCCTCGGCGCCCCGCTCGACGATGCCGCCCGACGCGTTCTCCGACGAGTCCTCGAGCGCGCGCACGAGCTCGCTCATCCCGACGCCCTTGGCCGCCATGGCCCCAGGATCCGGGTGGACCTGGATCTCACGCACGAGGCCGCCGTAGCTCACGACGTCGGCCACGCCCTGCACGCGAAGCAGACGCGGGCGCACGACCCAGTCCTGCAGCGTGCGCAGTTCGAGGGGATCGCGCTTCTCCGACGAGAGCGTGTACCGGTATATCTCGCCGATCGGCGTGGAGAGCGAGCCGAGCTCGGGCCGCACGCCCTCGGGCAGCTCGGCGTTGCGGAGTCGCTCCGTCGTCTGCGCGCGCGCGAAGATGGGATCGACGCCGTCGCCGAACGTGAGGGTCACGAACGACAAACCGAAGAGGTTGATCGCGCGGACCCGCACGAGCCCCGGCGTGCCGTTGACGGCGCGCTCGATGGGGACCGAGATCTGGCGCTCCATCTCCTCCGCGGGTTGCCCGGCGTAGAGCGTGATGACGTTGACCTGGGTGTCGGTCGGATCGGGGAACGCCTCGATGGTGACGCCCGTGAACGCCCAGGTCCCGAACACAGCCACGATCAAGGTGACGAGCAGGACGGCGCCGCGGTGGCGGAGCGCCGCGGCCACGATGTTCTCGAACACGGCTTCACCCCTCGACGTCGAGCGCGTTGAGCAAGAGAAGCGCGCCGCTGCTCACCACACGCTCGCCGGCACGCACGCCGGAGAGCACCTCCGCGCGCTCCTTCGATTGGCGGCCCACCTCCACGCGGCGCCGCTGGTACGTGCCGGAGGTGGTCTCGACGAACACGACCGATCGCGCCCCGTCGCTCACGATCGCCGAGGCCGGGACCCCGACGACCGTCGCCTCGCCGGGCGGCATGAAGAGCACGCTCACGAAGGCGTTTGGCCGGAGCAACTTCCGATCGTTCTTCACGCGCACGCGCACGGGCACGGTTTGCCGTTCCGGATCGACCACGTCCGACACGGACTCGATCGTGCCGGAGACCCCGGCCGCCGCGCCGTCGGGGAAGCGGATCTCGGCCGTACGCCCGGGCGTGAGCGCGGGAGCATCTCGCTGCGCGACGTCCGCGAGGACCAGGACGTCTCCGAGATCGGCTACCGTGGCGATGGGTTTGTCCCCGTCCGGCCCAACCTGCTTGCCGGGCGTCGCGTCGAGCTGCACCACGGTGCCGGCCCGGTTCGCGAGCACCCAGTACGACGTGGCGCCGGCAGTCTTGATCGAGAGGCTGCGGATCTTCTCCGCCGCCGCCTGCGCCGCAAGCCTTGCCTCGTCGAGCTCGCTCTGCGCCACCGTGAGCTCGTTCTGCGACGCAGCGCGCGCCTCGACGAGCTTCTCGATCCGCTCGACGACGGCCTTGCGCGTCTTGATCGCGAGCTCGGCGGCGCGCCGCTCGTGCTGGAGCGTCGGCAGATCCGCGGTACGCACTTCGATCAACCGATCCCCCTCAGCCACGCGATCGCCGAGCCGCACGTTGACGCTGACCACGCGCCCGGCGAGCGGCGCGAAGCTCGGCGCCGTCAGGCTCTCCACCGTGGAGACACGCGCCGTCACCGGCGGCAACGGCAAGGGCTCCCCCGCGGTGGCCTCGGTGGTCGCAAACTTCATCGGGCCCGGCGCGGACGGGTCGAGCGCCACGACATCGTCAGCGGCCGCGAACGGCGGTCGCGCCTTGTCCTGCGGGCTCCTCTGGCACGCGGCGCCTGCCCCGCAGAGCAGCACGAGCGCGAGAGCGGAGAGGGTTCGTCGTCGGGGGCTTTCGTGCGTTCGGTTCATCGGGGGTCCTCGTTCGTCCTTCCAAGCTCGGCGGCGATCTCGAGCGCCGCGTCGAAGGCTTCGGCGAAGCTCTCGGCCTCGGCCACGACGAGCTCGCTCACCGTGCGCCGGGCCTGAATCACGTCGGTGAGCGGCAAGAGGCGGCCCTCCGCCGCGCGCGCGAGCTCCTTCAGCGTCCCCTCGGCGCGCGGCAGGATCTCCTCCGACAACGAGCGCTGGCGCTTCTTCTGCGCGGCGAGCCGCTGCTCGAGCACGGGCAGCCGCGAGCGGCTCGTCTCCAGGGTCTTCTGCCGCTCGGCCGAGGCGCGTGTGCGCTTCGCCTCCGCGGCCGCGAGCTCGGCCTGTCCGTGATCGAAGATCGGGAGCGGGATGCTCACGCTCAAGTTCAGGCTGTTCACATGGTTGCCCGAGATGACGAACTGATCCCGCAGGTAGCCGAAACGCACCGTGGGATCGGGGATCGCCTGCGCCTTCGCCCATCGCGCCTCCGCGGACGCGGCCTCGCCGTACGCCGCAAGCGCGCGCACGTCGGGCCTGTCCTCGATGCGCCCAGCGACGCCCACACGCTCGATCCAGCGCGCGAGGAACGTTCGTGCCGCGCCCGCGTCCGCGAACGGCTCGCAGGGCGCGCCGAGCGTCGCCGTGCAGTCGGCGAGCGCCGTGCTCACCTCGCTCTCGGCCGATCGGACGTTCTGCTCCAGGCGGCTCGCCTCGATCTTGAGCCGCTCGACTTCGAGCCCCGACGCGAAGTCGGCCGCGAGGCGCGCCTCGCCGAGCTCGGCCTGCTTGCGTCCCTCGTCCGCCATGCGCCGCAGGCCTTCGAGCCGCATCGTCGTGGCCGCGAGGACGCCGAGCGTCCGCGCGAGCGAGAGCGCCCGCGCGCGCACGTCCGCGGAGAGCCCGGCCCGCGCCGCGCGTTCGAGCGCACGCGCCCGATCCTGCAGCGGACCGCGCTTGCCGAGCGGGAACGTGTAAGCGAGCGAGACGCCGTAGTTCGGCACCTGCGTCATCGGCGACGAGAGTCCCGGCGGGTTCGTCGGTCCGATCGGGATCGTCCCCCAGCTCGCTTCGAGCGTGGGGTTCGGCAAGGTATGGGACTTCTTCACCTCGGCCGCGGCCAGATCCACTTCGAGCGAAGCAGTCTCCACGCCTCGCGCACGAGCGCGCACGAGCGCCTCCAGCGCGCCGAGATCGAGCTCGGCGCTCGGGCGGAGTGCGGCGTCGTGCGGCGCGCTCGCGGCGCCCGCGGCGAAGGCGAACGACAAGCTCACGGCGAGGGCGAGCGCCGCGCAGGGCCAGGGTTTCCGGTGGGCCATGCTCATCGGGGTACCGTCTAAGGCCCTGCGCACAGGCGAGCATGAACGGCGGATGAAGATTCCTTCAGCCTCCTCGTGCGCTTGCGACGGAAGATGAAGCGTGCATGAAGAAGTCTTCATCTGCGCTTCCACGCCGCCGCTGGAAAAACGCGCGTTCGAGGGGGACCACGGTCCGCGCGCGAACGGCGCTCGGTCGGCGTCACGCTAAGCTCGAACCCTGATGAAAATCCTCGTCGTGGAGGACAACAAGAAGCTCGCGAGCTTCTTGTCGCGGGCGCTCAGCGAGGAGGGCTACGCCGTCGACGTGGTCGCCGACGGCGCCACTGCGATCCAGCAAATCCAGGCGCTCTCCTACGATCTCGTAATCCTCGACTGGATGCTCCCCGAGATGGACGGGCTCTCGGTGTGCCGCACCGTAAGGCAGAGGGGCTGCCAGGTGCCGATCCTCATGCTCACGGCGCGCGCCGAGGTCCCCGAGCGTATCGCCGGCCTCGACGCCGGCGCCGACGACTACCTCGCCAAACCCTTCGATCTCGGCGAGCTGCTCGCGCGGGTCCGCGCGCGTGGGCGTCGCGCGTCCTTCGTCGACACCGTCCTCCGCGTGGGGCCGCTCGTCGTCGATCGCGCCGATCGCCGCGCCACGGTGGACGGGCGCCGCATCGATCTCACGCCGCGCGAGTTCGCGCTCGTCGCTTACCTCGCGCGCGAGGCGGGCCGCGTCGTTCCGCGCACGGAGCTGCTCGCGAAGGTGTGGGAGACGAGCTTCGATCCCGGCTCGAACGTGGTCGAGGTGCACGTGAAGAACATCCGCGAAAAACTCGGCCCGAGCGCCGCCCTCATCGAGACGGTGCGCGGGATCGGCTACCGCCTCTCCCCGAGCGGACCATGAAGCTCAAGAACCGCTTGAGCCTCGCCGTCACGGTCGTCAGCGCCGCGACGCTGCTCACCTCGTTCCTCACGGTCTACGTCCTCGTGCGCCGCGACGAGACGCGCGATCTCGACCTCGCCCTCGCAGCGCAGGCGCACGCGCTCGCGCAGATCGCGGACGCGAAAAACCCGGGTCGGCCCGCGGTGCTCGACGGGGTCGCCGAAGTGCCCGAGAGCCTTCGCCCGACCCAGCGTTACATCGCGGTCTACGACGAGCGCGGCGCGCTCCTCTCGGCGACGATGAACTTCGCCAGCGAGGTGCCGAGCTTCGAAAGCCTCGGGGCTTCGACTGCGTTGCCCACGGAGGGTGTGCCGGTCGATCTCGATGTGAACGGCAAGGCCCTCCGCGGCGTCACCGTGCCCGTCGGAAACGGGGGCGCCGCACTGCTCTACGCTGCCTCGCGCCGGACCGTCGACGATGACGCTAGCTTTCTGCACCGCACCCTCGGCGTGCTGTTCCTCTCGGCGACCGTCGCGACCGCGCTCTTCTCCCGCTGGCTCGGCGGCCGCCTCGCGGGCGACGTCCACGCGATCGCGCGCGTGGCGCGCGAGGTCGAGCGCGGCAACCTCGAGGCGCGTGTCGGCGGCGGCGCCCACGGCAGCGCCGAGACGCGCGCGCTCGCGGCGGATCTCGACCACATGATCGAGCACCTCGGCGCGCTCGTCGCCGCGCAACGCCTCTTCGTCTCGCACGCGGCCCACGAGCTCCGCTCGCCGCTCTCCACGCTGCGCGGCGAGCTCCAACTCGCGCTGCGCAGGCCCCGCGACGCAGCCGGCTACCAGCGCACGATCGAGGAAGCGCTCGTCGACGTCGAGGCCCTCTCGCGCCTCTCCGAGGACCTCCTCGCGCTCGCGCGCGTGCAGGCGCCGCACTCGCAGGGCTCCGACGTCATGGCCGTCGGAGACATCGTCGCCGACGCGCTCCGCCTGGCGCGCGGCCCGGCCGAGGCGCGGCGCGTCTCGCTCGAACAGGCGCCGGAGACCACGAGCACGAATGGGCCCCTGCTCGTCCGCGGGGATCGGGGCGAGATCATCCGCGCGCTTCGAAACCTCGTCGACAACGCCGTCGCGCATGGCCCCGCGGAGTCACCGGTCCTCACCACGATCACGCGCCGCGACGCCTCCGTCGAGATCGCCGTGATCGACCGCGGCCCCGGCGTCGCGAAGGAGGACGAGCCCCACATCTTCGAGCCGTTTTACCGGGGCACGAGGGATCGCGGCGACGACCGCCCCGGCGCTGGGCTCGGCCTCGCCATCGCGCGTGGCATCGCGCGAAGCCTCGGCGGCGACGTGTGGCTCGACGTCGCCCACCAGAGCGGTGCGCGGTTTGTCCTGTCGCTCCCCGCGATCACCGACGCCGACGCTTGACCGGACGAGCCCGATCGCAGCCAAACGTACGTCGGGACGATCGCAAAGCGGCCCTTTCCGGAAATCTTTTCGCAACAGGATGTTTCGTGCGCGAAGAAGATTGACGCAGCGCATCGCCATGCTACCCGGACACGAGCCGATCGACCGTTCGCTGCGCGCATCTGCCGAACTCGTTGATGAAAACGCGCGCTACCGAGGAGGCCCCCGTGTCGAACCCGCAAGCAAGCCAGAATCGCTATCGAGCCGACCTCCGCGAGATGAAGTTTTTGCTCTTCGAGCAGTTCCGCCTTGGCGACATCCTCGGACGCGCGCCGTTCGAGGCCTGGGGGGTCGACGAGACCTCGATGGTGCTGGACGAGACGTACAAGTTCGCCTGCGAGGTGCTCGGGCCGCTGAACGCGACGGGTGACCGGTCCGGGTGTCGCCTCGAAGGCGGGCGCGTCTACGCGCCCGAGGGCTTCAAGGAGGCGTGGGACAAGCTCTACGAGGCGGGCTGGAAGAACGTCTCGGTGAACCCCGATTGGGGCGGGCAAGGCGCGCCGCACGCGGTCTTCGCGCTCGTCGAGGAGATCCTCTCGGGCGCGAACACGGCGTTCAACATGTACCCCGGCCTCGCGCACGGCGCGGCCGAGGTGATCCAGCTCTTCGGGACGGCGCGGCAGAAATCGCTGTTCCTGCCACGCCTCTACGGCGGCGCCTGGGGCGGGACGATGTGCCTCACGGAGCCGCACGCGGGCTCGGATGTGGGCTCGTCGCGCACGACGGCGAAGAAACTCGACGACGGCCGCTACCAGATCCGCGGGACGAAGATCTTCATCTCCGGCGGCGATCACGACATGGCCGAGAACATCGTGCACCTCGTGCTCGCGCGCGTGGAGGGCGCGCCGCCCGGCACGAAGGGCCTGTCGCTCTTCATCGTGCCCCGCCTCCGCGTGAAGGACGACGGCACGATCGAGGGCTCGAACGACGTCGCCGTCGGGAGCATCGAGCACAAGATGGGCATCAACGGCTCGGCGACGTGCGTGCTCAACTTCGGCGAGAACGACGGGTGTATCGGCGAGCTCGTGGGCGAGATCGAGAACCACGGCATGGCGCAGATGTTCAAGATGATGAACGGCGCGCGCATCGCCGTCGGCGTGCAGGGCGTGGCCGTCGCGTCGAGCGCCTTCCTGAACGCGCTCGATTACGCGCGCGACCGCAAGCAAGGCCCGTCGATCGACCACTGGAAGGATCCGACGGCGCCGCGCGTGGCGATCGTCGAGCACGCAGACGTGCGGCGGATGCTGCTCGAGATGAAGGCGAAGGTGGAGGGCATCCGCGCGCTCATCGTGAAGCTCGCGCTGCACCAGGACCTCGTGCACGTCCACCAGGGCTCGGACGACCAGAAGGCCCAGTACCACCAGGGCCAGGTCGATCTGCTCGTGCCGCTCGTGAAGGCGTACGGCTCGGATCAAGCCTTCCGCGTCTGCGAGATGGCGATCCAGACGTACGGCGGCGCCGGCTACATCAAGGACTACCCGGTCGAGCAGTACTGCCGCGACGCAAAAATCTTCTCGATCTACGAGGGGACGAACCACATCCAGGCGATGGATCTCGTGGGCCGCAAGCTCGCCCAACGCGGCGGGCAGAACCTGCAGGAGTTCCTCGGCGACGTGGCCGCGTTCGTGCAGAAGCACCAGGGGCACCCGACGGTCGGTCCTTACCTCGCGGAGCTCGGCGCCGCGCAGGAGGCGCTCGCGGGCACGGCGATGCGGATGCTCACGTGGTTCCAGACGGGCCGCATGGCGATGGTGCCGCTCGCCGCGAACCGCTTCCTCGAAATGATGAGCGTCGTCGCGGTGGGTTGGCTCTTGCTCGAAGGCGCCGTGCTCGCCGCGGAGAAGGCCGCCGCGCTGCCGAACGACGAGTCGTCCGCGCGCGATCGCGCCTTCTACGAGGGCAAGCGCCACGCGGCCGCCTACTACGCACGCCACGTCCTGCCCGAGGTGCGCTCCCACGCCGAGATCCTCGGCCGCGAGGATCGCTCGCCGCTCGACATCCCCACGGACGCGTTCGCCTCGCTCTGATCGTCCTTCCCGCGTTCGGGGGCAACGCTCGCACGAGCCGAGCTACGCCCCCGAAACCCCCGTCGACCTCCGGGGGCACCTCGCGTCTCCACCCTATAAAACCCCTCTGCGCAGCCGTATGCTTTCGGCTGTCATGAAGCCGTTGGTTCACGAGACGATCGAGGAGCAGGGCGAGCCGCTCGTGCCCGCGGGCGAGCCGATCCCCGGCCTCGTCGGGATCTTCTCGTGCAAGGCCCCGCAGTTCGTGCCGCTCAGCCTCGCGCGCGGGCCCATCGAGCTTGGCCGGACCACGCATGGCGCCCTGCTCGACGACGACCGCCTTTCCCGGCTCCACGTGCGCGTCGAGCACGAAATCGGGCGGTTTGTCGTAACGGACCTCGCGAGCCGCAACGGCACCTACGTGGACGGCGCGCGCGTGCAGGACAGGGCGACGTTCGACGCGCCCCGCGTGCTCCGCATCGGCCGGACGATCTTGATCTTCGTCGCCGACGTCCGCCCCTACCAGCAGGGGACGGTGACGACGCGCGGGGACATGATCGTGGGGCCGCGCCTCGCCGACGCGCTCGCGCGGGTGGCCCGGTCGGCCACGCTGGGCAGCATGCTGCTCGTCACGGGCGAGAGCGGATCGGGCAAGGAGCTCGCGGCGCGTCATTTCCACGTGTCGTCGCCCCGCGCGACGGGCCCGTTCGTCGCGGTCAACTGCGCGACCATCCCCGTGGGCGTCGCCGAACGGCTGCTCTTCGGCGCGCGCAAAGGCGCATACTCGGGCGCGACGAACGACGCCGAGGGGTTCGCGCAAGCCGCGCACGGCGGCACGCTCTTCCTCGACGAGATCGCGGAGCTCGAGAGCGGCGTGCAGCCGAAGCTCCTGCGCCTGCTCGAAGTAGGCGAGATCCTGCCGCTCGGCGCGAGTCGACCCGTGAAGGTCGACATCCACGTGGTCGGCGCGACGCTGAAGAACCTGCGCGCCGAGGCCGCGAAGGGCCGCTTCCGCGAGGACCTCTACTACCGCATCGGCAACCCCGAGGTGCGCCTGCCGCCGCTGCGGGAGCGGCTCGAAGAGATGCCGTGGCTGATCCGCGCGACGCTCCAGAAATCGGGCGCGACGCTCGAACCCCATCCGCTGCTCGTCGAGGCCTGCGCCCTCCGCGCATGGCCCGGCAACGTCCGCGAGCTCTCGCACGAGCTCCGGCAGGCCGCGGAGAACGCGCTCGCCGCGGGCCGTACGGTCGTCGAGGCCGGGGATCTCGATCCTTCCGCCGGTCTCGTGCTCGTCGACGACAACGAGTCGGGCCCGCAGAACGCGTCGAAGCCAAGCGACCAGCGGATCGCGGAGGTCTTGCGCCGCGAGCGCGGGAACGTGTCGGCGGCCGCGCGCGCGCTCGGGATGCATCGGACGCAGCTCCGGCGCTGGCTCGCGCGGCGAGGCGGTTATCCGCAGGCGGTCATGCCCGACGAAGGCGGGCACATCACCATCGACACGGAGTGAATCAGCCGAGCGAAAACGGCGTTTGCGCGGCGATCGGCGCGCCGTCGCGGAGGACGGTGAGGGCCCGCGAGACGCCCCAGGGTTGAACGAGCGCGTTCTCGTGCGGGAGATCCCAGGCGACGAGGTCGGCGCGTGCGTCCGGACGAACCACGCCCACCACGTCCGCGAGCCCGAGCGACGCCGCGGCTTCGCGGGTCGCGCCGAGGATCACCTCGGGCACCGTGAGGCCGTACAGGCGCGCCGCGAGGGCGAGCGCGAGCGGCAGGCTCTCGGTGGGCGCCGTGCCGGGGTTCGCGTCGCTCGCCACGACGAGGCGAACGCCCGCGGCGCGGAGGAGCGCGATCGGCGGCGGATCTTGCCGCAACGTGAAGCTCGCGACGGGGAGGAGCACGGCGCGCACCCCGGCCGCGGCGAGGGCCCGCGCGCCCTCGGGGCTCACCTGTTCGAGGTGATCGGCGGACGCGGCGCCAAGCTCGGCCGCGAGCTCCGCGCCCCCGACGTCGGCGAACTGGCCCGCGTGCACGCGCACGCCGAGCCCGAGCGCTCGTGCACGCGAGAGAACGGGGCGCGCTTCGTCGACCGAAAACGCGGCTCGATCCACATACACATCGACGAACTGCGCGAGGCGCCGCGCCGCGATGGCCGGCAAGGTGCGCTCACGGACGGCCTCGATGTACGCGCCGCGATCGGCGCGCGCCTCGGGCGGGATCGCGTGGAGCGCGAGGAACGTGGGCACGACGCGCGGGAGATCCTGCCGCGCGGCGGCGCGTTCGAGGGCCTCCAGTTGCTTCGTCTCGCCGGCCTCGTCGAGGCCGTAGCCGCTCTTCGCCTCGACGGTCGTGACGCCGAGCGAGGCCATGCGCCGGAGCCTCGCGGAGAGCGTCCAGTCGATCTCGTCCGGGCTCGCGGCCCGCACGGCGCGCATGCTCGACACGATCCCGCCGCCCGCCGCGGCGATCGCCTCGTACCCCGCGCCCGCGAGCCGGAGGGCATACTCCCCGTCCCGCGAGCCGACCCACGGGGCATGCGTGTGCGCATCGACGAGGCCCGGCGTCACGAGCGGCGCAGGTTCGCCGGACACGACCGGGAGCGCGTTGCGACGCGCGAGCACGTCCTCGCGCGGGCCGACGTCCACGATCACGCCGCTCTCGACGGCGATGGCTCCGTCTTCGATCACGCCGAGCGGATCGGCTTCGGTGGCCCGCGCGGGATCACACGTCACGAGCCGACGCGCGAAAAGGACGAACGAGCGCGCGTTCACGCGACGCCCGCCTCGGCTGCGCGCCGCGTGATCTCCTCGTACAGCGCGACCGCCTCGGGTCGACCCATGCGCGAGGCGAGATCTGCCGCGTCGGGCGCGGGTTTCGGCGGCATCCGCAGGCGTGCTTCGATGCCGCGCCCTGCAGCCTCCAGACAACGCTCGCGGAACGCGGGATCACGCTCCGCCTCGACAACGAGCGCGGCGAGCGCGCGCTCTTGCCACGCCAGGTTCGAGCAGATGAGCAACACGTCGCAGCCCGCGCGCACCGCCGCGGTGGCCGACGCCTCGACCTGGTACTGCGCGGCCACCGCCGCCATCTCCAGATCGTCCGAAAAAAGCACGCCCCGGAAGCCCACGTCGCGGCGAAGCAAATCCGTGCACACGGCGCGCGAGAGCGTCGCCGGAACACTCGCGTCGATCGAGGTGACCACGATGTGCGCCGTCATCATCGTGCCGAGCCCCGCGCGCGCGGCGGCGCGGAACGGCACGAGCTCGATCGCGTCGAGGCGCTCCTTGCCGTGATGAACGATCGGCAAGCCGACGTGGCTGTCGACGGAGGTATCGCCGTGCCCGGGAAAATGCTTGCCGCACGAGAGCACGCCGGCGTCCTCCAGGCCGAGGCCAAAGGCCACCGCGAGCTCGGCGACCTCGGCCGGGCCACGCCCGAACGCGCGATCCCCGATGATCGGATTGTCCGGATTCGAATCGACGTCGAGCACGGGCGCGAAGTCCAAATTGAACCCGATCGCCGCGAGCTCCTCGCCGATGAGCCTCCCTGTGCGACGCGCGAGCGACGCATCGCCTACGGCGCCGAGCAAGCGCATGGGCGGGAGCTTCGGGAACGGGCTCGGCATCCGCGCGACGCGCCCGCCCTCCTGATCGACGCCGATGAACGGCGGGACGTACGGCTCGGCAGCCTTGCGAATCGCGCAGCAGAGCGCGTGGGTCGTCACGACATCCGGGACGTTGCGCCGGAACAGGATGGCGCCGCCGCGCAAGCCCGCGCCGAGGGCGTCGGCATAGGAATCGGGCAAGGTCGTGCCGGGAAATCCGCCAACGATGAGCTGTCCACAGAGCTGCGGGAGGGTGAGGTCGGAGGGTCGCATCGGGGGCCTCGACGCGAGGGTTAGCCGAGCGAGGCGCCCGCCGCTACCACGCGGCGCGCGATTGCTTATGCTGGGGCGCGAGGCGCGTGGCGATCCGAGACGAACGAACGGGCAGAGGGGCGGAAGGCCGCCGATCGGCGTTCGTGCTCGTGGCCCTCGCCGCAGGCTGCGGGAGCCCCCCGGCGCTCGACGCGAACGGAGCCGCCGGCGAGCGCTCAATCGGGATCCGAAGCGCGATCGCCGGCCGGCCCATGAGCCGCGGAGACGCCGAGCGCTACATGCTCGACCTCATCAACCGTGATCGCGCGGCGCAGGGCCTCTCGGCGCTCCCCTGGGACGAGACCGCGGCGCGCGCAGCGCGACGCCAGGCCGAGGACATGGCGGCGCGCGGGTTCACGGCGCACTGGGGCTCGGACGGGTCGGTGCCGGAGCAGCGCTACACCGAGGCCGGCGGCGAGGACGTCGCCTTCGAGAACGTCGGCTGTTTCGTGGATGCGAGCGCCTCGCCGCTCGCGCTCGACGCGCCTTACATGGCGGAGGGGCTCGATCGGTTCCAGCGCGCCTTCATGGACGAAGCCCCCCCGCACGACGGCCACCGCCGCAACATCCTGTCGCGGTGGCACACGGCGGTGGGCGTGGGCGTGGCGCAGGTCGAAGGCAGCCGCATCCCCTGCGTGGCGCAGGAGTTCGTCGATGATTGGGGTACGTACGAACATCTGCCCCCGAAGATCTCGGTCGGCGAGTTCGTCGACATCCGCGGCGAGCTCCGCGCGCCGGCCGAGCTCGCCATCGTGGGCATCTCGCGGATCGACGCGCCGGGCCCGCGCGCCCCGCAGGACCTCAACCAGACGAGCGACTACCTCGTCCCCGAGGCGTACGAGGCCTACCTGCCGCGACGCCTCAAGACGCCGTTCCCGCGCCCCCGCGGCGTGCTCTCGCTCCTCGGGAGCACGTTCTCGCTCGGGACCTACCTCGACGACGAGGGCAAACCCGGGCTCTACGAGATCAGCATCTGGGCGAGGTTCCCAGGCGTGAACGAGGAGCGCCTCGTCTCGCTGCGTACGATCGACGTCGGGTCGCGCGCGCCCTGATCCGCTCAGCCCGCGGCCTTCCGCGAGCGCCTGCGCCACAGCCCGATCCCCGCCAGCGCCACGCCGATCGACGGCCCGAGCGGGCTCTTGCTCGACGTGCGCGCCTCCTCCGACCAGGCGCAGCCGCCCGAGGTCGCGTCGAGCGTACCGTTGGACCGCCAAACATCCTCGCCAATCGCGAGCTCCCGCGGCGACTCGATCGACCGGCCGGCATACCGCACGTCGACGATGAGCTTCGAGCCGGCGCTGCCGCGCTCGCCCGCGACGGCGAACCGGAAGAGCCCGTGCCGCACCTTCGTGATCGGCTGCACGATGACCCCGCCCGTCACCGAGAGCTCGAGCTCGGTGCCCGCGATGCCGCTCGCGATCTCGCCGTCCTCGCGCCGAAGCTCCACCGTCCCCCACACGGGCCACGTCTCATCGGGCCGCGCGTACGCGCTCGACAGCACCCACCAGCTCTTTTCGACGCTCGGCGGGCCCGATGACGCCTGCTCCTCCTCGAACGCGCGCCGCGCCCCTTCGAGGTCGAGCGCGCCCACGCCGAGCTGCGTCTCGTGCCGCACGGTCCCCTTCGGCCATCGCGCGCCGGCCTGGAGCAGCTCCGTCACGCGCGCCTGCGTCAGCGTGGACTGCCCGTTGCGCTGCCGATCCAGCTCGAACAGGAGCGCGACCGCGCCCGCCACGTGCGGCGCCGACATCGACGTCCCCGCCGTGACCGCGTGCGTCTCGTCGACGACGTAACAAGGCTCCCCCTTGGGACAACCGGATCCATCGAAGAGGCTATTCACGACCGTGCGCGGATCGGCGTCGCGGCTCATCGCGGCTGCGATGAACCCGCCCGGCGCGCTGATCTCGGGCTTCGCCACGCCGAACGGCGTCGGCCCGGCCGCGCTGAAATAACAGACGTCGTCGGGCTGCCAGTCGATCCCGTTCGCCGGCACGAGCTGGATCGGCTCGGTCGTGAGCGGATCCCAGCCGATCCGGTTCAACGTGCAGCCCACGGCGAGCAGGTTCGGGTGGCTCGCGGGAATCGAGATCGTCCCTTGCCGTACGGCCTTTTCGAACGCGAGCCCCGCCCCGCCCGACGGCGCCACGTCCCTCTGCCCCGTCACCCAGAGTTGCGCGTCGCCGTGGCCGGAGAGCCGGATCGTGAACGCGCCCTCGTCCCACGCGCCGAAGAACGCCACGACCGCGCTGTTCGTATCGGCCGACATCGACGTATTGCCGTTCACGAGGCGGTTGATCACGGCCGCCGACGTCTTGCCTTCGCCCTGATACCCGAGCTCGTCGCCCGGCTCGACGAGCCGGATCCAGCTCTCGCCGCCGGGCGCATCGAGCCCAACGCTCACCTCGTCGCCGGGCCGGAACGTGATCCACACGTAGCCCTTTCCGTCCTCCGATTTCGGCGTCGCGATGGGCACACGCACCTCGGCGCCCTCCGTCACGCGCACCTCCGTGTGGATGCCGAAAGGCCCGCGATCGCCGTGCCCGTAGAGAGCCCCGCTGTTGCCTGCGGCGGTCACGATCGCGCGGCCGGGTTTGTCGTCGCCGATGAGCGCGGCGAGGCCCTTTTCGAGCGGGCTCGTGCCGTCGTGCGGCCCGAAATCCGCGCCGACGCTGAGGTTCACGACCGTCGGCAAGCCGAGCTCCTCGCCGACCTCGAAGATGAACCGCGCGGCGTTGAGAACATCCGTCTCCTTGAAACCTCCCGTCGACGGAGGGCTCGCGATGACGAGCGTCGCCTCGGGCGCGATTCCCACGTATTTCGGCGTGCCTCCGTTCATGAGCCCGCCGTTGCCCGCCGCGATGCTCGTCACGTGCGTCCCGTGGCCCTCGATGTCGCGCGGTAGATCGAGCTTGGATTGCCCGCTCATCATCGCGTCGAGATCCGCGCCCGAGAACACGGCGCACAGGCCTTGCGGCGTCGAGCCGTCGCAGCCGAACCGCTCCTCGATCTGCGGGTGCAGCCCCGCTGGCTTCCTCCCCCACTGAAGCATCCACGCGACGCGGGTCTTGCCCGTCGCCGTGCGGAAGTCTGGGTGCGCGACGTCGAGCCCCGTATCGATGATCCCGACGACCACGTTTTTGCCCGTACCCATGCTCGTCGCTGCGCGGAACACACCGACGCGCGTCCACGTCCCCGACACGTCGAGCAGCGGCAGGAGTGGCGGCGAGATGGTGAGCGCGAGATCGGGGTGCGCGGCGGCGAACGTGTCGACCTCCTCGGGCGCGAGCCGGATCGCGCCCACGCCCGGCGCGACCTCCAAGACTCCGAGCGAACGCGCGTCCTTGCCCGGTGGAAGCATCACGCTCAAGGCCACGCGGCCAGAGTCGTCCGCGAGCGGGTGGACCTTCGTCGGCGAATGCAGGAGCCGCACGAGGGATCGCGCAGGCGCGCCGTCGGCGCGGGCGAACGTGGCGGAGAGGAGGATCAGCGGCAGGGCCGCGGAAAACGCGAGGAGCGGGCGGGCACGCACGGGCCCATCTTACCGCATGGCTCAGACGGGCGGCACGATGTGCTTCTTGCGCGGCCGCTCCTCGACTTTCCCGGCGTACCGGGAGAATCGACGCGCGATCTCGTCGCGCAGCGCCGTCGTCGGCACGATTCCGTCGATCACCATCTCGCTCGCGAGCTTCACGAGATCCACGTCCTCGCGGTACTCGTCGCGCAGGCGCTTCACCATCGCGTCGCGCTCGGGCCCTTCGGGGACGGCTTGGATCTTGTTATAATACACCGCGTTCACCGCGGCGCTCGGGCCCATCACGGCGATCGAGGCGCGCGGCAACGCGATACACGCGTCGGGCTCGAACGCCGGCCCGCACATCGCGTAGAGGCCCGCGCCGTAGGCCTTGCGCACGATGACCGAGAGCTTCGGCACCGTCGCTTCGCTCACGGCGGCGATCATCTTCGCGCCAGCGCGGATGATGCCCTGCTTCTCGACGACCGTGCCGATCATGAAGCCCGGCACGTCGGCGAGGTAGAGCAGCGGCACGTTGAACGCGTCGCAGAGCCAGATGAACCGCGCCGCCTTGTCGGCCGAGTCGACGAAGAGCACGCCGCCCTTGTGCTTCGGCTGGTTCGCGACGATGCCCACGACGCGCCCGTCGATGCGCGCGAAGCCCGTCAGGATCTCCTTCGCCCAGAGCCTCTTGATCTCGACGAAGCTGCCCTCATCGATGACGGCGTCGATCACCACCATCATGTCGAACGGCTTGTTCTCATCGACAGGGATCAGCTCTTCGAGCGGCTTCTGCCCCGGCTTCGGCGGCTTTGCTTCGATCTGCGCCGGCGTCTCCGTGCAGTTCTGCGGCATCATCGCGAGGTAGCGCTTCGCCCAGGCGATCGCCTCTTCCTCGCTCTTCACGAGCACGTCGCCGCAGCCCGATTCCGAGCAGTGCATGCGCGCGCCGCCGAGCTCTTCGAGCGTCACCTTCTCCCCGATGACCATCTCGGCCATGCGCGGCGACCCGAGGTACATGCTCGCGTTCTTGTCGACCATCACCACGACGTCGCAGAACGCGGGGATGTACGCGCCGCCCGCAGCCGAGGGCCCGAACAGCAAGCAGATCTGCGGAATCTGCCCGCTCATCTGCACCTCGTTGTAGAAGATGCGCCCCGCGCCTCGACGGCCGGGGAACATCTCGATCTGGTCGGTGATGCGCGCGCCTGCGGAGTCGACGAGGTAAAACAGCGGGCAACGCTGGCGCGCGGCCGTCTCCTGGATCCGCAGGATCTTCTCCACCGTGCGGCGGCCCCACGACCCGGCCTTCACCGTCGAGTCGTTCGCCATCACGGCGACCTGGCGACCGCCGATCGTCCCCGTCCCGATGATCACGCCGTCGGCGGGCAGCTCGGGATCAACGGCGTTCGCCAGCGCGGCGTCCTCCACGAAGCTGTTCGCGTCGAAGAGCAACTCGATCCGCTTGCGCGCGAAGAGCTTCCCCTGCTCGAGGTTTTTCTCGTGGTACTTGGGCGCCCCCCCGCGCTCCACGCGCGCGGAGAGGTCACGGAGCTTTTGATCGTCGAGCGACATGTCCCGCGCGGCATAGCGCTACTTTCGCCGCGCCAAAAGCTCCCTCGCCGCGCCCTCGAGTTCACCGGCGGTCCGGGCCACGAGGACACGGCTCGCTGCGGCTGCATACCGCGGCATCGCGCTGTCTCCGGTGCCCCAGGTCGCAGGCGGCTCGGGGCAGATCCAGAGCACCGATCCCGCGCGCCGGACGAGCCGCTCCACGACCGAAACCTCCTCCGGAAGGAAATTCGTACGCCCGTCCCCCAGGATCACGACGGTCGTGCGCCGATCCACGCCGCGCCCGAGCCGCTCCTCGAACGCGACGAGCGCGCGGCCGTAGTTGGAGTTGCGCGTCCGATCGACCACGCGCCCGCTCTCGATGGCCGCGAGCGCCGCTTCGGGTGACTTCCGCTGGAAGAGATCGGTCGTCTCGCCGACGTCGCTCACGAACACGAACGAGCGTGTCTCCGCGAAGAGCTCCTGCGAGGCCGCGACGAGCTCCAGCATGAAGCGCGACGCGAGCCGCACCGAGTCCGACACGTCGCAGAGCAGCACGAGGCGCGGCTTGTCCCGGCGTCGCACGCGCCGCGCCGGCCGGAACGGGATCCCTCCCGTGCGCAAGCTGCGGCGGAGCGTGCGATGCGGATCGATCCGACCTCGCCGGCTGCGTTTCTTCCGCACCCGCTCGGCGCCTCGCAGCCGCTCGGCGAGCCGCCGCAACGCCCGCCGCACCTCGGCCATCTCCTCCGGCGAGAGCGATGAAAACGGCCGATCGACGGCCCGCGCGGCCTGCTCGTCCGCCTCGCCGAGCTTGCGCGCGAGCGACACCTCCACGTGCGCCCGCACGCGCCGCTTCATCGCGTCGAGCTCCTCGCGCAGCGCCGCCGCGAGCGCGGCCCCCCGCTCCTCGCCGAGCGCCTCGCGCAGCGCATCTCGCATCCGCGTGAGCGCGCTCCCGAGCACCGGGATCCCGAGCCTCTTGTTGACCTCCTGCGTGAAAAACCCGGTCTGCAGCGCGCCCGTCATCGGCGCGAGCGCGCGCGCGATCCCCGCCGACGCAAGAAGCTGATCGAGCTCCAGCGCCTCCCCGGTGAACGCCAGCATCCCCGCCGCGTCCCCCGACGCGCGTTGCGCCGCCGCCGTGAGAAGCTCCCGCAATGCGGCGAGCTCCGCCTCGGAGAAACCTCGCACCCGGAGCCGACTCCAGAGGTCCCCGAGGTGCGCGCGCTCCTCCGCGAAAAACCTGTCGAAACACGCCCGGAACAGCGTGAG
Source organism: Polyangium fumosum (assembly GCF_005144585.1). Classification (GTDB taxonomy): domain Bacteria; phylum Myxococcota_A; class Polyangia; order Polyangiales; family Polyangiaceae; genus Polyangium; species Polyangium fumosum. The sequence continues at coordinate 6,309 of NZ_SSMQ01000016.1, read as the reverse complement.
CTCGTCCTTCTTCGTCGCGAGCACCGCGCCAAGCCCGTCGCGCAGCGTCTGCCGATCGGAAAAGCCCACGAGCGCGGCCACGCGCGCCGCGTCGATGGCCTGCGCCGTCGAGACCGGCAGGCCCTCGCGCCGCAGCACCCACAAAAGCTCGTCGAGGACGCGTAACACGCTCGTTCGCTCAGCCCGATGGCGAGGGCTCGGCGAGCAGGCTCGCGACGACCTTCTCGAGCGTCGCGCTCTGGCCGGGCCCGAATCCCACGAAGACCTCGCGGATGATCCCCTTCTTGTCGACCACGAACATCGTCGGCAGCGAGCGAATCCCGTACAGAGCGGCCGTCTTGTCGTCGGGATCCGAGGCCACGGGGTAACTCATCTTGAGCTCCGTCGCTGCCTTCTCCGCGACCCCCGAAGGCTCACCCGTGAGCCCCACGATGGAGAGGCCTTTGTCGCCGTACGCCGCGTGAAGCCGCGACAGATCCTTGGAGATCGCGCGACACGGCATGCACCACGAGGCCCAAAAATCGACCACGACCACGCGTCCGCGCAGCTTGCCGATGTTGTCCGGTACGCTCCCTGCCACCTTGTCGAGCGGCTTCCACGTCGGCGCGAATGTCCCGATCTTGTCGAGCCGCAGGACCTCGTCCGCGCCGGGATGCGCGATCGGAACCACCAGGTGCTCGCGCTCGGCTGCGCCGCGCCGGACCTGCAGCTTGAGCATCGCGCCGGGTCCCACGATCGCCACGCGCGCGATGAGCTGCTCCGGTTTGTCGAGCGCGACGCCGTCCGCCGAAAGGATCACGTCTCCATCGACGATCCCGCCCGAGCGCGCGGGCGAGCTCGTCACCACGTGCTTCGCGACCACCCCTTTGCCCGCGGGCCCCTGCGCGAGCTCGATCCCGATCCACGCGCGCCGCGCGGCTTGATGCTCGGCCGATGCCTGCTCCGCCGGGGCCATCGTCATCGCCGTGACGACCCCGATCCCGAGCAGCCCGCGGAGCACGGCAGCCTTCGCCCGAGACCGTCCTCGGCGGGATTTCGCCCGGGAATCAGCGCTTTGCATCGTTCGAGTGTAGCATGCGGCCATGCGCTGCTCCTGCCGAGCGCTCGCTCTCTCCGCCACGCTCACGGCCGCTTGCACGCCTTCCGCCGACACGAATAGCTCCTCCGCCGCCGATCCTTCGGCATGGTCGACCGAAGGCGCCGCGCCGCGCCCGACCTCCTCCGCCCCGACCGTCTCCACGGCGCCGCACCGCTGGGAGCTGGCCGATCGGCTGAGCTCGCTCCGCAAGGCCACGCCCCGGGCGCGCTCGCAGCACCTGGCGGGCGAACACGACGCCGAGGTCCTCGCCAACGACGAGGCCGCCGCCTACCCGGCGCTCGGCCCGCAGCGACCGCTCACCGCCGGCGCGGTCCTCGTCGAGGCGCTCTACACGGCGGGCAGCTCGGACGTCGCCCTCTACTTCGCGATGGCCAAACGGGCCTCGGCCCAGGGTGGGGAATGGGAGTACCTCGTCGTACGTGCCGACGGCCAGGTCGAGCAACGCGGACGGCTCGCATTGTGTGAGCGTTGCCACACCGAGGCCCCCGACGACCACGTCTTCGGTCGGGCGCGCTGAACCGCGAGGTACGCAAACGTTGCGGCCTTCGTCGGGGACCACGACACCGATGCCTGGATCCGCGGGAACGGCGTCCCCCGTTCCAGCACGAAACCCGCGAAGAAACGCCCGCATTCCTTGGAGAGCGCGTGCCGGACGGGGGAACCCGGATCCGATGGCACGGCTGCTGCTCTAGTCGAGGTCGCTGCATCGTCGGTCTCCGGCGGTGCTCGCTTACCTTCCTCTGCAGGACTGCTTTTCCTCGAGAGCCCCGGCTCCGGCCGCTGCTTTCGCTTATCCCCCGGGTGTTGGGCTACGTCCGGCGGATCGCTTGGCTTACGACACTTGGCTTGCTGACGCTTGGCTTGATCGTCTGACTTCTTGGCTTTGCCTCTCTCCCTCGACATCGCTTGAACGGCCTTGAACGAGCGTACAAAGCGCGCGGCGGCTCCCCTGGACCGCCGCGCGTTGCTTTTTGTGCGTCCACGTCCGGGAGATGGCTCAAAAATCTCCGCGCAAAATGCCCCGAAAAACAGGGGCCGTCGAAAGGCCGGACGATTTCTTCTTGACAGAACCGCCCGGGCCGCTTAAACGCCCCACCTCGTTGTCGCGCAGCAATACGCGACGCACCCGCGGGGGAACTCGTGTATCCCGTGGTACAACTTGACGATTGCGCCCATAGCTCAGCTGGATAGAGCATCGGCCTACGAAGCCGGGGGTCGGAAGTTCGAATCTTCCTGGGCGCGCCAAACCCCTCTCCCATCCCATCCTTTCGAGCGCCTCGAGCAGCTCGCATGACGGATGGGCCTTTTGATGACGAGCTCGGAGAATCCCACAGCGTTCGCGGACGCCGCGACCGCCGACGAGCAAGCCCTCGCACGCGACGCGGCATTCATGCGCGCGGCCATCGAGGAGGCCGTGGCGGCTGCCAACTCCGGTGACGTGCCCGTCGGCGCGGTGCTGGTGGACGCGGCGGGCACGATCGTGGGCCGCGGGCGCAACCGGCGCGAGCTGCTCCAGGACCCGACGGCGCACGCGGAGGTCGAGGCCCTCCGGGACGCAGCAAGGCACCGCGGCGCCTGGCGGCTCGCCGGGCTCACGGTGTACGTGACGCTCGAGCCCTGCCCCATGTGCGCCGGCGCCCTCGTCAACGCGCGCGTCTCGCGCCTCGTCTACGGCTGCACCGACCCCAAGGCCGGCGCCGTCGACACGCTCTTCACGATCGGCCGCGACCAGCGCCTGAACCACCGCTACGAGGTCCAAGGCGGCGTCCTCGCGGACGAATGCGCCGGGCTCCTGCGCGCCTTCTTCGCCCCGCGCCGCAAAGAAAAGGCCGACCCCGGCCGCTAGTCCTCGGGCGGCTCCGGCGCCTCGCCGTTGCCCTCGCTCGCCGGCGACCCCTCGCTCCCCGAGGGCTCTTGCGAACGCGCGGCGCGCTCCGGCGCGGGCTGTCCGCGGACCACGGTCTCGCGCAGCCCCTCTTCGAGCTCCTCGTCGCTGATCCACTTCCGGCGATGCGCGACGTCCATGAGCTTGCGCAGGTAGTTCATCCAGCCTGGGCTCACGGCGCCGCCGATCGCGAAATGCTGCTGCTTCGGGTTCGGCAGGATCGACGAGATGTAGAGCGCCTGCCCGAGCGAGAGCTCGGAGGCCGACGTGTTGAAGTAGTACCGCGCGGCCGGGCCGATCCCGTAGATCATCGGGCCGAACTCGACGACGTTGAGGTAGAGTTCGAGGAGCTGCTCCTTCGTGAGCTCCTGCTCGAGGTAGGTCGTGAGCACGGCCTCCTGGAGCTTGCGCGATAGGTTTTTCACGCGGTCGAGGTAGAGGTTTTTCGAGAGCTGCATGCTGAGCGTGCTCGCGCCGCGCACGAAACGGCCTTTGCGCAGGTTCTCCCGGATGGAGTTGCGGATGGCCTCGTTGTCGAAGCCGCTGTGCCGCCGGAAGCCGCTGTCCTCCGTGGTCAGTACGGCCGTCTCCATGAAACGCGAGATCACGCTGTACGGCACCCAGCCCGGCGTGCCGGGCCCGCTCTCGATCTCGACGCGCTCGCCGGCCGGGCCGAGCACCGAGCGGCGGAACGGCTTGCGCCACCGCGCCGCGTCGACCTCGGGCGGCACCTCGGTGATCCGACACGTGTTCGAAAGATCCCACGCGACGTCGAAATCACGATCGAGCTTCGCCGTGTCGAAGCGCGTATGTCCTTTGATCGCCAACGATCCGGCCATCCGCATGCCCGCGATCCGCGGCACGAGCCCCCGCGGCGCGGCGTCCATGATCGACTGGCACGCCGTGAGCGGCACGTCGAACTCGGCGCGGACGCGGTGCCCCTCACCCACGCGATCGTAGCGGCCGTGCGCGAGCAGGCGCACGGCGCCAAGATCAACCTCGCCCTCGTCGACGCGGATCGACGAGCCGTCGAGCGCGGTCTCGCCGCGAAGCCGAAACGCGAGTTCGAGGCCCGCGATCGGCTCGTCGGAGAGCGCGTCGCTGCGAAGCGAGAGGTTTTGCACGCGGCCGTCCCCGTCCACGCGGAGCTGCTTGCCATCCGCGGAGAGGACGAGGTGCGAGCGCGTCGTCAAGGAGGTCTTGGCCACGTCGAAGAGGCCGAAATCCCCGTCGCGGATCCCCAGCGTCGACAGGTACAGGGGCCCGCCCTTCACATCGGCGACGATCTCGCCGTCCGCCTCGCCAAATGGAACGCTCAGCGAAAACGTGAGCGCTTGCTCTTCTTTTTCAGCGTGCGCGCGCGGCGAAAGCTCGACGAGCATGCGGCCCGCATCGCGGCGAACCACGAGGGATCCCGGGCCGAGGTTCAGCGCGTCGCGCCCACGACGAACCTGCGCGTGAAGGCTGTCGAGCTCGACCTTCGCCCCCTGTTCGAGGACGGCGTCGAGCAAGGTCGCGCCGCGGACGAGCTGCGCTCGCACGGCGGCGCCTCGCTGCGAGGCTTTCCCATGCTTGGGTGCCGGCTCGCGCGCCTCGCGGGACGGAGATTCGTTCGACGGTGCGGGCGCGCCCTCGACGGGCTTTGCTTCCTCGGGCGGTGCCGGCAGGGTGAGGGTCGCGTCGAGCGAACGTGCCGAGAGAGCGGCGACGCGGTACCCACCTTCCTGCTGCTTGATCAGCGTGAGATGGCCGCCTTGCACGGCAACGGCGACGGGCCCGACGGTGATCGTCGCCTCGGCCGCCGAGAGCCCGACCTTGCCCTCCTGGCGGGCGAAGTTCACGTCGCTTGCGCGAACGGACTCGGTGGGTACGTCCCGGCGGTCCTGCCAGGTGATACGCAGCCCCTCGAATTCGGCGTCTGTCTTGCCTGCGCTCGAGCTCTCCCCGCCGCCCGTGGAGGACCTCCCGAGGTACCGTTTCTGCCACTGCTCGGCCTCGCGGAGCACGACGTCACGCGGCCCCACGGCGGAAACGTCGCCTCCTTGCAGGGCGATCTTCTTGCCGCTCCAGCCGAGCGCGACGTCGATCGTCTCGAACCGCACGTGCGCGCTGGGGACTTCCGGCAACGAGACCTGCACGCCGCGCAGCTTCACGCCGTGCAGCGAGGGACGCACTTCGTCGATCTCGACCGCGGCGCCATAACGTTCCGCGGCCCGCGCGGCCTCGTGGCGCACGATGGGGCCGAAGGAAACGACGGCCGCCAGTGTTGCGACCGCGCCTCCTGCCAGTGCCAGCTTGACGCGCCGTGAAGCCACGAAACCCTTGCCTAGGGTAGCAACGCCTGTCCGCAGGAAAATAAATCAACGAGCCGAGCTGCAGATCAACGAAGCGATCTGAACCACATTCGGCAGCCAGGCGGACGGACGGTCGAGGGACAGGAAGCGGCCCAAGGGCGACGGCCGCGGGCCGCGGGGCACGAGGCCCGGAGGCCTGGCGCGTGCGCGGACGTGAGATGATGGAAAAAGAAAAGCCTGCAAGCTTTCACTTGCAGGCTTTAGAAAAGACCCGGCGGCGTCCTACTCTCCCACTGAGTCACCCCAGCAGTACCATCGGCTCCAAGGAGCTTAACTTCCGAGTTCGGGAAGGGATCGGGTGTGGCCTCCTCGATATCACCACCGGAAACTATGTGTCTTCACGAAGGCCCCGTTGTGGTGAGGTTGTCTTCGTGGTCGCGACTTCTTTGCAGCTTCAAACCGCGGGTCCGCAGGACATGAAGCGCTCGAAATCACATTCGAACAGGCGCGCAAACGCTCGCACTCATTGATGGACCGGCAGCGGTCCAAGCAACGAATGGCACGGGATTGCGGGCACGAAGCCCGGTGCGCGGTTCGCCCGTGAACGCGAGGTTACAGAAAAGAAAAGCCTGCAAGTTTTCACTTGCATGCTTTAGAAAAAGACCCGGCGGCGTCCTACTCTCCCACTGAGTCACCCCAGCAGTACCATCGGCTCCAAGGAGCTTAACTTCCGAGTTCGGGATGGGATCGGGTGTGGCCTCCTCGATATCACCACCGGAAAATTTGGGTGTCCACGAAGGCCCCGTGGCAGTGGGGTTCTCTTCATGGTCGCGTCCTATCGCAGCTTCGAGCTGCGCGGATTCGGTCACCCGAACTCCGCGCGCGAGCTTCAATGTTGCCTTAGAGGTATGGTCAAGCCGCACGACCGATTAGTACCGGTTAGCTCCGCGAATTACTCCGCTTCCACACCCGGCCTATCAACCTCGTGGTCTACGAGGGGTCTTTAGGAGCCTTGCGGCTCGGGACACCTA